>NZ_JBIVQP010000001.1:823394-2215635 GCF_044755245.1 Streptomyces sp. NPDC092369
AACTTACCCACCTTGGGGGGGGGGGGGGGGGGGGGGGGGGGGGGCCCCCGCCGGGGGGGGGGGGGGGGGGGGCCCCCCCCCCCCCCCCACGCCCTGTGCGTCCGGGCGGCTCAGCCCGTCGCGTCCACCAACGCCAGTTCGTGCAACCGCTCCGGCGGGCCCGGGCGGGCGTAGTACCAGCCCTGGGCCGTGTCGCAGCCCAGTATGCGGAGCTGTTCGGCCTGCGCGCCGGTCTCCACGCCCTCGACCGTGACCGCCAGGTCCAGGCTGTGGGCGAGGGCGACGATCCCTTCGACGATCTTGAGGTCCACGGGGTCGGCCGGGAACTGCTGCATGCTCTGGGTGAAGGAGCGGTCCAGTTTGAGGATGCTCACCGGCAGGCGGCGGAGGTTGGCGAGGTTGGAGTAGCCGGTGCCGAAGTCGTCCAGGGCGATGTCGACGCCCATCTCGGCGAGCCGGCGCAGCGGTTTGAGGAGGTCGTCGTCGGCGCCGATGAGCGCGGACTCGGTGACCTCCAGGCAGAGGGCGTCCGGCTGGACGCCGGTGCGCTCCAGGATGTCGACGGTGTCCTGGACCAGACCGGGGTGGGTGAGCTGGCAGGGCGAGAGGTTCACGTTGATGCGCATCGGACCCGCGTCGTCGTACCGCTCGCGCCACTCGCGCGCCTGGCGAACGGACTGTTCGAGGACCCAGCGGCCCAACGGGACGATCAGGCCGGTGTGTTCGGCCAGCGGGATGAAGCGGTCCGGGCCGAGGACGCCGTGCTGCGGATGCAGCCAGCGCACCAGGGCCTCGGCACCGCGGACGCTGCCGTCGCCGAGGTGGACCAGGGGCTGGTACTCGATGAAGAACTCGCCGCGCTCCAGGGCGGTGGGCAGCGCCGTGGTGAGCCCGTGCCGGGTGATGGCGCGGGCGTCGGCCTCCTCGTCGGCGAGCTCGTAGCGGTTGCCGCCCGCGGACTTGGCCCGGTACATCGTGATGTCGGCGCTGCGCAGCACCTCGGCGGGGGTGCGCTCGCCCGCCGGGCCCTCGACGATGCCGATGCTGCCGCGCACCACGAGATCCCTGCCGTCCACGCTGATCGGCGTGACCAGGGCGTTCATGATGCGGTCGGCGAGTTCGTCGACCTCGCGCTCGGTGCCGGTCCCGGTGGTCAGGGCCACGAACTCGTCGCCGCCGAGCCGGGCGACCATCTCGCCGGGCGCGGTCGCGCACGCCTGCAGCCGGTCGGCGACCTCGACGAGCAGCCGGTCGCCGGCCGCGTGGCCGAGGCTGTCGTTGATGGCCTTGAAGCCGTCGAGGTCGAGGTAGCACAGGCCGAAGCGCTGGCCCGCTCCGGCGCCCAGTGCCTTCTCGAGCCGCTCGAAGAAGAAGGTCCGGTTGGGCAGTCCGGTCAGCGCGTCGTGCGTGGCCTCGTAGCGCAGCCGGAGGTTGAGCAGCCGGCGCTCGGTGGTGTCCTCCATGAGGGCGAGCTGGTACTGCGGGCTGCCGTCCGCGTCACGCAGCAGGGAGACCGTCAGATTGGTCCACAGGGCCGTTCCGTCGGGCCGGGAGAAGGCTTTCTCCACGTGGTAGTGCTCGCGCTCGCCGCGGACCAGCTCGTCGTAGAGCGTCCAGGTCTGGGGTGCGTCCTCGGGATGGGTCCACTCCTGGACCCGGCGGCCGCGGAGCATCTGGTCGGTGAGTCCGAACATGCGCAGCAGGGCGCCGTTCACTTGCAGGATGTTGCCTTCGAGGTCGGCGATGCCGATTCCTATGGCCGCGCCCTCGAAGACGGCCCGGAAGCGGGCCTCGCTCGCGTGCAGCGCCTGGGCGACCACGCCCTGCGCCTTGAGCGCGGCCGCGGAGATCGCCTCCTGCTCGGCCAGGGTGCGCTCGCGCAGCGCCTGGGCGTACCCGGCGGCCATGGCGTGCTGCAGTCGTGCGGCGCGGGCCCGCAGGTCCTCCTGGTCGCCGTCCTCGCCGCAGTACAGCACCAGATAGGCGTGCACACAGTCCAGCGAGCGGCTGAGCGCCTCGGGGTCGGTGCAGTGCGCGGCGACGAGGGCGGCGCCGACCGCTCTGCCCTCGTCCGCGTCGAGCGTCCGGGTGTGCAGGGCCTGGCTCAACCGCCGGGCCAGCGGCAGGAGTTGCTCCTCGAACTCCGGCCGGGTCAGCGACGTCGAGGTCACCGGGAACACCGCCCGGCTCCAGATCGTCGCGAACCGGCGCAGTCTGTCCTCCGGCCCGTCCGGCTCCGCGCTCACGCCGTGCGCCCCACGCCGGCGAACCCGGAGAACGCGTAGGGATCCTCGTCCTCCAGTGCCGTCTCCGGCCGCCAGTGCGGCATCGGCACCAGTCCCGGTTCCACCATGTCGTACCCCTCGAAGAACCGCGCGATCTCCTCGCGCGAGCGCATGATCAGCGGGTTGCGAATGTCCTTGTACACGTCCACCGTGCCCGCGGCCCGCTCCGGGGGGAGCGGGATTCCCTCGTACGAGGCATGGGTGAGGATCAGCAGGCTGCCGGGCGCGAGCGCGTCGCGCAGCTGGGCCACCGCTTCGTACGGGCCGTCCTCGTCCTCCACGAAGTGCAGTATGGCAACGAGGAGCAGGGCCACCGGCCGGTTCGCGTCGATCAGCCGCTGCACCTCGGCACTGGCGAGGATCTCCTGGGGCTTGCGGAGGTCGGCGGCGACGACGTCGGCGTCCTCGTTGCCGGCAAGGACCGCCTGGCTGTGCGCGACGGCCACCGGGTCGTGGTCGACGTAGACGACGTGTGCGCCGGGCCGGGCCGACTGGGCGACCTCGTGGACGTTGCCGAAGGTCGGGATGCCGGAGCCGATGTCCAGGAACTGGGTGATGCCCTCGTCGACGGCGAACCGCACCGCGCGGCGCATGAACGCCCGGTTCGCCTGCATGATCTTGGGCAGTCCCGGCATGAAGTCCATCGCCTTGCGGGCCGCTTCCCGGTCGACCTCGAAATTGTGCGAACCACCGAGGTAGTAGTCGTAGATGCGCGAAACGCTGGGCACCGAGATGTCGATGCTCCGGGGGGCCCAGGCGGGACGCTCCATCTATCTCTCCAAGGCGTAGGCGATCCGGTGTTCGAGCTGAGGCTACTGATCGCCTGCCAACGGGGCGAGCCCAAACGGAAATTGACCGTCCGTTCCCGGTCACTGCCTGCGGCACATGCCGTAATCGCCCGATCAAAAAGGGCAACTCGACGCCCTCGCGAGAGCAAAAGATGCCCGCCGGAACATAAAACCGGAACACAAAAGCGGTCCGCCCCCTCCGTGCGGTGCGGAGGGGGCGGACCATTCGATCGTGCGCTGTCCGGTGCGATCAGCCCTGGGGAGGTGATCCCTACTTCTTCGGCGCGCCGATCGGCTTTCCGTCAGGTGCCATGACGTACCAAGTACCGCCGACGCCCTGACCGTTGGTGTCACCGGGAGCCTCGTCACCGGCGAAGGTGTACGACGGCCAGCAGTCGATGGTCATCTGCTTGATGCCGTCGGGCCGCGTGATGGCCATCAGGCCGCTCTTCTTGAGGCCCTTGGTGTCGTTGGCCTCGACCGGGGCGACGACCGGCCACTTGTCGAGGCAGGCGCCCGTGCAGTTCGAGATCGGGTCGGGCCAGGCCACGTCCTTCAGGAAGCGGTAGACCGTGTGACCGTTCTTGTCGACGACGATGTCGCCGAGCTTGGGGTCCTTGCGCACGGAGAGACCGGGCAGGCTCGCGAGGGTGGCCTTCTTGCCGTCGGGGGCCAGCGCGAACCACTTCTTGCCCACGCCCTGACCGGTGATGTCGCCGGCCTTGGTGTCCTTCGCGTAGCGGTACGCCGGCCAGCCGCCGATGGTCAGCTGCTTGCTGCCGTCGGTCCGGGTGACCTCGCCGAGCAGGGCCTTGTCGATACCGGCGCCGGCCGTGGCGTCGTCCGCGGGCACGGGCGGCCAGGCGGTGGCGCAGTCGCCGTCGCAACTCGACTTGGGCGGCTCGGCGGTGTCGTCGTCGAACCGGTAGAGGGTGAGGCCGGAGCCATCGGTGAGCACCTTGCCCAGCTCCGCGTCCTCGGCGACGGCGAGCTTGCCCGCGGGGGTCGTCTGGGTGCCCAGGTTCTGACCGTCGGCGCCGTAGCCATTGCTGGGGCTGGCGCCGGCCGCCGGGACGCTTCCGTAACCGCCCGCGGGAGCCGTGGCTCCCACGTTCTGACTGCCCACCGAGGACGTGCCACCGTCCTGACCGCACGCCGTCGTCAGCGCCAGTACAGCCGCAGCGCTTGCCACGAGTGAGGCGCTCCGCCAGGAGGTCTTCATCTTCAACTCCCCATAATCCCAAGGCTTATCGCAGCGCCCTGCTGCGCCGCCGCACGGCCCTGAGTACGCATGGGGCCTGCGGTTGTGTTCAACCGCCCCGCAGATTTCTTTCCGGAACCTGTGACACAGGCGTACCGACCTGTGCGACTCGTCCCGTTTCTCGCGCATACGTACGCATTGACGGAGACGTGAGCGAGTCCTGATCAAACCCCCGGACCCACTACTTCCCCCGTTCGGGCCAATCCTTCTGCGCCACCGCGTGCGCGGGCCCGCGAGGGCTCATGATCTCCGTCGTGCATCGACCCGAACCGACCCGAATCGGCCTCACCGCCCGGCTGTTGGCCCCGGTGACGCTGGCCTGGCTGCTGATGGGGGCACCGGCGGGCGTGGCGGTGGCCGACGCGTGCGCGTACGCCTCGACCGGCCCGGACGGCACGGAGGCGGTGGCGGTCGCCGGAAGCCTCGACTGGCCGACTCCCCCGGGCTGTCCCAAGCCGCCTCCGCCTCCGCCCTGCCCCGAACCCACGCCGACCCCGACGCCCAGCCCCCCGCCGAAACCACCGCCGCCCAAGCCCACACCCAAGCCGCCGCCCCCGAAACCGAAACCCACCCCGAAGCCGACGCCCACACCACCACCCCCGGCTCCGGCCCCGCCACCCGCCGCCCGGCCGGCACCGCGCCCCCCGGCCCCGACTCCCCCGCCCCCTCCGAAGCCCACGCCAACCCCGCCACCGAAGCCCTCGGCCAAGCCCGCCCCCGGCCCGAGCGCCAGTCCGGTGAGTTACCCGAAATACCGTGCGCCGGCCCCCAAGCGGCCGACCCACGACAGTCCGTCCCCGCTCACTTTCGTCCTGCTGATCACGACTCCCGCCGTGATCGCCGTCGCCGCGCTGCGGCCCCGCTGATTCCTGGAGGCACCTCTTGCCGGAATGGCTTGTTCTCACTCTCGCGATGCTGGCCGCATGCGTCGTGGTGGTCATCATCACCTTCCTGCGGCACCGCACGGCGTCCGAAGACGAGGACATCAGTGAGACCCCGGACGTCATCGAGTACATGACGATGTGGATCGGCGTGGTGTACGCCATCGTCCTGGGCCTGGCCATCGCCGGGGTGTGGGAGGCCCGCAGCGCCGCCCAGGACCACGTGCAGGCCGAGGCCGTCGCACTGCACGAGATCTCCGAACGGGTCCGGGTCTATCCGCCCGACGTCCGGGACCGCATCCGGGACGACGTCAACGCTTACGTCGGACAGGTCGTCAACACCGAGTGGAAGTCGATGGCCGACCACGGCGAGGTCACCCGGAAGGGCACCGACCTCCTGGAGCGGATCCGCGTGGACGTCACCGACTACCAGCCGACGACGGACTTCCAGGCGCAGGCCTACCAGCCCCTCGTCGACCAGGTCATGGCGGCCGACCAGGCCCGCAACGCACGGGCGGACGCCATGGGGGCGACCATGCCGGGCGTGGTGTGGTTCGGACTGCTGACCGGAGCCGTGGTCACCATCGGGATGGTCTTCGCCCTGCAGATCCGGCGCACCGCCCGCGAACTGATCCTGGCCGGGCTGTTCTCCGCCCTGATCGCCTTCCTGCTGTTCCTCATCTGGGACTTCGACTCGCCCTACAGCCGGGGCATCACGGCGTCGGCGGAACCCTTCCTGCGGCTCTTCCCCCACGTCGGGGGCTGACGGCCCTTCAAACCCCGTTCCCCTGAGCGGCCCACACGGTTGCCCCATTCGCACGACTGCGATCGCGCACACGTACACATGTTCCTAGCGTTTCGATCATCGAGGTGCATTTCAGGCGCAAGCGGAACAGGTCCGCTGCTGCTCCTCGGGGACCGGAGGAACCACCATGCGCGCGATACGCGTCGCTTCGGCCGCACTGCTGGGCATCAGCGCCCTCGCCCTTTCAGCACCCGCCGCCGTCGCGAGCGGCGAAGGCAACATCACGCCGTTCGGCTTCAGCGTCCTGCCCTCGACCATCGCGGCGGGCGGTCAGGTCACGCTCCAGCTGAACCGTGACGGCGGCTGCCGGGGCACGGCGACGGTCACGTCGGCCGTCTTCGACACGGTGCGGATCCGCCCCGGCCAGTCGTCGGCGACGGCGATGGTCGACTGGGACGCCAAACCGGGCGCGCTGTACCAGGTGACGTTCGCGTGTGACGGCGCGAGCGGCTCGACGGATCTGACCATCGCCGGCGGACGCCCCGTCAACCCGACACCGGTGCCGCTCAATCCCTACCGGGGCGTGCACGCCGGTGAGGGCGGCAGCATCGCCGGGTTCGACGTCAAGGAGCTCGGCATGGGTGCCGCGCTCATCGTGGGCTCGGTCGGTGCGGCGTACCACTTCTCGCGCCGCCGCACCGGGGAGGACGGCGGCTGACCCCCGCGCCTCACCCGCACAGGCCTTCGCCCCGGATCCTGACCAGGGATCCGGGGCGAAGGCCTGTGGTGCGTGCGATCCGTCCTCCGAAGGGGGTGAGGTCAGATGCGCTTCTCGGACCGCCTGCGCATCCAGAACAGTGCGCTGCCGACGGCGGCCGCGGCCACGAGACCGCCGCCGATCGCCATGTCGGTCGGCGTCGCCCCGCTGGTGCTGCTGCCGCCGAGACCGCCGCGGACACCGCCGATGACGGTGAAGGCGGCCGGGTTGACCACGGACCCGTTCTGGCAGGTGACCGTGATGCTGTGCGAGCCCGTGCGCACGTTCCGGTTGACCGTGGCGGTGCCCCGCATCAGGCTGCTGGTGCCCGTGAGGGTGGTCGCCGGGAACGCGTCCGAGGTCGCGGTGGCCGGACCATTGCAGTTGTCGACGGTCAGGGTCAGCTGCCCGCCCCGGGCGATGACGCTGGGCAACGCGACGATGTTGCTGGGACTCAGGTTCATTCCGTCGCGCGCGACGGCCGCCGGAGCGGCGAGTCCGAGTGCGGCGACCGCGACGGCCGAGGCCGCCAGGGCACGAGTGGTACGCATGTGATCCTCCGCGGAAGACGCCCCGGGACCTGTTCCCCGGTGGATCGGCGAGAAAGCGCCTCCCAGACTGACCCTCAGTTGCCTTGCGCGAAGCCGCATTTCGGCGCTGGTCCGTCCTGGTGAGAGGACACGCCGAGGGATAACCGCACAATCGGATATCACCGCAGGTCACGGACCGTCAGAAAATTCCTGCGCACGGCAACTCGGATGGCGCACCAAAGGAGTACGGAATGAGAGCGCGAAGCGGGCGGCCACCCGTTCGCTTCTCCCCCGTCGCCGGTTTCGCGCGCGGGACTTAGCGTTCTCGTATGCGCGAATGACGTGGCGACGGCCGCGTCGAGAGGGGAAATCGGATGTCTGCGTTCGAGCTGGCCGACGAGGAGGAGCCGCAGCCGAAGAAGCGTGCTCCTTGGGGCGTGATAGCGCTTGTTCTGCTGACCGGCCTCGCGCTCATTCGGAATGGTTCGGGAGAGTTCGACGTGGGTCCGCCGCAGCCGGCCTCGGCGGCCGCGGCCGACAGCCATGTACCCGGGACCTTCGCCAAGGCCCAGCCGCTGGCGTTCTCCATGCCCGACCGGGTGCGGATCCCGTCGATCCAGGTCGACGCGCCCGTGATGGCGGTCGGCCTGGACTCGGACGGCTGGGTCGGAGCGCCGCCGCCGGAGGATCCGAATCTGGCGGGCTGGTTCACCGGCGCGGTGTCGCCGGGCGAGAAGGGCACGGCGGTCGTGGTCGGCCACGTCGACAACAAACAGGGCCCCGCCGTGTTCTACGGACTCGGAGCCCTGAAGAAGGGAAATCGAGTAGAGGTCGCGCGCAAGGACGGGAAGACGGCCGTTTTCGAGATCTACGGCATCGAGGTCTTCGCGAAGAACGACTTCCCCGGCGACCGTGTCTACGGTTCCAAGGGCACCCCCGAATTGCGGGTTATCACCTGCGGGGGCGGTTTCTCCAAGCAGCACGGATACGACGGGAACGTGGTCGTGTTCGCCCGCCTGGTCGAGGTCCGCTGAGCGTTCCCCGACCGGGCGGGCGTCATGCGCTCTACGCGGTACGCCGTCTCGGCACGCTCATGTGATAGCCGGAATCCAGCAGTTGCGGCAGATAGTCGCGCAGGGCCCGGACGCTCTGGGAGCGGTCGCCCCCGGCGTCGTGCGAGAGCACCACGACGCCGGGGGCGGCGCCGCCCTCCACCCGGTGGACGATGGAGCGGGTGCCCGGGGTGGTCCAGTCGAGGGTGTCGACCGTCCAGGCGAGGGGCTCCATGCCCATCTCGGCGCCGAGTTGGAAGGCGGCC
This sequence comes from Streptomyces sp. NPDC092369, assembly GCF_044755245.1. Lineage (NCBI taxonomy): Bacteria > Bacillati > Actinomycetota > Actinomycetes > Kitasatosporales > Streptomycetaceae > Streptomyces > Streptomyces sp. NPDC092369. The sequence continues at coordinate 831,960 of NZ_JBIVQP010000001.1, forward strand.
CGGTTCCAGGCGCCGTAGGGCGCGCGGAACCACTGCGGCCGCTCCCCGTACGCCTCCTCGATCACGTCGCTGGTGCGATCCATCTCGGAGTGGATCTGCTTACGGGTCAACCGGGTCAGCAGCGGATGGGACCAGGTGTGGTTGCCGACGACATGCCCTTCGTCGGCCATGCGGGCCAGCAGGTCCTGGTTGTCGACGGCCATCTCCCCGCACACGAAGAACATGGCCCGCACGTCGTACTCGGCGAGGGTGTCCAGGATGTGCGGGGTGTAGCGGGGGTCGGGCCCGTCGTCGAACGTCAGCACCATCGTGCGTCCGCGACCGGACATCTTCAGAAAGGGCTCGTGCCGTACGAGGGTCCGGCCGGCGGTGCTGCGCGGCGGGCCGTATCCGGTCAGGGGCTGGAGCCGGTAGGCGGACGGCTTGAGCGGGCGGCTCGCCTGCGGTCCCGCGGCGGGCGCGGGAGGCTTCGCCTGCCCGCCGCCGGTCTCCCACAGCACCGCGCCGGCGGTACCGGCCGCCCCCAGAGCGGCTGCGCCGGCGAACAACGCCCCGCGCCGCGTGAGCAACTGATCCTTCTTCATGACTCATGAGTCGCCCGGCCGAAGGCCGACGCACCACAGCAACACCGGCGCGGCGGCGGGAATGCACCCACACGGCCCAGTGATTCGGGTCAGCGGCGGCGCACCAGGGGGAACGGGAGCGTCTCACGGATCGTCAGGCCCGTGAGGAACATGACCAGTCGGTCGACGCCGATGCCGAGGCCGCCGGTGGGCGGCATGGCGTATTCGAGGGCGTCGAGGAAGTCCTCGTCCAGTTCCATCGCCTCGGGGTCGCCGCCGGCGGCGAGGAGGGACTGGGCGGTGAGTCGGCGGCGCTGCTCGACGGGGTCGGTCAGCTCGGAGTAGGCGGTGCCGAGTTCGGTCCCGAAGGCGACCAGGTCCCAGCGTTCGGCGAGCCGCGGATCGGCGCGGTGCTGGCGGGTCAGCGGCGAGACGTCGGTCGGGAAGTCCTTGTAGAAGGTCGGCAGCTCGGTCCGCTCCTCCACCAGCCGCTCGTACATCTCCAGTACGACGTCCCCGCGGCCGCTCTCCTCGGTGTACGGCACCTTCGCGCGGTCGCACAGCCGGTGCAGCGCACGCAGTTCCGTGTCCGCGTCGACCGGCTCCCCCAGCGCCTCGGAGATCGCGCCGTACACGGTCTTGACCGGCCACGGGCCCGAGATGTCGTACTCCTCGCCGCCCTTGCGCGCGATCGGCGAGCCGAAGGCGGCGGTGGCGGCGCCCTGGATCAGCTCACGGGCGAGGTCGAGCATCACGTCGTAGTCGGCGTAGGCCTGGTAGGCCTCCAGCATCGTGAACTCGGGGTTGTGCTTGTAGGAGACGCCCTCGTTACGGAAGGTGCGGCCCATCTCGAAGACCTTCTCCAGGCCGCCGACGCACAGCCGCTTGAGGTAGAGCTCGGGCGCGATGCGCAGGTAGAGGTCGAGGTCGTAGGCGTTGATGTGGGTGGTGAAGGGGCGGGCGTTGGCGCCGCCGTGGATCTGCTGGAGCATCGGCGTCTCGACCTCCAGGTAGCCGCGCGTCAACAGGCCCTGGCGCAGGGCCTGTACGGCGGTGGAGCGGGCACGCACCACGTCGCGGGCGGCGGGGCTGGAGACCAGGTCGAGGTAGCGCATGCGGACCTTGGCCTCTGGGTCGGTCAGGCCTCGGCGTTTGTCGGGCAGCGGGCGCAGGCACTTGCCGATCAGCTGCCAGGACGTCACGAAGACGGTGGTCTCGCCCTGGTCGCTGGTGCCCGCGCGGCCGGTGGCGGTGATGTGGTCGCCGATGTCCGTGTCGGCGGTGAAACGGTCGAGTTCGGCGCCGGACTGCTCGCGGGTGAGGGCGAGTTGGCCGTCGCCGGACCAGTCGCGCAGCCCGACGAAGACGATGCCGCCGAAGTCGCGGACCAGCATGACCCGGCCCGCGACGGTGACCTCCTCGCCCGGCCGGACCTCGGCGAGGGTGTGGGTACGGGCCGGGATGCCGACCGGGTAGGGGTCGGTGCCGTCGGCGCGCAGCCGGTCGAGTGTGCGGTGCCGGATGCGGACCTGTTCGGGCCGGCCGGTGTGCCGGTCGCCGGGCCCGGCCTCGTCCCCTCCGGCGAGGCCGAGCGCCGGCGACGGCAGGCCCTCGGTGGTCGCGGGCCTGGGCGCCCCCTTCGGGTGCCCCTTTCCCCAGAGTTTGCGCAACGACGGTACGGAGACGAAGCCTTCGGCGATTCCGGAGGCGAGGCCGATCCGGGCGAGGGAGGCGGTGTCGCCGTAGCAGATGAAGCGGGGGTACCACTCGGGGCGGTACTTGGCGTTGGAGCGGTAGAGGGCCTCCAGCTGCCACCACCGGGAGAAGAACAGGAGCAGTCGGCGCCACAGGCGCAGCACCGGCCCTGCGCCGATGCGGGCGCCCTCCTCGAAGACCGAGCGGAAGACGGCGAAGTTGAGGGAGATCCGGCGGACACCCAACTTGGGTGCCGCTGCGCACAGTTCGGCGACCATGAACTCCATGACCCCGTTGGGCGCGGAGCGGTCACGGCGCATCAGGTCGAGGGAGACGCCGTCCTTGCCCCAGGGCACGAAGGAGAGCAGCGCGAGCAGCCGGCCGTCCTCGCCGAGGGCTTCCACGAGGAGGCAGTCCCCGTCGGCCGGGTCGCCGAGGCGGTCCAGGGCCATGGAGAAGCCGCGCTCGGTCTCGGTGTCCCGCCAGGCGTCGGCCTTGTCGACGATCTCCTCCATCTCCTGGTCGGTGAGGGCGCAGTGGCGGCGGACGCGGGTGGTCGCGCCGGTACGCCGGACCCGGTGGACGGCTTGGCGGGTGACCCGCATCTCCCGGCCGGACAGATCGAAGTCGGCCACGTGCAGGATGGCCTCGTCGCCGAGTTGCAGCGCGCCGAGTCCGGCGCGGGCGAAGGCCTTGGCGCCGTCCTCGGAGGCGCCCATCGCGGCGGGCGCCCAGGCGTGTCTGCGGGCCACGTCCAGCCAGGCGGCGAGGGCGTGCGGCCAGGCCTCCCGGTCGCCGACGGGGTCGCCGCTGGCGAGGCAGACGCCGGCCTCGACGCGGTAGGTGACGGCCGCCTTGCCGCTGGGCGAGAAGACGACGGCCTTGTCGCGGCGGGTGGCGAAGTAGCCGAGGGAGTCCCCCTCGCCGTAGGCCGCGAGGAGGGCGCGGATGCGGGACTCCTCGTCGCCGTGCAGGGCGGCTTCCATGCGCTGGGAACGGAACATGGTGGCGGCGGCGCTGAGCAGCGCGAGCGCGCCGAACAGGCCGAGCGGGAAGTACAGGGCGCGGGGCGGGCGGCCGTCGAAGGAGCGGGCGGAGACCAGGCCGCCGCAGACCCGGTTGGCGGCCCAGGCCAGGCGCTGGCCGTGCGGCAGGGTGCCCGGGAACAGCTCGACCAGTCCCCAGCCGACCAGGATGCCCAGGACCAGGCCGACGACCAGGACGAGCAGCGCGCGGCGGACGGCGGCGCGGCGGGAGGCGGCGTAGAACTCCTTGCGGGCGACGATCAGCAGGATCAGGGCGAGGCCGCAGACGATCAGGGACGGCAGGGAGTCGTAGTACAGGCCGACCGCCACACCGAGGGCGTCGGTGAGGACGAGCAGGCCCAGGTAGACGACGACCAGCCACCAGGCGGCCTTCTTGCGGGCGGCGGTCGCGGCTGCGAGCAGGAAGAGGAAGACGGCGTAGGCGAGGTTGGCGCTGACCGGGACGATCAGCAGGTCGAGGAAGCGGACGACCGGACGCAGCGCGGTGCGCAGCGCCGGGATGAAGGCCAGCAGGACGCACAGGAGGCCCAGGGCACCGAAGAAGGTCGCGAAACCCTCGGGCACTCTGCTCAGCGGACCGCTGCCGGGAGGCCGGTTTGTGCCCCCGCTGTCCTTGGGCGGCGCGGCCTCCACGGTGGCCGTCATGGTTCCGACACGGTGGCAGTCATGGTTCCGACTGTAGGAAGAGCCTGCCCGCCGCGCCCGTCGAGGCGTCCCGGCCGGGGGCGGGACCTGCGGTTTCCGATAGCCTCTGCGCCGTGACGGAACAGCACTCGCACCAGTTCGAGCGTGGCACGGACGGCCCCAAGGTCATCGTGGTCGGTGTGGACGGCTCCGACTCCTCGCTCCGCGCCGCGTCCTACGCCGGTGGCCTGGCCCGACGCCAGCACGCGTTGCTGGCCATCGTGTACGTGCAGCCGGTGATGGCGGCGGGCGCGGCGCTCGGCGCCCCGGTCGCCGAGACGACGGACGAGATCGCCGAGAACCTGATCGCGGAGATCCGGGACGCCACCGAGCGGGCCAAGGGGATATTCGACGTGCGCTGGGAGTTCCACACGTTCCGCGGCGACCCCTACGGCGGTCTGGCGAAGGCGGCCGACGAACTCAAGGCGGACGCGGTGGTGGTGGGCGCCTCGGAGCAGGCCGGCCACCGGTTCGTGGGGTCGGTGGCCGTGCGACTGGTGAAGGCGGGCAAGTGGCCGGTCACGGTGGTGCCGTAGGCCTCACAGACCCCGCAGGAAGTCGAGCAGTACGGCGTTGAAGGCGTCGGGCCGCTCCAGGTTGGGGAAGTGCCCGGCGTCCTCGATCGTCACGGAGCGGCCGTCCGGGACGGTCCGCGCGAACTTCTCGGCCATGGCGATGCCGTCGTCCGCGTCGAGCGCGCCGTGGACGGCGAGGACGGGCACGTCGATGTCCGGGACCCGGCTCCAGGGGTCGTCGAGCGGCACGTACCAGTCCTTCTCCCCGACGGTGTGCTTGGCGACGGTGTGCGCCGCCATCTCCCGCATCCGGCGCACCAGTTCCGGGTCGATGTCGTCGACGGAGCGGCGCGGTCCGGAGATGTTCTTGGCGAAGGCCTCGATCCAGCCGGCGAGGTCACCGGCGGCCAGCAGCCGGCGCGACTCGGCCGCGCGCTCCGTCGTCCACGGGTCGCTGTACGCGAAGGCGCTGGTGCCGCCGCCGGCGACGACCACGGCACGGACCAGTTCGGGGTGTTCGATCACGGTGTCGGTCGCGACGGCCGCGCCCATGCACGCGCCGACCAGGACGGCGGGGCCCGCGTCCAGGTGACGCAGCAGCGCGCCGAGGTCGTCGGCCCAGCGGAACGGCCTGCTCGCGTTGGCGGAGAAGCCGTGACCGCGTACGTCGGGGGCGATCACCCGGTGGCCGGCGGCGACGAGCGCCGGTATCTGGTCGTCGAAGATCCGGTGGTCGACGTATCCGGGGTGGACGAGGACCACGAGGTCACCGGCACCGCTGTCACGGTAGGCGAGGTCGCCGTCGGGGGACGCGAAGTGGCTCAGATCCGCAGGGCCCGGATCCGAGTGGCCCAATTCCCCATTGCCCAGTTCCGCATTGGTCAGTTCCGAAGCAGCTGTCATGACAACCAAGGTGTCATCTTCGGCCGACTTTGGCAACCAAGGTGTCATGATGGCGGCGTGAACGACATCGACGCACCGCTGCCGCCCGACGATCTCGGCCACCGCGTCAGCGAGGTGTTCGACCTCGTCGGCGCTCTCTACCGGCGCGGCCTGCGCAAACTGGAGCAGGACGAGGCGGTCGAGGGCGTGTCCGTCGGCGTGCGCTCCGTGCTGGTCCTGCTGCACAGGTACGGGTCGATGACGGTGCCCCAGATGGGCCGCGTCATGGCGCTGACCCGGCAGTTCGTGCAGCGCATGGTCAACGACGCGGTGGAGCGGGGCTGGGCGGAGACCACGCCCAACCCCGCGCACCAGCGGTCCTCGTTGATCCGGATCACGGACGAGGGCACAGCCGTCATCACCGCGATCCTCGCGCGCGAGCACGCACTGAACCGGCAGGTCGGCGGCGAGCTGACCGAGGCCGAACTCCGGGCGTGCGTACGCGTGTTGAAGGAGATGCTGCGGACCTTCGACCCCGAGGACGCGGACTGAGCCGTCTCCCCTCGGCCGCCGCCCGCTACTTCCCCATCACCAGCCCGTCCTTGCCCGCGCCCCGGCTCAGCACCACCTCGCGGATGCGGTCGCGCACGCTGCGCACGTCCGCCCCCTCGGCGAGCGCCCGGTTGAGGTCGACCACGCGCCCCGCGTCGATGTCGAACCGCTGGGGGATGAACTCGGCCTTGGTCACCCGCCAGCGGGCGCCCGGCGCGGCCGGCGGGGCGAAGGTGAAGCGGGCGATGCTCGACTCGTTGCCGCGCGGGTCCTGGACGCCCTCGTGGTTGGTCATCTCGCCGGCGATCTGGTCGCCCATGCCGTAGACCACCCAGGTGCCGTTGACCTTCTCGTAGGCCTGCGGGACGTGCGCGTGGGTGCCGATGATCAGGTCGATGTCGGGGCGGCCGCCGGTCCGTGCCGCGGTGAGTGTTGCGGCCAGGGCGAGTTGCTGCTCGTCCGGGGCGTCCTGCCATTCCGTGCCCCAGTGGAGCGAGACGACGACCACGTCGGCGCCCGCCTTCCGCGCGGCCCGGGAATCCCTGAGAATCTTGTTCTGGTCGATGAGATCCACGGCCCACGGCTGACCCGGCGGCAGCGGGAACCCGTTCGTGTCGTAGGTGTAGGCGAGGTGGGCGACCTTCGCCGAACCGGCGCGCAGGACGGTGACGGAGCGCGCCTCGGCCGCCGTGCGCGCCGTTCCCGCGTGACCCACGCCCGCTCGGTCCAGCGCGTCGAGAGTGCGCAGGATGCCGGCGGCGCCGTCGTCGAGGCTGTGGTTGGAGGCGGTGGAGCAGCCGTCGTAGCCGGTGGCGGCCAGCGCCCGGGCCACCTCGGGCGGGGACTTGAAGGTCGGGTAGCCGGTGTAGTCGCCGTTCGCGCCGTAGACGGTCTCCATGTGACACAGCGCCAGATCGGCACCGGAGACGATCGGCTTCACTCCTTGGAGCATCGGGCGGAAGTCGTAGCCCTTGCCGCCTCCGTCGAACAGCGCGCGGTCGATGATCGAGCTGTGCGGGAGGACGTCACCGGAGGCGACGAGCGTGAATCCGCGGGCCGCCGAGGGCGCCGGCTGCCCGGCCCGGGAAGGCGACTGGTGGTCCTGGGCCTGGCAGGCGGCTCCTCCGACGAGGATCGCGGCGAGGGCCAGGACGACCTGTCGTCTGCGTGCAATCATCAGCCCACCTCACTGTGGTCATATTTACCCACAAAAGGTACGGAGCCCGAGGCTCTCCCGAACGCCCCCGACACGCCGGTTCGCCCGTCCGGTGCGCCCGAGGGGGTCCCGCGGCCCAGCGCGCGGACCGGACGGGACCGTTCATCGGACCGTTCGTCGACGCGATCGACCGTCCGCCGCAGATCCGTGTGCGTGCCCTGTCCCGGAACGGTCCCCTGCGATGCCATACGCCCATGACGGCCGGAACCACCCTCACGAACGGGACGACCGCCGAGCACGAGCTCGTCGCGCTGCAGCGCGAGCACGGCCGGCCCCTCTTCGCGCTCCTGCTCCGGCTCTGTGACGGCGACCGGCAGCGCGCCGAGGACCTCGTCCAGGAGACGCTGGTGCGGGCCTGGCAGCATCCCGAGGCCCTGCGCGCCGACGACTTCGACTCCGTACGCCCCTGGCTGATGACCGTCGGGCGGCGGCTCGCCATCGACGCGCGGCGGGCCCGGCAGGCGCGGCCCGCCGAGGTCGGGGACGCGATCCTGGAGAACTCGCGCGTGATCGCCGACCACGCCGAACGGGCGACGGCCGCCCTCGACGTACGCGAGGCTGTGAAGACACTCACTCCGGAGCACCGTGAAGTCCTGGTGCTCGTGTACTTCCAGGGGGCGAGTGTGGCGGAAGCCGCCGAAACGCTGGGGATCCCTCCCGGTACGGTGAAGTCTCGCGCGTTCTACGCGCTGCGTGCCCTTCGTCGGGTGCTCCCCGGTTATGCAGCCGACCTGCGGTGAAACCGAAGGCTTGGTCAAACCTCGGTAAAGCGCCTTGCTGACGACCATGGTTGAGTAATCGGCTGTCTTCATCCGTGTTCCGGACTGGGGCCCGGCGACGGGCATCGCGCACGCACCGGAGGAAGGCAGGAAGGGATGCTGCACAGAGGTCACGAGAGCGCGGACGGCACAGGCGAAGGCGAACTCATCGTCCCCATGGCCTGGTTGTACGCCGAGTACATCGCCGACGAGCTGCTGCGGACGGGCGATCTCATGCCGCCGACGTCCTTCGAGTTCCGCGCCGGGCGGGATGCCCTGGCGCTGACCATCTTCCTGTCCGACGCCGACGGCGAACTCTCGAATATCCGGGTGGTCTCCCAGTTGGAGACCTGGCTGTCACTGACCGCGTACGACCAGCCCTGGCAGGACTGGGTGGGCGAGCGCATGGCCCTGCTCGCCGCCGGGGTGGTCGAATCCGGCGATCCCGCACCGGACTTGGCGTTGGCGGAGGAGGCCTGGCGCTGGCTGGAGGAGACGGAGTTGCTCGCGCCCGACCTCAACGCGGCGGTGCCGGGCGGCGGTCCGGCGGTCGGTGAGGACGAGGGACCCAAGGTGTGGACGAAGGCGTGGCAACTCGGCCTGCCCCTGGGCCACCTCGCCATCCACCTTTTTTGAGACCGTTTCGAAACCGGACCAATCCGGGGGCGGGGCCGCTACGAATCCCTTGATTGCGATTCTGTATGTGTCTTGAGTGATTCGGCGGTCTGGTGCGTACCGATGGGAGCAACGAGTAACCCAACCCGCACCCAACGGCACGAGGATTCGGCATGAGGTCCCTGGAGAGGCATCGCGACGTCGCCGCGTACGCGCTCGGCGTGCTGGACGAGGCGGACGCCTTCCGCTTCGAGGACCACCTCATGGAGTGCGCGCGCTGTGCGGCACACGTGACCGAGTTCGGGCCCATCACCCGGCAGATGATGCTGTATCGCCGGGCGACCCCGCGCTTCGTGCACCCCATGGCCAAACCCGGTCCGCAGCTGCTGGACCGGCTCCTCGGCGCGGTGGCGGCACGCCATCAGGCCGGGCGCCGGCGCTTCCTGTACGCGGTCGCCGCGTCCGTGGCGATCGCCGTGGCCGGTCCCGGCATCGCGGTGTACGCGAGCGGCGGCGACCCCGGCGTGCAGGTCGCCGCGACCGACGCGAAGACGGGCGTGTGGGCCGAGGTGAAGGTCGCGGACCAGGAGTCGGGCAGCGCGATCCAGGTCCAGGTGAAGGACGGCGCGGGACCGCGCTCCTGTCGCCTGGTCGTGGTCGGCCGTGACGGCTCCGAGGAGACAGTGACGAGCTGGACCGTGCCCGACCACGATGCCCGGCCCAACACCATCCAGGGCAGCGCGGCCATGCACCCCGACCAGATCGACCACTACGAGGTGCGCACGGCGGACGGCGAACATCTGGTGACGCTCGACCCGGCCTGAGGCCGCTGCCTCACGAACCGCCCGGTCGCACCAGGCCGTGGTCGAAGGCGAAGACGACGGCGTGGACGCGGTCGCGCAGGGCGAGCTTGTCGAGGACCCGCGCCACATGGGTCTTCACCGTCGCCTCGCCGATGTGCAGGCGGTCGGCGATCTCCTGGTTGGACAGCCCGCGGCCCAGCAGAAGCAGGACGTCGTGTTCGCGCTCGGTCAGCCGGGACAGGCGGCGAGCGGTCTCGGGGGCCGGTGCGGCGGGCGTCGAGCGGGCGAACTCGGCCAGCAGACGGCGCGTCACCGAGGGGCCGAGGAGCGCCTCCCCCGACGCGAGCGTGCGGATCCCGTCGATCAGGACCTCGGGCGGACTCCGCTTGAGAAGGAATCCGCCGGCGCCCGCGCGGACGGCCGCGAAGACGTACTCGTCCAGTTCGAAGGTCGTCAGGATCAGCACCCTGGGGCTGCCGTCGACCGCGGCGGCGGTGATCTCCCGGGTCGCGGCGACACCGTCCAGGACGGGCATGCGTACGTCCATGAGCACCACGTCGGGCGCGGTCGCCGCGGCCAGCCGGACCGCCTCCCGGCCGTCGGCGGCCTCTCCGACCACGGTGAGGTCGGCCTGCGTCTGGAGCATCATCCGCAGACCGGCCCGCATGAGGTCCTCGTCGTCGGCCAGCAGGACACGGATCATGAACGCTCCCCCGATTCCTCGATCTCCTTCAGGTCCTTCAGGTCCTTCGGGTCCTTCAGGTCCTTCAGGTCCTTCAGGTCCTTGAGCGGGATCACGGCCGCCACTCGCCATCCGGTGCCGCTCCCGGTGGGTCCGGTCTCCACATCGCCGCCGAGGTCGGCCACGCGTTCCCGCATGGCGCGCAACCCCCGTCCGCCACCCGGAGCGTCGGCCCCGGTGCCGGTTCCGTCGTCCGTGACCGCGACGGCGATCGCGTGGTCGCGGACCTCGACGGTGACGACCGCGTGGGCGGGCCGGGCGTGGCGTACGACGTTGGTCAGTGACTCCTGGACCACCCGGCCGACCGTCTCGGCGACTCTCGGCTCCAGCCGGCGCAGCGACTCCGGGGCGGGAAGCCGGAGTTCGGCGGTGACGTCGGCGGGCAGGCGGGTGACCAGGGCGCGCAGGGCGGCCTCGACGTCGTAGGTGTCGGTGAGGAGGCCCAGGATCCGGTCGAGGTCGGTCATGGCGCCGCGGCCGACCTCCTCGATCCGCGCCAACGCCTCGCGCACGGGCGGTGATGCGGTGCCCAGCGTGAGGCGGGCCGCGCCCGCGTGGGTGACCATGACGGTCACGGCGTGGCCGACCGCGTCGTGCAACTCCCTTGCCATCCGGGCGCGTTCGGCCGCCACCGCCTGTTCGCTGGACCGGGCGCGCAGCGCGTCCCGCGCCTCGCGGCGGGCCCGTCCCGCGCGGCCCACGATCCAGGCCACGACGTGGACGGCGACGGCGGGCACGAAGGCGTTCTCGTCGGTGGCGAGGACGGCGACGGCCGCGAGGGCCGGCGGTCCCGCGCACTCCAGCGCCCGCCGGGTCGGGCGGGTCCGGACGACCAGGGCGAGGGCGAGCGCGGTCGCCAGGGAGACGTTGGTGACCTCGGCTCCGGTCGCGACCGCCGTCACGGTGGCCACGGCGGCCGCCCACAGCGCGCACGCCGGCGCGAACCGGCGCCCCGCGATCGCCGCGAACCACACCACGGCGCAGGCCCGTTCGGCGATCGACCCGGACAGCACCGAGGCCGTGTGATCGGACGGACCGACGGCGATCACCGCCGACAGGTACGCGATCACCACGTCGAGCAGCACCCACAACGGGCCGCGTTCCACGGCCTGATCGGGCCGCCATCGTCTCCAGCGTTCCCCCACGTCCGACAGGCTACGGACGGCGGCCGAGGCCCCGCGTCCACCCGGGGGCGGACATCCCGTCCACCTGGACGGGGACCCGGTCGGCCCGCGCCGGCGGACGCGACCGAGGGGCCGACGCCCGCAGCATCGCCGTATGACGACAACCCAACTCCCTTCGCAGACACGGCAGATCAAGCCCCGGCGACGGATCCCGCGCCCCGTCGCCCTCATCGGGCGCGGCCTGCTGGTCCTGCTCGGTGTGCTGCTCGCGCCCCTCACCGCGCTCGCCGCCCTGTGGGCGACCGCCACCGTCACGGCCGACCTGGCCCTGCTCGCCGCCGCCGGGATCGCCGCGCTGATCGTGTGCTGCGCCCTCCCGGTGTACGCGGGGGTACGGCGCCGCGTGATCACCGCCCTCATCACCGCGGGCGTCCTGCTCACCACCGCGCTGGCCGCCTGCGCGACCGTCCTCCAGCCCCTCGACGAAGCCGCACCGCACCCGCGTTCGCGGCCGACCGGCTACTGGGAGCTGCCCACCGGCTCCCGCCTCGCCTACACACTCCAACGCGCCCAGGGCACCCCGCGCGACACCCCGGTCATCGTGCTGCACGGCGGCCCCGGCACCCCCGGCGACGGCCCGGACGCGGTGGAACGCCTCCTCACCACGCGCGGCTACGACGTGTACTCCTACGACCAGCTCGGCTCCGGTCGCTCCGGCCGGCTCGCCGATCCGGCCGGCTACACGGTGGCCCGTCAGGTCGCCGATCTGGAGGCCGTACGGGCGCGGATCGGCACGGACCGGGTCGTGCTGATGGGCGCCTCCTGGGGCGCCACGCTCGCCGCCGAGTACCTCGCCGCGCACCCCGACCATGTGGCGCGGATGGTGCTCACCTCGCCGGGCGTGCTGTGGGCGCCGGCCTGGAAGGACCGTTCCGAGGGCGACATCTGGGACCGGCTCACCCCGAAACAGCAGCACCGTCTCGACGAACTGGAGGCCAGCCCACGGCTGTTGGCGTGGTCGGTGCTGATGGAGGCGAACCCACGCGCCGCTCACGCCCTCGTCCCCGACGCCGAGATCGATCCCGTCTTCGCCAAGCTGCTCACGATCGCCGCCCCCGCGGCCACCTGCCACCCCGACCGCCCGCTGACCGACCTGCCCGAGTCCGTGCCGGGCTTCTACGCGAACCAGCTCACCACCGCCGACCAGTTGACGGTCCCCGACCCGCGGCCCGCACTGCGCCGCGTCCACGTGCCGACGCTGATCCTGCGCGGTTCCTGCGACTACAAGAACCCGGGCATCGCCCGCGAGTACGACGAGGTGCTGCCCGACTCGACGCTGGTGACCGTGCCGGACGCCGGGCACCTCATCGACTTGGAGCAGCCGGACGTCTACCGGCGGGCCGTCACCGGCTTCCTGGGCGAGTGACCGTGGACCGCCTGCCGAGCCTGACCGCGGACCGGCTACTTGAGAAGCTTCGACATCCTCCGGTCCGCGAGCGGTTTGCCGCCGGTCTGGCAGGTCGGGCAGTACTGGAGCGAGGAGTCGCTGAAGGAGACCTCGCGGATGGTGTCGCCGCACACCGGGCAGGCCTCGCCGGCGCGGCCGTGGACGCGCAGGCCGCTCTTCTTCTCGGCCTTCAGGCGGCCGGCGGCGACTCCGCGGGAGCGCTCGACGGCCTCGGTGAGGGTGGAGCGCAGGGCCTCGTAGAGGCGGGTGGTCTCCTCGGGGGTGAGGGACGCGGCGAGTTTGAAGGGGGACATCTTCGCGGCGTGCAGGATCTCGTCGCTGTACGCGTTACCCACGCCCGCGATGAGGCTCTGGTCGCGCAGGGCGCCCTTGAGCTGACGTCTCTCGGTCTTCAGGAGGTCCGCGAAGGCCTGCTCGTCGAAGGCGTCGGCGAGCGGGTCCGGGCCCAGGCGGGCGACGCCCGGGACCTCCTGGGGGTCCTGAACCACGTACACCGCGAGACGCTTCTGGGTGCCCGCCTCGGTGAGGTCGAAGCCCGCGCCGGTCTCCAGGGCCACGCGCAGGGCGAGGGGGCCCTTGCCGGGGCGGGGCGGGCCGTCGGGGAGCTTGTCCTTCCAGTGCAGCCAGCCCGCGCGGGCGAGGTGGGTCACGAAGTGCGGCCCGCCGTCCGTCTCCAGGTCGAGGAACTTGCCGTGCCGGTGCACGGCGGTGACCTCGTGGCCCTCGACGGCGGCGAGGGGAGGGTCGTACGTCTTCAGGACGCTGATCGCGACGGGCAGCACCCGGACGATCTCGTGTCCGACCAGGTGCTCGGTGAGGAAGTCTTTGAGCGCTTCGACCTCGGGGAGTTCCGGCATACGTCCAGGGTGCCATCCGGCGCCGACAACGCCAGGTGGGTTCAGTCGCCGGCCGGCATCACGAACTCGCACCACACGCACTTGCCGCCGCCCCGCGCCTCCACGCCCCACGCGTCGGTGAGCAGGTCGACCAGGAGCAGACCGCGTCCGGACACGCCCGACTCCCCCGCCTCGCGGCGGCGCGGCAGGGCGCTGGAGGAGTCCTCGACCTCGACGCGCAGCCGGCGGTCGCCGTCGGTGAGGACCCTGAGGGTGACGATCGCGGCGCCCTCGGTGTGCATGAGGGCGTTGGTGATCAGTTCGTCGGCGACGAGTTCGATCTCGTCGGCGCGGTCGCGGGCGCCCCAGGAGCGGACCGCGGCGCGGATCATGTGGCGGGCCTGGGTGAGCGCCTCGGGGTCGCCGGGCGCCACGTGCTGCTGGAGCCTGCCACCGGGCTGCTGGACCTCAAGACCTCGGCGGCGCAGCAGGAGCAGGGCCACGTCGTCGTCGCCGTCGCGCTCCTCGGCCACGTCGATCAGACAGTCCGCGAGGTCGCGTACGTCGTCCGGGCCGCTGCGGATGAGGGCGGTGAGGGTCTGCATGCCCTCGTCGAGGTCGGCGCCGGGCAGTTCGACCAGGCCGTCGGTGCACAGCAGGAGGGTGTTGCCCGGGTCGAGCTCCAGGGTGGCGACGGGATAGTCGAGGCTGCCGAACTCGGCGGACAGGCCGAGCGGGAGGCCGCCCTGGACGGGGATCCGGCGGCAGCTGCCGTCGGCGTACCGGATCAGCGGGTCGATGTGGCCGGCCCGGACGACCTGGACGACGCCGGTGGCCAGGTCGGCCTCCGCGTACAGGCAGGTGGCGAAGCGGTCGGTGTCGAGTTCGTGCAGGAAGACGGAGGCGCGGGCCATGACGGTGGCGGGGGTGTGGCCCTCGGCGGCGTAGGCGCGCAGGACGATGCGGAGCTGGCCCATCACGGCCGCCGCGTGCGTGTCGTGGCCCTGGACGTCGCCGATGACGGCACCGACCCGGCCGCCGGGCAGCGGGATCAGGTCGTACCAGTCGCCGCCGATGTCCCGCCCGAAGGTGCCCGCGGCCGAGCCCGCGCGGTAGCGGACGGCGACGTCGGCGCCGCGCACGCTGGGGATGGAGCGCGGCAGCATGGCCTGCTGGAGGCCGGTGGCGAGATCCTTCTCCTGCTCGTAGAACATGGCCCGTTGCAGGCTCTGCGCGATGCTGCTGCCGAGCGCGAGCAGGACGTTGCGCTCCTCCGGGGAGAAGCCGCGCCGGTCGCTGTAGAGCAGGCCCATCGCGCCGATCGGGCGGCCCTGGGCGATCAGCGGGAGGTAGGCGGCCGCGGTGATGTTCAGGTCGGCGAGGTTGGGCCAGAGGATCGGGAAGCGCTCGGCGAACTCCTGCGGGGACTCGATGAAGCACGGGGTGAGGGTCCGTACGACCTCGCTCATCGGGTATTGCTCGTCGATCCGGGTGACCTCGGTGCCGGGGACGAAGCTGCCCGCGGGGCCCTCGGCGATCAGCCGGATCCGGCCGGCCTCGACCTGGCCCATGACCAGGCTGGTCGCACCCAGATGGGTGAGGCCGTGGGTGTCCTTGAGGACGTCGATGACGTCCTGCACGGAGCGGGCGTGCGCGAGGGCCGCCGTGGTCAGCTGGACGACGTTGGTCTGCTCGCGCCGGGCCGCGTCCTGCGCGGCCTGCTCACCGTGCGCCTCGGTGTCGCTCAGCTCCTGGGTGGCGTCCCGGACGATGCCGATGACGCGGCGGGGACGGCCCGTCTCGTCGCGCCGGATGTAGCCCTGTGTGTGGGTCCAGCGCAGGGTGCCGTCCCGGCGGCGGATGCGGAAGTAGGCGCCGTAGTTCTCACTGCCGTCCTTCAGCGCCTGGGAGACCAGGGTGTCCAGTCGGTGGCCCTCGGCGGTGGGGACCCGGACGGCGAGGCTCTCGGGGTGGTCGTCGTATTCGTCGGGGCGCAGGTCGAAGACCTCGTGGGCCTGGGCGTCCATGTGGAACAGGCCGTTGTCCAGGTCCCAGTCGAAGCTGCCCATGCGATTGAGCGCCAGGATCGGATCCGGGTGGGCCGGCCAGTCGTCCGGGAGTGACAGGGCGCTCGCTCCCCGATCAACCATGGGCCCACCTTGCCAGGATTCGCCGGATTCTTCGACCCGGCCGGGACGGTTCGGTACGGTCCCGGCCGGGTCGGAGGTCAACGGTTCGCCGGGGCTCGGGTCAGCCGTCGAGGGCGTCCGTGTCGTCGGGGATCAGACCGCCGCCGTCGGGCAGGTCCGGGGTCTCCGGGACCGTCTCGGGTCCGATCTCGTCGGCGGGGTCCGGCGGGGAGGCGGGCGTGAGGGAGCCGGGGACGGTCGTGGGCACGCCGGCGGGCGGTGTGGCCGTGACCGTCGCCGTGGGACAGACCGGCAGGGCGGTGGGCGGCCGGGACGGGACCACGTCGTCGGTGGCGCCCGGGGTGACGGTCACGGTGGGGGTGACGCAGTCCGTGGGCGACGGGGAGGTGACGGCGTTCTCGTCGCTCTCGCCGGTCGGGGAGGTGCTGTTCTCCCGCGGCGAGGTGACGGCGCTCGACCCGCTGTCGTCCGGGCTCGGCGTGGGTGTCGTCGGGTTCGGCACGGGGGTTGTCAGGCCCGGCGTGGGCGTGGGCGTCTGGGTCAGCGGGAGCGGCGACGGGACGACGCGGTCGTGGTGTGCGCCGTGGCCGATGGGCCGCTCGATCCAGGTGTTGTCGGCGATGTCGATGATCGTGATGGTGGTGATCACCTGGGGTGCGGGAGTGACGACGACGACCTGCGCGGGCCGGTAGCCGGACCAGGGTCGCCCGCTCGTGGTGGAGCCGCCGTGCTGGGCGACCGGCGGCCGCAGCGGGTTGCCGCAGGCGCAGCGGACGCGGGGTGTGCCGCGGTTGTCGACGAGGACGGCGGTACCGGCCTGGAGGACGGACTGGTAGCCGGTCGCCCGTCCGGCGCGGTAGCCGTGGTTGGTGACCCGGGTGTCGGCGCGCAGGGTCACGGGCGCGAGGCCGCGCAGAAAGGCGGGGACGGACGCCTGCGAGATCCCCTCGGCCCGCGCGAAGGCACGGGACCTGGACGGGTCCGCGTTGAGGTGGTCGATCTGCCGGTTCACGTCGCAGCCGGCCGCGCCTGCGGTGCCCGCGTAGAGGCCTGGGGTGCCGCCCTGGAGGGAACGGAAGCGCTGACCGGATCCCGTCGACGCGGGCGGCACGGTTGATGCCGTCGCGGCCGTGCGGGCGGGTCGCGGTTCGCGCGTGGCCGGCGATGGGACGGCCGGCATGGCCGTCGAGGTGGCCGTCGACTCGGTGAAGGGGTCGGGGCCCTGCGCCGCGGCGGGCTGCAGGAAGACCTCTCCGCTCGACTTCATGTCCTTGGCGCCGTCGCCTCCGCAGCCGGCGACAAGGAGCGCCGCCGAGAGCGCGCAGGCCGTGGCGATGGTTCCGGTGACTGTTCGCACCTGATCCTCCCGCCTCACAGAAGGCAGTTCGTCACCATTGTCTGCGTCACTCACTTGGGTTACGCAAGTGGAGGCGGGATACACGGAGAGTGACATAAGGTTCCGACGCGCTCAAGGTGAGCGGAGACGGAGGGAGGCGGGGGCGACCGTGCAGTGGTTCACCGCATCCGACTACTGGTGGAGTCGACTCGTCCTCCAGCGCGCTCTCGCCGGTGTGTATCTGGTGGCGTTCCTGACGGCGGCCCTGCAGTTCCGCGCGCTGATCGGCGAGCGCGGCATGCTTCCCGTCCCGCGGCTGGTCGCCCGGGTGCCGTTCAGGCGGGCGCCGAGTCTCTTCCAACTCCACTACTCCGACCGCTTCTTCGCGGCCTGCGCCTGGACCGGTTGCGGGGTGTCGGTCGCGCTGGTCGCCGGGCTGGACTCCCAACTGCCGCTCTGGTCAGGGATGTTGCTGTGGCTGGTGCCGTGGGTGCTGTATCTGTCGATCGTCAACGTCGGACAGACCTGGTACGCGTTCGGCTGGGAGTCGCTGCTCCTCGAGGTGGGCTTCGTCGCGGTCCTCCTCGGCAACGACGACGTGGCCCCGCCGATCGTGCTGCTCTTCCTGCTGCGGTGGATCCTGTTCCGCGTCGAGTTCGGCGCCGGTCTGATCAAGATGCGCGGCGACGCCTGCTGGCGGAAGCTGACCTGCCTCTACCACCATCACGAGACGCAACCCATGCCGGGCCCGCTGAGCTGGTTCTTCCACCACCTCCCCCGGCCCCTGCACCGGGTCGAGGCAGCCGCGAACCACGTCACCCAACTCGTCGTGCCCGTCCTGCTGTTCACCCCGCAGCCCATCGCCACGGCCGCCGCGTCCCTGATGATCCTGACCCAGCTGTGGCTGGTGCTGTCCGGCAACTTCTCCTGGCTGAACTGGATCACGATCGTGCTCGCGCTCTCCGCGCTGCAACTCCCGGGAGAAGCACCGTCGTCCGTGACCGCCGCCCCGCTCTGGTACGAGGTGCTCGTCCTCGCGGTGACCACCCTGCTCGTCGGCCTGAGCTACCACCCGGTGCGCAACATGCTCTCCCGCCGCCAGGTCATGAACCGCTCCTTCGACCCGCTCCATCTGGTCAACACCTACGGCGCGTTCGGCACCGTCAGCCGGGTCCGGTACGAGGTGGTGATCGAGGGCACGGCGGAGGACGTGCCCCGCGAGGACTCGGACTGGCGGGAGTACGAGTTCAAGGGCAAGCCGGGTGATCCGCGGCGCCTGCCACGCCAGTTCGCGCCGTACCATCTGCGGCTGGACTGGCTGATGTGGTTCGCGGCGCTGTCGCCGGCCTACGCCGAGCCGTGGTTCGGCGCGCTGGTGGAGCGCCTGCTGGAGAACGACCGCGACACGCTACGGCTCCTGCGCCGCTCCCCGTTCCCGCCCGACGCCCCGCCCCGCTTCGTCCGCGCGCGGCTGTTCCGGTACCGGTACACGAACTGGCGGGAGTTGCGGGAGACGGGGGCGTGGTGGGAGCGGACGTTCGTGCGGGAGTATCTGCCGCCGACGAGGCTCGCCGGGGTGGCTCAGAGCTCGTAACCGTCGGAGCCCCTCGCAGCCGTCGGAGCCGGTCGTAGCCGTCAGAGGCCGTAGACGCGAGTGGCCGTGGCCTCGAAGATCTGGGTGTGCGCCGACTCGGGCGTCAACTCCCGTGCCGCGTCGACCACTTGCCCGTACGTCGCACCCAGTACGGACACCGGCCAGTCCGAGCCGAACATCAGGCGGTCGGGGCCGAAGGCGTCCAGAGCGATGTCCACGGAGGGCCGCAGGTCGTCGACGGTCCACGTCTGCGGGTCCGCCTCGGTGACCAGACCCGACAGCTTGGCGACCACGTTGGGCAGGGCGGCGAGGGCGCGGACGTCGGCGGCCCAGGCGTCCAGGGTCCCGGACGCGATCGGCGGCTTGCCCAAGTGGTCCAGGACGAAGGTGAGTTCGGGGTGGGACGCGGCGGCCTTGGCGGAGGCCGGGAGCTGGTGGGGCTGCACGATCAGGTCGTAGACCAGGCCCGCCTCCGTGAGCGCCGCCAGGCCGCGGTGGACGTCGGGGCGCAGCAACCACTCCGGGTCGGGCTCGCCCTGGACCTGGTGGCGGATGCCCTTGAGGTAGTGGCCGCCGGGGAGTTCGCGCAGTCGGGCCAGTTCGTCGGCCACGTCCGGGCGGGTGAGGTCGGTCCAGCCGACCACGCCGGCGACGAGGTCGTGCGCCTCCGCCAGGGCCAGGAACTCCGGGGTCTCCTCGGGCACGGTGATCGTCTGCACGAGGATCGTACGGTCCACTCCGGCCGCGCGGGCCTCGGGGACGAGGTCGGAGAGGCCGAAGTCCCGGCGCAGCACGCTGTCTTCGGGGATCCAGTCCTGGTCGCGGACGGACAGGTCCCAGATGTGGTGGTGGGCGTCTACGGTCATGGCAGCTCCCATACGACGGGAAGGCTCGCGTCCGTGCCCTCGTCGGAGTAGTCGTGGACCACGTCGAGGAGTTGGACCATTCGTGCCTGCCAGGCGACGTTGACGGGGAGCTCCTTCAGCGTGGCGAGGAGGCGGGCGTAGTCCTCGCACTCCAGGAGGTGGAAGAGGTCGGTGCCGCTGCGCCAGATGGTCCAGGAGGTGGCGCCGGCCTCGCGGATCGCGGCCGTGAGTTCCTTCGGGACCTCGCGGTGGGCGGCCTCGTACTCGTCGACGCGGTCCGCGCGGACCTTCGTGTGCAGGGCGACCCTCATGACGGCTCCTCCGCAGCGGGCGCGGAGCCGGAGGGCACGGGTGCGGTGGGCACGGTCGCGGTGGGCACGGGTGCGGTCGGCGGGAGCAGGCCCTCGGCGCGCAGCTCCTCCCAGAACTCCTGCGGCACGGGCGCCGCGAACTGCTCGGCGCAGTCCTGGACTTCGGCCGCCGTCCGCGCGCCCACCAGCACGCTCGCGACCACCGGATGCGCGGCGCAGAAGGCCAGGGCGGCGGCGCGCAGGGTGGTGCCGTGCTGCTCCGCGAGGGACTTCAGGCGCAGGGCGTGGTCCAGCAACTCCCGCGGCGCGGCGGCGTAGTCGAAGGTCGCTCCGGGCTTCGGGTCGGCCAGCAGGCCGGAGTTGAAGGCTCCGCCGATGACGACGGAGGTGCCGCGTTCCTGGGCCGCCGGGAGGAGGTCGGCGAGGGCCGTGTGGTCCAGGAGCGTGTAGCGGCCGGCGCACAGGACGACGTCGATGTCCGTCTCGCGGACGAAGCGGGTGAGCATCGGGGTCTGGTTCATGCCGGCGCCGATGGCGCGCACCACGCCTTCCGAGCGGAGCTTCTCCAGGGCCGGATAGCCCTCGCGGAAGGCCTCTTCGGCGTGCTCGTCGGGGTCGTGGAGGTAGACGACGTCGACGTGGTCGAGGCCGAGCCGTTCGAGGCTGGACTCCAGGGTGCGGCGTACGCCGTCGGCCGTGAAGTCCCAGACGCGCCGGTGGGTCGCGGGGACGGCGAAGCCGTTGGCGAGGTCGTCACCGGTCGCCTCCGGTGTCGGCTCCAGGCGGCGGCCGACCTTGGTGGAGATCGTGTACTCGGTCCGCGGGTGCTCGCGCAGGGCCGCGCCGAGCCGGCGTTCGGACAGGCCGATGCCGTAGTGCGGGGCGGTGTCGAAGTAGCGGATGCCGTGCTGCCAGGCGGTCGCGACGGCGACGTGGGCCTGGTCCTCGCCCAGTTCGGTGTAGAGGTTGCCGAGCGGGGCGGCGCCGAGAGCCAGGGGGCTGACCGGGACTCCGCTCCGGCCGAGGGTGCTCACTGGCCCGCCGGGCGCAGCCGCAGGCCCTGCATGCCGCCGTCGACGGCGAGCGAGGTGCCGGTGGTGGCGCCGGACAGAGGGCTGGCGAAGTAGGCGATGGCGCCCGCCACTTCGTCGGCCGAGACGAGCCGTCCACTGGGCTGGCGGGCCTCCAGCGCGGCCCGTTCGGCGGCGGGGTCGGTGGCCGAGTCCAGCAGTCGGCCGACCCAAGGGGTGTCCGCCGTACCGGGGTTGACGCAGTTGACGCGGATGCCCTCGCGGAGGTGGTCGGCGGCCATGGCGAGGGTGAGGGAGTACACGGCGCCCTTGGTCGCGCTGTAGAGGGCGCGCTGGGGCAGGCCCGCCGTGGCCGCGATCGAGCAGGTGTTGACGACGGCCGCGTGCCGCGACTGCCGCAGGTGCGGCAGCGCGGCGCGGGTCACCCGGACCATGCCGACGACGTTGACGTCGAGGACGCGGTGCCATTCGGCGTCGTCGTTGTCCTCGACGGTGCCCTGGGCGCCGACGCCCGCGTTGTTGACCACCACGTCGAGGCCGCCGAGTTCGGCGACCGCGGCCGCCACCGCCTCCCGTACCGAGGCGTCATCGCTGACGTCTGCCCGGTAGCCCAGCAGCGGCTTCTCCACCGTGGAGGGGTCGAGGTCGAGGACGGCGACTTGTGCACCGCGTGCGGCGAGGAGTTCGGCCGTCGCCCTGCCGATGCCGGAGGCGCCGCCGGTGACCAGGGCCTTCAGCCCGTCGAAGTCGGTCATGCCGCCCGTCCCTTCTTCTCGTCCAGGTCGGCGGCCCAGAAGGCGCCGCCGGGAAAGGTGTACCGCGCGATGGACTCCGGCCGCATGGCGGCCGAGAAGCCCGGCGCGCTGGGTGCCGTGTAGTGACCCTCTCTGATCACCACCGGTTCGAGGAAGTGCTCGTGCAGATGATCGACGTATTCGATCACACGGTCCTCGACCGTGCCCGACACCGATACGTAGTCGAACATCGAGAGGTGCTGGACGAGTTCGCACAGGCCGACGCCGCCGGCGTGCGGGCAGACCGGGACGCCGAACTTGGCGGCGAGCAGCAGGATCGCGAGGTTCTCGTTGACGCCGCCGACGCGGGCCGCGTCGATCTGGACGATGTCGAGGGCGCCGGCCTGGAGGAGCTGCTTGAAGACGATCCGGTTCTGGACGTGTTCGCCGGTGGCGACCTTGACGGGGGCGACGGCGGCGCGGATCGCCGCGTGGCCGAGGATGTCGTCGGGGCTGGTGGGCTCCTCGATCCAGTACGGGTCGAACTCGGCCAGCGCCTTGGTCCAGCGGATCGCCTCGGCCACGTCCCAGCGCTGGTTGGCGTCGATCGCGACGCGGATGTCGGGGCCGACGACCTCGCGGGCGACCCGGCAGCGCCGTATGTCGTCGTCCAGGTCGGCGCCCACCTTCAGCTTGATCTGCTGGAAGCCGTCGGCGACCGCCGCGGCGGCGAGCCGGGTGAGCTTCTCGTCGCTGTAGCCGAGCCAGCCCGGTGAGGTGGTGTAGGCGGGGAAGCCGCGGGCCAGCAGGTCGGCGGTGCGTTCGGCGGCGCCCGCCCGGCCCCGGCGAAGGATCTCCAGGGCCTCTTCGGGGGTCAGCGCGTCGGTGAGGTAGCGGAAGTCGATCTGGCCGACCAGCCATTCGGGCTCGGCGTCGGCGAGCAGGCGCCACAGCGGCTTGTCGGCGCGCTTGGCGGCGAGGTCCCACACGGCGTTGACGACCGCGCCGATCGCCATGTGCATCACGCCCTTCTCGGGCCCCAGCCACCGCAGTTGGCTGTCGCCGATCAGGTCCCGGTACAGCGCCCCCGGGTCGTCGCACACCTCGTCCACGGACCGGCCGACCACATGGTGGCGCAGCGCGTGGATCGCGGCGACCTGGACCTCGTTGCCCCGCCCGATGGTGAAGGTGAACCCGTGCCCCTCCGGCCCCTGCGTGCCGTCCTCGGCGTCCGTGCGCAGCACGACGTACGCGGCCGAGTAGTCGGGGTCCGGATTCATCGCGTCGGAGCCGTCGAGCTCGCGCGAGGTCGGGAACCGGATGTCGTAGGTGTCGACCGCGGAGATGCGGAGAGAGGGGACGGGCGTCGGGGACACGTAGGGCCTTTCGGTCGGTGGCGGAGGTCGAGGCATGGACGGGGCCTGTCTGCTGGGACTCCGCGCGGTTGCGGTCGGAATCCGCTCGGGGTCGCAGGCCCTGGTCCTAGTCCTGGGCGCGGCCTGTCGTCAGGCGGGCGATCATGAGGGCGACCAGGATGATTCCGCCGTAGATGGCGTCGATCCAGAAGGACGGCACCTGGGCCAGGGTGAGCATGTTCTTCACCACGCCCAGCAGGAGTACGCCGGTGAGGGCGCCGAACATCGTGCCCCGGCCGCCGTCGAGGCTGATGCCGCCGATGACGGCCGCGGCGAACACGGTGAAGATCATGTTCTGGCCCTGGTTGGCGCCGATCGCGCCGACGTAGCCGGTGTACATGAGGCCGCCGAGGGAGGCGAGGACACCGGCGACGACGTACACGCCGAGCCGTACCCGGTCGACGCGGATACCGGCGGCGCGGGCCGCCTCCAGGTTGCCGCCGATGGCGTACAACGAGCGCCCCAGGCGGTGGTACTTGAGGAAGAACCCGGCGATGACGAAGGCGATGGCGGCCACCCAGACCGACAGGGGGATGCGCAGGAAGGTGCTGGTGGCCAGGGAGAAGAACGAGTCGGGCATGCCGAAGAGCGTCTTGCCCTTGGTGGCGCCGACCAGGAGTCCGCGCAGGATGATCAGCATGGCGAGGGTGACGATGAACGCGTTGAGCTTCACCTTCACCACGAGGATGCCGTTGAAGGCGCCGATCGCCGCGCCCACCAGGGGGATCGCCAACAGGGCGAGCCCGGCGGGGAGTTCGGTGCCCCAGCCGGCGTTGGCGGCGGGCAGCACCAGGAGCGCGGCGACCGCGGGCGCGATGCCGACGACCGACTCCAGGGACAGGTCGAACTTGCCGGTGATGAGCACCAGCGACTCGGCGAGCACCACCATCGCCAGCGCCGCGGACGAGGCCAGGATGGAGATCAGGTTGGCTTCGGTGAAGAAGGAGTCGTTGAGCACCGCGCCGAGCAGCAGGAGCACCAACAGCGCGGGAACGAGGGCGAGTTCACGGGCTCGGCGCACCAGCACCGCCCTCGCCGAACGGGTGTCGGGGATGCTCACCGGCTTCACCGGCGGAGCCTTGGTGTCAGCCATGGTCCACTCCTTCGATGGAGGCGATCAGCTCGTGGTCGCGCCAGCCCGCCGAGTACTCGGCGACGACGCGGCCGTGGAAGAGGACCAGGACGCGGTCGCAGCGCCGCAGGTCGTCGAGTTCGTCGGAGACGACGAGTACGGCGGTACCGTCCTCGCGGGCGGTGTCCACACGGGCGAGCAGCGACTCCTTGGACTTCACGTCCACGCCCGCGGTGGGGTTGATGAGGACCAGCAGCCGCGGGTCCGAGGCGAGGGCGCGGGCCATGACGACCTTCTGCGCGTTGCCGCCGGACAGGTCGGAGACCGGTTGTTCGGGGCCCTCGGCATGAATGTCGAGGCGTTCGATGAGCTCGGTGGCGAAGTCGCGTTTGCGGTCGGTGCCGACGAAGCCGAAGCGGCCGAGCCGTTCGAGGACGCTCATGGTGGCGTTGTCGCCGATGGTCATGCCGGCCACCAGGCCCTGTTCGTGCCGGTCGCGGGGCACGCAGCCGACGCCGGCCCGCAGCGCGGACTGCACGTCGCCGAACGGGAGGGGCTTGCCGTCGAGTTGAGCGGTGCCCGCCGTCGGTGCGTACAACCCGGCGAAGGACTCGGCGAGTTCGATCTTGCCGCTGCCGCTGGAGCCGGCGAGCCCGACGACCTCGCCGCGGCGGACGGTCAGGTCGATGTCCTGGTAGGCGTCCGCGGTGAGCCCGCGGGCGTCGAGGAGGACCGGCGCGCTGTCGTCGACGATCTTCTCCTGGACGGCCTGTTCGGCGATCGTCTCCAGGCTCTCCCCCGCCATCGCCTCCACCAGGGCCGCCCGGGGCAGGTCCGCGACGGGGGCGGTGGTGATCCAGCGGGCGTCGCGCAGGACCGTGACGGTCTGGCAGACCTCGTAGACCTCCTGGAGGTGGTGGGAGATGAACAGGAAGGTGACGCCCGAGTCCTGGAGGCCGCGCATGCGGCCGAAGAGCCGCTCGATCTCGCGGTTGTCGAGCTGGGCGGTGGGTTCGTCGAGGATGATGAAGCGCGCCCCGAAGCTCAACGCCCGGGCGATCTCCACCATTTGGCGGTCCTCGACCTTGAGGTCGGCGGTGCGCGCCTCCGGGTCGACGTGCACGTCCCAGGTGTCGAGGAGTTCGGTGGCCTCGGCGCGCAGCCGGCGCCAGCTGATGAACCCGCGGCTCAGCGGCTGGCGGTTGATGAAGAGGTTCTCCGCCACGGTCAACTCGGGAACGACCGTGGGGTGTTGGTAGACGCAGGCCACCTTGCGGCGCCACGCGTCGCGGTCGGCGAGCGCGGGTGCGGGCTCGCCGTCGAAGCGGACCGTGCCCTCGTCGGCCGCCTGGAGTCCGGTCAGGACCTGGACCAGGGTCGACTTGCCGGCGCCGTTGCGGCCGACGAGGGCGTGGGACTCGCCGGCCAGCACGGTGAGCCGGCCGTCCGCGAGGGCGGTGGTGGGGCCGTAGCGCTTGACAACGCCGACGGCCTCCACCAGAGGCGTGATCACGGCCGTGCTCATTTGACCGTGTTCCCCCACAGCTTGGGGTCGTCCACGTTGTCCTTCGTCACCAGCGGCGCGGGCAGTTGGTCCTCCAAAATGCCGCTGGGCAGCTTGACGATGGTCGAGTCGTGGTCGGTGGGACCGGGCTTGAAGGTCTTCCCCGCCATCGCGGCCTTGATGTAGTACATGCCGTACTTGGCGTAGGCGTCGGCGGGCTGCGAGACCGTCGCGTCGATCTGGCCCTTGCGGATGGCGTCGAACTCCTGCGGGATGCCGTCGTTGGAGACGATCGCGATGTGGCCCGCCGTGCCGGCCGTCTTCAACAGGCCCTTGGACTTGAGGGTCTGCAGGGTGGGCGCCAGGTAGACGCCGCCGGCCTGCATGTAGATGCCCTTGATGTCGGGGTTGGCGTTGAGGAGGGTGTCCAGCTTGGAGGCCGCGGTGTCGGACTCCCACTTGGCCGGGATCTCCAGGACCTTGAGCTTGGGGTACTTCGTCTTCACGCAGTTCCGGAAGGCCTCGGAGCGGTCCCGGCCGTTGACCGAGGCAAGGTCGCCCATGATCTGCACGACCTTGCCGCTGGTGATGTGCTGGCCCAGGTACTCGCAGGCCTTCTCGCCGTACGCCACGTTGTTCGCGCGCACGACCATCGCGACCTTGCCCTTGTCGGGCGCCACGTCGACCGCGACCACGGGCACGCCCTTGCGGTCGGCCTGGTCGAGACCGGCCTCGATCGCGGCGCTGTCCAGGGGGGCCACGACCAGGCCCTTGACGCCCTGGTTGAGCTGGTTGTTGATGTCGGTGATCTGCTGGGCCGGGTCACTGTTGGAGTTGACCGTCTTCAGCGCGTCGACACCCTCGGACTTGGCCATCTTCGGCACGTAGTCGTTGTACGACTGCCAGAACGGCGAGGTCAGCAGCGGCAGGATCACCCCGACCTTGCCGGTGCCGCCGCCTCCCGCGCTGCCGGAGCCGCCGGTGTCCTTGGTGCTGCCGCACGCGGTGAGCGCGAGCGACACACTCGCCGCCGCGGCCACCGCGCCGAGCATTCTGAACCTGGTGCGCTTCCCCACTGTCCTGCCGGGCATCTGGCGGCTCCTCGTTGAGCTGTGTTCGAGCAGATGACCGCATACTTATCAGACCACTCTGCCGAAAGAACACCCTCCAGCGGCAGATTTTCCTTGATTCAGGCCGTAGTGGTCCTACCACTGTGCCGGTTAGACTTCGGCGCACCCGGTGACTGGAGGAACGGCGTGGACGAGACGGCTCCGCAGAAGGGCACCGTGACCCAGCGCGCGATCGAGCAGGTCAAGGGCATGATCGGCGAGGGTCGCCTGGAGCCCGGCCAACGGCTGCCCACCGAGCGCGATCTCGCGGTCCAGCTCGGCATCTCCCGCAGTTCGATGCGCGAGGCGATCCGCGCGCTGACGGTGCTGGGCGTGCTGGAGGCCCGGCACGGTTCCGGGATCTACGTCACCCAGCTGGAGGCCGGGGACCTGCTGGAGACGTTCGGCGTGGTCGCCGACCTCTCCCGGGGCCCGCAGCTGGTGGAACTCCTCGAGGTGCGGCGGGTGCTGGAGTCGACGGCGACCGCGCTGGCGGCGGCCCGGATCACGCCGGACCAGCTCGCCGAGGTGGAGAAGCACCTCACCGCGATGAACGCCACGGACGATCCCGAGGAGATCCTCGCCCACGACCTGGCCTTCCACCGCGAGATCGCGACGGCGGCCGGCAACGACACCATGGCCGCCATCCTGGAGGGCCTGTCGTCACGCACCTTCCGGGCCCGGGTCTGGCGCGGCTACCAGGAGGAGGGCGCCTTCGAACGCACCCGCCGGGAGCACGCGGCGATCCACCGGGCCCTGGTCGCCCACGACCCGGAGGCGGCACGGGCGGCGGCGGCCGCGCACGTGGGCGAGGTGGAGCAGTGGCTGCGGACGCAGCTCAGCGAGCAGGGGCGTGTCGAGGAGTGACTGTGTGTGGGGTGCGGAGTGACTGGGCAGGGGGCGAGGAGCGGGTCGGCCCATCGGCACCCGCCCGCTCCTCGCCCCCGCCTGACGGCTCAGGCCCGCCTGAACCTCAGCGTCACCAGCTCGAACGGCCGCAGCCGCAGGGCGACCTGATGGCCCGTCAGCTCAGGCGCGGGCGCCTCCGCCTCGGCGAGCGGCCGCTCCAGCAGATCCGTCGCCGTCACCCCCGCCACCTCGAACCCGGCCGTGAGCGTCGCGCGCGCCCGCCCGCCGTGGGCCTCGTGGAAGCGCACGACCACGTCTCCGCTCCCGTCGTCGGCCAGCTTGACCGCCGTCACCACGACCGCGTCCCGGTCGACGGTGACCAGCGGCGCGACCTCGCCCGCGCCCGCCAGCCGCCGCTCCGGCACATTGATCCGCCAGCCCTCGCGCACCGCGTCGCCGATGCCGGCGCCCGGCACCAGCGCGTGCTGGAAGCGGTGGACGCCCTGGTCGGTCTCGGGGTCCGGGAAGCGCGGGGCACGCAGCAGGGAGACCCGGACGGTGGTGGTCGTACCGCGGTCGCCGTCCGTCCTGACCGTGCGGGTCACGTCGTGTCCGTACGTCGAGTCGTTGACGACGGCCACGCCCCAGCCCGGCTCCTCCAGGTGGACGAAGCGGTGGTTGCAGGCCTCGAACTTGGCGGCCTCCCATGAGGTGTTGGTGTGGGTGGGCCGGTGGAAGTGCCCGAACTGGGTCTCCGACGCGTACCGTTCGGCGTGCACGTCGAGCGGGAAGGCGAGCTTGAGGAACTTCTCCGTCTCGTGCCAGTCCACCTCCGTGTCCACCAACAGCCGCCGCTCCCCCGGCGCCAGGGACAGCACCTGGGTGACGCGGGAGGCTCCGAAGGTACGGGTGATCCGCACCCCGCTTCCCTCGGGCACGACCTCGTCCACGTCGGTGAGGTCCGTGACGGTGTTGCGGTAGAACTCGTCGACGTCCCAGGCGTCCCACATGTTCGGGAAGTCCGCGTGGAGCTGGAGCAGGTTGGCGGCGCGGCCGGGTGCGACGGACTCGCGGTCCGCCTCGATGTCGTAGGCCGATACGACCAGGCCCCGGGCGTCGATCCCGATGCGCAGCAGGCCGTTGTCCAGGACGTGCCCGCCGCCCTCGCGCGCGGTGACCACGGTCTCGCCGTCGGCCGCCGTCTCGCCCGCGCCGCCTGCCGGGATGCCGGCGCGGGTGTGCGGGGCCGCGTTGAAGACGAGGGACGTCGTGCCCTCGCCGGCCAGGGCGCGCTGAGCCGCGTCGATGATGCCGGTCAGCTCCTCGGCGAGCCGCGCGTACGTCCGCCGTGCCTCCCGGTGGACCCAGGCGATCGACGAGCCGGGCAGGATGTCGTGGAACTGGTGCAGCAGGACCGTCTTCCAGATGCGGTCCAACTCCTCGTACGGATACGGGAATCCGGTCCGTACGGCCGCCGTCGCCGCCCACAGTTCGGCCTCGCGCAGGAGGTGTTCGCTGCGGCGGTTGCCCTGCTTGGTCTGTGCCTGGCTGGTGAGGGTGGCGCGGTGGAGTTCGAGGTAGAGCTCGCCGACCCAGACCGGGGGTTCGGGGTATTCGGCCTCGGCCTTCTCGAAGAACTCCCGCGGGGTCTCCCAGCCGACGGTCGCCGAACCCTCGAGGTCCCGCAGCCGGGCCGCCTTCGCGATCATCTCGCGGGTGGTGCCACCGCCGCCGTCGCCCCAGCCGGTGGGGGCGAGGGAGTGCCGGGCGACGCCCTTGTCCTTGAAGTTGCGGGCCGCGTGGGCTATCTCGCTGCCCTTCATGGAGCAGTTGTAGGTGTCGACGGGCGGGAAGTGCGTGAAGATCCGGGTGCCGTCGATGCCCTCCCAACGGAAGGTGTGGTGCGGGAACTTGTTCGTCTGCGACCACGAGATCTTCTGCGTCAGCAGCCACTTGGAGCCCGCCGCCTTGATGATCTGCGGCAGACCGGCGGCGAAGCCGAAGGTGTCGGGGAGCCAGGCCTCGTCGTTCTCGATGCCGAACTCGTCGATGAAGAACCGCTTGCCGTGCACGAACTGACGGGCCATCGCCTCCGAGCCCGGCATGTTGGTGTCCGACTCCACCCACATGCCGCCGGCCGGCACGAACCGCCCGTCCGCCACGGCCTTCTTCACCTTCGCCCACACCTCGGGCCGGTGCTCCTTCACCCACGCCCACTGCTGCGCCTGCGACATGGCGAACACGAACTCGGGCTCGTCCTCCAGGAGGGCGGTCATGTTCGAGGTCGTCCGAGCCACCTTGCGGACCGTCTCACGCAACGGCCACAGCCACGCCGAGTCGATGTGCGCGTGGCCGACGGCGCTGATGCGGTGGGCGGAGGGGACGGCGGGGGCGGCGAGGACACCGGTGAGCTGCGAACGGGCGCGCTCCGCCGACCCGTTGACGTCCTGGAGGTCGATCGCGTCCAGGGCCTTCTCCAGCGCGCGCAGGATGTCCCAGCGGCGGGCCGAGTCCACCGGCAGCTCGGCCATCAGCTCGCCGAGCACCTCCAGATCCAGCACCAGTTGCCACACGGTCTCGTCGAAGACGGCGAGGTCCATCCGGGTGAGCGTGTACTGCGGTTCAGTGCCGGCCGTCTCCTTGTCGCCCAACTGCGTGGGCAGGAAGGGGTGGTAGTCGAGGATGACGGGGTTGGAGGCGGCCTCGACATGCAGGACCACCTCCTCGCCGCCCTCGACGGGCGCGCCGACGCGCACCCACTGGTTGCGCGGGTTGAGGCCCTTCACCGGGGTGCCGTCGGGCCGGTAGACCAGGCCCTCGCACTGGAAGCCGGGCATGTTCTCGTCGAAGCCGAGGTCCAGGATCGCCTCGACGGTCTTGCCGGCCCACGCCTGCGGGACCGTCCCGGAGACGCGGAACCAACTGGTCCCCCACGGAGCACCCCACCGGGCGCCCACCTCGATCGGCTCGGGCTCGGCCGCGAGCCCTTCGGCGACCGGCACGGGTTCGCCGGGCGCGTTCCACACCGCCACTTCCAGCGGGACGGACTCCGGATGGACGGCGGGGCGGACGCGCTCGTCGAGGACGCGCTTGAGGCGGGCTTCGACCAGGTTGCGGTCGTCATGCATGCGGGGTGCTCCAAGACTGGGTGGACGATTACCGGTGGTGACTGACGGCTACCAGGTGTGAGTCACCGTGACGGGAGCCGACGAGGTGTACAGCTCCCCCACCGCGCACAACTCGAACCGCGCGGCCTGCTCGCCCTGCTCGGCGGTGAGTCCGGCGACGAAGTACGCGCACTGCGCGGTGCCGCCGAGGAAGCGGCGGGTGCCGTCGGGCAGGAGGCGGTGGAGTTCGTACTGTCGCACGGCCCCCTCGGCGGCGCTCCAGCCGAAGCGCAGGTCGCCGCCGGTGGCCGCGGTGATGCCGAAGCCGGACGGGGCGGCGGGGGTGTCGGGCGTGTCGTGGACGGCGAGACCGCCGAGCCGCCACCGCACCGCTGTCCCGGAGCCGTCTGCGGTGAGCCGCACGCCGATCGCGTGGACGGTCCCGGACAGCTCTGTGAGCGGCACGGTCACGGTCAGCCACCCGTTGACCGGGTTCACAGGCGAAGCCGTGTCCACCGGCAGATACGTGTAGGGCGGTGTCGCCCCCGGTGAACTCGCCTCCGCGGTCGCCACCGCCAGCTCGACGTTCACCTCCCCCGCGTCCGCCTTGTACGTCAGCTCGACGACCGTGTCCCCACTGATCGGCAGCCGGGTCGCGTACACCTCCACATCCGTCGGCGCGTCCAGCGCACCGGCGACCAGCACACTGCTCCCACCGCGCCACGCGTCGGCGAAATCGAAGGTCACGGCGGGCCGCTGCCCGGACGTGTGCACCGCCCAGCGCCTCGACGGCAGCCGGTCCTGCACCCCGAGGTGGTTCCACGCCGTGTCCGACGTGACCGCCCCGTCCTCGTACCACCGCAGCCCGTGCCCCGTGTTGAACACGCTCCCGAACGGCAGCGAGCCGACCGTCGACCGGTCCGCCACCGACACGGCCGGCGCCCGCCAGGGGTCGGTGGTGTCCGGCCGCGAGGGATCGAGGGAGCGGCCGGTCCAGAACCGGTCGTCGGAGGCGTGGAAGTCGCCCGGAGTCCGGCTCGCCGGAAGGTGGTTGCGGGTCCACTCGGGCCGGTAGAGGCCGATCGACGTGATGTGCGCCTTGGTACTCGGCACGATGGCGTCCCAACTCACGGACGTGTTGGAGCCGTTGGACTCGACGTCCACCCCGGCCCACAGCTCGTACCGGCTGCGCCCCAGGTCCACGGCCTTCTGCCCGGACGAGGCGAGCGTGCTCGTGCTCCACCGGAAGTCGACGAACATGTCGTCCGCGGCCTGGAAGAACGCCTGGTTCTGGGTGTTGAGGGCGCCCTGCCAGCTCACCGTGCCGTTCACGGTCATCGAGTCGTACCAGGTCACCCGCTGCCCCTCGGCCACGGCGAGCGCCTTCAACTCCTTGACGAAGCCCAGCATGTCGGTTCCCAGGGCGGTGTTCCCGCCGCCGGTCTCGGCGTTCACGAACCACCCGTCGAAGCCGTACGCGGCGGCGACGGCCACGAGTTGGGCGGCGAGCGGGTAGTGCCCGGTGGAGTCCTTCTGCACCAGGTCGCGGGTCCACTGGAGCCTGCCGCCGTACGCGGTGGGCGGCAGGAAGATGTTGCCGAGCACGGGCACGCCGTGCCGGTGGGCCGCGTCCACGATCGGCGCGTTCGGGGCGAGGATGAGCCCCTCCCCCGACGAGCCGCCCCAGAACACCAGCTCGTCCATGTACGCCCAGTGGGTGAGGGCGTAGTAGTCGGCGGTGGCCGCGCCCTGCGAGGGATTGCCGGCGGTCGGCCCGAAGGAGACGAGTGACTGGACGCGGGCCTGTTCCGAGCGGGCGGTCGTGTTCGCCTGGGTCGGGGTGAAGCGGGTCGCGAGCGGCACGGAGGCCGCGTTGAAGGCGAGGTCCGCGTCACCGGCAGCCGTCCACGCCTTCAGGCTGCGCCAGGTGATGCCCGTGCCGGGGGTGCCCGAAGGGAACGAGTCCGGGTACCAGTACGAGGCGTACGGCGGGGTCGCGGCGGCGTCGGCCCGCGGGGTGGCCGCGAGGGCGGGCGCCGAGGGCAGCAGGGCGGCTGCCGCGCCGGCGATCAGGACCGTGCGTCTGGTGGGGTTCACGAGCTGGTGCCTCCTGGTGGGGTGGGGAGTACCTGTTCGGGACGGACGACTTCGGTGATGCCACGCGCGGCGAGGTGGTCCTTGTCGTCCGCGCGCGTGTCCAGGACGGTCGTGGGCCGGGCGCCGTCGGCGGTCAGCTGGAAGAAGGCGTCGTAGACCGGGCCGCCGGGCGCGCAGAGCGAGCGGACGGCCGGGTCGGCGGGGACCGTGAGCGCGGTGGTGCGGGGTGCGGGGGTGTGCGGTCGGGGGGTGTGGGGCGCCGAGGTCCGGGCCGCCGAAGCCTGTGCGCGGACTTGGGCCGCCGCATCGGCAAGCACCCGCGCCATGTCCTTCGGCTTCCGGTCATTCGTCAACAGCCCGAGCCCGTATTCGAGTTCGGGGAAATCGGCCAGCTCGCGGGACACGTCGTGGGAGCACCACCAGGTGATGCCCCACAGGTCGGGGCAGTCAAGCGCGTTCGTGACGGTCGCCTCGGTGAAGGCGGCGGCGTGCTCGGCCGGGATCAGGGGCGCGGGGGCGCCGACCTCCTGGAGCCAGACGGGCCGGTGGGGTTGCTCAGCCCAGGCCTTGCTCAGTTCGACGAGGTACGCGGCATGGTGTTCGCTCGGCACGGAGGTACGGCCATGACGCTGGGCGGTGCCGTTGAAGACCCAGGAGTGCACGGCCGTCACGGCGCCGTGCCGGGCGGCCTGGCCCGGGGTGAACGGCATGTCGTCCTGGTACCAGGTCGCGTCGTACTCGGCGTGCAGGTGGAGCTTGCCGGGGGCGCCCTGCTCGCAGGCGGCGAGCATCCGTGTGAGCCACGCGTCGATCTCGTCGGACGTCGCCCGGTCGGGGTCGGGATGCGGGCCCGCCGAGAACTGGTTGACCTCGTTGCCGAGGGTCATGCCGATGAAGTTCGGCCGGTCGGCGAGGGCGGCGGCGAGGGTGCGCAGGTAGGCGGCCTGGCCGTCGACGACGTCGGGGTCGGTGAAGAGGTTGCGCCGGTGCCAGGTCCGGGTCCAGGCGGGGAGGTAGTCGAAGCTGCTCAAGTGGCCCTGCAGACCGTCCACGTTGACGTCGAGACCGCGTTCGGCGGCGGCGTCGGCGAGCTGGACGAGCTGCTCGACGGCGCGGGGGCGGATCAGGGTGCGGTTCGGCTGGAAGTACGGCCACAGCGGGAAGACGCGGATGTGGTCGAGGCCCAGTGCGGCGATCGAGTCGAGGTCGGCCCGTACGGAGTCGAGGTCGAAGTCGAGCCAGTGGTGGAACCACCCTTCGCTGGGGGTGTAGTTGACGCCGAAGCGCACGGCAGCAGGCATGCGGAAGTCCTTGTGCTCAGGGGAGGTTCAGCCCTTGACCGCGCCCTCGCCGACCCCGCGGAAGAAGTACCGCTGGAGACAGGCGAAGAGGGCGATCAGCGGTGCCACGGCGATGACCGTGCCCGCCGCGACGAGCCGTTCGTCGTTGGCGAAGGTGCCGTGCAGATAGTTGAGTCCGATGGTGAGCGTGAACTTGTCCGGGTCGCTCAGCACGATGAGCGGCCACAGGAAGTCGTCCCAGGCGCCCATGAAGGCGAAGATCGCGACCACCGCGAGGGTGCCCTTCACCGACGGCACCGCGATCCGCAGGAACCGCTGCCAGGCGTTGGCCCCGTCGACGTAGGCGGCCTCCTCGATCTCGTAGGGGAGGTTGAGGAAGGCGTTGCGCATCAGCAGCACGTTCATCGAGGCGATGCAGGCGGGCAGGACGACGCCGATCAGGGTGTTGTTGAGGTCGAGTTCCCGCATGGTCGTGAACTGGGCGATGATGATGCTCTCGGCCGGCACGAGCATGGCGAGGATGAAGACCAGGGTGGCCACCCGCCGGCCCCGGTAGCGCAGCCGGGCCAGGGCGTAGCCGGCGAGGGCCGAACCGACGCAGTTGGTCACGACGTTGGCGGTGGCGACCTTCAGCGAGTTGAAGGCGTAGTCCCAGACCGGGATGGTGTCGGCGACCCGGCTGTAGTTGTGCAGGGTGGGGTGGCCGGGCAGGAAGCTCGGCGGGGAGCTGTAGATGTCCTCGGTGGGGCCCTTGAGCGAGGTGGACAGCTGCCACAGGAACGGGCCGACGGTCAGGGCCAGTACGACGAGCAACAGCAGGTAGCGCAGGGCGAGTTCCCACACCCGGATGCGGCGGCCGTGCTCGTCGGTGACCCGGGGTTCGCGGGCGGCGGCCGGCTTCCGGTCGGGCCGCACCTTTTCCAGGACGCTCATGACTCGTCCTTCCGGTCGACCCGCAGGACGAGCAGCATCAGGGCGACGGTGACGACGAAGACGACGACCGAGATGGCGGAGGCGTAGCCGACCCGGCCGGTCAGGCCGGTGCCGGTGCGCTGGACGAGCATGACGAGGGTGGTGTCCTCGCCCGCCGGTCCGCCGCTGGGGCCCGCCATCAGGTAGACCTCGGAGAACACCTTGAAGGCGGCCACCGAGGAGAGCGCGCCGACCAGCACCATGGTGGAGCGGACGGCGGGCACGGTGACGGTGACGAAGCGGCGGATCGCGCCGGCGCCGTCGACCGCGGCGGCCTCGTGCAGTTCGCGTGGCACGTTCGCCAGCGCGGCCAGATAAATGATCATGTAGTAGCCGAGGCCCTTCCAGACCGTGACCGCCATCGCGCTCACCAGGAGCAGCCACTGGTCGCTGAGAAAGCCGACCCGGCCGACCCCGATGGTCTCCAACAGCGAGTTGATCAGGCCGCGTTCGTCCAGCAGCCACACCCAGATCAGACCGACCACGACGATCGAGGCGACGACCGGGGTGTAGAAGGCGGACCGGAAGAAGGTGATGCCGGGGATGTTCTTCTGCACGAGAAGGGCGAGCAGCAGGGGCAGGATCACCAGCGCGGGGACGACTCCGAGGACGTACAGCGTGCTGTTGCGCAGGCCGATCCAGAACATGTCGTCGTGCCACAGCTCGCGGAAGTTGGCGAGGCCCACGAACTCGCCCGGGATCAGGGTGCGGCGGTCGGTGAAGGAGTTGATCACCGTGGAGACGAACGGGTACAGGACGAACACGCCGGTGATCAGCAGCCCGGGTGCGGCGAACAGCCAAGGGCTGCTGGGCAGTTGGCGCCGCACGCGCCGTACCGGCCGATCGCCCGGCGCCCGGGGTCCGCGCCGCACCCGGGACTCGGTGGGAACAGTGGAACTCGCCATGTCGGGTCAGCCCTGCTGCTTCAGGAGCGTGTCGCACGCCTTGACAGCGTTGTCGAGAGCGTCCTTGGGGCTCTCCTTGCCCTGCAGCGCCTTGGCCACCTCGTTGCGCAGGGCGGTCTTCATCTGGTCGCTGAACAGCACGGGCGTGTAATTGACCGCGTTCTTCAGCGACTTGGCGGCGGCGATCCGGACGCGGGTCTCGTCGGTGCCGTCCTCCTTGGTGAAGTACGGGTCGTCGAGGGAGCCGGCGGTGCTCGGGAAGATGGCGACCTTCTTGGCGAACGACATCTGGTGCTCGGCGTCGGTGACCCAGTGCGCGAAGGCGATCGCGGCGGGCTTCTTCTTGGTCTGCGCGTTGACCATCAGGCCCATCACGTACATGTTGACGTGTCCGGTGCTGGTGATCTGGTCCGTGATGCCGATGTTCTTGTACAGGTTCGGCGCCTGCTTCTTGAAGTTGCCGAGGTCCAGGGCGCTGCCGGGGTTCATGGCGACGGCCCCGGTGAGGAACTTCTTGCCGGACGACTCGGGGGTCGCGGTCAGCGCCTGCGGGTCGAGCGCCTTGGCGTCGTACAACTCCTTGTACTTGGTGAGGAGTTCGATGCCCTTCGCGTCGTTGAAGGCGAAGCCGGTGCCCTCCTTGTTCATCAGCTCGACGCCGTAGCGGCCGAAGTCCTCGATGGTGGGCACGTTGGCGAGGGTGGCGACCTTGCCGTCGCTCTTCTGCGCCAGTTCCAGGGCGTCGGTGAAGAGTTCGTCGTACGTCTTCGGCGGCTGGTCGGGGTCGAGCCCGGCCTCCTTGAAGAGGGACTTGTTGTAGAAGAGCGGCCCGGTGTTGAGGTACCAGGGGAAGGCGTAGGTGCCGGTCATGCCCGGTATCTGGTGGCTGGCCCAAGCCCCGTCCAGGTACTCCTTCTTGTACTTCGCGGCGCTCTTGTCGAGGTCGAGCGCGAAGCCGGCCTTGGCGAGCGGGGCGACGAGGTCCGGGGAGACGTTGACGACGTCGGGCAGGGTGCCGCCGGCTGCGTCGGCGCTGATCTTGTCGGGGTAGCCCTCGGCGGGCTGGTCGACCCACTTCACGTGGGTGCCCGGGTACTGCTTCTCGAAGTCGGCGATCACGCCCTCGAAGTACGACTTGAAGTTCGCGCGCAGGTTCCAGGTCTGGAAGGTGATGTTGCCTTCCACCTTGCCGGAGGCGTCGGAGGAACCGCCGTCGTCGCTCCCGGAACCGCAGGCGCTCAGCGGCAGTACGAGGGCGGCTACGGCGGTAGCGGCGAGGGCTCTGCGGGATATGGGCACGGTGACACGGCTCCCTTGGCGGCGTCGGCGGCTGGGACGCCATGGACCATGCCCGGGGCTCTCGGGGAAAGTCAATGGATTCGGCACAGCTAAAGAAATCCGTTCCTCATTAGTGCAGGTCATGAGCGCGTGGCCGACCTCTTGCCACTTATGACTAATGCGCTTTAGGGTGATGGCACTCAAGCGCATTAGCTGCTCCGTGTCGCATCACGCTGAATCGTGAGAAATGGGGATCCCCATGCCGGCGAAGCGGTCCCCGGCGCGCCGGCCGACCATGAAGGACATCGCGCGGCGCGCGGGCGTCTCCGAGAGCGCGGTGTCGTTCGCGCTCAACGACCGTCCCGGAGTCTCGGAGGTCACCCGCGACCGGGTGCGCCGGGTCGCCGAGCAACTGGGCTGGCGGCCCAGCACGGCGGCCCGCGCGCTGTCCGGCGAGGGCGCGGCCACGGTCGGCTTCGTACTGGCCCGGCCCGCCCACACGTTGGGCGTCGACTCCTTCTTCCTCCAACTCGTCTCGGGCATCCAGGAAGTGCTGGCGGAACGTCATCTCGGGCTGCTGTTCCAGGTGGTTGAGGACGTCGAGGACGAATGCGCGGTCTACCGGCGCTGGTGGGCCGAGCACCGCGTGGACGGCGTACTCGTCGTCGATCCGCGCACCGACGACCCACGCCCCGACCTGCTGGACGAACTCGGCCTGCCCGCGGTGGTGATCGGTGGCGCGCCCGACGAACGCCACCCCGGTCTGTCGACGGTGTGGGCGGACGACGCGGCGGCGATGGCCGCGGTCGTGGACGGCCTGTACGCGCTCGGCCACCGCCGGATCGTGCACATCGCGGGTCTCGCGGGCCTGGCCCACACCGAGCGCAGGGTGCGCACCCTGCGCGCGGAGGCCGCCCGACGCGGCCTGACCGGCGTCCAGTCGGTGACCACGGACTACTCCGACGCGGAGGGCGCCGCCGTCACCCGCCGCGTCCTGGAGGACCCCGCTCCCCCGACCGCCCTGATCTACGACAACGACGTGATGGCCGTGGCCGGAGTGGCCGCCGCCACCGAACTCGGCTTCGCCGTACCGGCCGACGTCTCGGTGGTCGCGTGGGAGGACTCGGCCCTGTGCCGCATGGTCAAGCCCTGGCTGTCCGCGTTGTCCCGGGACAGCGTGGAGTTCGGGCGCACCGCGGCACGGGAGTTGACCGCGCTGCTGGACGGGGGGCCGGCGCGGGCGGAGCGGGTGCCGGTGCCTCGGCTGATCGTGCGGGACAGCACGGGGGCGGCACGCGGTCGGGACTGAGTCCGGTGCGGGCCCGCAGCATCAGTGTGAACGACCGCATCTACGACAACGCGTACAGTTCGTTCCGTTACCTCATCTGAAAGGCCTGCCCCTGATGCTCGGCATGGTTGTCTGGGATGTCCGCTCTCGCGCTTCGACGCGGGAGCGATAGCGACCAACTGCCTCGACGCACACGCCTGTCCATCGGACAGACGTGGGTTCGGCCCGCTCCTCGTCGAAGTGCTCTTCGTGCCCCCGCACGTTCGATCACGAGGAGTACGCGGTGTCCACCATCGCCTGGACCCAGAACCACACCCACCGTTCCGCCCACTGGCATTCCGAGAACGGCACCCCTCCCCCGGGACGAACCGTCGTCGCCGACGACCGGACGAAGGCCGATGACGCCTACCGACAGGCGTGTGAAGGCACGGCCCTGCTCTGGCAGGGCGACTTCCACAACGCCCGGCAACTGCTGAGGGCGTTGGGCCGCCGCCTCGACCGCAGACCGCCCAGGGCCGGTACGTCCCCGAGCGACTCCTTCCACCTCCACCGACGCGACAGCAGTCACCGCGCCCGTGTCCTCGGCAGGCTCCTGGTGCTGCTGGAGGGCGACCACACCCTGGCGTTGCGCCGCGCACCCGACGTCCGCCGGGCCTGCCTGGAGGCGTACGGCCCCGCGCAGGGGCCCACGGCGGTCTCCCTGCGCGAGCTGCTGGGAGTGATCGGCGCTCACCAGTGGCGCCTGAAGGGGGTCGACGTGCCGGCGCTGGGTGCGCGTGTCCACCCGCACTACGGAGTGTTCGCACCGGTCAGAGGCGAGTACGTCGACCTCGTCGCCCGCACACCGCTGCCACCGGCGATCCGGCAACACCCCGCCACCAGCACGGCGTTCGATCTCGGCACCGGAACCGGTGTCCTCGCCGCCGTCCTGGCCCGGCGTGGAGTCAGCCGGGTTGTGGCCACCGACATCAGCCCACGCGCCCTCGCCTGCGCCCGGGAGAACGTCCACCGGCTCGCGCTCACCGGCCGAGTCGAGGTGGCCGGCCCCGGTCTCTTCCCCGAAGGCCGCGCCGACCTCGTCGTGTGCAACCCGCCCTGGCTCCCCGCTCGTCCGACGGGGCCCGTGGAACAGGGCGTCTACGACCCGGACAGCACCATGCTGCACAGCTTCCTCGCCGGACTCGCGTTCCGTCTGCGACCGGGCGGCGAGGGCTGGCTCGTCCTGTCCGACCTGGCGGAACACCTCGGCCTCCGGACCCGCGGACACCTGCTCGACGCGGTCCGGGCAGCGCGCCTGCGCGTGGTGGAAAGGATCGACACCAAGCCCCGGCACCCACGCGCCAAGGACGCCGACGACCCGCTCCACGCGGCCCGGAGCGCCGAGACCACCTCCCTGTGGCGTCTGGTCGCGACGCCATGACCGGCACCCCGAGCGCTCAGTGCCGGACGGCTCCCCGCACCAGGAAGTGCACGCCGCTCTCCTCCCCGTCCACCGTCGCCCCCGCGTACTTGAGCATCCGCCCCATGCTCCGGTTGAGCTCGAAGGGGAAGTTGAGCGTCGGCGCGGACACCTCGTCCAGGACCGCGGTCTGTTCCGGTGTGAGGTGTACGTCGAGGCCCGCGAGGTTGGCCTCCAGGTGCTGGAGGGTGCGGGGGCCGATGAGGGTGGAGGTGACGCCGGGACGGTTCTGGACCCAGGAGAGGGCCACGGCGGCGGGGCTCGCGCCGATCTCGTCGGCGATGCCGGCCAGCGCCTCGATGACCGTGAACTGGGCGTCGGTGGGGGCGCCGAGCACCGCCGCGCGCCGGGACTCCGAAGTGCCTTGGCCACGGCGGTACTTGCCCGAGAGGTAGCCGCTCTTGAGCGGGCTCCAGGGGAGTACGCCCATGCCGGCGTCCTGGGCGAGCGGGATCAACTCGCCCTCGATGGTGCGCTCCAGCAGGGAGTACTCCATCTGGAGCGCGGTGACGGGGGTCCAGCCGCGCAGCAGGGCCATGGTGTGCGCCTTGGCCGTGAACCAGGCCGGGGTGTCGGAGAAGCCGACGTAGCGGATCCTGCCCGCGGTGACCAGGTCGTCCAGGGTGCGCAGGGTCTCCTCGACCGGCGTGGACCAGTCGTGGTTGTGCAGCCAGTACAGATCGATGTAGTCGGTGCGCAGCCGGCGCAGCGACTCCTCCAGCTGGCCGAGGATCGCCTTGCGGCTCGCGCCGCCGCCGTTCGGGTCGCCGGGGTGGAGGTTGCCGTAGAACTTGGTGGCCAGGACGAGCCGGTCGCGCAGGCCGGGGCGGGCGGCGAGGAAGTCGCCGAGGATCGTCTCCGACTGGCCGCCGGTGTAGAAGTTCGCGGTGTCGAGGAAGTTGCCGCCGCGGTCGAGGTAGGACTGCAGGATCTTCTCGGACTCCTCGACGTCGGTGCCGAAGCCTTCGGCGTCGCCGAAGTTCATCGCCCCGAGGCAGAAGGGGCTCACGTTGAGGCCGGACCGGCCGAGGCCGACGTACGAGTCGAGTGCCATGGGATGCTCCTCAGAGTCTTGCGCCGTGGTGCGGCGGGAAGGGACTCTTCGAGCAAACCAGCCTGAGCTGCGCAGTCGTTAGTGCGATCCCCTCGTCCTCTTGCACGATCCTCTCGACCTGTCCAGAGGCTTGGAGTGACGGCGGCCGGCCCACCCGGGCCCGTACCGTCCCGCCCGTCCACCACCGTGAACCCCAATCGCCGGACACCGCCGCGTACTTCATGTGACGCTTTGCCCATGACCTCCGAAGACCCGTTGGCCGACCGGCTCCAGCTGGACCGGCCGCACTCCGCCCGTGTGTGGAACTTCCTGCTGGGCGGCAAGGACAACTACGCCGCCGACCGCGA
Source organism: Streptomyces sp. NPDC092369 (assembly GCF_044755245.1). Taxonomy (NCBI): domain Bacteria; kingdom Bacillati; phylum Actinomycetota; class Actinomycetes; order Kitasatosporales; family Streptomycetaceae; genus Streptomyces; species Streptomyces sp. NPDC092369. Next base: position 873,238 of record NZ_JBIVQP010000001.1, read on the forward strand.
GGCCGGCGAGATGATCCTCCAGATGTTCCCGGACATCGCCCTGCTCGCCCGGCTCCAGCGCCGCTTCCTCGTCCGGGCCGTGCGCTACCTCGCCGCCGAGGCGGGCGTACGCCAGTTCCTGGACGTCGGCACCGGCCTGCCCACCGTGGACAACACCCACGAGGTCGCCCAGCGCATCGCCCCCGAGAGCCGGATCGTCTACGTCGACAACGACCCGTTGGTCCTGGTGCACGCCCAGGCCCTGCTCACCAGCACCCCGGAGGGCGCCTGCGCCTACCTGGACGCCGATGTGCGCGATCCGGAGACGATTCTCCAAGAGGCCGCGAAGACACTGGACTTCAGCAAGCCGATCGCGCTGACCATGCTGGGCATCCTGGGCCAGATCCCGGACTCCGACGAGCCCGCGGCCGTCGTGGCGCGCTTCCTCGACGCCCTCCCGCCCGGCAGCTATCTCGCCCTGAGCGACGGCACCGACACCAACGAGGCGCTCAACCAGGCGATTTCGGTGTACAACGCGAACTCCGCCAGCTCCTACCACCTACGTGGACAGGAGCGGATCGCAGCGTACTTCGACGGCCTGGAGGTCATGGAACCGGGTATCGTCCCCACCTCGCAGTGGCACCCGGAGCCGGTCGACGTGGGTCGCGACCCCTCCGACGTGGACGCGATCTGCGGCATCGGCCGCAAGGTCTGAGCCACTCCCCGTTCTTCACAACGGGCCTCTCTGGACCGGCCGTTCGCCGGCCACCGGAGGGGCCCGTCCCCGTGCCGCACGCGCTCGTCAGCGCCGCGTCACAGCCGGAACAGCGCCCAGACCGTCTTCCCGCCGGCCGCACGCAGGTTCCAGCCCCATGAGTCGCTGAGCGCCGAGACGACCTGCAACCCCCGCCCGGACTCGGCGAGTTCGTCGGGCCGTCCTTCGACCGGGATGCGTTCGCTCTCGTCGGTGACCCCGCACACCGCGTACGACCACCGGTCCCACAGGGCGAGCCACAGGGACGGCTCCAGCGGCGTCCGACTGTCGCGCGGCTGTCCGTAACGCAGGGCGTTGCTCAGCAGTTCCGACACGGTGACCGCCATGTCCTCGATGCGCTCGTCCGCGATCCGGCCGTCGAGTGACGCCCAGGTGAACGCTCTTGCGACACGGGCGGATTGGGTGACCGGAGGAACCACCAGGACGGAACAGAGGGCCGGTCCTCGGGGATCCCCGGCCGCGGGGGCGAGTGTGAGACTCTCACCCGGCTCCGGCCGGCCCAGGTCGTCCACGGCGCGACACAGCCACTCCCAAGTCGCCTCGACCCGCAAGGAGTTGACCGGTCGTGCGACTTGCTCTGCGGACATCGCGACCCCTGGTACCCCTGCGGAGAGAACAACTGCGCGCGCTACGCCTTGCGGAGCATGGTGCTCCGCCTTCGGGGTCGAACGCAAGTGCATCGGCAATTACCGCTGCAATTGCAGACGATCTTGCGAGGGGTCTGTCCGGGGGCTATCGTCACGCTCACCACCCATGGATGCAATTGAAGATGCAATTGCAGACGATCTTTGTGGGAGTGACACGTCAGATGCAGCACGTGACGAACGGCATGCCGGCGACCCAACTGGGCGGCGCCCTCTGGCGAAAGAGCCGGCACAGCAACCCCGAGGGCAACTGTGTGGAGCTCGCCGCCCTCCCGGACGGCAGCGTCGCCGTACGCAACTCCCGCCACCCGGAAGGTCCGGCGCTCGTCTACACCAGCGCCGAGATCACCGCCTTCGTCCGCGGCGTGAAGGACGGCGACTTCGACGGCCTACTCCCCGGTCGTTGAGGTCGGCTACACCCGCGGATGGCCGGAAGGCGCCGGACTCCGGCCGCCTTCCGGCCCCATCACTCCCTGCGGTGGCTCGACATCTCGGTGCTACGCTCCTAGGTTGAGGCCCCAGAATCTCGGGTTCCGCAGATGCTCCGAGGTCTCCGAGACCTGGGACGCGGAAACATCGAGCGATGCGGAGCCGGTGCGGCGGCCGAGGGGTGGACATGACTGCAGCTCAACCGGAACTGGTTCCCTCGGGTTCCGAGGTACTGAGCCTTCAGCGCGGCGGCCCGACGGTGCAGCGCATCATGCTGGGCACCCGACTGCGGCGACTGCGCGAGTCCCTCGGCATCACCCGCGACACCGCTGCGGCCGCGATACGCGCCTCCGACGCCAAGCTGTGCCGCATGGAGCTGGGCCGCGTCGGCTTCAAGGCCCGTGACATCACCGACCTGTTGACGCTGTACGGCGTCCAGGAGGCGGACGTACGGCAGGAGTACCTGGACTCGGTACGGCGGGCCAACGAGCCCGGCTGGTGGCGGGCCTACGGCGACGCCTTCCCGAGCTGGTTCGAGCAGCATCTGGGTCTGGAGGAGGCCGCCTCCCTCATCCGCACCTATGAAGTCCAGTTCGTCCCGGGCCTGTTGCAGACACGCGCGTACGCCGAGGCCGTCGTCCGGCTCGGCCATCCGATCGGCGCCCCGGAGTCGGTGCAACGGCGCGTCGAACTGCGCATGACCCGGCAGGAGTTGCTCACCGGGCCCGACGCGCCCCGCCTGTGGGTCGTGGTCGACGAGGCGGCTCTGCGCCGTCCGCTCGGTGGCCGTGACGTGATGCGCGACCAGCTGACGCACCTCATCGAGGCCGCCGCCCTGCCGAACGTCACGCTTCAGGTGCTGCCCTTCCACGTCGGCGGACACGCGGCGGCCGGCGGACCGGTCACCATCCTGCGCTTCCCGGTCCCCGACCTGCCGGACGTCGTCTATCTCGAACAGCTCTCCAGCGCGCTCTACGTGGACAAGCCCGAGGAGGTCGACCACTACCTCTCGGTCATGGACCGCCTCAGCCTCGTGGCCACACCGGCCGCGGACTCGGTCGCCTTCCTGGAGCAGGTCCTCAAGGACAGCTGAGGCCTGATCCCGCCACTGCCCGCACCGGCATCGGCATCGGCATCGGCATCGGCATCGGCAGGATGCGCCTCGCGCCGATCGTCCCGGCGCCCGTGACCGCCGTCCGACCACCCTCGCGGACGGCCTCGACGACGACACTCACCACGAGCCGCGCGAACGCCGCGACGACCCCCGCGAGCCACAACCGCCTCTTCTTGTACTCAGTCACGCCACTCCACTTTGAAGACCCACGCGTGCTGCCCCGCTTTCCGGGCCGCCGCGGGGACATCGATCACCAGAGCGCCGTTGCTCACGGTCCAGGTCAGGGGGCGGCCGTGGCCGAGCATCGTCACCTTGTCGCCGGCCCGGATCGGCACGGGGGCCTCGACGGTGAGCCTGCCGCCCGGCTCGGCCAGGCTGTGGATGTAGAACGCCTTGTCCGGGCGGACGGTGAAGCGCAGGTCGTCGCCGAGCTGCGCCATCCTCGACCAGTACGTCGTCCCGTGGATCGCCTCGCCGTTGACGCGCAGCCAGCGTCCGGTCTCCCGCAGCCGCGTCTGCATGATCTCCGGGATGGTGCCGTCGGCGCGGGGGCCGATGTCGAGCAGGAAGTTGCCGTTCTTGGAGACGATGTCGACGAGGGCGTGCACGACCTCCTCCGTCGTCATGTAGGCGGAGTCGGGGGTCAGTTGGTTGTAGCCGTAGCTGCGGGGATCGAGACCGCGGCTGGACTCCCACTTGGCGACGACCGTGTTCTCGTACGTCGTGTACTCGGGTGTCGTGAAGTCGTGGAAGCCGATGCCCGAACGGTCGTTGACGGTGACCTCGATCGGACGGGCCCTGTTCTTGGCGTGGTTGAAGTACTCGGCCAGGACATGGAGGCTGTCGTTCGCGCCGCCGATGTCGCACCAGATCAGCTCCGGGTCGTAGCCCTGGATCAACTCCAGCATCTGCGGGGCCTGGTAGTCCCGCACGAAGTCCTTGCCGGCGGTGTAGCCGGTGTAGGGCAGCGGCTCCAGCGTGTACGGGTTGCGTGGCGCGTGCCCCATCCACGGGTTGTCGGGGTTGAACCACTCGGGCATCGAGAAGTAGAGGCCGCGGTGGAGTTCGGGCGTGTACCGCTTGGACGCCTCGAAGAGCTCCTTGACCAGGTCGCGGCGCGGGCCCATCTTGACGGCGTTGCGGTCGGAGACCTTGGTGTCCCACAGGGCGAAGCCCTCATGGTGCTTGGAGGTCAGCACGTGGTACTCGGCGCCCGCGTCCCGGAACAGCTCGACCCAGGCCCGCGGGTCGAACTTCTCGGCGGTGAAGCGCGGGATGAAGTCGTCGTACGCGAAGTCCGCGCCGTAGGTGTCCCGGTGGTGGGCGTACGTGGGGTTGTTCGGGTCCTGCATCTGGTCCCAGTACCACTCGGCGTACTGCACACCGACCGGCGCCCACGCGGGCACCGAGTAGACGCCCCAGTGGATGAAGATGCCGAACTTGGCCTTGTTGAACCAGTACGGGGCCTGGTGGCCGGAGAGGGAGACCTCCGTGGGCTGGTAGTCGGCGACGCCGAGCGTCAACGGACCCTTCCTGGAGGCGACTTGGCTGCCCCGACCTCGTACGGCCACCGTGCCGTCCCGCTCGGTGCCGGGTGCCGTGCCGGTGCGGTTGCGGATGCCGACCCGCACGCGCGCCTGCTCGCCCGGGTCCAGGCGCCGCACCCGGGCCGGTTCGACGGTGCGGGCGCCCGGCACGTCCACCCGCACGCTCACCTCGTCGCCGGCCAGGATCGCGACGGTGCCGGCGTTGACGACGGTGGCCTCGACGCTCTGGGCGCCGCTGGACTCCAGGAGGGAGTTCGTGGAGCGGGCGTCGCGCAGCGTCAACGCCCTTCCCTGGGCGACCGGTTGGAGGGAGAGGGCGAACACGTGCAGGGAGGTCTTGTTCGCCTCGGCCGGGTTGGTGACCGGCAGCGTGATCGCGACCGCCTCGCGCCGCGGGTCGGTCCACACCTCCGAGACGCCGATCCCGACGGTGTGCTCGTCCTTGGTGCCGTCCGGCGTGTAGCGGTAGGGCGCGGAGAGCGGACCGCCGGCGGAGTACCAGTCGGAGCCGCCGAGGCCGCCGGTGGTGGTCGAGCCGTCGGCGTAGTGCACGGTGGCCCGTCCCGAGGCGTTGCCGTAGCTGCCGGAGGTGAGGAAGAAGGCCGACAGATAGCGGCCCTTGGGGAGTTCGACGCGCTGGCCGAGCGCGACGACGTTGTTCTTGGCACCCGCCGTCGCTGCCGGGAAGAGGAAGGGGATGCCGTCGACCTCGATCCGGCCGGCGGGGAGTTCCTCGCCCGGGAACGTGTAGCCCGAGCCGTCGAAGTCGCCGCCGCGCGCGGCCGCGGTGTCGATGCCGTCGTTGTCGTAGAGGGAGTCGAGCGGGACGGGTACCGCGTCGGGGACGGGGACCCAGTCCCGCCCACCACCGGACCGATCGCCGGCCTGCTCGACCGCGTCCGCCCCGGACGCGGTGGTGAGCGGGAGGGTGACCGAGGCGGCGAGGACAGCCGCGGTGCCGAGAACCTGACGTCTTGGATACGGATTCATGAGCGGCTCCAATTCATCGGATGTCTGATGATTGGGTGAGCCCAGAGGCCCTGTCAATGAGGCGTGTACGGATGGAAGTTATGTCAGTGATCGGATGATCCGCAGGTCAGCGAACGGCACGCCAGCGCCTCAGCGCAAAAAGCCCAGGAAGAGCCGCCCGAATGTCCGGGAGTCGGCGCTCTCCGCCGGTCCAGGAACCGGCGTTCTCGACCGTCCGGGCACCGACACCCTCGACGCACGGCCCACCCCGAGGCAGAGTGCTCCCCGTACCCACGAGCCATACTCATGAGTAACGAACTCACCGCATCCCGAGGAGCCTCCGTGACCAGCTGGGTCGGCCGGACCGCCACCGAGATCGCCGCCGCCGTACGCGAGAAGCGGGTCACGCCCCGGGAGGTCGTGGCCGAGCACCTCGACCGGATCGAGCGGCTCGACCCGCGCGTGGGGGCGTTCCGTGTGGTGCGGGCGCAGGCCGCGCTCGCCGAGGCCGACGAGGTCGCCTCCCGCGCCGACCTCACCCAACTCCCCCTCGCGGGCGTGCCGTTGGCCGTCAAGGACAACCTCGCCGTGCGCGGCGAGTCCAACCGCGTCGGTTCGGCAGCGACGCCGGACACACCTGCCGCCGAGGACCATGTGACGGTGGCCCGGCTGCGGGCGGCCGGCGCGGTGGTCGTCGGGCTGACGAACGTGCCGGAGCTGTGCGTCTTCGGCACCACGGAGGGCGTGCACGGCACGGCCCGCAACCCGTGGGACCTCACGCGCACGGCGGGCGGCTCCTCCGGCGGCAGCGCGGCCGCGGTCGCCGCGGGCCTGGTGCCGGTCGCCCTCGGCAACGACGGCATGGGCTCCCTGCGCATTCCGGCCGCCAACTGCGGCCTGGTCACCATCAAGCCGGGTCACGGGGTGGTGCCCGCGGGCATCGGCGAGGGCGACTGGTTCGGCATGTCCGAGAACGGCCCGCTCGCGACGACCGTCGAGGACGCGCGGCTGGTGTTCGGGCTGCTCGCGGACAGCGGGGCGGTACGTCCGGACGCCCCCGCCATGCGCAAGGTCGCCGTCTCGCTGCGCAGCCCCCTGTTCGGCGTCACGATCAGCAGGCCGTACCGGGAGGCGGCCCGGGGCGCGGCCGGAGTGCTGATCAAGGCCGGCCACCAGGTCCGGCGCGCCGACCCGCCCTACCCGGCGTCACTGAGCACGACCTCGTTGGCCCACTGGACGGCCGGCACGTCCGTCGACGCGAAGGACCTGGACCCGCGCCTGCTGACCCGGCGCACGCGCGTGCACGCGACGATCGGCCGGCGCTTCGTGAACAGCGTCCGCACCAGCGACAGCCGGGACCGTCTGCGCCGGCGTCTGGAACCGTTCTTCGCCGAGTACGACGTCCTGCTCACCCCCGCGCTCGCCCGCCGCTCCCCCAAGTCCGAGCCGTGGGACGAGCGCGGCTGGCTGCGCAACGTCCTCGTCAACACCAACTACTCGCCGCTGACGCCTCCTTGGAACCTCACCGGCTGGCCGGCCATGTCCGTCCCGTTCGGCACCCTGCCCTCGGGCGCACCCTGTGCCGTACAGCTGGTGGGCCGTCCCGGCGCGGAGGCGGAGCTGCTGGCGCTGGCGGAGCAGATCGAGACGCTGCATCCGTGGCAGCGGACGGCACCGCTGGACTGAGCACGGCCTCGGTCAGGGGGCGGGAAAAACTGCTGGAGGCCGCGCGGCGCCCCGTGCTTGCATGGATCGCATGATGTCCATCGACCGTCTGCTCGCCTTCGCCGCGCTGTCGTTCCTGCTGATAGTGATCCCCGGCCCCAGTGTCGTGTTCGTGATCGGGCGGGCGCTCGCACAGGGGCGCCGGGCCGCGCTGACGACCGTCCTGGGAAACACGATCGGCGCGTATCTGCTGGTCGTCGCCGTCGCGTTCGGGATCGGGTCCGTGGTGGAGCGCTCGGTCCTGGTCTTCACGCTGCTGAAGCTGGCCGGTGCCGCCTACCTGGTGTACCTCGGCGTCAAGGCGTGGCGTGCGCGGGGTTCGCTGCGGGCCGCGTTCGCCGACGGCGGGATCCAGCACGGCGGTCTGCGCACGTTCTGGGAGGGCTTCGCGGTCGGTGTCACGAACCCGAAGACCATCGTGTTCTTCGCGGCCGTGCTCCCGCAGTTCGTCGACCGCGCCGAAGGCCACGTCCCGCTGCAGATGCTGCTGCTCGGACTGGTCTTCAACGTCATCGCTCTCGTCTCCGACAGCGTCTGGGGTCTGGCCGCGGCCACCGCTCGCGACTGGTTCGCGCGCTCGCCGCGCCGCCTGTCGATGGTCGGCGGCATCGGCGGCCTCTCCATGATCGGCCTGGGCGTGACGGTGGCCGTCACCGGCCGCAAGGACTGAAGCGGCCGTCGAACAGGGCAGACAGGGCCTACAGCGCCCGGTACATCACGTGCAGCCCCACCAGCCCGTCCCGCGGATGCTCGAACGCGTCCGGGACCGTGCCGAGAATCGTGAAGCCCAGGGACGTCCACAGCCGTACGGCCGGGTTGGTCTCGACGACCGCGTTGAAGACCATGCCCCGATAGCCGTCGGCCTTCGCGGTGACCAGGATGTGCTCGGCGAGGGCGCGGCCGTAGCCCCGTCCCGCCTGGTCGGGGTCGACCATGAAGCCCGCGTTGGCGATGCCCGCGGCCGGGCCGCCGTAGTTGGGGGTGACGTAGGCCGAGGCGACGACCGTGCCGGATTCGTCCTCGACGACGTGGACGCGCTTGGCCGGATTCATCCACAGGGCCCGGGCCGCCTCCTCGGAGGTGCCCGGGTCCCAGGCGTAGGTCTCGCCGGCGGCGACGATGCGGTGCCAGAAAGGCCAGATCCGCGGCCAGTCCTCGGCCACGGCGTCTCTGATCTGCATGGGCGTCAGTCTGGCACGCCCATGCGTTCGGCGATCAGAAGGGTCCTGCGCCCCCTGCGGCCCGGCCGAAGTCGGGCGTGGGGGACGTCAGTCGACGCTGGGCAGGATGTGGGGCTCGGCGAGGTCGTCCTCGTAGCCCGCCAGGCGGATCGGGGCCGACCGGGCCCACACGTCGAGGCTGCCGATGTCGCCGGACCGGTGGCCCGCGCGCTCAGTACGTTCCTTGGGACCCTGTTCCAGATCCGTCTTCTCTGGTGTCACCGCGCACTCCTTATGTGTCGGGTCACCCTCGGGACGTGCCGACCGCTTCACGGTCCGGCTCCTGACGCCCGCTCGGGTGTGAGTCGAAAGCAGTTCGGACGCGGTGGCGCCGGTACTTCGTGAGAGCAGGCCGTTGTGAACCGGCTTGTCCCGGGACGGACGTGGGTGTGGGTGGAACCCGGTAGTGCTGTCCGTCCGGATCAGACTAACCAAATGAGCGGGGCCGCGCTCGATAGGGACTGAAAACAAGGTGTAACTATCCCAAGTCCACTTGCCTCCACCGCAGATGCTATGCACCGATTCGTCGTGCGGCGACCGATTTTCGGTTCACCCGGACGGCCCACACTCGCGCACGCGTCCGCGAAGAGTGGGCGGCGCAGTTCAGATGCCGTTGGCCGATTCGCAAGGCGCCCATGATCTCCTGTCGTGCGGCAACGGCTTGTCCTGCGGGAGGACTGACGCATGGAGCTGCGCAGTGTCGAAGAGCTGATGGATCTGCTGCACGCCTGCCGGGGCTCGTGGGACGCCCCGGGCCTGCGCGGCGGTCGCGTCGATCTGCACCAACACGCGCTGCAGACCGCCGCCCTGTTGCGCCGGCGCCGCCCCGCCGACAAGGAGCTCCAGCTGGCGGGCCTCGTCCACGCCATCGGCCCGCTGCTGCGCCCCGGCGATCCGAGCGCCCACGCGGACTGCGCGGCCGACGCGGTGCGGGCGCTGCTCGGCGAGCGGGTCGCCCGGCTGGTCCGGACCCACCATCGCGCCGACGCCGGCGCCGACGACGATCTGCTCCGGCTGCGCCAGGCCGACGAGGAGGGCCGCAGCCCCGGCTTCGACGCGGGCGTACTGGAGGACTGGCGGACCGTGCTGGAGATCGTCGCGGCCCGCAACTCCCGCCTCGGGGCTGTCGACTGACGAACCGTCATGAGACGGTGCGGCGATGACGTCGTCGTACGCGCGATACGAACTGAAGGGCAGGGCCGCCGTCGTCACCGGTGGCACCCGCGGCATCGGGCGGGCCGTCGCCGGGCAGCTCGCCGCGGCCGGGGCGCTGGTGTGCGTGACGGCGCGGGACGCGGACGAGGTGCGGGACACGGCCGCCGGGCTGGGCGGCATCGGCGTGGCGGGCAGTGTCGCGGACCCGGCCCACCTGAGGGAGGTCACGGAGCTGGCCCTGGCCGAGTTCGGCCGGCTCGACATCGTGGTCAACAACGCGGCGACCAACCAGCCCTACGGGCCGCTCATGGACGTGGATCCGGACGCGTGGCGGGAGACGTTCGCCGTGAACGTCGAGGCGCCGCTGCGGCTGGTCCAACGCGCCTGGCGGGCGTGGATGCGGGAGCACGGTGGGTCGGTCGTCAACATCTGTACGGAGGGTGCCGGGCATGTGGGACCCAATGTCGGGGCCTACGGGACCAGCAAGACGGCCCTGTTGCGCCTGACCCAGCAGCTCGCGGGCGAGCTGGCGCCGAGGGTGCGGGTCAACTCCGTCTCCCCCGGCCTTGTCCGCACCGAGATGGCGCGGTTCGTGTGGGAGCCGGGCGAGTCCGAGGTCGCGGCGGGCCTCCCGCTCGGGCGGATCGGCGAGCCGGAGGACGTGGCACGGGCCGTCGTATGGCTGGTTTCCGACGCGGCGGAGTGGGTGACCGGGGCGGACCTGGTGGTGGACGGGGGGACCCGGGTCCGGGCGGCACGCCCGGGCGGGTACGCAGTCCACGACCGGCTGCGGTCGGCGAGATGAGCCGGGTGTGCCCGAGGTCCAGCCGGTTACGCGGTGCCCTCCGACAGGGCTACAGGCCCAGGGGTGGACCTGCATGGGGTCGAACCACGAAGTACGCGTGACCGTCGCACCGGGCACACCGGCGCACCACCACGGTAGGGCGCCAGCCTCGGGGCCCGCGAGCGAATAAGCGAGCCCCTGCCGCTCAGCGGGCCGCTACCACTTCCCGGGCGCGTAGTCCTTCAGGAAGACGCCGTACACGTCCTCGCCGTGCTCGCCGCGCACGACCGGGTCGTACACCCGGGCCGCGCCGTCGATCAGGTCGAGCGGGGCGTGGAAGCCCTCCTCGGCCAGGCGCAGCTTGTCGTAGTGGGGGCGCTCGTCGGTGATCCAGCCGGTGTCGACGGAGGTCATGAGGATGCCGTCGCTCTGGAACATCTCCTGGCCGCTGGTCCGGGTCACCATGTTCATCGCGGCCTTGGCGGCGTTGGTGTTCGGGTGGCCCGCGCCCTTGTAGCCGCGGCCGAAGACGCCTTCCATCGCCGAGACGTTGACGATGTACGCGCGTCCGCTGGTCGCCTGTCGGGCGGCGCCGGCCATGACCGGGCGGAGCTTGCTGATCAGGATGAACGGCGCGGTGTAGTTGCAGAGTTGGGTCTCCAGCAGCTCCACCGGGGAGATCTGCTCGATGGTCTGCACCCAGGTGTTGGTGTCCACGACGTCCGGGACCAGACCGCCCGCGTCGATGGCGGTGCCGTCGAGGTGCCGGGCGACACTCGCGTTGCCCGCGACCAGGGCGAGGTCGGCGACCTGCTGGGCGTCGAGGTTGCTGATGCCGACGGGCAGGGCCGCCAGGCCGTCCACCGCACCGGAGTTGAAGGCGCCGATGACGTGGTGGGCGGGGAGTTCACCGGCGGGCAGCGGGGCGCTCTCGCCGTCGACCAGGGCGGCGTAGGCGGAGGGCAGCCGGCGTACGGTCTGGGTCGCGTTGTTGATGAGGATGTCCAGCGGGCCCGCCTCGGCGACCTGGTCGGCGAGAGCGACGACCTGCGCGGGGTCACGCAGGTCGACGCCGACGACCTCAAGGCGGTGCAGCCACTGCGCGGAGTCGTCCATCGCCTTGAAGCGGCGGATGGCGTCCTTCGGGAAGCGCGTGGTGATCGTCGTGTGCGCGCCGTCGCGCAGCAGCCGCAGCGCGATGTACATGCCGATCTTGGCGCGGCCGCCGGTGAGCAGGGCGCGCTTGCCGGTGAGGTCGGCGCGGGCGTCGCGCTTGGAGCGGTTCAGCCGGGCGCAGTCGGGACAGAGCTGGTGGTAGAAGTAGTCGACTTCCACGTACCGGGTCTTGCAGGTGTAGCAGGAGCGGGGCCGCTGGAGGATGCCGGCGAGCTGTCCCTCGTCGGTGCCCGAGGACGGCAGCAGGCCCTCGGTCTCGTCGTCGATTCGCTGGGCCGAGCCGGTCGCGGTGGCCTCGGTGACCGCCTTGTCGTGCGCGGTCTTGGCGGCCCGGCGATCCTGGCGGCGGCGCTGCTTGACCGTGCGGTAGACGCCGGCGGTGGCCCGGCGCACCGCGATCGCGTCCGGGTGGTCGACCTCCAGCTTGTCGAGTTCCTCCAGCACGCTCAGGCAGACGGCGAGCCGCTCCGGGTCGATACCGGGCCCGAACACGACCTCTTCCCCGGTCGTGGGGCCTTCCTCTGTCACCGTCATCGCGCTGTCGCTTCCCTGCTGTCCCGCGTGGCGCTCCGATCGCACCCACTGTCGAACGGCGAATTTTACGGAGCGCCGGCCCGGTCCACCAAACCCGGCGGGGTCAGGAGCCGCAGGCAGTGATGAGCGTCTCCACCTCCGCGGTCAGCGCGGCGGCGAACCGGTCGAGGTCCGGGACGGCCTCGGCGTCGGCGACGAGCCCGTAGTGCACGTGTCCGCGGTACGTGGAGACGGCCACCGCCAGCGCCTGGCCGCAGGCCAGCGGGGCGAGCGGATAGACCTCGGTGACCGGGTTGCCGCCGAGCTTCAGGCCGATGCCGGGCAGCGGCACGCTGGTGACCAGGATGTCGAACCAGAGCCGGGCGGCCTGGCTGACCAGCGGCCCGCCGAGCCGGTGCGCGAGCGCCGGCACGTGGTCGGCGAGGAGGGCGACGGCACCCGCGCCCCGGTTGGGTCCCGCGTCCTTGTTGCGGTTCATGGCGGTGCGGACCGTGCCGAGCCGGCTGAGCGGATCGGGGTCGTCGACCGGGAGCCGTATCAGGTAGCCGGAGAGGCGGTTGCCCTGCGGCTGGGCGGTGCGCGGCCGGCGTCTGGAGACGGGGATCAGGGCGCGCGGTGCCACGCCCTCGCTGCCGTCGCCGCGTTCGTCGAGCCAGCGGCGCAGGGCTCCCGCGACGACCGCGATCAGTACGTCGTTGACGGTGCCCCCCTCCGACTTGCGGATGCGGTGCACGTCGTCGAGGTCGATGACGACCCCGGCGGTGCGGCGGGTGCCGGTGGGCTCGGCGGTGAGCGCGGCCGAGGACTGCGTGGCGAGGGTGGACACGGCCACGGAGGCGCCGATGTCGAGGGCCCGGCCGACGTCGGACAGGGCGCCCCTGACCAGCCCGGGCAGCTTGCGCACGTCGGGCAGCAGGCCGGGCTCAGGCTCCTCGCGGCGCGGCCGGGGCGTGGGCAGGTCCATCGGGTCCAGGACGGCGGCGGCGAGCGTCAGCGCGCGCAGCCCGTCGGCGAGGGCGTGGTGGAACTTGAACAGCACCGCGAAGGACACCCCGTCCTCCCCCGGCAGTACATGCGCCTCCCAGGGCGGCCGGTCACGCTCCAGCGGGCGCTCCATGAGCCGGCCCGCGACCTCGTGGAAGTCGGTGGTCGGGGCGTGCAGCCTGATGTGGTGGAGCGGGTCGAAGTCGGGATCCGCCTCACGGGCGGCGCTCCCGAAGCGCAGGGACAACGGCTGCCACACGTCCCGGATGCGCATCCGCAGCCCGGGGACGCCGGCGGCACGGGCGGCCAGCAGGTCGGCGGCGTGGGCGCCGGCGGTGGGCGAGTGGGCGGAGAAGACGCCGAGCGCGCCCAGGTGCATCGGGTTCCGGTCGGACTCGATGTTCCAGAACGCCAGGTCGAGTGGAGCGAGCAGGTCGGAAGTCAAAGGCTTGCCTCGCGTCGACTAGGGGTGAGCAAGCAGTCAAGCGCCGACCGGCGATTACAGTCAAGTACGATCAAGCTACGCTCAGTTAACGGCAGGTTACGTCCCGGGCCGGTCCCGCCCCTCCGGAGAGGGGCGGGACACGGGAGGCGCCTGTGATCACTTCAGTGCTGGTGGCGCCGCCTTCGGTGATGTTCCCCACTCAGACGGCTGCGGGCCGACCGTGAAGGCCAGCGAGCGCAGGGAGCGCAGATCGCCGGTCGTGAGGTACGTCCGGTCGTACGCCTTCCCGTCCGCCCGGGCCGACTGGACGTACCGGTCGGCGGCCGAGGTGCCCGACGCCGTGACGGTCAGGGCGCCCCGCGGGTAGTAGCGCCGGTCCAGGGTCAGGTCGACCCGTTCGAAGACCGGCGTGGACAGGCCCCAGGTGTCGTAGCCGGGCTGCACCGGGAAGATCCCGATCGACGACAGCACGTTCCACGCGGACATCGTGCCGAGGTCGTCGTTGCCGGTCATGCCGGTCGGACCGTCCGTGAACAGGGTCAGCGCGGCATGGACGACATCGGTCGTCTTCCACGGCTGTCCGGTGGACAGGTAGGTGTACGGGGCGATGAGGTCGGGCTCGTTCTGCGGGTTGTACTTGTCCGCGTTGTAGTAGTCGTACGGCCCGTTGACCCACACCTCGCGCGCGGTCCTCGCCGGGTCGGCCAGCAGCCGGTCGTAGGCGAAGAACGAGTCGAGCCGGTCGTTGGCCGCCTGCTGCCCGCCGATGAGGTCGACCATGCCGGGCAGGTCCTGCGGCACCAGCCACTGGTACTGCCAGGACGTGCCCTCGTGGAATCCCTCGCTCTGGGCCGGGTCGGCCGGTCCGACGAAGGCGCCGGAGGCGTCACGCGCCCGGAAGAAGCCGGTCGAGGGGTCGAAGACGTTCCGATAGCTCTGCGCGCGGGCGGCATACCGCGCGGCGTCGGCCCCGTGCCCCAGATCCCGGGCCATCTGCGCGAGCATCGCGTCCGACAAGGCGTACTCCAGGGTGGCCGAGGCCCCGTGGTCGTAGTCCGAGTCACCGGGCTTCGCGTGCGGTCGGTCCTTGACGTACGGCGCGAAACCGCCCGCGATGTACTCCGCGTTGGCCTCCCGGCCCACGGCCGGCGAGTCGGCGGGCGGCACCCCGTCGGCATTCTGCTTCAACGCCCGGTAGGCCCGCTCCTCGTACCCCTTGAGCAAGCCCTGTTGATAGGCGTTGGTCAGGAACGGCGTGACCGGGTCGCCGGTCATGATGTTCGTCTCTACCGTGCCGTAGCCCCACTTGGGCAGCCAGCCGCTCTCCTCGTCGATCCTGATCACCGAGATCGCCATGTCCCGCGCCTCACGGGGCGCGAGCAGGGACAGGAGCTGGGACTGGGTGCGGTAGGTGTCCCACAGCGACCAGTTCTGGTAGTACGTGAATCCCTTGGCGCGGTGGATCTTCTGGTCCCAGCCGGTGTACCGGCCGTCGACGTCACTGCCGATGTTGGGCGCGAGGAACGACCGGTACAGCGACGAGTAGAAGGTCCGTCGCAGACTGTCGGAACCGCCCTTCGCCCGTACGTCGTCCAGCCGGTCCTCCCACGCCCGTTGGGCCCGGTGGCGGACCGCGTCGAAGGAACTCCCGCCCTCCGCACGGAGGTTGAGGGACGCGCCGTGTGCGTCGACGTAGGACAGGGCCGTGGTCGCCTCGACCGTGCGGTCCTTGCTCGTGTCGAAACGGACGTACGCGCCGCCGCTCCCGGTCTTCGAACCGGCGGTCACCGTCGAGCCGTTCCAGGTGCCGTAGGTGGTGAAGGGCCGGTCGAAGCGGGTGATCGTGTAGACGGTGTACGGCTTGGTGTCCTGGCAGAAACCGCGGCCGGTGATGGCGGTGCGCACGGTCCGGTTGTCCAGGACCTCCACCTTCGAGGTGACCCCGCTGTGCAGCGACTGGGCCGCGTTCAGCAGGACGTTGGCCTTGTCGGTCGCCGGGAAGGTGTAGCGCTGCACGCCGGTGCGCGCGGTCGCCGTCAGTTCGGCCTCGATGCCGGTTTTCAGGCCGACCCGGTAGTAGCCGGGGCTCGCCTGTTCGTCGTCATGGCTGAACTCGGCCGCGTACTGGGCGTAGTCCGTCTGCGTCACGTCACCGGTGGTCGGCAGCACGGGCAGATCGCCGCCGAGGCCGCAGCCGACGCCGGAGAGGTGGACCAGGGAGAAGCCGCGGATGTGGTTCTGGGAGTAGTCGTAGCCGGTGTTGTGCCCTGTGTCCGGCGAGAACTGCACCATGCCGAAGGGCACGGCCGCGCCGGGGTAGGTGTTGCCGTCGTTCTCGGTGCCGATGAACGGGTTGACCAGATCGGTGAGTTGACGTTCGGGCGAGGCCTGGGCGGTGGCGGGGACGGCGAACAGCGCGGACGCTGCCACCGCCCCCGCCATGCTCAGGCGCAGGCGCCGGGTCCATCTCATGCGGGAAGTCCTCCTGATGCGTGGGGTTCAGGGGGTCGGGCACCCTGCGGGAGTCGCCTGCGAAGCGTCGCGGATCAGGGCCTGTTGAGCGGCCTTCACCCGCTGTGTGTCGGGCTTGAGCACCCGTCGGTCGTAGGTGAGCAGGCCGTTCAGCTCGCCCTCGACGTCCGAGATCTGGGTGTAGACCGCGCCGTTGCTGCCCTTGCAGGCGAGGGCGTGCACCTCGGCGAGCTTGGTGAGGTAGTCGTCGGTGTAGGCGGCCGGGTCGACGTCGACGTACGACTGCTGGACCGACCAGGCGTGGCCCGGCACCGCGAGCCCGAGACCGCCGTACTCACCGCTCACCAGGGCGCGTCGGCCGTCCGGATGGGGTGGCAGGGCGGGGCTCGGATAGCCGTGTTCGTCGATGATGTCGCCGGTGCCGCCGTCGGTTCCGAGGTTGATGCCGGACATGCTGTTGACGAGCCGGGTCGGGTCCCAGGCCTTGGCCTGGTCGGCGATCCGGGCCTCGTCGTACTGGCCCCAACCCTCGTTGAAGGTCACCCACATGACGACCGACGGGCTGCTGATGTGCTCGTCGATCATCTGCTTCATCTCGCGCTCGTACTCGGCGCGAGCGGCGGTGGACGGGTTCACCCCTGCGGTCATCGCCGGCATGTCCTGCCACACCATGAGCCCCAGCCGGTCGGCCCAGTAGAACCACCGGTCCGGCTCGACCTTGATGTGCTTGCGCACGGAGTTGAAGCCCAACTCCTTGTGCACCTTCAGGTCGTAGGCCAGTGCCTCGTCGGTCGGCGCCGTGTAGAGGCCGTCGGGCCAGAAGCCCTGGTCGAGCGTGGCCATCATGAAGATCGGCTTGCCGTTGAGGACCGTGCGCGGGACGCCGTTCACCTTCTCGACGGCGATCGAGCGCATCCCGAAGTAGCTGCCGACATGGTCCTTGCCGACGGTCACCTTCAGGTCGTAGAGGAACGGGTCGTCGGGCGACCAGAGATGAGGGTTCTTGACGGCCAGGGTCAGCGGTCCGCCGGTGCGGCCACTGGCCGTGGCAACCTTGCGCTTCCCGTCGTACGCCGTCGCGGTGATCGGTACCCCGGCGCGGACGCCCTGCGCCTCGACGGCGACGGTGCCGTGCGTGACGTCGGGGGTCAGCTTGAGGGAGTCGACGTGGTCGGTGGCGACCGGCTCCATCCACACCGTCTGCCAGATGCCCGAGGTCGGCGTGTACCAGATGCCGCTCGGGTCCAGGCGCTGCTTGCCGATCGGCGGGTTCTCACCGTCGGCCGCGTCGGTGGGGTCGTACACCCCGACGATCAGCTCCTGGGTGCGGCCGGGCTTCAGCGCGTCGGTGACGTCGGCGCTGAACTTGTCGTAGCCGCCCTGGTGTTCGGTGACCTTCGTGCCGTTGACGTACACCTCGCTGCGCCAGTCGACGGCACCGAAGTTGAGCCGCAGCCGCGTGCCGGAGCCGATCTTCCAGTCGGCCGGGACCGTGAAAGTGCGGCGGTACCACATGCGGTCCTCGTGCCGTTCGAGCCCGGAGAGCTGCGACTCGACGGGGTAGGGGACGAGGATGCGCTCGGCGAGGTTGCGACCGACCGGCGGTTGTTCACCGGCTGTGGCCGCGGCGAACTGCCAACGCCCGTTGAGATTGCGCCAGTCGGCGCGGGTCAGCTGCGGACGCGGATACTCGGGCAGGGCGTTGTCGGGGCCGACCTGATCGGCCCACTTGGTCCGCAGCTCGTAGGTGGAGTGGTTGGGGCCGCTGCTCCAGAACCCATTGGTAACGTTGCCATCGGCTCGGTTCAGGCCGCCGTTTCCGTCGTAGCGGACGTCGGCGATGCCGGGTGCGGTGCCTGTCTTGTTGCCGACGACGGGTTCGTCGAGCGCGATGAGCAGGGACTTGGGGTCGGCCGGGTCCAACGCGGCAGTCCCCAGGGGCCACTTGGCGCCGCCGATCACCGCTTCGATGTGGTCGGTGAGGCCGGCCGGGGGTGCGGCGAGGGGCTGGGCGAATTCGAGCTTCAGGGTGCGGCCGGTGCCCGTGACGGTGGTCGCGATGGCGCCGTCGTAGTCGAATCCGTCGGGCAGGCGGAACGCGGACTGCGGGATCGCCTCCTTGCCGCCGCCGGGCTGGGTCCAGCGCAGGTGGAGGTTGGAGCCGCCGTAGTGCTCGAAGTACTCGACCTTGATGTCGTAGGACTGTCCTGCGGTCAACTCGACCGGGGCGGCGGTCTGTTCGCGGTCCCAGTCGTCGACCCAGTGGTCGATGAGGAGCTGTCCGCCGACCCACAGGCGGAAGCCGTTGTCGCCGATGATCGAGAAGGTGTGGGCGCCGGTCTTCTCCGGGACGATCTTTCCGGTCCAGCGGACGCTGACGTCGTCCGACCTCCCGGTGGTGAACGCGAGTCGTGGTTCGAGGTTGGCGAAGTCGAGATTCGGGTCGAAGCCGGTGGCCTTGAGCTGGTCGAAGTCGAAGGCGCCGGGGGCTGATTGGGTGTAGTACTCGCCCTTCAGCCCGTGGATTTCGGGCGTCTCGTCGGCTGCGGTGGCCGCCGGGACGGCGACCAGTCCGGCGATGCCGAGAGCCACGGCGAGGAGTAACGCGAGACGGTTTCTGAGCCGGGTGATGCGCATGCAACCTCCATGACAACGTTGGCATGGCAAACAGTTGGCATGACAACACGGATTCCGCTGCCCGTCCAGGGACATGACAACAGGAGCCGGTCGGGTCGGCTCAGAGACGGGCTCGGTGATCGCGCAGACGTTGGCGCAGTCGTCGGACGTCTGGGGCGTGGTCGCCGGGGATGGCTTCCAATTCGCTCAGCCAGAAGGTGAGTTCGTCGACCCCCTCCTGATCCACGATGAGTTCGAGGAACCGTCGGGTCGGTGCCTCGATGTCCTCGCCTCGGTCCACAAGGAGCGGACGCAGAAGAGCGGCAAAGCGGGCGATGTACTCCTCGGCGTCCCGTTCCGCGAGGTCGAGAACCGCACGCCAGTCCTCGCGGTGGGCGTCCAGCCCGTGTTCACGGCTGTCGAGGAGCACATACTGGGGCCGGACCAGGGCGTCCACGTCGTCCTTCGCGAGGAGCTGCCGCAAGTCGGCTCGTGCCTGGTCCGGGCTGCCGGCCGTCTGGTGAGCGAGGGCTCGCTGCTGCCGGACCCAGTCGTAGGAGGGGTGGATCTCCAGGGCGCGGGTGAAGTCGGCGACGGCCTCGTCGAGGCGGCCGGCCAGCCGAAAGGTCTCACCTCGTTGGGCGACAGCGGTGTCGTGGTCGGGCTCGAGTTCGATCGCGCGGTCGAAATCGGCGAGGGCATCGTCGTAACGGCCGGTCTGCCGGTACGCCCTGCCTCGCTCGATCAGGTCCCAGACGTCGTCGGGTTCAAGGGCGAGGGCCCGGTCGAAGTCGGCTATGGCCTCGGCCGACCGCCTCTCCTGCCGATGCAGCCCGCCGCGTACGCCGAGCACCCAGTCGTCCTCGGGATCCAGCTCCACGGCCCGGTTCAGATCGGCCAACGCCTCGTCCGGACGCCCCGCCTGCCGGTGCGCCTCACCACGCCAGGCGAAGGCGGACGCGAACCGCGGGTCCAGTTCCACGGCCCGGCTCAGATCCGCGATCGCTTCCTCGTACCGTCCCGCGAGTCGACGGGATTCTCCGCGCTGGGCCAAGGCCCAGGAGTTCTCAGGGGCGAGTTCGACGGCGCGGGTGAAGTCCGCGACGGACTCGTCGAAACGCTCGGTCATCTGGCGGACCAGCCCACGCTCACCGACGGCCCAGTCGCTCTCCGGGGCCAACTCCACCGCCCGGTCCAGATCGGTCAGCGCCTCCTCCAGACGACCCGCCTGTCGATGCACCAGACCACGCTCGACCAGGTTCCAGTCGTCTTCCGGATCCAGCTCCACCGCCAGGTTCAGATCCGCCAACGCCTCGTCCAGGCGACCTTCCTGCCGGTGCAACGAACCGCGTACGGCGAAGCTCCAGTCGTCCGTCGGAGCGATCTCCACCGCTCGGTCCAGGTCCGCCAGCGCCTCCTCCGGACGCCCCTCCTGCTGGTGCAACGAACTGCGCCGGGCGAGGGCCCACCGGTTCCACCATTGCAGCTCCACCGCCCGGTTCAGATCGGCCAGTGCCGCCTCCGGGCGGCCCTCGGCGCTGTGCAGGTCGGCACGGGTGACAAGGGCCCAGGTGTCCTTGGGATCCAGTTCCAGGGCCCGGTCCAGATCCGCGAGCGCCTGAGCTGTCCGCCCGGCCTGTCGGTGCATCACACCGCGCCGGCCGAAGGCCCAGCCGTACCCCGGATCCAGCTCCACCGCCCGGCTCAGATCCGCGACCGCCTGATCCAGACGCCCCGCCTGCCCATGGAGCACCCCGCGTACGACCAGCGCCACCTCGTACTCGGGATCCAGCTCCAGGGCCCTGTTCAGGTCGGCCAGCGCCGCTACCCGGTTGCCCTCGACGAGATGCGCCGTGCCCCGGTGACACCGGATCCAATCGACGTCGGGACCGAGTGCCAGCGCGCGGTCGAAGGCCGGGATCGCGTCCTCGGGACACTCTCGCCACAGCTCGACGGCTCCGAGCAACGCGTACGACCGCACCAGCCCGGGATCCAGATCGAGCGCATCGAGCAGATCACCCACCGCATACCCGGAGAGGTCGAGCCAGTGGTGGGCCTCGCCCCGCTCCTGGTAGGCCACTGCCGTGGTCGGGTGGATGTCGATCGCGCGGCCGAGTTCGGCGATCGCCTCGTCCGGCCGGTCCGCGTGGTGCAGGTACCGGCCCCGGTACAGGTGGGCGCTCGCGCGGGCCGCGGTGCTCAGGTCGGGAGCCGTCAGCAGGGCGGCCAGGCCGTCGAGGACGCCCTGTTCGCCGGCCGTCGCCTCGGTCAGACGCCGGCCCCAGTCCGTGACCGCGGGTGCGTCGCTGTCGACGCCCGCCTTGGTGAGGATGTCCGCCCAGCGGCGCAGCGTGGGAAGGTCGTGGCCGGCCGCGTGGATCGCCTCTTCGAGGGCGGCGGTCAGGTGCTGGGCCGGGTGGGCGCACAGTCGGTGGTAGGTCTCGTCGAGGCGGTGGCCGCGCCAAGTGCCGTCCGCCCACCGGCTGTCGGCCGACAGGCTCACCTCGTGGGCCGTGCGCAGATCGGCGAAGGTGTCCGCGAGGCGGGTGTGGTCGTCGATCCACTTCGTCGGCGAACTCGCCCGCTGGTGACGGAGCATGCTCGCGCGTACGACGTCGTGGTACCGGCCATGCCCGTCCCGGTCGGTGACGAACGGCTGGGCACGCAGCCACGGGAACAGGTCGGGCTCGGCCGCGGGGACGGCCGCACGGAAGATCTCCTCGTCGAACCGGAGCGGGAGCGAGCAGCCCAGGACGGCGTCCCGACGCTCGGTGTCCTCGATCCGGTCGAGGAAGCGGTCGACGGCGCTGTCGACGGACGCCCCGACCGACGCGTGCGCGGCGACGTGCGGAGGGCGGGTGCCCGCGAGGACGTCCAGGAGCAGGGGCAGGCCCAGGGCGGTGTCAAGGATGGACGTGACCGCCGCCTCGTCGGTCACTCCGCGGGTTGCCAGCAGTTCTCTGGCCTCGCGCTCTGTGAAGACCTCCAGTGGTACCTCGGCGGCGTGGACGTGAAGGCTCTCCTCCTGCGGATCACGGCCGGCCAGTACGACGACGACGTTCGCCTGCAGCGGGCCGAACCCGTCCAGCAGGAGTTCGCGCACCCACCCGTCCAGGAACGGGGCGGACTGCTCCCAGGTGTCGAAGAACAGCACCAGGAACGGCTGCCGCCCGGCGAGCCGGACCAACTCCTTCACGAAGGCGGAGCTGAGCCGGGCGACCGCGTCGGGGCGGCCCTCGTCGCTCCCACGCGCGCGCAGCCTCTGGTCACGTGCCGTGGCACCGGTCCAGCCGTGGACCTGGCCGATCACGCCAGGACTCACTGCGCAGGCCACCACTGCGTCACCCGGAATCCGTGCCGAACCGTCCTTCGGTGCCTGATGCAGGGCTTCACTGTCAGGAGACGGAGTCTTCGCGTCGGCGTCCTTCAAACCGCCCGACTGAAGGCCGAGTTCGGCGCCGAGGGCCTTCATCGTCTCCACGACACCGCGCACGTCGGCCCCGTCGACCACCGCGGTCGGCGCACCATGCGCACGTGCTGTCGCCGCCCAGTGGCGTACCAGCGCCGACTTGCCGACCCCGCCGACACCGTGCACATGGAAGAGCCGGTGGAAGTCGTCGGAGCCTGGATCGCGCGAGAGGTTGTCCGTGAAGACGGCGCGCTCCGCGTACCGCCCGACGAACACCTCTTGCCCTTCGGCCCCGATGTGGCCCTTGAGCCGCTCGGTCAACTCACCTCGCGACGGCCGCTGTTCGTCCCCCTGCGGCCGCCACGTACTCCCCTGCGTCATCGTCCCCCTCCCCCGTACCGGGGAGGTTATGTCACCAACTGCCCCTTCCCCAAGGCAATTACCCCGCCCTTGGACACGGTGTACAGCTCCGCGTCCCGCTCCGGGTTGACGCCGATCGTCGCGCCCGGCGGCACCTCGACGTTCTTGTCGAGGACCGCGCCCCGCACCACCGCGCCGCGGCCGATGTGGACGTTGTCGTGCAGGATCGACCCCTGCACCACCGCGCCCGGGTCGACCACGACGCCGGGTGACAGGACCGACCGCGTGACCTGGCCGCGGATCAGGCAGCCCGCGCTGATGATCGACTCGCCGGCGATGCCACCGGCGTTGAAGCGGGCCGGGGAGAGCTGGTTGGAGTGGGTGTAGATGGGCCAGCTGCGGTTGTAGAGGTTGAAGGCGGGGCGCTCGGCGATGAGGTCCATGTGGGATTCGTAGTACGCGTCCAGGGTGCCGACGTCCCGCCAGTACCCCTGGTCGCGGGTGGTCTCGCCGGGCACGTGGTTGGCGCTGAAGTCGTAGAGCTGGGCCTCACCGCGGTCGGTGAGCTGGGGCAGGATCGAGCCGCCCATGTCGTGCACGGAGTGGCCGTCCTCGGCGTCCCGCTGCAGCGCCTCGATCAGCACCTTGGTGGTGAAGACGTAGTTGCCCATCGAGGCGAAGACGCACTCGGGGTCGTCCGCCAGGCCGGGCGGGTCCGCGGGCTTCTCCAGGAAGCGCTCCACGGTCAGGCCGTCCGAGGCGGGGCTGATGACGCCGAAGGACGAGGACTCGGCGCGCGGGACGCGGATCCCGGCCACCGTCACGCCCGCGCCGCTCTCGATGTGCTGGGCGACCATCTGCCGCGGGTCCATGCGGTACACGTGGTCGGCGCCGAACACGGCGACGTACTCGGGCCGCTCGTCGTAGATCAGGTTCAGCGACTGGAGGATCGCGTCGGCGCTGCCCAGGTACCAGCGCGGGCCGAGCCGCTGCTGGGCCGGGACCGGGGTGACGTAGTTGCCCAGCAGGCTGGACATCCGCCAGGTCTGGGTGATGTGACGGTCCAGCGAGTGCGACTTGTACTGCGTGAGGACGCAGATGCGCAGGATGTCCGCGTTGACGAGATTGGACAGAACGAAGTCGACGAGACGATACGTGCCGCCGAAGGTGACCGCGGGTTTCGCGCGGTCCGCGGTCAGGGGCATCAGACGCTTGCCCTCTCCGCCCGCCAGCACGATTCCGAGCACCGAAGGACCACCCCGACGCATGGCCGCTCCCCTCACCGTGGTTGACCCATGCCTGCCCCTGAGCTGGGCGGAGTAAGCCTGTTCGAAGCCTGCTCCGTACTACTACCCCTGTTTGAGGATCTCCTCGTAAAGCCGGACCGTACGGCGGGCGACCGCGTCCCAGCCGAACTCGCCCACGGCCCGTTCCCGCCCGGCCTCGCCCATCCGTCGGGCGGCCTCCGGGTCGCCGAGGACCGAGTCGAGCGCCAGCGCCAGGTTCGGTTCGAAGTCCTCGTCCGCGGTGACCAGCAGCCCGGTCTTGCCGTCGTCCACGACCTCGGGGATGCCACCGACCCGGGAGGCCACCACGGGCGTGCCGCAGGCCATCGCCTCAAGGTTGACGATCCCGAGCGGTTCGTACACCGAGGGGCAGACGAAGACGGCGGCGTGCGTGAGGAGCTGGATCACCTCGGGGCGCGGCAGCATCTGCGGGATCCAGTGCACGCCCTCGCGGACGCTGCTCAGCTCCTGGTAGAGCTCGCGGAACTCACGGTCGATCTCCGGGGTGTCGGGCGCGCCCGCACACAGGACGACCTGCGCGGCCGGGTCGATGTCGCGTACGGCCCGCAGCAGATGCGGGACGCCCTTCTGGCGGGTGATGCGGCCGACGAACAGGACGAAGGGCCGGTCCCGGTCCAGGCCGATGCGGTCCAGGACGTCGGTGCCGTGGTCGGGGCGGTACAGCGTGGTGTCGATGCCGTTGTGCACGATGTG
Source organism: Streptomyces sp. NPDC092369 (assembly GCF_044755245.1). Classification (NCBI taxonomy): domain Bacteria; kingdom Bacillati; phylum Actinomycetota; class Actinomycetes; order Kitasatosporales; family Streptomycetaceae; genus Streptomyces; species Streptomyces sp. NPDC092369. The sequence goes on from NZ_JBIVQP010000001.1 coordinate 897,575, forward strand.
GACCTTGGCCGGATCCAGTGCGGGGTAGCAGGTGAGGATGTCCTCGCGCATGGCCCCGGACACGGCGATCACGGCGTCGGCCGTCTCGATCGCGGTGCGCTCGGCCCAGCTGGACAGCGCGTAGCCGCCGCCGAGCTGCTCGGCCTTCCAGGGGCGCAGCGGCTCCAGGGAGTGGGCGGTCATCACGTGCGGTATGCCGTACAGCAGCTTGCCGAAGTGGCCGGCGAGGTTGGCGTACCAGGTGTGGGAGTGCGCGAGCTCGCGGCCTTCGAGACCCGCGGCCATGGCGAGGTCCACGGAGAAGGTGCGCAGCGCGTCGTTGGCGGTGTCCAGGGCGGCCCAGGAGCGGTGGCGTACGACGCCCACGCCGCGGCCCTCGCCCCAGCAGTGCACCTCCAGGTCGACCAGGGAGCTCAACTCCCGGGCGAGGAACTCGACATGGACACCCGCGCCGCCGTACACGTCCGGCGGGTACTCCCGGGTCAGCAGTCCCACACGCACCCACAACCCCCTGGTCTCCGCAGCCGGTTCCCACATGGTCACCCAGATGTGCCGTGCGCGGAAGAGCAACTCGGGGGCCCGCGGGAATCGCCGGCCCACTCGAGCACGAAAAGTTACGGAATTTCCTTAAACATCCGATAGCAGGTTTTTATGAGCATATGCGAAGCTTGAAAGAGACGGGCGGGCGTCGGTCCGGCCGCGCGTAGTACGGAGCGGACCTCGAGTGCGGTGCGAGCGGCGGACTCGGGGGCGAGGTCCACGAAGGCCAGTAGTACCAAGGCCTCCAAGGGGTGCGACCCCGAGGTGTCCACCCCGTGTCACCCACCCTGGGGAGGACAACGCCCGATTCGTACTCCATCGGCAGTAGGACCCAATGCCTGCTCAGGGACGACGACGGGAACAGTTCCGCAAGGCATCGTGTTCGGTATGAAGGACGACCGTTCGCCGCGCCGGGCCCAGCGCCCCCGCCTCACGCAGAGGAGCAGCTCATGAATGCCCTCGCGTTGTCCGTGCTGCTGTCGCTCGTGTCCGCCGTGGCCTACGCCGGTGGCGCGATCGTGCAGGAGCACGTCGCGGTGTCCTCCCCGGACGAGCAGTACGCGCCGCTGCGCAGGCCGACCTGGTGGGCGGCGGTCGCGTTGAACGGCCTGGGCGGCATCCTGCACGTGGCGGCGCTGGCCTACGGCCCGCTCAGCCTGGTGCAGCCGCTCGGCGCCCTCACCATCGTCTTCGCGCTGCCGATGGCGGCGCTCTTCGTGGGCCGCAAGGCCGGTGCGACCGCCTGGCGGGGCGCGATCATGGCGACCGTGGGCCTCGCCGGTCTGCTGTCCCTGGTCGGCGCGTCCGACTCGCAGTCCCTCGACACCGCCCAGCGCGTGGGCGTGGCCGTGGTCACCGGCGGTGTGGTCGTGGCCCTGATGATCGCGGGCCGTGCCGCCCACCGGCACCCGGCGGTGCGCAGCATGCTGCTCGCGACCGGGTCCGGCATAGCGTTCGGCATGTCCTCGGTGTTCACCAAGACGGTGGCGGTCGACTGGAGCGGCGGTGTGACCGCGTCGGACCTGCCGTCCCTGGCCGTGATCGGCGTCTTCGCCACGGCCGGCATGCTGCTGTCCCAGGCCTCCTACCGCGGCGCGGGCCTCGCCGCCCCGCTGGCCACGCTGACCGTGGTCAACCCGGTGATAGCGGCCGCGGTGGGCATCACGATGTTCGGCGAGACGTTCCGCTACGGCACCACCGGCACGGCGCTCGCGCTGAGCTGCGGTGTGGTGGCGGCCGGCGGCCTGATCCTGCTGACGACCGAGCGCCTCTCCCGCACCTCCACGGAGACGGCCCGGGCCCTGCCCGAGCCGACCGCCGCGACATCCGCCGAGGAGCACCTGGCGGCGGTGCCCGAGCAGCCGGTGGCCACGCGCCACGAGGACGTGCGGGAGCGCGAGGAACTCCGCGAGGAGATCCTCGTACCGGCACAGGCTCAAGGAGCGGCCGCGGACACGTCCTACGACGGGGACGCCGACCCGGCGTCGCCCGCCGCGGGCGCGGACAGGGACGAGGACGACGAAGCACCGGCGCCCTATGGTTTCCACGGTCCCTTCTTCGGTGGCACCTACCTGCCGTTGCCACTCGTGGACCGGCACCGGGTACGCGTCAAATCCTGACGCCGCCGGCCCTGAGATAGGCGAGAGGGTCGATGTCCGTACCGAATCCGGGCCCCGTCCGCACTTCGAAGTGCAGATGCGGGCCCGTGGTGTTTCCGGTGGACCCCGAGCGCCCGAGCCGCTGCCCCTCGCCCACCGACTGCCCGGCCCGTACGGAGATGGCCGACAGATGGGCGTACTGGGTGTAGCGGCCGTCGGCGTGCCGGAGCACCACCTGGTAGCCGAAGGAGCCGCCCCAGCCGGCGGTGACGACCTTGCCCGCGCCGACCGCCTTGACGGAGGTGCCGGTAGGGACGGGGAAGTCGACGCCGGTGTGGTAGCCCTTCGACCAGGAGGAGCCGGTCGCGTGGTACTGGGTGCCGGTGGCCGCGTTCACCGGGGCGACGAGGGAGTGCCGGGTGGTGGCCTTCTCCTTGGTCTTCTTCTTCTCCGTGGCCGTGCTCGCCGTGCTGTGCGTCTTCGGCGTCGTGTGGGTCGTCGGCGTCGCCTTCGCCCGCAGGTCGAGCCGCTGGCCCGGCATGATCAGGTCGGGGTCGGAGCCGACGGTCTTCCGGTTCGCGGCGTACAGCCGCTGCCAGCCGCCCGGGACGTGCTCGGTCTCGGCGATCTCCGAGAGGGAGTCGCCGCGGACCACCGTGTACATCTCCGCCGTGCCCGCCCTGGACTGGGGCGTGGTCTGCGGCTGCACGTCCTGCACGGAGGTCCTGCTCTTCTTCTTCGTGCTCTTCTCAGCGGTCTGCCCGCCGGTTCCGCCCGCCGGATGGATGTCCGGGGTGTCGCCGCCGCGGGTCAGTCCGGCCCGTACCGAGCACACCGGCCAGGCGCCGGGTCCCTGTCCGTCCAGGACCTTCTCGGCGACGGCTATCTGCTGGTCCTTGGTGGCCAGGTCGGCACGGGGGGCGTACTTGGCGCCGCCGTACGCCTCCCAGGTCGACCGGGTGAACTGGAGCCCGCCGTAATACCCGTTGCCGGTGTTGATGCTCCAGTTTCCGCTCGACTCGCAGGCGGCCACCTTGTTCCAGGTGGACACGTCGGCGGCGTGGGCCGTGCCGGCTCCGATGAGCGGAATCGCCATGCCGACACTGCCCGCCGTGACGGTGAGCGAGGCGCGGTTGATCGTGTTGGGCTGATACCGGCGATGCCGGCCGCGTACGGCCATGTCCCAAGCCCCCATCGACTGGCGTCAGGCAGGAAGGCCAAAACTAAGCGCCCCGAACAGGCCATGACAAGACGGCAAATCAGCCTCCCTGTCTCACAAGTGACCAGGAATAAACCCCCGTTGTGTTTCGGCTGAGGCAGGTGGGGTCGGCTGTACGTATCTGCGGACGGCATGTCACGCACTCCGGACGTGCGCCCCACGTACCGGCACGTCAGGATGGTCGGTGGGGCGATACTGACGGGCACGACCGGCACCACCGAAATCGGATCCTCTAGGAGCCAACCGAATGAGCACTTCAGCCCAGATCGGCGTCACGGGTCTCGCGGTCATGGGCCGCAACCTCGCCCGTAACTTCGCCCGCAACGGCTATACGGTCGCGCTGCACAACCGGACGGCGGCGCGCACGCACGCCCTGGTCGAGGAGTTCGGGAACGAGGGCGACTTCATCGCGGCCGACACCGCCAAGGAGTTCGTCGCCGCGCTGGAGCGGCCCCGGCGGCTGGTCATCATGGTCAAGGCCGGCGATCCCACCGATGCGGTGATCCAGGAGTTCGCCCCGCTCCTGGAGCCCGGCGACATGATCATCGACGGCGGCAACGCGCACTTCGCGGACACCCGCCGCCGCGAGCGCGACCTGCGCGAGCAGGGCATCCACTTCGTCGGCATGGGCGTCTCCGGCGGCGAGGAGGGCGCGCTGCACGGACCGAGCATCATGCCGGGCGGCCCGAAGGAGTCCTACGACTCGCTCGGCCCGATGCTGGAGAAGATCTCCGCGAAGGCCGCGGACGAGGCGCCCTGTGTCACGCACGTGGGCCCCGACGGCGCCGGGCACTTCGTGAAGATGGTCCACAACGGCATCGAGTACGCCGACATGCAGCTGATCGGCGAGGCGTACCAGCTGCTGCGCGATGTCGCCGGGTACTCCCCGGCGCAGATCGCCGAGATCTTCCGCACCTGGAACACGGGCCGGCTCGACTCGTACCTGATCGAGATCACCGCCGAGGTGCTGTCCCACGTGGACGCGGAGACGGGCAAGCCGTTCGTCGACGTGGTCGTCGACCAGGCCGAGCAGAAGGGCACCGGCCGCTGGACGGTTCAGATCGCCCTCGACCTCGGCGTCCCGGTCTCCGGCATCGCGGAGGCGGTCTTCGCCCGCTCCCTGTCCGGTCACGCGGCGCTGCGCGAGGCCTCGCGCGGCCTGGCGGGTCCGACGGCGTCGCCGCTGGGCGAGGCCGAGGCGGGTGCCTTCGCCGACCAGGTCGAGCAGGCGCTGTACGCGTCGAAGATCGTGTCGTACACGCAGGGCTTCCACGAGATCGCGGCGGGCAGCGACGAGTACGACTGGAACATCGACCTCGGCGCGGTCTCCTCGATCTGGCGCGGCGGCTGCATCATCCGCGCGGCCTTCCTCGACCGCATCCGCGAGGCCTACGACACCCGTCCCGACCTGCCGAGCCTGCTCTCCGACGAGACGTTCGCGCGGGAGATCGCGGCGGCCCAGGACGACTGGCGCGAGGTGCTGATCGCCGCGACCCGCCAGGGCGTGGCGACCCCGGGCTTCGCCGCGGCCCTCGCCTACTACGACGGTCTGCGCGCGGAGCGCCTGCCAGCCGCGCTGACCCAGGGCCAGCGGGACTTCTTCGGCGCGCACACCTACCGGCGCACGGACAAGGACGGCTCGTTCCACACGCTGTGGGGCGGAGACCGCTCGGAGGTCACCGCGTAGCGCTCGCGCACGCCGGCAGCGGGATAGGAACAAGGAGACGGTGGTGGGGGGGCCCCCCCCGGGGCCCCCCCCCCCCCCCCCGGGCGGGGGGGGGGGGGGGGGGCCGGGGCCCCCCCCCCCGGGGGGGGCCCGGGGGCGGGGGGGCCCGCCTCCCCCCGGGGGGGGGGGCGCCCCCCGGGCGCCCCCCCCCCGGCCCCCCCCCCCCCCCCCCCCCCCCCCCACCCCACCGGGGCGGGGGGCCCCCCCCCCCCCCCGGCCCCCCCCACCACCGTCTCCTTTCGCGTGTCCGCTCAGGTCAGCGGCGAACCCGGCTCCGGGGCCGGCAGCGGGTCCGGGCGGACCGGATCAGGCGTGGGGGCCGGGCCCGGCGGTGCCGGTGCCGGAGGCGGCGGAGTGGGGGTCGGAGGCGGCGGGCTCGGCGTGGGGGCCGGGCCGGGCGGCGCCGGCTCGGGGCCCGGCGGGTACGGGTCCGGCACGGGGGCCGGTCCGGGCGTGGGGCTCGGGTAGGGCTCGGTCATCTGGGCCTCCGGGTTGTGGGTCGGTTTCTGCTCCGGACTACTCCCGCGTACCCGACACCCGCGTTCACACTCGCCCTCACGTGTGACGGTGTGCGGACCAAGTGGGTCCTGGGGCCGTCAGAACCGCCCGGGGTGCGCCACCAGCCACTCCTTCGCGGCGCGCAGCAGCTCCGGGTCGGCCTGCGGGGCGACCTCGGGATGGCGGGCGGCCCACTTGACGACGTACGGGCACAGCGGGGCGACGACGATGCCCTCGCGCTCGGCGATGGCGTACACCTCGCGCGCGAGCTGCCCCGCGATGCCCTTGCCCTCGTGGGCCGGCTCCACGATCGTGTGGACCGGGACCAGGGCGCGCGCGGGGGATTCGAGGACGAAGTACTGGATGTGGCCGACGACTTCGCCGTCCGCGCCACCGTCGCCGAAGGCCTCCAGGCGGCCCGCCGCCCGGTCGTCGCGGATCTCGATGTCGCTCATGAACACGCTCCTGGGAATCGGCGGATCAGGCCGGTGCGGCCGGCGTCGGTCACCCGAGCGTAACTGACGATGATCACCCGATCACCAGAAATCCGGGACGGGCGACGGCCACCCGGCGAGGAGTCCCGCCGTGCGGCCGTCGTCACCGATGTCCCGCTACGGGGCCGGGCTCCCCGGCACGGGAAGCGCGGGCAGGGACGGGAGCGCGGGCAGCGACGGCACCGCGCCGCCGAGGACTCCGGTGACCAGGGAGAGCACCGGCGACAACAGCCCGGTGACCGCGCCCAGCACCGCGCCCAGGTCGAGCGAGGACAGCGCCGAGACCAGCTTGTCGACCGCCGACTGCAGCTGGGCGACGGCGTCGGACACGGGGTCGGCGGCCAGGGCCGTCGCGCTGTCGGGAGCGGCGGACCGCTCCTGCATGCGCTGCCGGAGCGAGGCGTACGCGGTCTGGACTGCCTTGCTGTACGCGGCGGCCTCCGTCGCGTCCAGCGGCCGGCCGGTTCGTTCGGTGAGGTCGCTCAGCACGCCGAGCAGGGGGTCGGCCACGGCGGTGCCGTGCACCTCCCGCAGGTCGTCGAGCCATACGCCGAGGTCCTGCGCCCCGGCGGCCGTGGACGCCCCGGGGGCGGACGACTGCGCGGAGGCGGTGCCGACGACGGGGCCGAAGACCAGCGCGGCGCAGAGGAGGGACGGCAGGAGCAGTCCACGGGAAACCAGGGGGGACATGCACATTCCTTTCGGGGGCTGTCAGGTGCAGCTCTCTAGGGCTCACCGTGAGAACCCCGTCGGCACCCCGCAACCGGCCGCGCGCCGGGCTCCCCGCCCCCTTGTGCCGTCGAGAAAGCGTCTACCTGCGCGTTCTCTCCCAGGCACACCGTCTTCCGTTCCGCCCGCGCGTTCGGCCGTCAGGGTACGGGCCGCCTCACGCGGCCGCCTCACGTGAGGTGTCCGCGACCGCGTCCTCGGGCTGCCGCTCGAACTGCGTCCGGTACAGCTCGGCGTACCGTCCACCGGCCGCGAGCAGCTCCTCGTGCGTGCCGCGTTCCACGATCCGGCCCGACTCGACGACCAGGATCTGGTCGGCCGACCGGACGGTGGAGAGGCGGTGGGCGATGACCACCGCGGTACGGCCGGACAGCGCCTCGGCCAGTGCCTCCTGGACGGCGGCCTCCGAGGTGTTGTCGAGGTGGGCGGTGGCCTCGTCGAGGATGACCACGCGCTGACGGGCCAGCAGCAGCCGGGCGATCGTCATGCGTTGGCGTTCTCCGCCGGAGAGCCGGTAGCCGCGCTCGCCGACCACCGTGTCGAGGCCGTCGGGCAGGGACCGTACGAGATCGTCGAGGCGGGAGCGGCGCAGGGCGTCCCACAGTTCGGCCTCGGTCGCGCCGGGCCTGGCCAGGTGGAGATTGGCGCGGACGGTGTCGTGGAAGAGGTGGCCGTCCTGGGTGACCATGCCGAGGGTGGCCCGCAGGGAGGCGCCGGTCAGATCGCGGACGTCGGTGCCGCCGATGCGCACGGCGCCCTCGTCGACGTTGTAGAGGCGTGGCAGGAGTTGGGCGATGGTCGACTTGCCCGCGCCGGAGGAGCCGACGAGAGCGACGGTCCGGCCGGGTTCGGCGCGGAAGGAGATGCCGTGCAGGACCTCGGCGCCGCCGCGGGTGTCGAGGGAGGCGACCTCCTCCAGGGAGGCGAGGGAGACCTTGTCGGCGGCCGGGTAGCCGAAGCGGACGTTCTCGAACTCGACGGCGACCGGTCCCTCGGGCACCTCGTGTGCCGTCGGTTTGTCGGTGATCAGGGGCTCCAGGTCCAGTACTTCGAAGACGCGCTCGAAGCTGACCAGCGCGCTCATCACCTCGACGCGGGCGCCGGCCAGCGAGGTCAGCGGTGCGTACAGGCGGGTCAGGAGGAGGGCGAGGGAGACGACGGCGCCGGGTTCCAGGGAACCGCGCAGGGCGAACCAGCCGCCGAGGCCGTAGACCAGGGCGAGCGCCAGGGACGAGACGAGGGTGAGGGCGGTGATGAACGCCGACTGGGCGGTCGCGGTGCGGATGCCGACGTCACGGACCCGGCGGGCACGGGCCGCGAACTCCTCGGACTCCTCCTCCGGGCGCCCGAAGAGCTTGACGAGAGTGGCGCCGGGGGCCGAGAAGCGCTCGGTCATCCGGGTGCCCATCGCCGCGTTGAGCGTGGCCGCCTCGCGCTGCATGCCGGCCATGCGGCGGCCCATGCGCCGGGCGGGGATCACGAACACCGGGAGCAGTGCCAGCGCGAGCAGGGTGATCTGCCAGGACAGGGTGAGCATGACGGCGAGGGTCAGCAGCAGGGTGACCAGGTTGCTGACCACTCCGGACAGGGTGTTGCTGAACGCGCGTTGGGCGCCGATGACGTCGTTGTTGAGACGGGAGACGAGCGCGCCCGTACGAGTACGTGTGAAGAACGCGACGGGCATGCGCTGCACATGATCGAACACAGCCGTCCGCAGATCGAGGATGAGCCCTTCCCCGAGGGTCGCCGAGAGCCGTCGGCCGAGGATGCCGAGCGCCGCCTCCAGAACCGCCATCAGGGCGATGAGCAGGGCGAGTCGTACGACCGTGCCCTCGTCACCGCCCGACACGATCGCGTCCACGACGCGGCCGGCCAGGACGGGGGTGGCCACGGCGAGCAGTGCGGTCACCACCCCGATCACCACGAACCGGGCGATGCGCGCCCGGTGCGGACGGGCGTAGGCGCCGATGCGGCGCAGGGTGGCGCGGGCGAAGGGGCGGCTCTCCTGTTGGGCGTTCATGACACTCTGCAGCTGTGTCCACGCCGTGGTCTCCATGCTCATGGGAGAGAACCTAGAACCTCAAGCATCCTTGAGGTCAACGCTCTTCCGAAGCCCCCGCTCACACTGGACTGTAAGGACCCCATGGCAGCCCCTCCCCAGCCGCTGTCCGCCTGTAAGCCTCTGGCCGTGATGCAGCCACCCGCCGTTGGCGCGGTGCGGAGAACCTCTTCAGATGTGACCACGGTTCAGCTCCCCGAAGGACCACTCCTCAAAGGACGACTCCCCCGACGCGTCCCGGTCCGCCAGATCCTGTGTCTGCTTCCGCTCCTGCTGGTCGTCGCCGTCGCCGTACAGCACCGGTCAGTGCTGGCCGAGGGCTTCGGCCACCTCCGGGAGGCGCAGTTGCCCTGGCTGCTCGCCGCGGTCGGCGCCACCTGCCTGACCTGGGTGGCGGCCGCCTTCACCCGACAGGGCGCGGTCGTCGACCGGCTGCCCCGACGGCGGCTGCTCGCCACGCAGTTCGCGGCGGGTTCCGCCAACCACCTCCTCCCCACCGGCCTCGGCGCGAGCGCCGTCAACCTTCGGTTCATGTCGGTCTGCGGGATCCCGCTCGCCCGCTCCTCGTCCGCGCTCGCCCTGTACCTGCTGGCGGAGTGCGTGGCCCGGGTGGGCCTGCTGGTGACGCTGCTTCTCGTCTTCCCGGGTGCGCTGCGGTTCGGCGCGCTGCTGCCCGAGGGCGCGATCGGCCCGCTGCTGATCTCCGTCGGCGGCGTACTGCTCGTGGCGGGTGCGGTGTTCGCGTTCGTACGACGGCTGCGGACGGCCGCGCTGTCCTTCCTCCGTACGGCACTGGGCGAACTGCGCTCGGTGCACACCCGTCCCTCCCGGGCCCTCGCCCTGTGGGGCGGGTCGCTCGCCTTCCCCGCGCTGCAGGCCGCCGGACTGGTCCTGGTCGGACAGGCGCTCGGCCTGTCGGTGCCGCCCGCGCACATGGCGGTGGCGTATCTGGCGGCGACGGTCGCGGTCGCGCTGGTGCCGACGCCCGGCGGTATCGGGTCCGTCGAGGCGGCGCTGATCGTGGCGCTGGTGGCGGCGGGCGGTCCGGCGGCCGTGGCGACGGCGGTGGTGCTGGCGTACCGGATCATCACGGTGTGGCTGCCGCTGCTGCCGGGGGCGTTGACGCTGGGGGCGCTGGTGCGGTTGAAGGTGATCTGAGCCCGGTCGGCCGGATCGGGTGGTGTCACCAGGGCACGGGCTTGCCGTCCCGGAAGAATCCGCCGGTCGGCCCGTTGTCGGGCAGGGTGGCCGCCCAGACGATCCCGGCGGCGCCGTCGGCGACTGGCCGGCCACCGCCGCCGCCCATGTCGGTGGCGACCCAGCCGGGGCAGATCGCGTTGACAAGGACGCGCTGGCGGCGCAGTTCGCCGGCGAGCAGGCAGGTGAGGGCGTTGAGCGCGGCCTTGGAGACGCCGTAGGCGGGCGTGCCCCCGCTCATCGACTGCAGGGAGGCGGCCTCGCTGCTGACCATGACCACCCGCGGATGCGGGCTGCGGCGCAGCAGCGGGAGCAGTGCCTGGGTGACCCGCCAGGCCCCGAACAGGTTGGTGTCCAGGGCGCGTTGGACCTCGGCCAGATCGGCGGACCTGGCCTGGGCCCAGGTGTCGTAGAGGATCGCGGCGTTGTTCACGACGACGTCGACGCGCCCCACCTCCCGGGTGACCCACTCGCCCATGGCGGCCACGCTCGCCGCGTCGGCGACGTCGAGCTGTACGGCGCTCACGCGCTCGCCGCGCGGGTCGATCCGGTTCGCGGCGGCCCGGCCCTTGCCGAGGTCACGGGAGCCGAGCAGCACCCGATGCCCTCGGTCGGCGAGCTGGCGCACGACCTCGTACCCGATGCCGCGGTTGGCGCCGGTCACGAGGGCGACCGGCGGGACCGTGCGCTCGACTGACATCGACACTCCCTCGGGACGGGACACGTAGGGGATCACTGCGGGACCTTCAGCCTCGCACAGCGGGCGAACAAACGGCCGGCCGATCAGCGGGGCGGGGTGGACTGTGCGAGATCCGGGGTTCCCGGACGCGACCCGGTGTCCGAGGAGCCGGTGGAGCAGGCCGAACTCGCGGCGGGCACTGTCCGATCCGCGCTGGTCAGGTACGAACTGCCGTGCGGGATAGGGCACGATGAACGCTCGCACTTCCCGTATCGAGCAGGTGGCAACGTGACGACACTTCACATCCGGTACCCGGCGGCAACGCGCGCCGCGCACGCGCTGGTCGGAGGTGACCGGTGACCCGAGGGCTCACCCTGGACGACTGGGTCCACGCCGGAATCGCCCTGGCGGCAGGTCTGTTGGCCGCGTTCCTGCTGCGCATGCTGCTGCGCTGGCTCGGGCGCCACGCCGACCGCACCCGCTGGAGCGGCGACGACGTCATCGTGGAGGCGCTGCGCACGGTCGTGCCGTGGGCGGCGTTCCTCGGCGGAGTCGCGTCGGCGGGCGCCGCGCTGCCGTTGACGAAGTCGGTCCAGCACCACGTCAATCAGACGCTGACCGTGGTGCTGATCTTCGTCGTCACGCTGGCGTCGGCCCGGGTGATCGCCGGTCTGGTGCGGGCGGTCACCCAGTCCCGCTCCGGGGTCGCCGGGTCGGCCACGATCTTTGTGAACATCACCCGGGTGCTGGTCCTGGCCATCGGCTTCCTGGTGGTCCTGCAGACGCTGGGCATCTCGATAGCCCCGATGCTCACCGCCCTGGGCGTCGGCGGTCTCGCGGTCGCGCTCGCCCTCCAGGACACCCTGGCGAACCTCTTCGCGGGCATCCACATCCTCGCCTCCAAGACCGTGCAGCCCGGCGACTACATCAAGCTGAGCAGCGGCGAGGAGGGCTACGTCGAGGACATCAACTGGCGTCAGACGACGGTCCGGGCGCTGTCCAACAACCTCGTCGTCATCCCCAACGGGCAGCTCGCCAAGACGAACATGACCAACTTCATGCGTCCCGAGCAGGACCTGACGATCCTGGTCCAGGTCGGGGTCGGCTACGACAGCGACCTGGAGCACGTCGAGCGCGTCACCCTGGAGGTCATCGCGGACGTGATGACCGGGATCAGCGGCGCCCTTCCGGAGCACGAACCGGCGGTCCGCTTCCACACGTTCGGCGACTCCCGGATCGGCTGCACGGTGATCCTGGGCGTCGGCGAGTTCAGCGACCAGTTCCGCATCAAGCACGAGTTCATCAAGCGGCTGCACCGGCGTTACCGCGAGGAGGGCATCCGGATCCCGGCGCCCACGCGGACGGTGGCGCTGCAGCAGGGATCGGTGTCGATTCCGCAGCAGCGCAACTCGGAATCGGAGGGGGTGGGCGACATGACCGCCGCCCACCCCGAGTGACCTACAGCGTCGCCGAGTTGTCGTGGTGCCCGCTCGTCCGCTTGCGCGGCGCGAGCGAGGAACTCGCGGGCGTGACCGTCCAGTCCGGGTGACCGGGCATCCGGGGGGTCTTCGTGCCGTAGAGCCAGTCGCGCAGGAAGCCCGACAGGTCCTGGCCGGAGACCTCCGAGGCGACGGCGATGTAGTCGTCCGTCGTCGCCGAGGAGTTGCGGAAGCGGGCCAGGAAGGTGGACTCGATGTTCGCGAAGACGCTCTCGCCGACCAGCTGGCGCAGGGCGTACAGCACCAGCACACCGCCGAGGTAGCGCTGGTTGTCGAACAGGTTGGCCTCGTTGGGCGCGGCCACCGGACCGGAGTCGCGGCGCCACTGGTCGCCGAGCGCGTAGGTGTTCTTCATCCGGGCTTCCATCGTGGTCAGGCCGATGGAGTCCGCCCAGCCGCGCTCGTAGCGGTACAGCAGCCCGTAGAAGTCGGCGTGTCCCTCGTTCAGCCACAGGTCGGCCCAGTTGCCGGGGCTGACGAGGTTGCCGAACCAGGAGTGGACCAGCTCGTGCATCATGTGCGAGCCGATGCTCTTCTCCGGCTGGAGCAGGAAGTTCGGCTTGTACAGGGTGAGGGTCTGCGTCTCCAGGCCGGTGAAGTCGAAGGCGTCCCCCTTGTCCGTGTTGGCCGGCAACAGTCCGTACGTCTCGAACGGGAAGGCGCCCAGGCGCGCCTCCAGCCACTGGACCAGGTTCGGGGTGAGGGCGAGCGCCGGTTCGAGGGCGGCGGCGCGGGCGGCCGGGACGACATCGCGCAGGGGCAGGCCGTTGGGGCCCTGCCGGTCCTTGATCACGTAGTCGCCCACGGTGATCTGCGCCAGTTCGGTGGCCATCGGCTCGCGGGACTTGTACGAGTACGCGGTGCGGCCGTCGGCCAGCGTCTCGGTGCCGGTGAGCAGGCCGTTGGCGACACCGCGCGTTCCCGCGGGGGCGGTGACGCGGAAGGTGAAGTCCGCCTTGTCCGAGGGGTGGTCGTTGCACGGGAAGACGGTGTGCGCCGAGTTGGGCTGCGGGCAGATCGCGAAGCCGTCCGGGGTGACGACCCAGGCGGTGTGCGGGAGGGCACGGGCCGGGTCGGCGCCGTACTCGACGCAGATCGTCGTGCGGAGCTTCGCGGGCAGCGGGCGGGCGGGGGTGATCCGCAGCTTCTCGCCCACCTGCTCGAACGTGGCGGCCCGGCCGCTGACGCGGACGGCGCGTATGTCCAGGCCCAGGGCGTCCAGGGAGAGCCGGGTGAGGGCCTGGGTGGTGGTTATCCTCAGGGTCGCCTCGCCGTCGACCAGCTTGGTGGTCGCGTCGTAGGCGAGGTCGAGGTGGTACGCGGAGACCCGGTAGCCGGCATTGCCGAGGCTCGGGTAGACGGAGTCCCCCAACGTCTCGGGCCCGGGCGTGCCCGCGCCCTTGGTGCCCCCGTCGATGGTGGCCGCCGAGGCCTGCGAGCCGATGGTCAGGGCTGCGGCGGTGCCGATCAGTGCGGCAGCCGGGGCGGTCACTCTGGTGCGATATCTCATGATCCGCTTTCGCTCGGGCGGCCGGGTGGTCGGTCCGGCCGTCGGATGAGTCGTGCGCTGGCGTCGCACGACCCGGGTCATCCACCCGAGTTGTGCGATCACCCCTCTATGACTCCAAGATCGTGCGGGGAGGTTGCATCGCGGGCGCACGATGTTGTCGGGAATCGAAAGCACGGTGTTGTAAGGAAGTCGGGACGGACCGCTGTCGAGCCGACCTCGGTCACGAGATATCTTGATGTCGAGCAATGTTGCAGACGTGGAGCGGAGCACCCGGTGACTGACTCGACCATCTTCTATACGCACACCGACGAGGCCCCGGCCCTGGCGACGTATTCGTTCCTGCCGGTGGTCCAGGCGTACGCCTCGCAGGCGGGGGTCGCCGTGGAGACGCGGGACATCTCGCTGGCCGGGCGGATCATCGCCCTGTTCCCGGAGTACCTGACCGAGGACCAGCGGATCCCGGACGCCCTCCATGAGCTCGGAGAGCTGGCCAAGACGCCCGAGGCCAACATCATCAAGCTGCCGAACATCTCGGCGTCCATCCCGCAGCTCAAGGCCGCCGTCGCCGAGCTGCAGAGCCAGGGCTACGCGCTGCCGGACTACCCGGACGACCCCAAGACCGACGAGGAGCGGGACATCCAGTCCCGCTACGACAAGGTCAAGGGCTCCGCCGTGAACCCGGTGCTGCGCGAGGGCAACTCCGACCGGCGCGCCCCCGCCTCGGTCAAGAACTACGCCAAGACCCACCCGCACCGCATGGGCGCCTGGACCCCCGAGTCCAAGACCAACGTGGCGACGATGGGTGTGGACGACTTCCGCTCCACCGAGAAGTCCGCGGTGATCTCCGAGGCGGGCTCGCTGCGCATCGAGCTGGTCGGCGACGACGGCACCACCACGGTGCTGCGCGAGTCGGTACCGGTCCTCGCGGACGAGGTCGTCGACGCGTCCGTGCTGCACGTGGCGCCGCTGCGCGAGTTCCTCACCGCGCAGATCGCCCGCGCCAAGGCCGAGGGCGTGCTGTTCTCCGTGCACCTCAAGGCCACGATGATGAAGGTCTCCGACCCGATCATCTTCGGTCACGTGGTGCGCGCCTTCTTCCCGAAGACCTTCGCCGCGTACGGCGAGACGCTCGCCGCGGCCGGCCTGACCCCGAACGACGGTCTGGGCGGTATCTACAAGGGCCTGGAGGCGCTGCCCGAGGGCGCTGAGATCAAGGCCTCCTTCGACGCCGAGCTCGCCGAGGGCCCGGCCCTCGCCATGGTCGACTCCGACAAGGGCATCACCAACCTGCACGTGCCGTCCGACGTGATCGTCGACGCCTCGATGCCGGCCATGATCCGCACCTCCGGCCACATGTGGGGCCCGGACGGCCAGGAGGCCGACACCCTCGCGGTGCTGCCGGACTCCTCGTACTCCGGCGTCTACCAGGTCGTGATCGACGACTGCCGTGCCAACGGCGCCTACGACCCGTCCACGATGGGTTCGGTCCCGAACGTCGGTCTCATGGCGCAGAAGGCCGAGGAGTACGGCAGCCACGACAAGACCTTCGAGATCCCGACCACCGGCACGGTCCGCCTCGTCGACCAGGCCGGCAACGTGGTGATCGAGCAGGCCGTCTCGGCCGGCGACATCTTCCGCGCCTGCCAGACCAAGGACGCGCCGATCAGGGACTGGGTGAAGCTGGCCGTCACCCGCGCCCGCGCCACCGGCAGCCCGGCCGTCTTCTGGCTGGACGAGACCCGCGCGCACGACGCCAACCTGATCGCCAAGGTCAACGCCTACTTGGCGGAGCACGACACCGAGGGTCTGGACATCCGGATCCTCAACCCGGTCGAGGCGACCAAGCTGTCGGTGGAGCGCATCCGCCGCGGCGAGGACACCATCTCCGTCACCGGCAACGTGCTGCGCGACTACCTCACCGACCTCTTCCCCATCCTGGAGCTGGGCACCAGCGCCAAGATGCTGTCGGTGGTTCCGCTGATGGCGGGCGGTGGCCTGTTCGAGACGGGCGCCGGCGGCTCCGCGCCCAAGCACGTCCAGCAGCTGGTCAAGGAGGACTACCTGCGCTGGGACTCGCTCGGCGAGTTCTTCGCGCTGGTCCCGTCTCTTGAGCAGTACGCCGAGTTCACGGGCAACGCGCGGGCCAAGGTCCTCGCCGACACCCTCGACCGCGCCACGGCGACCTTCCTCAACGAGGACAAGTCCCCGACCCGTCGCGTCGGCGGCATCGACAACCGCGGCAGCCACTTCTTCCTCTCCCTGTACTGGGCGCAGGAGCTGGCCGCGCAGACCGACGACGCGGACCTGGCCAAGGCCTTCGCGCCGCTGGCCGAGACCCTCGCCGCCAACGAGGAGAAGATCGTCGGCGAACTGCTCGCCGTCCAGGGCTCCCCGGCCGACATCGGCGGCTACTACCAGCCCGACCCGGCCAAGGCCGCGAAGGTCATGCGCCCGTCGACCACCTGGAACGAGGCGCTCGCGTCCCTGTGACGCCCGCCTGATCCCGCACGCGGCCCCGGCCGGGTCCTCCCGGCCGGGGCCGCGGTGTTCACTACGGCGAGGTGCTGCCCTCGGGCATGGCCACCTACACCGGCCCGGAGGCCGACGCCCGCGTCCTGCGCTGCTACGAGCCGACGTTCGTGCACCGCCTGCTGCGGACCGAGAAGTACGCCCGTGCCGTGATCGCGGGCCCGGCGGCCCAACGAGCCTTCCGAAGTGGACCGCGTGGGCGCCCTTGGCGGTCGGCATGACCTGGATCGTCACGTTCGGCAGGGCCGTCGCCTCGATCAGGTATTCCAACTGGGCCGCCATGGCGCGCGGGCCGCCGACCGGGCGGCGCAAGGCGCTCTCCTGTCCTGGCCGGCACCTTTTCCCCCCCTGGAGTTCGAACCCCGCACCCCCACGGTCGTCTACGTCAACTCCATCGCCGGCAACGGGGAGCCGTTCCGGGTCGGCCTCGCGGTGCCGTACGCCGAGTCGCTGCGCACCGAGTCGCTGCCGAGCGCGGCCCAGGCGCCGCCGGCCCGCAGGCCGAGCCGTCCGCAACCGCTGGTCCAGCCCTGCCGCGGCGGCTGTTCATGAAGGCTCTGTGTCACGCGTGACGGGACGCTGGTCCGCGCCGATCATCCGTGGTTCGCTCGTCGTATGACGGTGCTCGTGACCCGGCGCCACGTCGACTACGTGCGCGTGACCACCACTGCGTGTTGTGCCGTGAGCTGACGCTCCCCTCCGGCCCTCCCTCACTCTCCGCTGCCGTGCCCACGCGTGCCTGAACGCGTGCGCCGGCACGCCCCTTCGCACGAGGAGCAGCACCATGAGCCAGCCGATCGACTCCGTCACCGCCGGTCACACGCCCGAGGACGAGCCCGCGGGCCCCGACACCTCGGCCTGGTCCTTCGAGACCAAGCAGATCCACGCCGGTGCCACGCCCGACCCGACCACCGGTGCCCGGGCGACGCCGATCTACCAGACGTCGTCGTTCGTGTTCCGGGACACCCAGCACGCCGCCGACCTGTTCTCGCTCGCCGAGCCCGGCAACATCTACACCCGCATCCACAACCCCACCCAGGACGTCTTCGAGCAGCGCGTGGCCGCGCTGGAGGGCGGTGTCGCGGCCGTGGCACTGGCCTCCGGACAGGCGGCGGAGACCCTGGCGATCCTCACGCTGGCGAGTGCGGGCGACCACATCGTCTCCAGTACGTCGCTGTACGGCGGCACCTACAACCTCTTCCGGCACACCCTGCCGAAGCTGGGCATCGAGGTCTCCTTCGTCGACGACCCCGATGACGTCGAGGCCTGGCGGGCGGCGATCAGGCCGAACACCAAGGCGCTGTTCGCGGAGACGCTGGGCAACCCGCGCGGGAACGTCCTCGATGTGCGGGCGGTCGCGGACGCGGCCCACGCGGCGGGCGTACCGCTGATCGTCGACAACACGGTGCCGACTCCCTATCTGCTCCGCCCCATCGAGCACGGCGCGGACATCGTCGTGCACTCGGCGACCAAGTTCCTCGGCGGACACGGGACGACCATCGCGGGGGTCGTCGTGGACGGCGGCACCTTCGACTTCGGCGCGCACACCGAGCGGTTCCCGGACTTCACCGAGCCCGACCCGAGCTACCACGGCCTCCAGTACTGGCCCGCCCTCGGCCCGGGCGCCTTCGCGATCAAGCTGCGGGTCCAGCTGCTGCGCGACCTCGGCCCGGCCCTCTCCCCGCACTCCGCGTTCCTGCTCCTCCAGGGCGTGGAGACGCTGAGCCTGCGCATCGAGCGCCACTCGTCGAACGCCCAGGCGCTGGCCGAGTGGCTGGAGCAGCGGGACGAGGTCGCGGCCGTCCACTATCCGGGGCTTCCGTCCAGCCAGTGGTACGAGGCCGGGCAGACGTATCTCCCGCGCGGAGCCGGCGCCGTCGTCTCCTTCGAACTGCGGGACGGGGTCGAGGCGGGCAAGCGGTTCGTGGACGCCGTCGAGCTGTTCAGCCACCTGGCCAACATCGGTGACGTCCGCAGCCTGATCATCCACCCGGCGTCCACGACCCACAGCCAGCTGGACGAGGGGCAGTTGGCCGCCACCGGGACCTCGCCGGGTCTGGTGCGCCTGTCGGTCGGCATCGAGAACCTCGCCGACCTCAAGGCCGACCTGGAGGCCGGATTCCGCGCGGCCAAGGGCGCGTAGGTGCCGGCCGCTGCCGCCGCTGCTGCTGAAGGTCCCCTCCCGCCGGCCACCGGGGCCTGGCGGGAGGGGGACCCGCCCGGGCGGCGCCGGTGGTACACCCCGGAGAAGCCGCTCCCGCTGGAGGCGGGCGGTGAACTGCCGGGCGCACGGCTGGCGTTCGAGACCTGGGGGCGGCTCGCGCCCGACCGCGCCAACGCCGTCCTCGTCCTGCACGCCCTCACCGGCGACAGCCATGTCGTGGGTCCGGCCGGGCCCGGTCACCCGACCGCCGGCTGGTGGGACGGGCTGGTCGGCCCCGGGCTCGCGCTCGACACCGACCGCTGGTTCGTCGTCGCCCCGAACGTCCTGGGCGGCTGCCAGGGCAGTACGGGACCGGCCTCGACGCGTCCCGACGGGCGCCGGAGCTGGGGCGGCTCCTTCCCGTTCCTGACCCAGCGCGACCAGGTGGCCGCCGAGGCCGGTCTCGCCGACTGGCTGGGGGTCGAGCGGTGGGCGCTCGTCGTCGGCGGGTCGATGGGCGGGATGCGGGCGGTGGAGTGGGCGGTGTCCCACCCCGAGCGCACCGGCGCGCTGCTGCTGCTCGCCACCACGGCGGCGGCGAGCGCGGAGCAGATCGCCTGGTCGAACATCCAGGTGCACGCCGTCCGCAGCGACCCGCACTGGCAGGGCGGCGACTACCACGGCACCGGCCACGGCCCGCACACCGGGCTGGGCCTCGCCCGCCGGCTGGCCCACGTCACCTACCGCAGCGAACCCGAACTCCGGATCCGCTTCGGCCGATCACCCCAGGGCACGGAGGATCCCTGGAACGGCGGCCGCTACCAGGTCGAGTCCTACCTCGACCACCACGCCGCCAAGCTGATCCACCGCTTCGACGCGGGCAGTTACGTGGTCCTGTCCGAGGCCATGAACGCCCACGACGTCGGCCGGGACCGCGGCGGCACCCGGGCCGCGCTGAGCCGGGTCACCGCACGCACGCTGGTCGCGGGCGTCGACTCCGACCGCCTCTACCCGCTCGCCCAGCAGGCCGAGTTGGCCACGCTGATCCCGACGGCCGACCAGCTCCGGGTGATCGAGTCGCCGTACGGACACGACGGGTTCCTGATCGAGACGGAGCAGGTCGGGGCGCTCGTACGGGAACTCCTGGCTCCTGTGTGACCGTCGGCGCCGGCTGACGCGTCAGCGTCCGTGCCGGAGCCGGAGCCGGTGCCGGTGCCAGTGCCAGTGCCGAGGGCCGGTGCCGGCGGCCGAGCCGGAGTTCAGTCGGGCAGGACGAGTTCCAGGTCGAGCCAGCGGGCCAGATCCTCGATCTCGCGGTCGATCTCCGCGGTCATGGCCTCGGTGAACGGCACGTCCCGGTGGAGCGCGTTCACCTTCAGCACCCCGGCCTTCCGGTCGGCGGCGGCGTCGAGTTTGCCGACCAGTCGGTCGCCGTACAGGACCGGCAGCGCGAAGTAGCCCCAGCGGCGCTTGGCGGCGGGCTTGTACATCTCCAACTGGTAGTCGAACTCGAACAGTTCTGTCGTCCGCTTGCGGTCGTGGACCAGCCGGTCGAAGGGCGACAGCAGGGCCGCCCGCCCCGCGAAGGTCCGGCCCAACTGCCCCGGGTCCACGCGCCACTTGCCGCGCACGCCCTCGACGACGGCCGGTTCGCCCGCCTCACCCACGTCCACCGGCTCCACCTGGCACTCGGGTCCGCGGGCGCGGGCGATGCCCAGGGCGCGCAGCCGCCGCTCGTCCCGGATCCGCAGCGCCTCCTCCACCGGGACCGCCGGGGCGTCCGGGTAGACGCGGTCCGCGAGATCCCAGAGCCGGTCGCTGCCCGTGCGTCCTGCGACGGCGACCTCGCCGCGCTGGACCATGAGCTCCAGGAGCTTGGTGACGTTCCGGTTGTTGGTCCAGCCGCTGGAGCGCCATGGCTCGGCGCAGGTGTCCGGGAGAGCACGGGAGGCCAGTGGCCCCTCGGCCCGCAGTCGGTCGAGGATGTCCCGGCGGCAGGCGTCGTTGGCCGCGACCCAGGTGCGGTGGTACTCGCGCCACGACGAGGGAGTCCCGCGCTCGGGCCACTCCGCCATCTCGGCGCGGTACAGCGCGAGATCCTCGGCGGGCCGGATCATCGCCTGCAGCTCCAGCAGCGTCCGCTTCCCCAGCGCGGCGGTCGCCTCGGCCGGCCCGTACGACGAACCGAGTCTGCTCCACGCCACCAGGTCGGCATTGGGTGCGACCGCGGCGACCGGGTCGATCTGCAGCAGGGTCAGCCCGCGCACCACGTCGAGCAGCCCGGCCGGCCGCGAGGCGTCCAGCAGTTGGGCTCGCACGGCGATACGGCGGGCGTCGGCTCGCGACAGCTCGTGGACGGTCATGACCCGAGGCTAGGCGACACCACGTCCGTGCCTGTCGATGTGGCACCTTTGATGCTGCCACGCACCACTGACAACGCCCCTTCAACGCCTCTTGGAGCAGCCAGTGCCGCCCGCGCCGTTCGAGCTTCTGCCCGGCCCCGCCGACTCACCCGTGATCCTGCACGTGCCGCACTCCGCGCGGGTGATTCCGGCCGACGTGCGCTCGGGGATCGTGCTGGACGACACGGCGTTGGAGCGGGAGTTGGACCACATCACGGACGCGCACACCGCCGAACTCGCCGAGGCCGCGGCCGAGTTGGCGGCCGTCACGCCCTGGCGGTTCGTCAACCGGCTGTCGCGGCTGGTCGTCGATCCGGAGCGGTTCCCCGACGAGCGGGAGGAGATGCTGTCGGTCGGGATGGGCGCGGTGTACACGCGGACCACGCACCGGGGGGAGCTGCGGCCCGCGGACAGCGATCCCGAGCCGCTGATCGACCGCTTCTTCCGGCCGTACGCGCAGGCGATGACGGAGGCGGTGGCGGATCGGCTGGCCGCCACCGGACGGGCCGTCGTCATCGACGTGCACTCCTATCCCACGGCGGCGCTGCCCTACGAGCTGCACGGCGAGGGTCCCCGGCCGCCGGTCTGCCTGGGCACCGACTCCTTCCACACGCCGCCCGAGCTGCTGGCGGCCGCGCGGGAGGCGTTCGCGGAGTGCGGGGAGACGGGGGTGGACAGTCCGTTCGGCGGGACGTACGTACCGCTGGAGTTACACGGGAGGGATCCGCGGGTGGCCGCCCTCATGGTGGAGATCAGGCGGGATCAGTACATGACCGAGCCTGGTGGGCTCGCCGGCCCCGGGTTGACCCGGCTGGCTACGGCGCTGGCCGCCCTCGTGGACTCCGTACCGGGCTGACCGCCCCCTGGCGTCCGGACTCCGGCTGGAGCACTCCCGCGCGACAGGCGGCCGGGGGCCGGTGAGGGTGGGTTCATGACCGAGGATCCCACCCTGCTGACCGCCCAGGCACCGCCCCCGGTGCGCGACTGGCCCGCGCTCGACCTCGCCGGTCCCGACGACTTCGACCCGGTGCTCGCGGAGCTGATGCGCGAGGGCCCGCTGACCCGTATCCGGCTGCCGCACGGCGAGGGCTGGGCATGGCTGGCCACCCGGTACGACGACGTGAAGGCGATCACCAACGATCCGCGGTTCGGCCGCGCGGAGGTGACCCGTCGTCAAGTGACGCGACTGGCACCGCACTTCAAGCCGCGTCCCGGCTCGCTCGCCTTCGCCGACCAGCCCGACCACAACCGGCTGCGCAAGCCGGTCGCGGGTGCCTTCACGGTCGGTGCGATGAAGCGGCTGCGGCCGCGCGCGCAGGAACTGCTGGACGAGCTGGTGGACGGGGTCGTTCGGGACGGGCCGCCGGCCGATCTGATCGAGCGGGTCCTGGAGCCCTTCCCGCTCGCCGTGGTCAGCGAGGTCATGGGCGTGCCCGCCGAGGACCGGGAGCGGGTGCACTCCTGGACCCGGCAGATCATCTCCACCTCCGGCGGGGCCGAGGCCGCCGACCGGGCCAAGAACGGCATGTACGGGTGGATCACCGACACCATCCGGGCCCGGGCGCACAGCACCGGCCAGGACGTGTACTCGCTGCTCGGCGCCGCCGTCGGGCGGGGCGAGATCAGCGAGGAGGAGGCGGTCGGGCTCGCCGGGCCGCTGCAGATCGGCGGCGAGGCCGTCACCCACAACTGCGGCCAGATGCTGTTCCTGATCCTTACCCGGCCGGAGCTGAGGGAGCGGATGCGCGAACCGGAGGCCCGCGGAGCCGTCCTCGACGAACTCTTGCGTCACATCCCGCACCGCACCTCGGTGGGCTTGGCGCGCATCGCCCTGGAGGACGTCGAGCTGCACGGCCACCGCATCAGCGCGGGCGATCCGGTGTACGTGTCCTACCTGGCCGCCAACCGCGACCCGGCGGTCTTCCCCGACCCGGACCGCATCGACCCGGACCGCGACCCCAACCCGCACCTGGCCTTCGGCAACGGCTCGCACTACTGCACCGGCGCCGTCCTGGCCCGGCTGCAGACCGAACTGCTGGTCGGCACGCTCCTGGACCGGTTGCCGGGCCTGCGTCTGGCGGTCCCCGCCGATGAGGTGGTCTGGCGCCGCCGGACGATGATCCGGGGGCCCCAGAACCTGACTGTCACCTGGTGACGGGCGCTCGCTGACAAGTGAGCGGTGAGCTGTGTCGGGCACCGGTGAGCGGGGCCCGACCGCTCAGGCCGTCAGCCAGTCCGTGACGACGGTCCCCTCGTCCGTCCGCAGCCGCAGGGCGAACGGACCGGCGGGGGGTTCCGCCGAGGTGAAGCGGCCCATGTCGTCCGTCGTCAGCGCGGAGCCGCCCTGCGGTCCTCTGAGGACCTCGATGCGGGCCGTCTGCGGTGGCAGCACCTGACCCATCAGGCCCTGCGCGGTCAGTTCCACGTCGACGGTCAGCCCGCCCACGTGGAAGGTCAGCATCCGCGGTACGTCCACGGCGCCTCTGACCGGGATGGCGTCGGTGACCGAGTCGAAGGTCAGCTCGGCGATTCGGGCGTCGAGGTGGTGCAGGGCGAAGGCCTCGACGGCGAGCTGCTGGAGCTGTGCGGGGACCGGGTCCAGGATGCCCGCGGCCCGGCGCAACTCCTCTTCCAGCAGGTCGAGTTCGAAGTCGTCGCCGAAGTCGTCGCCGTGGGCGTCGTCGCCGCTCATGTCGTCCAAGCCGTCCATGTCGTCCGGGCCACCCGCACCGTCTGTGCCGTCTGTGCCGTCGATGTTCGTCACACCGCACCCCGTGCTTCGAGTCGTGCCCGCAGCCGGCGCAGACAGCGCTGGCGCAGCGGTCCGATGCTGCCGACGGCGATGCCCAGCGAGGCGGAGACCTCCTGGTAGCTGGGCGGCTGCGTGGCCATCAGGACGCGCAGCAGTTGCCGGCACCGCTCGCCGAGTTCGGCGAACTCCTGCCACAGGTGGCGGACGCGCTCGCTCTGGGCGGCGGCCTCCTCCGAGTCCAGCAGCGACTGTTCCGGCGTACTGTCCTCGCTGACCCGGTCCAGGAGCTGCGGGTCGTCCGTCGGGGTCAGTCGCTTCATGCTCCTGATGACCTTCAGGCTCTCGTGCCGCGCCGTGCTCGCGAGCCAGGAACCGGCCTTCTCGGGTTCCCGGATCCGGCCCAGGTGCTGGGCGAAGCGGAACCACACGGTCTGGTAGACCTCGTGCGCGTCGGCATCGGAGAGCCGGTACGCGCGCACGACGGACCACACCAGTGGGCTCAGCCCTTCAACGAGCGCCTTCCAGGCCGCCGCATCACCGTCGACGGCGGACTGGACCAACGCGCCGACATCTGCTCGGTCCACGGCCTCACCCCTCGTGTACGGCATGTCATCGTACGCCGTGACGGGGGTGGCCCAGGACCGTGACCTCCAGTGGATCGCGTTCATACCGACGTGGTGGGAATCGCGCGCCACGTGGGCGGCCGGAGCGCCGGGACGTGCGCCCCCCGCACCTCCGCGATCTCCGTGTTGCCGGAGAGCAGCAGACGCGCGGCGGCGCGCGGGTCCTGCTCCTTGTTCGCCGTCATGTAGGAGGCGACCAGGCCGGCGGCGACCGGCGTGGCGAAGGACGTGCCGCTCCACTGCGCGAACCCCTCGAAGATCACCTGGTCCGGCGTGGGGTGGGAGCCGTCGTCGCTCAGCACGCCCGCGTGGCTCGGGTACTGGCAGGTGCAGTGGTAGGTGAAGCCGAAGCGGCAGGCGTCGTAGGTGGAGTGCTGGTAGATGTACGGGACGGGCACGTCGAAGCCGGTGAGGGAGCTGGTGAGGCGCTCGCCGGGGGCGTAGACGTTCACCCAGGCGCCGTGGTTGCTGAAGCAGGCGCCGAACTCGCCGTCGCTGCGCAGCGCGCCGACCGACAGGACGGCGTCCGCGTAGTCGGGCAGGGAGGCGTAGGCGGCGGGCCAGAACGGGGTGGCGCTGGCGTTGTTGCCGGCCGCGGCCACCAGCAGGGTGCTCTGGTCACGCAGCGCGGCCATGAAGCCGTCCAGGCCCAGCAGTCCGTCGACGCGGCCGTTGGAGGTGCCGGCGGAGAGGCTGAGGATGTCCGGCCACCCGTCCCGCTCGACGGCGTCGAAGAGCAGCTCGCCGAACTCGGACTCCAGGACCGCGCCGGCGTCGTTGAGCGTGTTGCGCACCGTGATGTCGGTGTTGGGTGCGACCGCCGCGAGGAGTCCGGCGATGAACGTGCCGTGCCCGACGTACTGCTGGAGGATCCCGTTCACGGTCTCCTGGACCTGCGGGTCGCCCTGGGTGTTGGCCAGCAGCGGGTAGGAGGCGAAGTCGTGGGTGAGGCCGTTGTCTATCACCAGGACACGGACGGCGGTGTCCTCGTGGGCGTCCTCGGCCGCGGCCGGGTTGGGCGGCTGGCTGAAGGGGACGGGCACGGGCTCGTCACCGGGACAGGAGTTCACCGCGATGGACACGATGTGGTTACGGCTGACCAGTCGGCGTCCGGTGCGTCCTTCCTGCTCCCGCAGCGCGCGCAGGGCGCCCGCGACCGCGCGGTCACCGCGCCCGTCGCCGTGGCCGGGGTCGCCGACCTGGATGCGGGTGATGCCGGAACGGTTGGTCTGCGGGCTGACCCGCTGCACCCGGTCCGCGACCAGCCCCGTGGTCCGGTCGAAGTGGGTGCGTACGGTGTCCTCGACGAGCTGGGCCTCCTCGCCGTCCCGGGCGAGGACGACACCCTTCTCGTAGATGAACTCGGCCGCGTCGTCCGGGCCGAGGGCGAGCGGGGTGTCGGGCATCGAGCGTTGGATCTGGTCGAACTGCTCGTGGAAACGCTGAGGTGCCATGGCGTGTCCTCCTCCACTGGGGCGGTGGTCGTCAGTCAGAGCCGCGGGGCCGTCGTTTGATACAGCGCCAAACCGATGTGGTGTGCAACCGGGACCACTACCATCCTTTGGGTGACAGCGGGAAGCGACGCGGTGCTTGAACTGCTGCCGATGGTGTTCGCCGCCCCCAAGGACGCGCTGGCGAGGGCGGAAGGTGTGCTCGAAGCCGATCCGTCGCTGCTGCACGCCTCCATCGCCCACCAGGTGATCGGCATCTGGCAGCGGGACTGGGGCGACATGAAGCTCGCCCTGCATCACCTGCGGCGGGCGCGGGATCTCGCGGCGCGCGCGGACTCGGCCGACCGGGAGGCGGATGTCCTGGCCGCGCTCGGGGTCGCGTTGGTGCACGCGGGGCGCACTCAGCAGGGTCTGGCCGCGCTGGAGCGCGGGGTGGAGCGCGGCACCGGCCACACCCGCGCGCGCGTGCTGTTCCGGCGGGCGTACGCCGGCTGGGTGCTGGGCCGGCACCGGGAGGCCCTGGAGGACGTACGCAAGGCGATTCCCGTGCTGCGGCAGGCGGAGGACACCATCTGGGTGGCACGCGCGCTGACGCTGCGTGCGACCGTGCACCTGGCGCTGGGCGCGGTGGACCGCGCGGACGCCGACTTCACGGCCGCCGAGGCGCTGTGGGACACCACCGGCCAGGAACACGACAAGGCGGACGCGGTGGAGAGCCGTGGCCTGGCCGCGTTCCGGTCGGGCGACATCCCGGTGTCCCTGCGCCTGTTCGACGAAGCCGAGGAACGGTACGCGAAGCTCGGTACGCCGTCCTTCATGCTCTACATCCGGCGCTGCGAGGTGCTGATGGCGGCCGGGCTCGCCCCGGAGGCACTGGCCGAGGCGGACGCGGCGATCGGGGTGCTCGACGGCATCGGCGGTCAGGCCACCCGCAAGGCGGAGCTGCTGCTGGTCGCGGCCCACGCGGCCCGGCGGGCGGGCGATCCGCATACGTCGATCGCGCGCGCGGAGCTGGCGGTGCGGCTGTTCGCCGGGCAGCGGCGGCCCTGGTGGGAGGCGCACGCCCGGCTGGTATTGATCCAGGCGCGGGTGGCCGCGGGGCGGGGCTCGGGGCGACTGGTCGCCGACGCCGCCGCGGTGGCCGACAAGCTCGCCTCCTTCGGCGCCCCCGCCGCGCCGGAGGCCTCCCTCCTGGCGGGCCGGATCGCGCTGGGCCTGGGCTGGACGGCGGATGCGGAACGGCATCTGACGGTGGCCGCCCGCAGCCGGCACAGCGGGCCGCCGCTGGCCCGGATGACGGGCTGGGCGGCGCGGGCGCTGCTGGCCGAGTCCGCCGGTTCGAGCCGGGGTGTACTGGAGGCGTGCCGGCGCGGTCTCGACGTGCTGGACGACCATCGGATGACGCTCGGCGCCTCGGAGTTGCGGGCCCGCGCCACCGAACAGGGCGCGGAACTGGCCGCGTTGGCACAGCAGGCGAGCGTGGAGTCCGGCGGACCGCGGCGGTTGCTGGTGTGGAGCGAGCGCTGGCGGGCCACCGTGCTGTCCGCGCCGCCGACCCGGCCGCCGGCCGATCCGGTGCTGCTCGGCGATCTCACCTCCTTCCGGGTGATCGCCGCCCAGGCGGAGGAGGCCCGCATGGAGGGACGTCCGCTGCCCGCCCTGGAGCGCGAACAGCGGCGCCTGGAGCGGGAGATCCGCTCCCGCACCCTGCACATGCGCGGCGACGCCCCCGGCGACGAGACCCGCTTCGACCCCGCTCGGCTGCTGGCCCGGCTCGGCGAGGTGCGGCTGGTGGAACTGGCCGTGCTGGACGGGCGGGTCCAGGTGCTGCTGTGCGGGGAGGGCCGGGTCAGGCGGTTCGAGGCGGGGCTGGTCGCCGACGCCGAGCGCGAGGCCGAACACGTCCAGGCGGGCCTGCGGCGGCTGGCCCACCCCGGGGCGGATGCCCGGCTTCCGCTGGTCGAGGCGATGGGACGCCGGCTGGAGGAGCTGCTGCTGGGACCGGCGGCCGCGCACCTGGGCTCGGGGCCCGTGGTCGTCGTACCGCCCGGGCGGCTGCACCAAGTGCCGTGGGCCCTGCTGCCGTCGCTGCGCGAGCGAGTGCTCAGCGTGTCGCCGTCGGCGAGCAGCTGGCTGCGCGCCCGGGAGACCGAGCCGCCGCCCGGTGGACGCCATGTGCTGGTACGCGGACCAGGCCTCGCGACCGGTGGCGCCGAGGTGCCCGAACTGGCCGACCGGTACGGCAGGCCGATCCTGCTGGAGCACGACGAGGCGCGGGTGCCGCGGGTGTTGCGGGAGCTCGACGGCGCGGCGCTCGCGCACATCGCCGCGCACGGGGTCTTCCGCGCCGACAGCCCGCTGTTCTCGTCGTTGCGGATGGCCGACGGTCCGCTGATCGTCCACGACTTCGAACGGCTCGCCCGCAGCCCGTACCGGATCATCCTGTCCAGCTGCGACACCGCCCGCCTCGCCTCGGTCGGCGCGGACGAGCTGCTCGGCCTGGTCACCGCGCTGTTGCCACTCGGCACGGCCGGGGTGGTGGCGAGCAGCGCGCCGGTCAACGACGCGGCCGTCGTCCCGCTGATGCTCGCCCTGCACAAGGGCCTCAGCGCGGGCCTCTCCCTGGCGGAGGCCCTGCGTGACGCCCGGGCCGCGCTGCCGGGCGACGCGATGCACCAGGCGACGGGCTGGGCGTTCGCGGCGTTCGGGGCGGCCTGAGCGGGAATCCGGGGCGGGCGGGAGGACGTCACGTGCGACGCCGCTCAGGGCAGCGGATGCCTTCGGTCGCGGCCATCTGCCGGTGGTTCACCCCCCGACTCCCGTCAGAGCGGCCGACGCCTGCCACAGGTCGGCGGCCTTCGCCTCGTCGAGACCGACCCGGCCCGGCCTGCGCACGGTGGGGTGGCCCTTGATGCTGCCGAAGCCGTCCGGGCCGACGTAGGCGTTGCCCGGCACGTCCTGCGTGGCCGCGAACAGGACCGGCAGGGCGCCGTGTTCCGGGTCGTTGAGCAGGAACGCAAGGCGGTTGACGGCATTCGCCGAGGAGTGCGCGGCCAGTGAGGTCGTGGCGATGCCGGGGTGGGCGAGCACCGACTTCACCTGGCTGCCGGACGCGGTCAGCCGGCGCTGGAGTTCGAGGGAGAACAGGACGACCGCGAGCTTGGAGTCCCGGTAGGCGTGCATCGGGTGGTAGGTGCGCGACCGCCAGTCCAAGTCGGCGACATCCAGCCTGGATTGGCGGTGCAGCTGGCTGGTCACACTCACGACGCGGTCGGTCAGGTACGGCAGGAGCAGGCCGGTCAGTGCGAACGGACCGGTGTAGTTCGTCGCGGTCTGCACGTCGAGACCGTCGGCGGTGCGCGCCGCCGGGACATCCATGACACCGGCGTTGTTGATGAGGACGTCCAGGTCGCCGGTCCACTGCTGGGCGAACTCCCGTACGGAGCCCAGGTCCGAGACGTCCAGCCGCCGTACGTCGAAGTCCCCGGGCAGCCCGGCGATCGCCCGGCGGCCCTGCTCCGGGCTGCGCACCCCCAGCACGACCCGGGCACCGACGCGGCCCAACTCGCGGGCGGTGATGAGCCCGAGACCACGGCCGGCGCCGGTGACGAGGACCGTCCGTCCGGTCATGTCCGGCAGGTCGGCGGCTGTCCACTTGCCCGTCCGCCGGCCCGTTCGCATGTCCGTCCTCTTGTCCGTCCTCTTGTCCGCCCGCTTGTCCATGGGGACCTCCTCCGTTCGCTCGCCGCGGTGTCGGTCACCGCGGAACCACGACCAGTCCACGGCACCCGGCGGCGCGGATGAAGGATCCGCTCATCCACTGACTCGCGGTCCGTGGCTGCGGGCGTCCGGGCCTGCGACGATGCATGGACCGGCGTACGGAGTGCGGCGGACTTCGGGGAGGGCCTTCTTCATGGAACAGTCGGTGGACCGCGCCCAGTTGGGTGCCTTCCTGCGGGCCCGTCGGGAGGCGCTGCAGCCGGAGGACGTGGGGCTGCGGCGCGGGTCGCGGCGCCGCACGCGCGGGTTACGCAGAGAGGAGGTGGCGGAACTGTGCGACATGTCCGCGGACTACGTCGCCCGGCTGGAACGCGGGGACGGACCACAGCCCTCGCCGCAGATGGCGGCCGCCGTCGCCCGCGGTCTGCGCCTGACGCCGGACGAGCGCGATCACCTGTTCCTGCTGTGCGGGCACCGCGCACCGCACCGGCAGTTGCGCGGTGAGCACGTCAGTCCGGGGCTGATGCGGGTCGTGGACCGGCTGCAGGACACGCCGGCACAGGTGATGGGCCCGCTCGGCGAGACCCTGCTGCAGACGGCACCCGGCGTGGCCCTGCTCGGGGAGCAGACCCACCACACCGGTCGGGCGCGCAGTGCCCCCTACCGCTGGTTCACCGACCCGGCCGCGCGCGAGCGCTACCTCCCCGACGACCACGGTCTCAACAGCCGGGTGAACGTCGCCCTCCTGCGAGCGGCCTCCACACGGGAAGGACCCCGGTCGCAGGCCGCCCGCCTGGTGACCGACCTCCTGCGCCGCAGCGGCGAGTTCGCCTCCCTGTGGGACCAGCAGGAGGTCGGCCTGCGCTGGAGCGACGCCAAACGGTTCGTCCACCCGCAGGTCGGCCGCATCGACCTGTTCTGCCAGAACCTGCTGGACCCCGACCAGTCCCAGTCCCTGCTCGTCTTCACCGCGACACCAGGCACCGAGAGCCACGAGAAGCTGGCCCTGCTGAACGTCGTGGGCACGGACACGTTCCCCGTCGGCTGACGCCGTGGAGCCGGGTCGAACGCGCAGGGCGTTCCGTCTCCGGACATGACAGGGCGGCCTGACCCCTCCCCCGAATACTGGGGGTCAGACCGCCCCTTTGGTGTGCGGCTCAGGCCGACTGCGCGTCCGGTACCGCCGTGAGCCAGGGCAGCGCCCCGCGGTCGCTGGCGCCGAGTCGGGCGTACGCGCTGTAGAGGTGGTTGCCCACCGTGCGGATGGACAGCGTGAGCTGTTCCGCGATCTGACGGTTGCTCAGGCCCGCGGCCGCCAGGGTGACGATCTGCCGCTGGCGGGCGGTGAGTTCGCCGAGGACCAGGCCGGACAGGGCCGGGGTGCGGGCGCCCTGACAGCGGCGGGCGAGGGCGACGGCACGCGTGCGTGAGGTGCGGGCGGCGCGCGGGTCGCGGTGGGCCCGTACCGCCTGGGCGTGCGCCTCGGCGGCGAAGAGCAGCAGGCCGCGCCGCTCCAGCGCCTCGGCGGCCCGGTCCAGGCCGGGACCGTCGCCGCGGGCGAGCGCGTCGGCGTGCAGGGCGAGGACACCGCCGGCCGGCAGCCGGCCGACGACCGCCTCCGGGGCGCCGAGACGAACGGCCTCGTACAGTTCGTACGAATCTCCCGCTCCGATCGTCTCGAGCGCCCCGTCGACGTCCCCCCCGGACACCGCCAGCCACACGGCCGCGCCGCCCCCGAGCGGTCCCCCGGCGGCCGTGCGAGCGGTGCCCGTCTCCCCCGACTGGGCGGTGGCCAGGGCGAGTTCGGTACGGCAGGACAGGTCGCCCCCGTCGTCCCGCAGTCCCTCCCTCGCCCAGGCCGCCGCCTCGCGCAGCTCCCCCCTCAGCCGCGCATACCGGGCGCGTACGGCGGCATACCCCGCCGGCACCGACGCGCCCTCCTCGACCAGCCACTCCCCCACCGGCGTGGCCGTGGTCCTGACATCCGCCCGCTCGATCCGCCCTGCCAGTTCGGCCGCCTCGGCGTCGAGGGCCGGCCGCCACTGCTCGGGCCGCCGGGCCAGTCGCCGGGCCCGCAGCCGGCCGGCCGCGGTGCGCAGCACCGGGCCGTACAGGGGGTGGGCGAGGCGGACGGTGGTGAGGCCGACGGGAGTTTCCTGGTGCTCGTCGATGCGGACCAGGCCGTCGGCCTCCAGGTGTTCGAGGACATGGAGGTCGAAGTCGTCCGTGTCCTGCCCCAACGGCTCCCCGAAGGCGAGGCGTTGCAGGGTCTCGCGCTCGTCCGCGTGCGGCCGGTCGAGCACGCGGGCGGCGCGCTCGCGGACGGTGGTGGTGACGGGCAGTGGGCCGCGCCAGGACCAACTGTCCGTGTCCGCCCTGCGGTTGAGCAGTCCGCGCTCGCGGACCGCGTCCACCAGGTCGCGCAGCAGGCGCAGGTCGCCGCCGCTCAGGCGGAGCAGTCGGTTGAGGGTGAGCGCCTCCAGGCCGGCGCCGAGACCGGCGGCGAGGAGTTGTTCGGTGTCCTCGCGGGGCAGCGGCTCCAGGGCGAGGCGGGGCAGCAACTCGCCTGTCCACAGGCGGGAGATCGCGCCGGGCACCGGGGTTTCGTCGGCCGCGACGACGACCAGTCGGGTGCGGCCGTGCACGGCGAGCTGGTGCACGAGGGCGGCCGAGGCGTCGTCGAGCAGATGGGCGTCGTCGACCAGCAACAGTCGTAGGCCGGAGAGGAGTTGGACCGCCCGGTGCAGGGAGACCGTCTCGGGCAGGAGGTGTGCGAACGCGGCGAAGGAGAGGTGACGGGTCTCGGGGGTGCCGGCCGCCCGGGCCCGGTCGCTGCCCCGCAGTGCCTCGGTGACCAGCCGGGTCTTGCCCGAGCCCGCGGAGCCGGTGACCACGATGCCGTGGTGGCTCGCGGTCAGGGACCGGCGGATCAGTTCGAGCTCGTCCTCTCGTCCGGTGAACGGCCAGGGCAGTTCAAGGGTCTTCGCGTCGCGTTCGAAAGTCGTCACGGGAGTATGAGCGCGAGTACTCAGTCCTGATACAGGGCGACTTGAGTAGACCCCGACTCAGGCGCCCGTGACCTGGATCGGGGCAGGCTGTGCGCATGACCGGACGCTACTGCTCCCTCGCGCAGCAGTCGGCCCCCGCCTTCGCGGCAGGGCTGACCGCCGAGCGGCGCAGTGCGCTCCTGTCGGGCAACCGGATGTGGGTCAACGGCACGGTCCTGCACTACTGCTTCTTCGACGGCGACGGCGACGCCTCCGTCATCCCCGTCCCGGGCACCGGGGCGATGCGGCGGGTGTCGTGGGTCGGCGCCAAGGAGCAGCGGGACGTGGTGCGCGAGTGCTTCCAGGAGTGGCGGGATCTCGGGCTCGGCGTGTCCTTCGTCGAGGTCGCGGACCGCACGGAGGCCGAGGTACGCATCGGGTTCCAGCTCGGCGACGGTTCGTGGTCGACGGTGGGCCGGGACGCGCTGCAGATCGGCGTGAACGACCGCACGATGAACTTCGGTTGGGACCTGACCGCGCCGGGTGAACGTGGGACGGCCCTGCACGAGATCGGGCACGCGCTCGGGATGCTGCACGAGCACCAGAGCCCGTTCGCCGGCATCCACTGGGACGACGAAGCCGTCTACGCGGATCTGGCGGGCTCGCCGAACTTCTGGAGCCGGGACAAGACGTTCTTCAACATCCTGCGCAAGCTGGACCCGGACGAGGTCAACGGCTCCGTCTGGGACCCGCAGTCGATCATGGAGTACCCGTTCTCGGGCGGGCTGATCCTGGAGCCGGAGCAGTTCCGGGCGGGACTGAATCCGCCGGGTTCGCTGTCGCCGGCCGACAAGGAGTTCGTGCTGCGCTGGTATCCGCCGGCGGATCCGCCGCAGCCACCCGCGCTGGTGCCCTTCCGTTCGGCGCCGCTGGGTCTGGGGCCGGGCGAGCAGGCGGACTTCGTGATCGATCCGCCGGAGACCCGCGAGTACACCGTGGGCACCTTCGGCGACAGTGACACCGTCGTCGTGGTCTTCGAGGAACGGGACGAGGAGCCCCGCTACCTGACCGGCCACGACGACGGCGGAACACCGCACAACGCCACCATCAGGGCCCGTCTCGTCAAGGGCCGCCGCTACTACGTCCGTGTGCGTCTGTACTCGGCCTGGGGACCGGGACAGACAGCGGTCATGTGCTGGTAGCAGCACGGAGAACCGCGCCACTCGGGCGTTGCTGGACCACCTGTCCGGCGCCGGGGGAGCGGTCGGGCAACGGTCACCTTCGGGGGAGGGAGACCGTTGCCCGGCCTCGCCACATCTCTCGGGAGGGGCCGTGATCGTTGTACGGTCGCTTCAGCTTTGGTTCTTGTGCTTCAGCGCCGACGCCACTCCCGCGCCAGCAGCTCGTACGACCGCACCCGGTCCGCGTGGTCATGCGTGATGGTCGTGATGAGCAACTCGTCGGCTCCCGTGGCCTCTTGGAGCTGTTCCAGCTGGTCGGCCACCCGGCCGGGCGAGCCGACGAACTGGGTGTCGAGGCGGTCCTGAACCAGCTCCCGGTCCTCCTCGCTCCAGGTGTGCGCGCGGGCCTCCTCAGGGGTCGGGAACGCGATCGCGCCCTCGGCCGTGCGGATGCTGCGGACCCAGAGGCCGTAACCGGTGGCGAGTTCGCGGGCGGTTGCGTCGTCCTCGGCCACGACGACGTCCGCGGAGACGCTGACGTGGGGTTTGTCGAGGTGGTCAGAGGGTTGGAAGTGGGCGCGGTAGCCGTCCACCGCCTCCAGGACCGTGGCGGGGCTGACGTGGTAGTTGGCGGCGAAGCGCAGGCCCCGGGCGCCCGCGACCTCGGCGCTTAGGCCACCGCTGCTGCCCAGGATCCACAGCTCCAACTCCGCGCCCTCACCCGGCACTACGTGCGCCTCGACGCCCTCCGGGGAGCGGTAGGTGCCGGCCAGCAGGGCGAGGATGTCGTCGATCTGCTCGGCGTAGTCCTGGGATTCGGCGCCCGGCAGCAGGAGCAGCTTGCGTTGCAGGGCGATGCGGGGTGAGCCGAGGAGGCGTTCGAAGGAGAAGCGGGGCGGAATGAGCAGGCCGTTCGGGGCGCGTCCGTCGACGACGGGTGTGTCCGTCGGGCCGGGGGCCCGCTCCCCCGGTGGACGGCCGCCCGAGCGGCCGAGGCCGAGGTCGAAGCGGCCCGGGTGCAGCGCGTCGATCAGCCCGAACTCCTCCACCGTCGACAGGGCCGTGCGGTGGCCGAGTTGTACGGCGCCGGAGCCGAGGCGGATCGTGGAGGTGGCGGCCGCGGTCAGGGCCAGGACGACCGCCGGAGAGGTGCCCGCGACCCCGGGGTTGAGGTGGTGCTCGGCGAACCAGTAGCGGGCGTAGCCGAGTTGTTCGGCCTGTTGGGCAAGGTCGACGGAGTTGCGGAGCGCGTCTGCGGCGGTCGAGCCCGACGAGATGGGGACCAGGTCGAGGACGCCGAGGGGGATGTCAGACACGGGCCGGCTCCTCGCTGCTGGTCGACGGTGTCGGCAGGACCGGGCCCCAGTCGAAGGGCGGGTCCGGGATGTCCTTGCGCAGGACCGGGGCGACCGCCGACTGGAAGAGTTCGAGCGAGTCCCGGTGCTGGGTGTCGGACAGGCCGCTCGCGTCCGCGTGCAGATGGACCACCGTGTGCCCGAACTGCTCGTGGTAGCGGTGCACTTTGTCGATGACCTGCTGCGGGCTGCCGATCAGGGCCGAGCTGCGCTCGACGTAGTCCTCCAGGGTCTCGAAGACCACGGGCAGGCCCGCCTGCTTGAAGAAGGCCAGGTTGGACTCGAAGATCGGCCGGTACGCGGACAGCGCCTCCTGCGAGGTGGGCGTGACGAGGACACCCGCGGTGCCGGCGCCGATCGCGATGTCAGCCGGGTCGTGGCCGTAGTGCTCCCAGCGCTCGCGGTAGTAGCGGATCAACTCGGCATACGGCTCTATGGGGTTGGTGACGTTCGCCGAGAACAGCGGGTCGCCGTAGCGGGCGGCCAGGTCGACGGACTCCTTGCTGGTCGCGCTGCCGTGCCAGACCCGGACCGGCTTCTGGTAGGGCCGCGGCCACACCTCCGCGTCCTGCAGCGGCGGGCGGAAGCGGGTCGCCGCCGTCACCTTGTCCTGCCGCCAGATCTGCCGGAACACCTCGTAGCTCTCGGCGTTGCGGTCCCACTGGTCCTCGGGCGTGACCTGGAACAGGTCCCGCTGGGCGGCGCCGTTGCCCTTGCCGATGATCAGGTCCAGGCGCCCGTTCGAGAGGTGGTCGAGGGTCGCGTAGTCCTCGTACGCCCGGACCGGGTCCAGCAGGCTGAGGGTCGTGACGGCGGTGAACAGGCGGATCCGCTTGGTCAGGGCGGCCACATGGCTCAGCACGACGGTCGGGGACGAGGAGATGAACGGCCGCTCGTGCCGCTCCCCCACCCCGAAGCCGTCGAAGCCCAACTCCTCGGCGAGCACGGCGTTGTCGAGGACTTCACGGAACCGTTCGTGGGTCGGTTTCAGCACCCCGGTGACCGGGTCGGGGCGATGGACGATCAGGGTGATCGCGAGGAACTTCACGACGCGGCCCGCTCGGCCGCCGCCTCGTCCGGGTGGGCGAGACCGAGCTGGTGGCGCAGGGTCGGGCCCTCGTACTCGGTGCGGAACACGCCCTGTTCCTGGAGCAGCGGGACGACCTTGTCGGCGAAGTCGTCGAGCCCGGTCGGGGTGATGTGCGGGACGAGGATGAACCCGTCGCTGGCGTCGGCCTGGACGTAGTCGTTGATGGTCCTGGCGACCGTCTCCGGCGAGCCGATGAAGTTCTGCCGGTTGCCGGTCTCGATGACGAGGTCGCGGATGGACCAGTTGTTCGCGGCGGCCAGCTCGCGCCACTCGCGGGCGGTGGCCAGCGGGTCGCGGTACATCCGCACCTGGGCGCGGCCCTTGGAGATGTGGTTCTCGCCGAGGTCGGGATCGATCTCGGGCAGCGGGCCCTCCGGGTCGTACGAGGACAGGTCCCGGTTCCAGACGAACTCCAGGTGCTTGATGGCGGTGGCCCCGCTGACCTGCTGGCGGCGCACCTCCTTCGCCAGTACCTCCGCCTCGGCGTCGGTGTCGGCGAGAACGAAACTCGCGGCGGGCAGGATCAGCAACTCGTCATGCCGACGGCCGTACTTGGCGAGGCGGTTCTTGACGTCGGTGTAGAAGGCCTGCCCCGATTCCAGCTGCGCGTACCGGCTGAAGATGGCGTCGGCGGAGGAGGCGGCGAACTCGCGGCCCTCGTCGGAGTCGCCGGCCTGGAAGATGACCGGGCGGCCCTGCGGGGAGCGCGGGACGTTGAACTGGCCGTGGATGTCGAAGTGTTGTCCGTCGTGGACGAAGGAACCGGCCTTCGCGTCCCGCAGGAAGGTGCCGCTCGCCTGGTCGGCGACGATCTCGTCACCATGCCAGGAGTCGAAGAGCTCGTTCGTCGTGGCGAGGAACTCCTTGGCGCGGGAGTAGCGCTCCTCCTGCGGCAGGAAGCCGCCGCGCCGGAAGTTCTCGCCGGTGAAGGCGTCCCAGGAGGTGACGACGTTCCACGCGGACCGGCCGCCGGAGAGGTGGTCGAGGCTGGCGAACTGGCGGGCCACCTCGTAGGGCTCGTTGAAGGTGGAGTTGATGGTGCCGGTCAGCCCCAGGTGCTCGGTGACCGCGGCGAGCGCGGCCAGCACGGTGAAGGTGTCGGGGCGGCCGACGACGTCCAGGTCGTAGATCTTGCCGCCCTGTTCACGCAGGCGGAGCCCTTCGGCGAGGAACAGGAAGTCGAACTTGGCGCGTTCGGCGGTCTGCGCGAAGTGCACGAAGGAACTGAACTCGATGTGGCTGCCGGCCTTGGGGTCGCTCCACACGGTGGTGTTGTTGACGCCCGGGAAGTGCGCGGCCAGATGGATCTGCTTCAGCGGCTTGCTCATGGGTGCGGTCGGTCCTTCCGGCTCAGACGGCGGCGTAGCGGTTGGCGGGGCGGGCGAGGCCCAGCAGGCCGCGCAGGGTGTCGGCCTCGTAGGCGGTGCGGAAGACGCCGCGACGCTGGAGTTCGGGAACCAGGCCCTCGGTGATGGCGGGCAGGTCGTGGCCGAGGACGGCGGGGCGCAGCCGGAAGCCGGTCAGCCCCTTGGCCGCCAGCTCCTGGAGAAGATCGGCGAGTTGGGCGGGCGTACCGGCGAAGATCCGTGCGTCGCTCTCGTACGGCTCCCCCGCGAGGGCGTCCAGGCGTGCGCGCCGGTCCTCCGCGGCGGCCTGGTCGTCGTCGAGGAAGACCACCAAGTCGCCGAAGACATGGACGAGTTCGTCGGCGCGGCCGGCCGCCTCCTGCTCGGCGCGGATCTCGGCGACGATCGCGCGGGCGTCGTCGGCGTCGCGCGGGGTGACGTAGCCGATGTCGGCCTGACGGGCCACCAGCCGGTAGGGGACGGTCTGGTGCGCGAGCGAGGTGACAAGGGGCTGTCCCTGCGGCGGGCGCGGGGTGATCGACGGGCCCTTGACGCTGAAGTGCTTGCCCTCGAAGTCGATGTAGTGCAGCTTGTCGCGGTCGACGAAGCGGCCGGTCGCGGTGTCCCGGATCTCCGCGTCGTCCTCCCAGCTGTCCCAGAGCCGGCGCACGACCTCGACGTAGTCGGCGGCCTCGTCGAAGAGGTCGGTGAGCCGCTCCTGCCCGGCCGGGGTACGCAGTTCCTCCAGGCTGATCGGCGGGAAGGTACGGCGGCCGAAGTGGTCGGCCTCGTGCGGGCGGGCACTGATCTGCACCCGCAGGCCCGCGCGGCCGGAGCTGACGTAGTCGAGGGTGGCGATCGCCTTGGAGAGGTGGAACGGCTCGGTGAGCGTGGCGATCACGGTCGGCACCAGGCCGATGTGCCGGGTCAGGGGCGCTATGCGGGACGCGGTCAGGACGGCGTCGAGGCGTCCGCGGACCTGGTCGGTGCGGCCGTCCAGCTCGCCGTAGTGCGAGGACTGCAGACCGAGGCCGTCCTCGAAGGTGACGAAGTCGAGCAGCCCGCGCTCGGCCTCGGCGACCAGGTCGGCCCAGTAGCCGGCGGTGAACAGGTCCCGGGGGCGGGCCACTTGCTCGCGCCAGGAGGCGGGGTGCCAGCCGGTGCCGTCGAGGGCGACGGCGAGATGCAGGAGGGAAGGGGAGGTCGATGACACGAGTGGGTGCCTTCCTGGAGGTCCGTACGAGATCGCCGGCCCATGGATACGGGCGCACGGCGGTTTGGGCAACGGCGTCAGGGGCGACAGAGCGCGCCGGCGACACGCAGCAGATCGATGTGCTGCCGCGTGGTGAGACACACGTGAACGACGGACGCGCCACCCATGTGCTCCACCTCCACGGAGTCCGGCTTCGTAGAGGACAACGGCACGGCTATGCCGTTTCTTCCGGATCTGCGGCACCGGTCGGCCCGGTGAACCGTACGAGCGAGAAGACCGTACGGGCGCGGAGTGTGAAGCCGATCGACTCGTAGAGCCTGATCGCGTTGGTGTTGCCGGCCGCCGCGTGCAGGAAGGGCTGCTCGCCGCGTTCCTTGATGCCGGCGGCGACCGCGCGGACCAGGCGGGTGGCCAGGCCCCGGCCGCGGTGGCCGGGGTCGGTGCAGACGGCGCTGATCTCGGTCCAGCCGGGCGGGTGGAGGCGCTCGCCCGCCAGCGCGACGAGCCGGCCCTCGTGGCGGATGCCCAGGTAGGTGCCCAGTTCGACGGTGCGGGGCAGATAGGGGCCGGGTTCGGTGCGGGCGACCAGGTCGAGGATCTCGGGTACGTCGGCGGGGCCGAGGCGGACGGCCTGAGGGTCGGGTTCGGCCCACAGCGCGGTGTCGACGAGCTGGACGCCCTGCCCTGAACGGACGATCTCCCAGCCGTCCGGGGTCTCGCCCACTCCGCGCACCGCGGCGGTGCCGCCGGGGCCGACGAGGGTGGCGAGGTCGGCCCAGGCGCGCGGGTCGTCGTTGTCGGTGATCGCGTGGAAGCCGGCCACGTCGACGGGGTAGCGGGCCGCGCGGCCGACGCGCTCGGCGAAGTGGGCGTGCGGGCCGGTGAGCGCGGCCCAGGCCGGGTTGTCGAGGACGTGGGAGGTGGTGGTTTCGAGACTGACGGTCGAAGACATCGGGTGACGGCTCCAGTACGGGTCGCGCGGGTGGGGACCCCGTCACGACGCGGCGGGGTCCCCTGGCCGAGAGGGTGGGTCAGGAGTCGCTGAGGGGCAGTCCGGGCGGGTTGATCTCGGACTTGGCGACGGCCTCGTTGGAGAGGTTCCAGGCGGCCAGCCACTTGGCGTACTGGCCGTTCTTGATCAGGTAGTTGATCGCGTCCGCGAGGGGCTTGGCGAGGCCGCTGTCCTTCTTCGCGGTGGCCGCGATCAGGCCCTGGAGGGAGGATCCGGCGCCGGAGTAGGTACCCGCGTTGCGGACCGCCTTGGCCGTGCCCTTGGTCGAGGAGACCTGGTAGGCGACCGAGGGGTTCGGGGCGAGGTAGGCGTCGATCTTTCCGGAGGTCAGCGCGAGGTAGGTGCTGTTGTTGTCCTGGAAGTACTTGACGGTGAGCGCCTTCTTGCCCTCGGCGGCCAGCTTCTTCTTCCACTCCAGGAGGATCCGCTCCTGGTTGGTGCCGGCGCCCACGGCGACGGTCTTGCCGGCGAGGTTCTCGTAATTGCCGTCGAAGTTCCAGGTGTTGTCGGCCTTCACCGCGAAGCCGAGGTTGTCCTCGCGGTAGGAGGCGAACTCGTACTTCGCCTTGCGCTCCTCGGTGTCGGTCACGTTGGAGAAGGCGACCTGGACCTTGCCGCTGTCCAGGCCGATGAAGAGGTTCTCCCAAGTGGAGTTCTTCAGCTCGGGCTTGAGGCCGAGGACGGCGGCGACCAGGCGGCCGATGTCGGTCTCCGAACCGGTGAGGGTCTTCTGGTCCGAGCCGACGTAGCCGAGCGGCGGTGAGCCGGCGGGCAGGAAGCCGACGCCGATCTCCAGCTTGCCGCTCTTGGCTATGTCCTTGGGCAACTCGGCGCTGATCGACTTCACTTCGGAGACCTTCAGCGTGGTCTCCTTGGCGGCGCCGAGGGACAGGGCACCCACGGTCACCGAACCGGCGGCGGCGTTGTCGGTCGTGGTGGCCGCGTCGCTGTCTCCCCCGCAGGCGGCGAGCCCGCCGGCGAGGGCGGCGACGACGGTGCCGGCGGTGAGTCCGCGAGTGAGTCTGCTGCGAAGGCTGAGGGGAGACATGGCTGTTCCTAGGTTCGGTGTTCGGGACTTGGAAAGTGGCGGTAGGTGAAGAGGGGGGTTCAGAGGACCTTGCTGAGGAAGTCGCGGGTCCGTTCGTGCTGCGGCTTGTCGAGGACCTCGTGGGGCGGGCCCTGCTCGACGATCTTTCCGCCGTCGATGAAGACGACCCGGTCGGCGACCTCGCGGGCGAAGCCGATCTCGTGGGTGACGATGACGAGGGTGGTGCCGCTGGTCGCCAAGTCCTTGATGACGGCGAGGACTTCACCCACGAGTTCGGGGTCGAGGGCGGAGGTCGGCTCGTCGAAGAGGATGACGCCGGGCCGCAGGGCGAGGGCGCGTGCGATGGCGACGCGCTGCTGCTGGCCCCCGGACAGCTGTCGCGGATAGGCGCCGGCCTTCTCGCCGAGCCCCACCCGGCCGAGCAACTCGCGGGCCAGTTCCAGGGCTTCGGGCTTGCCGAGCCGGCCGGTGGCGACCGGGGCCGCGGCCACGTTGTCGAGGACGGTCAGGTGCGGGAACAGGTTGAAGTTCTGGAAGACGAAGCCGATCCGGCTGCGCTGGGCGAGGATGGCCCGCTCGCTCAGCTCCTTCAGCCTCTCCCCCTGGCGCTTCACACCGATCAGTTCGCCGTTGACGCTGACGTAGCCGATCTCCGGCTTCTCCAGGTGGTTGATGACCCGCAGCAGCGTGGACTTCCCGGAGCCGGACGGGCCGAGGACGACGGTGACCTCGCCGGGCCGTACGGTCAGGTCGACGCCGTCCAGCACCCGGTGGGCGCCGTACCACTTGTGCACGTCGTGCACCTCGACGGCGGCCGGGACGACATCCACCGGTGACTGAAGTGTGTTCGCGCTCATACGGCGGCCTCCCGGCGGATGCGGGCCCGCAGATCGGTGAGGCCGGTGCGGAGCTTCTGGATCGGGGTCGGCGGCAGGGAGCGCGTGGCGCCCCGGGCGTAGTACCGCTCGACGTAGAACTGGATG
Source organism: Streptomyces sp. NPDC092369 (assembly GCF_044755245.1). NCBI lineage: Bacteria > Bacillati > Actinomycetota > Actinomycetes > Kitasatosporales > Streptomycetaceae > Streptomyces > Streptomyces sp. NPDC092369. The sequence goes on from NZ_JBIVQP010000001.1 coordinate 939,158, forward strand.
ACGGACACCACGCTGGTCAGGATCAGGTACCAGACGGTGACGACCAGGAGCAGCGGCACGATGTCGCCGGGATAGGTGGAGCCCATCGTCTGCGCGGAGCCGAACAGGTCCAGCAGGGAGACGTAGAAGACCAGCGAGGTGCTCTTGATCAGGCCGATCAGCTGGTTGACGTAGTTCGGGGTGATGGAGCGCAGCGCCTGCGGGAAGACGATCCTGCGGAACTGGTAGCTCTTGGGCAGGCCGAGGGCGGAGGCCGCCTCGTGCTGGCCCTGGTCGACGGAGAGGATGCCGCCGCGGACCACTTCGGCCGCGTAGGCCGCCTCGTTGAGGCTGAGGCCGATGACGGCGACGACCATGTCGGTGGCCAGCTTCGACTCGTCGAAGGAGAAGAAGGCGGGCCCGAAGGGGACGCCGACACTCAACGTCTTGTACAGGGCGCTGAAGTTGTAGAGGAAGAGCAGCACCACGATCAGCGGGATCGAGCGCAGGGCCCAGACGTAGGTCCAGCTCACCGCGCGCAGCACCGGGGACTTGGAGAGCCTGGCCAGGGCGAGCAGGATGCCGCCGAGGAGGCCGAGCACCGCGCTGTAGGCGGCCACTTCGAGGGTGATGAGCAGGCCGTCGAGGATGGTCGGCCGCAGGAACCAGTATCCGAAGCGGTCCCACTGGTAGAACGGGTTGGTCGCCAGGCCGTGCACGAACTGGATCGCGAGGACCAGCACGACCGCGGTGGCGATCCAGCGTCCCGGTCGGCGCAGCGGCTGAACTCGCTGTGCCGTGAGGGGTTTTGACGGTTCGTCGGCAGGCGGTGCCTCGGCGAGGGACACGGCTGCGCCAGGGGGTTCACTCATAGTGGGCTCCGGCAGGTTCGGACACCCCGGACCCCGGCGGTGGACGCGCGACGACGGGCGGCGCGCGCGGCTGCGCGGGACTGGGGGCGGGGAGGGGAACTGCACACCGGCGGAGGCGGGTGTGCGTCAGAGGTGCGCGGGCTGAGCGGTGGTCGTCAGCCCCGACAGCGGGCGCGGCCCGGTGCGGTACACAGTGCGCTGCTGACCCGGAGCAGATCGACGGCGCGGTCGGCGACGAACAGGTTCGCGTACGACGGTACGCAGCCCTGCGGGCGGCATGCGGCCGTCCTGGGAGCTGCGTACATGGCGTCACCTGTCACTGTTGGGTGGCCCCCCGAAAGGGGCCGCGCGCTTACCGAAACGTCATCCGGTCCGGTCGTCACCTGGGGCACCCCACCGCGGTGCGAGGGTTGCCGGTCAGCAAGCCAGGGCTTGTCGCTGACACTCATGACCGTTCTGGGCGATATTCAAGACACTTGCCCGAACGAATGTCAACGCCGGTCCACCGACTGGAACGGCTGTGGAGCCGCTGTGCGACGGCTATCGGGCCGCGTGGGCCGCCCAGTCGAGGATCTGCACGGCCGCGCCGGCCGCCTCCAGTCCCCGGCAACGGGCGTGATGGCGGCGGGCGATCCCGTCCAGGTCGAGGTGGGTGCCGAAGGCGGGGTGGGCGGCCAGGCGGCGGGCGTACGCCCACAGAGTGGGGTGGTCGGCGATGCGCTGGACCGCGGAGGCGTCGAGGTGGTCGCGGTGCACGGTGTCGAGCTGGACCAGCGTGACCCACAACTCGACGTCGGCGGCGGTGATCTGATCCCGAATCATGTATTCGCGGCCGACGAGCCAGCGCTCCAGCGCGCCCAGCGACTCCAGCAGCGTCTCCAGGGCCGCGTCCCGCTCCGTCTGCTCGCCGTCGGACTGTCCGGCGCGCTGGGCGGCCCCCTCGATGTCCTGTGCGCACATCCGCTCGACGGCCTCGATCTCCGACTCGGCGCCGCACGGGTAGAGCGAGAGCCGGTCGGCGCCGAAGCGGCGGGCGAGGTCGCGGGTGATGTCCGGGGCGTGGGTGCTGACGATCCGCCCGGACCAGTCGTCGCTGAGCACCGGTCCGACGGCCGGTCCTGAGTACCGGTGGGCGCTCGCCTCGTACAGCGGGCGCAGCACGGAGTGGCCGTCCTCCGCGGAGTCGGGGACGGCGGGCAGGTAGGTGGCCGGACAGACGGTGTCCAGGCCGAGCAGGCTGTGGGTGACGGCGATGCGCAGGCCGTCGGGACACGCGGTGGACAGATGGAGGCGGTAGCGGCGCGGAACGGCGTAGTGGCCGCTGCGCGGATCGCCGCCGATGCGGCCCCGGAAGGCGGGCGTGGACGGAGCGGTGGTGTGGGCGGCCAGCGGTGTGACGGACATGACTCTCCCCGGGAGCGGGCGCGGACGTGCGCGCGGCGGTAGCGACGTCGGACGGGAAGGGGCCGGGCTCAGCCGTGCGCGGCGGTCGGACGACGCCGGTGGCGTCCGGTCGCGGGACGACGCGTGGGCGTCGCGGGCACGGGAGGGGCGCGGCTCAGCCGAGGCGGCTGATCGCGCTGCAGACGCGCAGCAGATCGATGTGGCGGCGGGAGGTGAGGAGAGGCGAGCGGCTCACGCGTACGGTGACCGGTCCAAGGCGCCTCATGTCATTCCCTACCTGTTCACTAGGATTCCCTTCTGGAGTGTCGATCCCCCTGGCTGCGGCGTCAAGAGGGCGTCCACCGACCGGTCGGTGTCCCGTTCGGTTCCGGTGCCCCGCCGGGCTGCGGTGTCCCGTTCAGTTCACGTCGGCCCGGGCGGCGTCGTCGTCCGTCGGGCTGTCGGTGAGGAAGCCGCCGGACTGGTGGCGCCACAGCTTGGCGTAGGCGCCTTCGGAGGCCAGCAGTTCCTGGTGCGTGCCCTGCTCGACGATCCGTCCGCGGTCCAGGACCACGAGGCGGTCCATGCCGGCGACCGTGCTCAGCCGGTGGGCGACCACGAGCGCCGTGCGCCCCTCCATGAGCCGCCACAGCGCTTCCTGGACGAGCACTTCGCTCTCCGAGTCGAGGGCGCTGGTCGCCTCGTCGAGGAGCAGGATCGGCGCGTCGCGCAGGATCGCCCGGGCCAGCGCGACCCGCTGGCGCTGGCCGCCGGAGAGCTTGATGCCGCGTTCGCCGACCATCGTCTCGAAGCCGTCGGGCAGTGCGTCGGCGAACTCCGTGACGTGCGCCGCCTCGGCCGCCCGGCGGATCTCGGCGTCGGTGGCGTCGGGGCGGGCGAAGGCGATGTTGTCCCGCAGGGTGCGGTGGAACATGGCCGGGTCCTGGGGCACGTAGGCGATCAGGCCGCGCAGGTCGGCCTGGCGGAGCCTGCTGATGTCCTGGCCGCCGATCAGGATCCGGCCGGCGTCCAGGTCCGTCATCCGCAGCAGCAGCCGGGTGAGGGTGGTCTTGCCGCCGCCGGAGCGCCCGACCAGGCCGATCTTCGCGCCGCCCGGCACGGCCAGGTCGAGTCCGTCGAAGAGCGGGGCGCCGGGTCCGTGGGCGAAGGTGATCCGCTCGAAGCGCACCGAGGCGGCCCGCACCGGCAGCGGATCCGGCGACGCCGGGTCGAGCACGGTCGGGGGCGAGTGCAGCAGCTCGGTGAACTGCGCGGCCTCCGTCATCGAGCTCTCCAGCCGCCGGTAGATCTGATTGAACTCGAACATGATCCGGGTGGCGTTCGTGTAGTACGTGAACGCGACCACGACCGCCTCCACACCGTGCCCGCCGCGGCTCAGCGTCACCGCGAGCAGCAGCCCGAGCGCGTTGGTCGCCACGGACAGCGGCGCGACCAGTGTGTCGATGCGCAGATTCCCGTAGTCCCAGGACATCAGCGTCAGCCGGCGGGAGGTGGCGACCCGGGAGCGGTGCTCGGCGGCCTCGCGCTCCTCGGCGGCGAACGCCCGCACGGTGTCCATGTTCATCAGGCTGTCGGCGACATGCCCCGACACCCGCGCGATGGCCGCCTCGCGCTGGTCCACCAGCCGCTGGCGCCGCCGGACGAGGGGCGCCACGCACACCGCCGTCACAGTGATCATCGTCAACAGGCCGACGACCAGCAGGGGTTCGTAGCGCCACAGCACGATCGACCCGAACAGCAGCGGAATCAGGCTGCCCATGATGTTGAACGTCAGTGTGTCGACGAACTCCTCGAACCGCGAGGCGAAACTGAGGACCCGCTTGGTCAGCGAGCCGGCGAAGTTGTCGTGGAAGAACGAGGCGTCCTTGGCGAACAGTTCGTCCAGACCGATCACATAGAGGTGCTCGATACCGAGCGCGTCCAGCCGGTTGAGGCAGTGCAGTCCAATCCGCCAGAGCGTCTCCGCGAGCAGCAGGACGACGGTGAAAGCGAGGACGTACGGCAGGGTCGCGCGCAGGCCGATGCCGTCGTCGTCGGCGATGCGGCCGACGAGCTTGGCGACGACCAGCGGCGCGATGTAGGCGATGCCGACGTTGCCCAGCGCGGGCATCAGCATGGCGGGCAGCGTCAGCCGCCGCAGCCGCGCCAACTCCCGTCCGTAGTAGCGAAGTGCGAGCAGCACCGAGCCGCGGCCCGGTAATCCTTCGTGCGATGCAGGCGATCCCATTGCCACCCTGTCGTCGTGTCCCCGCGTACGGCCAGGCATGGCAGTCTCCTGCGACCGGTACGACCCGGTCCACGCGTTTTTTCCGGCCTGCGGCGGGTGGTGGCCGGCCGGCGGCGGCTGGTGGGGCGGCATCGTGCGCAGGCGACTCAGGAGGTGTCAGAGGTCGCCCGTACGCTGGAAACGTGCCCCCGAACGAGCCGATGCGCCTGCCCGACATGCCGTTGCACGACCCCTTCGTGGTCGCCGACGAGCCGACCCACACCTACCACCTCTACACGTCCAACGACCCGTCCATGTCGGGCGTGGACGGCGCCGGCACGATGGTCTACCGCAGCCACGACCTGCGCGACTGGACGCGCCCGGTCGTCGTCTTCCGTACCGAGGACCAGCCGGGCATCTGGGCCACCGACGGCGCCTGGGCCCCGGAAGTGCACCGACGGGGCGGCAGGTACTACCTGTTCACGACCCTGCACAACACGGACAGGCCACTTCCCGTCCCGCCACCCGGCCGCTGGGGCACACCCTTCCGACTCCCCGCCCACATGCGGGGCACGATCACGGCCGTGTCCGACTCGCTGCTGGGCCCCTTCACCGTCGTCGACCCCTCCCGCCCCACTCCGCCCGCCCACCTCATGACCCTGGACGGCACGCTGTACGTCGACCCGTCCGGGCAGCCGTGGATGGTGTACGCCCACGAGTGGCTGCAGACGATCGACGGCACCATGGAGGCGATCCGGCTGGCCCCGGACCTCACCCGGACCGTCGGCGACCCGGTGCTCCTGTTCAAGGCCTCGGACGCGTCCTGGATCACCGAGCAGCTCCCCGCCGGTGTCCCGCACCAGCTCGCGCCCTACGTCACCGACGGCCCCCAGCTCCACCGCACACCCGAGGGCGCCCTGCTCATGCTGTGGTCGACGTACGAGAAGAACGTCGCCGCCGAGGACGGCACGGTCAGCGGCGGCTACGTCCAGACGTACGCCGTCTCGGAGTCCGGCGACCTCACCGGACCGTGGCACCAACGTCGGCCCCTGGTCCGGCAGGACAGCGGTCACGGCATGCTGTTCCACACCTTCGACGGACAGCTGATGATGATCCTGCACCGACCGTTCGACAACGCGCGGGGCACGTTGTACGAGATGGAGCTGGACGGCACGGACCTGCGCGTGCTGCGCCAACGGACCGACCTCGACGGCGAGTTGTCGTGATGAATGTCGACGCCCCTCAGCATCTGCCGAACGTCGATGTCCACCAGCATCTGTGGGGCCCCGCGTTCGTGGCAGCCCTGCGCGCCCGCACCGCACCGCCGTACCTGGACGGCTGGATCCTCCACACGGCCGGTGAGCCGCCTTACGAGGTCTCCGCCACCGACCACGACATCGCGCGACGCGCCGAACTGACCGCCGCCGACGGCCTCGACCGTGCCCTCGTCTCACTGTCCGCCCCGCTCGGCATCGAGTGGCTGCCCACCGAGGAGGCACGACCGCTGCTGGACGCGCACCACGAGGACGCGGCCGCACTGCCGGAACCGTTCGGGGCATGGGCGGCGGCCACTGTGCGGGACATCGACTCGGACGCGACGGCCGCGGCCCTGGATCTGGGATTGGCCGGCCTCCAGCTTCCGGCCAATTCCCTTGCCGACGCGGCTGGTTACGCCCGCTGCGCGCCGCTGCTCGATCTCCTTGAAGCCCGTGATCTCCCGCTGTTCGTCCACCCCGGGCCGGCGCTTTCCGGGGCGTCGGGTTCGGAGCTGTCAGGGCCCGGCTGGTGGCCCGCGATGGTTCCGTACGTCCAGCAGATGCATGCCTCCTGGTTCGCGTTCCGGGCCTTCGGGCGGCCCCGGCACCCCCGGCTGCGGGTCTGCTTCGCGCTGCTGGCCGGGCTCGCCCCGCTGCACGGGGAGCGCTTCGCGGCGCGGGGTGACGGCGCGGACGAGGTGGACCGGAACGTGTTCGTGGAGACGTCCTCGTACGGTCCGCGCGCGGTCGAGGCGGTCGTGGCGGCGCTCGGTGCGGAGGCCGTCGTCCAGGGCACGGACCGGCCCTATGCCGGGCCACCGGAGCGGCCGGGCTTCGGTCTGGGCGGGGCGGCGGAGCGGGCGTTCCGGGTCGACAACCCGTGGCGGCTGCTTACCGGGAAGGGGTGACGGGGAAGTCCGTCGACCGGCTGACGTCGCCCCACTTCTCGGCCTCCGCGGAGCGCTCCGCACCTGACTCCAGCGCGATGCGCAGCGCGTCCGAGCCGAGCAGCAGGCGCCGCGGCGGCTCCTCGGCGTCGACGATCTCCGCGATGGCCTGTGCCGCCCTGGCCGGGTCACCGGGTTCGTTGCCGTTGTACTCGGCGAACCTTCGCGCCCACTGGCCGACGGTCTCCTCGTAGTCCTCCCCGACCGGAACGGGCGAAGTGGCGGCTCCCGCAACCCAGTTGGTGCGCAGTCCGCCGGGTTCGACGATGATCACCTTGACGCCGAGGGGCGCCACCTCGTGGGCGAGCACCTCCGAGAAGCCCTCCACCGCGAACTTCGCGGTCTGGTAGGCGCCCAGGCCCGGGGTGCCGCCGACCCGACCGCCGATCGACGAGATCTGGACGATGTGCCCGGAGCGCTGCCGGCGCAGGACGGGAAGCACCGCCTTGGTCACGTTGACCACGCCGAACAGGTTGATGTCCAGCTGTGCCCGGAACTCGGCGTCCGGGATGTCCTCGATCGCCGCGCTGGTCGCGTAACCGGCGTTGTTCACCACGACGTCCACGGTGCCGAAGCGCTCGGTGGCCGCCGCCACCACCGCGCGGGCGTCGTCGGCATCGTTGACGTCGAGCGCCACGGCGAGCAGCCGGTCGCCGTGCTCTCGCGCGAGGTCGTCGAGGCGTTCCGGACGGCGGGAGGTCGCCACCACGCGGTCCCCGCGCTTCAGTGCTGCCACCGCGAGTTCGCGTCCCAGTCCGGCGGAGGCGCCGGTGATGAGCCAGGTCTTGGAAGTCATCGTCATGTTCTCTCTTCTTGGGTCAGGCCGGCACGGTGATCGTCTTGTGCTCGACGTACTCGGTGAGGCCGACGGCTCCGTACTCGCGCCCGGTGCCGCTCGCCTTGTAGCCGCCGAACGGACCGTCGAAGCCGATGGGTGCGCTGTTGACGGTGACGGTGCCGGTCCTGATCCGGCGGGCGACCTCCAGCCCGTGCTCCACGTCCGCCGTCCAGACGCCACCGCTGAGGCCGTACTCGGAGTCGTTGGCGATGCGTACGGCGTCGTCCTCGTCGTCGAACGGGATCACCACCAGGACGGGGCCGAAGATCTCCTCGCGCGCGATCCGCATGGTGTTGTCGACGTCGGCGAAGAGGGTGGGCTTGACGTAGTTGCCCCGCTCCAGGCCCGCCGGCGACTCGGGTCCCCCGGTGACGAGGCGCGCGCCTTCCTCGATGCCGAGCCGGATGTAGGACCGTACGCGCTCCCGCTGTTCTGCCCGGACCAGCGGGCCGATGAAGGTATCCTCCTCGGAGGGATCGCCGACCTTCAGTCCGTCGAGCAGGTCCTTGAGGGCGGTCACCACCTCCTCGTGGCGGCTGCGTGGCGCGAGCACCCGGGTCTGCGCGATGCACGCCTCGCCGTTGTTCATCAGCGAGGCGAACCGCAGCGCGGGCACCACCTCGGCGAGGTCGGCGTCGGGCAGGATGATCGCCGCGGACTTGCCGCCCAACTCCAGGCTGACGCGCTTGAGTTGACGTCCGGCGACGGCGGCGATGGAGCGGCCCGCGCCGGTCGAGCCGGTGAAGGCCACCTTGTCGACGCCGGGATGCGCGACCAGGTACTCGCTGGTCTCCCGGTCGGCCGGGAGGATGCTGACGACACCCTCGGGCAGCCCCACCTCGTCGAAGAGGTCGGCCAGCAGCATCATGCTGAGGGAGTTCTCCGGCGAGGCCTTGAGGACCACGGTGTTGCCCGCGAGCAGTGCCGGGATCATCTTCGCCAGCGCCGCCGAGAACGGTGAGTTCCACGGGATGACGGCGGCCACGACTCCGATGGCCTCGCGGCGTACGACGCTGCGGAAGGCGGCGTCGGGGACGGACGGGTCGAGCGTCTCCTCCCAGCCGAACTCGCGGGCGGCCTTGAGGTAGCCGAGCGCCTGCCGGGTCAGTCCGCCCTGGCCGGCCCTGTTGAACCACAACGGATTGCCGCGCTCGTCGGTGATCAGCCTCGCGATCTCCTCCGCCCGCTCCTCGCGCAGCTTGTTCAGGCGCACGATCAGGTCCTGGCGCTGCTCCGGAGTCGTATGCCGCCAGGGCCCGTCGTCGAAGGCCGCCCGAGCCGCCGCGACCGCGCGGTCGACGTCGGCCGACCGGGCCTGGACGGACCGGCCGACGAGCGACCGGTCGTGGGGTGAACGGATGTCGAGCGGGGTGGTGTCACTCGGGTCGGTCCAGCGACCGCCTGTGTAGAGCTTGTCGCGCACGATCATGGCGCCGCCTTCTCTCTGTCTCTGCCATGTAGAGGTTGACGCGATAAACGCTACGTCGATGTGACAGTTAATGCAACAAGCGCGGTGCTACTGTGGCGGTACAGCACTCTGGAACTACGGAAGGTGATCACCGCGATGAGAGCCGACGCGGCCCGCAACCTGGACGCGGTCCTGCAGACGGGGGCACGGCTGCTCGCGCGGGACCCGGCGACGACCATGGCCGTGATCGCCGCGGAGGCCGGAGTGGACCGGCGCACGGTCTATCGCCGGTTCGCGAGCAGGGAAGCCCTGCTGTCCGCCGTCTACGCGGCGAAGCTCGACGCCGCCGAGATGGTCATGGACGCGGTCCGCCTGGAGGAGGCACCGGTCGCGATCGCGCTGCACGGATACGTCGAGTCGATCGTCCCGGTGAGCCGGCGCTGGCCGGTGGACATCCGGCGGATGATGCAGGAGGACCCCGAGGCCGAGCAGCGGGCCGAGGCACTGCGCGAGCGGCTGGAGGCCTTCATGCGGCGCGCGGCCGACGAGGGGTTGATCCGGCAGGACCTGCCCGCCGGATGGGCGACGGCGCTGCTGGGCAACATGGTCGACACCATGGCCCATGTGTTCGTCGACATCGAACCGGGCCCGGCAGCCGACCTCGTGGTGAACTCACTCCTGCACGGCGTCGGTTAGCGCTCCCCACGCGGGCCCCGGCCACACCCTGGAGGAATCGTGAACGACAAGTGGACCGCCGAGGACGTGCCCGGTCAGCTGGGTCGCGTCGCCGTGGTCACCGGGGCCAACACCGGGATCGGTTTCGAGACCGCCAAGGTCCTCGCCGCGCGAGGTGCGGCGGTGGTGCTGGCGGTACGCGACACGGACAAGGGCAGGCGGGCCGCCGACCGGATCACCGCCGCCACTCCGGACGCGGACGTCACGGTCCAGCACCTCGACCTCACCTCGCTCGACTCGGTCCGCGCCGCGGCGGCCCGACTGCGGGACAGGCATCCGAGGATCGACCTGCTGATCAACAACGCCGGCGTGATGTACACGCCCGAGGGCACCACCGGTGACGGCTTCGAGCTGCAGCTGGGCACCAACCACCTCGGTCACTTCGCGCTCACCGGGCTGCTGTTGGACCGCATGCTGACGGTCGAGGGCTCCCGAGTGGTGACGGTCAGCAGCCTGGCCCACCGCATCCGGGCCTCGATCGACCTGGACGACCTGCAGTGGGAGCGCCGGTCCTACAGCCGGGTGGGCGCGTACGGCCAGTCCAAGCTGGCGAACCTTCAGTTCACCTACGAGCTCCAGCGCCGGCTGGCGGACAAGGCCCCGACCGTCGCCGTCGCCGCCCACCCGGGCCTCGCGGCCACCGAACTGATCCGGAACTCGGCGTTCGTCGTACGCACAGTCGTCACGGCGTTCAATCCGCTGATCTCGCAGCCCGCGGACCGCGGCGCGCTGCCCACCCTGCGCGCGGCGACCGACCCCGGTGTGCGAGGCGGCGAGTACTACGGCCCGCGCGGGCTCCGGGAGCTCAGGGGCTACCCGGTGCGGGTGCGGTCCAGCGAGTTGTCCCACGACGAGGCCCTCCAGCGCCGCCTGTGGGAGGCGTCGGAGGACCTGACCGGAGTGACGTTCCCGGTCTGAACGCGTGCCGCCGCAGGGGACTTCAGCCGCGCGGCCCTTGCCGCCCCGCTCATCGAGCGGCAGTGACGGCCGCGGCCACGTCGTCGTCCGCGTGGCCCCCCGCGATCGCCTCGTCCCACCGCTTCAACAGGGTTGCGGTGAGCGGTAGTTCCATCCCCTGCCGGTCGGCGGCCTCCAGGGCGAGGGCCGCGTCCTTGCCCGCGTGGTGGAGCGGGAAGCCCGGGGTGAAGTCGTGGTCGACCATGGCGTGGCCCTTGGCGGTCGCGTAGGCGGACCCGAGCGGGCTCTCGGCGAGGGTGTCGAGGAGGAGCTCGGGTGTCAGGCCGAGTGCCTCGGTGAGGCTGACGGTCTCGGCCATGCCCTCGACCAGGACGGCGAGCCAGTTGTTCAGCACGAGCTTGAACCGGCTGCCGTCACCGAGGTGTTCGAGCCACAGGGTCCGTTGACCGACGGCGTCGAAGAGCGGCTGCACGCGGGGGCGCAGTACCGGATGGCCGGAGGCGAGGACGAGCAACTCGCCCCGCTCCGCGGGTTGCGAGCTCCCGGACACCGGGGCGTCCACGAACCCAACGCGCCCCTCGGCGAGTTGGGCCAGGTGCTGGGTCGCGCCGACGCCGACCGTGCTCATCTGGACCCACACCGCGTCCGGGGCGAGCGTGGCCAAAGCACCGTCGACCCCGTTCATCGCGCTGTGGACGGCGGCCCCGTCGGTGAGCATGGTGATCAGGAACTCGGCGCCCGAGGCCGCCTCGGCAGGCGAGTCGGCGACCTGCGCGCCCTCCTGTGCGAGTGCCTCCGCCTTCTGCCGGGTCCGGTTCCACACCCGTACGGCGAATCCCGCGCGCAACAGGTTCCGCGCGATGGGGGCTCCCATGACCCCGGCGCCGAGGACGGCGACCTTCGCCTTCACGCTTCCGGTCTCGTTCCGTTCTGTCATCACACACGCTCCAAGGCGGAAGAATCAGGTGCGGCCGGTCCGTGGTGCCGGGCCCCTACGCCGACGGCGGCCAACAGGGCCAGCACCACGGCGGTGAACCACGTCGTCGCGTTCCCCAGACTCATGAACAGGCTGGCGACGCCGAGGCCGACGGGCAGCAGGGCCAGTCCGAGGTAGGAGGCGAGGAACAGGCCGGCCAGGGCCTCGCCGCGCTGGGTCGGCGCGGCCGTGGCGGCCACATGCCCGACGGCCGACTTGAACAGCACTCCGGCGCCCGCTCCGGCGAGGACGCCGGCCAGCAGGAACACGGGCAGACCCGCGAGGTGTACGCCGATCGCGAGGACGACCATCCCCGCGGCCTGGGCGAGCAGACCGACGTACCAACGCGCCCGGTCGCCGAGTCGGCCGGTGCCCGTCTGGGCCGCGGCGGCGGCACCGAACACCGCAAACACGACCAGTCCCGCCAGCGCGTGGGACGGGTGGTGCAGGGTGCCGGCGACGAAGCCGGGCGCCACCGAGGTGAACAGGCCGAACACGGCCATGGAGGTGAATCCGGCCGCCGCCGCGGCGAGGTACCCGCGGTCGCCGTGGGCCAACCCGACCCGCTGCGGACGGTACGCGGGCCGCACATCCGGCTTCCGGACCGTCTCGGGCGTCAGAGCGACAGCGGCCGCACCGATCAGCAGCAGGACGACGAAGACGGCGTACGGCAGTCGCAGCGGCGCTCCCAGATATTCGGCGAGCACACCCGCGGCGAGCGGACCCACGCCGAGGCCGCCGATGTTGGCCGCGGTCGACACGATCTCGAACCTTCGCGTCGAGGCGCCCGGCCGGTGCGCGGCATGCAGTTCGTGCAGATACGCCGTCGCGGTCGCCGTCAGCATGCCCACGCCGAGGCCGGTGACCAGCCGGGCGACGATCAGCACCGGCAGCGAGGCGGTGGACAGGAACAGCACCGCGGCGAGCAGTTCCAGCGCCAGCGCCGAGGTCATGACCTTCTTGCGGCCCAGCCAGTCGGACACGTGCCCGGCGAGCAGCAGGCTGGTCAGCACACCGACGGCGTAGACGGCGAACACGACGGTCACGGTGAACGTGGAGAACCCGTCGCGGGCCTGGTACAGCGGATACAGCGGGGTGGGGACGGTGGAGAACGCCATCGCCGTCACGAACACCGCGGCGACCGTCCAGAAACCGCGGCCGTACCGGCGGACGGTGTACGGAGCCCGGCCGGCTCCGTCCTTCGGGGTGGGCGCGGGATCCGTGCGCGGACCCTTGGCCGACGTCGACAACATCAGAACTCCGATCCCTTGACGGTGGATTCCGTCGGCGGCGGACCGGCCGGCCGGTTGTCGAACCGACCGGCCCTGGTTCACCGCCTGTCCTGTCCAACATGCGGATGGAGTCGTTGTTTCCCATTCGGCGGAGATGGTTCGAGATGGCGGTTATCTGTGTCGGAGATGGCTGCCACGCCCGCCCGGCACCGCACCGCCCTCCTGCCGGGACGGTCTCACCTCGACTGCCGCATGATCCAGTCCCGGATGCCCGGGATGGTGTAGGCGATGCGCCACGTGCCCATGTGCGCACTGGTGTCGGACCCGGCGGGGACGGTCGTGCCGGTCTGGAATGAGGCGTAGTTGACCGGGGCTTTCCGTGCCTTCAGATGGCGGACGTCCGCGGCGAACTGCGCGTCCGTGGAGTGTCCGTCCCACACGGCGGTGGCGACCTCGGTGCCCTGGTCCTTGATGACCTGGGTGATGGCGTTCTCGCCGGGGAAGGCCTTGTCGTCGTCCTGGGAGACGACGATCCAGAGCTTCTTGTTGGCGAGCGGGGCGGCCACGTCGGAGGGCCACTGACCGGCGACGACGTACGCGGCCGCGAACAGGTCCGGGTACTTGATGTTCAGGCCCAGCGACATCATGGCGCCCATCGACTGGCCGGTCGTGTAGCGGCGGTTCTCGTCGATGGCGTACTTCTCCGTCACCGCCTGGACGAGGTTGGCGGTGGCGTCGAACAGCGTCGAGGGCACGTAGGTGTCGTCGACGACCACCGAGCCGTACTCGGGGGCGAGGACGAAGCACTCGTGCCTGGCCTGGTCCTCGGGGCCGGCCCAGCACACGGCGCCCAGTCCCTGGACCAGGGGTCCCTCGGTGGCGACGTTGACGACGCTCGCGTCGTGCAGGAACAGCACGAGGGGGTAGCGCTTGCGGCGGTCGTGGCCCTTGGGGACGAAGAGGTTGTACCTGAGGGTCTGTCCGGTGGCGGGGTCTTCGAAGGTGAACTGCTCGAAGTCGTCGACGACCAGGTTCACCACGGCAGTTGTCGTCAGCGTGGTGTCGCCGGCCGCGTAGCGGGTCCCGCGGGTCGTGGTGACGGTGCCCTGCTGGACGAGCGAGGCCTTCGCCGGCACGATCGTCCCGCCCGGCGTGCTGTCGCCGACCTTCGGCCCACCGCCGCCCGGTGCGCCGCCGGAGCCGCCCTGTCGCGTCTCCCACAGCGCCGCCGCCGTGTCGTCGGGAGACAGTTCGACGATGACGTAGCGGCCGTCCCGGCCCCGCCCGGCGAGGTCGACCGCGGTGTTCGCGTAGACCTTGGTGACCGTCCTGCCGGTGACGGTGAACGTCGACGTCGACAGAGCGGAGTTGTCGATTGCGCGGTCGTACTCGACGGCGACGGCAATGAGCTTCTGACCGTCGCCGAACACCTTCGTGATCGCGGTGACACCGCGGACGTGCTCGGCGATGGCAGCCTCGTCGTCCGATGCGGCCACCGCGCTGCCCGCGCCGACAACGGCCGTGGCTCCGGCCGCCACGGATCCGGCGATGAACGTACGTCGTTCCACCACAACACACACTCCTTGTTTCGAATCGACCGGCGATGGCGGAAACGTTAGGAACATCGGCTCGGGGAAAGCTGTGCGAATTCTCGCCATGCTCCGGCGGAGCGGTTCTTTTTCACAGGTCACGCAGAGGTTTCCTGGTCATACGCGGTAGTCGGAACGCGCAAGCTCAGATTTCACGACGCGCGCTATGTGGCCGTCGTCTCCCCTTGCAGCATCGGGTGTCTTCCGGATCCCTGATGTGAAGGAGAGTCGTGCATTCCATGCCTGCGGACGCGGAGAACCCCGAGAACCCCGATAACGCGGAGGACGGTGAAAAGCGGGACGGCCCGCTGCGTCGCCGCTCGTTTCTGAACGGTTCGCTCGCCGCGGTGGCGGTCGCATCCCTGAGCGGCGGTACGGCGACCGCCCGGGCGGCCGACCGGGACGCGGGCCAGGGCAGCGGCCCCTCGGCGGTGCTGAAAGCGGGTGCAGGCCGGGCCGCGATCGCGTTCCCCGCCTCGCTCCTTCCCCTCGACGGCTTCACCACCGTCCACGACGACCTGCACGTGCGCGTGCTGCTGTTGGAGAGCGGTTCCCGGCGCGTCGCGCTCGCCGTGCTGGACCTGACGTCGATCAGCGCGGAGGCGATCGCCGCCATACGGGTGATCATCTCCGCGGCGGCCGGCGTGGCCACGGCCGACATCGTCGTGACCGTCACGCACACCTTCTCCGCGCCGCACGTACAGGCCGCCGGCAGTAGCAGCGGGGCGGCGCGGTACGTGGAGCAGATCAAGCAGGCGACCTCGGCGGCGGTCGCGACGGCGGTTTCGGGCCTGAGGCCCGCACGGGTCGGCTTCGGCACCGGCACATGCGATGTGAACGTCAACCGGGACGTCCGTACGGCCGACGGCTGGTGGCTGGGCACGGGCGAGAGCGGCCCGTCCGACAAGAGCGTGGGTGTGACCCGCATCGACGACACCGCCGGCGAGCCGATCGCCGTCCTGGTCAACTACGGCGTCCAGTCCTCCGTGATGATGGAGTCGGTCATGGCCAACGGCGACCTGCCCATCACGGCCGACCTCGCGGGCGCGGCGGCCGGGCACGTGGAGGAGCAGTACGGCGGGGACGTCGTCGGGTTCTTCCTGGTCGGCTCGTGCGGTGACCAGGCACCGGCGTTCCGCTCCAAGCGGTACACCCTCGACAAGGACCTCAAGTGGTCGCAGGTCGACGCCCAGGACGCGGGCTGGATCCTGCTCACGGTCCAGGGCGAGCGGCTCGGCACGGAGGTGGTCCGGGTCAGCGAGACCATCAGGACGTCCACCGGCGGCGCGCCCCGACTCCGCCTGCTGACCGACTCCGTCACGGTCGACACGGTCCCCGGCGGCCACCCCACCGCACCGACGAAGACCTACGACTTCACCCCGACCGGCACGGCGCCGGTACCGATCTGGATCCTCCGCCTCGGCGAGGGCGTCTTCGTCGGAGTCTCCCCGGAACTCTCCACCGACACCGCCCTGACCATCAAGGCGCATTCCCCCTTCACACACACCGCGGTCATGTCGATGCTGGAGGGCGGCGCGAAGAACATGGCCGAATCCCGAAGTTATGCACGCGTCACCTACGAGGCGATGGACTCGTCGTACGCGAAGGGTTCGGCGGAGACGGTCGCGGAGAAAATCGGCGAGATACTGCATTCCCTGTGAGAGAACTCACCGACCGCACCTCGTGAGAAAGTCCCCCGCCACCAAAGACGTCCACGCAAAAGGGCCCTCACAGGCTCTCGCCCGTGAAGACCCTTCACACCGTCGGGACGACAGGATTTGAACCTGCGACCCCTTGACCCCCAGTCAAGTGCGCTACCAAGCTGCGCCACGTCCCGGTGCGGCTCACCCGTCGAAACGTGTGATCACGCAGGTAAACCCTACCGCATGCGCACGGCCACCCCGTACGGTCACGGATCGGTCACCGCCCCACGGAACGCCTCCTGCCGCGTGCTGCACAGCACTACCGTCCCCTCACGCGAAATACGCAGGGGGTACGAAGATGACCAATCCGTACAACACTTCACCCGGCTTCCCGCCCAACCCTCCGGCCGGCATCCCGCCGACCGGTCCCGGGCCGCGGTGGGCGAGAAAGCGCTACGTCGTCCCGGCGATCGGATTCGCCTTCCTGGTGGGCCTGTTGGCCGGCGGGGGCGACGACGGGAAGGAACCGGCGTCGGCGTCCGCCGCGCCTCGGGTCACCGCCACGGTCACCACGACCGCCACCGCGACGGTCACCGAGACCGCGGATCCCGAACCGGCCGCCACGGTCACCGTCCGGGCGACGCGGACCGTGAAGGCCACGGTCACGGCTCGGCCCGCCGAAGTCGCCGGTGGGAGCGACGGGGGCGACGGGGGTGACGACTCCACCGGGCAGGACGTGTACTACGCCAACTGCGCCGCCGCCCGCGCGGCCGGCGCCGCCCCCGTCCGGGTCGGTGACCCCGGATACGGGCGGCACCTCGACCGGGACGGGGACGGCGTGGGGTGTGAGTAGCGGGGCGGACCGCGCGTAGGGGTGTGTCAGCCGCGCGGGCCGGAGGCCATGGGCGCCGGGTTCGGCTCCGCCGTCTTCGACAGGTCCGTGGACAAGTCCCCGGACGGGTCGGTGGCGGCTCGGAGCGAACCCGAGAGTCCGCGGGCCCGCGTCGGGACCAGGAGCGCCGCCAGCGCGGCCGCCAGGCACAGCGCCGCCAGCAGGGCGAAGCCGTGGGTGTAGCCGGATTCGTACGGCAGGCCCGAGGGCTGCAGGTGGCCGGTGACCAGGACGCTGGTCAGCGCGGCGCCGATGGAGCCGCCGATGGTGCGGATGTTGGCGTTCATACCGGTGGCCGCGCCGGTCTGGGAGGCGGGCACGCTGCCGACGATGAGGTTGGCCATCGAGGCGAAGGCGAGTCCGATACCGAGGCCGAACACGCCCGAGACCAGGGCGACTTGCCACTGCGCGTCGTGCCACAGGGCGAGCATGCCCAGAGCCAGCGCGCCGAGCGCGGCACCGGTGGTGAGGAGCGACTTGGCGCCCACGGCCGGTTCCAGCCGGCCGCTGAGGATGCCGGAGACGAACATCGCCACCAGCATCGGGAGCATCAGGAGCCCGGAGGCCGTGACGCTCGCGCCGAAGCCGTATCCGGCGGCCGACGGGGTCTGCACGAAGCCCGGCAGGAAGGACCACAGGGCGTACATGCCCGCGCCGAACAGCAGGGCGGCGGTGTTGGTGGTCCACACGGCGGGCAGCCGCATCACGCGCAGGTCGATGAGCGGGGTCCGGGAGCGGGCCTCGGCCAGCAGCCACAGCGCGAACAGGACGACGGCCGCGGCGAAGAGGCCGATCACGCGGCCCGAGCCCCAGCCCCACACGCTCGCCTGGCTCAGCGGCAGCAGCAGGGCGACCAGCCATGCCGAGAGCAGTCCGGCGCCGAGCCAATTCACCTTGCCCTCGGCCCTGTTGGGTGACTCTGGCACATAGCGCAGGGCGATGAGCGTGGTCACCGCGACCACGGCGACCGGGATCCAGAACAGCCAGCGGTAGTTGAGGGCGGACACGATGGGACCGGCCGCCACGATGCCGACGCCACCGCCCGCGGCGATGACGGCGGACAGGTTGCTGATGCTGCCGCTGACCCGGGAGGCGTCGAACTCGTCCCGGATGATGCCGAACGACAGCGGGAACAGGGCACCGCCGATGCCCTGGACGACCCGGGCGACGATGAGCACGCCGATGTTCGGCGCGAGCGCGGCGAGCAGACAGCCGAGCGCCACGACGACCAGGACGGACACCAGTGTGCGCTTCTTGCCGATCAGGTCCCCGACCCGGCCGAGGATCGGGGTGAAGACGGAGGCGGACAGCAGATAGGCCGTCATCACCCAGGTCGCGGTGGACTGCGAGGTGTGCAGCGCGTGCTGGACGGTCGGCAGGGCCGGCGCGATCAGCGACTGCAGCATGGAGAACACGCCGGCACCGGTCGCGAGCACCGCGAAGGTGAGACGGGTGGACTTGCGGGGCATGAAAGGGCCTCTCCGAACCGAGGGAGATGGAGACAGGGAGAGAAGAGATGGGAGATACGGGGGTGGAGTCGCGTCGGCCGGGCGTGCGGCCGCACGCATCCACACCGGGCCCACCCACACTGGTAAAGTGGAGGTACCCCTCCACTGTAGCGGAGGCACACCTCCGGTTCAACCCGTCCCATCCCGGGAGGCACCCGTGACCGCCCAGCCGTCGCCCGTCAGCGAGGCACTGTCGTTCCCCGTCAGCGAGATCGTCGCGTCCCAGCGGCCCCACCGTAAGGACGCGGCCCGCAACTACGACGCCCTGCTGGTCGCGGCACGCGCGGCGTTCGCCGAGAACGGCGCGGAGGCGTCCCTGGAGGACATCGCCCGCCGCGCGGGCGTCGGCATCGGCACCCTGTACCGGAACTTCCCGACCCGCCGCCACCTCTTCGAGAGCGTGTACGCGGACGAGGTCAACGACCTGGTACGGGTCGCCCGGCAGGTCGCCGACCAGGAACCCTGGGAGGCCCTGACCTCATGGCTCGACCGGTTCGCCGCCTACATGGTGACCAAGCGCGCGATCCGGGAGGCCCTCGACGGGGAGTCGGAGATCCTCAACGCCTGCCGCGACTCGATGTACGCCGCGGGCGGTCCGCTCTTCGAGCGCGCCCAGGCGGCCGGGGTCGCCCGCACGGACATGGACTTCGGCGATCTCATCCGCATGGTCGCGGGCGTCACCGGAACGACCTTCCTGGACGACGCCCAGCGCGACCGGGTCCTGGCCATCGCCCTGGACGGCGTCCGCGTGACCCGCTGAGATCCGGCGTCTCCCTGCTAGCCGATCGTCCTCGGCAGCCGCACGTCCAGCTTCTCCGCCTGTTCCGTCAGGTCGCGCCAGACCTTCGGGGCCACCGGGACGCCCTGTTCGCCCCGCACGACACCCACGGCCGCGCTGCGTTCGCCGGGGTAGTGGACACCCTCCGCACCCTCCGCCACCGGGAGGTCCTTGAGTGTGGCCAGGGTGGTGTCGACGTTCGCGACGAAGGCGTCGGCGTCGCCGAAGGCGGCCGGGTCCAGGGCTATCAACAGGGCGTTCTGGCGGTGTTCGCGGCCTGCTGGATCGTCCGAATGGAACGAGGCGAAGATCGGCGCGCCCACGAGGACGCTCGTCAGCAGCTCGAAGGCCAGGGACATGCCGGAACCCTTGGCGCCGCCCAACGGCAGGGGCATGACCGCCAGTTCAGGGTCCGTGGTGGGGGTGCCGTCCTCGGTGGCGGCCGCGCCCTCGGGCAGCGGGGTGCCGCTCGCCCTGGCCTGACGGATCTTGCCGAGGGCGATGGTCGCGGTGGCCATGTCGAGGAGCAGCGGGGCGTGGTCGCGGGCCGGTACCGCGACGGCGAGCGGGCTGGTGGCGACAGCCGCACCCTTGACGCCGGTGTAGCCCATGTTGGGCATGCCGGCCACGAACCCGACGCCGACCAGGCCCTGTTCGGCGATCCTGGAGACGTAGTAGCCGATGGCGCCGGTGTGCACGGTGCGGCGGACGCCGACGGAGGCGATGCCGGTCACGCGGGCGCGCCGGACCGCCTCGTCGGCGGCGGCGCTGAGGGCGACCGGGCCAGGAGCGCGGTCCGCGTCGAGGACGGCGGCGGCCGGGGTGGTCGACTCGGCCGTGATCTCGGCGTCGGCGTTGGCGACGCCCTTGGCGAGCAGCTCCAGGTAGGCGGGGACACGGGCGATGCCGTGGGAGTCGACTCCGCGCAGGGCGGCCCAGACGAACACGTCGGCGGTGGTGCGGGCGCGTTCGGGGTTGAGGCCGCCCTTCTCCAGGAGGGCCGCGGAGAAGGCGCGCAGGTCGTCGGCGGGGACCAGGACCTTCGACGGTGTGGTGGACATGGTGGCGGGTGCCTCCTGGATCAGCGGGTGACGAGCACGTCGACGACGGCGGTGGTGCCCCCGGTCACGGCCTTGAGGGCGCGCTCCAGCGCGGGCGTGAGGGCTTCCGTGGTGTCGACGGTCTCGGTGTGCATGCCGAACGGCTCGGCGAACTGCGCGAGTCGGGGCAGCCGGTGCAGGTCGGTGCCGAGCCATTCACCGGTCTCGGCGGCGGCGCCGTCGGGATAGAAGCGGCGGTGGTTCAGGTTCATGGACTTGTAGACGCGGTTGTTGAACACCACGATCAGCAGCGGGAGTTCGTACGCCCTGGAGGCGTCGTACGACGGGATGACCGGGTTGTAGGCGAAGGCGCCGTCGCCGATGGTGAGCACCACCGGGCGCTGTGGAGCGGCGAGTTTGACGCCGAGGGCGACCGCGATGCCCTGGCCGAGACCGCCCTGGACGTAGAAGTAGGAGTCGGGGGCGTCGGTCCGCATGTGGCGCCTGACCACGCGGCTGTGGGTGATGGTCTCGTCGACGACGATGCCGTCCCGCCCGTCGAGGAGTGTGCGCAGGGTCGCGGCGACGAGCACCGGATCGATGCCCTCGGCATCGGCGGCCTTGGTCTCGGCGGCGGTGACGGCGGCCGACTCGGCGGCGTGCCGCTGTTCCTGCGCCGTACGACGGACGGCGATCGCCGCCTCGTCGAGATCCTTCGCCCGTTTCGTCAGCTGGCGCAGGGTGTTGGTGACGTTGCCTTCCAAGTAGCGGTCGGCGAGCAGGACTTGGTAGACGACGTGCGGGCGCTGGGGCACCTCGTCGATGACGACGACCTTCGCCTTGGCGGGTCGGCGCGAGGGCGGGTAGAAGGGTGCGCGGCAGTTGACCAGGAGGATCAGGTCCGCCTCGTCCATCCACGGGCCGATGTCGTTGCCGGCGTGCAGCGGGTGGGTGCGCGGGAAGTTGCCGCAGACCGCCGAGTCGGGCTCGACGACCGGGATGTGCCAGGCCTCGGCGAAGGCGACCAGAGCCTCGAAGCCGCCCGTCTCACGGCCCGAAGTCTCCGTGACGATCACGGGGTTGGCGGCCTCACGGATCAACTGGGCGACGGGGTCGACCTCTTCGGGCGAGCTGTGCGTGGAGCCCGGCGCGACGACCGGCTTTGCCTCGCGGCCGTCCCACTCCTCAAGGAGGATCTCCAGCGGGATGTTGAGGTAGGCCGGTCCCGCCGGCGCTCGCCATGCCAGCTCCGCGGCCCGCGTGATCATGGTCGGCAGGGTGTGGACGCTCGCGGCCTCGGTGGACCACTTGGTGAAGGGCTGCGCGATGCCGTGCGGGCCGCCCACGACGGACAGGTTGCGGTACCACTGGCCGCCCGGATCGTGGCCGGGGGCGTCGCCGTACGTGGTGGACTCCGAGGAGGCGACCACCATCGGGACGCCGGCGAGGAGCGCGCCGTGCACGGCCATGGAGCCCTGGAGCAGTCCGGGGGCCGCGTGCAGCAGGACGCCCTGGGGGCGCCGTCTGACCAGGCCGAAGCCGGTGGCCATGCCGACGGCGACGGTCTCGTGGGTCAGGTCGAGGTACTCCGGGGCGGGTTCGCCGTCGCGGTGCCGGCGGGCCAGCGCCTCCCACACCGGTGCCCACTCGGACCCCGACGAGCAGAAGAGGTACTCGGCGCCGACGGCGTTGAGGGCGGAGACGACGGCGTCACCGCCGTCGACGCGCGGGTTGTGCGGGTAGTCCGTCATCTCTGGTGCTTCCTCAGCCCTCGATCGGCCAGTTCAGGACCTCGGAGATACCGCGGCCCATGATCCATTCAAGCTCTTCGGGCGTGAAGTCCCAGTGCTTGGTGAACTGCTCGATCGTGTCGGTGTAGGTGATGCCGTGGCCGAGCAGCCGCGTGATGTCGGTGCCGTAGAAGCACCGCTGCGGGCCCATCCTGTCGACCATCTCGCGGACGTACTTCTGGATGTTGTTGTTCGGGAAGGGCTGGGTGGAGTAGCCCGGCAACGCCGACACCTTGACGTAGATGTTCGGGTGGGCGGCAAGCTCGGCGGTCTCCGCGACCCAGTAGCCGATCGCGTCGTCCACGCAGCGGGCCATGATGCCCATGTGGTCGATGATGATCTTCAACTCGGGGTGCTTGTCGGCGATTTCGCCCAGCTCACGCTTCCAGATGGGGGCGTGCACCATGGTCGGGATGCCCAACTCGGCGGCGATCGGCCAGTACCAGTCGTTGGTGCCGTCGATCATCCAGTTGCGATCCTGCGGCCGGTGGAAGGTCAGCCGGGTCCCCTTCACATACGGGTTCTCGGCGAAGTCCTTGAGCATCGCCGTGCCCTCTTCGGGCTTGTTCTGCGGGATCCGGGCCATGATGCCGAAGCGGTCGGGATGCGCCTCGCACGCCTGAAGGGCGTAGTCGATGCGGTCGCCCTCCCAGGACGGCGGCAGGATCAGCGCACGGTTGACGCCCGCCTCGTCCATCAACTCCAGGGCCTCCTCGTAGGAGAAGGGGTCCTCCCGGTGGCCGTTGAGACGGATGCGCTCCCGGGCGCCGGGGACCCAGGGGCGGTCCGGGGTCTCTTCCTTCCAGATGTGGATCTGGGTGTCGACGACGAACATCCTTCAACTCTTTCTGTCGAACGGGGTGATGGGAGTTACGGAGGGAACGCTAGGCGGGTCCCGCGGCCTTGCTAAGGCCCCGGGAGCGCAAGCAGTTATTGCGTGAAAGTGCGCCGTACGCAGGGCGTTCTCAGTTTGCGGCGGCACCATCGAAGACCGTCCGCACGATGTGTTCGGCGATCGCCATCGACGCGGTCGCGGCCGGCGAGGGCGCGTTGCGTACGGCGGTGACCCGACCGGCCCGATGGATGCGGAAGTCGTCCACGAGCGTGCCGTCCCGGTCCAGCGCCTGGGCCCGCACACCCGCCCCGCCGCGCACGACATCACGGACGCCGACTCCGGGGACGTACAGCCCGGCGTCCCTCATGAAGGCCGCGGTCGAGAAGGAGCCGCGGTACTCCCTGATTCCGGTACGCCAGTGCCGGGCCGCCATCCTCCAGGCGCCGGGGTAGGCGGCGAGGCCCACCAGGTCCCGCGGCGAGATCCTGGTCCTGCTGTAGCCCTCCCTGGCGAGGGCGAGGACCGCGTTGGGGCCGACCTCCACGCAACCGTCCACGCGGGGCGTGAAGTGGATGCCGAGGAAGGGGTAACGCGGGTCGGGCACCGGGTAGATGAGGCCGCGCACCAGGTTCGCGCGCTCCGGCCTCAGCAGCATGTACTCACCCCGGAACGGGACGATCCGAGGTTCCTGCGCGTCCTGCGCGAGCCTAGCGACCGAGTCGGACTGGAGGCCCGCGCAGAGGATCAACCGATCCACGCGCACACGTTCCTGCGCGGACCCCACCTCCACGCCGCCTGGCACATTCCTCAACGAGCAGACGGGAAAGCCCAGTTTCACCTCGCCGCCGGAGTCGACGACGTCCTGGGCGAAGGCGCGGGCGATCGCCGGGTAGTCGGTGATCGCGGTGCGCGGGGAGTGCAGGGCGGCGATCCCGCCGGCGTGCGGCTCGATCTCGCGGATCTCCTCACGGGAGAGCCTGCGCAGGTCGGGCACGTGGTTGGTGCGGGCCCGCTCGAACAGGGCATCCATCCGGCCGAGTTCGTCCTCGCGGACGGCCACGACGAGCTTGCCGACCTCGCGGTACGGGAGTTGACGGTCCTGGCAGTACTCGCGCAGCAGGGCGACGCCGCGCACGCACAGGTCGGCCTTGAGGCTGCCGGGTGGGTAGTACAGACCGGCGTGCACGACACCGGAGTTGTGGCCGGTCTGGTGGCGGGAGACCTCCGGCTCCTTCTCGAAGACGACGACCCGCGTGCCGGGTCGGCTGAGGGCGATCTCACGGGCGGTCGCCAGCCCCACGATGCCGGCGCCGACGACGCCGATGGTCTCGTCAGCCACAACTCTGCTCCGGAGCGCCGAGGTTGACGGCGACCGTCTTGACCCGGGTGGAGAAGCGGAGCACCTCGTCGCCCTGCTCCTTGTACGCCGTACCGGAGTCGTGGAACCCGCCGAAGGGCAGGTGGACGTCCCAGCCGGTGGTCGTGGAGTTGACCGCGACCTGCCCGCACTCGGCCGCGTCGGCGAAGCGGTACGCGTGGCCCAGATCGCGGGTGAAGACGGCGGCGGCGAGCCCGAAGTCGGAGTCGTTGACCGCCTCGACGGCCGCGTCGAAGTCGGCGGCGGCGCGCAGGACGAGGACGGGACCGAAGACCTCCTCGCGCCAGATCGCCATCTCGGGCGTGATGTCGGCGAGGACGGTCGGCCGGACGTAACAGCCGTGGGCCCGCTCGCCGTTGGTGTCGGCCTGGACGCCCGTGAGCACGCTGGCTCCCTGCTCGCGTGCGCGGGCCAGGTCGGCGAGGACGGAGTCACGCTGCTCGGGGCTGGAGAGCGGGCACAGGGTGGTCGCCGGATCGGAGCCTGGGCCGACGGTCAGCGTCTCGACCTCGGCGACCAGCAACCGCGCGAACTCCTCGTACACCGGCTGCTCGACGATCACCCGGCTGGTGGCGGTGCAGCGCTGTCCGGCCTGGCCGAAGGAGGCGGCGACGACGGCCTTCGCGGCGGTCGGCAGGTCGGCGTCGCGCAGGATCACGGAGGCGTTCTTGCCGCCGAGTTCGCCCTGGAAGCGGACGTTGCGGTCGGCGAGGCGGCGGCGGATGCGGTTGCCCACGGCGTTGGAGCCGGTGAAGGTGATGCCGACGATGCGTGGGTCGTCGAGGAGGGCCTCCTCGATCTCGGCGGTGCGCCCTGTGACGACGTTCAGGACACCGGCCGGCAGGCCCGCGTCGTGCAGGGCGCGGGCGAAGTGCAGCCCCGACACAGGGGTTTCGGTGGCCGGCTTGAACACGGCCGCGTTGCCGGTGGCGAGCAGCGGGGCGAGCTTGCGGGCCGGGGTGATCAACGGATCGTTCCAAGGACTGATCACGAGGATCACACCGATGGGCTCGCGTTGAGTGTGCGTACGGTGGTTCGGGCGTACGTCGTGCAGGAGCGTGCCGTAGCCCTGCCGGGCGAGAGCGGCGTAGTACTCCAGGAAATCCGCCGACTTGAGCGTCTCGGCGGTCGCCTCCGCTCGGGTCTTGCCGTTCTCGGCGGTGACGTCGGCCGCGATCTCCTCGGCCCGCTCGCGGATCAGGCGCGCCGCCTCGGTGAGGACCCGGGCTCGCTCGAAAGGGCTCGTGCGCTTCCAGACGGCGAAGCCGCGCTCGGCGTGGTCGTAGGCGCGGGTGACGTCCTTGGCGGCGAGGGCGGGGACGCGGGCGAAGGGGGTGCGGATGTCGGCCGGGTCGTGGACGTCGATCCAGTCGGCGGTCGTGATCCACTCCCCTCCGGAGAGGGTTTCGAGAGTACGCATGCGGTTCACCACATCTCACTGGGCGAGGGGGGACCAGCCCCGGGGCGGCACGCATTGGTTGCGCTCCGCGCGAGCCGCTCATCAGGTGGTTCGTGTTGGAATCGGCGGGTCGGAGGATCGGAATCGGCGAGGAGAGAACAAGACATGGGGTACGCCGTCATCGCCCGTTACCAGTGCGCGCCGGAGGACGAGGCCGCAGTGCGTGACGCTCTGCTGGAGATGCGCGACGAGAGCAGGGCCGAGGCCGCGAACGAGGCGTATGAGGTTCATGTGGTGGTCGGCGGGTTTCTGCTCTACGAGCGGTATGCCGACGAGGCCGGGTTCGAAGCGCATAAGGCTGCGCCGCATTTCAAGGAACTGATCGTGGAGACGGTGTGGCCGTTGCTGACCGAGCGAACGGTGACTATTGCCGAGGCGCTTTAGCGTCTGCCTGGCTTGTGTGTGTTCAGGGGCGCGGGTGGTGTGTGGCTGATCGCGCAGTTCCCCGCGCCCCTGACGGGGCGCTCTAGAACTCGTTGCCCCAGCAGTACCGGGCGATTGTCTCGACCAGGACCAGCTTCTGGCGCTGGGCCTCGGCCGTCAGCAGAGGTCGGCTTGCCACATCCGCGAAGCCTCGGGACGGGGAGACCGCTCCGTCCTCCAGGTCCTTGAACTCGGCTACCGCGTCGATCCGTTGCATCACCGTGTCGATGTCCTCCAGCTCTGGGACGGTCGCGTCGACCACGCCGAGGCAGAAGTCGCGATCCTCCGGGAGTGACCTGACCAGGTCGAGTTCGGCCTGGGTGCCCTGGTCGAAGGGGAGGATCCAGCGGTCCGCCGGGATGTCCGCGTACAGCTTCTCGGTGCGGATCCGGTCGGCCTCCGCGGGTGCCGTCCAGCCGGGGCAGACGCCTATCCGGACGCCCTCGGGGCGCTCGTCCAGGCGTACCGCCAACGCCTCCACGGCGAGCGTGTCCGCGAAGGACAGCGCGCCGCGGTCGCCTGCCAACTGGGCAAGGAGCAGCGGGTTGTTGAGCTGGATGAGGCGTACGCCCTTGGCCACCAGCAGCTCGATCTCCGCCCCGATGATCTCCGCCAGGGCCTCCCCCAGCTCGCGTGCGGAGGACACGCCCAGGCCGGGTTCGTACGTCATGGCGGCCAGGTAGGCCGGAGAGGGCAGCGATGCCTTCGGCGCGATCACCGTCAGTTCGGAGAGCTTGGCGGCCGAGTCGGTTAGCAGTGGGCCGGACGCCTTCGGGAGTGACTCGGCGATCCAGCGGACCAAGCCGTCGGGGCTCGTCTCGTCCGTACGGCGGAATCCTGACACACCGTCAAGTACCGCGCTGCGGAAGTCCTCTCGCGGTATGTCTCCGTCGGTGACGACGGTGGAGCGCAGTCGGCGCTGGAGGGCCACCGCGTCCTTGACCGCCTGCTCCACGCCGATCGTGGCGAGGTCGCCGGGGCGGACCAGGCTGCCGTGGTGGTCGATGCGGTAGTTGAAGGTGTCCGCCATGACGTCACGCGTCCTTTCCGGACGGAGTCGGCTTGCCCGCTGTGCCCCATGCCGCGAACTCCAGCTCGTAGCCGAGGGATTCGAGGACCTCCTCGGCGATCCGCTGGTCCTCGTCCGCCGTGCCGCCGGCGATGCCGAGGCCGCCGATGATCTCGCCGTTCCTCTTGATGGTGAGGCTGCCTTCGGTGGCCATGATCGGCATGGACGCGCCGGGGAGTTGGGAGAGCTGGGAGAAGAACACCGGCTGGCTCTCCTGCCACTTCTTCAGCATCGTGCCGGGGCGTTGCATGATCGCGGCGGTGTAGGCCTTGGCGCGGGCGATGTCCGGGGTGAGCGGGCGGGCGCCGTCCGGGCGGCGGATCGCGATGGGGAAGCCGCCGGCGTCCACCACGGCCACGCTCACCGCCTTTCCGATGGCCTGGGCGCGTTTGTGGGCGGCGTCGATGATCTCCTCGGCGGCGTCCAGGGTGAGGCTGCTCATGCGGCTTCCTTCGGTGCGGTGAGGGTGCGGCGCAGGTGGGCGACGGCCGCGTTGTACCGCGCGGGCGCCTCCCAGTACATGGAGTGCGGTGCGTCCGGGACGATCTCCAGGTGCGAGCCGGGCAGCAGTTCGTGGGCGCGGGTCACAGTCTTCACGCTGAGCACCGCGTCCTTCTCCCCTGCCAGGAAGGCGACTCGCACGCCGGAGGCCTGGATCTCCGCCAGGGAGGGGCCGTTGGTGTCGAGGTTGCGCAGGTCCTGCATCCGGGCGACGTTGAAGGTGCCCATCTGCTGGAACAGGAAGGTCAGATCGGCGCGCTCCCGCTGGAACGGCTTGGTGAGCAGCCGGTCGATGACGGGCAGCTTGACGGCCTCGGCGCGGTCGGCGGCGGCCAGTTCCTTGAGTTCGGGGTGGCTGATGCCGCCGAGGGAGTGGCCGAGGACGACTGAGGAGACGCGTTCGGGGCGCAGCAGTCCGGCGCGCAGGGCGGCGACCGAACCGATGGACTGGCCGACCAGCATGGCGTCGGTGATGTTCTCCGCGTCGAGGACGGCGACCACGTCACCCGGGAAGTCCTGGCCGTCGAACTCGGGCCTGGACGAGTGCGGAGGGGTGGGCGTGTCGGACTTGCCGAAGCCGCGCAGGTCCACGGTGACGATCGTGAACTCCTCGCGCAGTGCGGCCACTTGCTGCCACCAGGCGGCATGGTGTCCGCCGCTGCCGTGCACGAACAGGATCGCCGGACCGCTGCCGTGCCGCTCGTAGTAGATGGAGGTGCCGTCGGAGTCGGCGATGGGCATGAGGATGAACTCCCGTGCAGGCAGGCTCAGTTGGGGCGCCTGGCGTGGTGGACCAGCTCGATCATGGTGTGGTCGGGGTCGTGGATGTAGCAGAACTTGGACTGGTTCTCGGGGCGTTGGATCGGGCGGGTGTGCCGGATGCCCAGTTCCTGGAGGTGGTCGAGGAAGTCGTCCCAGTCGTCGACCTCGACGGCGAAGTGATAGGGCGCCATGCGCTCCATCCCCTCGACCGGTGTGAAGTGGAGGTCGAAGTTTCCCCGGGTCATCAGCACCACACGGGTGTTGGACTTGGGCATGATCCGCTTCATCCCGAAGACCTTCGTGTACCACTCGGCGGTCCGGTCGGGGTCGGTGGTGGGGAAGTTGACGTGGTGGATGTAGCGCGGTTCCTTGCTCATGGCTCGTTCCCTTCGAGGTGTACGGGGTTGGAGAGCACGCCGATGCCGCTGATCCCGATCTCCACGGTGTCCCCGGGCTCCAGTTGGCAGGTGGCCTCGGTGCCCATCCACAGCACGTCACCGGGGTGCACGGTGGTGTGCTGGGTGATCTCGACGAGGTGGTCGAAGGGGTCGAACACCATGTCGCCGGTGGGGAATTCGGCCCGCGTCTCGCCGTTCACGCGCAGGGTGGTGGTCTGGGCGAGGGCGTCGACGTCGGTCTCGATCCAGGGCCCCATGGGCTTGAACGTGTCGCTGTTCTTGCTGCGCCAGAAGGTGCGGTCCTGGTGCTGCCAGGTGCGGGCGCTGACGTCGTTGCCGATGGTCCAGCCGAAGACCGACTGGCGCGCCTCCTCGTAGGTGGCGTGCCGCAGCGTTCGTCCGACGACGGCGACCAGTTCGGGCTCGGCCTCGAAGCGTCCGGTGACCTCGGCGGGCTTGATGATGGGTGAACGGTGGCCGGTGAGGGCGTTGTTGGCCCGGTAGCCGACCTCGGGACGTTTCGGGGTCTCGGCGCCGGCGTGCGCGATGTGCCGCGGGTAGTTCATGCCGACGGCGTAGAAGACGGGCGGGAGGACGGGCGGCAGCCAGACGGCTTCCGCGACCGGCACGATCCCGATCACGTCCTGGACACCATCCGACGAGGAGCCGGACAGCGACTCGTGAGCCGAGCCGAACGGCAGCTCGAACGGAGAGCCGGACAACAACTCGATGTCCCGGTCCCCCACCCGGCCCCAGACCGCCCGTCCGTCGACCGCGATCCGCGCGTACCTCATGGCACCAGCAGGTGGGAGACGCGCTTGGTGACCAGGTAGGAGTCCAGGGCCTCGGGCCCGCCCTCCCGCCCGTAGCCGCTCTCCTTGACCCCACCGGAGGGTGCCTCGTGGACCGAGCCGCCGCAGTGGTTGAGGGAGAGGATCCCGGCCTCCAACTCGGCGGAAAGTCGTTCCGCGGTGGCCGCGTCGCGGGTGAATCCATAGGCGGCGAGACCGTACGGCAGGCCGTTCGCGGTCTTCAACGCCTCGTCGAGGTCCGTGAACGGCACGATGGGCGCGAGCGGTCCGAACGGCTCCTCGTGCATCACTTCCGCGTCCGGCGGTACGTCGACGAGGACGGTCGGCACGAAGAAGTACCCGGCGCGGTCGAGCCGTTCGCCACCGGTGAGCACCTTGGCTCCGCGGGCGACGGCGTCGGCGGTCAGGCGCTGCATCGCGGTGAGCCGGCGTTCGTTGGCGAGCGGGCCCATGGTGGTGTCCTCGGCCAGGCCGTCGCCGACGACCACGGACTCGGCGGCCGTCACGAACTCCGCGGTGAAGTCGTCGATCAGGCTCTCGTGGACAATGAACCGGCTCGGTGAGGTGCACACCTGGCCCGCGTTGAGGAACTTGGCCTGGGCGGCGCGCCGGGCGGCCACCGCCGGGTCGGCGTCCGCGCAGACGATCACCGGGGCGTGGCCGCCCAGTTCCATCAGGGCGGGCTTCATGACCCTGCCGGCCTCGGCGGCGAGCAGCTTGCCGACCGGGACCGACCCGGTGAAGGCGATCAGGCGGGTGACCGGCGAGGCGATCAACTGGGCTGACACTTGCGCCGGTTCACCGAAGACCAGGTTGAGGACGCCGGCCGGCAGTCCCGCGTCCACGAAGCAGGCGACCAGGGCCGCGGCGGTCGCCGGCGTCTCCTCGGAGGCCTTGATGACGATCGAGCAGCCGGCGGTCAGCGCGGAGGAGATCTTCCGCATGGGGCCGCCCGCGGGGAAGTTCCACGGCACGAACGCGGCGACCGGGCCGACCGGCTCGCGGCGCACGGAGAGCACGGTGCCGGGCGCGGACGGGATGAGGCGGCCGTACGCGCGGCGAGCGTCCTCGATGTGCCAGCGCAGGGTGTCGGCGACCCGGCGGGCCTCACCTGCGGCCTCCGCGAGGGGTTTTCCCTGCTCCTGCGTCATGATCCGGCCCACTGCGGCGGCTCGTTCGGTGAGCAGGTCGGCGGCGGTGTGCAGGATCCGGGTCCGGTCGGCGACGGACGTGCCGCGCCAGGTGCGGAAGCCCGTGTCGGCGGCCGCGAGGGCGCGGTCGAGGTCGGCGGGGGTGGCGAGGGGTACGTCGCCGATCACCTTTTCGGTGGCCGGGTTCACGATCGGGGCGGTACGTCCGGTGCCGCCCTGGCACCACTCGCCCGCTATGTACATGCGGACGGCGGGGTAGCCGTGGTCGGTGGTCATGGGTGGGTGCCCTCTCAGGGTCAGGACGGGTGCGGCTCTTCCTGGTCGCGGTTGGTGCGCAGGGCCCAGATGTGGTGGGGCGGGGCGGTCTCGTGGACGCGGGTCTCGTAGGTGTCGTCGACCCGGTCCATGTCGGCGGCGTACTCCACGCGGCCGCCGCAGGGGGCGTGCAGGAAGCGGAAGACGTTGGAGCCGATGGT
This sequence comes from Streptomyces sp. NPDC092369, assembly GCF_044755245.1. NCBI lineage: Bacteria > Bacillati > Actinomycetota > Actinomycetes > Kitasatosporales > Streptomycetaceae > Streptomyces > Streptomyces sp. NPDC092369. The sequence continues at coordinate 970,433 of NZ_JBIVQP010000001.1, forward strand.
GTGCCGGCCGAGCCTGCGGGCCTCCCGCCAGCCCTTGTCGATCATGTGGTTGCCGCCCTCGACGACGTCGTCGAAGCCGGGCACCTCGTAGGCGATGTGGTTGATCCCGGCCCGGTCGGGGCGGTGGCAGAGCAGCATGGTGTGCTGGTCCTCGTCGCCCGGTGCCTGCATGAAGACGCCCATGGGTTCGACAACGTCGGTCGGGCGGAAGCCGAGGAGTTCGGTGTAGAAGGCGACCGCGGCCTCCTTGCCCGGCTTGGGGATGTTCAGCGCCACGTGGCACATGCGCAGCGGGCGGACCCGCTCGATGGCCGTCAGGGCGGTGTTCCAACGGGTGACGCTGCCCAGCGCGTTGGCGGGCCGGGGGGTGACCGGTGCCGGCTTCGGGCGGGCCAGGGTCAGGCCGACTCCGAAGCCCGTCTCGTCCACGGTGTGGTGGACGCCGTCGGCGCTCTCGCGGACCTCGCGGTCCTTGGCCACGACCGCCACCAACCGCTCCAACTCCTCCCGGGTGTCGACTCCCCACACCACCTCGCGCAGGGTGGATCCGTCCTCCACCGGTGACGGCAGCAGCGGCCCTGGCACGGTGTCCAGGTGGAGGGTCTGGCCGGTGAGTGTCGCGAAGACTGCGTGTTCCTCGGTCCGCTCCAGCAGGAAGAGCCCGAAGTCGTCGAAGAACCGGACGCATTCGTCGAGATCGTCGATGCTGTAAGTGACCGATTCGATTCTCTGGATTCTCATGGATTCCTCGCTTCCGGGGTCGCCTCGTGAGCGTAGGTTCGCGCGCGCCCGCCCCTCAATGGCCTGAGCTCTACGAGGTGCGCAATCCTTTCTTGCGGTGAGCGCCCGCGGTTATCCGCGCGTCAGCTATCCGCGCATCGCGGGGATGGGATTCTGTGAGAACCACTCGGCGAGAAAGTCCAGAAAGACGCTGACCTTGCGCGGGGTGTCCTGCCCTGGACCGTAGATCGCGAACAAGGGGCGGTCCGGTACGGCCAGTTCGGGCAGCAGCACCTGCAACGCGCCGGAGACGAGGTCGTCGTAGGCCGGCCGCTGCGGGAGCAGGGCGATGCCGCGGCCGTGGACGGCGGCCTTCTGCAGGGCGATGTAGGAATTCGACGAGAACGCGATGGTGCGGATCTTGTGGAGGGTGCTCCGGTGTCCGTGACCGATGCGCCAGACCGGGTCGTTGACGTGCACGAGGCAGTCGCGGGTGGCGAGGTCGTTCGGGTGGGACAGCGGGCCCTCTTGGTCGACGTACGTCTTGGACGCGCACAGCACGAAGGGCAGGGAGGAGATCTTCTTCAGACGGACACTCGAGTCGCGCAGATCCCGGGTGTGGAATGCGATGTCGAATCCGCTGTCCAGGAAGTCATAGGTGCGGTCGGACATTCCACCGAGTTCGAAACGGACCTGGATTTTCGGATGCGCCGCGGAAAAGGCGGCTATCGCGTCGCCGAGATCGAGACTGCCGATCCATTTCGGGCAGATGATGCTCAGCATCCCCTCGGCGCGGTCGTGCAGATGCGCGATACCGGCATCCTCGGCCTCGATCTCGTCCAGAATGCGGGCGGCGAACTCCGCGTACCGCAAGCCTGGTTCGGTCAGACTCACCGAGCGCGCCGTGCGGTTCACGAGCCGGACGCCCACCTGCCGCTCCAACTCGGCGACGTGCCGTGACACCAGCGAGCCGGACGAACCCAGCTTCTTGGCGGCCCCGCTGAAACTGCCCACCTGCGCGACGGTCACGAAGCTGTGCATGAGGAGCAAGCGATCCATGTTTTCCTCCGCGCCCTCTACTTCGGGCAGTACTGAGGCGCTTCGCTCAGGTTGTCCTTGGTGACCAAGACAAGAGGAATGTTGGCAATCTTGTCAACCTTCTTGTCACCGAGGAGTCCGACGGCGTTCTTGACCGCGGTGTCCCCGATCGTCTTGGCCGAGTTGGCGACGGTCGCCGAGAACTCGCCCGCCTTCACGGCCGCGAGCCCTTCCTCGGTGCCGTTGACGGTGACGATCCTGACGTCCTTCCTGCCGGCCGCGTCGAACGCCTTGCGCACCGAGAACGCCATGTCCTCGTTGGCGACGAACGCGTAGTCCAGGTCGGGCTGGGCCTCGATCATGTTCTCGGCGACGTCCTGGGCCTTGGCCGGGTTGAACATGCCGGGCTGGTTGGCGACCACCTTGGCAGTGGCCGGCAGCGCACCCTTGAAGCCGTTGACCAGGAGGTCGGAGGCGGCGCCCGGGGCCCCGGCGACGATGCCGACCTTGACGTCCTTGCCGCCGGCGTCGTCGGCGACCCAACCGGCGTCCAGGGCACCGACCTTGCCGAGGTCGACGACGGCCGCCCCGAGGATGTCGTTCACGTCGCTGGTGGCCACCGACGTGAGGTAGATCGGGATGTCCGATGCCTTGGCCTTGGCTATGTCGCCCTTGAGGGAGTCGACGTTGACCGTCTGCACGATCAGCGCGCTCACATCGCGGGAGATCATGTCCTCGATGTTGGACAGCTCGGTACCGGCGTTCTGGTGCGAGTTGGCCGTGTAGACCTTCGCGCCCTCCGTCTTGGCCGTCTCCTCGACCGCCTTCTGCAGACAGGTGTGGAAGCTGGTGTCACCGCCGTTGACGAACCCCAGGGTGAGGTCGCCCGAGCTGCCACTGTCGCTGTCGTTGCCGCAGCCGCTCAGGACCAGGGTGGTCGTGACGGCCGTGGCGAGCAGCGCGCTGCGGGAACTGACGGTAAGTCTCATGGGGTTTCGCCTTTCAGAGGGACAGGGTCCGGAGAGACAGGAGGGATAAGTCGCCGAGGCGGCACGGCAGTTCAGTGACGCGACCTGGCGCGGGCCTTGTGCATCTCGTTGGCGACGGCCGCCACGAGCAGCACGGCGCCGACCGACACCGGCTGGTAATTGCTGGAGAAATCCAGGAGGTTGAGCGCGTTGGCGACCACGCCCAGGAGCACGAGCCCGAGGGCGGTGCCCACGACGGTGCCGGAGCCGCCGGCCAGCGAGGTGCCGCCGATCACGACCGCGGCGACGACGGCGAGTTGGAGCGACAGTCCGGCGGTGCCGCCGGGGCTGGAGGAGCCGAGCCGGGAGAGCAGCATCAGGCCGGCGAGCCCGGAAAGGGTGCCGGTGAGGCCGTAGAGCGTCAGTTTGCGGGCGGTGACGTTGATGCCGCTGAGTCGGGCCACGTGCTCGTTGCCGCCGATCGCGAAGGCGTCCCGGCCGAACACCGTGAACCGCATGACCAGGGCGGTCGCGATCAGCACGAGGACGGCGACGACCAACAGGTACGGCACACCGAGCACCTTGTCGTTGCCGAGCGCGAACATCCGGGTGCCGATGGAGATGGTGTTGCCGTCGTGCACCAGCAGGGCCACGCCGTCGAGGAGGGTGGCCGAGGCCAGCGTGGCGACGAAGGGCGCCACGTTCGTGAACGTCACCACGAGCCCGTTCACCAGCCCGATCGCCGTGCCGAGGAGCAGCGCGACCACCACCGTGTACGCCGTGGCATGGCCGCCCGCGAGCAGCTTCGCGGCGACCGCCGCGGTGACGGCGACGTTGGAGCCCATGGAGAAGTCCATGCCGCCCGCGGTCATCAGCAGCGTGAGCCCCGCGGCGAGCACCGCGTTGACGCTGATCTGGCTCAGGACGTTGATGATGTTCCGGTCGGTGGCGAACGTGTCGCTCTGCGCGGCCGTGAAGATCACGACGAGGGCGAGGACGACGATCAGTCCGGCGTGCGGTACGTCGCGCAGCGCGGCGAGCGGGAGGCGGGACCGGCGGGCTCCCTCGGGCGGGTCGGTGACCCCGGGGGCCTCGGGAAGTGTCTTGACGCTCACTGCGGTTCGCCTCCGAGGGCCGTGGCGACGAGTTCGTCGCGGGTGATGTCGGTGATGTCGTGCTCGGCGACCGTGCGGCCCGCGCTCACCACGACGACCCGGTCGGCCAGGCGCATGACCTCCTCGGCGGACGAGGAGGCGAGCAGTACGGCGACGCCCCGGGAGGCGAGGTCGTCGATGAGGGTGTGGATGTCAGCCATGGCCGCGATGTCCACGCCGTTGGTGGGGTCCTCCAGGAAGCAGGCGGCCGGGGAGGTCTCCAGCCACTTGCCGAGCAGCACCTTCTGCTGGTTGCCGCCCGACAGCGCGCTCACCGGTGGGTTGCCGGACAGCGCCCTGACGCCGTAGCTGCGCCTCAACGGGGCGGCGCGCCGGGCGAGTTGGGTACGGCGGTGCAGGCGCCGGCGCTGGAAGCGGTCGTCGGCGAGCATCAGGTTCTCGTCCAGGGAGAGTTCCGGGATCAGGCCCAGGGCGCGGCGGTCGCCGGTGACGCAGCGCAGGCCGCTGGCGAGCGAGGCGGGGACCTTGCCGAAGGGCACCGGTCGTCCCTCGACGTGGAGTTGGCCCCCGTCGGGCCGCTGCCGTCCGGACAGCAGGTCGAAGAGGCGGGACTGGGCGTCACCGGCGGGGCCGAGGACGGCCACGATCTCGCCCTTGCGGACGTCGACGGTGAAGTCCCGGATGGCCCGGCCGTGGGTCAACGCCCTTACCGAGATACCGACTTCGTCCTTGGGTTCCGGGCGTTCGGGCCGGGTGGAGACGACATCGCGGCCCACCATGGCCCGTACGAGATCGGTGTGGTCCATCTTCGACGCGGGCGCCGTGCGCACCACTCCCCCGTCCCGCAGGACCGTGAGTCGGTCGGCGACGGCCATGACCTCGTCGATGTAGTGGGAGATGTAGACGACGGCGACGCCCTCGTCCCTCAACGCCTTGACCAGGGAGCGGATTTGGTCCGCGGACTCGGCGCTCAGGCAGGCGGTCGGTTCGTCGAGGATCAGGATCCGGCCGCCGCGGCGGACCTCGCGGGCCACCTCGACCATGGTCTGTTCGGCGACGCTGAGCGAACCGGCGGTGCGTGCCACGTCGATGTCGATGCCGAGCCCGCGCAGGGCCGCGCGGGCCTCGTCGCGGACGGCCTGCCAGCGCACGGCGCGGGCCCGGGTGGGCAGGTCGCCCAGCAGCACGTTCTCGGCGACGGACAGTCCCATCACCAGTTCGCGGCGCTGCGGGACCGAGGCGATACCGAGCCGGCGCGCCCTGCGCACGGTGAGTCCGTGCTGGGCGTGTCCGTCGACCTCGATCGTGCCGCCGTCGGCCTGGTGGACCCCGGAGAGGATCTGCACGAGGGTCGACTTGCCGGCGCCGTTCATGCCCATCAGGGCGTGGATCTCGCCGGGATACAGGTCGAGGTCGACGCCCTTGAGGGCGGCGGCCCCGCCGAAGCTCTTGCGGACGCCCCGGACGCGGAGCACGGCCGCGGGCCTGTCCTGGGTGGCCGGCGCGGCCCGTTCGGCCGGTGTCACGGCGGCGCCTCCCTGCGTGCTCGGGCCGGTCAGGGAACTCACGGCTGCGGCCGGTCGGCGACGAGGGCGACCCGCCCGTGTCCGCGGATGTCGGGGAAGGGCGGTTCCTTGTCGGCCTGGAGGTCCACCTGGAAGGTGTTCAGGCACATGCCGAGCATGGTGAAGTTGCCGAGTGCGCCGACGGTGTCGACCAGGCCCTTGGAGCCGAAGTGCGCGAGGGCGGCGGCGAAGGTGTCGTCGGTGACGAAGTGCTCGTCGAGGATCTCCCGGCAGAACCGGTAAAAGACCTGGTCCGCTTCGTTGTCGAAGACGGCCTCGCGCTTCTCGGCGATGGCCTCGACCGCGGCCGCGGGGATGCCCGCCTCGATCGCCTGGTGCACATGGGCGTTCCAGGAGTACTGGGCGTCCCAGTTGCGGGCGGCCATCAGCAGCGTCAACTCGCGCAGATGCCTGGGCAGACTGCAGTCGAACCGGGCGAACGCGCCGAGCGACTCGGCCCGTTCGCACATCTCCGGGCTGTGCAGCCAGACCCGGAAGGGACCGCGGACCGCACCGCGCCGGCCGGCTATGCGGGCGGCCAGCTCCTGCTGTCGCGGATCCATTTCCTCTTCGCTCAGAACGGGGAGCCTCATCTGGCCGTACCTGCCTTTTCTTTCCGCCGCGTTTCGGGCACGGAACGGGGAACCGTCCGACGCGAGCAGACCGTACAGCCGGGTTCCGGAAGCTCAGCCCCTCCCGGACTGCAACGTAAAACTGCACGCTGGAGGGCACCCGTTCACCCGCGTGCGACCTAACGTCGGTCACCGCAGCGCCGTCCGAGGATCGGAGAGGAAGCCCGGATGACCACGATCATCAAGGTCGCGTCGGTACCGCCACTGGACCGAGGGGGTGCCGTCGTCTCGACGCCGCTGATCACCACGCCGTCGGCCGGCGGGGAGAACAGGATCACCAGCGGGATGAGCGTCTACCCGGTCGGCTCCGGCGCCCCGCTGCACTCGCACAACTGCGACGAGCACGTGACGATTCTGGAGGGCGAGGCGGAGGTGTGGGTCGACGGCGAGGTGACCAAGTTGGAGCGGTACGACACCACTTACGTGCCGTCGCCGGTCCCGCACCTCTTCCGGAACATCGGCGACGTACCGCTGCGGATCCTGTGGGTGTACTCCTCCGGCCATGTGACACGGACGTTCACGGAGACCGGGAAGACGGTGGAACACCTGTCGGACGAGGACCAGATGGGCAAGGACTGAGCGCCGCAGGGTAGTTGAGGGCGACGGACGCCGGCCCCGCATCCCGTGCGGTGGCCGGCGTCCGTCGTTCCACGGCCGGTAGTCAGTGCGCGGTGACCAGCTTCCGCTCGCTGCCGGTCAGCGCGCCGGACTTGGCGCTGCGCAGCGCCGCGATGCCGATGAAGACCATGGACGAGACACCGGCGAGCGCGAAGGCGGTGAAGCCCCAGTCGCCGTTGCCCGCGGCGAGCAACTGACCGCCCAGCCACGGTCCGAAGACGGCGCCGAAGCGGCCCATGCCAGAGGTCCAGCCGACGGCGGTGGCGCGGTAGTCGGGTGTGGAGCGGATCGAGACGGTCGCGTAGATCATCGTCTGGGCGCTGTTGAGGAAGACGCCGGTGAGGAAGACGACCAGCATCGTCACGGCCTGCGCCATGTGGACGCCGAGCAGGAAGACGCCGACTGCCGTGAGGGCGAACCAGATCGCCGAGATGCGCGGAGCGCCGAAGCGGTCGGCGGCGCGCCCCGCGACGAGCATGCCCACGATGCCGCCGAGGTTGAAGACGACGACGAAGGTCAGGGCGTTGGCCAGCTCGTAGCCCTCGGCGCGCATCAGGGTGGGCAGCCAGGTGGCGACGCCGTAGACCAGCAGCAGTCCGCCGAAGGAGGCCAGCCAGTACAGCAGGGTCTGGATCCACTCGCCGCCGCGGAACAGGCCGACCAGGGCGTCCCAGCGGTCCGCGGCGGTCTTCTTGCCTGCCGCGGCCGGGAGTTGGACGTCGTAACGGGTGGCGAGTTCGCGGGACTCGTCAGCGCGTCCCTTGGCGACCAGGAAGCTCAGCGACTCGGGCAGGAACTTCGCGAGCACCGGCGCGAAGACCAGCGGGACCACGCACACCCAGAAGGCGGCGCGCCAACCGACCGGATCCACCAGCCACTTGGCGACGTAGGCGGAGAGGATGCCGCCCGCGTGGTGGGCGGTCATCAGCATGCCGATGGTGATGGCCGTGCGACCGCGCGGGGCGTAGTCGGAGACCATGCTGATCGCGGTCGGCAGCAGACCGCCGAGGCCGACGCCCGCGAGGGTCCGGCCCAGGCCGAAGACCTCGATGCTGCCGGAGACCGCACAGATCCCGGAGGCCAGCGAGAAGAGCGTCACGCAGCCGACCATCAGCTTCTTGCGGCCGATCCGGTCCGCGACGGTGCCCGCGGTCAGCGCGCCGACCAGCATGCCGAAGGTCGCGTAGCTGCCGAGGTCGCCGGCCTGGTCGGCGGTGAGCCCGAAGGTCTTCGTCTCCAGCAGGTGCGGCAGCACCGAGCCGTAGATGAACATGTCGAGCCCGTCGAAGAGCACGGCCAGCCAGCACAGGCCGACGACGATCAGCGCGAGTCTGCTCGCGCGGGCGGGCGAAGGGGACAGGGAGGGGGACGGGGAGGAGGACATCGTTGGTTACCTCTCGTGCTTGGTGCGCTAGACGCTAAGGAGCCACCCCCCGAACAGTCAACATTTTTGTCAACAATCTCATCGACAATCATTCCGGGTCGCCGACTGTCGGCGTCCCGTGCGTGTGGAAGGACTCGATGGTCTTCAGGCCCCACGCCTGCCCCTTCTTCCGCTCCTCCTCGGTCCAGGTGATCAGCGGCCAGTCGGGCGCCAGGACGAGCCGGGTGAGCGGGTTGCACAGCTCGATCCGGTTGCCGCCCGGCTCGTAGACGTAGAGGAAGAACGTCTGCTGGATGGCGTGCTTGTGCGGGCCCGTCTCGATGAACACGCCTGTGTCGATGGCGAGATCGGCCGCGCGCAGGATGTCCTCGCGGGTGTCGGTCGCGAAGGCGATGTGGTGCAGCCGGCCGGTCGAACCGGTCCAGTCCTCGGTGTAGACGACGTCGTAGGACTTGTTCGTGTACGTCAGCCAACGCGCCGCGATCCGCCCGCTGTCGAGCCGGATCTGCTCCGTCGGCCGGGCACCCAGCACATGTTGCTGGAACTCGGCACTGGACAGCACGTCCGCGGCGAGGAAGTTGATGTGGTCCAGCCGGCGGACTCCGACGCCCCGGTTGGGCTTGGCCTGCGGCTGGTTCTTCAGCGCGGGCTTCAGCCCGTCGGGCGCCCGGTAGTACTCGCTCTCCCAGTACAGGGCGTGCTCGTGGCCGTCCGGGTCGGTGGTGACGTACAGCTTGCCGAGACCGGGTTCGTCCTCGACCCACCTGCCGGTGCCGCCCGCCTCCTCGACCGCCTTGATACGGCGTTGAAGGGCCTCCTCGCTGGAGGTGCGCAGCGCGAGCCGCCCGAGGCCGGGCCGTTCACGGGCGGTGAGGACCAGGCTGTGGTGCTCGTAGTCGTCGTAGGTCCGGAGGTGGACGGTGTCGCCGTCCTCGCCGTTGACGGTGAGTCCGAGATAGTCGGTGAAGAAGGCGACGCTCGCGTCCAGGTCCGGAGTGAAGAGCTGGGTGTGGCCGATATGGGCGATGTCACCGAGCGGCGGAGCCATCGTTGTCTCCAAGGGGTTGTAGGGGTGCGGGAGTTGGGGCGGCGGGTCGAGCGAAGACCGTGCCGTCGAAGATCTTTCGTGCGGTACGTACGACCGCGGTTCTGCGGACCACGGGAGCGGAACCTTCGGATCCGGCGTCCACGCTGGTCTCGATGTCCAGGAATCCGCTGGGATGCTCGATGCGCATTCGGACACTTCGCACGGAGGCATCCCCTGATGCAGAGACCTCCGTGGGTGCGGGGATCTCGCCGATCCCCTCCCCCACCCCGCCCGGCACCAGCAGCCCCGCCGCCACGCTCGCGGCGCCCAGGACGCCGATCGACGTGTGGCAGCGGACCGGGATGAAGGTGCGGGTCATGACGGCCCCGCCGCCCGTGGGCGGCGCCAGCAGGCTGAGCTTGGGCACAGTCGCGCCTTCGACGTCACCGAGGCCCATCAGCTTGCCCGCCTCCAGGCGGATCTCCCGGAGGCGGTCGGCGAGGGTGAGGTCCTCCTCCAGGTCCTTGGGCGCCTCGTAGCCGGTGACGTCGAGCGCGGCGGCCGGGATCAGGACGACCGGCATGCCGTTGTCCACGCAGGTCACCTCGGTGCCGGCGATCACGTCACGGACATGGCCCGTGGGCAGCAACTGGCCGCTGCCCTGCGGGAATTCGATCACCACCGGCGCCGCGGTGCCGGGGACGCCGGATATCTCCGCGGTGCCGGTGTAGTCGACCCGCCCGCCCGGCGTGGGGAAGCGCGCGATCGCGAGTTCCCCGGTGTTGAGCATGCGGATGCGGACGGACGTCTCCCCGTCTCCGGGGGCCACGAGCCCCCGCTCGACGGCGAACGGGCCTGTGCCGGCAAGGATGTTGCCGCAGTTCTGCCGGTCGGTGACTTCAGAGCGGTCCACGGCGACCTGGAGGAACAGGTAGTCGACGTCGGCCTCGGGGTCGGCCGAGCCGGAGACGACGGCCACCTTGCTGGTCAGCGGGTGGGCGCCGCCCAGGCCGTCGATCTGGCGCGGGTCGGGGCTGCCCATGACGCGCAGCAGCAGGTCGTCGCGCTCGGCGGGGTCCGTCGGCAGGTCCTCGGCGAGGAAGTAGGCGCCCTTGGAGGTGCCGCCGCGCATCAGCATGCAGCGGACCTCCTCGGGCCCGCCGGTCACGGCCGCTCCCCCGCGTACTCCTCGTAGGTCCTGTACTCGACGCCGAGCCGCTTCAGCGTCTCCCGCAACCCGTAGCGGTCCAGGCCCAGTTGGCCTTCGAGGAAGGCGGCGCGGGTGGCGGCCTCCTTGGCCTCGCGGGCCTTCGACCTCTCCGCCGTCTCGCGGGCCTGCTCGCGCGGTACGACCACCACGCCGTCGTCGTCGGCGACGATGACGTCTCCGGGGCGGACGACCTGGCCGTCGATGGCGATGGGCACGTTGACCGAGCCGCCGGTGGCCTTGACGGTGCCCTGCGAGGAGACGGCGCGGGACCAGGCGGGGAAGCCCATGTCGCGCAGTTCCTGGGTGTCGCGGATGCCCGTGTTGAGGACGACGCCACGCACCCCGCGGTGGTGCAGCGCGGTGGCGAACAGCTCGCCGAACAGGCCGTCCGTGCACGGGGAGGTGGTGGTGACGACGAGGATGTCGCCCTCGCCGCACTGCTCCACGGCCGCGTGGATCATGAGGTTGTCGCCGGGCCAGCCGAGCACGGTGACCGCGGTGCCCGCGACCCGAACTCCCTGCTGGACAGGGCGAATCGACGGTCCCAGCAGACCGGTGCGGCCCATCGCCTCGCTGATGGTGGCCACGCCGAAGCCGGCCAGCGCGTCGACGTCCTTCGCGTCCGCCTTCGGCGGGTTGGTGACGATCACACCGCCCATGGCTATGCCAGCTCCTTCGCGATCTGCGGGAACGGCCGCATGTAGGCCTCGGCCATGGTGGTGTGGGCGAGTCCCAGGTTCGGGCCCGCGTTGCGCTTGAGCTGGACGCCTCGGCGGACGGCGAGGTCGGTGTAGTAGGCCCAGAGGTGCTGTTGGGCGCCCAGGCACTCCATCGCCTTGCGTTTGGTGTCCCACACCTCGGTGATGTCGAGCAGGACCTCGGGCTTGAAGCCGCTCATCTCCGGCTGGTGCGGCTCGAAGCAGAAGACGGGCGGGGCGCCGATGATGTCGCCCTCGCCCGGGTAGCCGATGGCCTGCGCGAGGATGCGGGCCTCCAGCGCCATCCGGTTGGCGGCCGGGTGGTCGCCGTTGTACGGGTCCTCGGCCGGATGGGTGAGCACCACGTCCGGCTGGGTCTCGCGGTAGACGGCGACGAGCCGGTCGGTCAACTCGGCGGTGGCGACCAGCGGATAGTCGCCCGCGTCGAAGAAGCGGACCTCGGCGCCCAGGGCGGCGGCGGCCCGCTCGGCCTCGTCCCGGCGGATCGCCTTGATCTCCGCCAGCTGCTTGCCCTCCCGCCACGCCTTGGCGGACTCACCGCGTTCGCCGAAGGTCAGACACACGACGGTGACCTTCTCCCCGCGGGCGGCGGCCAGGGCGATGGCGCCGCCCGCCCGCCACACGAAATCCCCGGCGTGCGCCGTGACGACGAGCGTGGATCGTGGGGTGGCGGGCGCGTTGGCCTGGGTCATTGCTCGAATCTCCTTGTGGACAGGTGGGCGCCCACCCCCCGTGCGTGTCCTCGGCGCGAATCAGTCGCGCAACGCCTCGATCACGCTCATGAGATGGGCGCGGACGGCCGCCTCGGCCGCCTGCGGATCCCTGGACCTGATCGTCTCGATCATCGCCAGATGCTCGTTCAGGGAGTGCTGCGGACGCCCCGGCCGCAACGCCAACTGGAAGCGGTGCCGCACCAGTTGGGCGTTGAGCCGCTCCAGCAGATCCACGGCCGTCGCCTGGCCCGAGTACTCCCGGACCTTGGTGTGCAGCTCCTGGTTGAGCTCGGAGTAGGTCACCGGCTCACCGTCGGCCACGGCCTTGGTCATCGCCGTGCCCAGCACCGTGAGTTCGTCGAGCTGCTCGTCGCTGGCCAGGGTGGCGGCCTTGGCCGCGCACAGGCCTTCGAGGGCCATGCGGCACTCGGTGATGGCGACCGCTTCCTCCACGGTCACCACCCGCACCCGCGAACCCCGGTTGCGGATCCGTTCGACCAGCCCCTGGGACTCCAGGTCGATGAGTGCCGCACGGATGCTGGCCCGGGTCACACCGAACTGCTCGGCGAGCTCGTTCTCCACCAGTCGCTGTGCCGGTGCCATCTCGCCGTGCAGGATCGCCTGCCGCAGCTGCGCGAGCGCGTGCTGCTTGGCCTGCTCCCCGGTGCTCGGACGGGCTTCCTTGAGCATCGTGCCCTCCCTGAGTGAGTGCCTGTCGAACCTAAATCTAGCCAAACAAGATTGTCAACAATTTTGTCTGCCGTATTGCCCGCAGCCTCTCGACATGCCATCCACTTGCTTAAGTCAATCAATCCTGTTTATGCTTGCGTAAGTCAAGCAAAAAACTCCTGCCGGAGGCACAGCCATGTCCGACGCCCTGACCCGACCCGCCGACGCGGGGACAGCCGCGCCGCCGAAGCCGAACGCCGTGGTGGCGGTCCTTGCTCTCGCCGGAATCGTCGTCTCGCTGATGCAGACCCTGGTCATCCCGATCGTCCCGGAGCTGCCCACGCTGCTGCACGCCTCCGCCTCCAACACCGCCTGGGCGGTCACCGCCACCCTGCTGGCGGCGGCGGTGGCGACGCCCGTCGTCGGACGCCTCGGCGACATGATCGGCAAGCGGCGCATGCTGCTGGTCAGCATCGTCCTGCTGGTCTCCGGCTCCGTGGTCTGCGCGCTGGCCGACTCGCTCGTACCGATGATCATCGGTCGCGCGCTGCAGGGCCTCTCGGCCGCCGTGGTGCCGCTGGGCATCAGCATCATGCGGGACGCACTGCCCGCCGACCGGCTGGCGGGTTCCACCGCGTTGATGAGCGCCTCGCTCGGCGTGGGCGGTGCGCTGGGGCTGCCGACGGCCGCGTTCATCGCCGACAAGTGGGACTGGCACATCCTGTTCTGGGCCTCGGCGGTGCTGGGTGCCGTCGCCTTCGTGATGGTGCTGCTGATCGTGCCCGAGTCCAAGGTGCGCACCCGTGGCCGCTTCGACCTGGTCGGTTCGCTCGGGCTCTCCGCGGGTCTGCTCTCCCTGCTGCTCGCCGTCTCCAAGGGCGGTGACTGGGGCTGGACTTCGGGCACCACTGTCGGCCTGGGCGCCGCGGCCGTGCTGATCCTGCCGGCCTGGGGCTGGTGGGAGCTGCGTGCCGGGCAGCCGCTGGTCGACCTGCGGACGACCGCCAGGCCGCAGGTGCTGTTCACCAACCTGGCCTCGGTCGCGCTCGGCTTCTCGATGTTCGCGATGTCCCTGGTGCTGCCCCAGCTGTTGCAGCTGCCCGAGCAGACCGGCTACGGCCTCGGCAAGTCGATGCTGACCGTCGGACTGGTGCTCGCCCCGCAAGGCCTGGTCATGATGGCCCTGTCCGCCGTGTCCGCACGGGTCACCAAGGCCAAGGGCCCCAAGATCACCCTCATGATCGGCGCGCTGATCGTCGCGTCGGGCTACGCCCTCAACATCGTGCTGATGAGCGAGGTCTGGCACCTCATCCTGGTCTCCTGCATCATCGGCGCCGGCGTCGGCTTCACCTACGGCGCCATGCCCGCCCTGATCATGGGCGCGGTCGACCCCTCCCAGACCGGTGCCGCCAACAGTCTCAACACCCTGATGCGCTCCCTGGGCACCAGCCTCGCCAGCGCCCTCGCCGGCGTCATCCTGGCCCGGATGACCACCGACTTCGGCGGACACGCCCTCCCGTCGGAGAGCGGCTTCAAGGTCGTCATGGCCATCGGCGCCGGCGCCGCCCTGCTCGCCTTTCTCGTCGCCTCCTTCATCCCGCGCCGGCAGGCCCCGGCGGCGCCCGAGTCGGAAGACCGCCCCGAGGCCGTCACGGCGACGGCCTGACACCTCAACCACCACTCCACCGACGGCCGTTGTCCGCTGCTGCGGGTGGCGGCCGTCCGTCGCGCCCGGGCAACTCATGCCGTTCGCGGGCTACTTGATGACCGCGTTGGCCACCACCACGACCACCCCCAGCAGCGCGTCCACCGCCCCGATGGCCACGGCGACGGGCCAACTCCGGTGCGACCACCGGGCCGTCACCAGGCCCAGCGTGAACAGCAGCACGATGTTCAGGGCGAACGCCGCGTACTCCACGTCGTCCGCCGGCCACCACCCCCAGCCCGCTCCGGCGAGCACCAGCACCGTCGGCAGCACCGCCGTGACCAGGGGCCACTCGTCGGCGAGGACGCGCAGGGCGTCCCCGCGGCGGTGCGGGGCGCGCTCGGCGATGTAGTGGGCGTAGCCGTGCGCGAGAGCGGAGGCGGCCGCGGTCACCAACAGCCAGGCGGCGTCGTAGAGGCGGCTGTCCTGGGAGGTGTGGCCGTACTGGGTGAGCGCCGCGACCATCGAGCAGGCCAGTACGGAGCCGTAGACACCGCCGAAGAGGATCATCTCGCGCGTGTCGTGCTGTCGCGGCGCGGGGACGGCCGTCGTGGAGTCCGTCATGCCATCGACGATCACCCGGCCCGGGCCGCCGCGCCAGCCGGGGCCGCCCGACGAAGTGTCCTCCCACCTGGGCCGATACCGCACACACTGTCCACGCCCGGTCGGCGGACGCCCTCGCTAGGGTCCTGGTATGACCGACAGCTTCGTACTCCGCATCCCCGACGTCGAGCTCGAACCCGAGCCCCTCGACCCCGCGCAGATCGTCTCCGGAACGCCCGAGGTGACCGGCAAGGTGGTCTGGGAGTCGGCGGACGGGCGGCAGATCCGGGGCATCTGGCAGATCACGCCGGGGGTCGTCACGGACACCGAGGCGGACGAGCTGTTCGTGGTGGTCAGCGGGTCGGCGACGATCGAGGTCGAGGGCGGGGCGACGCTGCGGGTCGGGCCCGGCGACCTGGCCGTGCTGCGCGCGGGCGACCGTACGACGTGGACGGTGCACGAGACGCTGCGGAAGGCGTACGCGATCAATCTGTGAGGTCGGCGGGCGCCGCCGTGGTGCCCCTGATCTTCAGGGTCGGTGCGGCCAGGTGGACCCGGCCCGCTCCCCCGGGTGTCTCGAAGCGGTCCAGGAGGCAGCGGGCCGCGCGGCGGCCGACCTCGTGCGGGGCCGTGTCGACCGTGGTCAGCCAGACGTGGCGCAGCCGGGCGATGCTCGTGTTGTCGTAGCCGGTCACCGAGACGTCCGTCGGTACACGCAGCCCCAGTTCCTCGGCCGCCGACAGGGCGCCGACGGAGGTGATGTCGTTGACGGCGAGGAGAGCGGTGGGCCGGTCCGGGCGGCCGAGCAGCCGGACGGCGGCGCGGTAGCCGCCCTCCTCGGTCATGTCTCCGGACTCCACCCGTGCCCCGTCCGCGAGGCCGTGCGCCCGCATCGTCGCCTCGAAGCTGCGGCGGCGCAGCTCGCCGACGGCTCCGTACCCGGCGATGTGCGCGATCCTGCGGTGGCCGAGCCCGATGAGGTGCTCGGTGACCAGGCGCGCGCCCCGCTCGTCGTCGCCCGCGCAGACGTCCACGCCCGGCAGCACCGGCTCCCGGGCGCCCGCCACGACGACCGGCATCCGCTCGGCGATCGTGCCGAGCACGGCCGGGTCCGGAAGGGTGCCGACGACCACGAGGCCGTCCACACCCAGGTCCAGGAAGGGGCCTGCGAGGTCGTCGCCGGTGCGGCGGTTGAGGCGGGCGTCGGCGAGCAGCATGTGCAGGCCGTTGTCGCGCAGCAGGGAGTTGAGGCCGTCCAGGAGGTCGACGAACCAGGGGTTGCGCAGGTCGTTGAGGAGCACGCCGACCGTCCGGGTGCGCTGCTCGCTGAGACTGCGCGCTGCGGCGTTGGGCCGGTAGCCGAGTTCCCCCACCGCCCGCAGCACGGCCTCCCGTTTCTCGGGGCGCACCTGCTCGGAGCCGCGCAGCACGAGCGAGACCAGCGACTTGGACACGCCGGCCCGCTCGGCCACGTCACGGATCGTCGGCGGTTTCATGTTCTGGACCGTTCCATGTGCTGATACGGCTTGTCAAAGGGTCGCGTGGAGGGGCCGGTGAGGGTTGACAGTAGTGGAGCAGGGGCTTCAGGGTGGGCTGGACAGAGTGTGGACCGGTCCAAAGAGGGGCTGTCATGGTGGGTTCGGAGGGTGCGGTGGATTCGCTCGGTGTCGCCGTCGTCGGGTTCGGCTGGATGGGCCGGGTGCACACCCAGGCGTACGCCCGCGTCCTGCACCACTACCCCCGGCTGCCCCTGCGTCCGCAACTGGTGACGGTCGCCGAGGAGGTGCCGGGCCGGGCCGAGGAGGCCGCCGCGCAGTTCGGGTTCGCCTCGACGGCCCGCGACTGGCGCGAGGTCGCGCGGGACCCGCGGGTCCAGGCGGTCAGCATCACCGCCCCGAACTTCCTGCACCGCGAGATCGGCGTGGCGATGGCCGAGGCCGGCAAGCACATCTGGATCGAGAAGCCGGTGGGCCTGAGCCCGGCGGACGCCCGGGCCGTGGCCGACGCGGTCGCCAAGGCCGGCGTCCAGGGCGCGGTCGGCTTCAACTACCGCAACGCGCCCGCCGTCGAGGCCGCCCGCGAGCTGATCTCCTCCGGCGCGATCGGCACGGTCACCCACGTCCGCATCCGGCTGTTCAGCGACTACGCGGCCCACCCCGACGGCGCCCTGACCTGGCGCTACGAGCGCGAGCGCGGCGGCAGCGGAGTCCTGGGCGACCTCGCCTCGCACGGCGCCGACCTGGCCCGCCACCTGCTCGGCGACATCACCTCCCTGACCGCCGACACCGCCGTCTTCATCCCCGAGCGGGCCCGCCCCACCGGCGCCACCGCCGGCCACACCCGGGCCACGGGCGGCGCGCTCGGCCCGGTCGAGAACGAGGACTACGTCAACTGCCTGCTGCGCTTCGCCTCCGGCGCCCGCGGTGTCCTGGAGGCCTGCCGGGTCTCGGTGGGCGAGCAGAACAACTACGGCTTCGAGGTGCACGGCACCGAGGGCGCGGTGTTCTGGGACTTCCGCCGGATGAACGAGCTGGGCGTCAGCCGCGGCACCGGCTACCAGGACCAGCCCGTCAGCACGGTCCATGTCGGCCCGGGCGACGGCGAGTTCGCCGCCTTCCAGCCGGGCGCGGCCAACGCCATGGGCTACGACGACCTCAAGGTGATCGAGGCCCACCGCTTCCTGCGCTCCATCGCGGAGGGCAGCGCGTACGGGGCCACCCTGCCGGACGCGGTGCACAGCGCCGCCGTGGTGGACGCGATGGTGCGGTCCGCGGAGAGCGGCACCTGGGTCAACGTCCAGGCGTAGGACCGGACATGGGCCCGGACGCGGGTCCGTCACCGGGCAGGGTCGCCAGCAGCTCCACGCCCTTGGCCAGCGCGTCGGCGACGGACGGCGGCGGGATGTCCGGGACGCCCGGGACCCAGCCCCGCCCCGACGTCCTTGCCGGGAGCGGCAGTTCGACCTGGACACCCCCTCGGCGGGCCAGGTTCACCGGGTTGCGGGCGTGCAGTCCGCGCAGCGCCACGGGGATCTCGTCGAGGTCGGTGACCGCCTCGAACTCCGGTCGCAGGGCCCCGAGTCCGTCGGCGAGCAGGCGTGCCGCGGTCCGGTTGCCGCCGCCGAGGAAGATGGCTCGCGGTGCCGCGGGGCGCATGTGGCCGTGCAGGGAGACCACCAGCTCGACATGGGCCAGGAAGTCCCGCAGGAGAGCGCAGTGTCGGACCGCCATGCGCGGGGACGGGATGTGCACAGGGCGCCGGACACCGGGCTGGGTGAAGACCAGGCTGGTGGCTGCGCAGCGGTCCGCCACGGATCGCGCGAGTTCCGCCGTTCCGCCTTCGTTGCTGCCGTGCAGCGCGAGCAGTCCGAGGTCGCCGCCGAGCGTGAGCGTGGCGAGCAGACTGACCCCTTCGATCTCGACCCGTTCGGTCCTCGTGGTCACTCCCGTCCCCTCAACTCGTCGCCTGCGAGGGCATGTTGTAGGGCGTGACGACCTGGATGGCGGACGGCAGGGTCGGTCCGGCGGGCGGCAGGGCGCCATGGGCGCGCATCACGATGTGGCAGGCCTCCCGCATGTCCTGGCGCAGGTCGTGGTGGAGCACGGCGGACAGGCGGTGCGCGCGCAGCAGACGGGTGTTGTCGTGGTCGAGGTCGTGCGCGACGAACACCGCGCACTCGCGGCCCAGGTCCTCGAAGGCCCTGAGGGTGGCGATGTTGCCGCCGCCGATGGAGTAGACGGCCCGGATGTCCGGGTCGCGCTCAAGGGCCGCCCGGACCAGGTCGTACTGCGTGGCGTCCAGGCCCTGGCCCTCGGCGATCTCGACCAGGGCGCGCTCGGGGTGCCGGGTGCGCATCGCGCTGCGGAAGCCCATCTCGCGCTCCTCCTCGTTGCGGAAGAAGCCGCTGCTGAGGCTGGTGAGGACGTTACCGGGGCGGTCGCCGAGCCACTGGCCCATGAGGTACGCGGCGGTCGCGCCGGCGGCCCGGTTGTCGATGCCGACGTAGGCGAGCCTGGCGGTGGCGGGCAGGTCGGTCACCAGGGTGACGACGGGGATGCCGGCCTCCGCGAGGCGGGCCACGGCGGCGGTGACGTCGGGGACGTCCGGCGCCTTGAGGATCACGCCCTGCGAGCCCCGCCGTCCGATGCGGTCCAGGGTCTTGGTGAGTTCCTGTACCGGGCCCGTCTCGCGGAAGTGGAAGCGCGAGCGCACGACGGCCGGGTGGAGGGAGGGAAGCTCCGTCTCCAGGGCGCCGCGGACCGCGGTGGAGAAGCGGTCGGGCGTCTGCATCACGATGTCGATCATGAAGGTGCGTCCGACCAGCCGGACCTGGGTGCGCTGGCGGTCCAGGTCCGCGATCGCCTGGCGCACCTCGCGCTGAGTGCTCTCCCGGACCCCGCCCCGGCCGTTCAGCACCCGGTCCACCGTGGCCTCGCTCAGACCCGCCTGACGTGCGATCTCCCGGATCGGGAAGGGGTGACCCACGGCCGACTCCTTGAAGGGTTTTTGATGGCTGCCTGCTGGTTGTTCGAGGGGTTTGTAATGACAAGAATGACAGAGCTGGCTCGCTCCGTTGACCGAGAGGACGCCGATGTCCCTCCTTTCCGTACACCGCCGTACGTGGCTGTCCGAGCAGGACTGCGACCTCGACGCCTTCCGCACACTCGTCGAATCGACCACCGACCTCGCCGATTACCCGTATGCCGCGGGCGTCGAGCGGAACGTGCTCGTCTACGACAGTGACCTCCTGCGCAGGAGAGAGGAGCGCGCCGAGGTCCAGGCCGAACTGGTCCGGGCGTTCGCCGACGGGCCCGGGATCGTGGTCCTCAAGGGCGCCTTCCCCGACCTGTCCGTGGTCGACCGGATGAGCGCCGTGTTCGACGCGCTGATCGCCGAGCAGCGTGCCTCGGGCGCGGGCGCCGGGGACCACTTCGCGAAGCCGGGCGCCAACGACCGGGTGTGGAACGCGCTGGAGAAGGCGGCCCTGTACGACCCCGAGACGTTCGCCGACTACTACGCGAACGACGTGCTGGCGCTGGTCTCGGCCGCCTGGCTGGGCCCGGGCTACCAGGTCACCTCGCAGGTCAACGTGGTCAACCCGGGCGGCGCGGCGCAGACCGTGCACCGGGACTACCACCTGGGCTTCCTGTCCAACGAGGTCGCCGCCGCCTACCCGGCGCACGTGCACGCCCTCTCCCCCGTGCTGACCCTCCAGGGCGCGGTGGCGCACTGCGACATGCCGGTCGAGTCCGGGCCGACGATGTACCTGCCGCACTCGCAGAAGTACGAGCCGGGCTACCTGGCCTGGCGGCTGCCTCGGTTCCGGGAGTACTTCGAGGCGCACCACGTGCAGCTCCCCCTCGCCAAGGGCGACGCGGCCTTCTTCAACCCCGCGCTGTTCCACGCGGCCGGCACCAACCGGTCCGCGGACATCCGGCGCGCGGCCAACCTGCTCCAGGTGTCCTCCGCGTTCGGGCGGGCCATGGAGACGGTGGACCGCGAGGCGGTCGCGAACGCCGTGTTCCCCGCCCTGCTGCGGCGCCGCGCCGAGGGCGTCGGCGAGCAGTGGCTGGAGCACGTGATCGCCGCGAGCGCCGAGGGCTATCCCTTCCCGACCAACCTCGACAGCGACCCACCGGTCGACGGCCTCGCCCCGCCCTCGCAGGCGGACGTGGTGCGACGGGCGCTGCGCGAGACATGGACACCCCGGGCTCTGCGGGACGAGCTGCGGGCCTGCGCCGAGCGGCGCGAGAGCTGAGGAGCATCATGGGCCTTCTAGACGACAAGGTCGTCCTGGTCAACGGCGGCAGCCAGGGTGTGGGCGCCGCGATCGCCCGGGCCGCGGTCCGCGAGGGCGCGGTCGTGGCCGTGACCGGGCGCCGCCCGGCACCGGGCGAGGAGCTGGTGACCGAGCTGACGGCCGCCGGCGGCAAGGCGATGTTCATCCGCGCCGACCTCGCCGACGCCGACCAGGCGAAGACCGCCGTGGGCGACGTCGTCGCCGCCTACGGTCGCGTCGACTGTCTCGTCAACTCGGCCGGGCTCACCAGCCGGGGCACGCTCCTGGACACCACGCCGGAGCTGTTCGACAAGCACATCGCGATCAACCTGAAGGCGCCCTTCTTCGCCATGCAGGCGGCCGTCGCCGACATGCTGGGACGCAAGGCGCCCGGCACGGTCGTCAACATCATCACGTCCTCGGCGCACGGCGGGCAGGCGTTCCTCGCCCCCTACGTGGCCGCGAAGGCGGGCCTGATCGGGCTGACCCGCAACGCGGCGCACGCCCACCGCTGGGACCGGGTCAGGATCAACGGCCTGAACATCGGCTGGACGGCGACCGAGGGCGAGGACGCCACGCAGAAGGCCTTCCACGGCGCCGACGACGGCTGGCGCGAGGAGGCTGCGGCCACGCTGCCGATGGGCAAGCTCGGTCAGCCCGACGAGATCGCCGACTTCGTGGTCCTCCTGCTGTCGGACCGGTCGGGCGTGGTCACCGGTTCGGTGATCGACTGGGACCAGAACGTACTGGGCGGCCTCGACTAGGCCCTCTCCCCCAGGCGCTCCCCGCTCGACCGGGACCTGTCCGCCCACCGGGACCCCTCCGCAAGAACCCCGTACCTCCCAAGGAGCAAGACCCTCATGCGCATCGGAATCCTCGGCCTCGGCCGCATCGGCGCCTTCCACGCCGAGACCCTCTCCGGACTCGACGCGGTCGAGTCGCTCGTCCTGGCCGACCCGTTCGCGGAGGCGGCCAAGGCCGCCGCCGAGCGTTTCGGCGCCGAGGTCGCGGACTCCCCCGAGGCCGTGCTGGCCGCCGGCGTGGATGGTGTGGTGATCGCCGCCGCGACCGACGCCCACCCGAGCCTGATCCTGGCCGCCGTCGAGGCCGGGATCCCGGTCTTCTGCGAGAAGCCGGTCGCCAGGACGATGGCCGAGGGCGTGCGGGTCCTCAAGGCCGTCGAGAACAGCGACGTGCCGATCCAGATCGGCTACAACCGGCGCTTCGACGCCGGTTTCGTCGCCGCCCGGGCGGCCGTGCGGTCGGGCGAGCTGGGCAAGCTGCACACCGTCCGCTCGACCACGCTCGACCCGGCGCCGCCTCCGGCCGCGTACATCGCCGCCTCCGGTGGCATCTTCCGGGACTGCTCGGTGCACGACTTCGACATCATCCGCTGGGTGACCGGCCGCGAGGTGACCGAGGTGTACGCGGTCGGCGGCAACCGGGGTGCCGAGTACATCAAGGAGGCGGGCGACGCCGACACCACCGGCGCGGTCCTCACGCTGGACGACGGCACGATCGCGGTGGTCTCCAACTCCCGCCACAACGGCCGGGGTCACGATGTGCGCATGGAGATCCACGGCTTCGACGACACCATCGCCGTGGGCCTGGAGGACCGGCTCCCGCTCCGCTCGGTCGAGCCCGGCGTGACCTTCCCGGCAGGGGTCCCGTACGACTTCTTCATGGACCGCTTCGCCGGGGCCTATCGCGCCGAACTCACCGCGTTCACCGAGGTCGTGGCGGGCACCCGCCCCTCCCCCTGCACGGTGGCGGACGCGCTGGAGGCCGGCTGGATCGCCGACGCCTGCACGCTCTCGCTGCAGGAGCACCGACCGGTGACGATCGCCGAGGTCCGCGGCGCCTGACCGGCTGCCCCCCAGACGTTCCGGGCGCGGGACCGGCCTCCGGCGCCCGGAACACCCTTGCCGAACCTGTCGAACAGGAGCCGCAGCCATGAGCGAACCGGTCCGAGAACCCCTGCGCATCGGAATCCTGGGAGCCGCGCGGATCACCGAGCGCGCCCTCGTCGAACCGGCCCGCGCGACCGGCCACCGCCTCGTCACGGTGGCGGCGCGCGACCGGTCCCGCGCCGAGGCCTTCGCGGCCGAGCACGGCGTGGAGCGGGTCTCCGACTCCTACGCCGATCTGCTGGCCGACCCCGAGGTGGACGTCGTCTACAACCCGCTCGCCAACGGGCTGCACGGCCCGTGGAACCTCGCCGCCCTCGCGGCCGGCAAGCACGTCCTGTCGGAGAAGCCGTCGGCGAGCAACGCCGAGGAGGCGGCCGAGGTCCGGGAGGCGGCGGCGAAGGCCGGGACGGTCTTCATGGAGGCCTTCCACTACCTGTTCCACCCGGTCACCCGGCGCCTGCACGAGATCCTCGCGAGCGGCGAGATCGGGACACTGCGCCGGGTCGAGGCCATGGTCGCGATCCCCGCCCCGCCCGACACCGACCCGCGCTGGTCCCTCCCGCTCGCCGGCGGCGCCTCGATGGACCTGGGCTGCTACGGCCTGCACGCGCTGCGCCGGCTCGCCCCCTGGGCGGGCGGCGCCCCACGGCTCGTCTCCGCCCGGGGCGGCGAACGGGCGGGCGCGCCCGGGGTCGACGAGTGGCTGGACACCGAGCTGGAGTACCCCGACGGCGCCACCGGCACCGCGCGCTGCCACATGGCGTACGACGAGTTGGAGATGAGCCTTCGGGTCGTGGGTACGGAAGGCGAGGTGAGCGCCCCGAACTTCGTCCTTCCCCAGCTCGACGACCGGGTCGTGGTCCGCACGGCGAAGGGCGAGCGCACGGAACGCCTCGGCACCAGGTCCTCGTACACCTACCAACTGGAGGCGTTCGCGGCCCGGGTACGTGACGGCGAGCCGCTGCCGCTGGACGCGGACGACGCGGTGGCGACGATGACACTGATCGACGCGTCCTACCGGGCGGCGGGCTTCGAGCCGCGGCCGCGGTCGGTCGTGCACCGGTAGACGAAGGTCGGGTACGGCTCGCCCGTCACCCGCTCCCACTCTCGTACGACGTCGTCCTGATGCTCTTCACATGCCTCGGCGAAGGCCCTGACGCAGGTGGCGTGGACGGCGGTGGCGTCGGTGCGGTGGGTGAGGGCGAGCAGGGAGCGCAGGGCCGGTACGGCGTCGGCGACACCGTCGGCCGTGGCGGCCCGGCGCAGTGCCCGGGCAAGGAGGAGACGGGTCCGGTCCAGGTCCGCCACGTGCCGACCGTCATCGGACTGCTCCACCACATCGCGCAGCAGGGCCTCGGCCTCCGCATGACTCGCCACGGCCCCAGCATGATCACCGGTGCGGCGCAAACCGGCTCCCAGGACCCGGAGTTGACGGGCCGTCAGCGGTGTGTACCGCTGCCAGTCGGTCTCAGCCAGCCGACGACTGAGTGCCACTGCCTCCCGAGCGGTCGCCACCGCGCGCTCCACCTCACCGGCGTTCTGCTGATCGATGCTCAAGTCGGCCAGCCGGCGGGCGAGATGGGGCTCGAAGGCGGCCGGGTCTCGCTCCACGAGACCCCGTAGGACGACCACGCCCCGCTCGGTCGCGGCGACGGACCCGGCGTGCTCACCGAGGGCGTCGTGCACGGCGGACAGAGCGGCCAGAGCGTCGACGAGGTACGTCTCGTAGTCCGTCGAACGGTCGGCCGCGAGCCGCGCGTAGAGGTCCACCAGCTCCCGTCGGACGCCCAACTCCTCCTCATGGGCCTTCACTTCGCGCAGAACCAAGGCCAGACAGCCCAGCGCGTCGGCCAACCAGAGGGGTCCGCGTACGGGATGGCGTACCACCCCCTCGCGGGCCTGCGCGACCGCCTCCTCGGCCGTGTCGCGCGCCTCCGCGGTCCGGCCCGTCGCGAGGCGGCTGCGGGCCAGCGCTGTGGAGAGCCGTACGCGCAGGTAATGGACTAGCTCCGGGCTGACCCACGCGACCGTTCCCGGCAGAGCCTCTTCCGCCTCCGCGCCGAGCGCCAGGGCCTCCTCGTGCCGGCCGAGGGCCCCGAGGCCGTCGATCAGCTCGACAAGCACCCTCGGCCGAGTCAGCCCGAACCGTCCCAACTGCCGTACGGGCATGGCTCGTAGGATCTCCGCGCACTCCTCGTGCACCGCCACCGACTCGGCCACGCGACCGAGCCTTCCCAGCACCAGGGCGACGGTGAGCAGTGCGAGGGGCAGCCCGCCCAAGGACCGGTCGCGGCGGGCCGGGAGCGGAGCGCCGCGATACCGCTCCACGCACTCCCGGGCCGGCGCCAGAGCGTCCTCGGCCCTGCCCGCGTCCAGGAGGGCCTGCGCCCGGGTGCGCAGGGCGCCCGCGGTCTGCGCCGGCGACGGCCGCGCCCCCGGCACCGCCGTCGAGGCGTCCACCGCCGCGATCGCTTCCTCGTACCGCTCCGCGAGCAGCAACACCTGGCCGTGCAGCACCAGGGCGCGGGCCAGCCCGTCCGGGCGCATCTCCGTGCCGGCGGACCGGTACAGCTCGACCGCCTCCGCCGCCCACGCCACCCGGCGCGCGACCGGCGACGGTCGCAACAGCACCCAGTTCGGCATGACGCAGCGCAGCAGCGTCGCGCCGAGGAGCCGTCGGCCCACTCCCGGCGTGACACGGGCCGCCACGCGCGTCACCGGCAGCGCCATCCGCAGGACACCCATCCGCAGCCCCCTCGCCGTCCATCAGAGGACGACCGCAGGCACTTGGAGGTTGCGCCCTGTCCGTGGTCGACGACGGAAGCCATCAGCCGTACAGCTTCGGCCGCTCCACCAGTTCCACCTCCACCCGGCCGCCGTCCTCAAGCGACCGCACCCCCGCCTCGCACACGGCCGCCACCGCGTACCCGTCCCAGACACTGGGGCCGATGACCTCGCCGGCGCGGGTGGCGTCGACCCAGGTCCGCAGTTCGCGGTCGTAGGCGTCGGCGAAGCGTTCGGTGAAGTCCTGGGCGATGGTGCCGCCCCAGCGTCCTGCCATGTTGGTGACCATGGCGTGGCCGTCGCCGATGCGGGCGGTGCCGCGTTCGCAGACCACCTCGGCCTGGACCTGGTAGCCGAAGCCGCAGTTGACGAAGATCTCGACGTCGACGACGGCACCGCCGTCCGTCTCGAAGACGACGAACTGCGGGTCCTGCAAGGCGTCCGGGGCGTTCGCGGACGGTCTCGGGCGCAGTACCGTGACCGCGGTGATCTCCTGGTCCAGGAGCCAGCGGGTCACGTCCATCTCGTGCACGACGGAGTCGTTGATCAGCATCTCGCTGCGCCAGCCGGGCGCGGAGGCGACGTTGCGGTGCCGGTTGTGCAGCAGGAGAGGTCTGCCCAACTGGCCTGTCCGCAACAGGGACTTGAGTCGCAGGTACTCGGCGTCGTAGCGCCGCATGAAGCCCACCTGGACCAGCCGTCGGCCCAGCTTCCGTTCGGCTTCGAGGACGCGCAGGGCCGAGGCCGCGTCCGGGGTGAGCGGCTTCTCGCACAGCACCGGCAGACCGTGTTCGAACGCCGTCAGCAGCGCCGCTTCGTGGGCGGGCCCCGGCGAGGCGATCAGGACGGCGTCGACGTCGGCCGCCGCCATCGCGGCGGCCGGGTCGGTGTAGGCGGTGCAGCCGTCGACCCGGGCGGCGACGGCCTTCGCGCGCTCCGCGTCGACGTCCACCACGGCGCTCACCCGGGCACCGCTGGTGACTTCCTGGATTCGGCGGACGTGGTCGGCGCCCATCTTGCCGGTGCCGACGACGGCCACTCCTAGCGTTCCACGCTGAGCCATGGTCGTCCCCCTCGGGTGGTCAGGCGCCGCAGGACCTCAGGAACTTGCGGGTGCGCTCCGCGATGGGCAGCGGCTTGTCCGGCTCGCACGGGTACATGTCCTGCTCGACGATGGCGAACAGCTCCACGCCGAGCCGCTGCGCGGCCTCCAGGACCGGCCCCAACTCCGGTACGCCGGTGGGTGGTTCGCACATCACACCGCGCTGCACGGCGGGCCCGAACGGGACCTCGTTCGCGACGACGTCGGCGAGGATCCCCGGGTCGACCTGCTTGAGGTGGAGGTAGCCGATGCGCTCGCCGTAGGTCTCGATCAGCTTGACGCTGTCGCCGCCGCAGTAGGCGTAATGACCGGTGTCCAGGCAGAGGTTGACCAGTTCGGAGTCGGTCGAGTCGAGGAAGCGCTCGACGTGGTCCTCGGTGTCGATGTGGGTGTCGGCGTGCGGGTGCACGACGATGTCGAGGCCGTAGACCTCCTTCACCTCGTGGCCGAGCCGTTCCATGCCCTTGGTCAGATGGGCCCACTGCTCGGCGGTCAGCTCCGGCGGTTCCAGGATCTCGGCGGTCTTGTCGTCGCGCCAGAACGACGGGATGACGACCAGGTGCCTGGCGTCCATCGCCCGGGTGAGCGCGGCCACTTGGCTCACGTGCTCCCAGGTGGACTCCCAGACGGACGGGCCGCGGTGCAGGCCCGTGAAGACCGTGCCGGCCGAGACCTTGAGCTCGCGCCCCGCGAGCTCGTCGGTGAGGCGGGCCGGGTCGGTCGGCAGATAGCCGTACGGGCCCAGCTCGATCCACGGGTAGCCGGCCTGGGCGACCTCGTCCAGGAAACGTTCCCAGGGCACCTGCTGCGGGTCGTCGGGGAACCAGACGCCCCAGGAGTCGGGCGCGGAGCCGACCCTGATGCGGTCCAGGACGTTCGCCATCTCAGGCTTTCCCCTCGGAGGCGGTCGCCACGGATCCGGTGAGGTCCTTCGCCTCCGGCAGCTCCTCCACGTCGACGCCACGCACCTGGGACAACTCGTGCTTGAGTGCGGCGAGTTCGGTGCCGCCGGCCATGTGGTTGGTCAGCTCTTCGAGGCTGACCTCGGCACGGGAGGCGGAGAGTTCCATGGTGCCCAGGCGCAGCACGCTGAAGTGGTCGCCGACCATGTAGGCGTGGTGCGGGTTGTGCGTGATGAAGATGACGCCCAGACCGCGCTCGCGGGCCGCGGCGACGTACTTCAGGACCACACCGGACTGCTTGACGCCGAGCGCGGCGGTCGGCTCGTCCAGGATCAGGACGCGGGCACCGAAGTAGACGGCGCGGGCGATCGCCACGCACTGGCGCTGGCCGCCGGAGAGGGTGCCGATGGGCTGCTCCAGGTCGTCCAGGATGATGCCCATCTCGCGCAGTTCGTGATCGGCGGTCCTCTTCATCCGGTCGATGTCGAGACGGCGGATGGGCCAGGGGCCCTTGGTCATCTCCGAGCCGAGGAAGAAGTTGCGCCACACCGGCATCAACGGCACGGTCGCCAGGTCCTGGTAGACCGTCGCGATGCCCTTGTCGAGGGCCTCGCGCGGGGTGGAGAAGCGCACCGGGACGCCGTCGACGAGGAACTCGCCCTCGGTGTGCTGGTGCAGGCCCGAGATGATCTTGATGAGGGTCGACTTGCCCGCGCCGTTGTCGCCGAGCACGCAGGTGACCTGGCCGGGGAAGACCTGGAGGTCGACGCCGTGCAGGGCGCGGATGTTGCCGTAGGACTTGCCGGCGTTGCGCAGTTCGACGATCGGCGCGTCCTTCGCCCCCTTCTCGGGGACGGTGTCCGGGATGATCTCGCCGTGGGTGCCGGCCTTGTCGATGGATGTCATGAGGTCACCTCCGGGTCGCCGACTGGCGGACCCACAAGTTGATGAGCACGGCGCCGAGCAGCATCACACCGAGGAACGCCTTGAACCAGTCGGGGTTCCAGTTGGCGTAGACGATGCCCTGCTGGACCATGCCGAACATGAAGGCGCCGAAGACCGGGCCGATCGCCGAGCCGTAGCCACCGGTCAGCAGGCAGCCGCCGATGACGGCCGCGGAGATGTAGATGAGCTCCTGGCCGACGCCCTCGCCGGACTGCACGGTGTTGAAGGTGAAGAGCTGGTGCATGCCGACGAACCAGGCGCCGAAGCCGACCAGCATGAACAGCGAGATCTTGGTGAAGGTGACCGGGACACCGACCGCGCGGGCGCTGTCCTTGTTGCCGCCGACCGCGAAGATCCAGTTGCCGTACTTGGTGCGCAGCAGCACCCAGGTGGCGATGGCCGCGAAGACCAGCCAGTAGAAGACGGTGATCTTGACCTGGACGCCGCCGATGTCGAAGGACGAGGCGAAGATCTTCCTGGCCTGGTCGAAGCCGTCCATGTTGCTGATGTCGTCGGTGGCCACGTTGGTGGTGACCATCTTGGTGACGGCGAGGTTGGCGCCCTGGAGGATCAGGAAGGTGCCCAGGGTGATCAGGAAGCTGGGCAGTCCGGTCTTGACGACCATCCAGCCGTTGAACGCGCCGATCGCCAGCGACACGAGCAGCGCGACGATCACACCGACCCACACGTTCATGGTGAGTTGGTAGCTGAGCATGCTCGCGGTGAGCGCCGAGCTGATCACCGCGACACCGGCCGACAGGTCGAACTCGCCGCCGATCATCAGCAGTGCCACCGGCAGCGCCATGATGCCGATCGTCGACGACTGGTACAGGACCGTCGCCATCGAACTGCCGTCGCGCACCGGGGGCGCGGCGATCAGGAAGAAGATGTAGACGGCGGCGGCGCCGAGGAAGACGCCCACCTCCGGTCGTGCCAACAGCTTGAAGACCAGCGGGCGTTGTGAGGTCCTGCCGTCGGCCTCTTTGGGGCCGGGGGCCGGCGGTGTGTCCACCGCCGGCTCGGCGTGCTGGGTCATACTCATCACCGGGTGCCCTTCGCGGCGAACGCCGCCACCGCGTCGACGTTGGACTTGTCGACGAACGCCGGGCCGGTCAGCACGGGCTGCTCACCGCCGCCCATGTAGTTGCCGTTGTTCTTGTAGAGCCACAGCGAGTCGATCGCCAGGTAGCCCTGCAGGTACGGCTGCTGGTCGACCGCGAACTGGATCGTGCCCTTGCTGATGGCCGTGGTGAGGTCCTTGTTCAGGTCGAAGGTCGCGATCTTCGCCTTGCTGCCCGCGTCGGACACCGACTGCACCGCGGTCAGCGCGAACGGGGCGCCGAGCGTGGTGACGTAGTCGATGGACTTGTCGGTCTTGAGCTTGGCGGTGATCGTCGACTTCACCGACGGCATGTCGGTGCCGTTGACGTACAGGACGTCGGTCTTGCCGGAGAAGGTCTTCTTCACGCCGTCGCAGCGCTGGGTGAGGCCGACGTTGCCCTGCTCCTGGACGACACAGACGGTGTGCTTGGCGCCGAGTTCGTTCAGCTTCTTGCCGAACGCCTCGCCGGCCACGCTCTCGTCCTGGCCGAAGAACTCCATCAGGCCGAGCTTCTGCCAGTCGCTGACACCGGAGTTGAGGCCCACCACGGGGATCTTCGCGGCCGTCGCCTTGCTCACGACATCCTTCATGGCGTCCGGCTTGGCGAGGGTGATCGCGATGCCGTCGACCTTCTGGTCGATCGCGTTCTGCACCAGGTTGGCCTGGTTGCCCGCGTTCGGGTCGGCCGAGTAGATCAGCTTGATGTTGTCCTTGGCCGCGGCGGCCTGGGCACCCTTGCGGACGATGTCCCAGAAGGTGTCACCGGGCGACTGGTGCGTCACGAGCGCGACCGTCATCCGGGGTGTGGTGGCCTTGCCCGCCGAGGCGCCCGACCCGCCCTCTTCGGACTTCTTGCCCCCGGAGCTGCTGGAGCAGCCTGCGAGGGTCAGGGCAGCTGCCGCGGCGACCGCCACTACGGGGACGATTCTGCGGGAGCGGTGGTGAGTGGAGCGGTCCATCTTTCCTGGCACCTCACTGTGCTTGCGGGGGAAAGGGAGAGGGATCTCAAAGATCCGGGGCCCGGGATCTTGGCATGTCCGGGTCGTGCGCCGCAAATACGGCAGAAGTACTGGGACGGGATCCAATCCCTTGGCGCGCCCACTGTCAATACTTTGTTAAGACATCATTTCACAAGCAGGTCCGAATGTCAGTACAAAGTATTGACAGCGCTGGTCCCAGCGGCCTACACCTGTTAGGCGGAGGTCCCCCGGGGCCCGCATCCCCGGTACAGCCCAAGGAGCGTCGCACATGGCCCACGAAGCCCAGCCCTTCGACCTGATCACTATGGGCCGTATCGGGGTCGATCTCTACCCCCTTCAGTCGGGTGTGGGCCTGGCCCAGGTCGAGACCTTCGGCAAATTCCTCGGCGGTTCGGCCGCCAATGTGGCGGTCGCCGCATCCCGGCTCGGCCGGAACACGGCGGTGATCACCCGCACCGGCGACGACCCCTTCGGCACCTATCTGCACGAGGCGCTCAAGGAATTCGGCGTCGACGACCGCTGGGTGACACCCGTCGCCGCCTACCCGACACCGGTGACCTTCTGCGAGATCTTTCCGCCGGACGACTTCCCTCTTTACTTCTACCGGCAGCCTAAGGCTCCTGACCTGGAGATTCACACCGAGGAACTGGACTTCTGGGCGATCCGGGCGGCCCTCGTCTTCTGGATCACCGGCACCGGCCTGAGCGAGGAGCCCAGCCGCTCGGCCACGCTCGCCGCCCTCAAGGCGCGAAACGGGTCGGGCACCACGGTCTTCGACCTCGACTGGCGGCCCATGTTCTGGGCGGATCCCGAGGAGGCCCGCCCCTACTACGCCGAAGCCCTGCGGCACGCCACGGTCGCCGTCGGCAATCTGGAGGAGTGCGAGATCGCCACCGGCGTCCGCGAACCACGGGCCTGCGCCGAGGCGCTGCTGGCCGCGGGCGTGGAACTCGCGGTGGTCAAGCAGGGCCCCAAGGGCGTGCTGGCCGTGCACCGCGACGGCACCACCGCCGAGGTCCCGCCGGTGCCCGTCGAGGTGGCCAACGGCCTCGGCGCGGGCGACGCCTTCGGCGGCTCCCTCGTCCACGGGCTGCTGTCCGGCTGGGAGTTGGCCGAAACGATGCGGTACGCCAACGCGGCCGGCGCCCTCGTCGCCTCCCGGCTCGCCTGTTCCTCCGCGATGCCCACCGAAGCCGAGGTCGACGGCCTCCTCACGCGCGCCACCGCCTGAAACGGAGCTCTGTCTTGTCCATCAGCATTCCCGACCTCGTCACGGTCAGAGCCCGGCATCCCGAGGCCGTCGCCGAAGCCGCCGCCCGGCGCGTGCGGCGACCGCTGCTGGGCGACAGCGGCCGGCTGATGATCGTGGCCGCCGACCACCCGGCCCGCGGCGCGCTGGGCGTGGGCGACCGCAGGCTCGCCATGGCCAACCGGGCGGATCTGCTGGAGCGGCTCTGCGTCGCGCTCTCCCGCCCCGGCGTCGACGGGGTGCTGGCCACCGCCGACATCCTGGACGACCTGCTGCTGCTCGGGGTGCTGGAGAACAAGGTCGTCATGGGCTCCATGAACCGCGGCGGCCTGGCTGGCGCCGTCTTCGAGATGGACGACCGCTTCACCGGCCACCGCGCCGAGGACATCGAGCGGCTGCGCTTCGACGCGGGCAAGCTGCTCGTCCGTATCGACTACGACGACCCCGGCTCGCTCACCACCCTGGAGACCACCGCGCGGGCCGTCGACGACATGGCGGCCCGCCGACTCCCCGTATTCGTCGAGCCGTTCATCTCCCGCCGGACCGACGGCAGGGTCCGCAACGACCTGTCCGCCGAGGCCGTCACCAAGTCCGTCGCCATCGCCTCGGGCCTGGGCGGCACCTCCGCCTACACCTGGCTCAAGCTCCCCGTCACCGACGACCCGGATGACATGGGCGAGGTCCTGGAGACCTCCACGCTGCCGGCCGTGCTGCTCGGCGGCGAGGTGGGCGAGGACCAGGAAGGCGCGTACGAACGCTGGCGCAAGGCGCTGCGGCTGCCCACCGTGCAGGGCATGGTCGTCGGCCGCTCGCTGCTCTACCCGGCCGAGGGCACTGTGGAGACGGCGGTCGACACGGCCGTCGGTCTGCTGTGACGTGCCGGTCGTGACACGGAGGAACGCAATGACGTATCACCTTCCCGCAGGAAAGGCCCTCGGCGGCCCCTACGTCGTGGACATCACGCCGGAGAAGGCCGGCTGGGGCTACTCCAGCCTGCGGGTCCTCGAACTGCCGCCCGGCGGCAGCCACACCTTCGACACCGGCGACAGCGAGTGGATCGTCATCCCGCTCAGCGGGGGCTGCACGGTCGCCGCCGCCGACGACTTCGGCCACGACACCTTCCAACTCACCGGCCGCGAGAGCGTGTTCAGCTCGGTGAGCGACTTCGCGTACGTGCCGCGGGACGCCCGGGCGACCGTCGTGTCCGCCGACGGCGGGCGGTTCGCGCTCACCGGCGCGCGCTGCACCCGCCGGCTGCCCGCCCGTTACGGACCGGCCTCGGACGTGCCGGTGGAGCTGCGCGGCACCGGCAACTCCTCCCGGCAGGTCAACAACTTCGGCGCGGCAGGCGTGTTCGAGTGCGACAAGCTCATCGCGGTCGAGGTGATCACGCCGGGCGGCAACTGGTCGTCCTTCCCGCCGCACAAGCACGACGAGCACCGGCCCGGCGAGGAGTCGGTCCTCGAAGAGGTCTACTACTTCGAGTTCGCCGACCACGAGGGCATCCCCGGCCTCGGCTACCAGCGCGTCTCCCCCTCCGGGCAGGGCCGCGGCACGGACGTCCTGGCCGAAGTCCGGGGCGGCGACGTCGTGTTGATCCCCGACGGCTGGCACGGACCGTCGATGGCGGTGCCCGGTCACCACATGTACTACCTGAACGTCATGGCGGGCCCCGAGCCCGACCGCGCCTGGCTGATCTGCGACCACCCGGACCACGCGTGGATCCGCGACACCTGGCCCGACCAGCCGGTCGACCCCCGTCTCCCCCTCTACACGGCACCGGAGAAGTCCTGATGAGCACCCGCACCCGCCGTCTGACCGTCGCCCAGGCCCTGGTCCGGTTCCTGTCCGTCCAGTACACCGAGCGCGACGGCGTACGCCACCGGCTGATCGCCGGCACCTGGGGCATCTTCGGCCATGGCAACGTCGCCGGGATCGGCCAGGCCCTCCTGGAGGCGGGCGAGGACACCATGCCCTTCCACCAGGGCCGCAACGAGCAGGCCATGGTGCACGCGGCCGTCGGCTACGCCCGCCAGCTGGACCGCCTGTCCGCGCAGGCCGTGACGACGTCCATCGGACCCGGCGCCACCAACCTGGTCACCGGCGCCGCGCTGGCCACCATCAACCGCCTGCCGGTGCTGCTCCTGCCGGGCGACTACTTCGCCGGCCGCGCCGCCGACCCGCTTCTGCAGCAGCTGGAGCACCCGGTCGAGGCGGACCTGTCGGTCAACGACACCCTGCGCCCGGTCTCCCGCTACTTCGACCGCGTCACCCGCCCCGAGGCCCTGATCCCCTCCGCCCTCAACGCCGTGCGCGTGCTCACCGACCCGGTCGAGACCGGCGCGGTGACCCTGGCGCTCCCCCAGGACGTGCAGGCGGAGGCGTACGACTGGCCGGAGGAGTTCTTCGCCGAGCGCGTGTGGCACGTACGCCGTCCCGCGCCCGACCCGTACGAGCTGGCGGAGGCAGTGGCGGCGATCCGGGCCGCCGAGCGCCCGCTGATCGTCGCGGGCGGCGGAATCCACCACAGCCGCGCCGAGGAGGCGCTGAAGGCACTGGTCGACGCCACCGGCATCCCGGTCGCCTCGACGCAGGCGGGCAAGGGCTCACTGCGGTACGACCACCCCGCCGACCTCGGCGGCATCGGCCACACCGGCACGGAGGTCAGCGACGACATCGCGCGCACCGCGGACCTGGTGATCGGCGTCGGCACCCGCTACACGGACTTCACGACCGCCTCCCACACGCTCTTCCAGAACCCGGACGTCCGGTTCGTCAACCTCAACATCACCGCTTTCGACGCACACAAGCTGGCGGCTCGCCCGCTCGTGTGCGACGCGAGGACGGGGCTCACGGCGTTGACGGACGCACTCGCCGGTCACCGTGTGAACTCGGTTTACGAGGCCGCCTACCGCGCGGGCAAGGACCGCTGGGAACAGGTTGTTGACGCGGCTTTCACCGCCGCCGACGAGAACGCCGTACCCACCCAGACCCAGGTCCTCGGCGCCCTCGACTCGGTCGTCGGCGACGACGACGTGGTGATCAACGCGGCCGGCTCGCTCCCCGGCGACCTGCACAAGCTGTGGCGCTCGCGCAGCCCGCGCCAGTACCACCTGGAGTACGGCTACTCCTGCATGGGCTACGAGATCCCGGCCGCGATCGGCGTCCAGCAGGCCACGCCCGACACACCCGTGTGGGCACTGGTCGGCGACGGCACCTACCTGATGATGCCGACCGAGATCGTCACCGCCGTCCAGGAGGGCCTGCCGGTCAACCTCCTGCTCATCCAGAACCACGGCTACGCCTCCATCGGCGGCCTCTCCGAGACGGTCGGCGCCGAGCGCTTCGGCACCGCCTACCGCTACCGGGCCGCCGACGGCACCTTCTCCGGCGCCCCGCTCCCGGTCGACCTGGCCGCCAACGCGGGCAGCCTCGGCATGGACGTACTGCGCGCGAAAACCGTGCGCGAACTGCGCGAGGCGCTCGCCACGGCCCGCGCCTCCGACCGTCCGACCTGTGTCTACGTCGAGACCGACACCGCCACCCCGACCGCTCCCCCGGCCGAGGCCTGGTGGGACGTGCCGGTCGCCGAGACGGCTTCCCGCGAGGCCGCCGTACAGGCCCGCGAGGAGTACGACCGCCAGGTCGCCGACCGCCGCCGCCACCTCTGAACTCCGCTCCCCCGAAAGGCCTTCGCACCATGAAGACGATCACCCACTGGATAGGCGGCAAGCCCGTCGAGGGCACCTCCGGCCGCTACGGCGTCGTGTACGACCCGGCGACCGGCGCGCAGGACAAGCAGGTCGCGTTCGCGACCGTCGACGAGGTGGACGCCGCCGTCGCCTCCGCCAAGGCCGCGTTCGAGAGCTGGGGTGTCTCCTCGCTCGCCAAGCGCACGGCGATCCTCTTCAAGTACCGCGAACTGCTGGACGCGCACCGCGACGAGATCGCCGAGCTGATCACCGCCGAGCACGGCAAGGTGCACTCGGACGCGCTGGGCGAGGTCGCCCGCGGCATGGAGATCGTGGAGCTGGCCTGCGGGATCAGCGTCCAGCTGAAGGGCGAGCTGTCGACGCAGGTCTCGACCCGCGTGGACGTGGCCTCGATCCGCCAGCCGCTCGGAGTCGTCGCCGGCATCACGCCGTTCAACTTCCCGGCCATGGTGCCGATGTGGATGTTCCCGCTCGCCATCGCGACCGGCAACACCTTCGTCCTCAAGCCCTCCGAGAAGGACCCGTCGGCGTCCTTCCGCCTTGCCGAACTCGCCTCCGAGGCGGGCCTGCCCGACGGGGTGCTGAACATCGTGCAGGGCGACAAGGTGGCCGTCGACCGCATCCTGGAGCACCCGGACATCGAGGCCGTCTCCTTCGTCGGCTCGACGCCGATCGCGAAGTACATCCAGCTCAAGGCGGTCGAGCACGGCAAGCGGGTGCAGGCCCTGGGCGGCGCCAAGAACCACATGCTCGTCCTCCCGGACGCCGACCTGGACTTCGCCGCCGACCAGGCGATCAACGCGGCCTACGGCTCGGCCGGCGAACGCTGCATGGCCGTGTCGGTCGTGGTCGCGGTCGGTGACACCGGTGACGAGCTGGTCGCCAAGATCGCCGAGCGCGCCGGGAAGCTGCGCATCGGCCCCGGCAACGACCCGGCCTCCGAGATGGGCCCGCTGATCACCCGCGAACACCGCGACAAGGTCGCCTCGTACGTGAAGTCGGCCGCCGAGCAGGGCGCCGAGGTCGTGGTCGACGGCACCGGCTACTCGGTCCCGGGACACGAGGACGGCTTCTTCCTCGGCGTGTCGCTCCTGGACCGGGTGCCGCTGACGGCGGACGCGTACAAGGACGAGATCTTCGGCCCGGTGCTCGTCGTGGTCCGCGCGGACTCCTACGACGAGGCCATCAAGCTGATCAACGACTCCCGTTGGGGCAACGGCACCGCGATCTTCACCCGGGACGGCGGCGCCGCCCGCCGGTTCCAGCTGGAGGTCAAGGCGGGCATGGTCGGCGTCAACGTGCCGATCCCGGTGCCGGTCGGCTACCACTCCTTCGGCGGCTGGAAGGACTCCCTCTTCGGCGACCTGCACGTCTACGGCAACGACGGCATCGCCTTCTACACCCAGGGGAAGGTCATCACCACCCGCTGGCCGGACCCGGCCGACGCGGGCATCAACCTCGGTTTCCCCAGCCACTCCTGACCTGCCGTCAGGTCTTCTTCGAGGGAGGTACCTCCATGGCCAAGGCCGGCGACCCCGCACGTGCCATGACCGCTCCCGCGCTCCACTCGCTGGACTTCGCCCTGGACCGGAACAGCCCGGTGCCGCTCTACTACCAGCTCGCCCAGCAGCTGGAGGCGGCGATCGAGCACGGGATCCTCGCTCCGGGCAATCTCCTGGGCAACGAGATCGATCTCTCGATGCGCCTGGGCCTGTCCCGACCCACCGTCCGCCAGGCCATCCAGTCCCTGGTCGACAAGGGCCTGTTGGTGCGCCGCCGCGGGGTGGGCACCCAGGTGGTGCACAGCCAGGTCAAGCGACCGCTGGAACTCAGCAGTCTCTACGACGACTTGGAGGCGGCCGGGCAGGGCCCGACCACCGAGGTGCTGCGCAACGAGCGCGTGACGGTGACGCCGGACGTCGCCGCCGCGCTCGGCATCGCCGAGGGCAGCGAGGTCGTCGCCCTGGAGCGGCTGCGCTGTACTCACGGCCAGCCGGTCGCCTTCCTCTGCAACTACCTGCCCGCCAACCTCCTCGAACTGGACAGCGCCCGGCTGGAGTCGAGCGGCCTGTACCGGATGATGCGCACCGCCGGCATCACCCTGCACAGCGCCCGCCAGACCATCGGCGCCCGCTCGGCCACCCCGGAGGAAGCGGCCCGCCTCGACGAGAAGGCGGGCACCGCCGTACTGACCATGCAACGCACGGCGTACGACGACACGGGCCGGCCGGTCGAGTTCGGGACGCACATCTACCGGGCGTCCCGGTACGCGTTCGACTTCCAACTACTGGTCAGGCCCTGACCGGAGCCGTCAGGGGCAGCCGTGTTCAGGGCCGGAGGACGATCTTGCCCTGCGGGTGATGCCCTTCCAACTCGCGGTAGGCGTCCCGTACTTGCTCCAACGGGTAGGTGCGGGCGATCGGCACCTCCAGCTCGCCGCGTGCGGCGAGTCGGGCCAGTTCGCCGACGACGACCGCGCACGCGGCCGCGCCTTCTCCGTAGGTGTGCGCCCCGACCCTGGCCGCGGCCTCCCAGTCGCGGATCGTGTTGATCCGCTCGGGCCGCACGCCCAACTCCACCGCCAGGTCCACGTATCCGTCGCCGAACGTGTCGATGAACGCGTCCACGTCGCCCCCTGCGGCCTGCCGGATCCGTTCGGCCACGCCCTCCCCGTACGCGACCGGGACGGCACCGCGCTCCTTCAGCCAGGCGTGGTTGCGCTCGCTCGCCAGCCCGATCACCGTGGCTCCGCGTCGCCGCGCGAGCTGCACGGCGAGGGACCCGACCCCGCCCGCCGCACCGGACACGACGACCGTGTCGGCCGGACCGGGATCCACGGCGAACACGGTGGCGTACGCGGTCGTGCCGGCCACGTACAGCGACCCGGCCACGTCCCAGGGCAGCCCCTTTGGACGCGAGACCAGCTGCACGTCGTCGGCCACGACGAACTCCGCGTGGCTCGCCCTGTTGTGGGTGAAGCCCAGCACCTCGTCGCCCACCGCGAAGCCCCGCACCTGCGGACCGGCCTCCACCACGACGCCGGCCAGATCGCTGCCCTGCCCGGAGGGGAACGTCGAGGGCCAGCGTCCGTGCCGCGCGCCCTCGCGGATCATCACCTCGCCCGGCTGGATCCCGGCCGCGCGGACCTCGACCAGCACCTGCCCGGCGCCGGGCACCGGCCGCTCCACCTCCTCCACCCGCAGCACATCGATCCCGCCGTACTCGTGGAACCGCACCGCACGCATCGCGTGATCACCACTCTTCCCCGCTCGGACAAGGCCGTTGGGCGGTCACGCCTCGGATGGCCGCACACCGACCGCGCCATCGCCTTCAACCACCCGATGGCGGGGCTGTCTTCCCGACCGCCCCGGTCACTTCCCCGAGTCGGGCACAGCCCGCCGGTCCTGCGCCGACGCGTCGGCGCGGTCGAGATGGCGGTGGAGGAAGTCGGTGATGATGCCCATCGTGGTGGCCGAGGACCAGGGCAGCCCGCTGCCCACAAGTCCGAGGAACGCGACATCGCCGTGGTTGGCGCCGTCGAGGACGTAACGGGTGCTGTCCGCCCCGGCGGTGAGCAGCGCCTGGTGCACGTGCTGCGTCTGGGACGGGGAGACCATCACGTCCGCGGTGCCGTGCAGGAGAAGGAAGGGCGGTGCCGAGGCGGTCGCGTAGGTGGCCGGATCCGCGGCACGCACGGCGTCGGGGATGTCCGAGAGCAGTGCACCGGGCTTACCGAGGTAGGCCGAGAAGTGGGTGGGCTCACGCCGGTAGTGGAGCTGGGTCTCCTCGTCGAAGTCGTCGGCGATCGCCGAGAGTTGAGAGCTGCCGAACCCGTCGATCACGGCCTGCACCTGTCCCTGCGGTGACGGGTCGGCGCCCTCGGCGAACTCGGCCAGCCCGTTCGTGGTGCCGGTCAGCGCCGCCACATGACCACCGGCCGACTCCCCCCACACGGCGACCGCGCTCGGGTCGATCCCGAACTCGTCGGCATGCAGGCGCAGATGGGCGACGGCGGCACGGACATCGTGGATGGTGTCCTGATAGGTGGCGCCGTCGGGCGCGACCCGGTATTCGACACTGGCGACGACGAACCCGGACTCGGCGACGTGCCGGCGCAGGTCGAACGCCATGACCTTGTTGCAGCGCAGGAACGCGCCGCCGGGAAGGTAGACGACCAGCGGCAGGGGCTCGTCGGTGGCGGGCCGCATGATGTCGTACTTCAGCTCGCGCGACCCCCCGCCGGGCAGTTCGACGGTCTTGTAGGTGATGTCGTCGCGGGTCTCCACCTCGACGACGCCGAGGGACATCTGCGGATCGGGGTCGATGTCCAGCAGCGTGCTGTCGGCGAGGTCGGGCGGCGAGACGCGGGTGGCGACGGGCAGCGGGATCACCGGCGCGGAAGGCGTGTCAGGCATGGTCTCTCCGATCGTCAAGAACCACCATCAGTGAAGATGAATTCAGTTTCATTTATTGAGAGACGCTTGTCAAACACGAACGCCGAAACGCTCGCCGAAGATGATCGGAAGTG
Organism: Streptomyces sp. NPDC092369; assembly: GCF_044755245.1. Taxonomy (NCBI): domain Bacteria; kingdom Bacillati; phylum Actinomycetota; class Actinomycetes; order Kitasatosporales; family Streptomycetaceae; genus Streptomyces; species Streptomyces sp. NPDC092369. The sequence goes on from NZ_JBIVQP010000001.1 coordinate 1,010,053, forward strand.
CCCCTCGGAGCCGGTCAGCCGACGGGGGCGGCATCCCCGCCGAACGCCCCGGCCACCACGGGGACCAGCTGCCGCTCGATCCGCTCGGCGGACAGGGTGGCCAGCTCCGAGCCGATGGGCGCCAGGGCGAGCCAGTTCAGCAGGCCGGCCGCACAGCGCGTACGGAAGATCAGCTCCTCCTGGCCGACGCCCGGGATGTTCGGCGTCAGCACCCGCAGGACCTTGCGCCGGCTGAGGTCGAACTTCTCGTTCAGCCGCTCCCACCCCTGGGGCGGCTCGATGCCGACGCGCGCCACGGTCCGCATCACGGCCAGGTCCTCCCCGCCGGCCGCCAGCGCGCGCATCATCGGCCGCGCGAAGGCGGTCGCCACGTCCTGGAGTGTCGGTGCGGCGCCGAGGGAGTCGAGTTCCGCCATCTGCGCGTCCAGATACCGCTCCAGTGCGTGCTCGATCGCCGAGTCGCACAGCGCCTTCAGCGACCCGAAGTGGTAGCTCACCGCGGCGACGTTGGCTCCGGCGCGATCCGTGATCTCGCGGAGGGTCACGCCTTCCTGGCCTCGTTGCGCGAGCAGTTCCAGGGCGGCCGCCTGCAGGCCGTCCCGCGTGCGCTGACCGGCCTCCCGGCGCAGGTCCGTCTTCTTCACCGACATCACGCCATCAACTCAATCAGCCGTTTGAGTTGATTGTCAATCAATCCCCGCCCGCCGCGATCACACCTCCGCAGCCGCGCGGACACAGAAGTCAAACAGTTGCTTGACAGCTCCGTACCGCCATCCATATGGTCAAGCGAGCGTTTGAATTACTAAGAGCGCGAGACAGACCGTCGCCATGCGTCTCGGACCCCGAGAGCCAACCCGAAGGAACACGTCATGAAGCTGCTCAGCCGGAAGTCGATCACCGTCGCGACCGCGATAGCTGTCCTGGGTGGTCTCTCCGTCGCCGCCATGCCGTCACAGGCCGCGAGCTCCGCGCACAAGAACCCGGCGCACCACGGCAGTTCAGCGGCCCCCGCACCCCTCACCGATCGCGAACTGGCGAAGCTGCCGCTCACGGACCGCCACCTGACCAAGCACGAGAAGGCCAATCTCGCGATCGTCCTGCGCGACTACTACGTGGCCGAGGGCAGCCACATCGACGTCCCGACGTTCGTCAACAGCTTCACCAAGGACGGCGTCTTCAACGACATGGTCCCCGGCGTGGCCTACCGGGGAGAGGCGCTCGGCAGCGTGCTGCCCTACATGAAGGGCCTCTTCTCCGACGTCCACCGTGAGCTCAAGCGCATCACCGTGAACGGCGACACCGTCAGCATCGAGCTGTCGATCCAGGGCACGTTCGACGGTCAGCTCCAGGCTCCGACGGGCGGTGTCGTCAAGGGGAAGGGCCAGAAGGTCGACGCGCCCACCGCCGACTTCTGGTACCTGAGGAACGGCAAGGTCACGACGTTCAACTGCTTCGTGGGCTACTCGAAGATGTACTCCGACATGGGCGTCGACTTCGACTGGGCCTCGGCCGTCGACAGGCACTGACCGCTCCTCCCCCGGCGGCCCGGGCGGCCGGCTTCCGACCGGTTCCGCCGCCGTCGTGCCGGGCCGCCCGGCAGACTCGGCCTTCGGGTCCGCGCCGGGCGGCCGTTTGCTGCGGCCGTCATGCGGCTAGGGTGCTGACAGCTCCCGTGGAGGCGTACAGCCACGGTACGGGTGTCCGGGGGACGGTCATGGTCGCCGAAAGGCGAATCGGACACGATGGGGGACGCGCGTTGGATCAGCTGACCGGCCGGCCGGCGACATCGGTGCTGCCCCCGCCGCTGCGCCCGTGGCTCGGGCTGATCGCGGCTCTCGCCGCCCTGGTGGTCGTCGTGCTCGGGGTCGTGTACGCAGGCCACGGCGAGCCCGGGGCGGTGGACAGCTGGATCATCGAGCCGACGGCGGACAGTCTGCGGCCGCCGTGGCGGCACGTCGCCCTCGCCCTGGACTTCCTGGGGGAGCCCGTCGGAGCGGGGACGCTGGTCGCGGTCGCCGTGGCGGGCTGCCTGCTGCTCCGGCGTCCCCGCGCGGCCGTGTTCCTCGTCGCCGGCGCCGCCACGACCGTGGGGACGGCGACGCTGCTGAAGCACCTGGTGGGACGCACTATCCACGGCGCGGACAACCTGTCCTATCCCAGCGGGCACACCGCCTTCCTCACCGCCCTCGCCCTCATGGCGGCGCTTCTGGCCACCCCACCGCTCGGCCTCGGCAGGACGGCCGGCACCTCACTCGTGCTCGCCGCGGCGCTGGCGGCCGGCGCCGCCATGGGGTGGGCACAGGTCGGACTGGGCGCGCACTATCCGACCGACGTCCTCGGCGGCTGGTGCACCGCGCTGGCGATCGTCCCGGCGACCGCGTGGCTGGTCGACCGGACGGCCGACCGGCTGGGCGAGCGGGCGGACCGCCGGACGGCCGATGCCGGTCGGCGATCGCGCCACTGACGTCACCTCACGTCACACCGAGCTGCGGAACACCGGCTTCACCGGTCGCCCGGCAAGCCAGGGGGTGGGGTCGGCGGCGTCCAGCGCCTTCCGGTACACCGCGCATGCCTGGGCCACCACGTCGACGGTGCGGTCGATGTCCGCGTCCTCCAGCGCGCTGCTCACCACGAAGGACGGGGCCAGCACTCCGCCCGCCAGGAGCCGGCGCAGGAACAGGGTGCGGTACTGCTGCGACGGCTGCCCGTTCTCGTCGAGGGTGGCGAAGACCAGATTGCTGGCCCGGCCCCGGACGACGACGTGGTCGCCGACGCCCATGCCGGCCGCCGCCTCGCGGACCCCGGCCGCCAGCCGTTCGCCGAGGGCGTGCAGCCGCGCGGTGACGCCCTCCTCGACGTAGGTGGCCTGCACGGCCATCGCCGCCGCCAGGGCATGCGTTTCCGCACCGTGCGTGGTGGACAGCAGGAACACCCGCTCCCCGGAGTGCCGCAGCCCGCCCCACTCCATCAGGTCCCGGCGCCCGGCCAGGGCGGAGACGGCGAACCCGTTGCCCAGCGCCTTGCCGAACGTGGAGAGGTCGGGGACCACGCCGTACAGACCCTGGGCGCCCGCCTCGGACCAGCGGAAGCCGGTGATCATCTCGTCGAAGATCAGTACGCAGCCGTACCGGTCGGCCAGCTCGCGCAGGCCGGCGAGGTATCCGGGCGGTGGCTCGGTGTGAGCGGCGGGTTCGAGGATCAGACAGGCGATCTCGTCCTGGTACCGGCTGAGCAGAGCCTCCGTGGCGGCCAGGTCCCCGTAGGGGAACGCCACGGTGAGATCCGTCGTCGCCGCCGGGATGCCCGCCGACATCGGCGTGGTGCCGATGAACCAGTCGTCCACCGAGAAGAACGGGTGGTCGCCGCAGATGGCCACCCGCAGGCGCCCTGTGACCGCGCGGGCGAGTCGAATCGCCGCGGTGGTGGCGTCGGAGCCGTTCTTCGCGAACTTCACCATCTCGGCCGTCGGCACCGTCTCCAGGAAGCGTTCCGCGGCCTCGACCTCCACGATGGACGGCCGGACGAAGTTGCTGCCCCGGTCGAGTTCCCGGCGCACCGCCTCGACCACGCGCGGGTGGGCGTGACCGAGGCTGACCGACCGCAGGCCGGAGCCGTACTCGATGTAGCGATTGCCGTCGACGTCCCACACGTGGGCACCGCTGCCGTGGCTGATGACCGGGGCCAGGTTCTCGGGGTACTGGTCGTCGCCCTTGGCATAGGTGTGCGCACCCCCGGGGATCATGGCGTGCAGCCGCTCGTTGGCTGTCCGCGACAGGGGCAGGTCGAGCACTTCGGTGTCCACGAGGACCTCAGCTTTCTCTGTGCTTCAGGACCTCGGCGAGGCTCGGCGCCTCTCGGTCCCGCTGGGACATCAGTGCAACCGGCAGCGGCCAGGGAATGGCCAGTTCCGGGTCGTCGTGGGCGATGGTCACGTCCTCGGCCGGATCGTGCGGGCGGTCGATCCGGTACGTGGTGTCGGCGGTGTCGGTCAGTGCCTGAAAACCGTGCGCGCATCCCGCGGGAATGTAAAGAGTTGGCTGTGATTCTCCTGTGAGTTCAAAGGAAATCCAATGGCGGTAGGTCGGGGAATCGGGCCGCAGGTCCACGACGACGTCGAAGATCCGCCCGTACGAGCACCGCACCAACTTGGCCTCGCCGGCGCCGGATCGCAGGTGCAGACCGCGCACCACGCCCCGGACCGAACGGGACACGCTGTCCTGGACGAAGGCGTGCGGGTCGAGGCCCACCGAACGGACCACGTCGGCGTCGAAGGTGCGGCAGAAGAAGCCGCGTTCGTCGGCGTACGGCGTCGGCTCGAACAGGAACGCGCCCGCTATCTCCGGGACTTCGGTCGCTTTCATGGAGACTCCTGCCGAGCGTGGGCGTGGGTGCGGTCGGCCGCAGGGAACAGGGCGGCGGTCAACGCTGCGAACTGGCGGTCGAGTTGGTGGGCGGCGTCCCGGTTCCGCTCGACGAGCGTCTGCCGCAGCTCGGGCGATCGCTTCTCCAGCGCCCGGAATTGCTCCAGCAACCGGTCGGCGTCGACCTCGCGGGCCGGGTGGCAGAACGCGCCGAGACCCATCGAGTCCATGAGCGCGTCACTCTTCGCCGCGTAGCTGAGAGCGAGGACCGGCGTTCCGGTCTTCAGCGCGCAGATCAGGTTGTGGTACCGGACCGCCACGACGGTGTCGGCGGCCGTCATCTCCTTCATCAGGTCGGCCAGGGACGCCGGTTCGGCGGCGGTGACCAGCGGTGAGTCCACCGCGTCGAGGATCGCGGCGACCACCGCGTCGTCGCACCGGTCGCCGGTGAGCAGCCGGATCGGTCTGCCCTCCTCGACCAGCGTGCGGACGAACCGGATGGTCCCGTCGAGATAGCGCCGGTGGATCTCCTCGGCGCGGGCGCGGTCGTCGTTGCCGCCGTGGAAGTCCATGACGCCGACGCAGACCGTGCCCGGCGCGTCCGAGGGTGCGTTCGCGGGCGGTGCCGGCAGGGAGAAGGCGAGGTCCGGGTAGACCTCGTCGCGCGCGGTGTCCACCCCCATCGCCCGCATCGCGTCCCGGGACTGGGCATCCCGGTAGGACCGGTAGGCGGCCAGACGGCCCGACCAGCGGACCAGAGCGCGGGTGGGCCGGTTGCGGATCTCGGCGGCGCCGACGCTGACCAGCGCGACCCGGGTGCCGAGCAGCCGGCCGCTCGCGCAGAGCAGGAACAGGGAGTACGGGAAGCCCCAGGGCCGGAGCGGCAGAGTGGCTTCCAGCACGCCCATGCCCGGCACGATCACCACGTCGTGGCGGCGTACCCAGGCGGCGGTGCGGAAGACGTCGACGAGTTTGCCGAGCCCCTTCGACGCGATCGCGCCGACACGTGAGGCGGTCCGGTACTCGGCGCGGTTCCAGTGCAGTCGCGTGGCGGGGATCCCGAACCGGGCCGTCACGACCTCGGGTCCGCCGCACAGCGCGTCCACGGCCGCGTCCGGGTGGTCCCTGCGGAGGTATCCGAGGACGGCTTCGAGCGACCCGTCGTTGCCGAGGTTGCCGGAGCCGAGCAGGCCGAACAGGCCCACGCGCACCGGCCCTTGGCGCGCGGAGGTCATGCGCGCCTCCCTTCGCGGCCGGCGACGAGGGCGTCCACGGAGACCGTGAGCTGGGCCGGGTCGACCGGGGCGCGGTCCTCGACCCGCTCGCCGGCGCCCGGCCGGACCCGGCTGGTCATCCACGCGGCCAGGTGGCCGTAGCAGGCACGCCGGTCGGCCGGGGACAGCGGTGCCCGCCGGATCGCGGAGACGAAGCCCCAGACGTACTCGGCGAGCAGCCTGGGCGTCGGGTGCAGCAGACCTGCCCGGCGCGGGTCCAGGTTGACGCACCGGGAACGCTTGGACGGGTTGGCCCGCTCGGCGCGGGTGGGGTGGTCGCGGCGGAAGTAGAGCAGTTCCGGCACCTGGTGGAAGCGTCCGTGCAGGGTGATCTCGGCGACGTACGTACGGTCGGCGTGGTGGTAGCTGTCCATCGGTTTCACCCGGCGCAGCACGTCGGTCCGCATCACTCCGTAGAAGTCGTCGCCGCCCGGCTCGAACAGCAGGCTGCGGAAGCGCTCCGGGGCGTGCGGCGAGCCGGTGGCGAGCGTGTACTCGTAGGGCACCGTCACCTGGCCGTCGCCGTCGATGACCGCCTGGTCGGTGTGCGCGAGGATGACGTCCGGCCGCTCGTCCAGTGCTTCCACGCAGCGCGTCAGCAGGTCGCGGCCGTAGAGGTCGTCGTGCGAGGCCCACTTGAAGAGCTCGCCGCGGGACTCGGCGAGCACACGGTTGTGGTTCGGGGTGGCGCCGATGTTGCGGGGCAGCCGGAGGTAGCGGATGCGGGAGTCCTGGGCGGCGTACTTGCGGCAGATGTCCTCGGTGCCGTCGGTCGAGGCGTTGTCGGAGACGACCAGTTCGAAGTCCTCGTAGGTCTGGCCGAGCAGCGCGTCGAACGACTCGGCCAGGTACTCCTCGCCGTTGTAGACGGGCAGGCCGATGCTCAGCCTGGGTCGGTCGGTCATGAGGTCCTCACTTCGGGGATGGGTTCGCGGTGGCGCTCGCGCAGGGCGGAGCGCAGTTGCAGCCACCACACGGCCGAACCGCTGATGGTCGCGGCGGCGACGCCCCAGGCCGAGCCGGACGTACCGCCGAGGGCCGCGCCACCGAGTCCGCCGCCGACGTAGCAGGCGGAGGCGAACAGCTGGCAGCGCAGGCTGCGGCGGGCCGCGCCGAGCGCGCGCAGTCCGGCCGCCGCGCCGGTACCGAGACCCGCGCCCGCGACGCTGAGGGTGATCTGCACGATGAGATGCGAGGAGGAGTGCCAGACGTCGCCGAGCGCCAACTCGCCCAGCCGGCCGGGCATCAGCAGCAGCGCCGAGCCCCACAGCAGCGCGCCGGTGGCCTGGCCGCCGCCGAGCAGGAGGCAGAACCTGCCCAGTCGATGCGGGGCCTGCCGCAGCACGCGTGCCGCCTCGGGGACGGTGACCAGCGACAGCCCCATGAGTACGGCGAGGAAGGGGCCCATCAGGAGCTCGGCACCCCGGATCGCGCCCACCGCGCTCACCCCGACGATCGCGCCGAGCCCGTACGCCCGCACCTGACTTGCGCCGCTGAGGCTGACGTTCTCGACCAGGTACCGGTAGCCGAGATCGCGCTGCTCGCGGAGCCAGCCGCGTGCTTCGGCCGGCCGGGGCCGGATGCCGGACTGGAGGTAGCCGTACGCCGCGGCCACCGTGGCGGACGCGCCCCAGGCGAGCACGAAGGCGGCCACGGTGTCCACGTGGGCCGCCACCACCATGGCCGGGACGAGCGCCACGCCCCACACGACGTCGTTGACGAACGCCTTGCGCCCGGCGCCGGCGGCGAAGAACGAGAACCGCCAGGCGTCCTGGAGCAGCAGTCCCGGCAGCATGACGCCGAGGGCCACGAACGCGGGCCCCACCCGGCCGCCGAGGCCGAACCCGGCCGCCAGGCACACCACGCCGAGGGCCGCGCCGACGCCGAGCGCGGTCCCCGTCGACCGGGCCACCGCCCCGCGCCAGGACGCCTGCGGCACGCCGCTGAAACGCACCACGAGCGGGTCGGTGGCAAGGCCCCGGGAGACGTTGAGGACCACGCCGTAGGTCACCCAGGCGAGGCTGAACACGCCGAACGCGGTCACCCCGAGCGAGCGGGCCACGTAGATGCCCACGGCGAAGTTGCTGATGCTGGAGGCCGCCTGGTCGGCCAGTCCCCAGGACAGCCGGCCGACCAGGGCCCGCCTGGCGGACCCGGCCGGTGCTGTCGTCTTCTCCCCCGGGCCGGTCATGGACGTCATTCCTTGACCAGGTCGGCACCGCGCAGGGCGTCGGCCGCGGCGGCGACGGTGTCGAACGGCAGTCCGGACCGCTCGGCGACATCCAGCAGGCTGTGCTCGCCGTCGGAGAGGTTGAGCACCCAGAGCATGGCCATCTGGGCCTGCTTGGTGTCGCTGCGGCCCCCCAGCGCGTCGTACAACCCGCGCCGGCCCAGCTGCGGTTCGCCGTAGGGACTGAGGTTCACGTACCGCCGGTTGCGGTCGAGGACGGCGAACGCCTCGCGGCAGACGGCGAGGGTGTCCGCCATGGCCGCCGGGGAGACGAAGTCGGGGTTGTCCGCCGAGGTGTGGTACTCGGGGTAGCCGGCGTACGGGGTGCGGGTGAGGGAGCCCACGCCCAGATTGAAGCCGGGCGAGCAGTACTGCCGCTCGTCGTAGCCGTACGGGGTGAACTCGGTGATGTGATGCGGGCGTTGGGACGCGGCCAGCACGTGCCGCAGCACCCGGTCGATCTCCGCGTCTCCGCGCCTGCTCCGCTTGTACGTCAGCTGTCCGCGGTCCCCCGCACAGGCCAGCACGAGGCCGTGCTTGACCCGTTCCACCCGCTCCGCGTTGCGGGCCAGCCAGGTGATCGCCCCGATGGTGCCGGGCGCGTAGATGAACCGGTAGGTGTAGTACGGCGTTTCACGCGCCAGCTCCCGGGCGAGGAACGTCGCCACCGCGATGCCCGCGAGGTTGTCGTTGGCCAGCGACGGGTGACAGGTGTGGCAGGAGACGATCACCTCGTCGGCCACCTGGCCGGGGACCACGTACTCGGCGTAGGTGAGGTGGCCGTCCGCGAGGGTGGAGTCGATCCGCACCTCGTAGTCGCCGTCGGGCAGCCCGTCCAGGGTCTCCTGCGCCAGGCAGAAACCCCACTCCGGCTTGTAGTAACTCGTGCGGTACGGCACCCAGTTCGGGTGGTCCGGCAGGGTGTGCAGGTGTGCGCGCAGCTCGGTGAGCGGCATGGTCGCCGACACGGGCACGCTGTAGCCGAGCACGTGCAGGCTCGACTCGGCGAAGTCGACGACCCGTCGGCCCGTGCTGTCGGCGATGTAGGCGTCCCGGATGTTCCACTCCTGCGGCACGGTCCAGTCGAGCACCTGCGTCCCGGTCGGCACTTCGTGCACCTGCAGCGGGATGTATTCGCCGACGATGTCCAGGGTGGCGCGCACGCCGTCGCCGGTGATGCTCCGGCAGAGCGGGTACAGCCGCTCCACCAGCCCGTGCATTTCCTCGCCGAGCTCGGTCATCGGCGCCACCGCAGGGTGTCGTCGACGGTGCCGGCCTCGGAGGCCGCCTTGAGCACGGCGAGGCGGGTGAAGCGCTGCTCGAAGTCCTCCCGGGTCAGGTCGAACTTCCGGTAGGCGTCGGCGAGTTCGAGGGCACCCTGCTTCACCGTCCACTCGCAGTCGAAGTCGGGGATCGCGGTGCGGAAGCGGGAGAAGTCCACGCGGTAGGACCGCGGGTCGGCGCCGTTCTCCCCGGTGATGACGACCTTCGCTCCGGACACCGCCTCGGCGACCTGCTCGGCGATCTCGGCGACGGTGACGTTGTTGATCTCGCTGCCGATGTTGAAGGCCCGGTCGTGGACCGCCTCGCGCGGCGCGCTGAGCGCGGCCGTGAAGGCGCGCGCGATGTCGGCGGCGTGCACCAGCGGGCGCCAGGGGGTGCCGTCGGAGAGGACCAGCACCTCGCCGGACAGGAGCGCGTGGCCGACGAGGTTGTTGAGCACGATGTCGGCGCGCAGCCGGGGCGAGTAGCCGAAGGCGGTGGCGTTGCGCATGAACACCGGGGTGAAGTCGTCGTCGGCGAGCGCGTGCACGTCGTCCTCGACCCGCACCTTCGACTCCGCGTAGGGCGTCACGGGCCGCAGCGGGGCGTCCTCGGTCACCAGGTCGTCGCCGCCGGAGGCGCCGTAGACGGAGCAGGTCGACGCGTACAGGAAGCGCCCGACTCCCGCGTCGCGGGCCAGTTTCGCCAGTCGTACGGACGCGTGGTGGTTGATGTCGTAGGTGAGTTCCGGGGCCAGCGAGCCGAGCGGGTCGTTGGAGAGCGCGGCCAGGTGGATCACGGCGTCGAACCCGGCCACGTGCTCGGCGGTGAGGTCGCGCAGGTCCACCCGCACCCCGGGCGGGTCGGCGGGCCGCGGGCCGAGGACGGAGTCGGCGAAGAGGCCGGAGTCGAGGCCGACGACCTCGTGTCCGGCGGCGGTGAGGACGGGTGCCATCACGGTGCCCAGATATCCCTGGTGTCCGGTCAGTAGTACGCGCAAGGTGTTCAACCCCCCAGGTTGAGCGTGAGTTTGGTGACGGCGAAGGCCTCGGCGTAGCGCGCGTGGCATTCGATTCCGCGGATCCGGGCGAGGCCGAGGAAGGCCTCCCGGTCGTACCAGGGCCGGTGCCGCTGCGAGGGGTAGTGCTCCTGCAGCAGCCGTACCTTCTCTTCGGCGGTCCCGGTCTCCAGCGGCTGGTAGGCGGCCGGCCGGCCGAGGTCGCCGTCCCACTTGACGATCTCGTAGCCGAGCACGAGGTGGTCGCGGAACGCGGTGGTCATCAGCTGCGCCAGGCCGCGGTGGTCCTGGTGGGCGTCGTCGGTGCGCGGCGCGAGGACCAGCTCGGGCTCGATCTGCGCGCGCAGCTCCTCGACCGCCGCCTTGGCCTCCTCCCAGTGCGCGGGCAGCCGTCCGTCCGGCAGCTTGTGCACGGTCAGCCGCAGGTCGGCGCCCGGGCAGAAGGCGGTGAGCGCGGCCTGTTCCTCCTGCTCGCGCTCGCTGCCGCCGCCGGAGAGCACCAGCGCGTCGACCCTGATGCCGGGCCGCGCCCGGCACAGGGTCAGCAGGGTGCCGCCGGCGCCGATGGCGATGTCGTCGCAGTGCGCGCCCACCGCCACGATCCGGTCGAGCCGGCCGGCTCCGAGCCTGATCACGCACGCACCCCCGCGCTGTCCCGCTCCCACACGGCCCACGGACGGTCGCCCCGCGCGTAGGCCTCGTCGAGCGCGGCCCGCTCCTTCACGGTGTCGGTCGGCTTCCAGAAGCCGCGGTGCTGATGCGCCACCAGCCGCCCCTGCTTGGCGAGTTGGGCGCATCCGTCGGCGACCAGGTCGCCGTTCTCCGGTATGTGGTCGAAGACCTCCTGGCGGAGCACGAAGTAGCCGCCGTTCTCCCACAGCGGCATGTCGCTCACCGCGGTGATGCCACCCACCAGGCCGTCCTCGCCCAACTCCACGCAGTGGAAGGAGGACTGGGGCGGCACGACCATCATCGACGCCCCGGCGTCGCGCGCGGCGAACCGGTCGATCATCTCCGGCAGCGGGGCGTCGGTGAGCACGTCGGCGTAGTTGGCGAGGAACATCTCGTCGCCGTCCAGGTGGTGGCGCACCCGGCGCAGCCGCTCCCCGATGGGCGACTCGATGCCGGTCTGGGCGAAGGTGATCGTCCAGTCGGCGATGTCGGTGGAGAGCAACTCGGTCTGCCCGCCACGCAGTACGAAGTCGTTGGAGGCGGTCTCCTCGTAGTTGAGGAAGAAGTTCTTGATGTGATGGGCGCCGTAGCCGAGGCACAGGATGAACTCCTTGTGCCCGAAGTGCGCGTAATACCGCATGACATGCCAGATCAGCGGTCTCGGCCCGACCATCGCCATGGGCTTGGGTACGTCGTCGGAGGTTCCGTTGCGCATGCGCATCCCGTAACCGCCGCAGAACAGGACGACCTTCATGCTGTGACCTCTTTCGACTGCGCCGCCTCGACGATGCTCAGTTCCGGGATGGGAAAGACGAGCCGGCCGCCCCACTCGTGCACGTAGGACAGCTGCTCGACCAGTTCGGCCCGCAGGTTCCACGGGAGGACGAGGACGTAGTCCGGCTTGTCGGCCGCTATCCGCTCGGGCGGCAGGATCGGGATGCGGGTGCCGGGGGTGAACCGGCCGTGCTTGTACGGGTTGCGGTCGACCGTGTACGCGAGCAGATCGGGGCGGATGCCGCAGTGGTTGAGCAGGGTGTTGCCCTTGCCCGGGGCGCCGTAGCCGACTACCGTCTCGCCGCGCTCGGCCGCGTCGATGAGGAACCGCAGCAGGTCCCGGCGCACCTTGGCGACCCGGGCGGAGAACTCGGTGTACCCGGCCAACTCCTGGAGCCCGGCGGCCTTTTCGCGCGCCAGTACGTCGGCCACTCGCTGCGAGGGCTCCCCCGCGACCTCGGCCGGCCGGGCCCACAGCCGGATGGAGCCGCCGTGCGTGGGCAGCAACTCGACGTCCACGAGGGCGAGTCCACCGCTGGCGAGGGCCCGGATCGCGGCGGCGACCGTGTAGTACTGGAAGTGCTCGTGGTAGATCGTGTCGTACTGGTTCTCCTCGATCAGGGTCAGCAGGTGCTGCACCTCGATGGAGACCCAGCCGTCGTCGGCGACCAGGGCGCGGAGCCCCTGGGTGAACCCGACGACGTCGGGGATGTGCGCGTACACGTTGTTGGCGACGACCAGGTCCGCCGGGCCGTGCTCGGCGCGGACCGCGGAGCCTGTGTCGGGGCTCAGGAAGTCCGTGAACGTGGGCACACCCGCCTCCCGTGCGGCGGCGCCGACGTTCACCGAGGGCTCGATGCCCAGGCAGCGGATCCCCCGGTCCACCACGTGCCGCAGCAGGTATCCGTCGTTGCTCGCGACCTCGACCACGAAGGCGTCGGTGCCGAGGCCGAGGCGGTCCACCGCGCCGTCGACGAAGGTGCGCGCGTGCTCCACCCAGGAGGTCGAGTACGAGGAGAAGTACGCGTACTCCTTGAACGTTTCCTCCGGCGTGATCAGCGGCGGTATCTGCGCCAGCCAGCAGTCGGTGCACACCCGCAGATGAAGCGGGTACGCCGGTTCCGGCAGGTCCAGTTGATCGGCGGCGAGAAAGCTCTCGCACGGCGGTGTCGCCCCGAGGTCGACGACGCTCGCCATCGCTTCCGAGCCGCAGAGTCGGCATCGTGTCATGTGCTGTCCCCATCCCCCCTGCCCGCGTGGGTGTTCCCACCGGGAGCCAGTGCTGACCGTCCCGCGATCGCGGTGCGGTACTCCTCCAGCAGGCGCTCCAGGCCGACGGCCGGGCTGAATCCCTGCTCGTAGCGGCGCCGGGCCGCCTCACCCATCTCCCGGTTGCGGACCGGGTCGGCGGCGATCCGGCGGATGCCGGACGCGAGCGAGGCAGCGTCGCCCGGCTCGTGCAGCAGCCCGGTGACGCCGTCCTCGACGAGTTCGACGAAGGCGCCGTGCCCGGCGGCGACGGTGGGCACACCGGCCGCCATCGCCTCCACGACCACCAGGCCGAACGCCTCCAGCCAGGTCGAGGGCGCGATCACGGCGACCGACCGCGCGATGGCCTTGCGGCACTCCGCCGGGTCCAGCAGGCCGACGTAGCGCACGTCGTCCCGGCCGGCCGCCCAGGCGGTGACCTCTTTCTCCAGCGGCCCGGTGCCGGCGATCGCGAGCGGCACGCCCACCCCGCCGTCCGCCGCGAGCTCGTCCCAAGCGGCCATGAGCAGCCGTACGCCCTTGGCCTCCGCGAGCCGGCCGAGATAGAGCACCTGCTCGCCCCCGCCCTCCCGCCGTATGTCGGGTTCGGGGACGAAGTTGTGCTTCACCGCCAGGCGTTCGGCCGGCATGCCGGAACTCACCAGGACGTCACGCTGCGCGGCGGAGATGCACAGGAAGCGCTCCACGCCGGTCCACCAGCGCTTCCGGTTGACCGACAGGCTGACCGCGAGCGGCACGGTCGCGACGCTGGAGTTGCGGTAGCAGCCGTGCCGGACGGCGGGCAGCGGTGTCGAGCCGACGCACTCCGTGCACGGGTGGCCGTCCCGCTGGAGGGTGCCGGGCGGGCAGACCTGGGTGTAGTTGTGCAGCGTGGCGACGGCGGGCACTCCGGCGTCGGCGCACGCGGCGAGGACCGCGGGCGACAGGAGCGGGAACACGTTGTGGACGTGCACCACGTCCGGACGCTCGGCGCGCAGTCTGGCGGCCAGCTCCGTGCGTACGGCCGGGTTCCACGGCACCAGGAGCGGCACCGCGACCTTGCCGAGGAGGGAGCGGGCGCCGATGTCGTCGCTGCGCCGCTCGAACAGCTCGACCCGGTGGCCGGCCGCGCGCAGCAGCTCCACCTCCTGGTCGACGACCTTGTTCTCCCCGCTCGGCTGCGCCGAGTTGTAGCGGTTGTGCACCACGAGGACGTGCATGCTCAGTTCACCTCCGATCCGCGGGCCCAGCGCGGGACGTACCGACGGTTGTCTTCGGGGATGAGGAGGGGGGCGGGCTTGGCCGGGGCCGCCAACAGCGAGGCGGCCAGGGCCAGATGCAGCAGATAGGGCGAGGCGTCACCGAGACCGGCCTCGGTGTACGAGGCGATCGCGCAGTAGCTGATCAGGAAGATCGCGCAGGCCCTCTCCAGTGACGGCGGCCGCAGCAACGCGACGCCGCCGAGCACGACGATGATCGCGGCGACGAGGGTGACGCCGATCAGACCCTGTTCGTTGTAGACGGCCAGCCAGCTGTTGTCGATCGGCAGCCCGCCGAACGACTTGTCGCCCAGGCCCACGCCGAACAGCCGCTGTGCGGTCGACCGGGGCTCGGCCAGCAGGGCGTTCCAGACCTTGGCCCGGCCGGTGAGGCTGGAGAAGTTCTCCTGGCTCTGCCCGCGCAGGAACCAGGTCTGCAGCGCGGAGGCGAACCCGACCGCGGCCACCACGCAGATCAGCACCGCCCAGGTGAAGAAGCGGCGGGCCGCGGCACTGGTCAGAACGAGCGAGCCGATCGCGAGCGCCAGCCCGAGCAGCAGGCCGAGCGTGGCCGTCCGGGTGTGGGTCAGCGCGAGCAGCACCAGCGTCGGCACGATGACCAGCACGGCGCTGGTCCGGTCGGTCCGCTTGCCGATGACGAGCAGCACGGTCAGCCCGATGATGACCGCCGCGTACTGTCCGATCTGCGGCGGGGTGAGCGGCCACAGCGCGCCGACGAGGCGTCCGCCGTACAGGTCGGGCAGGGCCTTGCCCGGGGCGACGACCAGGCCGAGGGCCACCGAGCCGAGGACCGCGAAGTAGGCCCGGATGTGGTGGCGGACGAATGTCGCACTGCCGTCCCACCAGCGGCTGAGCAGCCACAGGGTGCCGACGAAGAGGGTCAGCCGGAAGCAGCGGAACAGCGCGCCCGTCCCGGACTCCAGGCTCGCGCTGGAGATCACGCTGGACACCAGCAGCAGGCTGAGCAGCAGCACGTAGGCGCTGGACCTGATGCGCACCCGCTGGTTGACCACGAGTGCCAGGCCGAACGCGGCGACCAGCGCGCCCATCGTGACCATCTGGATGAGGGAGCGGGGCAGCGGGACGATGGTCTTGGCCCCGGCCGAGCCGAGCGTGTTGAGGATCAGCAGCCCCCACACGATCCCGACGGCCTTCGGGGTGCGGGCCGGGCGCGGTTCGGCGCCCGGCTGCGTTCCGGCCCTGTCCGGTCCGCCGGGGAGACCCTCGCGCGCGGGGTTCTCAGCCATCTCCACCACCCACCCGCAGATCTAGGGTGCTGCTCTTGTCCTGTCGGTACGGCGCCGCCTGCCACTGTCCGAAGTCGAGCACCCGGCTCTGGTCCTGGGCGACGAACTTCCACGGTCCGACGTAGACGTTGTCGTGCCAGCGGTTGTGCTGCTTCTCGGTGATGGCGTCGGCCACCCGCTCGCCCTGGTAGGGCGACCAGTCCGGATAGGTGCCGTAGTTGGACAGCAGCGCCATGCGGTCGCACATCTCCGTGCACTTGACGACGGACTCGTCGAGCACGAATCGGTTGTCGTGGATGTCCACCCGCTGGGTCTTCCACCGGCAGTCGGAGTAGAGGGGAGCCTTGGCGATGGCCGGCCGCGCGCACGTGGCGGTCCTCTTCACCAGCAGCGTGCAGTCACCCGACGAGGTGTTGGCCGGGCTGTTGCAGAACCGGTCGGCGTTCTCCCACAGGGTGATCCCGGACCAGTTGTTCTCCAGCACGTTCCGGTAGACATCGATCTTGTCGGTGCGGGCCGCAACCCGTGGTTCGCCGCCGGACTCCGACAGATAGACGGTCGCGTAGGGGAAGTTGTCGCCGCCGTCGGCCGCCTTGCGGCCCTCGACCCAGTTGTTCCGCCGGATCGTGTTGTCCCGGATGACCGCGTTGTAGCTGGTCTCGTAGATCAGTGCGGCTCCGTCGTTGTCCTCGATCACGTTGTTCTCGATGCGGAAGTCGTTGTTGTTGGTGTCCGCCCACAACCCCGTTCCACGGTTGTCGTGGACCCAGTTGCCGCTCACGTCGGCGCGGTCGACGGCCCAGAACTTGATGCCTCCGGTGCAGCCGCAGCCCTCCCGCCGCCGCTCCCAGTCGCCGGTGTTGTTGCCCACGATCTCGTTGCCCTCGACCACCAGGCCGGTGATGCGGCCGTCGCCCTTGTACGCGTTCATGCCGTACTGGCCGTTGTCGCGCAGGCAGTTGGCGCGGACCCGCTGGCGGTCGCCGGCCATCAGCCCGGCACCGGAGTTGTCCTGGATCGTCGTGTGTTCGATCGTCCATCCGTCGGCCGAGTCGTGGTTGACCACGCCCTCGTCCAGCGGCGCGACGAATCCCCGCACGGTCAGATGGCTGATGGTGACATCGCTCGCGGCACCGGCGAAGGCGTACTGGTTGACCTTGCGGCCGTCGAGCACCGCGCCCGGCGCGCCGAGGTAGCGGTCCCCCTTCTTGGGGATGACCTGCGCGTAGCGGTCCCGCTCGAGTCTGTGCGTGCCCGGCCGGAGCCAGAACGTGGTGTTCGGGGGGCTGCTCTTGGTCTTCGCCGCCAGATCGCCGACCACGGCGGGGTCCACGGTCACCGCGCCCGCCGGTGCCTTCGCCGGTCCGGCGGCGGGGTTGGCGCACACCCGGGCCACGGTCCGGGAGGCGGACATGGACGTGGACGGCGCGGCGCTCGGCTTCGCGTCCGGGGCGCTCGACGTGCTCTCGCAGCCGGTCACGGTCAGCACGGCCAGCGCCGGCAGCGCCGCCGCCAACGCCCAGTGCCGTCTCCTGATGCCCACGCGCCCCCCTAGCCGCGGAATCCGAGCACCGTGGTGAACCCGTCCGTGCCGTCGGCGAATCCGGTGCCGACGAGCGTGGTGGTGGGTTCCTTGCGCCCGAATCCGGCGGAGTACCACCCGAGCGGTGGGTCGGTCTCGCCGCGATGTGCCCGCCAGGACAGCTGCCCGGGCAGGTCGAGCACCGCGGACCGCCCCTCGCCGTCCCGGATCCAGGTGAGCACCGCCCGGTGCCCCACCAGGTCGGCGGCGATCGCGGGGCCGAGGTGGAACGCCAGGCGGACCTCCTTGCGCGGGCCGCGTACCTCGTCGACGATCCTCAGCTCCTGGCTCGCGGCGGCCAGCTCCACCCGGCGGCGGTGCACCGAGCCCTGGTAGCCGTCGTGCTCCGCGGCCCAACGGGCCACCCCCGCACCGGAGTCGTCCACCTCCAGGACGCGGCTGCGGGCGTGCCTGGTCCACAGGAACGGGCCGCCGGAGACGGACTGGTCACCGCCGTCCAGTTGCAGGGTGTTGTGGCCGAGCGTCGAGCGGAAGTACTGCCGCCACACGGGCTGACCGTGGTAGCAGTACGTCCCCGGATCGGCGAGCACGTCGACTCCGTCGTGCCGCACCTCCACGGACAGCGCGTCGGCGTGGGCGTGCGCGGCGATGGACAGGAAGCCGTGCGGGCCGCCGTCGCAGCGGCACCAGATCTCCTCCGGACCGCGCAGGACGGTGAGCCCGGCGTCGGCGAAGTGGGCCGGTCGGGTCGCCGGGCGGGTGGTTGCGTCCTTCGTGTACGGCCGGACGAGCGCGGTCAGCAGCGGAGTGCGCACGTCGGTGGCGATCACCTCGGGCCACCAGTCGAGCCGGCCGAACACGGCGTCGCCGGTGGCCAGAAGGGAGGCCCAGCGGTCGGTGCCCGCGCCGTCCAGGATCAGGCCGTGGCCATCGTCCGCGTCCCCCTGGCGGGGCGGTCGCAGCCGGTTGTCCACCACGGCCGCCAGCGCGTCGGTCATCCGCAGCAGCACCAGCCGCAGCGAGTCGGGCACCGGCACGTCGGCGGCATCGGCCTCGGCCAGCGCGGCCAGGCCGAGTTCAAGGACGAGTCCGTGGTACTCGGTGGCCAGTTCGCGGTTGAGGCCGGAGTCGAAGGTGTTGGCGCGCAGCTGCCGCTCCAGCGAGCGCAGGGCGTCCGATCGCCAACGCGCCGAGGAGGGGAACCAGTTGAACGCGCAGGCCGCGGCGAACTGTCCGGCGGTCTCGGCGATGACGTGGTTGTTCGCGGAGGAGCCCCGGCTGGGGAAGCCGGCCAGCCAGCGTTGGTGGTGCCAGATCTGGTTCAGCGCCACGGGGTTGGCCTCGAACAGCTCGGTCGCGCCCGGCCAGCCGTCGAGCAGCCGGCGGATCCACACCCACGACAACAGCCGGATGCCCAGCTCGATACCGCTGATCCAGTGCACGCCGCGCAGGGGCGGGTTGGCCGCCCACCACGACCGCAGATGCTCGGCCACGCGCTCGGCGTACCGCTCGTTCCCGGTGATCGCGTAGGCGGCGGCGAGCACGGTCAGGTACTGGTGCCGCGACAGCTCCCAGATCTGCTTGATGTCCCCGACCGCGTCCTCGTTGCGGTACGGCACGTCGAAGGCGTAGCCCCAGGGAGCCCGGCGCCCGGTCTTCGGGTCGGACCACCAGTCCGGATCGTCCAGGTCGTCGCGGACCACCCCGAAGTACTCGGCGTGCCCGTACATCAGCCGGTCCGCCTCGGCGACCAGACGCTTCGCGGCGTCCGGTGCCACCGAGGCGATCGCCTCTTTCGGCAGGACCGCGGTGAACCGGGCACCGGTCACGCCCGGGCAGTCCGGCCGCGCCGAGCGCCACCGCCGCCTGCGCACGGCGTCGCCCGCCCGGCCCGCGACCTCCCGCGGTCCCATCCGGGACAGCCGGCGCAGGTACCAGCCCGCGCTCATGGTCATGGCTGCCTCGCCAGGGTCACCGGTGCGCCGCCCGCAAGACCGGCCTGCACGGCGAGAGTGGCCACCGTCGTGGCGACCAGCGACTCCAGCGGCACCGGCATCGGTCCGCCGGTCCGAACCGCCTTGACGAACGCGGCCAGTTCGGCGTTCTGGCCCTTGTCCCGGGCCTTGGGCAGCCGTGAACTGACCCACTTCTTGGAGCCGTGGACGGAGGCCCGGACGAAGTCGTCGAGCCGCAGCACCTTTCCGTCCGCGACCAGGTCGAGCGTCTCCTTGGGGAATCCGGGCGCGCCGGTGGTGACGTAGCTGATGGTCGCGGTGGATCCGTCCGGGTAGCGCAGGACGACCTGGAGGTCCTCGTTGCCGGGCGCGGCCGTCGCGTACACGGAGACCGGGTCGGCGTCGAGGAGCCAGCTCGCCGTGTCGACGAAGTGGCCGCCCTCGCCGGCGAACCGCGAGCCCTCGGCGCCCTGTTGGAGATACCAGCTGCCGTGCTGCAGCTTGCCCGCGTTGACCAGGTAGCGCAGGTTCGCCGGACCGGTGCGGGCGCCGAACCGCTCCTTGGCCTCCTGGAGCAACGGTGCGAAGCGGCGGTTGAAGCCCACCTGGAGGCGGTCGTTGCCTGACTCCTCCACCGCCGCGAGCACGCCGGCCAGTTCGTCCTCGGTGAGGGCCAGGGGCTTCTCCACGAACACGGTCTTGCCGGCCAGCAGGGCCTGCCGGGTCAGCTCGGCGTGCGAGCTGTGCCGGGTGACGACGAACACCGCGTCGACGGATGGGTCACCGAGGACGGCGTCGAGGTCGGTGGTCGCCTTGGCGAAGCCGAACTTCCGCTGCGCGTTGGCCCCGGAGAGCGCCGTCGTGGTGACGACGGTCGCCAGCTCGACGCCCTCGCGCCGGGCGAGGTGCGGCAGCAGCATCGACGTCGCGTAGTTGCCCGCGCCGACGAACGCGAAACGCACCGGACTCTTCGCGGACCGGGCCGGGGTGGACGTCCCCTCGCTGCGGCGGACCTCGGGCACGGCCACCGACGGGGCCTCCGGCTCCCCCGCTTCCCCCGTCTGCTCGGGGTACTTGAACAGCACGGCCACGGCCTTCAACTCGCCGTCCTTCAGGCGCTGATACGTCTCCACGGCGTCGTCGAAGTCGGCGATGTGGGAGACCAGGGGGTCCACGTCGACGCGGCCGCGGGCGACGAGGTCGAGGAAGCAGGCCAGGTTGCGGCGCTCGGTCCAGCGGACGTAGCCGATCGGGTAGTCGCGGCCCTCCAGCTCGTACGAGGGGTCGTAGCGCCCGGGGCCGTAGGAGCGCGAGAAGCGGACGTCGAGTTCCTTCTCGTAGTACGCGTTCCACGGCAGGTCCAGGCGGCACTTGCCGATGTCGACGACCCGGCCGCGGTCCCGTGCGAGGCGGGCGGCCAGTTCGACGGGCTGGTTGCTGCCGCCGCCGGCTGCCAGGAACACCTGGTCCACGCCGTGGCCGTCGGTGAGTTCGGCGACGGCCGCTTCCACGGCGGCGGACGCGGGGTCGCCGCAGGCCGCGGCGCCCAGGCGCTCGGCGAGCTCGCAGCGCGCCGGGTCCGGGTCGGCACCGACCACGCGGACGCCCGCGGCGGTGAGGAGCTGGACCACCAGTTGCCCGATCAGGCCGAGGCCGATGACGAGCGCGACCTCGCCGAGCTGCGGCTCGCCCTGGCGGACACCCTGCATCGCGATCGAGCCGACCGTGCCGAAGGCCGCGTGCCGCGGGGCGAGGCCGTCGGGGACCGGGGCGTAGAGGTTCTTCGGCACCCAGTTCAACTCGGCGTGCAGCGCGTGCTCGTTGCCCGCGCAGGCCACGAGGTCGCCGACCTTCACGTCGTCGATCCCGGCGCCGACCTGCTCGACCACTCCGCACAGCGAATAGCCGAGCGGGGTGTAGGAGTCCAGCTTGCCCATCACCTTGCGGTAGGTGGCGGGCAGTCCGTTGGTGGCCACGCTCTGCATGACCTTGGCCACCTGGTCCGGGCGGGAGCGGGCCTTGCCCAGCATCGACATGCCGGCCTCGGAGACCTTCATGAGCTCGGTGCCGGTGGATATCAGCGAGTAGGCGCTGCGCACCAGCACACCGCCCGGCTTGCACCCCGGTACCGGAACGTCGAGCACCGCCAGCTCGCCGCTCTTGTAGTTCTGTACAACCTGCTTCACCGGAACTCCTGTTTTCTAAGCCGTCGTCCGAGCGCTCCGGGCGGAGCCAGAGGTCGCGTCGCGATACCAGTACTCGAGGGTCAGTACGTGCCACAGATGCTTGGAGTAGTCCGTCTGTCCGGCGGCGTCCTCGGCGACCATCCGGGCCAGCGCGTCCCGGCGCAGCAGCCCGGACCGGACGAGCTCGCCGTCGTTGACCACCTCGCGCACCAGCGGTGCCAGGTCCCGGCTCATCCAGGCCCGCAGCGGGGCGCTGAACAGGCCCTTGGGCCGGTACACGATCTCCTTGGGCAGCACCGAGGTGGCCGCTTCCTTGAGGGCGGCCTTGCCCTGGCGCCCGACGATCTTGCGGTTGCCGGGTACGGCGAACGCCGCCCTGACCACCTCGATGTCCACGTACGGCACCCGGACCTCGGTCGACGCGGCCATGCTGGAGCGGTCGGTGTAGGCGAGGTTCAGGCCCGGCAGGAACATCCGGGCATCGGTCAGGCACATGCGGTTGACGAAGTCGTCGAGGTCGTTGTCCTGGTAGACGTCCGTGTGCTCGGTGATCACGTCGTCGACCGTCCCGGCGAGATCCGGGTTGAGCAGGGCGAGCAGCTCGTCCTGGTCGTACATGGTGTAACTGCGCCGGAAGGCGGTCTCCTCCGGCAGATCGGCGAAGGACAGGAACCGCTTCGCGAAGCGCACCGACCGGTAACCCCGGGTGGCCGAGGCGACCGGCAGCCGGTCCACGACCCCGGACACCCCGCGCCGCAGGGGCCGCGGGACGCGCTGGTAGCGCAGCGCGAGCAGGTTGGCGAAGTGCTTGCGGTACCCGGCGAACAGTTCGTCCGCGCCCATGCCCGAGAGCATCACCTTGACCCCGGCCTCCCGGGCGGCCATGCAGATCAGGTACGTGTTGATCGCGGCGGGGTCGCCGATCGGCTCGTCCAGGCTGTACGTCATCTGCGGCAGCAGGTCGAGCACGTTCGGGGCGATCTCGATCTCGTGCAGGTCGACACCGAACCGCTCGGCGACCTGCCGGGCGTAGCGCAGGTCGTCCGGCATCGCCTCGAACTTGGCGTCTTCGGCGCGGAATCCGATCGTGTAGGCGGAGATCCCGGGCTGGTGGCGGGCCGCCAGCGCGGTCAGATAGCTGGAGTCGAGGCCGCCGGAGAGGAAGGTCGCCACGGGTACGTCGGAGAGCAGGTGGCGCCGGGTCGACTCCTCGACGATGGCGGCAAGGTCCGGCTGTTCACCGGCCAGGGCGCGGTCCCGGCCCTCGGCGGCGACGTCCTTCAGGTTCCAGAAACTGCCGCGCTCCACCCGGCCGTCGGGCCGGCACCGCAGCCAGCTGCCCGCCGGCAGCTTCTCCGCCTCGCGGAACGCGCAGCGGGAGTCCGGCACCCAGTAGTAGAGGAGGGAGGCCACCAGCGCGGCCTGGTCGACCTCCAGGGACTTGCCGGTCGCGGCGGCGAGCGCCTTGAGCTCGGAGGCGAACATCAGGCCCTCGCCGCGCCGGAGCAGGAACAGCGGCTTGATGCCGAGCTGGTCGCGGACGAGGACCAGGTCGCCGGTGCGCTCGTCGAAGACGCCGAACGCGAACATGCCGCGCAGCCGGGGCAGGCAGTCGGTGCCCCAGCGCCGCCAGGCCTCCAGGACCACCTCGGTGTCGGAGGTTCCCCGGAAGCGCACCCCGGTGGCCTCCAACTCGGCGCGGAGTTCGGGCGCGTTGTACAGCTCGCCGTTGTACGTCAGGGCGAGGCCGTCCGAGACCATCGGCTGGGCGCCGGTCTCGGAGAGGTCGATGATGGACAACCGGCGGTGTCCGAGCTGCACGTCGCCGTCACCGACCGGGTGGCCGTAGCGGCCCGCGCCGTCCGGGCCGCGGTGGGCGAGGGTGTCGGTGAGCCGGTCGGTCACGGCCTTTCCGTCCGGCCATCGGTACGTGCCCGCGATGCCACACATGTCCTACCTCACCTCCTGGTCGTTGTCCGGGACCCGGGCGGCCCGTATCGGCTGCCGTTCGGGGAGCCGTCGTTCCGTTCGATCCGTGGCGTTGTGCCAGGTCGGCCGCTCGGTCCGGCCGCGGAGCGCGTTGGCCAGGCCGTCCCACAGGGTGCCGTCGGTCCGGTCGCGCGGGTCGGGGTCGATCAGCACCACACCGACCACCGGGATGCGCTGGTCCGCGAGTTGCCGTGCCACGGTGTGCAGCCATGCGGCGCCGGCGTGCCCCGCGCGTACGACGAGCACGGTGCGGGTGCCGAGGTACTGGAGGTCGGTCCACGCCGTGCCGGGCGCCACCGAGCCGACACCGATCTGCTGGTTCTGCGGGGGCACGGTCGCGGCCTTCTCGCCGCCGACCACGGTGGGGTCCCCCGGTTTCGGGCGGCGGCGCGAGAGCTGCGTGCCGGGGAGGCCGTCGACGACGCTCACCGGACCGTCCTCCCCAAGGGCCCGGGCGAGACCGAGGGCGATCACGGCCGTGCTGCGCGCGCAGCCCAGTTCCAGCAGCGACAGCGACTCCGCCGAGCCGCGCGCGGTGCGGGCCAGTGTCGTGGTGAGCCGTTCGCGTGCCACCCTGGTCCGCCGTCGTTGCCACAACCGGCCGGACCTGCGCGGCAGTTCCGCGATGACCGAGGCGCCGAGGTTCGCCGCGATGTCCCGGCGCAGTACGGGGCGGTCCGCGACGACCACGCCGACCGCGGCCAGCGCGAGGCCGAGGAAGAGCCCGAGGACGAGTCCGACCACGCCGTCGGTGACGAGGGTCTTGGGCAGGGAGTGCCGCACGGCGCGCGGGGCGTCCACGATCTGGGTGCCGGCGACGAGCTGCGGCGCGCCGACGCGTGCCTCCTCGGCGCGTTGGCCGAAGTCGGAGATCTGCGAGGTGAGTTCGGCGCGCCGGGCGAAGAGCGACTCCAGGTTCGCCGCGTCCGCGGGGTCGGTGTCGGGCGACCTGCCGCCGATCGTCTTGTTGACGTCGGCGAGCTCCGACTGCATCCGGGCGCGCTGGTCGAGCAGGCCCTGGGCGTTGGCGTCGGCGATCTCCTGGATCCGCTTGGCGTGGTCCGCGACGAACGCCTGGGCCAGCGCCCTGGCCCGGGCCACCGCTTCCGCGTCGGTCTTGCCCGTCACATCGATCTGAAGGACGTTGTTGGTCAGTCCGGTGCCCCGGTAGTCCTTCATGAAGTCCTCCGGTTTTTCGGGGGACTTGAGGATCTTCAGGGCCTGGACGGCGATCCGTGAGGTCGCCAGCAGCTGGGCGTCGGTGCGGATCAGCGTTCCGGTGTCGTTCGGCTGGTCCTCCTGGTGCGCTACCAGCACCTTGGCCACGGCGGCCGGTGCCGGTGGCAGCAGGACCGCCACGGCCGCGCCGGCCAGCAGCCCGAGCAGTGCCATGGCGCCCCACAGACGGCGGCGTCTGCGCACCGCGACCACCAGCGCCTGGAGGTCGAGGAGCGGGGCGGCGGCCGACGGCTCCGAAGTCGTGCTCGTCGTCACGCTGAATCTCCTGTCGCGTGGCCATGGACCGCGAACGTCAAAGTGGCGTCGTCGGAAAGTCGGTCGGCGGCTCTCTCCGTCGTGCGGGTGCGGACCGTGCCGGCGACGACGACGCCGACGAGTTCGTGCCCGCCGTCCGCACACGCCTCGGCGATGCCGGCGAGTTCGGCGGCGGTCCAGTTCCCCGCGCTGAGGACGGCGAGGGCACCGGACTCGGTGTCGCTGTCCGGCACGATCGGCCGGTCCACCGAGACCTCCACGATCCGCAGCCGGGGGTCCCCGGTGGACTCGGCGACGAGCTGTCCGGCGGCCAGCCGGGCGACCTCGTCGCCTTCCGGTACGACGACCAGCAGCCGCCGGGGGGCGGGCAGTTGGTTCCGGAGGCGGGTGCACACCCGCCGGTAGCGGATCCGCCTCTCGGCCTCGTCGCCGGACAGCAGCGGGGTGGGCAGGTCCCATCGGGTGTCCGTGCCGAGGAACCGGCGCAGCCGGGCCCGTGCGCCGTGGCTCTCGGGCCGGTGCGCGTGCTGTTCGCCGGGCACGTCGACGGTGCCGAGGAAGGGTGAACCGAGCGCGGCGACGATCTCCGGTTCGGTGCGCAGCCGGCGGTTCACCCGGGCGGTGGCGAGATGCCCTATGACGGCGAGCAGAAGGAACAGCAGCGCCCCGCCGGCGATGAGCTGTGTCCTGGTCGGCGCCGCCGCGCCGGTCGGGCGGGGAGCCGGTCCCATGACGACCAGGCCGGCCTTGGCGGTCGCCGGGTTGGCCTCCTCCAGCTTCTTCATGGCGTCCTGCAGTCCGGTGCGCAGGGCTTCGAGCTCGGTGCGGGTCTGCACGCTCTCCACGGTCTGCCCCGGGTCCGCCGAGTCGGCCAGCTCGGTGATGCGGCGGTTGGTCTTGGCCACCTGCTTCCGCAACGCCTCCGTCGCCGTGTCCGCCGCGGGGTCGGTGCTGCCGCCCGCGATGCGGGTGGCGAAGGTGACGAACTGCTGGGCCAGCTGGTCGGCGAGACGCTGGGCGCGCTCCGGGGTGTCGGCCGTGCCCGAGACCTTGATGATGTTCCCGTCGTCGGCCTTGGCACTCACCTTGTCCCGCAGTTCGGTGCCGTCGACGCCTTTCCAGTGGAGCGCGGCGGCGGCGCGGTCGACCACCGCCGAGCTGGTGGCGATGTCCACCTGGGTCAGCAGTTCGCGTTCTTCCCACTGACCGGGCAGCAGGACCGATGCCTGTGCCGTGTAGCGCGGCGGAAGCAGCAGCACCGAGGTGCCGTAGCCGACGAGCGCGCCGACCACGGCGAGGACGGCGAGGAGCCGCCAGCGCCGCCGGAGAATCCGTCCGATCGTGGCCAGACGGATCGTGTCGTCATTCAATGGTGCGGCCTCTTCCCCGTACGGACCGGCCCACCCGTCGACACCGGGGCGTGGTCCCGGGTGGCGGCGGCGTAGGCGGCGAGCAGCGACGCTTGCGAGTTCTCCCAGGACAGCGGGCCGCTGATCCGCTCCTGGCCGATCCTGCCCATCCGGGCCCGCTTCTCCGGATCGTCCAGGAGCAGCGCGATGAGCTTGGCGAACTGGGCCTCGTCGTCGTCGGGCGCGTAGACGGCGGCGTCACCGGCGGAGACGCGCGCCTCCCGGAGGTCGAACGAGACGATCGGTCGTCCCATCGCCATGTACTCGAGGACCTTGTTCATGGTCGACACGTCGTTCAGCGGATTGCACGGGTCGGGGGAGAGACAGACGTCCGCGGTGCACAGGTAGCGCACCAGGTCGGCGTCCGGGACGCGCCCGGTGAACTGCACCTGGTCGGAGAGACCGAGCTGCCCCGCCAGCGCCACCATCGCGTCGAAGGCGTCGCCGGCGCCGACGAAGACCGCGTGCCAGTCGGTCCGGCCGACCTCGTCGCGCAGCTTCGCCAGGGCCCGCAGGGCGTAGTCGACGCCGTCCTGAGGTCCCATGACGCCGAGATAGCAGAGCAGATGGGACTTGCCGCGCTTCAACTCCGGCTCCGGCGGCACCGGTTGGAACCTGTCGGTCGCGGGCGCGCTGCGCACCACGAAGACGTCCTCCGGCCGCTTGCCACCACGGCGCAGTGCGACGTCCTTGTAGCTCTCGTTCGTGGCGAGCACGATGTCGGCGGCCCGGTAGGTCCGCCGCTCCAGCGCGCACACGGCGCGGTAGAGCAGGTCCTCGCCACGGTCGAACCGGGAAAGGTACAGCTCGGGCACCAGGTCGTGCTGGTCGAAGACGAACCGCGCCCCGCGCCGCTTCATCCACAGTGCCGGCAGGAACAGCAGGTCGGGCGGGTTGCAGGCGTGGACCACGTCGACCGGGCCGACCTTGCGGGCCAGCCGGAGCGTGTGCCAGAGCGCCGATCCGTACTCCCGCAGGTAGCCGGCCGGCCCTCCGGTGGCCGCGCGCAGCGGGTAGCGGTGGATCCGCACCCCGTCGATCACCGCCTCCGGCTCCGTGTCCCGCTTCTCGCCCCGGGGGCAGATGACGTGCACCTCCCAGCCCGCGTCGCGCAGTGTGGTGCACTCCTGCCACACCCGCCGGTCGAACGGCACCGACAGGTTCTCCACCAGGATCAGCGCGCGACGGTCGGTCCCGTCGCCGCCGGCCGCGTTACCGGTCGCGTTACCAAGCAAGGCCCATGTACCCCGGTTCGGTCCGGCGCGCGTCGGCGTCGGGAAGGCGGATGAGGTCGACGATCACCGGGCTGCCCGCATGGGGCAGCGCCGACAGCACGGCGGGATCCTTGGTCCCGACCAGACACACCTCGGCGTGCTCCAGCACCTCGTCGACGGAGTCGGCGAGCAGTTGCGCGAGATGGGGCAGCCGGCTCTCGATGTACTCGCGGTTCGCGCCGAGCAGCCGGGAGAGGCTCACGTTGGCGTCGTAGATCTTGAGGTCGTAGCCCTTGCCGAAGAGCCGCTCCGCCAGTTCGACGAGCGGGCTCTCGCGGAGGTCGTCGGTGCCGGGTTTGAAGGAGAGCCCGAACATTCCCACCTTGCGCTTGCCGGTGCGCTCGACCAGGTCCACCGCACGCTGGAGATGGTCGGAGTTGGAGGCCAGCACGTGGGAGAGGATGGGCACCGAGACGTCGGCCCGCTGCGCCGCGTGGACCAGGCTGCGCAGGTCCTTGGGCAGGCAGGAGCCGCCGAAGGCGAAGCCGGGGCGCAGATAGGCGGGGCTGATGTTCAGCTTGCGGTCGGCGAGGAACACGTCCATCACCTGGTGCGAGTCCACGCCGAGGGCCTGGCAGACGGCGCCCAGTTCGTTGGCGAAGCCGATCTTGAGGCCGTGGAAGGCGTTGTCCGCGTACTTGATGGCCTCGGCGGTCGGGATCGGCACCCGGAACACCTCGCCGGGCAGCCCGTCGTAGAGCGCCGCGACCGCGTCGCCGCTCGCCGGGTCGAGTTCGCCGATGACGGTCTTCGGCGGGTCGAAGAAGTCCTTGACGCTGGTGCCCTCACGCAGGAACTCCGGGTTGACCGCGACCCCGATGTCCACGCCGGCGGTGCCGCCGACGTGCTTCTCCAGGATCGGCACCAGCAGGTTCAGGCAGGTGCCCGGGAGCATCGTGCTGCGGAACACGACGGTCTGTCGTCCGCCCCGCTCGGCGAGCGCGGCGCCGATCTCCTCGGTGACCCGCTCCAAGTAGGTCGTGCACAGGCTGCCGTTGGGCTCCGACGGGGTGCCCACGCAGATCAGCGACACCTCGCTGTCCGCGATCGCCTCGCGGACGTCGCGGGTGGCGCGCAGTGCTCCGGTCCGCACGACCTCCGCGATGAGCTCGCCGATGCGCTCCTCCACCACCGGGGCCTTGCCGTCGTTGACCAGGTCGACCTTCACCTGGTTGACGTCCACCCCGATGACCTCGTGGCCCATGCTGGCCAGGCACGCGGCCGATACGCAGCCCACGTAGCCGAGTCCGAAAACGCTGACTCTCATGACCGGTCTCTCCCCCCAGGCAGGCCATCGCGGCCTGCGGTCCGCGCGTCGGTCGGACGACCCCCGCGCATCAGTAGGCCCCCTGCCCGTGGATCACGGCGCGCAGGGTCTTCCACAAGATCACCGTGTCCAGGGCGAGCGACCAGTCCTCCACGTACCGCAGGTCGAGGCGGACGGCCTCCTCCCACGGCAGGTCGCTGCGTCCGCTGATCTGCCACAGGCCGGTGAGCCCGGGCTTGACCAGCAGCCGGCGCCGGATGTCCGGGCCGTACTCGGCGGACTCCTCCGGCAGCGGGGGCCGCGGTCCGACGAGCGACATGTCTCCGGTGAGCACGTTGAAGAGCTGCGGGAGCTCGTCGATCGAGTACCGGCGCAGCACCGTGCCCACCCGGGTCACCCGCGGGTCCCGGCGGAGCTTGAACAGCAGGCCCGCGCCCTCGTTGCGGTCGGCCAGCTCGGCACGTGCCTTGTGGGCCCCGACGACCATGGTGCGGAACTTGAGCATGGTGAACTCGCGCCCGTCCTTGCCCACCCTGCGCTGGCGGTAGAAGGCTCCGCCCCGGCTGTCCATCAGCACGAGCAGCCCGACGAGGATCATCAGCGGTGCGAACAGCACCAGCAGAATCGTTGCGCCCAGTCGATCGACGACCCCTTTGATCGCCCGGCGCCCCCCGGTGAAGGTCGGCATGCTGACCCGCAGCAGCGGGATCCCGAGCACCGCGTCGACGTGCAGTCGCGGACCGGCCACCTCCATCAGCACGGGGGCGACGATCATCTCGGCGTCGCTGCCTTCGAGGTTCCAGGCCAGCCGCTGCAGCCGGTCCGGTGACCAGTGGGGGTCCGGTGTGACGGCGACGACACGGTAGCCGTCGTGGCGGACGTACTTGGCGACGTCCTCCAGTCTGCCGATGACCGGCACTCCGTCCAACTGGTCACCGTCCAGGCCGCCTTGGTCGCCATCGAGGCCGCGGCCGTCCGTCGTGCAGACCGCCTCCACCCGCCAGCCGAGGTGCGGGAACTTGCGGGTTCGGTTGATCAGGTCGCGCACGGTGGCCGGGCTCCCGGCGGCGAGCACCGGTCTCAGGCAGCGTCCTTCGTTGCGCTGTCTGTGCAGCCAGAGGCGGAGCACGTACCGCTCCGTCATGGTGACGAGCGCGATCGCCGGGATCGCGACGAAGATCCAGAGCTTGATGTTGCGCGAGGTCAGAGCGATCCCGCCGAGCGCCAGGACGACGGTCGCCGTGAACAGCGAACGTCCCAGCCGGCGGAATTCCTCGGCACCCTGGCCGAGCACGGCCGGAGCCCACGAGCGGCTCACCGCCAGCGCTCCCAGCACCAGCAGCTGGGTGCCGAATGCGAGAATTCCCCATTTCTCGTGCCAGTTGGCCGCGTCCCGGGCCCCGAAGAAGTCACCGATCGCCGCCACCACGAAGGCGGTGGCCACGGTGTCGCTGATGATCACGGTACGTCTGTACCGCTGCTCCCAGTCGGTCGCGGGCTGACTCATTACCCCGTTCGCCAGACGCTCGCGCGCCGACGGAAAAGGGCCGACTATTCCCCCCTGCCGCACAGAACCCCCCAAGGTCCCCAGTGGTACGACGTGTTCGCCTCACACTGTTTCGCTCCCCGCGGAGGTCCCCGCCCTCCGCGGCGTTGCTCTCCCCGAGAAACTGCCGCCCCTCTTCCCCTGCCGGGAGGCCCCTACCTCCCGCGCACTGCGGCCCGGCCGTCGCCGAACCACCTGAACCGCTGCCGCTCATCCCGGCGACGGACCTGGGCGCTCCCCGCGCCTCAAGCCCCTCTCGGGCTCCGGCAGTTGGTCTCCCCCACGCCTGACGCGAGAGCCACCGACTCGGTTCGCCTTGCCGCCGGACCCATAGATCATCATTTGTCGCCGGTGTCACAGCTTGCGAAGCACGGTCAATCTAGACCATCTGAGCCCGTCTGCAGAGAGGCTTGTGTGCAATTTGTGCGCAAGATTTGAAGAAGAGTCATCGGACCCGTACCGCCCCGCACGTCTCCAGGTACGCAGAAGACGCCCGGCGCCCAGCAACGGCGGGAGTTTTACGGGCTGTCGGCACCGGCAATCCAAGGCGTCCCGGAGCCCAACCCCGGCACCCGGAAGGAACCTTGATCGCTCTGCTCGCACCGACGGACACCGAGGGTGACCTCGGCCGGGCCGTCGCCGTCGACGCCACGACCGCACAGACGCCTGGACCGATCGGCCGCGCTCACACAACGCCAGATACGGTCATGACCGAAAAAGCGCACTCCTTATGAGCCATCAGCGGTTGCCCCGACGTGAACCGCCCATGGACGTCAAGAATTGTTTTCGACAATCTCCGCAACGGAATTCCGCCTTTGCCTCGGCCTGCGCCGCCGGCCTTCCGGGAACGCGAAAGCCGCCCTCTCATGAATGAGAGGACGGCCACCGACCCGCCACAAAGCTGGTCGGGACGACAGGATTTGAACCTGCGACCCCTTGACCCCCAGTCAAGTGCGCTACCAAGCTGCGCCACGTCCCGATGCGACACACGCGGACGATCGCGTGATCACGAGGTCAGTACTTTACCGCACGCCGCGGGCCGCCCCGCAGGGGGCAGGGGGGCGGGGGACACTTGGCGAATGAGTACTACGGGACGCGGCGGCGACGCGTCGTCGGACGAGGCCACCGACCGGCGCGACCGGGACGCCGACGGGCGGGCGCGCAACGCCCGGCCGCGCGACGGACTCGGGCGGCCCCTGCCCTACGGCGCGGCCGGGGTGGAGCGGCAGCCCGAGGGAGTCGTACGTCCACCGGAGCGGTCCGTCGTAGAGGCACAGGAGCTGCTTGCGGCCGGGAAGCCCTTCCACGCGCACGAGGTGTTCGAGGACGCGTGGAAGTCGGGGCCGGCGGAGGAACGGGCCCTGTGGCGGGGGCTGGCCCAGCTCGCGGTGGGGCTCACGCATGCCGCGCGCGGCAACCTCACCGGCGGCGTCCGGCTGCTGCGACGGGGCGCGGCAGCGGTGGAGGAGTGGGCGTCGGAGACGGGACGGCGGCGGCCGTACGGGATGGATCTCGCGGGACTGGCCGGGTGGGCCCGGGAGTTGGCGGACGACGTGGAACGCGACGGCGCGAGCGTGGACGCGGGGGCGCGGGCGCCTCGGCTGCGGGGGTAAGTGCTTGCGGGCGCAGGTGTCTGTGGGGGTAAGTGCTTGCGGGCACAGGTGTCCGCGCAGGTACGCGCGGGTCCCGGAGTCTCTCCGGACGGACGCGGTGCACGCGTTGTCGGAGGTGTGCGGCAGACTCGGGGACGTGCGAAAGATTCATGTCATCGGTATCGGCGCGGGCGACCCCGAGCAGCTGACTCTGCAGGCGGTCAGGGCGCTGCGCGCCACGGACGTGTTCTTCGTCCTCGACAAGGGCGACGTGAAGAGCGACCTCACACAGCTCCGCCGGGACCTGCTCGACGCGCACGTACCGCAGGGGGCGTACCGGGTGGTGGAGGCCCGCGATCCGGAGCGGGACCGCGCCGCCGGGGGTGCCGCGTACTCCCCCGCCGTCGGGGACTGGCGCAGCGCCCGGGCCGCCATCTACCAGCGGCTCATCGCCGAGGAACTGGGCGAGGAGGAGAGCGGCGCGTTCCTGGTGTGGGGGGATCCCGCGCTGTACGACAGCACGCTCGGCATCCTGGAGGAGATCCTGGAGCGGGGCGAGGTGGCCTTCGAGTACGACGTGGTGCCCGGGATCAGCAGCGTCTCGGCACTGGTCGCCCGGCATCGGACGGGGCTCAACCGGGTGGCCGGATCGGTCCAGATCACCACCGGTCGGCGGCTGGCCGAGGGCTTCCCGGACGGTGTGGACGACGTGGTGGTGATGCTCGACGCGCACCAGGCCTTCAGGCGGTACGCCGACCAGGACATCGACATCTACTGGGGCGCGTACATAGGCACCCCGGACGAGATCCTCGCCTCCGGGCCGATCGCCGAGGCCGGTCCGCGCATCGAGCGGCTGCGGGCCGAGGCCCGGGAGCGCAAGGGCTGGATCATGGACACGTATCTGCTGCGCCGGAATCCCGACCGGAAGTAGAGGCTGTCGTGCCCGCGACACCGGGCCGATCCGAACGACAGCCCCCAGGGTAAATTCCGCCACCCGAGCGGTCCCGCAACGCGTGCGTCTCCGGCGGCCCGGTGGGATCGTGACCTCGTGACAGTGACCGAGGACACCGCACCGCCCGCCGCCTCGCAGCCGCCGGTGCTGGACGCGCGCCGCCGCAACATCGTCTTCGTGACGATCATGCTGGGCATGCTGCTGGCCGCCCTGGACCAGACGATCGTGGGCACCGCCCTGCCGACGATCGTGTCGGACCTCGGCGGCGCGGAGCACATGTCCTGGGTGGTCACCGCGTATCTCCTCGCGGAGACCGTGTCGACCGTGCTGGTCGGCAAGTTCGGTGACCTCTTCGGCCGCAAGGTGGTCTTCCAGGTCTCGGCCGTCGTCTTCATCTCGGGCTCGTTCCTGTGCGGTCTCTCCACCAACATGACGCTGCTGATCGCCTGGCGCGCGGTGCAGGGCATCGGCGCCGGTGGCCTCATGGTGACCGCCATGGCGCTGATCGCCGACGTCATCCCGCTGCGCGAACGCGGCAAGTACCAGGGCGCGATCGGCGCGGTGTTCGGCGTGGCCACGGTCATCGGACCGCTGCTGGGTGGCCTGTTCACCGACCATCTGACCTGGCGCTGGGCGTTCTACGTCAACGTGCCGATCGCGATCATCGTCGTCGCGGCGGCCGCCCGCACCATCCCGGTGGTGAAGTCGGCGTCCCGGCCGGTCATCGACTACCTGGGCATCGCGCTGGTCGCGGTCGGCGCGAGCGCACTGATCCTGGCGACCAGTTGGGGCGGCAACGAGTACGCGTGGGGTTCGGCGACCATCATCACGCTGTTCGTCGGCGGCGCGCTCGCCCTCGGACTGTTCTGCTGGGTGGAGACCCGGGCCAAAGAGGCGATGCTGCCCATGCGGCTGTTCGCCAACCCGGTGTTCACGGTCTGCTCGATCCTCAGTTTCATCGTCGGCTTCGCGATGCTCGGCGCGTTGACGTATCTGCCGACCTATCTGCAGTACGTCGACGGCGACTCGGCCACGGTCTCCGGCGTCCGGACGCTGCCGATGGTGATCGGGCTGCTGATCGCGTCCGTCGTCAGCGGCAACGTGGTCAGCAAGACCGGGCAGTACCGCTACTTCCCGATCGTCGGCTCCGTGGTGATGGGTGTCGGCCTGTATCTGATGTCCCTCATGGGGCCCTCCACCGGTGCGTGGCTGGAGTCGCTGTACATGTTCGTCCTCGGCACCGGCATCGGTCTGTCCATGCAGGTCCTGACGATCGCCGTGCAGAACACCGTCGACTACGCCGACCTCGGCACCGCGACCTCCGGCGTCACCTTCTTCCGTACGCTGGGCAGTTCCTTCGGCACCGCGGTGTTCGGCACGATCTACGCCAACTCCCTCAAGCCGAACCTCTCCGAAGGCATCGCCTCCGCCGCGCGGGCCGGTGGCACGGACCCGGCCACCCTCGCCAAGGCGGCGAGCAGCCCGGAAGGCCTGCACAGACTGCCCTCCTCCACAGCTGCGCCGATCGTCAACGCGTACGCGGACACGCTCCAGACGGTCTTCCTGTGGACGGTGCCCGTCGCGGTCGTCGGGTTCGTGGTCGCCCTGTTCCTCAAGCAGGTCCAGCTGCGCGACAGCGCCCGGGCGGGCTCCACCGACATGGGCGAGGGGTTCGCGTCACCGCGCGGCGGGGACTCGCAGCGACTGCTCGAAGCGGCCGTGGGGAAGATCATCGGCAGCACGGACCTGGACACCGCCCGGCGGATCATCACCGACTCCGACACCCGGCTGGACGTCGCCGGGGCCTGGGCCGTGATGCAGGTCGAGCTGTACACGCGGATGGTGGGCCACTCCAGCCTCGGGCTGATCGCCGCACGCCGGCATCTGCCGCCGGAGGTACTGCTGCCCGTCTTCGACCGCATGGTCTCGGAGGGCTATCTGACCCGCGACGGCAATCTGCTCTCCCACACCGCGGCGGGCCAACGCGAGGCCTCGGTCATCGGCGAGGCCTGGGGGAAGTGGCTGGAGGACCGGGTGCAGAAGGACGTCGGCCGCCCGTCCGGCACCGACCTGCGCGCGGCGGTGGACTCGATCGCCAAGCGCCTGCTGGTGGAGGACATGTCCACCGGACTGCCGCAGAAACAGCCGGAGTTGGCGTCGAGTGGGCCGAAGTAGCCCATCACGCGAGGAGGTCGGACCGACCCGGGCCGCCGCTCAGGTCGAGTCGAGGCTCAACCGTTCCAGCACACCCGCCACATCGGTCACCGCACGCACTCCCTCAGGCAAGGGTGGCCGCCGCACCAGGACCACGGGCAGGCCGAGTTCACGCGCGGCCGTCAGCTTGGCGGCCGTGGCCTCTCCCCCGCTGTCCTTCGTCACGAGTACGTCGATGCGGTGCTCGCGCAGCAGAGCGGTCTCGTGGGCGACGGTGAACGGCCCGCGGGCGATGAGCACTTGGGTGTCGGGCGGCACAGGCGGCTCGGGCAACTCAACGGAACGCACGAGGAAGTGACGATCCGTCAAGCCGGTGAAGGCCGAGAGACCCAGTCGCCCGGTCGTCAGGAACACCCGCCGCCCGAACCGCGGCAACGCCTCCGCCGCGTCCGCCAGGGAATCGACCAGGTGCCACCGGTCCCCGTCCCCGGGCACCCACCCCGGACGGCGCAGCATCACCACCGGCACCCCGGTCATCGCCCCGGCCCGCGCGGCGTTCGCGGTGATCGCGGCGGCGAAGGGATGCGTGGCATCGACGAGAGCATCCACGCCCTCGTCTCGCAGCCAGCCGGCCAACCCCTCCGCCCCGCCGAACCCCCCGATCCGCACCTGTCCGTCCAGCACCCCGGGCCGCGCCACTCGCCCCGCCAAGGACGTCGTGACGCGCACGCCGGGGCGCGCCGCGAGGGCGGCGGCGAGTTCGCGGGCCTCGGTGGTGCCGCCGAGGATCAGGACGTGCGGGGACATGGGTGCGAGCGTACGAGGTCATCCGCGGGGAGTTCCCGGCGGGAGGCCGATGAGAGTCGACCCGTCGAACACTATGAACAGAACCATGTCCGCCATGGCTCCTGCGCCCGCTCTCTCCTTAGCATCGCCGCGCACGGCGCGACGCTGCGTCGGCGTTGGACGAGGAGAGCCGCCTTGGACAGTTGGAGAACACGCGCACGGCAATGGCGTCGAGTGGGAGTCGTCGCCTCCGCGACGGTCGCGCTCCTGGGGACCATCGGCGGAGCCCCGCCCGCCCGGGCGGACGCCCCGCCGCCGACGGCCGCGACCTGTCCGGCCGACCTGGTCGGCAAGGCCACCTGCTACACCGGCCAGGACAAGAACGGCGCCTACTACGCCATCGCCGTCCCCAAGGACTGGAACGGCTCCCTCGTCGTCCACGCCCACGGCGGCCCCGACCTCGGCAACGCCTCCGATCCGCAGCGCAGCGTCGACGACCTGACCCGCTGGTCGGTGATGGTCGAGGAGGGGTACGCCTGGGCGGGCTCGTCCTACCGGCGCGGCGGCTACGGCACCCGGATGGCGGCCGAGGACACCGAGAACGTACGCCGGTTGTTCATCGACGAGTTCGGCAAGCCCCGGCGCACGTACGTGCACGGCCAGTCGTGGGGCGGGGACGTCGCCGCCAAGGTCGTGGAGACGTACGGCAGGGAGCGCGGGCGGTACGACGGGGCGCTGCTCACCAGCGGGGTCCTCGGGGGCGGGTCCCGGGGCTACGACTACCGTGTCGACCTGCGCGTGGTCTATCAGTACTACTGCCACAACCACCCCCGCCCGACCGAGCCGCAGTACCCGCTCTGGCAGGGTCTGCGCGCCGACTCGACGATGACGTCCGCCGGGCTGCGCGCCCGCCTCCAGGAGTGCACGGGATTCGAGTCGGCCCCCGCCGAGCGGACCGCGCTCCAGCAGCGCAACCTCGACGACATCCTCGCCGTCACCCGCCTGCCCGAGCGCACGCTGGAGTCGCATCTGCGGTTCGCGACGTTCACCTTCCGGGACATCGTCCACAACCGTCTCGGCGACCGGAACCCGTTCTCCAACCAGGGCGTGCGGTACACCGGTTCGCACGACGACAAGGCGCTGAACGCGGGCGTCGAGCGCTTCAGCGCGAACCCCACCGCCGTACGCGATCTGTCCTACGACAGTGACCTCACCGGCAGGATCTCCGTCCCGGTGCTCACGATGCACGCCATCGACGACCCGACGGCGTTCGTGGAGCACGAGGCGGCCTACCGGGCGACGGTCGAGGGCGCCGGCCGGGAGCGGTACCTGGTGCAGACGTTCACGCACGAGTCGGAGCACAGCGCGCTGAGCGACTCCGAGTACGCCAACGACATCTCGGCGCTGGACCGTTGGGTGCGGACGGGCAAGCGTCCGACGGCCAAGTCGATCGCGGGCTCGTGCGCCGCCTTCGACCGGACGTACGCCACCGGCTGCTTCTACGACCCCGGGTACCACCCCGCCGCGTACGCCACGCGCGTGCGGCCGCGGCCGGGCGGGCTGCGCTGGCCCGCGATGACGGCGGCGCAGGAGAAGGCGTGGAGCAGGATCCCGGGAGTCGGGATCGCGCCCTAGGCGTGACATGCGAGTGGCCCCCGTGCAGGTGCACGGGGGCCACTTCGTCTTCGTGGCGTCGTCAGCCCTGGCGGGCCTTGAAGCGGGGGTCCTTCTTGTTGATCACGAAGACCACGCCCTTGCGGCGGACCACCTGGGCGCCGGGCTTGGACTTCAGCGAACGCAGGGACTTGCGCACCTTCATGTTCTGCTCTCCTCGTCACACGCGCCGATGCGAGGTCGGCGCCGGGTCGCGGTCAGCTCCGGGCTGCCGTCGCACGGCCGTAGCGGCGCTCGAAGCGCTCCACGCGGCCGGCGGTGTCCACGACCCGGGTGTTGCCGGTGTAGAAGGGGTGGGACGCCGAGGAGATCTCGACGTCGATCAGGGGGTACGTCCGGCCGTCCTGCCACTCGATCGTCTTCGTCGAGTCGGCGGTGGAACGGGTCAGGAACGTGACGTCCGCGGCACGGTCACGGAAGACGACGAGCCGGGTGTCGGGGTGGATGCGGGCCTTCATGGGATGTCCTTCCTGGGGCGCCGGGCGGCGCGTCGGGCGAGGTGCTCCGACGCGCCGCGGCTGTCACGCGGCCGAGTCGTGGTTCAGCGGGTCTCGCGGAACTCGACGTGCGCCGCGGCGACCGGGTCGTACTTGCGCAGGACCAGTCGGTCGGGGTCGTTCGCGCGGTTCTTGCGGGTCACGTAGGTGATGCCGGTTCCGGCCGTCGACCTCAGCGTGACCACGGGACGCGCCTTGCTGCGTGCCATGAAGTCCTCCCTTCGCCCACGCCACGGATCTCTGATCCGAGCATGTCAATCACAGCCAGTCCAACAACGCCTCCCCCCTTCGCATTCCCGAGCCGTCGGCGCCGGTCGAAGGGCGGGTGTCGAGGTGGTGTCGAGTCAGCGCAGCAGCAGCTGAAGACCGCCGACGATCGTCGCCGCGATCACGAGTTGCTCGAAGAGTCGCTGGTTGATTCGGTTCACAGCCCATTTGCCGATCAACGCACCGGGCACGACGAACGCCACGAGCGCCGCGTCAAGGAGCAGCGAGTTGCCGTCGATCAGACCGAGACCGGCGCTGAAGGGCACCTTGGCGACGTTGACGATCAGGAAGAAGAAGGCCGAGGTCCCCAGGAAGCCCAGCTTCCGGAAGCCCGCGGAGAGCAGGTACATCGACATCACCGGACCGCCCGCGTTGGCGACCATCGTGGTGAAGCCGCCGAGCACACCGTACGAGCGGGCCTTGACCCGGCCTGACCTGGTGGCCACCGAGTCCGGTTCCGCGTCGTCCTCCGCCGTGCGCCGCCGCCAGACCGTCACGCCCGCCATCAGCAGCAGGATCGCGCCGATCGACGTCCGCACGATCCGGTCGTCGGCCCAGACCAGGAACAGCGTCCCGGCCACCACGCCCGCCGCGACCGCCGGGAACAGCCGCCACAGCGTCGGCCAGTGCGCGTGCCGCCGGTAGGTCAGCACCGCGAGCACATCGCCGGCGATCAGGATCGGCAGGAGCACGCCGGTGGAGGCGCGGGCGGGCAGGACCGCCGCGAAGATCGCGAGGCTCACCGTGTTGGCCCCGCTCACCGCGGTCTTGGAGAAGCCGACGAGAAGAGCCGCCGCGGCGAGGGCGGCGAACTCCCAGCCGGTTATGTGCCAGAGCGTCATCGTGTCCATGTGAACACCGATGCTATGCGCACGTATCCGGCCGGCGTAAGGAGCGTCTCGCCGGTCGGTCCGTACCGGCGCCCCGGCGGCTGCCGGTATTGGACTGTGGACCTCCGTTCCCCCGCTGAGAAGATCCCCCCGGGACCTTCACCGACGCAGTTGGAGGAGAGACATGGCCGACGTCCGCGAGCACGTCCTGGACGGCGTGAAGGGCAGGCTCGTCGTCCGCGAGTGGCCTCGCGAGCACCCCCGGTACATCGCCCTCGTGCTGCACGGGTACGGCGAGCACATCGGGCGGTACGGGGACGTGGCGGGCGTGCTGGTGCGGCACGGCGGTGTCGTCCTCGGACCCGATCACGCCGGACACGGCAGATCGGCGGGCGCGCGGGTGCTGATCGAGGACTTCGAGGACGTGGTCACCGACGCGCACGCCGTGGCGGACCTGGCCCGCTCCGCGTACCCCGGCCTGCCCGTCGTCCTGGTCGGGCACTCCATGGGCGGTCTGATCGCGGCCCGCTACACCCAGCGGTACGGCGACGAGCTCGCCGCACTCGTGCTGTCCGGGCCGGTGATCGGCGACTGGACGGTGCCGGACCGGCTGCCGGCCCATGACGAGATCCCCGACACGCCGATCAACCCGGCGGCGCTCTCCCGCGATCCCGCGGTCGGGGCGGCGTACGCGGCGGATCCGCTGGTCTGGAGCCGGCCCACGGCGCCGCTCTTCGACACGGTGTCCAGGGTGTGCGCGAACGCCTCCACCGTCGGCCGCTTCATCGGCCCGTGCACGAACCGGGCGGAGGTCTTCGCCGACCTCAGCCGTTTCCTGGACGAGGTCCTGATCACACGGTGACCCTTCCGCGTTTGTGCCGTTTCGCGCCGGGCACCCGGAGCGTGACGAACGACGACGAAGGAGATGCCCGTATGACTGTGGTGAAGAGCGCACTTCCCGAGCCGGCCCGTGGGATCGCCGGAGACGCGTTGCAGGGCACCCTCGTGGATCTGCTCGGACTCTCGCTGATCGGGAAGCAGGCACACTGGAACGTCGTGGGCCCGCGGTTCCGCTCGATCCATCTGCAGCTGGACGAGGTGGTCGACACGGCCCG
Source organism: Streptomyces sp. NPDC092369 (assembly GCF_044755245.1). Taxonomy (NCBI): domain Bacteria; kingdom Bacillati; phylum Actinomycetota; class Actinomycetes; order Kitasatosporales; family Streptomycetaceae; genus Streptomyces; species Streptomyces sp. NPDC092369. The sequence continues at coordinate 1,049,950 of NZ_JBIVQP010000001.1, forward strand.
CGCGTTCTCCGACACGGTGGCGGAGCGCGCCGCGGCCCTCGGCCTGCCGCCGGACGGCCGGCCCGAGACGATCGCGGCCGCCTTCACGCTGCCGAGCCCCAAGGACGGCTGGCAGCAGGACACCGAGGTCGTGGAAGTGATGGTGGCCTCGCTGGGGGCGGCGATCGGCCGGCTGCGCGAGCGCATCGCCGCGACCGACGAGGCCGATCCGGTCACCCAGGACCTGCTGATCTCGATCACCGCCGAGCTGGAGAAGCAGCGGTGGATGTTCGAGGCGGAGAACTGGCCGCGCGACAACTGACGGTCCCGGCGGTCGAACACGCCCCCGCAGAGATCCCGCGCTCACCCGTGCCCCGACGCCGACGGTCACCACCGTCGTCGCGCCGGGGCACACGCGCGCCCGAGCACCCGACTCAGTCCGGCAGACCCAGCATCCGCGCCACCGTGCGCAGCACGCCGTTGTCGTTGTTGGACGGCGCTGTGTAGCGGGCCCTGGCGATGACCTCCGGGTGGGCGTTGGCCATCGCGAAGGACCACTCGGCCGCGTCCAGCATCTCCAGGTCGTTGAGGTAGTCGCCGAAGACCATGGTCTGTGCGGGAGTGATGCCCAGCTCGCGCTGGAGCCGGCGCAGGGCCGCGCCCTTGTTGGCGGTGGGGTTCATGACGTCGGCCCAGTGCTCGCCGGAGACGACGACCTGGTGGGTCGTGGCGAACTGAGCCAGGCCCGGGGCGGTGGTCCGCTCGGCGGAGCCGAAGTCGTAGAGGGCGACCTTGAGGACCTCGTCGTCGATCGCGGTGGCGTCCTCGACGACCTGGTTCTCGACGTAGTACCTGCGCACCTCGGCCACGAACGCCTCGTCCGTCCGCTCGACGTACGCGGACCGCTTGCCGCAGACGACGGCCCCCACGTCCACGCCGTCGGCCACCAACCGCCGTACCGTCCGCACCAGTTCGGCGACCACGGTCGGCGCCAGCGGGTCGGAGGCGAGTTCCACGCCGTCGCGCACGACATAGGTGCCGTTCTCGGCGATGAACGCCATGCCCTCGGCCACCTCGGCGAACTCCCGCGCCAGCGTGGCGTATTGCCGGCCGCTCGCCGGGCTGAACTGCACACCGCGCCGCCGCAGTTCGGCCAGCGTCCCCCAGAGGCCGGCCGGGATCCGCTTGGCGTCGTCCAGGAGCGTGCCGTCCATGTCGGTGACGATCAGCCGGATGTCCGCGGAGCCGGTGGGGAGGTCGGTGACGAGGGGTGCGGGGGCGGAGGACATGACCTGCTTCCGGTGGGGGTGGACGGACCGCCGCCCTGCCCGGACGGCCTCTCCACCCTACGTGAGCCGGTAGAAGCCCAGGTCAGCCGCCCGACCTGATGAGCCCGGTCAGGTAACGCCACAGCGAGGAGCGGCGCTTGGCGCTCAGGTCGGGACCGTCGGACGCGTCCGGTGTGTTCGGTGCGAGCGACACGCCCGCCATGCGCGGCGGCGGGGACGACGTGACCGGCGCCGACAGCTCGTAGCGGACCGGCAGGGAACGCAGGCCGCGCATGAACGGCGAGGAGCGCCAGGGCAGTTGGTCGACCGGGAGGGCGAGTTCGAGGTGCGAGAACCGTTCGAAGAGTCGGCCGACGCCGGCTGCCGCGATGGTCGAGGCCAGCTCGCGGGCGGGGCACTGGCGGCGGCCCGCGCCCCAGGACAGGTGGGCGCGGCTGCTGATGGTGGAGGTGCCGGGTGCCGTCCTGTCGGCGAAGAGGGGGTCGGCGTGCGCGGCGGCGGAGGAGACCCACACGGGGTCGCCGGCGTGGATGGTGTACCGGCCGAGCCGCGTGTCCTCGGCGGCGAACCTCGGGACGAAGTTGACCAGCGGCGGCTTGCGCATGACCACGCGGTTCATGGTCTCCCGCACCATCCCGGCGGACAGCGCGGTGCGCACCCCGCCGTCGGCGTCCCCGGAGATGACCTCGACGACGGTGTTGGAGATGAGGATGCCGACGTGGTCGGAGGTCATGCCGAGCAGCATGAACAGCTCGCGGGCCAGCTCGTCGACCGAGAGGTCCGGGTGGGCGGCCACCAGGTGGGAGGGGAAGTCGTCCGCGGGCTGCGCGATCTTCGAGGCGGCGAGTTCCTTGAGCGTGTGCAGCAGCCGGTCGAGAGCCGGTTCCGCGTCCGGTCCCGCGTCGAGCACCCGCCACATGTCCATCAGGGCGTCGTCGCCCTGGGAGCCGGGGAAGCCGAGCAGATGGCTGGCCGCCATCAGCGGGAGCGGCCGGGAGAACTGGGCGGACAGGTCGGCCGCGCCCGTGACACCGCCCTGCCCGAGCAGGGTGATCAGCTCGTCGGCGTACCCGGTGACGGCCGCCTTCAGCCGCTTGGCCTGCGGGTTGCGCGGGTCCTGGAAGGGGCGCAGCGCGGTGTCCCAGGCGGTGCGCAGCGCCGGGTAGCCGGGGCCGCCCTGGATCAGTACGTGGTTGACCTCCAGGGACGGGCCGAGCGGCCAGTCGGCGGGCACCCGGCCCTCCGAGCGGGCCCGCCAGTTCTCCAGGCCCTTCGGCCAGCCTGCGTCGTCCTGGAGCACCTGGAGCGACTCGCGGTAGCCCAGCACCAGCCAGGCGGGCACGCCCAGCAGGTCGACCGGCGCCACCGGTCCGTGCCGGTCGCGCAGCCGCTCGTAGACGAGCGCGGGACGGGTCTCGTAGTCCCGGGTCAGCAGGGGCTCGGGGGCCAGGGCCTCCAACCGCGGACGGTCGGACACCGCGCCCCCTTCGTCGGCCAGGTGGATCTCCATGCGTCAGCCGCCCCCTTCGACACCGCCCGCCTGTGAACGCGGGGGACGTTACCCCAGGAGTCCCACGTGTCACCTGTCGGGGGTACTGACCGGTAGCCGATCGTGATGTCGTCAACCCGCTGTCGGCGGGCGGGCTTTGACGGACCGGGAGACAGTGTCCGGCGGACGGCAAAGGAGGGTTGTCCGAGGCACAAGGTGACCTGCGTCCGCGGCCGCTCGGGCGTCACCCGTACGGTCCGGTGCGCTGGTGGGCCGGTGGGCCCGGTGGTGCGCTGAGAGGAGACCCCATCCCTCCAGGAGGCACCCGCCATGACCCGTCGTGCGTCCCGCCCCGTCCGTGTGTTCGCCGTCGCGCTGGCCGCGGGCACGCTGCTGACCACCGCAGCATGCTCGGACGACGGCAACGGCGGCTCCACCGCCTCGGACGTCGCCGCCTCCTCCGTCACCGACGAGGCCCGCGCCGCCTCCCCGCTCGCCGCGCGGACGTCCGCTGCGCCGGCCCGGCTGACCGAGGCCGGGGCGCGGGCCGCGCTGATCACCGAGGCGGACATCGAGGACGACTGGACGAAGGTCGACGACGCGGCGACCTGGCGGGAGAAGCTGCTCGTCGGCAAGGTCGACGTGGCCGGCTTCCTCACCGCGAAGACCGACGCGGCCGACTGCCAGAAACTCCTCGACCGTCTCTACGACGACGATCTGCTCGGCAAGCCCGCGGGCGCGTCCGCGCTCGCCGGCTTCGAGCAGGGCGACTCCCGTCTCCTCCACCAGGTCGCCGCCTACGACCGCGCCCCACTGGCGGCCTCCCTGACCTGGCTGGGGACCCTGCCGGACAAGTGCGACCAGTTCACCGCGACAGACGCCAAGGACGGGAAGCGGACGGTCCAGGTGATCGAGACCTCGGTGCCCGAGGAGGGCGACGCACGGCAGGGGCTGCGCGTGACCGTGCAGGGCACCACGAACGGCACGGCCACCACGCTCACGCTCGACGTCATGGCCGTACGCGTCGGCGACGACGCGATCACCGTCACCGCCGGCGGTCTGGACGGGGACGAGTCCGACTCCGCCGAGCAGGCGGTCAAGGAGGGCACCCCGCGCCTGAAGGACGTCCTGGCCGGCAGGACACCCGCCGCGGACCCCGGCGACGACGACTGACAACCCTCCCCGGATCTCGCGCCCCACCCTCTGCTCCCCGATTCCCGGGACACCGTGATCACCGCGCGGCACAATGGCGACGAAGGCCGCAGGCGGTGCGAGGAGGAGCAGAGTCGTGAGTGAGAGCCACACCCCCTCGGCCGGATCGGCCATGCTCAACACCGCTGTGGCGCACAACGCCCGCGTGTGGAACTACTGGATCGGCGGCAAGGACAACTACGCGGTCGACCAGCGGGTCGGCGAGCACGTCGCCGGGATGTTCCCGATCATCCGGGAGATCGCCCGCGCCGACCGCTGGTTCCTGGGCCGGGCAGTGCGGTTCCTGACCGAGGAGCGCGGGGTACGGCAGTTCCTCGACATCGGCACCGGGCTGCCGACCGCCGACAACACGCACGAGATCGCCCAGCGGATCGCGCCCGAGTCGCGGATCGTCTACGTCGACAACGACCCGATCGTCCTCGCCCACGCCCGCACCCTGCTGACCGGCACCGACGAGGGCGGCACCGACTACATCGACGCCGACGTGCACGACCCGGAGGCGATCCTCCAACGGGCCGCCGGGACCCTGGACTTCACCGAGCCCGTCGCGGTGATGATGCTCGGCATCCTGAACTTCGTCCTCGACACCGACAAGGCCCGGGACATCGCCCGGCGGATCATGGCCACGGTCCCCGCCGGCAGCTACCTGGTCCTCACCCACCCCACCTTCGACGCCGAACTCGGCGGCGAGGGCCAGATCCCGGCGATGAAGTTCTGGAACGAGAACGCCACGCCGCCGATCACCGCCCGCAGCGGCGCGGACATCGCCTCCTTCTTCGAGGGCCTCGACCTGCTGGAGCCGGGCCTGGTGTCCTGCTCGCGCTGGCGCCCCGAGGCCGACTCCCCGGCCGTGGTACCGCAGTTCGGCGCGATCGCCGTGAAACCCTGACGCGAGCCAGTACACGGGCCGAACCGTCGAGGAGAACGTATGACCACCCTTGCCGACCCCGTCCCCGGCGGACGCCCCGGCGATGTCGAGCGGGCCACCGCGCTGAGCGACGAACTGGCCGAGGGCGGGGTGCACGGGATCGTCCTGGCTTACGTCGACACCGCGGGCATCGCGCGGGTGAAGACGGTCCCGACGGCGAAGCTCGTCTCGGCCGCGGCCTGGGGTGTGGGCATGTCGCCGGTGTTCGACACGTTCCTGGCCAACGACTCGATCGTCGCCACCGACGTCCTCGGCTCCCCCGACGGCGATCTGCGCATGTACCCCGACCTCGACCAACTCACCGTCCTGGCCGGGCAACCCGGCTGGGCCTGGGCACCGGTGGACCGCATCACGCAGGAGGGCGAGCCGCATCCGGCGTGTGCTCGTACGGTGCTGCGCCGAACCGTCGCGGAGGCGGCCGAGCGGCACGGCATCACGTTCAAGGCCGCCGTCGAGGTCGAGTGGGCCGTCGGTCAAGGCCCGGCCGCCACCGGCGAGTTCGTCCCGGCGCTCACCGGTCCCGCGTACGGGGCCATCCGGCAGGTCGAGCTCAGCGACTTCACCGCCGACCTCCTGACGGCCTTCGCGGCGCAGGGCGTGGACGTGGAACAGCTCCATCCCGAGTACGCGGCCGGGCAGTTCGAGGTCTCGGTGGGCGCGCTCGACCCGGTCGCCGCCGCCGACCGCAGTGTTCTGGTGCGGCAGACGATCCGCGCGGTGGCGGGGCGCCACGGGCTGGTCGTCTCGTTCGCCCCCGCGGTTTTCGCCGAGGGTGTGGGCAACGGCGGTCACCTCCACCTCTCCGCCTGGCGCGACGACGTCAACCTGCACGCGGGCGGCGAGGGCCGGTACGGCATGACGGCCGACGCCGAGTCCTTCGTGGCGGGAGTCCTCGACCGGCTCCCGGCACTGACCGCGTTGACCGCCCCGAGTCCGGCCAGCTATCTGCGTCTCAAGCCCTCCCAGTGGGCCGGGGTGTTCACGGCGTGGGGCCGCGAGACCCGTGAGGCGGCGGTGCGGGTCGTCACCGGCACGGCGGGCCTGCGCGACCAGGCCGCCAACCTGGAGGTCAAGCCGGTCGACCTGGCCGCCAACCCGTATCTCGCGCTCACCGGCGTCATCGCGGCCGGGCTGGACGGGCTCACCAAGTCGGCGCCGCTGCCCCAGGAGATCACCGGGGACCCGGCCCGCCTCGACCCGGCGGAGGCGGCGGCCCGGGGTGTGCGCCGACTGCCCGTGTCGCTCGCCGAGTCGGTCGAGGAGTTCCGCGAGGACGAAGTGCTGCGCGCCGCGCTGGGGCCGGTCCTCGCGGACGCGGTGACCGCCGTGCGCCGCGGAGAGATCGCCGCGGTGGACGAGCTGGACGACGAGGGCGTGGCCGCCGCCTACCGCTGGAAGTACTGACATGGGCGCGATCCAAGAGGCGCTCGACGCGCAGGAGTTGACGGATCATCACTGCCATGGGGTGGTCACCGCCGACCTGCCTCGGGCGGACTTCGAAGCACTGCTCACCGAAGGTGGGGTCTGGCCGGGGATCTCGCCCTTCGACAGCCCGGTCGGCGTGTCGGTGCGCCGGCACTGCGCTCCCCTGCTCGACCTCCCCCGGCACGCGCCCGTCGACGACTACCTCGCCCGACGGGCCGAGTTGGGCTGGCGCGAGGTCAACCGCCGCTTTCTGACCGCCGGTTCGACGGACGTGTTCTGCGTGGACACCGGGTACACCCCGGACCTGCTCACCACGCCCGCCGAACTGGCGGACACCGTGGGCGGATCGGCGTACGAGGTGGTGCGGCTGGAGAGTGTCGCGGAGGCGGTGGCGGCGAAGGGGGTCGAACCCGGGGAGTACGCGGCCGAGTTCGCAGCGGCCGCGCGGGAGGCGGTGGGGCGGCCCGGCGTGGTGGCGGTGAAGTCCGTGGCCGCCTACCGCACCGGCTTCGTCCTGGATCCGGCCCGCCCCTCGGCGGACGAGGTCACCGAGGCGGCCCGCCGCTGGCTCGCGGACGGTGGCCGACTGGCGGACCCGGTCCTCGTACGGCATCTGCTGTGGACCGCCGTCGATCTCGGACTGCCGCTCCAACTGCACGTCGGATTCGGTGACAACGACATCCGGCTGCACCGCTGCGACCCCACCCATCTCACCGACTGGCTGCATCTGACCGCCGGCACGATCCCGGTGCTGCTGCTGCACTGCTGGCCCTACCAGCGCCAGGCCGCCTACCTCGCGGCTGTGTTCGAGCAGGTGTATCTCGACGTGGGGCTCACCCTGCACCACGTCGGTCCCGCAAGGGCTCGCGCGATCCTCGCGGAGGCGACGGAGATCACTCCGTTCCGCAAACTGCTGTACAGCTCGGACGCGTACGGTCTGGCTGAGTTCTACTGTCTGGGTGCGCTGGCCTTCCGGCGGGGTCTGACCGGTCTGCTTCAGGACCGGGTGGACGCCGACGAGCTGAGCCTGCCCGACGCCCTGCGGATCGCCCGGTGGGCGGGCGCGGACAACGCTCGCCGGGTCTACCGTCTGCCCGGCCCCTCCTGAAAGTATGATCAAGCAATGTCTGACATGACCGATACCACGCCAGGCTGGCTCAGCGCCGACGAGCTGGAGATGGCGCGTGCCCGTATGCCGATCCTGTACGTCGAGGCGGTGCCCGTGCGCGTCGACGACAGCGGCGAAGTCACCAGCGTCGGCCTGCTGCTGCGCATGGGGCCGGAGGGGACGGTCAGCCGGACCCTGGTCTCCGGCCGGGTGCTGCACCACGAGCGGGTCCGGGACGCGCTCCTGCGCCACCTGGAGAAGGACCTGGGACCCGTGGCGCTGCCCCGGATCCCGGCCTCCCTGCAGCCCTTCACCGTCGCCGAGTACTTCCCGACCCAGGGCGTCACGCCGTACCACGACCCGCGTCAGCACGCGGTGTCGCTGGCCTACGTCGTGCCCGTGACCGGCGACTGCCGGCCCCGGCAGGACGCCCTGGACCTGGTCTGGTTCAGCCCGCAGGAGGCCGTGTCGGCCGCCGTGCAGGGCGAGATGCCGGGCGGGCACGGAGTACTGCTCCGGCAGGCGCTGGCGCACGTGGGATGCGGTCTGTAGCCGGCCCGCCGGGCAGCTCGCCCCGGATCAGTGCGCCGCGTCCAGCCGGGCGCGCTGATCCTGCGTGAGCTCCAGGTCGATCGCGGCCAGGTTCTCCTCCAGCTGGGCCACGGACGAGGCGCCGGCCAAGGGGATGATCGGCAGGTCGCCGCCCATCTGCCAGGCCAGGACGACTTGGTTGAGGGTTGCGCCGGTCTCCTCGGCGACGGCTCGCAGCGCGGCGAGCCGGGCGGGGGTGCCGGGGTGGTCGTAGTCCTGCGGGAGCGGCTTGTCCTGGCGGGTGTACGCGCCCGCGAGGAGCGGCGAGTAGGCGACCAGCGTGAGTTCGGGCTCAGCGCGCAGGTAGGTGAGCAGTTCGGCGCCGGTGTGGCCGAGGCTGCCGTCCGGGAACATGGCGTCGGTCACGTCGGCGCGCGGGCGCAGCAGGCTGTGCTGGTACTGCAGCACCTCGTAGCCGGGCAGCCCGGCCGCGGCGGCCAGGGCGCGGGCCCGCTCGACGCGCCACACGGCGTGGTTGCTGACCCCGAGGAGACCGACCGTGCCCTCGGCGACCAGTTCGGCGAAGCCCTCGACGGTCTCCCGGATCGGGACCGTGCGGTCCTCGATGTGGGCGTAGAGCAGGTCCAGCTTCTCCACGCCGAGGCGTTCCCGGCTGCGTTCGGCGGCCTCGCGGATGACCTTGGCGGACAGGCCTTCGGGGTTGTCGACGTAGCTGGTGCCGGGGGCGAGCGGGCGGGCGCCGAGCTTGGTGGCGATGACGATCTCGTCGCCGATGCCGCGGCTGCGCCGCCAGCGGCCGAGGAGTTCCTCGCTGTGGCCGCCCTGGCCACCGTCGGTCCAGAACGCGTAGTTGTCGGACGTGTCGATGAAGTTGCCGCCGGCCTCGACGTACCGGTCGAGCACGGCGAAGGACGTCTCCTCGTCGGTCCGTGAACCGAAGAGCATCGCGCCGAGGGCGAGCACGCTCACCTCGCGGCGGTGGGCCGGGTCGGTTCCGATGGTGCGGTACCTCATGATGGGTCCTCCCGTTCGCACCCGGTTGTCCGGGCACGAACGGGAGTCTTCATCTTGAAGCGCACTTGAAGTCAAGCCTTCGCGGACGTGCCCTGCGCGAAGGGGCCTTCCAGTGCCGCCCACTGGAGCAGCATGATCGTCTTGGCGTCGGCGATCTCTCCGGTGCGGATCATCTCCAGGGCCCGCCGGAAGGGCAGTTCGACGATCTCGATGTCCTCGCCCTCCTCGTCGAGGCCGCCGCCCTCGTGGGTGCGGGTCGAGGGGCCGTATTCGGCGGCGTAGAAGCTGACGCGTTCGGTGACCGAGCCGGGGCTCATGTAGACGTCGAAAACGTGCCGGACCTCGCCGATGGTGTGGCCGGTCTCCTCCACCACCTCGCGGCGCACGGCGAGTTCGGGGTGTTCGTCATCGTCGTCGAGCAGTCCGCCCGGGGTCTCGACGAGCATGCCGTCGGGGTGGCCGTTGACGTACACCGGGTAGCGGAACTGCCGGGTGAGCAGGACGGTTTCGCGGTCGGCGTCGTAGAGCAGCATGGTGGCGCCGTTGCCGCGGTCGTGCGTCTCGCGCTGCTGGGTGCTCCAGGTGCCGTCGGCGAGCTGGAGGTCGTAGGTCGTGGCGCGCTCGACGTACCAGTGGCTGGAGAGCAGTTGGACGTCCCGGACCTTGACGCGCGGGTTGCCGGTGAGGTCGAGGCCCGTGCGGTCCAGGCCGGTGCGGCCGCGGCGGTCCGGGGTGTCGATGCCGGCGGTCATCGGACACCGGTCCGGCGGGTGGAGGCGGTGGAAAGGTGCATGATCCGCTTCTACCACGCGCGCATTACGTGGGAGGCGCGGCCCGGCAGGTCCACATAAAGGCCGGAGGTGACCAGTTCGGTGCCGTCACGGTCGTACGTCTGCCCGGACAGCAGGTCGGTGAGGTGGCAGGCGCGGTCCCGGAGGTCGGGCCAGGGCAGCGGGACGCGGCCCTGCGCGGGTGTGTCCGAGTCGTTGACGACCACGACGTGGCGGGTGCCGGGGCCGGTCCAGCTCCAGGCGAGGAGGCTGCGGTGCGTGTCGTTGTCCGGCCAACCCGTGCAGGTGAGCAACTGCCAGTCGCCGACCCGCGCCTCGGCCGCGGCCGGCAGCAACCGGCCGTAGAACGCGCGCAGTTGCTCGTCGACGGGTTCGACCGGGCGGCGGGAGAGGAACACCGGTGGGCGTGTCCTCCGGCCCTCGAACTGGCCCTCGTGCCAGAGGGTCGCGCCGGGCAGGGTGGCGACGGTGACGGCGGCGGAGCGCTCGCTGTCGCCGGGGAAGGTGGCGGCGGCGCGGGGTTCGTCGTGGTTCTCCAGGAAGCGGACGAGCCCGTGCTGGTAGGCGAGGTCCGCCTGGAGGTGGCCGTGGACGGATTCGGCGTCCTCGTGCAGCAGCCGGTCGTAGAGCCGCTTGTCGTAGCAGTGGTCGAACCCCTGCTGCTGGAGGGCCCATTCGAGGTCCCAGTAGGCCTCGGCGACGAAGAGCAGGTCCGGGTGGCGCTCGCGGACGCGCGGGAGGACGTACGGCCAGAAGTCCTCCGCCGGCGGGGGTCCGGCCCGGTCGCCCCAGGTCTTGGCGAACACGTCGGTCATCAGCAGCATCGCCATGTCGCAGCGCACGCCGTCCGCCTGGTCGCCGATGGCCACCAGCGTCTCCACCGTCGCCGTGCGCAGGGCCTCGCTGAAGGCGTTCAGTTGGACCACGTCCGGCCAGGGCGGGAAGTACGGGTCCCGGCCGCGGGCGTAGATCCGCCCGCCGGCCTCGATGAAGGACTCGGGCGAGCGGGCGAGGTCCTCCGGGGTGCCGTGGACCAGGCAGTCGGGGCGGTCGGTGAGCCAGGGGTGGTCGGGGGCCACGTGGTTGGGGACGTAGTCGAGGATCAACCGCAGGCCGCGCGCGGCCAGTTGGGCGCGGGCCTCGGCGAGACCGGCCGGGCCGCCGAGGGACTCGTCGACGACGTAGTTCCGTACGCAGTACGGGGATCCGGCGATGTCCGCCTCGGTGAGGTCGGGCAGGGCGGCACGGAAGGAGGCGAGCAGGGACTCGTCGCGCAGGGCGATCGCCAGTCCCGCCGGGCTGCGTTCCCATACGCCCATCAGCCACACGGTGTCGACGCCGGGCCGCGCGACCTCGTCCCAGGCCTCGCCCGGGACCTCGCCCAGGGTGATCGGTCGGCCGTACCGCCCGCTCAACTCACCCAGCCAGATGAGGGTGTTGAGTTCGTAGATCACCGTCATGACAGCGGCTCCTCCCGCAGGGTGCCCCAGTCGCCGACGCCGACGACGTGGAACAGGGTCGCGGTGACGGCGGCGAGGCCGGTCCAGCCGGTCTGGTGGGAGGCGCCGAGGCCCGCGCCGTTGTCGCCGTGGAAGTACTCGTAGAAGAGGATCAGGTTCTTCCAGTGCGGGTCCTTGGCGTACTTGGCCTGGGCGCCGTGCACCGGTCGGTGGCCGTCGGGCCCCTGGAGGAAGGTGGAGGTGAGGCGGTCGGAGATCTCGCGGGCCACCTCGTAGAGGGTGAGGTGCTTGCCGGAGCCGGTCGGGCACTCCACCGTGAAGCCGTCGCCGTGGTAGGCGTACAGGTTCAACAGGGCGCGGATCAGCAGCATGTTGACGGGGAACCAGACCGGGCCGCGCCAGTTGGAGTTGCCGCCGAACATGCCCGAGTCGGACTCGGCGGGCAGATAGCCGACGCCGTACGTCTCGCCGTGCACCTCGAAGGTGAAGGGGTGTTCGGCGTGGTGCTTCGACAGTGAGCGGATGCCGTGCGGGCCGAGGAACTCGTCCTCGTCGAGCATGCGGGCCAGCACGCGGCGCAGCCGGTCCTCGCCGAACAGCGCGAACAGGACACGGCCGCCCTCGCCGGGGCCGATGCTCTTCTGGGCGGAGACGATGGCCGCCACGGCCGGGTGCCGCTCTATGAACTCTTGTGCCCCGGCGGCCAGTTCGGGGAAGCGGCGGCCGGCCCAGGCGCCGACCACGCTGGTCGCCGCGAGCGGGATCAGGCCGACGAGGGAGCGCACCTTGAGGCGGGTGGCGGTGCCGTCGGGCAGCCGCAGGACGTCGTAGAAGAAGCCGTCCTCCTCGTCCCAGAGGCTCTCGTTGTCCTTGCCCATGCGGTTGGTGGCGACGGCGATCCACGCGAAGTGCTCGAAGAGGGTCTGCGCCTGCTCGATGTAGACCGGGTTCTCGTCGGCGAGTTCGATCGCGATCTCCAGCAGGTTCTGGCAGTACAGCGCCATCCAGGCGGTGCCGTCCGCCTGGTCGAGGTGGCCGCCGGTGGGCAGCGGGGCGCTGCGGTCGAAGACGCCGATGTTGTCGAGGCCGAGGAAGCCGCCCTGGAAGACGTTGTTGCCGTCGACGTCCTTGCGGTTGAGCCACCAGCTGAAGTTCTTCATCAGCTTGTGGAAGGCGTTCTCCAGGAAGGCGCGGTCGGCCTTGCCGGTGCGGTGCTTCTCCAGTTCGTAGACGAAAAGGACGGCCCAGGCGTGCACGGGCGGGTTGACGTCGCCGAAGTTCCATTCGTACGCGGGGATCTGGCCGTTGGGGTGGAGATAGAGGCGGCGCAGCAGCAGGTCCAGCTGGGACTTGGCGAAGCCGATGTCGACCATGGACAGGGCGATGGTGTGGAAGGCGAGGTCCCAGGCCGCGAACCAGGGGTACTCCCAGGCGTCCGGCATCGACATGACCTCGTCGTTGACCATGTGGTACCAGGCGCTGTTGCGGACCCGGGGGTCGGCGCCGAGCGGGTCGACGCCGTGCTCGGCGAGCCAGCGCTCGACGTCGAGGTAGTAGTACTGCTTGCTCCACAGCATGCCGGCGAGGGCCTGGCGGACGACCCGGCGCTCGTCCTCGCTCGGGCCGTCGGGCAGGACGTCCTCGTAGAACTCGTCGGCCTCGGTCCGGCGGGCGTCCATGATCGCGTCGAACTCGCCCCAGGGGTCGGCGGGTTGGGCGTCGGTCAGCCGGAGCCGGACGGTCGCGCTGCCGCCGGCGGGGACGGTGAGCACGTGGTGGACGGCGGCCTTGGTGCCGGTCCGGGCGGGGTTGACGGCGTCGGTCTCGCCGTGGACGACACGGCGGTCGATGCCGTCCTTGACGTACGGCGTGGTGTTCGGACTGCCGAAGACACGCTCGTTGTTGGTGTCGTTCTCGGTGAACAGGGTGTCGGTCTCGCCGCTGAAGTACAGCCGCCGCGTGCCCAGTTCCGCGTGCTCGGCGCGGATCGCGGACCCGTCCAGGCCGAGGCTCGGGACGGCGGTGCCGCCGGCCCACGACCAGGTGTGGCGGAACCAGAGGGTCGGCAGCAGATGGAGGGGGGCGTCGTCGGGGCCTCGGTTGTGGGCGGTGATCTCGATCAGCAGGTCCTCGGGGCCGGCCTTGGCGTACTCGACGAAGACGTCGAAGTAGCGGTCCTCGTCGAAGACGCCGGTGTCGAGGAGTTCGTACTCGTAGTCGCGGCGGCCGCGGGAGCGGTTCGTGTCGACCAGGTCGCCGTAGGGAAAGGCGGCTTGGGGGTACTTGTACAGGTACTTCATGTACGAGTGCGTGGGCGTCGAGTCGAGGTAGAAGTAGCACTCCTTGACGTCCTCGCCGTGGTTGCCCTCGGTGTTGGTCAGACCGAAGAGGCGTTCCTTGAGGATCGGGTCGCGGCCGTTCCACAGGGCCAGCGCGAAGCACAGCCGCTGTTTGTCGTCGCTGACGCCGGCGATGCCGTCCTCGCCCCAGCGGTAGGCGCGGGAGCGGGCCTGCTCGTGGGTGAAGTACGACCAGGCGTCGCCGCCGGGGCTGTAGTCCTCGCGGACGGTCCCCCACTGGCGTTCGCTGAGGTAGGGGCCCCAACGACGCCATGGCGCCCGGGACGCGTCGGCCTCCGCCAGCCGCTGCCGTTCGGCGCCGGTCGTACCGCTGTCCGCCATTGTGGACCGCCTCCTCGCGATTGGGCATCGCTCCAAGACTCGGGGGTCGCGGACGGGCCCGCAACGGATGCATGGCGGAGGGGCGGCTTCCGTGCCGTGGCAACTCCCCTGTCCGGTTGAAGCCGCAACGAGCCTCTGTACAAGTAGGCCCCCGGTCTTCACGTGCGCTAGGAGATTCCCCTGCCATGTCCCTGTCCGAGCAGAACCCGGCCCGCACCGAGCCGGTCACCGCACCACCCCGCGCCGCCGGCCGGCGCACCCCGCTGTGGCTGGCGATCCTGGCCTGCAGCGTCCCCATGTTCATGGTCGCGCTCGACAACCTCGTCGTCTCCACGGCCCTGCACACCCTCGCCGTCGACCTGCGGGCGAGCACGCAGGAGCTGCAGTGGTTCGTGAACGCCTATGTGCTCAGCTTCGCCTGCCTGTTGATGACCGGTGCCGCGCTGGGCGACCGGTTCGGCCGCCGGACCGTCTTCGTCGTCGGCATCGCCGTGTTCACCCTGGCCTCGGTCGGCTGCGGACTGTCCGACACCAGCGCCGAGTTGATCACTTTCCGTACGGTCCAGGGCTTCGGCGCGGCGGCCGTGATGCCCCTGTCGCTGACCCTGCTCTCCCAGGCGGTACCCGACCGGCTGCGCGGGCTCGCGCTGGGCGTCTGGTCCGGGGTGAGCGGACTCGCAGTGGCGATGGGCCCCGTGGTCGGCGGAGCGGTGGTCGAGGGACTGGACTGGCAGTGGATCTTCTGGATCAACGTGCCGGTCTGTGCCGTCGCCATTCCGCTGGCTCTGTACGCCCTGCGGGAGAGCTCCCTGCCCGGGGTCCGGCTCGACCTGCTGGGCGTGGTCCTCGCGGCGGCCGGGCTGTGCGCGGTGGTGTGGGCGATCGTGCACGGCGAGCCGGCGGGCTGGACCTCGGCGAAGGTGCTGGGCGCGTTCGCGGGCGGTGCCGTCCTGCTGGCCGCCTTCGCCGCCCGGGAGGCGCGGGTGCCCGAGCCGATGCTGCCGCTGTCCTTCTACCGGGTGCGGGCCTTCACGCTCACCAACGTCGTCTCGGCGGCCATGTACTTCGGCGTCTTCGGCTCCCTGTTCCTGCTCGCCCAGTACCTCCAGATCGTGCCGCCGCGCACTCCGCTGGAGGCCGGTGTCCGCACGCTGGCCTGGACGCTGATGCCGATGTTCGTGGCCCCGGTCGCCGGGCTGCTCACCGACAAGGTCGGCGGGGGCCGGCTGATGGCGCTCGGCCTCTTCCTCCAGGGCGTGGGCCTGGGCTGGATCAACCTGGTCACCGACACCGACACCGCGTACCCCTCCCTCGTCGGTCCGATGATCGTCGCCGGGATCGGCATGGGCTTCGTCTTCGCGCCGACGGCCGCGGTCGTCCTCGGCTCGGTCGCCAAGGAGCACGCGGGCAAGGCGTCCGGCGCCAACACGACCGTCCGGGAGATCGGTGGCGCGCTCGGCATCGCCGTACTCAGCACGGTGTTCGTCGCGCACGGCAGCACGCGCGATCCCGGGCAGTTCGTCGACGGGCTGCGTCCCGCGGTGTGGGTCGGCGTCGCCGTGGTCCTGGCCGGCGCGGTGTGCGCCCTCGGCATCCCGCGCGAGGTCCGGCCGGCCGGACAGGAGTCCGACGAGGCCTGAGCGAGCGATCGTCATTTGCGAACAGGAACGCAACGAACACCGGACAGCATCCACCTCAACGAAGGCGCTGCCGATCCCTGAGCAGGCACTTCGAAGTACGTTACGCCTCCGCCGGCTCGGTCTTCCGGGTGTCGTAGCGCGCTCGCGCCTCGTCGACCTCGTCGGTCTTGTCGGCCGCCCAGTCGCGCACCTGCGACAGCAGACCGTAGAGACCCTGCCCGAGCGGGGTGAGTTCGTAGTCGACACGCACCGGCACGGTCGGGGTGGCCGTGCGCTTCACCATGCCGTCGCGCTCCAGCATGCGCAGAGTCTGAGTGAGCATCTTCTGGCTGACACCGGGGATCTCGCGGCTGATGTGGCTGTACCGCATCGCCTCGCCGTACGACCCCAGGGTGCACATCGTCAGGCTGACCCATCGGTTGCTGATCGTGGAGAGCAAGGCCACCGCCGGGCAGTCGTGCATGTACGCCTCGTACGTTCCCGGCTCGATCTCGCGTGCCGGCCTCGCCTTGGTGGCCATCGGGGTCTCCTGTCGGGAGCGCAACGCACTTAAAAGTGCCTACTTACCAATCGATCGTAACTCCCCTAGCGTTCGTGGAGTTCGAGGCTTTCGACCATGCAAAGGGACGAGCGAAGATCATGCGTGCAGCAGTGGTGAAGAAGATCGGTGGACCCGAGGCCGTCGAGGTCGTGGAGGTCCCGCTCCCGGAACCGGGCCCCTTCGAGGTCCGGGTCAAGGTCGCGGCCGCCGCGCTCAACCCCGCCGACGCGGCCGTGTGGGGCGGGTTCTTCGGGCCGTTGGACGAGGTCGAGTACATCGGTCTCGGTCTGGACGCCGCCGGCACGATCGACGCGGTCGGCGCGGGTGTCCTCCTGGAGGTCGGCACTCCGGTGATCGTCTTCCACGCCCCCGTGCTGCGGCCCACGAAGGCCCAGGCCGAATACCTCGTGACCGAGCTCAACTCCCTCGCCCCCGCCCCGGAGGGCATGGACCTGACGCTCGCGGCGACGATCCCGCTCAACGCGACGACCGCCGTGCAGGCGCTCGAGCACCTCCCGCTGCGCCCCCGCGACACCCTGCTGATCACGGGCGCCGCCGGAGCCGTCGGCGGCTACGCCCTCGAACTGGCCCGGACCCGGGGCCTGCGGATCGTCGCGCAGGGGCGGCCCGAGGACGAGGAGTTCCTCCGCGGTCTCGGCGCCAGGTGGTTCGTGTCGCGCGACGAGGAACTGAGCGCGGCGGTACGCCGGTTGGTGCCGGAGGGCGTGGACGGAGTGCTCGACGCGGCGGCCCTGGGCGCCCCCGCGCTGGCGGCCGTCCGCGACGGCGGCATCTTCGTGAGCGTGCGGGTCGACGTGCTGCCGGCTCCGGAGCGGGGCGTGGTGGTGCGCCACACCTCCGCCGGTCCCGACGCGACCCGTCTCTCCTACGTCTCCGCGCTCGCCGAGGCCGGTGTGCTCACACCGCGGGTGGGGCCGGTCTTCCCGCTCTCGCAGGCCACCGAGGCCCACACCCGGCTCGCCGCGGGCGGCCTGCGCGGCCGGATCGTGCTGGTGCCGTGATGGAAGCCGCTGTCGTCACGGCGGTGACCAGGATCTCCGCTCCGGTGGAGGACGTCTGGCGCGTGCTGGTGGCGTTCGACGAGTACGGGCAGTGGCACCCGGTCCTGTCCTTCGAGGCGAAGCCCGAACAGGCCGTGGTGGGAGCCGAGTTGCCGGCCCACGTCACGCGCGGCGACACCGCCGGGCAGGACGTCGCTCTGCGGATCGTCGAAGCGCGGGCCCCACGCCGGCTGGTCTGGGAGGGCGGGTCGCTCGACACCCTCCTCGGCAGGCACTCGTTCGTGCTCACCCCTCAGCCGGACGGCGGCACCGAACTCACGGACTCCGAGGAGTTCCTCGGCCCGGCCGCCGCCGAACTCGTCCCGACACTCGATCTGCTCAAAGAGGAGTACGCCCGCAATGGTGCGGCGCTGCGCGCCCGCGTGACGGGTCTGTCCGGCTGAGACGGTCGGTCGACGAGGGCGGGTTCACGGTCCCGGGCGGGAGGTGCCAGGACTCCCCCACGGTCCTGGCACGTTCCCTGCTCCCGCGCACGTCCACCGCGGTGATCACCAGCATGCGCGGCCGTCGGCTCCCCTGTCGTTGGCACACGGTCCACAACTGGTTGGCACCGCGTCCACCGCCTCACCTGGGGGCTGTCGTTCGGCTCAGCCCCTGGTCGGCACCGGGCTCACTGCCTCCGGCCTCCTCGGACCGCGCCCGTTCACGGAAGGCGCCCGGCGTGACGCCGTGGGCGGTACGGAAGGCACGGCTGAACTCGGCGGCCCGCGGGAAGCCCCAGCGTGCCCCCACCGCGTGCACCGGCAGCGCGCTCAGCGCCGGATCGGCGAGATCGCGGTGGGCACCGGCCAGGCGCCGGTCGCGGATGTAGGCGGACACGGCGAGGCCCTCGGCCTGGAAGAGGCGGTACAGATAGCTGCGCGAGATGTGGTGTGCGGCGGCCACCCGGGCGGGCGTGAGCTCCGGGTCGTCGAGGTGGCGCCGGATGAAGTCCTTGATCCGCAGGGTCAGGGCGCGGGTGTGCGTCTCCGGCGCCAACTGGCCCTCCGCGTCCAGGGCATGGGCGAAGAGCGCGGTGACCAGATCGACGACGACGTTGCCGAGCCGGGGTGCGTCCGAGGGTGCGTAGGGGCTGGTGTCCGCCGCCAACTGGCCGAGGAACTGGGCCAGTAGCGCGCCCATCCCCTCCCGGCCGGAGATCCGGGAGCCGATCACCCGGTCCGCACTGCGCGCGGGCAACGCCACGAGTGTGCGCGGGACTTCGATGCCGACGATGCTGACCGGCTCGGATCCGGTAGCTATCTCGTACGCCCGTGACGAGCAGTTGGTGTGGATGTCGCCGACCTCGTAGGCAGTGTGCTCCCGGCCCCAGCTGGCCGCTCCTGTCCCGCGGCGCAGCAGGGAGAGGTGGTAGACCTCCGGGTCGGACCGGCGCACCAGCTTCGGGGTGCGCCGGAAGACGAGTTGGTCGAAGCTGGCGGGCCAGATCGTGACGTCCCCGAGGCCGATCAGGCGCTGGTGCCCGCGGTAGTCGGCCGCGCGGTCGCTGTCCAGCTCCATGGGTGCGTGGGTGCGGCCCAGCCGCTCGGTCCACGCCTCGAACCGGTCGCCGACCGGCAGTTCCTCGGTACGGAAGACCGACTCGTGCAGCACGGCGGTCAGTCAATCACACGGTTCCGGGAAGACGCCCTGCGCTGTCCCCTGCCCGCGCATGGCTACCGAGTCCAGCGCACCCGCAGCTCCTGCGGCTTGCGGAAGACCAGGCCGCGCGCCTCGGCCGGTGCCGACGGGTCCAGGCGCAGGTCCGGCAGGCGGTCCAGGAGGTGACGGATGCAGACCCTGGTCTCCAGGCGGGCCAGGTGCGCGCCGAGGCAGAAGTGCGGTCCGTGGGCGAAGGCCAGTTGGAGGCGGGCGTTGTCGCGCCGCAGGTCGAAGCGGTCGGGGTCGGTGAAGACGGCCGGGTCCCGGTTGGCGCCGGCGATCGACACGCTGACGAGATCGCCGCGGCGGATGCGGGCGCCGCCGAGTTCGACGTCGGCGGTGGCGTAGCGGTCCACCACGGCCGCCGCGGGTTCGAGGCGCAGCGACTCCTCCACGGCCGCGTCGATCAGGTCGGGATCGGCGCGCACGAGGGCGAGTTGGGCCGGGTCGCGCAGCAGGTGCAGCACGGCGTTGGTGATCATGCCCTCGGTGGTCTCGATGCCGCCGAACATGAGCACCGCCGCGTTGGAGGCCACCTCCGGCAGCTCCAGGCGTCCGTCGCGGGCCGCCTCGACCAGTACGGAGCCCTCGTTGCGGGCGGCGACCGTGGCCCCGACGCTGGCCTCCAGCTGCGCGAAGGCGGCACCGGCCGCGGGGTCGGCGGGTTCGCCCACGGTGAGGTCGGAGACCGCGCTCACCATGGCGTCGTACCAGGTCAGGATCTCCTTGGGGTCCGCGCCGAGCAGGCCGAGGGATTCGGCGACGACGGCCACGGCGAGCGGTCCTGCCACCTGCCGGCGCAGTTCCGCGCTGCCCCGGGGCTTGATCGCGTCGACGAGCCGGCCGCTCTCCCGCTCGACGAACTCGTTGAAGCGGGTGTGGACGTCCCGGACCCGGAAGGGGTCGGTGAAGGGCTCTCGGTGGCGTTTGTGCGCGGGGCCGTCGAGCGAGAGCATGCTCGGTCCGACGACCTGGGCGGTGGAGAAGCGGGGGTCGTCCACGGTGAAGGTGACCGGGTCGCGCATCACGCGCATCGCCAGGTCCCGGCGGGTGACCGTCCAGCCGCCCAACTCCGGTATCCAGGAGACCGGTTCGTGCTCGCGCAGCAGGGCGAGACGCGGGTGCGGGTCCCGTTCCAGCTCCGCGATCGTGGTGGCGGAGCCGAGCGGGAAACCGGCCGGGGGCGGGGCAGGGGTCGCCAACGGCACAGCTAGGGGTGTGGCGGGATTCGCCGGTGACACGGCCGGTGGCGGGGTGGGATTCGCCGGTGCCACAGCCGGGGACGTGGCGGGATTCGCCGGTGACACAGCCGGTGGCGGGGTGGGATTCGCCGGTGACACGGCCGGTGACATCGCGGAAGTCGTCGGTCGGGCCTCGCTGTGGTCGCGCATGGATCCAGTAAGCCACAGCCCGCTCGGGAGACCGCCGCCAGCCCCTGTCGAGACGTGCGGCGGACGTCCACGAGGACCGAACCTACCGGAGCGTAGGCCACCGGCCCGGAGAGGACTATCGTCGGAGGTCAAGGGCCAGAACGAGGGGAGGCCGCCGTCGATGCAGCAGGACGAGGCCGTGATCGGCTGTACCGGGGAACTGCTCCTCCCCACGCGCGGAGCCGCGGGGCCCGGCGAGATCCTGGTGCGGGTCAGAGGCGGCTCCGAGACCTTCCTCGCCTGGTCCTCACAGCCCCTTCCGAAGGGGGCCACCGTGCTCGTGGTCGAGTCCCGCGGCTGTCGCGAGGTCGAGGTCATCGAGTGGGTCGATCCACTGGACGCGCTGGACGGCGACGCCGACGGCGCAGGTTGAGGAGTACAACATGTTCGGTTACCGCGTTCCCGCCCCCGACGAGGCGATGTTGATCTCGGGCGGGCGACGGGGTCTGGGGGGCGCGCCGTTCCGGGTGGTCACGGGGCACGGAAAGTTCGTGCTGCCGGTCTTCCGCAAGACTCGCTTCCTCACGCTGTCGATGTGCGAGGCCGAGGTCACCGAGACCTGTGTGACCAGGCAGGGCATCGCGCTGCACGTCCGCGCCGTGATCGCGTTCAAGGTCGGCAACGACACCGAGAGCATCATCAACGCGGGCCAGCGCTTCCTGTCCGACCAGGACCAGATGTCGGTGTTGACGGGCCGGATCTTCGCCGGTCACCTGCGTTCCATCATCGGCTCGATGACGGTCGAGGAGATCGTCACCGAGCGGCAGAAGCTCGCCGCGGAGGTCCTGGACACCTCGAAGGTCGAGATGGCGAAGATCGGGCTCATCGTCGACTCGCTCCAGATCCAGTCGATCGACGACGGCGCCACGGGGTACATCGACGCGATGTCCGCTCCGCACAAGGCCGCCATCCAGCGCCAGGCGCAGATCGCGCAGGCGCAGGCCACGCAGGCCTCGGTCGAGGCGGAGCAGGTCGCGGCCCGCAACCAGGCCGAGTACGCCCGGCAGACCGCGATCGTCAAGGCGGAGTACTCCGCCGAGGTGGACCGGGCGCAGGCGCAGGCCGCCCAGGCCGGTCCGCTGGCCCAGGCGCACGCCCAGCAGGAGGTGCTGGCCGCGCAGACCGAACTGGCCCAGCGCCAGGCCCAGTTGCGTCAGCAGCAGCTGGTCGCCGAGATCGTGAAGCCGGCCGAGGCGGAGGCCCAGCGGATCAAGCTGCTCGCCATCGCCGAGGCGGAGCGGATGAAGATCCAGGCCGAGGCGGCCTCCTCCTACGACCGGGTCGCGCTCGACCGGATGCTGATCGACCAGCTCCCGCAGATCGTGAAGGAGGCGGCGGGCGGTCTGGCCGGTGCCAACGTCAACGTCCTCAACGGCGCGGACGGACTCGGTGAGATCGCGGCCGGTCTGGTCGCGCAGGGCCTGACGATCCTGGACTCGGTCCGCCAGAACCTCAACGGACAGAACTCCGACGGCCGTCCCGCCAATGGGCTGCTGGAGCTTCAGGGTTACCTGCGCACGCCGGAAGCGGACGGCGAAGCCGCCAAGGAGGACAAGCCGCGCGACGCCGAGTAGGCGCGGTTCTCGTTGGTCCTGGGGCCCCGGCATCGGTGCGGACCGATGGCGGGGCCCCATCAACTGACCCTTATCATAAGTGCAGTTGATACCCATTTTCTGCGCTACTCTCGCCGTCCCACGCGTCACGCGAGAGACCAGGAACCCCATGCCAGACCAAGACCGCAGCCGGTCGGAGACGTTGGCCTATGCGGCGGCCGGCATGGATCCGCCGCCCGTGATCCCGCTGCGGAGGAACGATCCCCGGCGGGTCGGCCCCTACCACTTGGTCTCCGTGCTCGGCAGCGGCGGCATGGGCCGGGTCTACGCCGAGGACCCGCTGTTCCGGAAGCGTTTCGAGCGCGAGGTCGGCTCGCAGGGGTGCAAAGGCACGGCCACGCAGAAGTGGGCGCTGTATCGCGTGCCCGGTCAGGCCTCCACGTACATCGTCGTCAGTCGGGGCGCGCACCTGTCTCTGGAGGCGGATGCCGACGCGGTCGGCAGCAACGGCCAACCGGTCCAGGGCTGGGCCTGCGCGGGCAGCGTCAACCAGGTATGGACCTGGTCCTGAACGGATGGCGTGCGTCCCATTTCGTAGAAAGCGCAATCAAAATCGATCCCCCGGTGCTAGAAATCGCTCAGGCTCGTGCGCACAGCGCCGGTCCCGCATCGACTCCGACCGACCGCACCACCTCGCACCGGCGATCCTGCACCCGATAGGACCACCTTGCCCACGACCTCACGCCCCGCCCGCCGACTGCCCTTCGTCCGCAACTGGCGCGTGGCACAGAAGCTGCACGCCATCCTGCTCGTTCCGGTGCTCGTCGCCCTCGTACTGGGCGGCCTGCGGGTGCGGAACTCGGTGGACACCTGGCAGGCGGCCGACGACGCCGTCCGGGTGGCGGAGTTGGTCCAGGCGGCCAACAAGTACGCGAGCGACGCGATCAACGAGCGGGACGTCTCGGTCGCTCCCCTGCTGAACGGCGACAGGACGTCGAGCACGGTCACCGAGGCCCGCCGGATCACCGACGCGGACGCGGTGGCGTTCGACCGTGCGGTGGCCCGCATGCCGAAGACACCCGGGCTGCTGCGCCGGGTCCAACTCGTCCGCGCCGGCGAGCAGTTGCTCCCGACCGTGCGCGCGCAGGCCTTCACCTCCCAGCTCAAGGGCGTGCGGACGGAGGAGAGCTACCACGCCATCCAGCACCCCCTCATGGAGATCTCCAACGAACTGGGCTTCGGCAGCAGCAACCAGGCGAGCTTCGGCCGCACCCTCTACGCCATGTCCCTCACCCAGGCCGCCGAGTCCCTGATCCGCTCCATCGGCGTCCACCTCCTCGTGGAGGACCGCAGCACCCTCGCCCCGGGCGAACTGCAGGCCCAGCTTGGCTCGTTCAACTCCTACGTCTATCTCGAACAGGTCGCGCTCCAGGAGTACGCCGGGGCCGGCACCGCCGACGACATGACCCGGCTGCGCGCGGCCCTGGCCGCCGCCGAGGAGCGCGGAAAGGCGCAGACCGCCCAGGCCGCCCAGAAGGCCAAGGCGGCCGGGGAGACCTTCGTCGCGCCGCCGGGTCTGGCGCAGATGAACAGCGCGATCGGCTCGGGCAGTTCGGCCGCGGAGCTGGCCGAGCAGGGCATCACGCCCGACTCCTTCTTCGCCGCCTCCACCCTCGGTTTCGACGCCTACCGCAGCATCGAGATCAACCTCTCGGACACCGCCCTGGCCGGCGCCCACGACATCGCCGACGACGCGCGGAACGACGCGATCACCAACGCCGTCCTCGTGCTCGTGTCGATCCTGGTCGCGCTGCTCCTCGCCTCCTGGGTGGCCCGGACGATGAGCAGGAGCATGCGCCAACTCAGTGCCGCGGCCCACGAGATCGCCGAGCAGCGGCTGCCGGCCACGCTCGACCGGCTCACTCGCAGCGTGCCCGAGCGCGTCGACCGGGAGGTGGAGCCCATCCCCATCACCACCCGGGACGAGATCGGCGAGGTCGCCCGCGCCTTTGACCACGTCCACCGCGAAGCCGTCCGGATCGGCGCCCAACAGGCCATCGTCCGGGGCAACTTCAACACGATCTTCACCAACCTGGCCCGCCGCAACCACTCCCTGATCGAGCGTCAGCTCGCCCTGATCACCGACCTGGAGGACAAGGAGGCCGACCCGGACCAGTTGGCCAGCCTCTTCAAGCTGGACCATGTCGCCACCCGGGTGCGCCGCAACGGCGAGAACCTCCTCGTGCTCGGCGGCGAGGAACCCACCCAGCAGTGGGACCACCCCCTTCCTCTGGTCGACGTCATCCGGGCCGCGACCGCGGAGGTCGAGCAGTACGAGCGCATCGAGGTGTCGGGCGTCCCGGAGACCGAGATCAACGGCCCCGCGGTGACCGACCTCGTGCATCTGCTCGCCGAGCTGCTGGAGAACGCGACGGTCTTCTCCTCCCCGCAGTCGAGGGTCCGCGTCACCGCGGCCGGGCTCCCCGACGGTATGACCATGGTCGAGATCCACGACCAGGGCATCGGTCTGCCCCCGGCGGAGCTGGCGGAACTCAACCACGGGCTGGCCAACCCGCCCACCGTGGGCGTGTCGATCTCCCAGCGCATGGGTCTGTTCGTGGTCGGCCGGCTCGCCGACCGGCACGGCATCCGCGCCCAGCTGCGCCCGGCCGCCTCCGGGACCGGCACGACCGCCCTGGTCATGCTCCCCCGCACGATCATCTCGGGAGCACCCGAGCCCGCGGTCGACGTCGACTCCACCACCCTGTCCCTGGCCGTCCCGGCCGGCACGCTCCCCGGTTTCGAGTCCTGGGACGAGCCCTCGACGCACCGGAAGTGAGCACCCGGGGAGCCCGCAAAAGGCTGCGAGAGCCAGTGATAGCCGAGTGAACCGAGCGGAATCTCCTGGTCACTCCGCGCAGGGGCTCCAGGGACACCTCGGTCGGCTCCATCGACAAGGCGACAGGCACGGTACGGGGGCCCGGATCGTCCAGTCGTTACGCGACGCCGCGCAGCACCGCGCGCAGATGCTCGGCGCTGGCCCACACGTCCTCGACGGGGCCCTTCGTCGTGGGCTCCTCGGTCAGGATGGTGTCCTGTTCCAGGACGTACCAGCCGTCGTAGCCGCGGGCGCTGAGGTGGGTGACGATGGCCTCGACGTCCACGTCGCCCGCGCCCAGCGGGCGGTACATGCCCTTGCGCACGGCGTCGGTGTAACTGAGCTGCCCGTCCTGGACCTTGGCCGCGAGGGAGGCGTCCACGTCCTTCATGTGGGTGTGGGCGATGCGCTCGGGCGCCTGCCGGGTGAGCTCGGCCGGGTCGGTGCCGCCGATGAGCAGATGGCCGGTGTCGAGGCAGAGCGAGATCGCCGAGTACTCCAGGACGCGTCGGACCTCGTCGCCGTTCTCGATCATCGTGCCGACGTGCGGGTGCAGGACCGCGCGCACACCGCGCTCGGCGGCCAGCGAGGCGAGCCGGTCGAGGTTGGACAGCAGCAGCTTCCAGCCGTCGGCGTCCAGCTCGGGGCGGGAGTCGTAGCCGTCCTGGCCGGTGACGGCCGACAGGACGAGCACCTCCGCCTTCGAGGCGTCGTAGCCCGCCAGGAGCTGTTCGGCCTCCGGCAGCGGGTCGTGTCCGGGCACGTGCAGCAGCAGCGGGGTGAAGCCGCCCACCGCGTGCAGATCGTGGTCGGCGAGCGTCCGGGCCATGGCATCCGGCTCGCCGGGCAGGAAGCCCTCGGGACCGAACTCGGTGGCGGCCAGACCGACCTCACGCATCTCGTTCAGCACCCGCTCGGGCGTCAACTGGTAGCCCCAGCCGGGTACTTCGCACACACCCCAGGAGATGGGGGCGCCGGCGATCCGATTCAGCGGTGAGGTGGTCATGCCGTGGCCTTTCGATCATTCCGGTCAGGGTCGGCGGCCGGCGAGCGGCCCGCGCGCGAGCCGTTCACCTGGCCGTAACGGTAGGTGGGCCACAGGGCATTTCTGAAGAGCGGAATCCATCATTATGGCTTCATCGGACACATCTTTTTTCCATCATCACCGGCGTCACAGCTACGGCGCCGCCCGCCGGCGCGGCCAGTTCCTCCCTGCGCGGTCCGGGGACCCGGCGCGGGATCGAGAACATCCGGGCCTCGCTCCGCTCCCGCCTGGCCGAACTCGACTGCTGGGAATCCTCCCCGCGTGGGCCGGTCGGCAAGGTGGCCAGAGACCGGGGCGAGTGTCCGGACATGATCGAGGGGCGGTCTCGGATTCCTCCGAAACCGCCCCTGATCTGCGACTCCTTCGAGTCGGGACGACAGGATTTGAACCTGCGACCCCTTGACCCCCAGTCAAGTGCGCTACCAAGCTGCGCCACGTCCCGGTGCCCGTCTGACCTGGGGTTTCCCCCGGCCGAACACGCAGGGAAACAATACCGCACTCGGGTCGGTGGTCGCGCACGCCTTTTGTCCCGCACGACGGCCGCACCGCGCTTCACCCCGGCTGCGGACACTCCCGCTCGGGTGTCGCCCGCACACCCGGCCCCGCCGGCGGCACGTCCGCGCGGACCAGGTCGCGGATCGCCGGTACGACGAGGAGGGCGACCGGGATGACGAGGCTCACGACGCCCGCGACGAGGAGGACCCGGTCGGCGCCGAGTGCCGAGGCGGCGGGGCCGGCGAGGGCCTGGCCGACCGGCATCATCGCGAGGGAGCCGGCCACGTCGTACGCGTGGATGCGGTTGAGGACGTCGGGCGGGACCTGCGTCTGCACGCTGGTCGCCCACATCACGCCCCAGAACGACATCCCGGCCCCGGCGAAGGCCGCGCCGACCGCCATGGCGGGGACGCCGAGGCCGGCCCCCACGCTCGCCGGGAAGCCCGCGAAGAGGAACAGGGAGACCGCGCCGGCGCGGAGCATGCGCCGGGGTCTCAGCCGCAGGGCGAGAAGGCCGCCGACGACCGTGCCCGCGCCGAGCGCGGAGTTGACCAGACCGTAGGCGCGCGGGCCGTGCTGCTGCACGACCTCCGTCGCCACCAGGGGAACCGACGGTCCCCATACGGCGATCATGTACACGCACCAGATCGCGATCACGCCCCACAGCCACGTACGGGACCTGAACTCCCGCCAGCCCTCGACCAGATCGGCCCGGAACGCACTGCCGCCGTGCCCGGTCGGACCGCTGTCCGGAGCGAGCGGCGGCAGCCGGAGCAGCAGCAGACACAGCGCGCTGACCGCGTACGTGGCGGCGTGAGCGGCGAAGACTCCGCCGGGTGAGGCGAAGCCGACCAGCAGGCCCGCGGCGGCGGGACCGCCGAGTTGGGCCGCGGACTCGGCGATGCGGATGGCGCCGTTCACGCCCTGGATGTCGGAGGCGAGCCGGGGCACCGTGCTTGCGACGCCGGGCTGGAAGACGGCTCCCGCGATGCCGTTGGCGAAGCCGATCGCGCAGACCTGCCACAGGACGACGTGGCCGGAGTAGAACAGCACGGCCGCGAGTGCCTGGGTGCCCAGGCGCACCAGGTCGGCGCCGATCATCAGCTTCCGGGTGTCGAACCGGTCGGCGATGACCCCGCCGAAGACGACGAGCCCGGCGAAGGCGGCGACCGTCGAGGCCATCGCCAGACCGACCGCGCCCACCCCGTAGCCGTGCTGGAGCAGGCCCGTCGCGAGGGCGACAGGCAGCATGGTGTCACCGAGCCGGGCCACGGCCCGGGCGACGAAGAACAGCGCGAAGTCCCGCGACCACACGGGCCGTTGCCCCCGGGCCTCCACGGGCAGCTCCGGCGATCCGGCGGCCCCGGACGCACTCGTTCCCCCCGTCGAGTCCGCCGACGGACCTGAATGTGACGACATCCCTGCCATCCCCTCGCGTCCCCCTCCCCGCCCGCCACGCACAACTCCGGATCATGCCACGCGGCACCGACAACGCCCGAGGGGATGTCAGTCCGCGGCCGGCAGTCCCACCTCGGGATGGATGTCGAGCAGTCGGGGCGGGGCCGCCTGACGCCAGGAATCGGCGAGGATGTCGCGCAGTTCGTCCTCGTCCTCCAGTGCGGACAACCGCACCCGCACCCAGGCGAACTGCGCCTCGTGGTCGGCGATCCAGAACTTCTCCGGTTCGGCGAGGGCCAGTTCGTCGCGCTCCTCCTTGGGGCAGCGCACGGCGATGGAGGTCTCGTCCTCGGGCACTGTGGCGAACATCTTTCCCGCGACCCGGAACGTGGGCATGTTCCAGGCGATCTTCTCCGTCGTGTCCGGCAGAGCAAGGGCGACACGGCGTACGTCTTCGGCGTCCGGCATGCCTCGCACCGTAGCGCTTCCCACTGACAACCACCTGGTGAGAGCGTCGCTCCTCTCAACTGACGGCGGGTACGCGCGCTCCCAGCCGCTTGTAATAGATCGACGTCGGGCGCAGCACCCCGCCGGGATCCGCCGCGTAGTCCGGAATCGCGCCGATCCTGGTCCAACCCGCCCCGCCGTAGAGCCGCTCGGCGAGACTGCCGGTCTCCGTGTCCAGGTGGAGGAGGGTGATACCGGCCGCGGCGGCGGCCTCCTCCGCGGTGCCGAGGAGGGTGCGGCCGAGGCCCCGCCCACGAGCGTCGCGGTGCACCATCAGCTTGACCAGTTCCGCGCGGTGACGGCTGTTGGGCTTGTCCGGGAAGGCGAGGCTCACCGTCCCGACGACCCGGTCCCCGTCCTGAGCCGCCCAGACGGCGAGTCGACCGGCGGCCACGCCCGCCGTCCGCTCCTCCCACCAGGCAAGCGCCTCCGCGCGATCGAGCGGCGCGAGGAACCCGACGGAGGCACCGTCGTCCACGGTGTCGACCAACAGCTCGGCCAACTCCCTTACCCGCGCGGACAGTTCACCACTTCCAAGCCTCTGCACGATCACGGCAGGACCACCGCCAGGACATACCGCACGTCGGCATCGCCCACGCACCGGAACCGGGTCGGCCCCCACACCCGCAACCGCAGACAGTCCCCGGTGTCGAGGTGGTGCGTCACCTCCTGCGCCGTCACGTCCAGTGCCCCTTCCAGCACCCAGATGTGCTGTTCCAGTCCGGGCACGGGCGGCCGGTCGTAGGCGAGGTCGGCGCCCGCCGTCAACCGCCCCTCGACGAGTTCGCCGCGCAGCCCGGCATGCGGCGGGGACACGGACCGGCGTACGAAACCGGAGGCCCGGTCCTGCCACACCGGCTGCTCGGCGGCCCGCAACAGCAGCGCGGGCTCGGACTCGACCTCGCTGAGCAGTTGGGACATGGTCCGACCGTAGACACCGCAGAGGCGGTTGAGCAGGGAGGCGGTCGGGCTGATCTCCGCGCGCTCGGCCCGGGACAGCGTGGACTTGCTGACGCCGCTGCGCTCCGCCAACTCCCCCAGGGACCAACCGCGTTCGGCCCGCAGTTCGGCCAGGCGAGCACCGAGCCGGGCGTCGACGGCGTCCGTGGCCGCCTCATCGAGCTGTTTCATATCCGGGAGGATATCCCGGATATGAATCACGCGGATTGCGTACGGCTCACTCCCCAGCCTCCTCGCCGAGAGTCACTCCCGAGCCTCCGTGCCGAGAGTCACTCCCGAGCCGCTTCCCCGAGCGCGTCCAGCACCGGCCTGATCAGCGGATGCTCCTCCGCACCACGGCGTACGGCCCCGAAGACCCGACGCGTGGGCGCCACCCCGTCGACGGGCCGGACGACCACCCCGGCGAGGTCCATGCCGATCAGCGCCGAGCGCGGCACGAGGGCGACGCCCGCACCCGCCGAGGCCAGGGCGACGACCGCGCGGAAGTCGTCCGAGGAGTGTTCGAGCCGGGGTTGGAAGCCGGCGCTCTCGCAGGCCAGGACGACCACGTCGTGACAGGGGTTGCCGGGGTACGGGCCGATCCACGCGTCCTTGGCCAGCTCCGCCAGCGGCACCTCGGCGGTGTCTGCGAGGTGGTGCGAGACCGGCACGACGGCGTCGAAGGGCTCGGCGTACAGCGGCACGTGGGTCAGCCGGGGGTCGTCGGCGGCCGGCGCCCCGCGGTACTCCACGGCGACCGCGACGTCGACCTGCCGGTCGAGGACCATCGGGAGGCTGGCGTCACCCTCCGCGTCCTGGACCCGGATCCGGATGCCGGGTGCGGTCGAGGCGAGCCAGGCCAGCG
This sequence comes from Streptomyces sp. NPDC092369, assembly GCF_044755245.1. Lineage (NCBI taxonomy): Bacteria > Bacillati > Actinomycetota > Actinomycetes > Kitasatosporales > Streptomycetaceae > Streptomyces > Streptomyces sp. NPDC092369. The sequence continues at coordinate 1,079,892 of NZ_JBIVQP010000001.1, forward strand.
CCGGCGCCACGACCAGGGCGATACCGGTCGCGAAGGAGGCGACGGTCACCGTCCCCGCCGCGCCGGAGCTGTACGCGGCGAGCTCGGCCTCGGCCCGCTCCAGCTGGGCGAGGACGGCGTTGGTGTGACCGAGCAGGATCTCGCCGGCGGCGGTGAGCCGTACGCCCTTCGCCCCGCGCTCGACCAGCCGGTGGCCCGTCTCCTGTTCCAGCGCGGCGAGCTGCTGCGAGACGGCGGAGGGGGTGAGGTAGAGGGCCGCGGCGGCGGCCGTGACCGTGCGGTGGTCGGCCACCGCCCGGAGGATGTGGAGCCGCCGCGCTTCGATCATGGGATCGATTGTCTCAAACGCGCCCGTCGAACCCGGCACGCGCCGGAACGCGACCCACCCCGGGCTCCCCTCAGCCCTGCCTCAGCCCTGCTCGGCCTCCAGCTCCGCCCGAGCAGCGACGAACGCCTCCACCGCCCGGTTCACGTCCTCCGTGGAGTGCGCCGCCGACAGCTGGACGCGGATCCGGGCGTGGCCCTGCGGCACCACCGGGTAGGAGAAACCGATCACGTACACGCCCCGCTCCAGGAGCAGCTCCGCGAGGCGGCCCGCCTTCGTCGCGTCGCCGATCATGACGGGCGCGATGGCGTGGTCGCCGGGGAGGATCTCGAAGCCCTCCTCGGTCATCCGGCGCCGGAACAGCGCGGTGTTCTCGCCGAGCCGGACGCGCAGGTCGTCGGCCGACTCCAGCAGGTCGAGCACCTTGAGGGAGGCCGCCGCGATCACCGGGGCGAGCGTGTTGGAGAAGAGGTAGGGGCGCGAGCGCTGGCGCAGCAGGGCGACGATCTCGGCGCGGGCGGCGACGTAACCGCCGGAGGCGCCGCCGAGGGCCTTGCCCAGGGTGCCGGTGATGATGTCGACGCGGTCCATGACGCCGTGCAGCTCGGGGGTGCCCCGGCCGCCGGGGCCGACGAAGCCGACGGCGTGCGAGTCGTCGACCATGACCATGGCGTCGTAGCGGTCGGCGAGGTCGCAGATCTCGCGCAGCGGGGCCACGTAACCGTCCATCGAGAACACTCCGTCGGTGACGATCAGCCGTCGTCGCGCGTCGGACGCGTCCTTCAACTGCCGTTCCAGGTCGGCCAGATCGCGGTTGGCGTAGCGGAAGCGGCGGGCCTTGGACAGGCGGATGCCGTCGATGATCGAGGCGTGGTTGAGGGCGTCGGAGATCACCGCGTCCTCGGGGCCGAGCAGCGTCTCGAAGACACCGCCGTTGGCGTCGAAGCAGGAGGAGTAGAGGATCGTGTCCTCCTGGCCGAGGAAGGCCGACAGACGTGCCTCCAGCTCCTTGTGCACCTCCTGCGTACCGCAGATGAAGCGCACGGACGCCATGCCGTAGCCCCAGCGGTCCAGGGCCTCGTGGGCGGCGGCGACGACCTCGGGGTGGTCGGCGAGGCCGAGGTAGTTGTTGGCGCAGAAGTTGAGGACCTCGCCGGGGCGGCCGCCCGCGGTGACGTTCACGGTCGCGGACTGCGGGCTGCCGATCACGCGCTCGGGCTTGTGCAGACCGGCGGCGCGGATCTCGTCGAGGGTGGTGCGGAGGTCGTCGCGCACGGAGTCGAACATGGGAGAAGCTCCTGAAAATGCCGTAGCCGAAGGGGAGTTGCGCGCTCGGTGCGGAGTTACGCGGTCCAGTCGAGGATGACCTTGCCGCCACGGCCGCTCGCCGCGTCGGCGAACGCCGCCTCGAAGTCGCGGTAGCCGTACCGGCCGGTGATCACGGGGGTGAGGTCGAGGCCGCCCTCCAGGAGCACCGACATCGCGTACCAGGTCTCGTACATCTCACGACCGTAGATGCCCTTGATGGTGATCATCGAGGTGACGATCCGGGCCCAGTCGACCGGGAACTCCTCGGACGGCAGGCCGAGCATGGCGATGCGGCCGCCGTGCGTCATGTTGGCGATCATGTCGCGCATGGCCTCGGGGCGGCCGGACATCTCCAGGCCGATGTCGAAGCCCTCGCGCAGGCCCAACTCCCGTTGTCCGTCGGCGATCGAGGCGTCGGAGACGTTGAGGGCGAGGCTCGCGCCGATCTTGCGGGCCAGGTCGAGGCGTTCCTCGCTGACGTCGGTGATCACGACGCTGCGCGCGCCGGCGTGCCGGGCGACGGCCGCCGCCATCAGGCCGATGGGTCCGGCGCCGGTGATCAGGACGTCCTCGCCGACCAGCGGGAAGGACAGGGCGGTGTGCACGGCGTTGCCGAACGGATCGAAGATCGCGGCAACGTCGAGGTCCACGGGGACGCGGTGCACCCACACGTTGGACGCGGGCAGGACGACGTACTCCGCGAAGGCCCCGTCCCTGCCGACGCCGAGCCCGACGGTGGCCCGGCACAGATGACGCCGGCCGGCGAGACAGTTGCGGCACTTGCCGCACACCAGGTGGCCCTCGCCGCTGACCCGGGCGCCGACGGCGATGTCGGTGACGCCCGGCCCCGTCTCGACGACCTCGCCGACGAACTCGTGCCCGATCACGAGCGGGGTGCGGATCGCCTGCCGCGCCCAGCCGTCCCAGGACCGGATGTGCAGGTCGGTGCCGCAGATGCCGGTGCGCAGCACCTTGATCAGTACGTCGCCGGGTCCGACGGCGGGCTCCGGGACGTCCACGAGCGCGAGCCCGGGCTCCGCCTTCTCCTTGACCAGCGCCTTCAACGCAACGGCTCCTGTGGGTGAGGGCCCGGGCGCGGGCATGCCGAACGAGCCCGTTCCGGGGGGAGGGGTGGATTCTGCTGCAAATCTGCCCCACCGGAGCGCCCGGGTCCATCGAGGTTTTCTTAAGCGGTGCCGCAGCTCTTCTTCACACCTGTCACCCGTCCAGCCGCGAGACCTGGTAGTGGGCGATGTACCAGCCGTCCGCGAGCCGCTTCACCAGCACGGCGAGCTTGACGTCGACCGGCGGCCGGTCGGTGAACGTGAACTCCGTGTCCAGATAGCCGAGTACAAGGTCGTCGGCGTACCGCCGGGTCTCCAGGATCCGATAGGCGGCCTTCATCCCGAGGGGCTGGGAGGCGTAGTACTCGGCGACACCCGGACGGCCGACGCCGTAGGGGTGCAGTCCCTGGAAGATCGCGTCCTCGGTGAAGAGCCGGGCCACGTCCTGCGGTTCGTGGGCGTCGACGGCCGCCTTCCAGGGGTCGAGGACACCGCGCAGGATCAGTTCGTCGTCGTTCGTGCTGTTCATGTCCGTGGACCTTTCTCGGTGACCGGTGTCTTCGCGAACCGCTTCTCAGTGACCCGCGCTCATGCCGCCGTCGACATGCAGGATCTCGCCCGTGACGTACGGGGCGGCCTCCAGGTAGAGCACGGCGTCGACCACGTCGCTCACTTCACCCATCCGGCCGACCGGGTGCAGGGCGGCGAGGAACTCGTGGGTCTCGGCGGAGTGCATGGGGGTCTTGATGGTGCCGGGCGAGACGGCGTTGACGCGGATGCCGCGGGTGGCGTACTCGATGGCGAGGGACTTGGTGGCGGACTGCAGGCCGCCCTTGGTCAACGAGGCGAGCACGGACGGCACTCGGGCGTCCGCGTTGTCGACCAGGCTGGTGGTGACGTTGACGACGTGACCGCCGCCCTGGGCGAGCAGGTGCGGGACGGCGAGTTGAGTGAGGTGGAAGAAGCCGGCCAGGTTGATGCCGGCCACGGTCGCGTAGTCCTCGGGCGTGTAGTCGGTGAAGGGCTTGGCGACGAAGACGCCGGCGTTGTTCACGACGGTGTCGACCCGCCCGAACCGGTCGACGGCGGCGGCGATCACGCGCTCGGCGGTCGCCGGGTCGGCGATGTCGCCCTGGACGGTGAGGACGTCGGCGTCGTCGAGGGGCTCGATGGTGCGCGAGGTGGCGACGACGGCGTACCCGAGCTTGCGGTAGCCCTCGACGAGGGCGGCACCGATGCCCTGCGAGGCGCCGGTGATGATCGCGACCTTCTGGTCCTGAGTGCTCATGGTGCTCTCCTCCGAACAGCGGGACCGGTCTACTAGACGACCGGTCGACTATTTGGAAGGTAGAGCGAACAGCCAGGCATCCGGAAGGACCTGCTCAGGACCCCTTTCCTCCCGCCTGGGAGGCTCAGGCTCCTAGGGGCTGTCGTTCGGATCCGCCGGAGAGCGCGTCCGGTCAGCCCAGCCGCGCGTCCGGTCAGCCGGGCAGCGCGTACGGATCGTCGGCGGGCAGCCACGCGTCCGGGGCGTGGATGCCGAGATCGCCGACGTCCTCGCACAGGGCGTCGACCACCGCGAGCACCCCTTCGCGCTGCTCGCTCTCACGCCGGACCACCGACCAGGTCCAGTACACCTTCGGCCCGACGACCTCACGTCGGACCAGATCGGGTGGCAGCGGATCGGTCTGCCCCTTGGGCGAGTTGACGACCGGACGGCTGCAGCGGCGCACGTGCTCGAAGAAGGCCGGCCCGGTGATCGCCCCGTCGGAGATCCGCACCGCACGGGCCCCCGTGGCCTGCGTCAGCTCCTCGGCGTACACGTTCCAGGACGCCCAGGAGGTGATGTCGTCGTCGACGAGAACGTCGGTGTCCCGGGCGGACACGTCCGCCGTGACACTGCCGGTCGATACGGCGTACAGCCGGTCGGCGCCGATCAGCCGGGCCCGCAGCCCGAGCCGCTTCAGGTCCTCGGTGCGCACCCAGCACACGGCCAGGTCCAGGCTGCCGTCGGCGACCCGGGCGGCCTGCGTGTGGGAGGGGGCGACCCAGGCGTCGATGTGCACCCGGGCCACCGAAGCGGTACGCCGAACCAGGTCCGGCGGGAGCCAGTTGACGTAACCGAGCCGTACCGATTCGGAGTCCGAGAGCCGGCCGGCGCGGCGCTTGAGGTCCTCGGCCCGTTCCAGGAGGTCACGGGTGTGCGGGAGAAGGGCGGCACCCGCCGGGGTGAGGGAGACGGAACGGCGGTCCCGGTCGAACAGCCGCACGCCCAGGTCCCGTTCGAGCGCCTTGATCTGCTGGGAGAGCGAGGGCCCGGCGATCAGCAGCCGTTCGGCGGCCCGGCCGAAGTTCAGCTCCTCGGCGACGGCGACGAAGTACCGCAACTGGCGCAGCTCCACGTCCGTCATGCTACGCGGCGGCTGGGAGGCTGTGTCTATCAGCAATGAGGATGCCGGTAGTGGCGCCGGGCCGGTGCCGGGCCGAGGATGAATCCATGCCCGCCCTGCGACGGAGGATCGCGGACACCGCCCGAACGGAGAGACACCATGCGTGAGTTCCTGGTCGAGATCACCACGACCGTGCCCGAGGGCACCCCTCAGGAGGAGGTCGACGCGCGCCGCGCCGCCGAGGCGGTCCGGGCGAAGGAACTGGCCGCGACCGGGAACCTGGCGCGGCTGTGGCGTCCGGTGGGCGAGCGGCGCAGCGTAGGCGTGTGGCGGGCCGCCGACGAGGCGGAGCTGCACGAGAAGGTGCTGGGCACGCTGCCGCTGCACGCGTGGATGACGTTCGTCGTCACCCCGCTCGAAGCGCACCCCAACGACCCGGGCCGGGCCGACAGCACGCGATGACCGCGTCGGCTCCCCGGTCCTCGACGCTCCCCTCCCCCTGGCCGCACATCACCCGCACGGCCGCCGCACTCGCCGCCGCCATGGGCGTCGGCCGCTTCGTCTACACGCCGATCCTGCCCCTGATGCACACCCAGGCGGGCCTGTCGGCCGGGACCGGCGCGAACCTGGCGACCGCCAACTACGCCGGCTACCTCATCGGCGCCCTCGCCGGCACCCTGGCCCCCGCACTGGTCCGGTCACGGGCCGTCCTGCGCGGCTCCCTGCTCCTGCTGACCGGCACGCTCGCCGGGATGCCGCTCACCCACAGCCCCGCCGTGTGGGGCGCGCTGCGGCTGCTGGCCGGGGCCGCGAGCGCGCTGGTCTTCGTGATCGCGGTGAACGCCCTCCTGAACCAGCTGCGCGCGCACCCGGCCCACCTGCCCGGCTGGGCGTTCGGCGGGGTGGGGACCGGCATCGCGCTGTCCGGGGTTCTGGTCCTCGTGCTGCGGTCGGTCGCCGACTGGCGGGCGGCCTGGTGGGCCTCGGCCGCGCTCGCAGCGGTCTTCGCCGCGGGCGCCTGGAATCTACGACCGCCGATGCCCGCCCCGCGCTCCGAGGCCACGGCGACCCGCACGCACCGCTGGTTCGGCGCGCTGTTCCTCAGTTACGGCCTGGAGGGCGTCGGCTACATCGTCGCCGGCACCTTCCTGGTCGCCGCGATCGCGCAGGGCTCCCCCGGCTGGATCGGCAGCGGTGCCTGGGTGCTGGTCGGGCTGGCCGCCGTCCCGTCCTCGGCGCTGTGGGCACGGCTCGGGCGGCGCTGGTCGCGGCCCGATCTGCTGCTCGCGGCGCTGGTGATCCAGGCGGTCGGCATCGCGCTGCCCGCGCTGGTCGGCGGGGTGGGGGCGGCGCTGGTCTCCGCGGTGCTGTTCGGCGCGACCTTCCTGGGCGTCAGCACGCTCGCGCTGGCCACCGGCGCCGAGCTGCGGTTCCCCCGCTCGGTCGCGCTGCTGACCGCCGGCTACTCGGTCGGCCAGATCCTCGGCCCGCTGATCGTGTCCCCGCTGCTCGGGCACGGCTACCGGCCCGCACTGCTCCTGGGCGCCCTGGTGGTGCTCGCCGCGGCGGGGGCGGCCGCCGTGCTGCGGATCGGCTTCCCGCACCACATGGTCGTAGTACGCCACGCGATGCCCGATCGGCGGCGAGAATCGACGCGGGACGATCGATCCGAGGCAGCCGGCCCTGGCGTCGTCGCCCCGCACCCGCCCGACTGACCTGGAGTCACTCATGAACACCGCCCGGGACCTCGTCATCGTCGCCGTCGACACGGCACCCGACCATCCGCTGGAGCGGGGGGACCTGTCGCTGGCGCTCGCCGGGGCCGAGGTGCTCGACCTCCTCGACGCCGGGGCCGTCTCGGTCGACGGTGACCTCCTCGTGCCCGGCACCGGATCCAAGACGGGCGACCGCCTGCTGGACGAGGCCGCCGAGCAGCTCGTACGGCAGGAGCCGTACGAGTCGGTGGAGGACTGGCTGTGGCGCCGGGGCCGCGGGCTGTCCGCGGCCTATGTGACCGAGCTGGAGAAGGAGGGGCTGACCGCGAAGCCCCGGGGGCTGCGCAATCCGCTGCGGGCCGTGCCCACCGAGCTGGTCGACTCGCCCGACAAGCGGCGCGCCGAGGAGCGCTGGGCCGCGGGCGAGCCCGTCCTCGTCACCCTGGCGTCCGCCGCCGGCTTCGGCGACGAGCCGGCCGAGGACTCCGAGGACATCACCGAGGACGCGGTCAGCGCGGTGCTGGCGGCCGTCGGCGACGCGGTGATGGAGCTGGAGGCGGTGCGGCAGCGCAAGCAGATCACGGACGCGGCCTACGACAACATCTGGCGCGGCATGTAGAGAGCGTCAGCGGCGGCCGGCGGGCGTCAGCGGGCGCCCAGGAGGGCCAGGCAGTTCTGCCACAGGGGGCTCAGGCGCTCCGTGCTGTTGTACAGCTTGGCGAACATCACCTGGCCCTCCAGCTGGGCCACCACGGCCCGGGCCGCCTGGTGCGGGTCGGTGACGGCCGCGTCCCCGCGGTCGCGGGCCTCGACGACGACCCTCTCGACCATGTCGACCTGGGCGTCGAAGATCTCCTGGAGGCGGGCGCGGACGGGCTCCGTCCGGTTGCTCAGCTCAAGGGTCAGGTTCCCGAACAGACAGCCGGAGACTGTGCCGCAGCCCTGCTGCACGGCACGCTGCCCGGCCTCGGTCTCCTCGAACAACTGCCGCAGCCGCGCCAGCGGTTCGCCGTCGCCGCCCAGGATCCGGGTCCAGTCCCGGTGCTGGCCCGCCCAGTGCTCGTCCACGACGGCGAGGGCGAGGGCCTCCTTGGACTCGAAGAAGTAGTAGAAGCTCCCCTTCGGCACCCCGGCCGCCGTGCAGATCTCGGCCACGCCGAGCGCGGAGTAGCCGCGGCTCTCGATGAGCGTGCGCGCGGCTGCGAGGATCTTCTCCCTGGCATCACTGGTGCGTCCCACGACGTCGAGTGTACGGAGGTACTAGACCGGTCGGCTAGCGATCGCCCGCCGGCGCTCACAGGGTGGGCAGCCCGTCCGCCTCCCGGCGCTCCAGCCGTGCGACCAGATCCGCCGCCGTCGCCTTGATGGTCTCCAGGCCGGGCTTCCCCCAGGGCCGCGGCTCCACGTCGACCACGCACACCGTGCCGAGGACCATCCCGGTGCTGTCGATGAGCGGTGCGCCCAGATAGGAGCGGATGCCGAACTCGTCGACGACCGGGTTGCCGGCGAACCGCGGGTAGTCGCACACGTCCTCCAGGACCAGCGCCTTGCGCCGGACCACCACATGCGGGCAGAAACCGTGGTCGCGCTCCAGCCGGCGGCCGAGTTCCGGCTTCTCCTCCTCCCCGTCGGGCACGGGCGGGCGGACGGCCGGGAGGTGCAGGCCCGCGAAGAACTGCCGCCGCTCGTCGATGAAGTTGACCATGGCGTACGGCGCCGCGATGTGCTCGGCGAGCCGGTCCGCGTAGGCGTCCAGGGCCGGATCCGGCTGCTCACCGAGCCCGAGCCGGCGCAGTCGCTGGGTGCGGGCGGGCGCCTCCTTGTCCTCGGGGGTCAGCAGCAGACGACCGGCGGGGCGCACCGGGTCGTACCTCATGGGCGGGTTCCGTCGCGCTGGACGTGGTGGTTCATGTGAGGGCTCCGTGGCGGGCGTGGCGGTATCACCTGTGGACGCCGTGGATCGGCGCGTGCGTCGGTGCGTGGGCGATGAGATGGCGTACGAGGGTCAGCAGGGTCTGGACGCCGGAACTGGAGATCCGCGCGTCGCAGCGGACGATCGGGATCTCCGGCGACAGGTCGATGGCGGCACGGACCTCCTCGGGGTCGTAGCGGTAGGCGCCGTCGAACTCGTTGATCGCGACGATGAATCCGAGGCCGCGCTGTTCGAAGAAGTCGACGGCCGCGAAGCACTCCTCCAGGCGGCGGGTGTCGGCGAGGATGACCGCGCCGAGCGCCCCCTCGGAGAGTTCGTCCCACATGAACCAGAACCGCTCCTGTCCGGGGGTGCCGAACAGATACAGGACGTGTTCGGGGTCGAGGGTGATGCGGCCGAAGTCCATGGCCACGGTCGTCTCGATCTTGTTCTCGATCCCGTCGAGGCTGTCGGTCGTGGCGCTGACCGTGGTGAGCAACTCCTCCGTGCTGAGCGGCGCGATCTCGCTCACCGCGCCGACGAAGGTCGTCTTGCCCACCCCGAACCCGCCCGCGACGAGGATCTTCAGTGCGGTGGGGAACGGGTCAGAGCTGTCGTCGTAGTCCATCGAGCACTGCCTCCAGTAGGGCCCGGTCAGTGGGAAATTCGTGGAACACGGGGGGCTTGGTGGTCAGCGCCCCGCAGTCGACGAGGTCCGACAGCAGCACCTTGGTGACCACCGCCGGCAGCTTCAGATGGGCGGCGACCTCGGCCACCGGAACGGGCGCGCGGCACAGGTCGAGCGCCTGCGCGTGCTCGGGGCCGAGATAGCCGAGGGGGGTGGCTCCGGTGGCCATCACCTGCGACAGCAGGTCGAGGGCGATGGTGGGCCGGGTGCGGCCGTTGCTGACGGTGAAGGGGCGCACCAGCCGACCGGCCGCGTCGTCGAGCCAGGGCCCGTCGCCGGCCGCCGCCACGCTCAAGGCCTCATCGCCGGGGGTTCGACGGCGTGCTGCCTCGGTGCGGTCACCAGATACGGCCGCACGCTCTTGACCAGCATCGCCATCTCGTAGCCGAGCACGGCGGCGTCGGCCTCGCGGCCTGCGAGCACCGCGAGACAGGTGCCGGATCCCGCGGTGGTCACGAAGAGCAGGGTCGAGTCGAGTTCGACGACGACCTGGCGGACGTCCCCGCCGTCGCCGAACCGGACCCCGGCGCTGCGGCCGAGGGAGTACAGCCCCGAGGCCAGCGCGGCCATGTGGTCGGCGCTGTCCGCGTCGAGGCCGTGAACCGACTTCACGAGCCCGTCGCAGGACAGGAGTACCGCACTGGTCGTGTGCGGTACGCGCTGCACGAGACCGCTCATCAGCCAGTCGAGATCGGATGCATGGCCGGTGGGCGCATCGCTCGCCATGGTGGATCGACTCCTTGGGGTACGAAGGTCTGCGGGAGCGCTGGGTGTGGGGGTGGAACGGGGGGTGGTCATCCGGCCGGCGCGCTCCCGTCGTGCCGGATGGTGGGGTGCTCGGCACCCCGCGCGGACGCGGGGCGCGCCTGGGCTATGTGGGCCGGGTCCATGGGTGTCACGTCCAGGGGCGCGAGGTCCATGGGGGCCAGGTTCATGGGCGGTAGGGGCACGGGTGGTACGTCCATGGGGGGTACGTCCATGGCGAGCGGACCGGACGTGTGCGGTGACTCGCTGAAGCCCGGGTCCATGAAGTCCGCGGACGCGCTGCGCTCCGGCCCCATGTGCTCGGCCGCCGACTGCTCGGCCTCCAGGTGCTGTTGGGCCTCCGCCAGGCCGATGCCGCGCTGGAAGGCGGCCATCAGACCCGGGTCGTGACCGGCCACGTCCTCGGAGTCCAGGCGTGGCGCGGGCCCGTCGCGCAGTTGGGGCACGATGTGTTCCTGCGCCCGGCGCCTGGGCAGTTGGGGCTTGCCCATGGTGCCGCGGACGGGTCCGGTGCGGGGCGTGGGCGGCGCGGCCACGCGGTCCGCGACGAGCCGCCGGTCGTCGGACGCGATGCCCGGCACGGCCTCCGCCGGGGTGGGCCGCTCCTCGTGGGCACCGCGCACGGGGAGCGGGGGCGGTCCACCGCTGTTGGCGGAATGCCCGTTCGTGGTACGGCTGTTGAGAGCGCCGCCGTGGGAGCCGCCGGCGCCGGGCACGCTGCCGTTCTGGGGCGGAGCCGTCGGCCGTGCGCCTTCCCGGTGCCGGGGCTGGCGCGGTGCGGACGACGGGGGTTCGGCGTGCCGCCCGGCGGTCGCGGGACCGCCCGCCGTGGGTCCGGACGGCGGCTGCGGGTGGGGGTGCTGCTGCGGCTGCTGCTGAAGGGCCGGTCCGGGCGCGCCCTGGGGCTGCGGCGCGGCGACGCCGGGTGCACCCGGCGCGGCGCCCAACAGGCCCTGCGGCACGACGAGTACGGCCTGCACTCCGCCGTAAATGTTGGTCTGCAGCCGGACGTGGATGCCGTGCCGCTTGGCGAGCTGCGAGACCACGAACAGGCCGATCCGGCCGTCCGACAGGAGGCTCGCGACATTGACCTGGTCGGGGTCGGCGAGCAGGGCGTTCATCTTCTTCTGCTCGCCGACGGGCATGCCGAGCCCGCGGTCCTCGACCTCGACGGCGAGCCCGGAGGTCACGAGGTTGGCGCGCAGCAGGACTTGGGTGTGCGGGGCGGAGAACACCGTGGCGTTCTCGACGAGTTCGGCCAGCAGGTGGATGACGTCGGCGACGGCGTGGCCGCGCAGGGTGCCGTCGATGGGAGGCACGAGTTTCACGCGGGAGTACTGCTCGACCTCGGCGATGGCGGAGCGCAGCACCTCGGTCATGGACACGGGGTGGCTCCACTGGCGGCGGGAGTTGGCGCCGCCGAGCACGGCGAGATTCTCCGCGTGACGGCGGATGCGGGTGGCGAGGTGGTCGACGTGGAAGAGGCCCTTGAGCAGGTCGGGGTCCTCGATCTCGTTCTCCAGCTCGTCCAGGATCGAGATCTCCCGGTGCACCAGCGACTGCAGGCGCCGGGCGAGGTTGACGAAGACCTCCAGCTTCTGTTCGCTGCCCGCCTGGCTGGAGAGCTGGGCGGCCTGGACGACGGCGGCGACGGCTCCCTCGTGCGCGCGGCCCAGGTCGGCGGCGAGCAGTTCGAAGTCGTCGGCGCCGTCGGCGGGACCGCTGCGCGGCCTGCGCTGGGGCAGGGTCTCGCCCCGGCGCAACGCCTCGACCAGGGCGCGCAGTTCGGCCTCGCCGCGGGCGCTGCTGCGGCGCAGGGCGCCGATGCGGTCGTTCACGGCCTTGGCGGCCCGGTCGGCGGCCACGGCGGCGATCAGGATGCCCGCGAGGGCGACGCCGGTGGCTCCGGCGAGCACGCCCCACAGCGTGATCCCGGTCCGGGCGCCGGTGGAGCGGACGGTGAACAGGACGGCCGCGCACGCGCTGAGGGCGACAGCGAGGGGCGGAAGCACGGCGAGCCGCAGCAACTGCGGCCGTATGTGCGTCTCGGGCATCGCGGGAGCGGTGTGGGAGACCGGCCGCCCGTGCCGTCCGCCCTCGCGGCGGTCTGCGCGTGCGGCCGGTGCGCGGAGGTGAGACATCGGTGTCCTCGTACTGATCCGTCGGGTGCCAGGGGCGCGGGCTGCGCGGCTCAGGCATGCGCCGTCGCGCAACGGACACCGACAGTAGTCGGCAACGCTTCATGTGCGGTGGGCAGTTGACAAAGTCCCACGGCGAGGGTCCCGCTCTGGTATGAGGCGTCGCACGGCAGACCGATAAACCCGGAGGGCGCGTGCACAAATGCGGCGAAGGATCGATCAGAGCTGCTCAGAAGCAGTCATGTGGTACCCGACGAGAATCCGGGGCGACCGCCCTCCACCTCTCGCCGGGTACCACTTTCTGTTCGCTCACGGACTCGGAGAGACCACTTCGGGCCCTCCGGAACCGCCGCCGGTCATCCCCCGAACATTACTGAGCGTGTTCGACGGGTTGGGCTAGGCGCGACGCACGCCCCCGGCCACCGCATGGCCGATGAACAAGTAGACGAGGGCGGGCAGGCCGTAGTTGACCACCGTGCGCCAGTTGTCCGAGTCGATGGAGAAGAGGTTGTGGGACCAGCCCGACAGCCAGTTCGCCGCGTCGTGGATCCACGAGACCACGTTGTTGGCGGTGTTGGCGTCGAACAGGTAGAAGGCGATCCACAGGATCAGAATCAGTGCCGCGAGATCCGCGATGACGGAGATGACCGTCCCCGCGGGGCTTCCGCCGTAGCGTCTGGACATGTACATCGACTGGCCCCGTCAAGGCGGTTGAAACCTCGCCGGCCCGCTGGGGCCACGGATTCACAGGCGGCGGTACCGGGCCGAGGCCTCGTCCGGGTCGAACCGCACGGCTGCCACCAGGATGAGGATCCCGGCCGCGGCGAATACCACACCGACGCCGATCAGGACGCAGCCCGCGGCACTCACCAGCACCTGGCCGAACGGCAGTTTGAGCGCGGACGACGTCCCGTCCTGCGACTGCTCGTTGCTGCTGGAGCCCTGCCCGCCGCCGGACGCGTACACGGCCGTTCCCAGCAGACGAAGGCGTAGAAAGACGGCACGGCCGCCGTCCAGCGCGCGCGAAGCGGCCTTGCGCCCAGGCCCCCTGCCGAGCACCGCGCGGGAGGCGCGCCACAGCGCCATCGCGCCGCAGCGCCATGGCGCCGAAGCCGACGACCAGCGCCCACAGCATCACCTCGCCGAAGGGCTTCGTCGCGATCTCGTGCAGCGCGCCCTGCCGGTCGACCTGGCCGCCGCCGCTGCCGACGGCGATCCGGATGGACAGCGCCCCGATCAGTACATAGACGACTCCGCGCGCGGAGAAGCCCGCCAGGCCCTCCGCGGTCACTGTCTCGTTCCGGGTGGAACGGGCCGCTGACTTCGCCGCCCGGCCGCGCCGCCGCGTGTGGGACGACGTCACGATTGCCCTCCCCGTTCCGTGGCCGCACGGTCGCGTCCACCGCCGTCGAGTGCCCTGGCCGGGGATCCCGATGCGGGTGTCAGGGCCGCCGTCGCCACGCCCGCGGTCTCAGGGCCTGTGCCACGCGCGGGAGTTCCTCGTGCACCAGGCGCCCTGCCAGCGCACCGCCGTAGACGACGACACCCACCCCGACCAGCCAGGACTGGACGACCAGGGCGGTTCCGAAGGGGCCGTAGGTGACGGCACTGGAGGCGATGAGCGGGGAGAAGACAAGACGGGAGAAGACCCGAAGTCCGAGCAGCCCGAGGGCCGTCAGCACCGAGCCCGGAAGCACCGCGCTCCAGGCGACCCGCCCGCCGAGCAGCATCCGTTGCGACCAGCCGAAGAACAGGACGGCGCTCAGCGTCGCGGCCAGCGTGCCGGCCGCCGAGTGGCGCCAGAGCGTGGTGGTGGCGCTGAGGTAGAGGGTCCCGACGAGCACGGCGAGCCACAGCACCTGCCGCCATCTCGCGTACCAGCGGGCAGCGGGCAGTTCCCAGATCTTCTCGTAGCCGGTCTGAATCGCCGCCCCGAAACTCAGGCCGAAGACGGCGAGGGCGGCGAGGCCGAAGGCGGTCGTCGTCTGCAGCACCTGACCGGGCCGCGAGAACAGCTCCCCGACCTGCTTGCGGGCCTCCCCCGACACACCGAGCCCGTCCCCCAGCCACTGCGCGAAGCCCCGCCCGTGTTCCGGGTCGGCCGCGGAGACGACGACCAACAGGGGTACCAGCGTGAGGAATCCGAGCGCCGCGAAACCCATGGACCGGGAGGCCAGTTCGATCTCTTTGCCGCGCCGCCAGCCACGCTCGACCGGTGAGTCGCGCAGCACCTGGCGCAGCCGTACCGACGCGGACGGGCTGTCCGCGGCCTCGGGAGACTTGTTCGGCATGAAGGTCGACTATCACACAAACGCGGTGTCATGCGCCCCGCTGCCGACCCCGACTTCTCGCCGGAGCCGCGCCGAGGCCCCCTCGCCCCGCCCGTCCGCTCAACGGCCCTTCTCCTGACCGCCGTTCTCCCGACTCCCGGTCTTCGTACGCCTCCCGCTCAGCTCTCCTCGACGAGGTCGAGCGCGTCGGCCTCGGCTCCATGAGCGACCTTCGGGGCGAGCTCCGGTACCGGCCACTGACGCGTGAGCGGCAGCGACACATCGCGCCACCACGCACGCCCGGGAAGCTCTCCGCCGGGCTCGAACGGCTGCCCCGGGACGGGCACGGCGACCGGCTGCCCGACCGCCTCGCCGGCCGCCAGCGTCCACTCGCCGGGCTCGGCCCACGCGTGCGTGGCCAGGTTGAAGGTCCCCCAGTGGATCGGCATCATCGCGCCGTGCGGCCGGCCGCCCTGGAGGTCGAGGTGGGCGCGCATGCCCTCCTCGGGCGTCATGTGGATGTCCGGCCAAAAGTCGGAGTAGGCGCCGATCTGGATCATCGTGGCGTCGAACGGGCCGTGCTGGGCGCCGATGTCCTTGAAGCCGTCGAAGTAGCCGGTGTCGCCGCTGTGGTAGATCCGGTGCTCGTCCCCGGCGACGGACCAGGAGGCCCAGAGGGTGTGCTGGGTGTTGCGCAGCCCGCGGCCGCAGAAGTGCCGGGCCGGCGTGGCGGTCAGGGTGAGGCCGCCGATCTTGGTCTCCTCGTGCCAGTCCAGCTCGCGCAGGCGGTCGGCGGAGACGCCCCAGTGTTCGAGGTGGGAGCCGACACCGAGCGGGACGGCGAACACGGTGTCCGTACCGGCCAGCGCCTTGATGCTGGGCAGGTCGAGATGGTCGTAGTGGTCGTGCGAGATGACGACGACGTCGACCGGACCGAGCGCGGCCAGCGGCAGCGGCGCGGGATGCAGCCGCTTGGGCCCGGCGAAGGAGAACGGGGAGCAGCGCTCGCCCCACACCGGGTCGAAGAGCACCCGGTGTCCGTCGATCTCGGCGAGCACGCTGGAGTGCCCCATCCAGGTCAGCCGCAGACCGGTGGCGGGCGGCTTGGCGATGTCGGCGAGCGTGGTCGCGTGCACCGGGATCGTGCCCGTGGGGGCGCGGCGGGGGCGCTGCTCCTTGTCGAGGAAGACCTTGGCGAAGTCGACCATCGAGCCGGAGGGGCGGGTCCGGGCGGTGCCGCCGGGGTTCTGGAAGACCCCGTCCTTGAAGTGGGGCGATCTGCGGATGCGCGCGAGGC
This sequence comes from Streptomyces sp. NPDC092369, assembly GCF_044755245.1. Taxonomy (NCBI): domain Bacteria; kingdom Bacillati; phylum Actinomycetota; class Actinomycetes; order Kitasatosporales; family Streptomycetaceae; genus Streptomyces; species Streptomyces sp. NPDC092369. The sequence goes on from NZ_JBIVQP010000001.1 coordinate 1,095,764, forward strand.
GCTCACCACTCGGGTCCGCGCCGAAGGCCGCGGGCTGCAGCGCGCGGAGCCCGGAGCTCAGGGAACGGAAACCGGACACGGTACCTCCTGGTGGAGACGGTGAGACATTCCATTATGGTCGGCCCCTCCGACAACACCCGACCGTCGGCGTTCGCATCCCGAAGTTTCCAAAGAAAACCCAAAGATACGGCGGAGCGTAACCGCGCCAGGGCGTCTCGTATGCGGACATCTACGCAGGCCGACGCGCCGCCGAATCGTCCGTTCAGCGCGTTGACATGCACCGCTCCATCTCCGGATACTGACCGGCGATTCAGTAACAGCTCGTCCGTGAGCACCCGAGGAGACCGCATGACCGCCCCCCTGATGACGCTCACCTGGACCGACCACGTCACCGGCCGCCAGGGCTTCCTGGTCGTCGACCGGCTGGTGCGGGGCGTCTGCAGCGGCGGGCTGCGCATGCGCCCGGGCTGCACGCTCGACGAGGTCGCCGGGCTCGCCCGCGGGATGACCATGAAGGAAGCCCTGCACTACGACCCCGAGGGCCGCTACATCCCCCTGGGCGGCGCCAAGGGCGGCATCGACTGCGATCCCCAGGAGCCGGGGGCGTACGAGCTGCTGGTGCGCTACCTGCGTGCCATGAAGCCGTACATCGAGAGCTTCTGGACCACCGGCGAGGACCTCGGCCTCACGCAGGACGTGGTGGACCGGGCGGTCACCGAGGCGGGGCTGGTCTCGTCGATCCAGGCCGTGTATCCGCTGCTGGATGATGAGGCGGCGGCCCGGCGGCGGCTCGCGGACGCCTTCGCGGTCGAGGTGGACGGCATCGGGCTCGACGAACTGGCCGGCGGCTGCGGGGTCGCCGAGTCGGCACTCGCGGCCCTGGACCGCGCGGGCGTGCCGTACGCGGACGCGCGGGTCGCCGTGCAGGGCCTGGGCACCATGGGCGGTGCCACCGCGCGCTTCCTCGCCCGCGCGGGGCTGTCCGTCGTCGCCGTAGCGGATATCAAGGGCACGATCGCCAACCCGGCGGGCCTCGACGTCGAGGCTTTGCTGGCCGCGCGGGACGCGTACGGCACCGTGGACCGCTCCGCGCTGCGCCCCGCCGACCGCGAACTGCCCGGCGACGCCTGGCTGTCCGCCCAGGCGGAGGTGCTGGTGCCGGCGGCCGTCTCGTACGCGATCGACACGGCGAACCAGGGGCGGATCACCGCCCGTTGGATCGTCGAGGCCGCCAACATGCCCGTCCTGCCGGCGGCGGAGCAGTTGCTGGCCGCGCGCGGGGTCACCGTGCTGCCCGACGTGGTCGTCAACTCCGGGACGAACGCCTGGTGGTGGTGGACCCTGTTCGGCGACATCGGCCCGCACGCGGACGAGGCGTTCGCGCACACGCGCCGCTCGATGCGCGCCCTGATCGACCGGACGCTGGCCCGCGCGGAGGCCGACGGCACGACCCCCCGGGCCGCCGCCCACGCCATCGTCGCGGACCGGCTGCCGGTGATCGCCGAGCGGTTCGGCTGGTACCGCTGACGGAGTCCCCGCCCGGTCGGTGTGAACTCCGAAGGGGTGCGGCGACGTTGGCCCTCAGCGCCGGGGGCGACACCGGGGAGACGTCGTCCCGCGTGAACGGAATAAGGTGACCACGTGGCGAGAGTGCGGTTGAGCGTGGCCGAGCGGCGCGAGGAGTTGCTGCGGGCCGCCATCGAGCAGATCGAGGTACGGGGCGTGGCGGCGGTCAGGATCGCCGACGTGGCCTCGGCGCTCGGCGTGAGCAACGCGCTGGTGCTCTATCACTTCTCCACGAAGGAGAAGCTGGTCGCCGCCGCCTTCACGTACGCGGCCGAGGACGACCTCGCCCATCTGCGCAAGCTGCTCGGCCGCCGCACCACGGCGCTACGCCGACTGCGCTCGGCGGTGCGCTGGTACGCGCCGACCGGCCCGGCCAAGGGCTGGCGGCTGTGGATCGAGGGCTGGGCCGCGGCACTGCGCGAGCCCGCGCTGCGGGAGGTCACCGGGGACCTGGACCGGCAGTGGAAGGCCGCGCTCGCCGAGGTCATCGCGGAGGGCGTGGCTGCCGGCGAGTTCCAGTGTCCCGACCCGCACGGCACGGCTCTGCGCCTGACGGCGCTGCTCGACGGGCTCGCCGTCCAGCTGACGTCGTACCCCGGCGCCGTGCCGCGGGCACGGGCGCAGGAGTGGGTGGACGAGGCGGTGGCCCGGGAACTGGGCCTCGCGCAGGAGGCGTTGACCGCTTCGGAGCGATGAATTCCACACGGTCGCTCCGCTGCTTCGGGCCGACCACCTCAATGCTCCAGCGGTGCGGGCCGCGCCGTTTCAGGTCGGCACGGCCCGCACCGCTGGCATCGTTCAGGCCACCCGGGCGATCCGGGACTTGATGTCGTCCGGGGACAGCGCGCCCTTCGCCGTGACGTGGTCGCCCGACGACTCGCCGCGCAGCCGCCGCCCGATCCACGGCACCAGGTACTCGCGCGCCCAGTGCACGTCGTCCCGCCGGACCTCCAGGGTGCCGCGGGGCGGCAGCGGGGGCCAGGCCTGTTCGGGGTCGGCCGGCACTTCGAGACCGAGCACCTGACCCGCGCGCAGCGCCACGCGCGTGTGCCCCTCGGGCGAGAGGTGCAGCCGGTCGCCGTCCCAGGCCCGGCGGTCCTGGATGGTCTTCAGGGACCACAGGTCGAGCACGGGACAGCCGTATCGGTCCGCGACCGCGCGCACATGTCCGTTGTAGGTGGCGATCTTGCCGCGCAGATGCTTGAGCACGGGGACGCCACGGGTGTCGAAGCCGGTCGTCACCAGGACGGTGCCGGCCGCCTCGGTGAGTCGGGCGATCGCCAGCTCGAAGCGCTCGGCGACCTCGTCGGGGTCGGTGCCGGGCCGGATGATGTCGTTGCCGCCGGCGCTGAAGGAGATCAGGTCCGGGGCGAGTTCGAGGGCCTGCGGAAGCTGGTCCGCCACGATCTGGTCTAGCAGCTTTCCGCGTACGGCGAGGTTGTTGTACGTGAAGTGGCCCTCGGGCTCCCGGTCCGCGAGCAGCACCGCGAACCGGTCGGCCCAACCGACCATCGCCCCGTCGGGGCCGGGGTCGCCGACGCCTTCGGTGAAGCTGTCCCCCACCGCAACGTACGACCCGATCACTGATCTGCCGTCATTCTTCGAATCGTCTGCCACAAGCGAACATGATTCACCTTCGAATGTGACCTACGCGACCGTAGGAAAGGGTTGACGTGCGGTGAGATAAGCCACTCCTAAAGTGTTCGCCAAACCAGGAATAGCTTTCCCGCCAGGGCTGTTGACGGCGGGAACGCCACAGCGACAGGCGGATCACGTCATACCGAAGGCCGGACCCGGGGATCGGGATCCGACCTTCGGCAGCGTGTCAGGCAGGTGGCTCAGGGGCGCGTCAGCCGACGGCGACACCCTTCGTACGGAGGTAGGCGACGGGGTCCACGTCGGAGCCGTAGTCCGGGGTCGTACGGATCTCGAAGTGCAGGTGGGGTCCGGTGACGTTGCCGGTCGCGCCGGAGAGGCCGATCTGCTGGCCCTCGGTCACGGTCTGGCCGGCCGAGACGGAGAGCTGCGAGAGGTGGGCGTACTGGGCGTAGTAGCCGTCGTTCAGCTTGATGACGACCTGGTTGCCGTACGCGCCGCCCCAGCCCGCGGAGACGACCGTGCCCGCGGCCACGGCCTTGAGCGAGGTGCCGGTCGGGACGACGAAGTCGACGCCCGTGTGGTAGCCGCTGGACCACATGCTGCCGGCCACGCGGTAGCCGGTGCCGATGGTGGCGCCGGTGACCGGGAGCGTGTAGCCGCTGGAGCTGGTGGCGGAGTCGGCGGACTGCGTGCTCGTCGAGTTCGAGGAGGCCTGGCTGTCCGAGGAGGAGCTCTTCGAGGAGGAGTCCTTCGAGGACGAGGAACCGGAATCCTTCGAGGCCGACGAAGAAGAGGGCGCGGACTCGGTGGTGCGGGTCGCGGCCTTCTTGCCGAGCGTGAGCTTGAGGCCGGGGTGGATGAGCGACGGGTCGTCGCCGACGGCCTCGCGGTTGTCCGAGTACAGCTTCTGCCAGCCGCCGGTGACGTTCTCCTCGTCGGCGATCTTCGCGAGCCAGTCACCGGATCGCACCGAATAGGTGCGCACGCCTTCGGTGTTGGCCGTGCTCTTCTTGGCGGACTTCTGTGCCGTCGACTTCTGCTGGACCGACGCCTTCTCGACATCCGGAAGCGACTGGACGGCCTTTTCGGATACCGCCTGGGAAGCCGATTCCGAGGTGGCCGCGTGGGCGCCGGTGGCCCCCATGAGCGGGAGGGCGAGCGCGGCGCCCCCGGTGCCGGCGACGGCGATGGTGCGGGTCAGGCGCTGGGACTTGGGGCGGCGGTGCTTACCCTTCGCGGGCATGACGAATTCCTCTCCGGCGCCTGCGAGGTGAGCTGTCGGGTGCGAGCTGGAGATGCCCGGCCGCGCTTTTCGGCACGGCTTTACCCCAAGCCTCTTCCGGAGACCGGAACAGGCGGTTGTACCTGTGGGTCCCCCGCTCCTGCCGTTCACGGGTGAGTTGTGCGGACTCCGGTCGGCGGCAGGATTGGGCGTCCGTCCGGATTGGTGGCGAACGTAAGCGACCAGGACGCAAAGGAACAAGTAGAGGTTCCCTGTGCATACGATTCTCTTGATCCCCTGCGAGAATTCGCGGTCACGCTGCGTGAATTAAGGACCTGCCACCAGGCACAAACACCCTTGAAAAGCACGCGCATTACGTGGACATGCAGAACCACGCACGGTCACGGATATGACGCTCCTCACGTGACGCCACCCCAGTCCGCCTTATTCCAGAGCGAGTTGGAACGAAGGCGAACCAAGGCGCCAATTCGGACAGAAGAGTCAGATGCGACGCAGTCGGAGAACCGTCGCATCGAGGTCACCGCGCAGACCGACCCGAAGTCCGTGATGCAGCAGTACGGCCCCCCTGTGCACTTCGCCCGTTTCGAGGCATTCGTACGACGCGGCCGGGTCCAGTCCGCGCAGCCGCAGCGCGGGCACGGGCTCGCCGTAGCTCTGCGCCTGGAGCCAGGCGAGGACCACGGACTCGTCCCCGAGCACGTACTGGACGGCACTGAGCCCGCCCTGCGGGGCCCGCAGCCGGTAGAGGTCACCGCGCTGCACGAGCGGCCGGATCTCCTTGTACAGAGCCACCCAGCCGCCCGCCTCGGCCAGCTCCTCCTCGGTCCACTTGGTGAGGTCGCCGCCGACGCCCAGCACGCCCGCCATGGAGCTCACGAACCGGAAGCGCAGCGAGCTGACCCGGTCGTTGAGCTGGGTGTTGGGGCTGTCGGTGACCCAGGCGGCCATCACGCGCGCGGGGTGGATCTGGGTGAAGCCGTGCTGGATGGCGAGCCGGTCGAGCGGGTCGGTGTTGTCCGAGGTCCACACCTCGTCCGTGCGGCTCATGATCCCGAGGTCGATCCGGCCGCCGCCGCCCGAGCAGGACTCGAAGGAGACCCCCGGATGGGCCGCCCGCAGCCGGTCCAACAGGGCGTACAGCGCGCGCACGTGGTCGATCCACAGCCGCTGCGGGTACGCCTCGCCGGGCCAGCCGGCGTCGGTGAAGCAGCGGTTGAAGTCCCACTTGACGTAGTCGATCGGGGCGCTGGAGAGGATGGCGTCGAGCTTCTCCCAGAGGTACTCCTGGACGTCCGGCCGGGCCAGGTTGAGTACGAGCTGATTGCGGAACTCCGTCCGCTTTCGTCCCGGTTGGAACTGCACCCAGTCGGGGTGCGCGCGGTACAGGTCGCTGTCCGCGTTGACCATCTCGGGCTCGACCCAGATGCCGAACTGCATGCCGAGCGCGTGCACCTCGTCGGCGAGCGGCTTGAGGCCGGCCGGGAAGCGGTCGGGGTTGGGCGTCCAGTCGCCGAGTCCGGCCCGGTCGTTCACGCGCTTGCCGAACCAGCCGTCGTCGACCACGAACAGCTCGACACCGATCGCCGCGGCCTGCCGGGCGAGGGCGCCCTGCTGCTCCTCGGAGATGTCGAACTCGGTGGCCTCCCAGGAGTTGAACAGCACCGGCCGGTCCCGGTCCGCGTCCGGGATGACGTACGCCCGCTGGTAGGCGTGCCAGGCACGGCTCGCGCCGCCGAAGCCGCCGTCGCTCCACAGACCGGCGAAGACGGGAGTCGTGAACGACTCCCCGGCCGCCAGGCGCAGCAGCCCGGACTCGTCATAGCCCACACCGCCGTTGATCTGCACGCGCGCGTCGGGGAGTTGCGCCACCGCGATCCGCCAGGAGCCCGACCACCCGAGCGCGCAGCCGTACACCTCGCCGCGCTCCTCGGTCGCGTCGGTGTCGAGGGCGACCCAGGGCAGGTGCTGGTGGCTGGTGTGGCCGCGGCGGCTGCCGATGACCTTCTCGCCGTAGGTGAGCGGTGCCGAGGTCAGCTGCGACTCCGCCGCCCACCGGCCGTGCAGGTGCGAGAGCCGCCAGCCCTCGCGGTCGGGCAGCGTCCAGGTGGCCGAGTCGGCGCGCAGCAGCTCCAGGACGGGCCCCTCGTTGTCGAGGCTCACCCAGCGCTCCACGACGTCGTGCCGCATCCGGTAGTGCAGGGTGATCGCGAGCCCGCCGTCCCGGAAGCGCAGCCGCAGTTCACCGTCCTCGCCCTCGTCGGCCTCGTACGCCTCGAACCGCCACTCCGTGCCGCGCCGCTCCTCGGTGCGCACGGACAGGGCGGGCCGGACGAAGCGCGGGCCGCCCTCGACGGGGTACTCCTCGCGGCCGTCGAGCTGCGACTCGAAGCCCCGGTACTCGGGCAGCGGAAGCGCGGCGAGGGCCTCGGCGTCGGCGAGCGCGATCCGCGGGCCCCAGTGCAGATGCAGCAGTACGTCGTCCTCGGCGAGATGGACGGCGTAGCTGCTCAGAGGCCCCGAGAGGAGCCACGTACGACCGTTGTCGGAGATCTCCAGCATCAAGCTTCCACACTTCCCAACAGGTGCGATCAAGGATCAACATCATCAACGGTCATGCGGCCCGAGGCAACGCCTGTGGACAACTCAATGCCCCCGGAACCCGTGTCGTATCGTCGAAGGCGCACCCCGTCGGCCACCCCGCCGAGCCGCGCCGGCCGGGTGGACTGGGAGGAGCCCCCGTGACGCAGCAGATCCCGTCGACCGAGCCCGAGCTGACCGGAGTCCGCAATTTTCGCGACGTGGGCGGGCTGCCGACGGTGGACGGACGGCGGGTGCGGCAGGGCGTGCTCTTCCGCAGCGGGCACCTGGCTCACGCGACCGCGGAGGACGCGGTGTTCCTCTCGTCGCTGGGGCTGCACACGATCTTCGACTTCCGCAACGCGGCCGACCAGAAGCTGGAGGGCCCGGACGTCGAGCTGCCCGGCGTGCTGAACGTGAACCTCCCGCTCACCGACCCGGCTCACGGCGCCGACTTCTGGACGATGGTCCGGGACGGCGAGATCGAGCAGTTGCGCGAGCTCCTCGGCGACGGCAAGGCCGCGAACCGGATGATCAGCTCCTACCGCGACATCATCAAGAGCCGCACCGCCGAGCACGCGCGCGTCCTGCACGCGCTCGCCGAGGACAGCGCGCCCGCGCTGATGCACTGCGCGGCGGGCAAGGACCGCGCGGGCCTGTCCATAGCCGTGACGCTCCTCGCCCTGGGTGTCGAGCGCGAGGCGATCATCGCCGACTACCTGGAGTCGAACGCCAAGCACCGCCGCTACAAGGTGCGTCGCAGCAGCGGTGCCGAGTCCGCGCACTCCCCCGAGGTCATGGAGCTGCTCAGCCCCCTCTTCGAGGCCCGCGCCGAGTATCTGACCGCCGCCTTCGACACCATCGAGGAGACGTGGGGCGACGTGGACACCTACCTGGAGCAGGGCCTGGGTGTCACCCCGGAGATCCGGGAGCGGCTGCGGGAGCGCCTGCTCGACTGACGACGGCGGCCGGCGGGGACGATGCGCGGGGCTACTTGGCGCCCGCGCCGACCTCGAACAGCAGGAACAGGAACGCCGCGAACACGTGCCCGGCGGCGATGTAGATGAGGAGCCGCACCCACAGCGCGCGCGGGATCTTCTCTTCCATGTCTCTCATGGCGTCTCTCCGGTGATGGGGCCCAGGCACAGCGTGGCCGTGGGGCTCTGCAGCAGGGTGTGGACGAACAGCAGCTCGACCCCGTCGGGGTCCTGCGCCGCGATCCGGTGCGGGGTGAGGGAGTCGAAGTGCGCGCTGTCGCCGGGGGCGAGGCGGTGCGCGGTGTCCCCGAGGCGCAGCCGCAGCCGGCCCTTGAGGACGTGGAGCCACTCCTCGCCGGGGTGCACACGCACGATGTCGCCCTGCGAGCCGTGCGGCACGTGGACACGCAGGGCCTGCATGCCGCGGCCGGGCGCCCCGGCCGGCCAGTAGGTCCAGCCGCCGGCCGCGGTCGGTTCCATGTCGGCGGCGCGGACGACGGAGTCCCGGTCGGCGACCGTCTCGCCGAGCAGCTCCGAGACCGTCGTACCGTAGATACGGGCGAGGGCGAGCAGCATCGGCAGCGAAGGCTGGCGCTGCCCGGTCTCCAGTCGGGAGAGGTGGGCCGGCGACAGCCCGGCGGCGCGGCCGGCTGCCTCCAGCGTGAGGGAGGCCCGGCGGCGCAGGGCGCGGAGCTGTGGAGCCACGACGGGCAGGTTCTCGTCCTGCCCGTCCACCGGCTCGGTCTCGGGAGAGCTCATGCTCTCCATTCAGCCGCAGGCTTGTCTCTGGGGCAAATCTCTTGCCTCAGAGACAAAAAATGCCTCTAGCGGTTGGCGACCGCCTGCTTCACCAGCGTCTTGCTGAAGTCCCACATCAGCCCGCCGCCGCTGTGCGCGTCGTCCATGACTGCCGTGAACGCGTCCACGAACCGGTCCACCTCCCGCTCACCGACGACCAGCGGCGGGATCAACTTGATCACCTCCAGGTGATCGCCGGAGACCTGGGTGAGAATCCGGTGCCGTTGCAGCAGCGGTACGACGACCATCTGCGCGAACAGGCCCTTGCGCGCGGCCTGCAGCATGGTCCAACGGCCGCGCAGTTTCAGCGACTTGGGCCGACCGAACTCGATGCCGATCATCAGGCCCCGGCCGCGCACGTCGGCGAGCAGCTCGTACTTGTCGATCAGCGCCGCGAGCCGCGTCCTCAACAGGTCCCCTGTCACCCGGGCATTGGCGACGATCTGCTCGTTCTCCATGACGGAAAGGACGGCCAGACCCGCCGCCATGGCCTGGGCGTTGGACCCGAAGCTCGCCGAGTGCACGAGCACCCGGTCCATCGACGAGTAGACCTTCTTGAAGATCCAGTCCTTGCCGAGGGTGGCACCGACGGGCACATAGCCGCCGGACAGGGCCTTGGCCACACACACCAGGTCCGGCTCGACGCCCTCCTCGTGCTGGTAGGCGTAGAAGTCGCCGGTGCGGCCGAGGCCGGTCTGCACCTCGTCCGCGATGAGCAGCGCCTTGTGCCGGCGCAACAGCTCCTGGGCGGCCCGCAGATAGCCGGGCGGGGCCTCGTGCACGCCCTTGCCCTGGATCGGCTCGACGACCAGCGCGGCGACATCGCCCTTCTTCAACTCCCGGTCCAGGGCGTCTAGATCACCGAGCGGGACCGCCGTGTCGGGCAGCAGCGGGGCGAAGCCGTCCCGGAAGCCGTCCTCGCCGTTGACCGACAGGGAGCCGGTGGTCAGGCCGTGGAAGGCGTGGTCGCAGTACAGGACCCTGGGCTTCCCGGTGGCGTACCGGGCGAACTTCAGCGCGGTCTCCACGGCCTCCGTGCCGCTGTTGCCGAAGAACACGCGGTCCAGGTGCGGGCTGTAGGACAGCAGCTTCTCGGCGAGCAGCCCGGGCAGTGGCTGGCAGTCGAAGCGGGTGAGGTCGGCGAGGTCGGCGTCGAGGACGTCGTGCAGCGCCTTGCGGACGACGGGGTGGTGGCGTCCCAGGCCCATCACCCCGAACCCGGCCAGCATGTCCAGGTAGTCGTTGCCGTCCGCGTCCCAGAAGTAGGCGCCCTCGCCGCGCTCGTAGACCTTGTCGAAGCCGATCGTGTGCAGCATGCGCGGCAGTTGGTGGTTCAGGTACTTGCCGTGCAGCTCGTAGCGCTCGGCTCCGCGCTCGGCCAGCAGCGCGGCGAGGTCGAACTCCTTGGTCATTCAGCTTTCTCCTTGACTGGGCCGTCCAGCTGCTCCTTGACGGCCAGGCTCGCGCCGATCCGTCCCGCCACCTCGACCGGCGTGAGGCCGATGTCGGCCAGTACCTCGCCGCGTTTGGCGTGCGCGAGGAACTGTTCCGGGATGCCGAACCGCCGTACGGGTACGTCGACTTCGGCGTCGCCCAGCGCCAGCGCCACCGCCGCGCCGACGCCGGAGGCCCGGCTGTTGTCCTCGACGACGGCCACCAACCGGTGTTCGGCGGCGAGGCCCGGGAGCGCCGGGTCGACGGGTTTGACCCAACGGGGGTCCACGACCGTGCAGTTGATGCCCCGGGCCGCCAACAGCTCGGCCGCCTGGAGACACACCGGCGCCATCACGCCGACGGCCACCAGGAGCACGTCCGGCCGCTCGCCCCGGTGCAGGACGTCGATTCCGCCGACCCGGTCCACCGCCGGGATCCGCGGTCCCACCGACTCCTTGGGGAAGCGGATCAGCGTCGGCGCGTCGTCCACGGCGACGGCCTCGCGCAGTTGGGCGCGGAGCTGGTCGGCGTCGCGCGGTGCGGCGATCCTGAGGCCGGGCACGACCTGGAGGATCGACATGTCCCACATGCCGTTGTGCGAGGCTCCGTCGACGCCCGTGACGCCGGCCCGGTCCAGGACGAAGGTGACCCCGCAGCGGTGCAGGGCCACGTCCATCAGGAGCTGGTCGAAGGCACGGTTGAGGAAGGTGGCGTAGACGGCGACGACCGGATGCAGCCCGCCGGTCGCGAGACCGGCCGCGGAGACGGCCGCGTGCTGCTCGGCGATGCCGACGTCCCACACCCGGTCCGGGAAGCGCGCGGCGAACTTGCCGAGCCCCACCGGGTGCAGCATGGCGGCGGTGATCGCCACGATGTCGTCCCGCTCCTCGCCGATCGCGACGATCTCGTCGCCGAACACCGAGGTCCAGGAAGGCCCGTTGGACGGCGTGAGCGGCTCGCAGGTGAGCGGGTCCATCACGCCGACGGTGTGGAAGTGGTCCTCCTCGTGGGCGAGGGCGGGTTCGTAGCCGCGCCCCTTCTCCGTGAGGCAGTGCACGAGCACCGGCCCGTGGAACCGTTTCGCCCGGCGCAGCGCCGACTCGACGGCCCCGAGGTCGTGCCCGTCGATCGGACCGACGTACTTCAGGCCCAGGTCCTCGAACATGCCCTGCGGCGCGAACGCGTCCTTGAAGCCCTTCTTCGCGCCGTGCAGCGACTCGTAGAGGGTGTTGCCGACGACGGGGGTGCGCAGGAGCACGTCCTTGCCCCAGGCGAGCACCTTCTCGTAACTGTCGGTCGTGCGCAGGGTGGCCAGGTGGTTGGCGAGGCCGCCGATCGTGGGCGCGTAGGAGCGCTCGTTGTCGTTGACGACGATGATCAGCGGCCGGTCCTTGGCGGCCGCGATGTTGTTCAGCGCCTCCCACGCCATCCCGCCGGTGAGCGCGCCGTCGCCGATCACCGCGACGACATGGCCCTTCTCCCCCTGCACCTGACGGGCCTTGGCGAGCCCGTCGGCCCAGCCGAGCGCGGTGGACGCGTGGCTGTTCTCCACGATGTCGTGCTCTGACTCCTCGCGGGAGGGGTAGCCGGACAGGCCCCCCTTGCCGCGCAGCTTCGAGAAGTCCTGACGGCCTGTCAGCAGCTTGTGTACGTAGCTCTGGTGACCGGTGTCCCACACGAGGCGGTCGACCGGCGACTCGAAGACCCGGTGGAGGGCGATGGAGAGTTCCACCACCCCCAGATTGGGCCCGAGGTGACCGCCCGTCCTGGCCACGGCGTGCACCAGGAACTCCCTGATCTCTTCGGACAGTTCACCGAGTTCCGCCTCGGACAGCGCCTTAAGGTCGCGTGGTCCCCGGATGTTCTCCAGAATCGTCACGCTCGGGCCCCCTTCGGTCCGTGCTGTTCAGCTCACGGTGACGGCCGGCTCCCCCGACGCGACGCCGTCCTGCTCCATCTGTTCGGCGATCTTCATCGCTTCCTCGATGAGGGTCTCCACGATCTTCGACTCGGGGACGGTCTTGATGACCTCGCCCTTGACGAAGATCTGCCCCTTGCCGTTGCCGGAGGCGACCCCCAGATCCGCCTCGCGCGCCTCACCGGGTCCGTTCACCACGCACCCCATGACGGCGACCCGCAACGGGACTTCCATGCCCTCCAGGCCGGCCGTGACCTCGTCGGCCAGCTTGTAGACGTCCACCTGGGCACGCCCGCAGGACGGGCAGGAGACGATCTCCAGCCGCCGCTGCTTGAGGTTCAGCGATTCCAGGATCTGGAGGCCGACCTTCACCTCCTCGGCGGGCGGCGCGGACAGCGAGACCCGGATGGTGTCGCCGATGCCCTGGCTGAGCAACGCCCCGAAGGCGACGGCCGACTTGATCGTGCCCTGGAAGGCCGGGCCCGCCTCCGTCACCCCGAGGTGCAGCGGGTAGTCGCTCTGCGCGGCGAGCTGGCGGTAGGCCTCGACCATCACGACCGGGTCGTTGTGCTTGACCGAGATCTTGATGTCCCGGAAGCCGTGCTCCTCGAAGAGCGACGCCTCCCACAGCGCGCTCTCGACGAGTGCCTCCGGTGTGGCCCTGCCGTACTTCTGCAGCAGCCGCTTGTCGAGCGATCCGGCGTTGACGCCGATCCGGATCGGCGTGCCGTGGTCCCTCGCGGCCCGCGCGATCTCCTTCACCTTGTCGTCGAACTGCTTGATGTTGCCGGGATTGACGCGAACCGCGGCACAACCCGCCTCGATCGCCGCGAACACGTACTTCGGCTGGAAGTGGATGTCCGCGATCACCGGGATCTGCGACTTCCTGGCGATGGTCGCCAGCGCGTCCGCGTCGTCCTGCGTGGGACAGGCGACGCGCACGATCTGGCAGCCGGACGCGGTGAGTTCGGCGATCTGCTGGAGGGTGGCCCCGATGTCGGATGTGCGGGTCGTCGTCATCGACTGCACCGACACCGGGGCGCCGCCCCCGACCGCCACCGGCCCGACATGGATCTGCCGCGACACGCGTCGCTCGGCGATCGGCCGGGCCGGTACCTCGGGGACTCCCAAGGAGATGGCGGTCATCGTGCTACTCCCGGTTTCCGGAGACCGTCTCGCGCATGGCGCGCAGCGACTCCTTCAGGGACCCCATGGTGGCGAGGACGGCGGTGGGCTCGTAGCCGCAGTGCGCCATGCAGTTGGCGCAGCGCGGGTCCTTGCCGCGGCCGTACTTGTCCCAGTCGGTCTCTTCGATCAGCTCGCGGTACGTGGGCACGTACCCGTCGCTCATCAGGTAGCAGGGGCGCTGCCAGCCGAAGAGCGAGTAGTTCGGGATCGCCCACGCGGTGCACGGGAAGTCGACCTTGCCCTCCAGGAAGTCCAGGAAGAGCGGGGAGTGGTTGAGCCGCCACTTCTTGCGGTTGCCGCCCGAGAAGGCCTTCTTGAACAGCTCCCGGGTCTGCTCCACGCCCAGGAAGTGCTCCTGGTCGGGCGCCTTCTCGTAGGCGTACGCGGGCGAGATCATCATCTCGTCCACGTGCAGGTCGTCATTGAGGAAGTTGAGCACCTCGATGATGGTCTGCGGGGTGTCGGTGTTGAAGAAGGTCGAGTTGGTGGTGACCCGGAAGCCGCGCTTCTTGGCCTCCTTGATCGCCGCCACCGCCTCGTCGAACACACCCTCCTTCGCCACCGACTCGTCGTGGCGCTCACGCAGCCCGTCGATGTGCACGGCGAAGGCGAAGTAGGGCGAGGGCGTGAACTTGTCCATCTTCTTGCGCAGCAGCATGGCGTTGGTGCAGAGGAAGACGTACTTCTTCTTCGCCACCAACTGCCGCACGATCTCGTCGATCTGAGGGTGCATCAGGGGCTCACCGCCCGCGATGGACACCATCGGCGCACCGGACTCCAGCACCGCCCCGACGGCCTGCGCGACCGGCATGCGCTGCTTGAGCACTCCGGCCGGATGCTGGATCTTGCCGCAGCCCTCGCACTTCAGGTTGCACGCGAAGAGAGGTTCGAGCTCCACGATCAACGGGAACTTGTCCCGCTTACGGAGCTTCTGTTCGGCCAAATATGTAGCGACCTTGATGGACTGGCGCAGCGGCATGGCCATCTGGCTCACCTCCTGGGGAGCAGCAAAGAACGGTGCCATTCGAAGAAAGCTGGAAGTACGGAACGAAGGACGCGGAAAGCTGATATTCCACCGCGCACCGTGCCGATCCGGACGAGTTCATGTTCAGGAGCGTCCACGACCACCCGTACGGCCGCAACGGGGCGCTCACCGGTGCGTACGGCGCTCAGGAGCGTCGCCGCGGATTCCATGTCGACCGCGATTGCGCCGGTCGCGAGCAGCTCCGACCGTTCGTGACCGCGGATGACGTGATCGGAGCCGGTGAGCGGTCCGGTATGGACCGTGCGGCCGGGCACGGCGCGCATGAGCTCCTTGACCAGCAGGTCGGTTCCGACGCACGGGACGTTCCCGCGCGAGTGCCGGGTCTCCTCGGCGACCACCAGGTCGCCGGGGTGCATCCCCGGGGCGAGGCCCGCGCAGAAGCCCGTGGCGAGGACGGCGGCCCCCGCGAGCTCCGGCTGGGCCAGCACCCGGGTGGTGGAAGCCTCGGCGGCCTCCGGTCCCATGCCCGTGCGCAGGACGGTGACCGGCCCGTCGGCCCCGCGGTGGTCGCGGCTGCGCAGCGCGAGGCTCTCGATGCCGAGGGCGCAGGCGATCAGCAGCGGGGCCGGTGCGGGCTGTGTGCTCATCAGCCCCCCTCGGCCTCTGGGAAGGGCTTCTTCGCGAAGGGCTCCCCGTGCACGTACCGGCCAAGAGCGGTGAGCGGGAACACCTGCCGGTAGAGGTGGTAGTTGATGGAGAAGTCCCCCGGGAAGCCGGTCCCGGTGAAGTAGGGCTCGTCCCAGGAACCGTCCTCCAACTGGGTGACGGCGAGCCACTCCACCCCCCGCTCCACGGCCTTGGAGTCGTGCTCCCCGGCCGCCAGCAGGGCCATCAGCGCCCACGCCGTCTGCGAGGCAGTCGAGGCCCCGCGGCCGCTCCACTTCTCCGCGTCGTCGTAGGAGCGCAGATCCTCGCCCCAGCCGCCGTCGTCGTTCTGGACCGACTCCAGCCAGGTGACCGCCCGTCGGATCGCCGGGTGCGAGCCGGGCAGTCCCGCGGCGGCGAGGGCGGGTACGACGGACCCGGTGCCGTAGATGTAGTTGACGCCCCAGCGCCCGAACCACGAGCCGTTCGGCTCCTGTTCGGCGAGCAGCCACTCGATGCCGCGCCGGGTGCGCGGATCGTGCGAGAGCCCCTCGACGGCCAGCATCTCCACCACGTGCGCCGTCACGTCGGCCGACGGCGGGTCGATGACCTCCCCGAAGTCGCAGAACGGCAGCCGGTTGGGGAACGGGCTGGTGTTGTCGACGTCGAAGGCGCCCCAGCCCCCGTTCTTCGACTGCATCCCGAGGTTCCAGCGCACCCCCCGCCCGATCGCCTTCTCCACCCGCTCCGGGTCGTGATGCCGGACCCGGCGCAGCGCGAGGACCACCTCGGCGGTGTCGTCGATGTCCGGGTAGTTGTCGTTGTGGAACTCGAACGCCCAGCCACCAGGCGGCAGTTGAGGTCGCTTCACGGCCCAGTCGCCGGGTCTGACGATCTCCTCCCCGAGCATCCACTCCGCCGCTCGGACGAGTTGCGGATGGTCGGCCGGCACGCCCGCGTCGACCAGCGCGATGGTGGCGAGACAGGTGTCCCACACCGGCGACTGGCAGGCCTCGATCATCCGGGCCCCGTCCTCGCGCCAGACGGCGAACCGGTCCAGGGACGCCAACCCCTCACGAATCACGGGGTGTTCGAGGTCGTAGCCGAGCAGGGACAGCGCGATCACCGAGTACACGGCCGGCGGCTGGATGCCGCCCCAGGCACCGTCGTTCTCCTGCCGCTCGACGATCCAGCGGGCGGCGGAGTTCATCGCCGCCCTGCGCAGCCGGCGCGGCGCGACCTTGCGCAGCCGGTGCAGCGCCTTGTCGAGCCGCTGGAAGGCACCGTCCCAACTCGCCGCCGGAGCAAGCGGCTTGGGCGGATTCGGCCGGGTGGGGTCGGTGTGCAGCTCGTCGAGCGCGAACGGCGCGGGCCGCACCGGCCGCTTCGCGGAGACGACGGTGAGCGGGACGATGGTCTGCCGCGCCCAGCACCCGAAGTCGTAGATGTTGAGCGGGACCCACTTGGGGAAGAAGATGAGCTCCGGCGGGAGTTCGGGCAGGTCCTCCCACTTCCACCAGCCGAACAGGGCGAGCCAGATCCGGGTGAAGACCCGGGCCGAGGCCACGCCACCGCGCTCGCGGATCCACGCCGAGGCCTTCGCCATGTGCGGGGCGTCCGGCGCGTCACCGGCCAGCCGCAGGGCGACGTACGCCTCGATGGTGGTGGAGAGTTCGCCCGGACCGCCGTAGTACGAGGCCCAGGTGCCGTCCTCGCGCTGCTCGCCGCGGATGAACAGCCCGGCGGCGCGCGTGGTCTCCTCGTCGCGGATCCCCAGGAACTGACGCAGGAGCAGATCCTCGGCGTCCATGGTGACGTTCGTCTCCAGGTCGCCCTTCCACCAACCCTGGGGGTCCTGCCGCGACAGCAGGTAGTCGGTGGCGCGTTGTACGGCCCGTACGGCGGCGTCCGGTCCCCCCGCCGCCACGGGGGTCGTGCTGTCGGTTTCGCGGGCCGAGGCAGCGCGGGGCGGCAAAGCCCCGGTGCTTCCGTCGGTCGTCGCTGTCATGGCTTCCCCTTCGTGCAGTCGTTCAAATCGTGCTGCTGTGGGTCCGCCGTCGGCCGGTGCGCGGGTGGTGCCCAGGGCACCGGTCGGCGACTACGCGAGGGTTATTCGACCGATAGTGATCATCTCTTTCGTACGACGACGAAGTCGGCGAGCGCCGCGAACTGTGCCCGCACCCGGTCGGGCATGTCGATGGCGTCGAGGGCCTCGATGGCGGTGGTGTGCTGACGGCGTGCTTCCTCGGCCGTCCATTCGCGGCCGCCCGCGTCCTCGATGAGGGCGGCGCGGGCCGCGAACTCCTCCTCGGAGAAGTTCTCGAAGTCGCTGCTCTTGGCGTCCGCGGCGAGGATCTCGCCGAGCCGCTCGGAGGCGGGACCGCCCGCCGCGAGCGCGGCCACCACCGGCAGGGACTTCTTGCGCTGGCGCAGGTCGCTCCAGGCCTGCTTGCCGGTCGAGACCGGGTCGCCCCAGATGCCGAGGAGGTCGTCGACGGCCTGGAAGGCCAGGCCGAGGTGGTGGCCGTACTTCTCGAGGGTGTCGGCGGTCCAGTCGTCAGCGCCGCCGAGCACCGCGCCGACCGAGCAGGCGCAGGCGAGCAGGGCGCCGGTCTTGTTGCCCTCCATCTCCAGGCACTCCTCGACGCTGACGCGGTCGCGGTGCTCGTAGGAGATGTCCTGGGCCTGTCCGTCGATGAGGGCGCGGGTGGCGGAGGTCAGGCGGCGGGCGGCGCGGCCGGCCTCGGCGGTGCCGAGCTCCAGCAGCACCTCGTTGGCGAGGGCGAACAGGGCGTCGCCGACCAGGATCGCCTGGGCGGGCCCGTGCACCTTCCAGACGGTGTCACGGTGACGGCGCTGTTCGTCGCCGTCCATCAGGTCGTCGTGCAGCAGCGAGAAGTTGTGGACCAGCTCGACGGCGACCGCGCCGGGAATGCCGATCTCGGGCGCGGCGCCGGTGACCTCGGCCGACAGCACCGCGAGGGCGGGACGTACGGCCTTGCCGCCGTCGCCGTGCGCGGGGTTGCCGTCGGCGTCGATCCAGCCGAAGTGGTAGGCGGAAACGGTGTCCATGGGAGGGGCCAGGCGGTCGATGGCCGCCCGCAGTACCGGTGTGGCCAGGGTCCGGCCGCGCTCCAGGAGCGCGGTCACGTCCACCGCGTCGGCAGCCGTCGAGGCCGGGGGCACAGTGGGCACAGTCTCTCCTCTTGTTGCGGTACCGGAGGTGCGGGGGTCGCCTGCCGCCTGCTGATCGAGCATCACGCCGCCTCCTCGACTTCGAAGAGGTGACGGGGGCGGGGCCGGCCCAGGGCGGCGAGAGCGGCGTCCGCCGCGCTCACCCCACTGCGGACCGCACTCTCCATGGTCGCGGGCCACCCTGTGGCGGTCCACGCACCGGCCAGGTACAGGCCGGGGGCTTTGGTGCGGGCGCCGGGCCGCAGCCGCCCGACGCCGGGGGTCGGAGCGAACGTCGCCGTGCGCTCCCTGGTCACGAAGAAGTCCTTCACCTCGGCGCCGCGGGTGCCGGGCAACAGCCGCTCCAGCTCCGGGAGGTAACGCTCCTTCAGCTCGGCCACGGGCGTGTCGATCTCGTCCTGGGCGGCCGACTGGGACAGCGCGAGGTACTGCCCCTCGCGCAGCCCGGAGGCGTCGGTGCGGTCGAAGACCCACTGCACCGGGGTGCCGAGCGCGGCGAAGAAGGGCTTGTCGAGCACCTTGCGGTCGTAGACGACGTGCACGTTGAGGATCGGCGCGGTGGCGATGTCGAGGAGCCGTTCGGGGGCGTCGAGTGCGCCCGGCGGCAGCAGATCGTGAGCCTCGCGCTGGGCCACGGCGAGGACGACCGTGTCCGCCTCGATGGTCTCGCCGGGAACCTGAACGCTCCAGCGTCCGTTCTCGTCAGTAGAGATGGAGGTGACTCGTGTACGGATCTCGGTACGCACTCCCGCGGAGTCGAGCGCCTTGCGGGCGAGCCGGTCATGCAGTTCACCCAGCGGGACGTGCGCCCATCCGATGTCGGCCGCGCCCGGTTCGGACAGCAGACCGGTCTTGAACACCATCGCGGCGAGCCCCAGCGAGGCGTCGCCCGCGACCGCGTTGAGAGTGGCGACCCCGACCAGGTCCCACAGGGCCTCGACGGCACGCGCCGACTGACCGTGCGCGGTCAGCCAGCTGCCGAAGTCCTGTGCGTCCAGGCTCGGATCGGCGAGGTCGAGGCCCTTGAGCGCGAGCGCGGCACGTCCGACCCTGGCACGCTCGGCGAGCGAGAGGTGCGGATACGTGGCGAGGCTGCGCCCCAGGTGCAGCGGTACCGGCAGCGCGTCGCGGCGCAGCCGTCCCAGCCGCCGTCCCTCGGGCTTGTCGACGTCGAGGACGGGCACGTCGAGACGATCCTGCAGCGGTGCCAGCGCCGTGCCCTCGATCCGGTCGAGGAACCAGCGGTAGGCGGTGCAGCAGCGCAGGTACACGTGCTGGCCGTTGTCAACGGTCAGTTCGCCGCGCTGGAAGGAGAAGGCAAGGCCACCCAGTCTCGGCCTGCCCTCGATCAGGGTGACGCGCACGCCCGCGTCGGCCAGTGCGAGCGCCGCGGTGATGCCGGCGAGCCCGCCGCCGACCACGACGGCGTCCCGCCCGGCCCGTGCCGGGACGTCCGCGGGCAGCCCCTCGGACTGCGTCCCGTCGTTCATCGTGCGCCCTCCCCCGAGCGGCCACCGCGGTCGAACCCCGCGCGGCAGGCCGTTGCAGTCATGGACGCCGTCCGCGACCGGAGGGTTGCGTGCCGTTTTTCTCCGGTGGAATCACCTTGGACCGAATTGTCCATCAGGCGCGCCTCCTGATGGTCCTCCGCGTCACACCGCGGGCGTCCAGGCCGGACAGTCCGCGCACGGCTACGTACGCCTTCTCCCGCCCGGGCAGCGAGACCCGGCCGCGCAGCACGGCCTCCGGTTCGCGCTCGATCCGGTCGAGCAGCCGGCGGTAGATCCCGGCCATGGCGGCCACGCAGGCGCCGCTGCGCCGGTCGAGCATGGGGAGCAGCCGGTACCCCTCGGCGAAAAGGGTGCGGGCCCGTCGCACTTCGAAGTGGACGAGACCCGCGAAGTCGGAGCCCTCCGGCGGGGTCGGCCCGTCGAACCCGGCCGAGCACCCGAACTTGGCGAGATCGTCGGCGGGCAGATAGGTCCGCCCGTTCTCGGCGTCCTCGCGGACGTCCCTGAGGATGTTGGTGAGCTGGAGCGCCAGCCCGAGCGTGTCGGCGTACTCCGACGCGCGCTCGACGCCGGGCGCCCCGGGCTCGGGGCCGAACACGCCGAGCGAGAGCCGCCCGATCGCGCCCGCCACGCAGCGGCAGTAGACCTTCAGGTCGTCCCAGGTCTCGTAGGTCTCGCCCTGTACGTCCATCAGGACGCCGTCGATCAGCTCGTCCAGGCCGTCGAGCGGGATCGGGAAGGCCTGGGCGGCGTGGGTGAGGGCGACCGCGACCGGGTCGGTGTCGTCCTCGTCGACCGCTCCCTCGCGGACCCGGGTCAGCAGCGCCCGGGTCTCCTCGAGTCTCGCGCCCTTCGCCTCGACCGCCAGCGTGCCGTCCCCGATGTCGTCGACCCGCCGGGAGAACGCGTAGAGCGCCGACATGGCGCGCCGCTTCGGCGTGGGCAGCAGGCGGATCCCGTAGGCAAAGTTACGGGCCTGCTGTCCGGTGACGGCCTCGCAGTAGCTGTAGGCGGCGAGTACCGGCGGGGACACCTGTGGTGCGTCCACGGTCCGGATCACCCCTCTCCTCGCAGAGTCACGCCCACCTCGCGCAGCAGCTGGATCTTGCCGGGCTTGGGCGGGCCGGGAAGTACGTCGTATTCAGCGGCGGCGATCGCCTTGATCGCCGCCCTCCCCCCCGCCACGAACCCCGCGAGCAGCAGCTTCAACCTGCCGTGGACGCTACCCACCAGGGGGGCGCCTTCATTCAGGAGATCGCGTGCGCGTTCCGCTTCGTATGCAACCAGGGCGCGCACCGACGCGCCCGCGCTGGCCGTGGCGAGATCCGCTTCCTGGACATGGAACCGCTTCATGTCCTCGGCGGGCAGGTAGATGCGGTCGTTGCCGAGATCCTCGGCCACGTCCTGCAGGTGTTCGACGATCTGAAGTGCGGTACAGATCGCGTCCGAGAGGCGGATCCGCTCGGGGGTCGAGGTGCCGGTGACCGAGAGGACGAGGCGGCCGACGGGGTTGGCCGAGAGCTCGCAGTAGGCGAGCAGGTCGTCGTAGGTCTCGTAGCGGCTGACGAGCTGGTCCTGGCGGTTGGCGGCGATCAGGCCCAGGAAGGGCTCGGGGGTCAGGGCGCAGCGGCGGACGGTCGGCTGGAGGCGGCGCAGCAGGGGGTGGCGCGGGGTCGAGTCGAAGACGCGGTGGAGGTCGTCCTCGAAGGCGTCCAGGAGCAGCAGGCGGTCCTCGGCCGCCGCGCCCTCCACGCCGAGCAGCCGGGCGTCGGCGCCGCCGGGGGCCAGGTCGCCGTCGCCGATGTCGTCGACGAGGCGGGCGAAGCCGTAGACCGCCATCAGGTCGGTGCGCCAGGCCTTGGGCAGGAAGAAGGGTGCCACGGGGAAGTTCTCGTCCGCGGCCTTGTCGAGCGTGCCGCGCTCCGGATCGTCGGAGGCCGGCGTGCCGGTTCCCGTCACCGCTCACTTCCCGGCGCGGGGACGGCACAGGCAGCTCCGTTGAGCTGGGGAGTTTCCGTAGCCATTGCCGTCACATCTCCCGTTCTACACTGCCGACCCAATACACACTATTTCGGACACGCCGCCCGGCCGTCCGCACAGTCGTCCCGTACGAGGGTGTCGCGCATTATCGCCCCACTTGCCGCGTTTCGGGACCGGTCCAGCTTACGTTGTACAACGCAGCGAGGTTCTCTGGGGTGTCCTGCACATCACAACAACACACCGATTGGCGCCAAGATTCCTAAGGCGACCACGAGTTGACGTTTCCTTTGCAGACGCGGGGCCCCGCCGGAGAGGTTCCGGCGGGGCCCGTGGAAGCGTGGTGGGCCTGACTGCCCATGTCGGGGTGGACTACTTGCCCGTGAACTTCTCGTACTCCTGGAGGACCTCTTCGGTGGGTCCGTCCATCCGCAGCTCACCGCGTTCCAACCACAGGACGCGGTCGCAGGTGTCCCGGATCGACTTGTTGTTGTGACTGACCAGAAACACCGTGCCGGCTTCCTTGCGCAGCTCGCGGATGCGCTGCTCGGAACGTTTGCGGAAGGCGGCGTCGCCGGTGGCGAGGGCCTCGTCGATCATGAGGACGTCGTGGTCCTTGGCGGCGGCGATGGAGAACCGCAGCCGGGCCGCCATGCCGGAGGAGTAGGTGCGCATCGGCAGGGTGATGAAGTCGCCCTTGTCGTTGATCCCGGAGAAGTCGACGATCTCCTGGTAGCGCTCCCTGATCTGTTCGCGGGACATGCCCATGGCGAGCCCGCCCAGGATGACGTTCCGCTCGCCGGTCAGGTCGTTCATGAGGGCCGCGTTCACACCGAGCAGGGAGGGCTGGCCACCGGTGTAGACCCGGCCGCTCTCGGCGGGCAGCAGCCCGGCGATGGCGCGCAACAGGGTCGACTTGCCGGAGCCGTTGGAGCCGATCAGGCCGATGGCCTCGCCGCGGTAGGCGACGAACGACACGCCCCGCACGGCGTGCACCTTGCGCACGCCCCGCTCCTCGCCGCGCTTGATGATCCGGCTGAGCGCCGAAGTGGCGCTGCCCTTGCCGGTCTTGGCGCCGTTGACCCGGTAGACGATGTGCAGTTCCTCGGCGACGACGGTGGGGATGCGGTCCGCACCCTGCTCGACCACCCGCTCGACGGGATTGTGCTCAGCCACGGCCGTACCTTTCCTCCGCCTTCCAGAAGTAGACGAACCCGCCGACGGCCAGGCACACCGCCCACAGGACGGCGACCGCCCAGACGTGGTCGGGCAGGTTCTCGGCGCCGTAGCCGTCGATGAGCGCGAAGCGCATCAGGTCCATGTAGATCGCCGCCGGGTTCCACTGCAGGACGTTCGCCAGCCACTGCGGCTTGTCGGCCAGGAAGATCGGGATGGAGAACATCACGCCGGACGCGTACATCCAGGTGCGCAGCACGAACGGCATCAGCTGCGCGAGGTCCGGGGTCGCGGAGCCGGCCCGGGCGAAGACCAGGGCGAGCCCGGTGTTGAAGAGGAACTGCAGGGCGAGCGCCGGAACGATCAGCAGCCAGGACAGGTCCGGGTAGCTGCCGAAGGCGCCGGCCACCACGAACAGCACGATCAACGAGTAGAGCAGCTGCTGGAGTTGCTGGAGCGCGAAGGAGATCGGCAGCGAGGCGCGCGGGAAGTGCAGGGCACGGACCAGGCCGAGGTTGCCGGAGATCGCGCGCACGCCCACCATCACCGAGCTCTGCGTGAAGGTGAACACGAAGACGCCGGTGACCAGGAACGGGATGTAGACGTCGTGCGACAGACCGCGGTTCGCCTTCAGGATCATGCCGAAGATGAAGAAGTAGACCGCCGCGTTCAGCAGCGGGGTCACCACCTGCCAGAGCTGGCCGAGCTTCGCCTGGCTGTACTGGGCGGTCAGCTTCGCCCGCGAGAAGGCGAGGATGAAGTGCCGCCGGTCCCAGAGCTGACGGAAGTACTCGACGAGGGAGGGCCGGGCCCCGCTCACGGTCAGCCCGTACTTGGAGGCGAGCTGGGCCGCCGTGAGGCCCTCGGCGGGCAGCGCGGCCGCACTCGGTGCGACCGTGCCGTCATGCGTTGTCTCACTCACCAGTGGAAAACCTTCGTCTTCGGGATGCGCACCCGTGCGGGCCGGCACGGGGACCGGAGCCGGTCGGATCCGCCGGCTCACAGGAACGAGCTTGTCAGATCACCGGGGGACGGCCCAGTCGGGTCAGCCGCCACACCGTACGCCACTTCATGGGCCTGCGCGGTCCGCAGGGCGTGCTCCAGCCCTCCCGGAAACCGCCGAACCACGCCCGCAGGGCGGACCGCGAGGGGCGGCGGACGAGGGTGAGCAGCAGCCAGCTGCCGAGGTAGACCGGGACCAGGGGCGCGGGGAGGTTGCGGCGGGCGAGCCAGACGCGGTTGCGGGCGACCATGCGGTGGTAGACCGCGTGCCGCGAGGGGGCGGTCGTGGGGTGGTGGAGCACCATGTCGGACCGGTAGTCGATCATCCAGCCGGCGTCCAGGGCGCGCCAGGCCAGGTCGGTCTCCTCATGGGCGTAGAAGAAGGCGTCCGGGAGGCCGCCGACCTCGGCGAAGACCTTGGTGCGGACGGCGTTGGCGCCGCCGAGGAAGGTGGTGACCCGGGAGGAGCGCATCGGGTCGGCGGCGCGCAGCCGCGGGACGTGCCGGCGCTGGGTTATCCCGGTCTCGGGATCGGCGATGCGGAAGCTGATGATGCCGAGGCGGGGGTCGTCCTCGAAGGCTTGGCGGCAGAGCTCGGCGGTGTCGTGCTGAGCGAGCAGGCCGTCGTCGTCGAGGAACATCAATATGTCGACATCGCGACCGCTGGGGCCGAAGGCCTCGATGCCTACGTTGCGGCCGCCGGGGATGCCGAGGTTCTCGGGCAGCTCGATCGTGCGGACGCCCTCGGGGACGTCCGGGACGGGCGATCCGTTGCCGACCACGACGACCTCGACCGGGTCGCCGTCCTGCTTGCCGACCGAGTCGAGCAGGGCCCGCAGCTCGTCGGGGCGGTTGCCCATGGTGATGATCACCGCGCCGACCCGCATGGCGCTCACTTCAGCCTGCTGGAGGCGAGGATGGACACGAGGTGCAGCAAGGTCTGCAGCAGCGCGATGCCGGCGAGTACGGCGACACCGAGCCGCGAGAAGAACAGGTCGCCGCGGGCCTCGTCGGCGATGGCCAGGACCAGGATCAGCAGGGACGCCTCGATGCCGAGCACCAGCCGGTGGAACTTGAGCGCGGCGGCGGCCCGGCGGGCCAGCGCCATGCCGGAGGAGCGCATCTCGGACGCGGCCTCCTGGACCGGCGCCTGGCCCGTCTGGTGGCGGGCGACGCCGACCAGGTCGGTCTCGGCCTTGATCAGGATCGCGCCGAGCGCGGCGAGAGTGCCGAGGAAGGCCCACAGCCAGTCGATACGGCCGCTGCCCCACAGGTCGGCGGCGCGCAGCCCGAAGCCGACGAGCACTGCCGCGTCGGTCAGATAGGCGCCGACCCGGTCGAGGTAGACCCCGCCCAGCGAGTACTGCTTCTTCCAGCGGGCGACCTCGCCGTCCACGCAGTCGAGCAGCAGGTACAACTGGACCGCGAGCACGCCGAGCACCGCGCCCGGGATGCCCGGCACCAGCAGCGCCGGCGCCGCGAGCACGCCGCAGACGGTCATCAGGTACGTGAGCTGGTTGGGCGTGACCCTGGTGTTCACCAGGTAGCGGTCGACGCGCAGGGACACCTCTCGCATGTAGAGGCGCCCCATCCAGTGCTCACCGCTGCGCCGGTCCTTGACCCCCGGCGGGTGGACGACCGGGCGGAGTTCAGCTACCGATGGCCTTGACATAGTCGGCGTAGATGTCCTTGATCTGGTCGGTCTTGAGGTCGAGGTGTTCGAGGATGGTGTAACGGCCGGGCCTGGTCTCGGGGGCGAACTCCACGACCCGGACGAACTCCTCCGTCGTGAAGCCGATCTCCTCCGGGAGCACCGGCAGTCCGTGCCGGCGCAGCACCTGGGCCATGTAGGCGGCCTCCTCGTGGGCTCCGCGCAGGTACATCGCGAAGGCCGCGCCCAGGCCGCACTGCTCGCCGTGGCTGGCTGCGCGCTTGGGGAAGAGCAGGTCGAAGGCGTGGTTGATCTCGTGGCAGGAGCCCGAGGCGGGCCGGGAGTCGCCCGAGATCGACATGGCGACTCCGGTGAGGACCAGTGCCTCGGCGAGGACCTGGAGGAAGTCGTTGTCGCCGATGCCGCCGGGGTGACGCAGCACCGCCTCGCCGGCCTGGCGGGCCATGGCGGCGGCGAGTCCGTCGACCTTCTCGCCGTTGACCCGGTGGGACAGCTCCCAGTCCGCGATCGAGTTGATGTTGGAGATCGCGTCGCCGATGCCTGCCCGTACGAAGCGGGCGGGGGCCTCGCGGATCACGTCCAGGTCGATGACCACGCCGATCGGGTTCGGCACACCGTAGGAGCCACGCCCGGCGTCGTTGTCGAGGGTGGCGACCGGCGAACAGAGGCCGTCGTGCGCGAGATTGGTCGGCACCGCGACCAGGGGCAGGCCCACGCGCGCGGCGGCGAACTTGGCGCAGTCGATGATCTTCCCGCCGCCCAGGCCCACGACCGCGTCGTAGTGGCCGGCCTTGATCTCGCCGGCCAGCCGCACCGCGTCGTCGAGGGTGCCGCCGCCGACCTCGTACCAGGTGGCACCGGGCAGCGTCGGCTCCAGGCGCGCCCGCAGCCGGGCACCCGAGCCGCCGCTGACGGCGACGGCGAGCCGGCCCGACTGCGAGATGCGCTCGTCGGCCAGCACTCCCGCCAGGTCCTCGAGAGCACCCGGGCGGATGTCGACGACCAGCGGCGAGGGAATGAGCCGGGTCAGTACTGGCACGCGATCTCCCGTCCGCGGGCGAGGTCGGCGTGGTTGTCGATCTCCACCCACTGCACGTCACCGATGGGCGCGGTGTCGATCCGGAAGCCGCGGTTCACCAGCTCCTGGTAGCCGTGCTCGTAGAACTGCTGCGGGTCCGTCTCCCAGACCGTCTTGAGCGCGTCGGCCAGTTCGGGGGCCGCGTCGCCCTCGATGAGCGTGACGCCGATGTACTCGCCGGTGGCTTCGGCGGGGTCCATCAGCTTGGTGATCCTCGTCATCCCCTGCTCGGGGTCGACGACGACCTTCATCTCCTCGTCGGCCAGGTCCTTCACCGTGTCCAGGGCCAGGATGATCCGCTTTCCGTCGCCCCGCGCGGCGAGCAGCGCACGCTCGACGGAGACCGGGTGGACGGTGTCGCCGTTGGCGAGGATCACGCCGTCCTTGAGAGCGTCACGGCCGCACCACAGGGAGTAGGCGTTGTTCCACTCCTCGGCCTTGTCGTTGTCGATGAGGGTGAGCTTGACGCCGTACTTCCGCTCCAGCTCCGCCCTGCGCTCGTACACGGCCTCCTTGCGGTAGCCGACGATGACGGCGACCTCGGTCAGGCCGATCTCGGCGAAGTTGCCGAGGGTGAGGTCGAGCACGGTGATCGAGTCCTCGGCACCCGCGGGCCCCACCGGCACCAGTGCCTTGGGCAGGGTGTCGGTGTAGGGGCGCAGACGCCGACCGGCGCCGGCCGCCAGCACGAGGCCGATCATGCGAGTTCTCCTTCATCGTGTACTGCGGAGGCGCCTCTCAGATGGGAAGCCACCCAGAAGCGGATGCTCTCGGCGAGCACCACCAGGGCCACGGCCACGGCCAGGGCCGTGAGCGCGAGCGTGAACTGCGAGGCCGTGAGCAGCGCGGCCAGGACGGTGACGAGCAGCGTCCGTCCTTCGTGTCCCCCGATGACGCGCACCAACCACGTGGGGGGCGCTCCGGCATCGCCACGGATGCGGTACACCGTGTCGTAGTGATGGTAGGCGACGGCGGACACCAGTCCGAAAGCCGCGGGAAGCGCTCCGTTCACGTCCGCTTTCGCCGCCAGGATCAGGACGGTGCCGTACTCGGCCGCCCGGAAGAAGGGGGGGACGAGCCAGTCCAGAGCGCCTTTGAGGGGGCGCGAGAGAGCGACCCCGGAGAGCAGGACGTAGCCGACGGCGCCCAGCACGGTCGGCCAGCCGGCGCCCCAGACTGCGGCGGAGATCACCACGAGGAGCCCGCCGGCCGCGGCGCTCACCGGCGCCGGGAAGCGGGGGGCCACCCGCGCGACCAGTCCCGCCAGCGGCCCGTTGTCCGCGAGGTCCGCCAGCGCCTGTGCCGCGCGGTCCGTGCGCCGTGCCTTGCGGGTCAGCGAGCGCAGTACGCGCCCGGCGGTCGTGTAGGTCGCCGCGAAGGCGCAGCCGATGAGAAGGACGTAGAAGGTGATGCGCGGGGTCGTGACGGCGGTGAGGACCGCGATCATCGCCCAGCGTTCGCCGATCGGCAGCACGATCATCCGGCGCAGCCACACCGTCCAGCCGACGCTGTCGAGCTTGTCGGAGAGGGCTGCGGTGGGGCTGGTGTTGGCGGTCGCGTCGTGGTTGGCCTCGTTGAAGGAGAAGTCGACGACGTGCCGGCAGGTCTGCAGGACCATCGCGCCGAGGGCGAGGGCCCATACGTCGTCACCGCCGCGGGCGGCTCCGAGGGCGAGGCCGGCGTAGTAGGCGTACTCCTTGGCCCGGTCGAAGGTGGCGTCGAGCCAGGCGCCGAGCGTGGAGTACTGCAGGGAGTAGCGGGCGAGCTGACCGTCGGTGCAGTCCAGGACGAAGGACGCGATCAGCAGCACGCCGGCCGCGACGAAGCCGCCGCGGGTGCCGGTGGCCGCGCAGCCCGCCGCGATGAGCGCGGTGAGCAGGGAGGCGGTGGTGACCTGGTTCGGGGTCAGGCCGCGGCGGGCGCACCAGCGGGCGATGTAACGGGAGTACGGGCTGATGAAGTACGTGGTGAAGAAGCCGTCGCGGGCCTTCACCGCCGACTTCAGGCGTACGGCCTCGTCGTCCACGTCGGCGACGGCCTGCCGTGCCTCGTTGCGGGCCTGCGGGTCGGCCGGGACGGCGGCGACCAGGCTGCCGAGCTCGGGGCTGCGGACGTCGGCGCCGTCGTCGGAAAGGGCGGTGACTATGCGGTCGGGGAGGCTGTCGACGGCCAGGGCCGTGCCGCCGCCCGCCGAGGTCTCGCGGGCCAGCGCGCGAGTGAGGGTCGACCGGCCCTCGGGCTGTGCGGTGACGGCACCGGCGATCGCGGCGAGCGGGAAGCGGGGGTCGGTGAGACCGAGGCGCAGCGCGTGCACGTGGCCGACGAACCGGGCGTCGACCAGGGCGACCCGTCCGTCGGAGGGCACCTGCGCGACGAGCCGCTCGGCGTCGACGGCGTCGGCGGCCACCAGCACGTCGAAGCCGAGGGACCGCAGATCACCCTCGATCGACGATCCGGGGACCGGCTGACCGGTGAGGATGGCGGTCGACAACCGAACTCACTCCCTGGGTGCCGACGCCCTGGCGCCGGTCATGTACACGATGGGGGCGCCCCTTGGTTGCACCAGGCGGGCGGCATGTCGGCAGAGGCTATCGGATGTTCGAAGGCCTGCGTTCACCGCCCGTTCATGGGCTGATCAACGCCGGATCCACTGGCCTTTGCCGCGATCATCATCGGTGATTTTGGGCTCCGCCCACAAACCGTGCCCGCTATCACCCCCTTCGGCCCGGGCATCCAGGACATCGAGGGCGCCCGGCGGTGCCGACATAGGGTGGGCGACCATGACATGGCTGATCACAGGCGGAGCGGGATACATCGGAGCCCATGTGGCGAGGGTCATGGCCGGGGCCGGGGAACGCGTCGTCGCGCTGGACGACCTCTCGGCGGGGGTGGCGGGCCGGCTGCCGGCGGACGTCCCGCTGATCGGGGGCTCGACGCTGGACGCCGGACTGCTCAAGCGGGTCTTCGCCGAGCACGAGGTGACCGGTGTGGTGCACCTGGCCGCCCGCAAGCAGGTCGCCGAGTCCGTGGCGCAGCCGACCCGCTACTACCGGGAGAACGTCGGCGGCCTCGCCACGCTCCTGGAGGCGGTCGCGGAGGCCGGGATCGGACGGTTCGTCTTCTCCTCGTCCGCGGCCGTGTACGGCAACCCCGATGTGGACCTCATCACGGAGGACACCCCGTGCGGGCCGGTGAACCCGTACGGCGAGACCAAGCTGGCCGGGGAGTGGCTGGTCCGCGCGGCGGGCCGGGCGCACGGCATCTCGACCGTGTGCCTGCGCTACTTCAACGTGGCGGGCGCCGCCGCGCCGGAGCTGGCCGACACCGGCGTCTTCAACATCGTGCCGATGGTCTTCGACCGGATCACCCGTGACGAGGCCCCGCGGATCTTCGGCGCCGACTACCCGACACCGGACGGCACGTGCGTGCGCGACTACATCCACGTCGCCGACCTGGCCGAGGCGCATCTGGCGGCGGCCCGGCGGCTCGGTGAGGCCACCGGTACCGCCGCCGGCGACCTCACGGTGAACATCGGTCGCGGCGAGGGCGTCTCGGTACGGGAGCTGGTCACGCTCATCGGTGAGGTCACCGGCGACACCCGGCCGGCGCTCGTCGAGGGGCGCCGCCCCGGGGACGCGCCGCGTGCCGTCGCCTCGGCCGCGCTCGCCGGGCGGGAACTGGGGTGGACGGCCGGGCGCGGGGTACGCGAAATGGTCGAGTCGGCGTGGCGGGGCTGGCTGCTGCACCACGGCGGCCACGGCACGACCGGCGAGCCGGAGGGCACCCGGCCGAATAACTGAGGGTCTCCTGACCTGCGTATCGTTTCCGCAGGTCACGGCACATGACAACGGTGTTCAGTGCCGCGTTGCCCGATACCCCCCACCCGTAGTTCACTGGGTTCCCGGGCGGAACACAGGAAGGGCTGTCATGGGGGCAGGACACGACCACGGACACGCGCATTCGCATGCGCCGACCACGGGTACGGCCACCTCGGCGTACCGCGGTCGGCTGCGTGTCGCGCTCTCGATCACGCTCGGCGTGATGGTGATCGAGGTGGTCGGCGGAGTGCTGGCGGACTCGCTGGCGCTGATCGCGGACTCCGCCCACATGGCGACCGACGCCCTTGGCCTGGGCATGGCACTGCTCGCCATCCACTTCGCGGGCCGTCCGGCGACCGGGAACCGCACCTTCGGGCTCGCCCGCGCCGAGATCCTCGCCGCGCTCGCCAACTGCCTGCTGCTGCTCGGGGTCGGCGGATACGTCCTGTACGAGGCGGTCCAGCGGTTCGTCACGCCGGCCGCCACGGAGGGCGGGCTGACCATCGTGTTCGGCGCGATCGGTCTGGTCGCCAACATGGTGTCGCTGACGCTGCTGGTGCGTGGTCAGAAGGAGAGCCTGAACGTGCGCGGGGCGTTCCTGGAGGTCGCCGCGGACGCCCTCGGTTCGCTCGCGGTGATCATCTCGGCGCTGGTGATCCTGGGCACCGGCTGGCAGGCCGCCGACCCGATCGCCTCGCTCGTGATCGGCCTGATGATCGTGCCGCGCACCCTGAAGCTGCTGCGCGAGACGCTGGACGTGCTGCTGGAGACGGCACCCAAGGGCGTCGACATGGCGGACGTGCGGTCCCACATGCTGGCCCTGGACGGGGTGGAGGACGTCCACGACCTGCACGCCTGGACGATCACGTCCGGCATGCCGGTGCTGTCGGCGCACGTGGTCGTGGGCTCCGACGCGCTCAGCGCGATCGGCCACGAGAAGATGCTGCACGAGCTCCAGGAGTGCCTCGGCGACCACTTCGACGTGGAGCACTGCACCTTCCAGCTGGAACCGGGCGGACACGCGGAACACGAGGCGAAGCTCTGCCACTGAGGCACGTGGGGCGCCCCCGGCGCGGAACGCAGCCGTCCGGGGCGCATCGGCGTCCTGCACATCAGTACGCCCGCCCCGCGCGGTTCCCCGCCGACCGCCAGGGGCACGATGACCTACCGGGCCCCTGTTCCGGCGTCCGACCGGTGACGGTCGCTGTCCGTGCCGCGCGCGGGACATGCGGGCGCGCCGCGAAGTGCCGGGAGTGCCGGATTCGTACGGCAGACTTGGGCGGCGAGAACCGATGCGAAGGATGGGTATGCCGATCACACCAGCCACCGCGACGCACAGTCCGTCGAACGGCACCGCAGACGCCATTTTGCTCGAACTGGTCGACGAGGACGGCGTCACGATCGGCACCGCGGAGAAGCTCTCCGCCCATCAGCCCCCGGGGCGGCTGCACCGCGCGTTCTCCGTGTTCCTCTTCGACGAGCGCGGCCGGCTGCTGCTCCAGCAGCGGGCGCTGGGCAAGTACCACTCCCCCGGTGTGTGGTCCAACACCTGCTGCGGCCACCCCTACCCCGGCGAGGCGCCCTTCGCGGCGGCGGCCCGGCGTACGTACGAGGAGCTGGGGGTGTCCCCGACGCTGCTCGCCGAGGCGGGCACGGTCCGCTACAACCACCCGGACCCGGCCTCGGGCCTGGTCGAGCAGGAGTACAACCACCTCTTCGTGGGCCTGGTGCAGTCGAAGCTGCGGCCCGACGAGGAGGAGGTCGGCGACACGGCGTTCGTGACCCCCGCGGAGCTGGCCGAGCGGCATGCCAAGGACCCCTTCTCGTCCTGGTTCATGACGGTCCTCGACGCCGCCCGGCCCGCGGTGCGGGAGCTGACCGGCCCGTCGGCCGGCTGGTGAGGCTCAGAGCACCCGCACGGGTTTGAGCGGCAGCGCGGCCCAGATCACCTTGCCGCCGCTCGACGTGTGCTCGACGTCGCACACCCCGCCCGCCTCCCTGGTGATCTCGCGCACCAGCAGCAGTCCACGGCCGCCGGTCCGGCCGTGGTCGGCCTCCAGGGCGGTCGGGCGGTAGGGGTGGTTGTCCTCGACGGACACCCGCACCCACTCGGCGCCCACCGCGACCTCCACGGCGAGCATCGGCGACAGCAGCGCCGCGTGCCGGACGGCGTTCGTGACCAGCTCCGAGACGATCAGCAGCAGGCCTTGGACGAGGTCGTCGGAGAGGGGCACTCCCTGGCGGTACAGCAGGTCCCGCACGGCGTGTCGCGCCTGCGGGACCGAGGCGTCGACAGCGGGCGCGGTGAACCGCCAGACACCTTCGTACGGCAGTGGATCGGGGGCCCCCCGGTCACGGGGCTCGTCCGTGTCGCCGTCTGGGCGTGGGCCGGACCCGCGCCCGTGGTTCTCCATCGTCCGGTCGCCACCCTTGCGCTCGATTGTCACCACGCATCGAGTGTTGATAACGACCCGCTCCGCTCCGGATGACTGAACAGAAGTCAGCGAGTATCGAGCACTTATGACCGTTGACGGATGACGAGGTCGCCTAGGTGACCACTTCTGTCCGCTCCGCGCCGACTTCGCGACCTATTCGGGGGGTACGGGTTTGGCGTGCGCCCGGCCCGGTCCGTCCCGGGCGTCGTCCTCCCCGGCGAGCCGCTCGGAGACCAGGCCGACGATCCGGCGACCGCCGAAACCGGTCGCGAGCAGTCCGAGTCCGTCGAAGAGCAGCGCGAGCGAGAAGAAACAGCCGATGACGTATTTGCTGCTGCTCGGCCAGTTCCCCAGCACCAGGATGCCCAGCAGGAGGTCGAAGGCGCCCAGCAGCAGGGTCCAGCCGAACTGCGGACCGCGCACCACCAGGCTGCCCACGAGGCGGAAGAGACCGGCGGTGAGGAAGAGCAGCGCGGCGAACATGGTGAGAGCGGCGGCGGCCGCGTCGGGGCGGCGGATGACGACCACGCCCGCGGCGATGTTCAGGGCCGCGACGATGACGCCGAGCCAGAAGAAGTTGGTGCCGCGCGCCTGCACCGCGTGCAGCAGACCCACGGCGCCGCCGATCAGCAGCAGCCAGCCGAAGAGCAGCATCGAGGTCAGGGTGGCGACCCCGGTGTAGACGAGCCCGACGAGTCCGGCGAGCACCAGGATCACGCCGAGCGCGGCGAGCCAGCCGAAACCTCGGTGCAGTTTCGCGGCCTCGTCCTGTCGGGCAGTGGCCATCGCAGTCTCCTCGCGGTCGGCCCCCTCCTTGATCGTACGGTCGGGCGCTGCGGCTAGCATCCGGCCATGGAGCCCCAGCTGATGCACACGGTCACCGACTCCGTCGCCACGGTCGTCATCCATCACCCGGCCAAGCGCAATGCCATGACGGCCGCGATGTGGGCCGCGCTGCCGCCGCTGCTCGACGCGCTCGCGGGCGATCCGGAGGTGCGGGCACTGGTGCTGACCGGGGAGGGCGGCACGTTCTGCGCGGGGGCCGACATCTCGACGCTGCGGGGGTCGCCGAAGGAGGCCCAGTCGCTTGCGGTGGGTGCCGAGGATGCCCTCGCGGCCTTTCCGAAGCCGACGCTGGCCGCGATCCGCGGGCACTGCGTGGGCGGCGGCGCGCAGCTCGCGGCGGCCTGCGATCTGCGGTTCGCCGAGGAGGGTGCGCTGTTCGGGGTGACACCGGCCAAGCTGGGGATCGTGTACGCGTCCTCGTCCACGCGGCGGTTGGTGGCCTTGGTGGGTCCGGCCACCGCCAAGTACCTGCTGTTCTCGGGCGAGTTGATCGACACGGAGCGGGCGCTGCGCACCGGCCTGGTGGACGAGGTCCTTCCGGCGGGCGAACTCAGCCAGCGGGTCGCGGAGTTCACCAGGATCCTGGCCGCCCGCTCGCGGCTCACGCAGGCCGCGGCCAAGGAATTCGCGGGCGGGCGTACGGACAGGGACGGTTACTGGGCCGAGCAGGCGCGCGGCAGCGACGACACCGCGGAGGGGGTCGCCGCGTTCCTGGAGCGCAGGCGGCCGCGGTTCACGTGGTCGGTTCCGTTCCCAGGATGAACCGGCTCATCGAGCGGATCAATTCGACGACGTCCGCGGGCGCCTTCTGCGGGGACCCCGCGTCGTAGGGCGGCTGCGGGTCGTACTCGATGCCCAACTGCACGGCCTGGGCGACGACATCGCCCGACATACGGCCCAGCAGGGTGAGGCCCATGTCGATGCCCGAGGAGACCCCGGCCGCGGTGACGTACTTGCCGTCCGTGACGACCCGCTCCCCCGTCGGCTCGGCGCCGAACCTCTTCAGCTCGTCCAGGGCCAGCCAGTGCGAGGTCGCGCGGCGCCCGTCGAGCAGTCCCGCGGCGGCCAGCAGCAGCGAACCCGTGCACACGGACGTCGTCCAGGTGCTCGTGGCGTCGGCCGTGCGGATCCAGTCCAGCAGTGCCTCGTTCTCCATCTGCGGGGTCTGGCCGGGGCCGCCGGGGACGACCACGACGTCGGGGCCGGGCACCTCGGCCAGGGTCCTTTCGGCGATCAGCGCGAGGTTCCCGTTGTCGGTGCGGACGGGCCCGGTTTGCTCGGCGACGAAGACGACCTCGGAGTCCGGGAGGCGGCCCAGGGTCTCGTAGGGTCCGACGGCGTCGAGGGCGGTGAAGCGGTCGTAGAGGACGATGGCGAACTGCATGGGGTTCCCCCTTCGGTCTGCGGATGTATCAGCGGTCGGCGGATGTCCAGCCGATCTGCATGTGTCCAGCTGATCCGCGGGTGTTTCAGTGCGCGGGCGCCGGGCGGAACCGGCGGCGGTACTCGGCCGGTGCGGTGCCGAGGGATCTGACGAAGGCGCGCCGCATGGCCTCGGGCGTGCCGTAGCCGCAGGCGCGGGAGATCTCCTCGATGCCGTCGGAGGTGTCCTCCAGGAGGCGGCGGGCGTGTTCGAGGCGGACACGGTCGACGTAGCGGCCCGGTGTCATGCCGGTCTCGGTCTGGAAGGCGCGGGCGAAGTGGCGGGGCGAGAGGCCGGCGCGGGTCGCGAGGGCCTCCACGGACAGGTCGTCGCCGGGGTGCTCGGTAATCCACTGCTGGACCTCACGCAGCGGCTCCCGCTGCGCCGTCTGCGCGACGAGCTGGGCGCTGAACTGGGCCTGGTTTCCCGGGCGTCGGAGGAAGACGACGAGGTGGCGGGCGATGGAGAGGGCGGTCTCCCGGCCGATGTCCTCCTCGACCAGGGCGAGGGCGAGGTCGATGCCGGAGGTGACGCCGGCCGAGGTGGCGAGGTGTCCGTCGCGGATGTAGATGGGGTCCGGGTCGACCTCGACGGCCGGGTGGTCGCGGGCGAGCTTCTCGCACACCGACCAGTGGCTGGTCGCGCGGTGGCCGTCCAGCAGGCCCGCCTCGGCCAGCAGCAGCGCTCCCGTGCACACCGACACCAGCCTCTTCGCGCGCGTGCCGTGCGCACGCAGCCAGTCGACCAGGCGCGGGTCCGGACTGCGGGTGCCCGCGCCGCCGGGGACGAGCAGGGTGTGCGGGTCCGGCGCCTCCGTGAGCGCCTGGTCCGCTACGAGGGTGAGGCCGCTGGACGTGCGCACCGGGCCGCCGTCCAGGGAGGCCGTACGGATGCGGTACGAGCCCGGCACGCCCTTCTCCGCACCCGCGAACACCTCCACCGGGCCGGTGACGTCGAGGCTCTGGACGCCGTCGAAGAGGACGACGAGAACGGTTCGCTGCGCCATGCCGTCGATTCTCGGCGGGCGTGCACATGGCCGCAATGACGCGCTTCCCACCTTTCCTGCCATCCGGCTTTTCCACAGGGCGGCGCCCTGATCCCCGGGTGTCGGTGCGACCTGCCACAATTGCCGCGCAACCCCAGCGAGAAGGCGGTACGGGATCGTGACGACAGCCGGATCCATCGAACCAGGGTCCATCGAAGGCAGGATCGCCGAGGAACTCGGCGTACGGGAGCGGCAGGTCAAGGCGGCCGTAGAGCTGCTCGACGGCGGCTCGACGGTGCCTTTCATCGCGCGCTACCGCAAGGAAGCCACCGAGATGCTCGACGACGCGCAGCTGCGCACACTCGAGGAGCGGCTGCGCTACCTGCGGGAGCTGGAGGAGCGGCGCACGGCGATCCTGGAGTCGGTGCGCGAGCAGGGCAAGCTCACCGACGAGCTGGCCGCGCAGATCCGCGCCGCGGAGACCAAGGCGCGCCTTGAGGACATCTACCTGCCGTACAAGCCCAAGCGGCGCACCAAGGCGCAGATCGCGCGCGAGGCCGGTCTTGAGCCGCTGGCGGAGGGGCTGCTGGGCGACCCAACCGTGGAACCGCTGGCCGCGGCCGCCGCGTTCGTCGACGCCGACAAGGGCGTGGCCGATCCGCAGGCCGCCCTCGACGGCGCCCGGGCGATCCTCACCGAGCGGTTCGCGGAGGACGCCGACCTGATCGGCGAGCTGCGCGAGCGCATGTGGGCGCGTGGCCGCCTGGCCGCCAAGGTGCGGGAGGGCAAGGAGGAGGCGGGCGCCAAGTTCGCCGACTACTTCGACTTCGCCGAGCCGTTCACCGCCCTGCCCTCGCACCGGACCCTCGCCATGCTGCGCGGCGAGAAGGAGGAGGTCCTCGACCTCGTCCTGGAGCCGGAGGAGGCGACGGAGGGGCCTTCCTCGTACGAGGGGATCGTCGCCCACAGATTCGGGATCGCCGACCGCGGGCGCCCCGGTGACAAGTGGCTGACGGACACGGTCCGTTGGGCCTGGCGCACCCGGATCCTGGTGCACCTCGGCATCGACATGCGGCTGCGGCTGCGCACGGCCGCCGAGGACGAGGCGGTCAACGTCTTCGCCTCCAACCTCCGCGACCTGCTGCTCGCCGCCCCGGCCGGCACGCGCGCGACGCTCGGCCTGGACCCCGGCTTCCGGACCGGGGTGAAGGTCGCCGTCGTCGACGCGACCGGCAAGGTGGTGGCGACCGACGTCATCTACCCGCACGTCCCGGCGAACAAGTGGGACGAGGCGATCGCCAAGCTGTCCCGCCTCGCCAAGGAGCACGCGGTCGAGCTGATCGCGATCGGCAACGGCACGGCGTCCCGCGAGACCGACAAGCTCGCCGGTGAACTCATCACCAAGCACCCGGAGTTGAAGCTCACCAAGGTGATGGTGTCCGAGGCCGGCGCCTCCGTGTACTCGGCCTCCGCGTTCGCCTCGCAGGAGCTGCCCGACATGGACGTGTCGCTGCGCGGCGCCGTCTCCATCGCGCGCCGCCTCCAGGACCCGCTCGCCGAGCTGGTGAAGATCGACCCCAAGTCGATCGGCGTCGGCCAGTACCAGCACGACCTGTCCGAGGTGAAGCTGTCGCGCTCGCTCGACGCGGTGGTGGAGGACTGTGTGAACGGCGTCGGCGTGGACGTCAACACGGCGTCGGCCCCGCTGCTCTCCCGGGTCTCCGGCATCACCTCCGGACTCGCCGAGAACATCGTGGCCCACCGCGACTCCAACGGCCCGTTCACCTCGCGCGGCCAACTGAAGAACGTGGCACGGCTCGGCCCCAAGGCCTACGAGCAGTGCGCGGGCTTCCTGCGGATCCGCGGCGGCGACGACCCGCTGGACGCGTCCAGCGTGCACCCCGAGGCGTACCCGGTGGTCCGGCGCATGGTGAAGACGTCCGGGCAGGAGGTGGCCTCGCTCATCGGCAACACGGGTGTGCTGCGCTCGCTGAGGCCGACCGAGTTCGTGGACGAGACGTTCGGTCTGCCGACCGTGACGGACATCCTCAAGGAGCTGGAGAAGCCGGGTCGCGACCCGCGGCCCGCGTTCAAGACGGCGACCTTCAAGGACGGCGTCGAGAAGATCTCCGACCTCACTTCCGGGATGGTGCTGGAGGGCGTCGTCACGAACGTCGCCGCGTTCGGGGCGTTCATCGACATCGGTGTCCACCAGGACGGGCTCGCGCATGTGTCCGCGCTGTCGAAGACGTTCGTCAAGGACCCGCGTGAGGTCGTGAAGCCGGGTGACATCGTCAAGGTGAAGGTGCTCGACGTGGACATCCCGCGTAAGCGCATCTCGCTGACCCTGCGGCTCGATGACGAAGCGGCGCCGAAGGAGCAGGGG
Organism: Streptomyces sp. NPDC092369; assembly: GCF_044755245.1. Lineage (NCBI taxonomy): Bacteria > Bacillati > Actinomycetota > Actinomycetes > Kitasatosporales > Streptomycetaceae > Streptomyces > Streptomyces sp. NPDC092369. The sequence continues at coordinate 1,134,198 of NZ_JBIVQP010000001.1, forward strand.
CAGCAGGGCGGCGGGGGTGACCGTCGGCAGCGGGGTGGGCGTCCGCCTCAGCAGCGGCAGCAGCGGCAAGGGGGTGGCGGTGGTTCGCGGCAAGCGGCTGCGCCGCCGGCCAACAGTGCGATGGCCGATGCTCTTCGCAAGGCGGGGTTGCTCAATCCCAAGGATGGCAAGCGCTGACGGCAGTGGGTAACTGCGGGGCCGTTGTGGCTGGTCGCGCAGTTACCCGCGCCCCTTTCGGGGCGCGTCCCCAACCGTCTCGCGAGAAGACCACGCGTTTCACCCTCCGCTAGCGCTCCTCGACCTTGCCCGCCGCTACCTCCAAGCGGCGCGTCACATGTACCGCGTCCAGCATGCGGCGGTCGTGGGTGACCAGGAGGAGGGTGCCCTCGTAGGCGTCGAGGGCGGACTCCAGTTGCTCGATGGCCGGTAGGTCGAGGTGGTTGGTGGGCTCGTCCAGGACCAGGAGGTTGACTCCTCGGCCCTGGAGGAGGGCCAGGGCCGACCTCGTGCGTTCGCCCGGGGAGAGGGTGGCCGCGGAGCGCATGACGTGGTGGGCCTTGAGGCCGAACTTGGCCAGGAGGGTGCGTACTTCGGCCGGTTCGGTGTCCGGGACGGCCGCGCAGAACGCGTCGAGCAGGGACTCCTCGCCGTGGAAGAGCTTGCGGGCCTGGTCGACCTCGCCGACCAGGACGCCGGAGCCGAGGGAGGCCGTACCGGAGTCGAGCGGGATGCGGCCGAGGAGGGCGCCGAGCAGGGTCGACTTGCCGGCGCCGTTCGCCCCGGTCACCGCCACCCGGTCCGCCCAGTCGATCTGGAGGGTGACCGGGCCGAAGGCGAAGTCGCCGCGGCGGATCTCGGCGTCCCGCAGGGTGGCCACGACGGCGCCCGAGCGCGGGGCCGAGGCGATCTCCATGCGCAGTTCCCACTCCTTGCGGGGCTCCTCGACGACGTCCAGGCGCTCGATCATGCGCTGGGTCTGCCGGGCCTTCGCGGCCTGCTTCTCACTGGCCTCGCTGCGGAACTTGCGGCCGATCTTGTCGTTGTCGTTGTTCGCCTTGCGCCGGGCGTTCTTGACGCCCTTGTCCATCCAGGAGCGCTGCATCTGGGCGCGGTCCTGGAGCGCGGAGCGCTTGTCGGCGTACTCGTCGAAGTCGTCGCGGGCGTGCCGACGGGCCACCTCCCGCTCCTCCAGGTAGGCCTCGTAGCCGCCGCCGTAGAGGGTGATCTGCTGCTGGGCCAGGTCGAGTTCGAGGACCTTGGTGACCGTGCGGGTGAGGAACTCGCGGTCGTGGCTGACGACGACGGTGCCGGCGCGCAGGCCTGAGACGAAGCGCTCCAGGCGCTCCAGGCCGTCCAGGTCGAGGTCGTTGGTGGGCTCGTCGAGGAGGAAGACGTCGTAGCGGGACAGGAGCAGGGAGGCCAGTCCGGCGCGGGCCGCCTGGCCGCCGGAGAGGGCGGTCATGGGCTGGTCGAGGTCCACGGACAGGCCCAGGGAGTCGGTGACCTCCGCGGCCCGCTCGTCGAGGTCGGCGCCGCCGAGGTCGAGCCAGCGCTCCAGGCTCGTCGAGTAGGCGTCGTCGGCGCCGGGCGCGCCGTCGACCAGCGCCTGGGTGGCCTCGTCCATCACCCGCTGGGCCTCGGCGACGCCGGTGCGGCGGGCGAGGAACTCCCGGACCGTCTCGCCGGGCCGGCGCTCGGGCTCCTGCGGGAGGTGGCCGACGGTGGCGCTCGGCGGGGAGAGCCTGAGCTCCCCCTCCTCGGGAGCGAGCAGGCCCGCGAGCATCTTGAGCAGCGTGGACTTGCCCGCGCCGTTGGCGCCGACCAACCCGATCACGTCGCCGGGCGCGACGACGAGGTCGAGCCCGGCGAAGAGGGAGCGGTCACCGTGGCCGGCGGCGAGATTCTTGGCGACGAGGGTGGCAGTCATCAGACCGCCGATCCTAACGGCCGGGCGCGGTCTCCCGCCGCCGGGTTCTCACCGCGCCATCGCCTCCACCAGCACACTCCCGGCGGTCCGTGCCACCACGAAGGACTCCCCCTTCACCGCCTTGGCGTCCAGGGCGATGCGGTGGCGGCCCGGTTCGAGGACGCCGTCGAAGACCTCGTGGGCGTGGGCGCGGTAGAGGCGGTCGAGGCGGTACGCGGTGAGGCTGACCCGGCAGGACGAGGTGACCTCGACGCCCGCCTCGCCGTCGGCGGCGACCAGGTGGGTGAGGCGGCGCAGTTCCACCGGGCTGCGGTCCAGGGCGTGTTCGATCTGGGCGACGAGCAGCGGGACTATCGGGGCGAGGCCGTCGACGTAGGCGACGTCGACGCCGGCCTGTTCGAAGGCACGGCGTACGGAGGCACGTTCCTGCTCGGCGACCGCGCGGCCGAAGGCGACGGCGCCGTAGCCGCGCAGTTCGTCGGTGTGGACGCCGTCGGTGTCGTGGGCGATGTCGGCGCCGATGCCGATGATGCGCAGGGCGGCGGCGAGTCTGGCGAGCAGGGCGACGCGGGCGCCGATCAGCAGAACCCGGCGGCGGGTGCCGCCCGGGCCTTCGTCGAGGAGGGCCGCCAGTGCCTCGCGGTACTCGGTGCCGGCGAAGCGCAACGGCCCTATGCCGTGGTAGCCGTTGAGCTCCAGGTCGGCGTGTTCGTCGGTCTGCCAGGCGAAGTCCCGCCAGATGTAGTCGGCGCCGTCCTTCTCGATGACCGCGGTGACGGCGCCGCAGGCCAGGTCGGCGCACTCGGGGCAGCCGTAGATGACGTAACGCCCGCCCGGAAGCGGGGCGTCCGCCTCCAGCAGCAGGCTGCGGACCTGTTCGGTGAAGATCGCGGGTGGGATGTCGGAGGCCAGTGGGGAGACGGCATCGAGGTCGGAGAGCTGGAACAGCAGCGGTCGTCCGTCGACGATGAAGTCCAGGAAGTCCCGGTGAACCTGGTAGTCACCATTGACGAGGACTCCACCGGCACGCATCGCCGGTGCCAGGCCGAAGGTCGCGTACTCGGCAGACATGCTGTGAGTATTCCCGCAGCGACAGCGATCTGCGCACGGCATGGGACATTCCGCTACGGTCCCGGGATGGAGAGCGGATCGAACAGCGATGTCATCGTGATCGGTGGCGGGGTCGTCGGTCTGACCACGGCCGTCGTCCTCGCCGAACGCGGGATACGGGTGCGGGTCTGGTCCCGGGATCCCGCCGAGCGCACGACCTCGGCCGTTGCCGGGGCGCTCTGGTGGCCGTACCGGATCGAACCGGAGGCGCGGGCCGGCGCGTGGGCGCTGCGCGCGCTGGGCGTGTACGAGGAGTTGGCCGCGCGGCCCGCACAGACGGGCGTACGCATGGCCGAGGGCGTACTCGGTGAGACGCGGCTGGACGAGCTGGGGCCGTGGGCGGCCCGGGTGCCGGGGCTGCGGGCGGCGACGGGCGACGAGTACACGGGGACGGGCCTGTGGGCGCGGTTGCCGCTCATCGACATGCCGGCCCATCTGCCGTGGCTGCTCGGCCGGTTGGCGAAGGCGGGCGGGGTGGTCGAGGAGCGAACGGTGGCCGCGCTCGCGGAGGCGGACGCCCCGGTGGTGGTCAACTGCTCGGGCCTCGGCGCCCGTGAGCTGGTGCCGGACGCGCACGTGTATCCGGTGCGGGGGCAGTTGGTCGTGGTGGAGAACCCCGGGATCGACACCTGGCTGGTCACCACCGGCGCCGACGGCGAGATGGCGTACTTCTTCCCGCAGCCCGGCCGACTCCTGCTCGGTGGCACGGCCGACGAGCACGCGTGGTCCACGGAACCGGATCCGGCGGTGGCCGAGGCGATCGTACGGCGGTGTGCGGCGCTGCGGCCGGAGATCGCCGGGGCGCGGGTGCTGGAGCACCGGGTGGGGCTGCGGCCGGCCCGGGACGCGGTCCGGTTGGAGAGTGAAGTCCTCGCGGACGGGCGGGTGTTGGTGCACAACTACGGTCACGGCGGGGCGGGGGTGACGGTGGCCTGGGGGTGCGCGGAGGAGGCGGCCGCGCTCGCCGTCGGCGCCGGAGCTGCGGGGTGAGCCGGGGGTGAGCCCCACCCCGGCGCATCTCAACGGCGAGCAGGCCGTGCCGAGTTCCGTCCCAGCCGTACCCCTCAGCCGTGGTCGTGCCCCAAGGGGTCGCCCTCCGTACCGGTGCCGGGGCCCGGGCCGACCTTGATCTCGAAGTCGCCGTCGTACTTCTTGTGGCCCTCGATCACGGCGAGTTCGACGGCCTCGGAGCCCATCTCGCCGCGCACGATGACCGGGTCGCGGCGCAGGTCGCGGACGAGGGCGACACACATGCCGATCATCACCAGGACGAAGGGCGCGGCGGCCAGGATGGTGAGGTTCTGCAGGCCGGTGAGGGCGTCGTCCTCACCGCTGCCGACGAGCAGCATGATCGCGGCGACGGCTCCGGTGACCACGCCCCAGAACACCACGACGAACCGGCCGGGTTCGAGGGCGCCCTTCTGGGAGAGCGTGCCCATCACGATGGAGGCGGCGTCGGCACCCGAGACGAAGAAGATGCCGACCAGGATCATCACCAGAAGGCTCGTGGCGGTCGCGATGGGGAACTCCTGGAGGACGCCGAAGAGTTGGGCCTCGGGCGTCGACTTGCCGCCCAGCGCGCCGCCCTCCTTCAGCTTCATCGCCGTACCGCCGAAGACCGCGAACCAGACCAGGCTGACCGTGCTGGGGACGAGGATGACGCCGCCGACGAACTGCCGGATGGTGCGGCCGCGGCTGATCCTGGCGATGAACATGCCGACGAAGGGCGTCCAGGAGATCCACCAGGCCCAGTAGAAGACGGTCCAGCTGCCCAGCCAGTCCGCGACGCCCTTGCCGCCGCTGGCCTCCGTGCGGCCCGCGAGCTGGGGCAGGTCGCCCAGGTAGGCGAAGATCGAGGTGGGCAGCAGGTCCAGGACGATGATCGTGGGGCCCGCGACGAAGACGAAGACCGCCAGGATCAGCGCCAGCACCATGTTGATGTTGGACAGCCACTGGATGCCCTTCTCCACGCCGGAGACCGCCGAGGCGACGAACGCCAGGGTGAGCACGGCGATGATGGCGACGAGCAGACCGGTGCTGACGTCGTCCATCCAGTCCAACTCCTGGAATCCGGAGCCGATCTGGAGGGCGCCGAGGCCGAGGGAGGCCGCGGAGCCGAAGACGGTGGCGATGATCGCGAGGATGTCGATGACCCGCCCGGCGGCGCCGTTCGCGTGCCGCTCCCCGATGAGCGGGGTGAACACCGCGCTGATGGTCTGGCGGCGGCGCTTGCGGAAGGTGCTGTAGGCGATGCCGAGGCCGACCACCGCGTAGATCGCCCAGGGGTGCAGCGTCCAGTGGAAGAGGGTGGTGGCCATCGCCGTCTGCATCCGCTCGCCGGAGTCGGCGGGGGGCGTACCGGGCGGCGGGCTCGTGTAGTGCGCGAGCGGTTCGCTGACGCCGTAGAACATCAGGCCGATGCCCATGCCGGCGCTGAACATCATCGCGACCCAGGACACCGTGCGGAACTCGGGTTCCTCGCCCTCGGCGCCGAGGTGGATGCGGCCGTAGCGGCTGATCGCCAGCCACAGGGCGAAGGCCACGAAGCACGAGGCGGACAGCATGAAGGCCCAACCGCCGTTGTGGATCAGGCCGTTGAGCATCGTCGTGGAGACGCTCTCCAGGGAGTCCGTGGCCGCCCAGCCCCAGATCACGAAGGCCACGGTGATGGCGGCGGTGACACCGAACACCACCCGGTCGGTGTGGTTGCGGGGAGGGGCCGACGCCCCTTCCCCGTCGCCTCCCCGCTGCGGATCGTCGGTCATCGGCTGCACCTTCCCCTGGGTGTTTTGCTCATTTCTGTTGGGCTTTGCCCCAAGGGCCTATCACAGGTGGCGTGGTCCGGGCGGGCGCGGCGCTCGGTCCCGGTCCGAGTCGTGGTTTCAGCTATGCCTGAAACGTCTGGCGGTGCCATGTCAGGCGACCCCACGCTGACCCCAGGACGAGACCGAACCACTCAGACCTCGGGGGAATCGGATGAGGCAGAAGAAGTCGATCAGAGCGATGTTCGCCGCCGTGCTGTGCGCGGGGGCCCTGTTCACCGCGACGGGCACCGCGGACGCCGTGCAGGAGAGGCCCGACGGAGGCACCTCCGTCCTGGTCCTGAACACGTTCCAGAGCCTGGGCACGCTGCGCTGCATGGACGACAGCAACTCCTTCGGCTTCCGCACCTACCCCTGCAACGGCGGCATCTACCAGAACTGGGATGTCCACGTCTTCAACGACGGCACGCGCCGCTTCCAGAACCAGGCCACGGGGCGCTGTCTCTATGACGGCCCGGCCGGGTTCAGCACGCAGTTCTGCGGCAGCTCCGAGTCCGTGAGCTGGTACATCGTCCGCCACCACGAGGTGCGCCTGACCTTCCGCAACCAGTACACCGGCGACTGCATCGACGACAGCGACGACAGCGGCTTCCGCACCACCGGCTGCAACGGCGGCATCTACCAGGACTGGGTCTGACGCCCCACCACACGGAGAAGAGGCGCACATGGCCGACGAGATGGTGGAACGCGCGCAGCAGTTCATCAACTCTTACAACGTGTCCGGCATCCCGAAGGTGGAGGTGAACGGGAAGACCAGCTGGACGGTGATGTACGCCCTGACCCGGGCGCTCCAGTACGAGTTGGGCATCACCTCGCTGTCGGACACCTTCGGTCCGACGACACTGAGCACGCTCCAGTCCCGGTTCGGGGCGCAGATCGACGACGGGACCAGAAACGACAAGGTCTACCGGATCATCCAGTCGGGCCTGTACTGCAAGGGCTACGACGGCGGCGGCATCGACGGCACCTACAGCGGCAGGACCGCGGACTCGGTCGCCGAGCTCAAGTCCGACATGGGCGTGGGCGGGGCCTATCCGGGCAGCGGGCTGCAGCCGAAGGTGTTCAAGGCGCTGCTCACGATGGACCCCTACGTCCGGGTGGGCAACGGCACCGAGCAGGTGCGCACGATCCAGCAGTGGCTCAACGGGCGGTACGTGAAGCGCCGGGAGTTCTTCATCTGCCCGGCCGACGGGAACTTCTCCCGGGACGTGCAGAAGGCCTTGGTCTTCGCCCTCCAGTACGAGATCGGCATGAGCGACGACGTCGCCAACGGGCGTTTCGGGCCCGGTACTCAGGACGGCGTCCGGGCGCAGGCGATGCTCGGACTCGGTTCCGCCGACGGCGCCAAGCAGTTCGTGCACCTGTTCCAGGCGGCGATGCGGTTCAACGGCTGGGACGTCGAGTTCGACGGCTTCTACTCGGGGTCGCTGCTCAGCACCGTCGTGGACTTCCAGCGGTTCGCCCAACTCCTGCCCACCACGGGCACCGCGGACTTCCGCACCTGGGCCTCGCTGCTGGTCAGCACCGGCGACCCGAGCAGGGCCGGCACCGCGGCCGACTGCATCACCGAGATCACCCCGGCCCGCGCCCAGGCGCTGCGCGCCGCCGGATACACCACGGTGGGGCGGTACTTGACCAACGCGAACGTCACCAACCCGAAGAACAAGAAGATCCAGCCCGGGGAACTCGCCAACATCGTCGCGGGCGGCCTCTCGGTCTTCCCGATCTACCAGACCAACGGCGGCGATCCGGAGTACTTCAACGCGCAGCAGGGCGCCACGGACGCCCTGGCGGCCCTGGAGGCGGCTCGGGGACACGGCTTCAAGGCAGGCACCATCCTCTACTTCTCCGTCGACTACGACGCCGTCGACGAGGAGATCACCAGCCGGGTCATCCCGCACTTCCGCGGCCTGGTGGGCCGTATGACCGCTTACGGCAGCGAGTACCGCGTCGGTGTCTACGCGCCGCGGAACATCTGCAGCCGGCTCTCCAAGGCCGGTCTGACGGTGGCCAGTTTCGTATCCGACATGTCGACCGGATACAGCGGCAACCTGGGCTTCCCGCTGCCGAAGGACTGGGCCTTCGACCAGATCGCGACGATCACGGTGGGCTCGGGCACCGGGTTCATCGAGATCGACAAGGACGTGGCGTCCGGCCGCGACGTCGGACAGAGCCAGTTCGCGCCCCGGGGGCCGGACACCGCGCTGGACGTGCCCTTCGACATGAGCATGCGAGGTGGGCTGACCTCGGGTCTCGTCAACTACATCGTGGCCAACGGCCACGACGACTGGTACCGCGCCCGCAGTGCCGAGGAGTGCATCGCGAAGGTCCTCGACATGGACGCGCTGATCACGGGACTCGCGCGGTCCTTCCGGATGCGCAAGTCGCTCATCCAGGCCGTGGTCTTCTGGGAGTACCAGGCCGACTTCACCGACGAGGGCGTGGATGTGCTGGTCGACGCCTATTACAACTGGAAGGACGCGCAGGCCGCCTGGGAGCAGAACCCCGTCGGGTCACCGCCCACCCCGCCGACCCCGACCTTTGACGACTCCAGCACGGGCGTCGCCCAGATCTTCGGCAGGACCGCGATCAGGGCCCGTAACCACTGCATCGACGCGGACGTGATCTCGGCCCCGATCCAGGACCCGGAGGACTGGCGGGCCCGCCGGGCGGTCTGGAACCAACTGCGCAACGACGACGACTACAACGTGAGCACCGTCCCGCTGATCCACATCTGGTCCGCCTCCCTCAAGGGCGTCACCACCGACCGGCTGCGCTACTCCGACGCCGACAACGTCACGGTGCTCGCGCGCTACAACGGCACCACCGAGGACGCACAGGAGTACGGCCGCCGAGCGCGCGACCTCTACAACATTTTCGAGGCCTACAACGCAGTCGTGCGCGGCTGAAGGGGGAACCGGCATGCAGATCAGAGACACGGACGGACCGGGCGGCAGAGGCCTGCCGCGGCGGACCCTGCTGCTCACCGGACTCGCGGGGGCGGTGGCGGCCGGCATCTCCCTGCCGACGGCCGCTCCCGCCTCGGCGGCGGCCGGTACCACCAGTGCGAACGGATGGCCCGTCACCACCGCCGGCATCAGCACCCTGCCTGTGCCGGGCACCCCGGCCTCCGTCGCACTGCTGGACGGGGACGTATCCACGGTGCTCGTCCACGTCATCCGCCGCTTCCACTACGAGGTCGAGGAGGTGGCCCGCCACGAACTGGCCGGGCACCGGACCGCCGCAGGGCTGACCGGGCACCGCACCAACTACGCCTCCGGGACCGCCGTGGCCGTCCGCCCTGACGCCTATCCACTCGGCGCGGAGGGCGTGCTGTTCCCGCAGCAGGAGCGGGCGGTGCGGGACATCGTCCGGGAGTGCGAGGGCGTGGTGGCCTGGGGCGGCCGGCTGCGCCGGCCGCACGTGGCGCACTTCCAGATCGACGTCCGCCCCGGTGACCCCCGGCTGCGGCGGCTGGCCGCCCGGATCGGGGGCTGGTCTCAACTCCCGGGCGAGGGCGCGGGGGTGTTCCCGCTGGCCGCCTGACCGGAACCCCACCTGGCCGCCGGGCTCGTATGCCCGGCGGCCGGCTGCGCTCCGCTCTCCGGCCAGCGTTGCGGGATGCCGCGCCGCCCGTCCAGGAGTGCCTGCCCGAGCGGTGTCGTGCTGTGGTGGACGCCCTGTCCCCGGCGTTGGGTGACGATCAGGCCCGCCTCGCGCAGGGCCGCAGCGTGCTGCGAGACCGTCGCCGGGGACACGATGAGCCGCCGGGCCAGCTCACCGGTCGACCCGCCCGACGCGGCCGCGGACAGCAGCTCGGCACGCGTGCGGCCCAGCAGGGTGCGCAGCGCCTCGCGTCCGTCGCTGACCGGCCCGTCCTCCTCCTGGGCCCAGCCGAGGTCGTGGGCGACCGGATAGACGATCACCGGGGGACGGACCGGGTCGCGCAGGGTGATCGGCGCGCGCCGGCAGAAGAACGACGGCACCAGAAGCAGTCCGCGGCCCTCCAGGTGGATGTCCCGGTCGTACGCGCTGGCCATGGTGAGCACGCCCGACTCCCAGCGCAGGCCCGGGTGGACGGTGGCCAGCATGGCTTCGGTGCCCCCGTCGAGGACGGCCCGCGCCCGCAGCGCGCGGTCCGCCTCGACCGTCGTGCGCACCCGCGCCCAGTGCGGGCGCAGGGCGTGGTCGAAATAGCCGCGCAGGGCCGCGCCGAGGCGGCCCAGTGTGCCGGTGTCGCCCTCGGCGAGGGGCCGGGTCCACGTCCCGACGCGGCGGGCGGCGGCCACCCCGGCCACGTCCCGGCGCAGCAGCTTGCGCGGGGTGGACAGGACGGCGTCGATCCCCGCGTCCAGTTCGTTGCGGTCGAGCGCCGGGGTGAGGAAGTCGGCCGAGTAGCCTCGGGGCGGGGCCAGATCGAGCAGCATGCGGACGCCGGCGGGCAGCTGGGCGCGGACGTGCCGCCGCCAGGGCCCGAACACGACCGCCCCGTCGCAGCCGGCGAGCAGGTGCAGGCTGAGCAGGACCTCCCACATGGGATGCGGTCCGCTCGCGACCCGTATCCGGGCCAGATCGGCGTCCGTGAAATGGAACTTCAGCATGGTGGTTCCCCCGTGGTGGTGCGTCGTGCGCTGTGGTCAGGGGCCGTGTCACGCCGTGGTCAGCAGCGGTTCCACGCTGTGGTCAGCAGCGGTGGCGGTCCCCGAGTCCGTCGGCCCACGGCGCGGACGCCGTGGGCCGACGGTCCGTCAACTTCCGTCCGGTACGCGGTGGGTGCGCGGCACGCGGACCCCGTCGAGGTCCGTCGCTTCCGCCGCCGCGCCGGATGTGCCCGAGGTGGCGTGCCGGAACGCGGACGCGCCGCCGACCAGCGGAACGCGCGCGGACGTACGCGCCAGGTCGACGGTGAGCGTCGGCGTGTCGGCCGGCGGATCGATGAGGTCCTTGTCGGTGCCCGCGACGATCAGGGCGAGGCGGTGTCCCGCCGGGACGACGTGGTCGGTCGCCGCGAGGTCGAGGGTGATGGTGTACGCCTTGCCCGGGGTGAGCGCAACTCCCCTGCGGTCGGAGGCGTAGTTGCCGAGGTCGGCCCAACCGCGGCTGACCACCGTGTAGTCGACGTCGGCCTTCTTCGCCGCGGTGTTCTTGAAGCAGGCGCTGTCGCCCGTGGTGCTCGCGCCCCAGCAACTGCGGTCGGTGAGCGTGCTGATGCCCTCGCCGCCGGCCGCGTAGTCACGGATCGTGTCGGGGCCCAGGTCGACCAGGACGGCGGAGAGGTGGGCCGTCGGGGTGGTCGGGGTCGCGGTGACGGTGACCTTGGATGAGCCGGACACGCGCAGGTCGCCGCTGAGCGGCTTCGTCACGAAACCCGCCTTGGCGGGGGTCGAGGTGTCGATCTGGGCGGCCCAGTCGGTCTCGCTCAGCTGCGGGTCGTCGGTGAAGGTCTCGGTGCCGTCGCCCTTGGTGAGGCCGAGGGTGCCGACTCCGGCCTGGGTGCCCTGGTCGGGGCGCAGGGTCGTGGTGGCCGTGCCTCGCGGGGGCCAGACCGAGGAGGTGACCCACTGGTCGGGGTGGCGCTCGACGTCGGCCATCGGCTCGCGGTCGATTCCGTTGTCGTAGCCGAGGAGTTCGTGGTCGAACCAGCGGTGCAGGGTGTCGACCCAGGCGCCGCGGCGGAAGTCGAAGGGGTCGACGTGGCCGGTCTGGGAGAGCCAGATCTTGCGCTCGACGCCGTTCTTGGCGAGGGCGTCCCACCACTGGCCGAAGTGCTTGGTGCGGACGTTGAGGTCCTGGAGGCCGTGGGTCAGGAAGACGCTCGCCCTGACCTTGCTCGCGTCCTTCACGTAGTCGCGCTCGGTCCAGAACTTCGTCCAGTCACCGGTGCGCGGGGCTCCGTCGACGATCTTCTGCTGGACGGCGGCGCACTTGGCGCGGGCGTCCGGGCTGTCGACGTAGTCGGAGAGCCAGTCGGGGCCCGAGTCGTACAGGGGCGCGCCCTTGGCGAAGTAGTAGTCGTACCAGGAGGAGATGGCGCTGATCGGGACGATCGTCTTCAGGCCCTTGACCCCGGTGGCGGCGACGCCGTTGGCGATCGTGCCGTCCCAGCTCTTGCCGATCATGCCCGTCTTGCCGTTGGTCCAACTCGCCTTGGCGCGTGCGGTTCCGGTGCGGGTGGTGTACGCCTTGGCGCGGCCGTTCAGCCAGTCGACGACGGCCTTCGCGGACTGGATGTCGGAGCGGCCACCGACGTCGACGCAGCCGTCGGAGCGGTTGGTGCCGGCGAGGTCGACACCGACGAACGCGTAGCCGCGGGGTACGAAGTAGTTGTCGTAGAAGAGCGGCATCTGGACGACGTCACCATGGGCGTCGTACGTCTTCAGCTGGCCCTCGTTGCCGCGTCCGCAGCAGGAGTAGTACGGGCTGGCGTCCATGATGACGGGGATCTTGCGGCCCTGCTGGGCCGGTTCGCGGGGCCGGACGATGTCCACGGCCACGCGGTCGTGCCGGCCGTCGCCGTCGCCGTCGAGGCCGGTGTCCACCCAGACGGCCTCGCGGACAGCGTTGTCGTAGGAGTAGACAGGTTGGCTCTCCCGAGGGGCCGCGTGGGCCGCGATCGGGGTGAGGAACGCGGCCATGAGGGCGGCGATGGCCGCCGTCGCGAGCGGTCTCCAGGTCGTGAAGCGCGTGCGTGTCGGCATGCGCGGGACGGTACCTCGGTCAACTCCCGCACAGAAGAGGACTATGCGCGAACTGTGGCGCCCCTGTGGCCGAATAAGGCCCCTGCGTGGACCTCGCTCATGTCGGCCGAATGGCGATCGTGTGACAGGAGGGGCCGTGGACAGGGATGGGTGCACAGAGACTGAATAGGCTTCGAACAGCCTTCGTGCCCCCAACACTTGGAGCCTTTCGTGCACCGCAGAATCATCGCGCCGGGCGCACTTGCCGCCGCGTCCCTGATGCTGGCGATCCCGGCGTCGGCCGCGAGCTTCTCCCCCGGCGCGCCCGGTATCGGCGACCCCTACTACCCGGCCTACGGCAACGGCGGATACGACGTCTCCCACTACGACCTGAGACTTCAATACCAGCCCACCACCGACGAGTTGGCGGGTACGGCGACGATCCTGGCGAAGACCACGCAGGATCTGTCGAGCTTCGACCTGGACTTCCTGCTGGACGTCAGCGAGGTGCGGGTCAACGGCGCGGCGGCCTCCTTCACGACCTCGGGCCAGCACGAGCTGGTGGTCACGCCGAAGACACCGCTGGCCAAGGGCACGGTGATCACCGTGGTCGTGCGCTACAGCGGGGTGCCGTCCACGAAGAGCGCGTACGGCTTCTCGACCTGGCACCGCACGCCCGACGGGGCGATCGCGGCGGACGAGCCCGAGTCGGCCTGGTGGTGGTACCCGAGCAACGACCACCCGCTCGACAAGGCGACCTACGACGTGTCGGTGGCGGTGCCGAACGGCACGCAGGTGATCTCCAACGGGCTGCTCCAGTCGACGAGTTCGCAGCGCGGCTGGACCCGCTACAACTGGCGTGAGAACAAGCCACAGGCGACCTACCTCACCACCCTCGCGGTCGGGAAGTTCGACATCACGACGAGCACCTCCGAGGGCGGGGTGCCGGTCGTCAACGCCTACAGCAAGGACCTCGGCGACAACGACGGGGCGGCGCGGGCGAGCGTGGAGCGGACCGGGGAGCTGGTCGACTGGCTGAGCGGCTACTTCGGGCCGTATCCCTTCAGTTCGGCCGGCGGCTACGTGCCCAACACGACCACCGGGTACGCGCTGGAGACCCAGACCCGCGTCTACTACAGCCCCCGGCAGTTCGCGAACGGCTCGAACACGTCGGTCGTGGTGCACGAGTTGGCGCACCAGTGGTACGGCGACAGCGTGTCCCTGAAGGGCTGGAAGGACATCTGGATCAACGAGGGCTTCGCCCGGTACGCGCAGTGGCTGTGGTCCGAGCACGAGGGCGAGGGCACGACCCAGGAACTCGCCGACTACGTGTACGCCTCGCACCCGGCCGACGACGCGTTCTGGACCGTGAAGCCGGGTGACCCCGGTCCGGACGACCAGTTCGCCCTCGCCGTCTACGACCGCGGCGCGCTGGCGATCCAGACGTTGCGCAACGCCGTCGGCGACGACGCGTTCTTCGCGATCCTGAAGGGGTGGCCGAAGGAGCACGCGTACGGCAACGCGTCCGTCGCCGACTTCCAGGCGTTCGCCGAGCGGGTGTCCGGGCAGTCGTTGTCGGCGCTCTTCGACACGTGGCTGTTCCAGCCGACCAAGCCGGGCGCCCCGGCGGCGGGCTCGGCGTCGATCACTCGGTCGGCGCCCCTTGTTCAGCCCAAGTCGTGGAAGAAGATCGCGACGACGAATGATGTGCACGAAGGCGCCCACTGAGGGGTTGCCCGGTTCGGTTGTGTGGGGGCTGCGCGTCCGGTGTGGCTGGTCGCGCAGTTCCCCGCGCCCCTTCACGGCGTGGTCATCGCTGTCCTTTGGTCAGTCCCCGTGGTCGTAGACCGTGACCCGGACCCCGCGCGCGACCAGTCGCTCCGTCACCAGCGGTTCGACGCGTGACCACTTGCCGCCGGCCAGGCCGCAGCCTATGCGGGGCATGTGGACGGACGCGCTCAGCTCCAGGGCCTTGTCGGCCAGCTTGCCGAGAGCCGTGTCGATGGCCTCGTACCGGACCGGGACGCCTTTGCTGCCGGTCCTCGTGCCGCGCTGGCCGACCATGTTGGCCACCCACACATAACGCTCGACCTGGACGAACTGCGCGGCGCCCAGACCGAAGTCGTTCTGTGCGCGGTCGCGGTGCCAGGCCCGGTACGCGGCCTCCGGCTCCGGCCAACGACGGGAGAGGGCCAGGACGAAGCCCTTTCCCCATCCCCCGATGTCGTTGCAGACATGGGCGATCACCTTGACGCCCTTCACCGACGGAACGGTGGCGTCACCCCGTGTGTAGATGATCTCTGCCATGACGTCACCGTACGGCTCGCCACTGACAACGGCCTCGGACGAGCCGGGGTCGCCGTCGAGGTCGCGTAAGAGGTGTCACAGTGGTGGTGAGACAGCGATACTGATACGCATGACGACCGACACCGAGGAGCCGACGCTCACCATCGACGAACTGGCCGCGCGGGCCGGGGTCACGGTTCGTACGGTTCGGTTCTACAGCACCAAGGGGCTGCTGCCGCCGCCGGTGATCGGGCCGCGTCGGGTGGGGCACTACAGCGGGGAGCACCTGGACCGGCTGGCGCTCATCGAGGAGCTGCAGCACCAGGGCATGACGCTGGCGGCCATCGAACGGTATCTGCAGCAGCTGCCGCCGGATCTCACCGCCCAGGACCTCGCCATTCACCGGGCCGTGGTGTCCTCCTGGGCGCCGGAGACGCTGGAGACGCTGAGCCCGGCGGAGCTGCGGGAGCGGGCCGGGCGGGCGTTGAGCGACCATGATGTCGAGCGGCTCGGTGCGATGGGTGTGGTGCGGTCCGAGGAGGGCGGCGGCTATCTCGTCGACGTCGGGCTGCTGCGGCTCGGGGTGCGGTTGCTCGATGTGCCCTTGTCCGAGGAGGCGATCCTCGCCTCGCGCCAGGTGCTGATCGCGCACTCGCGCGCGGCGGCGCACGAGCTGTCGGAGCTGTTCCGCGGGGAGGTCCGGGAGCGGGACGCGCGGGCCGTCAGGTCCCTGTCCGCCCACATGGAGCCGCTGGTGCTGCAGGCGCTGCTCACCACCTTCCAGCGGTCCCTCAAGGAGGAGCTGCACGCCTGGGTCGACGGGTCACAGGAGCGCCGACCCTCCTGAGACGTCGAGCGTCTGCCCGGTCAGGAAGCCGCTGCCCTCGTCCTCGACGCCGGACGGGCCGAAAGGCAAAGGACCAAGGCCCGTACCGGCGTCGAGAAGCGCGCGTGAGCAAGTGTCAAGCGTCCCCGAAACGCTCCCCCTTCTCCGCCTTCTCCACCAGCAGTGCCGGCGGATTGAAGCGCTCGCCGTAGCGGGCCGCCAGTTCACGCGCGCGGGTTACGAAGCCGGTGACGCCACCCTCGTAGCCGTTGATGTACTGGAGGACTCCGCCGGTCCAGCCGGGGAAGCCGATGCCGAAGACGGACCCGATGTTGGCGTCGGCCACCGACGTCAACACGCCCTCCTCCAGGAGCTTTACCGTGTCCAGGGCCTCCGAGAAGAGCATGCGTTCCTGCATGTCCTCGAAGGGGATCTCGTGGCCCGGCTTGGTGAAGTGTTCGCGCAGGCCCGGCCAGAGGCCGACTCGCTTGCCGTCCGCGTCGTAGTCGTAGAAGCCCGCCCCGCCGCTGCGGCCGGTGCGGTCGAACTCGTCGACCATGCGGTCGACAACGGCCTCGGCGGGGTGTGCCGGCCAGGTGCCGCCCGCCTCTTCGACGGCCCGCTTGGACTCCTTGCGGATCTTGCGCGGGAGCGTGAGGGTCAGCTCGTCCACGAGGGAGAGGACCTTGGCCGGGTAGCCGGCCTGGGCCGCCGCCTGTTCGATCGACGCCGGCTCGATGCCCTCGCCGACCATCGCGACGCCCTCGTTGATGAAGTGGCCGATGACCCGGGAGGTGAAGAAGCCTCGGGAGTCGTTCACCACGATCGGGGTCTTGTTGATCTGGCGGACCAGGTCGAAGGCCTGGGCCAACGCCTCGTCGCCCGTCCGTTCGCCCTTGATGATCTCCACCAACGGCATCTTGTCCACCGGCGAGAAGAAGTGCAGGCCGATGAAGTCCGCCTGGCGGTCCACCCCTTCGGCCAGTGCGGTGATCGGGAGCGTGGAGGTGTTGGAGCACAGCAGCGCGTCCGGCTCGACTACGTGCTGGATCTCCTGGAAGACCTTGTGCTTGAGCGCTGTGTCCTCGAAGACCGCCTCGATGACCGCGTCGCAGCCCGCCAGGTCCGCCGGGTCCGCGGTGGGCGTGATGCGGGCCAGGAGCGTGTCCGCCTTCTCCTGGGTCGCACGGCCCCGGGAGACCGCCTTGGCGCACAGTTTCTCGGAGTACGCCTTGCCCTTGGCCGCCGCTTCCGGAGTTACGTCCTTGAGGATCACCTCGATGCCCGCGCGGGCGCACGAATAGGCGATGCCCGCGCCCATCATGCCCGCGCCGAGGACGGCCACCTTGCGGACCTTCCGGGGCTCGATGCCCTTGGGGCGGTTGGCGCCGGAGTTGACGGCCTGGAGGTCGAAGAAGAACGCCTGGATCATGTTCTTCGAGGTCTGTCCCGCGGCCAGTTCGACGAAGTAGCGGGCCTCGATGACCTGCGCGGTCTCGAAGTCGACCTGGGACCCCTCGACGGCGGCCGCGAGGATGGCCCGCGGGGCCGGGTAGGGCGCGCCGTTCGTCTGCTTGCGCAGATTCGCCGGGAAGGCCGGGAGGTTGGCCGCGAACTTCGGGTTGGCGGGGGTGCCGCCCGGGATGCGGTAGCCGGGCTTGTCCCAGGGCTGCTGCGACTCGGGGTGGGCCTCGATGAAGGCGCGGGCCTTGGTGAGGAGCTCGTCGGGGGTGGCGGCCACGTCGTCGATCAGGCCGTTCTGCAGGGCCCGTTGCGGGTTGTACTGGGTACCCTGGAGGAGGACCTTGAGCAGCGCGTCGGCGATGCCGAGCAGACGGACGGTGCGGGCGACGCCGCCGCCTCCGGGGAGCAGGCCGAGGGTGACCTCGGGGCAGCCGATCTTGGTGCCGGGCGCGTCCAGGGCGACCCGGTGGTGGCAGGCGAGCGCGATCTCGTAACCGCCGCCCAGAGCCGCGCCGTTGATCGCGGCGACGACCGGCTTGCCCAGCGTCTCGATGCGGCGCAGGTTGCGCTTGATGGCCAGGCCGCCGTCGAACAGCTCCTGCGCGGTCTCCGGGGTGACCCGGATGAGGTCGCGCAGGTCGCCGCCGGCGAAGAAGGTCTTCTTGGCCGAGGTGAGGATGACGCCGCGGATGGAGTCCTTCTCGGCCTCCAGGCGGTCGGTCACCGCGGCGAGGGACTCGCGGAAGGCCGAGTTCATCGTGTTCGCGGACTGGTTCGGGTCGTCGAGGACGAGCGTGACGACACCGCTGCGGTCCTGTTCCCAGCGGATGGTGGTGCTCTGTGTCATGACAGGGTCTCCGTAGAAGCCGTTGAGGTCGTGTGGTCCGCCGATTCCGCCGGGAATCAGATGCGTTCGACGATCGTGGCGATGCCCATGCCGCCGCCCACGCACAGCGTGGCGAGGCCGTACCGCTTGTCCTGGCGCTCCAGTTCGTCGACGAGGGTGCCCAGCAGCATCGCGCCGGTCGCGCCGAGCGGGTGGCCCAGGGAGATCGCGCCGCCGTTGACGTTGACCTTGTCCAGGGAGATGCCCATGTCCTTGGCGAAGCGCAGGACGACCGCGGCGAAGGCCTCGTTCATCTCGAAGAGGTCGATGTCGTCGACGGTCAGGCCCGCCTTGGCGAGCGCCTTGCGGCTGGCGGGGGCGGGACCCGTGAGCATGATGGTGGGCTCGGAGCCGGAGACGGCGGCGGAGACGATCCGCGCGCGCGGGGTGAGCCCGTAGCGGTCGCCGACCTCCTTGGTGCCGATGGCGACCAGGGCGGCGCCGTCGACGATGCCGGAGGAGTTGCCCGCGTGGTGGACGTGGTCGATCTTCTCGACCCAGTGGTACTTCTGCAGGGCCACCGCGTCGAAGCCGCCCAGGTCGCCGATGTCCGCGAAGGACGGCTTCAGTTTGGCGAGGGAGTCGGCCGTGGTGCCGGGGCGCATGTGCTCGTCGTGGTCGAGGACGACGAGCCCGCTGCGGTCCTTGACGGGCACGAGGGACCGCTCGAAGCGGCCCTCCTTCCAGGCGGTGGCCGCCCGCTCCTGGGACAGCGCCGCGTACTCGTCGACGTCACGCCGCGTGAAGCCCTCGATGGTGGCGATGAGGTCGGCGCCGATGCCCTGCGGCACGAAGTTGACGGCCAGGTTGGTCATCGGGTCGTTGAACCAGGCGCCCCCGTCGGAGGCCATCGGCACCCGCGACATGGACTCGACGCCGCCCGCCAGGACGAGGTCCTCGAAGCCCGAACGGACCTTGGCGGCGGCCATGTTGACGGCTTCCAGGCCCGAGGCACAGAAGCGGTTCTCCTGGACGCCCGCGACCGTGTCCGGCAGTCCGGCGGCGATCGCGGCGATGCGGGCGATGTCGGAGCCCTGGTCGCCGACCGGGCCGACGACGCCCAGCACGATGTCGTCGATCGCGGCCGGGTCCAGGCCCGGGAAGCGGTCGCGGATCTCGTGGATGAGTCCGACGACCAGGTCGATGGGCTTGGTGCCGTGCAGGGCGCCGTTCGCCTTGCCTCGGCCGCGCGGGGTGCGGATCGCGTCGTACACGTACGCTTCGGTGGTCACGGGGAAGCCTTTCAATGAGGGTCAGCCCAGCAGGGAACGGCCGATGATCTCTTTCATGATCTCGGTCGTGCCGCCGTAGATGGTCTGGATGCGGCCGTCGGTGAACGCCCGGGCCACGGGGTACTCGGTCATGTAGCCGTAGCCGCCGTGCAGTTGGAGGCAGCGGTCGGCGACCCGCTTCTGCAGCTCGGTCGCCCACCACTTGGCCATGGAGGCGTGCACGGCGTCGAGCGTGCCGCTGTCGTGCTCCTCGATGCAGCGGTCGAGGAAGGCGCGGGTGACGGCGCACTCGGTGGCCATCTCGGCTATCTCGAACCGGATGTGCTGCTTGGTGGCGAGCGGCCGGCCGAAGGCCTCGCGCTCCTTGACGTAGTCGGTGGTGATCTCCAGGACGTGCTCGGCCGCGGCGATCGCGGCGACGCCGATGTGCAGGCGCTCCTGGGCGAGGTTGGTCATCAGATGCACGAACGCGCCGTTGAGCTCGCCCAGCAGGTTCTCCTTCGGGACGCGTACGTCGGTGAAGAACAACTCGGCGGTGTCCTGCGCCTTCTGGCCGATCTTGTCGAGGTTGCGACCGCGCTCGAAGCCGGCCGTGTCCCGCTCGACGACCAGCAGCGACAGCCCGTGCGCACCGCCCTCCGGCGTGGTCCTGGCGACCACGATCACGAGGTCGGCCAGGATCCCGTTGGAGATGAACGTCTTGGAGCCGTTGAGCAGCCAGTGGTCGCCCTTGTCCTCGGCGTGCGTCCGGATGCCCTGGAGGTCGGATCCCGCGCCGGGTTCGGTCATGGCGATGGCCGTGATCAGCGAGCCGTCGCAGAAGCCGGGCAGCCAGCGGCGCTTCTGCTCCTCGGTGGCGAGGCCGGTGAGGTAGGGGCCGATGATGTCGTTGTGGAGGCCGATGGCGAGCCCGGGTGCGCCCGCGCGCGTGAACTCCTCGGCGAGTACGGCGCTGTAACGGAAGTCGCGGGTGCCGCCGCCCCCGTACTCCTCGGGCACGGCGAGCCCGAGCAACCCCTGTTTGCCGGCCGCGCGCCAGGCCTCGCGCGCGACGATGCCGTCCTTCTCCCACTGCTCGTAGTACGGCAGCACCTCCCTGGCCAGGAAGGCCCGTACGGTCTCACGGAACGCGTCGTGCTCGGGGGCGAAGATCCGGCGCTTCATGGCAGGTCCTTGGTGAGGCGGGGCACGTCCCAGTCGCGCGCCACCTCGGTCGTGTCCGCGCCCGGTCGGGCGGGACCGGTGCGGACGGTCGTGGGGGTCGCGGAGAAGCGGGGCGCGGGGGCGGGCTGGGTGATGCCGCCGTGGT
The DNA here is from genome assembly GCF_044755245.1 of Streptomyces sp. NPDC092369. NCBI lineage: Bacteria > Bacillati > Actinomycetota > Actinomycetes > Kitasatosporales > Streptomycetaceae > Streptomyces > Streptomyces sp. NPDC092369. Next base: position 1,154,737 of record NZ_JBIVQP010000001.1, read on the forward strand.
CGGTGAAGGTGCCGCGGGCGGCGAGGTGCGGGTGGTGCGGGGCCTCGCCGAGCGACAGTACGGGCGCCACGCACGCGTCCGTGCCCTCGAAGACGGCCGTCCACTCCTCGCGTGTACGGCTGCGGAAGCGCGCGGCGACGGCCTCGCGCAGCTCGCCCCAACGGGCCCAGTCCTTGCGGGCGTCGGCCTGGTCGGGGATCCCGAGGAGGGTCACGAACTCCGCGTAGAACTGCGGCTCCAGGGCTCCCACCGCCATGTACTTCCCGTCGGCGGTCTCGTACGTGCCGTAGTACGGGCAGCCGCCGTCCAGGAGGTTGGCGCCGCGCCGGTCCTGCCAGCCGCCCGCCGCGACCATGCCGTGGATCATCGCCGCCAGGTGGGAGGCGCCGTCGACGATCGCGGCGTCCACGACCTGGCCGGCGCCGCTCACGCGCGCGTGGTGGAGGGCGGCGAGGACTCCGACGACGAGGTAGAGCGAGCCGCCCCCGTAGTCGCCGAGGAGGTTGGCGGGGGCGGCCGGCGGCCGGTCCGGGTCGCCGATCATGCCGAGGGTGCCGGTGACGGCCAGGTAGGCGATGTCGTGTCCGGCGCGGTGGGCGAGGGGGCCGTCCTGCCCCCAGCCGGTCATGCGGCCGTAGACCAGGCGCGGGTTGCGGGCGTGGCAGGCCTCGGGTCCGACGCCGACGCGCTCGGCTACGCCGGGGCGGAGGCCCTCGATGAGGATGTCGGCGCGTTCGGCGAGGTCGAGGACGCGGGTCGGGCCGTCCGGGGACTTCAGGTCGACGATCACCGAGCGCTTGTTGCGGTTGGTGACGTCGTAGTCCGGGTTGATCCCCAGTCCCACGCCGCCGGGTCGGTCCACGCGCACGACGTCTGCGCCCAGGTCGGCCAGGAGCATGGCGGCGAAGGGCGCGGGCCCGATCCCGGCCAGCTCGACCACGCGCACGCCGACGAGCGGTCCCTGTCCTGGCGTCGTCGCCATCCGGCCCCCAGAGGTGTGACACAACTGATGTAACACCAACGATGTTAAGAACACGTTCCATCGAGCACAAGCCCGAACGAGCAAGCGCTTAGCCAATTATCGGCGCACGTCCCACCGATCCGGTACCGGTCAGGCGACCGGTATCCGGCTCACGGCTCAACGCTCGACCGGCTCCGACATCAGCCGCTCTCGTCCAGTTCAGCCGTCAGCCGCTTCGGCGCGATCGCGCGGTAGCTCTCCTCCACCCAGTCGCACAGCAGCTCGGCGGCCGGCGCGCCCTTCTCCGCCAGCGGCACCCGCACCCAGCCCGCCTTGCCGAGGCCGTAGCCCGCCGGCTCGGCGCCCGGGGAGGTCAGGGCGTGGGCGTGCGCCTCCTCGTCCTTGAGCTTCACGGTGAGCGCCAGGGGATAGCTGCCGTCGTCGACGCCGAGGAAGACGAACACCTTCTTGTTGACCTTCGCGACGCTCTCGCCCCAGGGGAACTCCTCGACGGCACCGGGCAGCCCGAGGGCGAACTCGCGCACTTTCTCCCACTTCTTCAGGGCGTTCCTGTCCACCGCCACCGGCACACCTCCGGGCTCGTCTTCGGGCTCCGCACCCTTCACGCTAGCCTCGGCCACCGACAACGGCGCGCGCCGCGGACCGAGGGGTGTCATGAGCAGGCTGAACAGGACGGACCGTCCGTACGACATCGTTCTCTTCGGAGCCACCGGCTTCGTCGGAACGCTGACCGCGGAGTACCTCGCCGCGCACGCGCCCGAGGATCTGCGCTGGGCGATCGCGGGCCGCGACGAAGGGAAGCTGGAGCGGCTGCGCGAGCGGCTGCCCGGCGGCGGGAAGGTCGGGGTGCTGCGCGCGGACGTCGCGGATCCGGCCTCGCTGCGCCAACTCGCCGAGCACGCGCGCGTGGTGGCGACGACGGTGGGGCCGTACGTGCTGCACGGTCAGGACCTGGTGGCCGCGTGCGCGGACAGCGGCGCGGACTATCTCGACCTCAGTGGTGAGCCCGAGTTCGTGGACCTCACGTATGTCCGGCACGACGCACGCGCGCGTGAGACCGGTGCCCGGCTGGTGCACGCCTGCGGTTTCGACTCGGTGCCGCACGACCTGGGCGCGTACTTCACGGTCCGGCAGCTGCCGGAGGGGGTGCCGCTGACGGTCGACGGGTACGTGACGGCGGACGCCATGTTCTCGGGCGGCACGTTCGCCTCGGCGCTCAACCAGTTCGCGCGCTGGCGGCCCATGCTGACCGCCGAGCGCGACCGCAAACGGCACGAGCCGCGGCTGGTGGGGCGTCGGGCGCTGGCGCCGATGGGAGCACCGCGGTTCGCGAAGGAGGTCGGCGCGTGGGCGCTGCCGCTGCCGACGATCGACCCGCAGATCGTGCGCCGGTCGGCGCGGGCACTGGAGCGCTACGGCCCCGACTTCCGCTACCGGCACTACGCGGCCGCCCGGTATCTGCCCGTCGCGGTGGGCGGGATCGCGCTCACCGGCGGGATCTTCGCCGCGGCCCAACTACCCGTTGCCCGGCGCTGGTTGTCCGACCGGTTCAAGCCGGGGGACGGGCCGGGTCCGGAGAAGCGGGCGAAGAGCTGGTTCACGGTGCGCTTCGTCGGCGAAGGTGGCGGCCGGCGAGTGTTCACGGAGGTCGCGGGCGGCGACCCGGGCTACGGCGAGACGGCGAAGATGTTCGCCGAGTCCGCGCTGTCCCTCGCGTTTGACGACCTTCCGCCGACGGCGGGTCAGGTCACCACGGCCGTCGCGATGGGTGACGCGCTGACCGAGCGGCTGCGCGCGGCCGGGCTCACGTTCCGGGTGGTGGCGAGCTGGTGATCCGGCCCACTGGAGCTTCGCGAAGGCCGGCGGCCGATCCCTAGAGCGTCCACCCGGCGACCGTGTAGATCATCCCGCCGATCCAGCCGACGCCCGCCAGCACGGCGAGGACCAGCGCGAGGTTCACGACCCGCTCGACGGGACGGTTCGGGTCCGCGAGCGGCTTCGGGTCGCGGCGGCTCGTCATACGGCGGGTCGTCATGCGGTGCGTCGTCATGGCGCACAGCCTGCCGACCGGGCGGGTGCGTCCACATCCGTACAGATACTCAGTCCGGGTACTCAGTTCACGCCCGCCCCGTACCCGACTCCCGCCGCCTCACCCGCTTTCCGTCGCCGCCCGCAGGGCGCTGCGGCACAGGGCATCCGCCCTGCGGGTCGTCTCCGGGAGGCGGAACGCGGGGGTCAGGGCGAGTACGTGCGCGCAGGCGTTGTCGAGGCCCGTGCGGTGGCCGACGGAGACGAAGACCGGCTTGACGGCGTCCCTGGTGCGCACGGCGCGGCCGACCTCCTCGGTGCCCGCGAGGAGCGGGGACGTGCTCCCCCGCGGGGCGCCGGGTTCGTCGTACGCGAAGGTGAACGGGTTCTTGGCGACGCCGATCGTGGGCAGGCCGGTGAGCACCCCGAGGTGGCTGGCGAGGCCGAAGCGGCGCGGGTGGGCGCGGCCGTAGCCGTCGCAGACGACCAGTCCCGGCGGGCACGGCAGCGCGTCGAGGGCGGCCAGGACGGTGGGGATCTCGCGGAAGGCCAGCAGGCCGGGGACGTACGGGAAGGAGATCCGGCCGACGGCGGTGGCCTCGGCGACGACGTCCAGGGTGGCCGCGTCCAGGACGACGGCCGCGGCCGCGACGACGTCCCGTTCGTCGTCGTAGGCCACGTCGACGCCGGTCACCACTCCGCTTCCGGGTGGTGGTCCGGGTTCGTCGAGCACTACCCGCGCGCGCAGTTCGTCCTGGACATCGCGGGCCTGCTCCTCGGTCGCGGGCCAGCCCGCGGGGATGCGTACGGTCGTCATGGTGGGGACGAGCGTACGGTTCCCGGCCGGACCGGCCCGCGGTCAGGTCGGACCTCGCGACCGGTCACTCGCGTTCCCCGCGGACGCGTCACCTCTCCAGGCGGGCCACCCGGCCCTGTTCGCCGGCGGCCCAGCAGGCCCGGTCGGCGGTGCAGTCCACGGTGTCGTAGGAGCCCGTGTCGACGGTGCGCCAGGTGCGGCCGCCGTCGCTGGTCAGGTCGGTGCCGGTGGGGCCGACGGCGAGGGCGGTGGTGCGGCTGTGCGGGAGCCAGGCGACGCCGGAGCGGTAGGCGGGCGGCGGCTGGGTGGCGGGCCGCCAGGTGCGGCCGGCGTCGGTGGTGCGGGCGGCGGCCTGCGGAGAGGTCCGGTCGGCGCGGTAGTCGCCGCCGACCGCGAGGCCGTGGGTGCGGTCGCGGAAGGCGAGCGCGAAGACGCCCTTGGCCGGGTCGCCCGCCGGGATCGGTGTGTCGGTGGCCGTCCAGTGCACTCCGCGGTCCGCGGAGTGCAGCACGCGCGCGTGGGCGCCGCCTCCGGTGGCGAGCCACACGTCCGACGGACCCGAGGAGACCAGGCACTGCCCGCTGGCGGCGAACCCGGCCTCACCGGTCAGGGCGGCGGGCATACCGGCGTTCGGGAGCACCTTCCAGGAGCGGCCGCCGTCGCCGGTCGACAGGATGCGGAACTTCCCGTCCACCGGGTCGCTCATGGCGAGGCCGTGGCGGCTGTCGAAGAAGGTCAGGCAGTCGTAGAAGGCGGCGGCGTCGGTGTTGCGGAAGGACTCCGTCCAGGTCCGGCCCGCGTCCTCGGTGCGGTAGACGCGGGAGGCCTCGCCCTCGCCGATGGCCAGCACCACGGCGCGCCGCGCGTCGAACGCCTCGATGTCCCGGAACTGCAGGTCGGTCGCGCCCGGCGGCGAGACGTTCCGCCACTTCTTGCCGCCATCCGTGGTCCGCAGCACGGTGCCCGCGGTGCCGGCCACCCACGCGGTGTCGCGCTCGACGGCCGCGAGGCCACGGAAGCGCACGTCGGCGGCCCCGGTGTCCTTGAGCTCCCAGTGCGGCGCCCGGTGCTGTGGCTCGTGCGCCTGCGCCGGTACGGCGGTCAGGGCGGCCAGTGCCGCCGCGCTCACCGCCCCCGCGGCCACCGTGCGAACCGTACGTCTCATGCGTCGCGTCTTCCCCATGGGCCTCATGGCGGGCGAAGCTAGCCGACGGGAAGGGTGCCGTCCAGATGGCCGCGTCCGCTCCGGCACACCGTCCCCGGGCCCACCGCAAGGGCCCGTGCTGACCGGCGGGCCGACTATTTCACTTCCGTGAATGAAAGCGGTGACGGAGGTCACTAGCAATTCGTGTGCACTGATTGACCGATTCCGACGTCTCTTCCATTGGCCGGCCTTATCCGTCGACCCCACCGTCCAGCCGTCACGAGGGAGCAAGGCGTTGATCACCGTCATCGAGCAGCCCGTGGAGGCCCGCCTCGTCGCGGCCGCTCCGCGCATGCCGAGCATCCCGGCCAAGCTGCACTACGACCGCCGCGATCCGTTCGCGATCCGTATGACCTTCCCGGCCCCGGCCACCCTGGAGGGCGTGGAGGTCTGCTGGACCTTCGCGCGCGAACTCCTCGCGGCCGGCCTGCACAGCGCCGAGGGCACCGGAGACGTCCGGGTGCGGCCGTACGGGTACGACCGCACCGTCCTGGAGTTCCACGCCCCCGAGGGCACCGCCGTGGTGCACGTCCACTCGGAGCAGATACGCCGGTTCCTCCAGGCCACCAGCGACCTGGTGCCCGTGGGCTTCGAACACCTCCACCTCGACCTCGACCGCGACCTGGCCGAGCTCATGCGGGACGCCTGCTAACGCACGGCGCCCAGCAACGCGTTGAGCTCGCCGTAGTCCAGCGCGTCCGTCAGCGCGTCGTACGTCCCCGTGTCCAGCAGCTCCCGCGCGGCACGGCGGACCAAGGCGTGCGCGGCCTGCGCGAGCCCTGAACCGGCGCTCACGCGCGCGACACCGAGCGCGGCCAGCTCGGCGACCGGCGCCGCGCCCGGATGCACCATCACGTTCAGCGGCCCCTCGATTCCGTCGGCGAGGAGCTTGACCGTCCCCGGCTCGACGGCCCCGGGGACGAAGATCCCGTCGGCGCCCGCCGCGAGGAAGGCGGCGGCCCGCTCCAGGGTGACGTCCACTTCCCCATCACCGCGCAGGAACGTGTCGATACGGGCGTTCACGAACAGCGGCACGCCCGCCGAGTCGGCCGCCGCACGCGCGGCGGCGATGCGCTCGGCCTGTTCGGCCACCGGCCGCAGCGGCCCCGCCCCGGCCGCGTACAGCGCGTCCTCGATGTTCACGCCGGCCGCCCCGGCCGCGATCACCGCGCGGATGGTGTCGGCCACCCCGGCCGCGTCCTGCGCGTATCCGCTCTCGATGTCCGCGCTGACGGGCACGTCCACCGAGGCGACGATGCGCGCGACGGCGCCGAGGGCCGCCTCGCGGTCGAGCCGGTCGCCGTCCGCCGCGCCCAGCGCCCAGGCGAGCCCGGCGCTGGTGGTCGCGACGGCCGCGGCACCGGCGTCCTCGACGATGCGGGCGCTCGCGGTGTCCCAGGCGTTGGGCAGGACGAGCGGATCGCCCGGGACGTGCAGCGAGCGGAAGGCGAGAGCGCGGTCACGGAGGGGGTTCTCGGTCGTCATGCCGCCCAGCCAAGCAGCCGCGGCGGGGTGGAGGCTGGCAGGAATCCGACATGTACGTGACCCTCGCGAGGACGGTCGGGAGACCGCGCGAAAGGCGCCTACTCCCCCGCCTCCGCGGGCACGGGCGTCAGCGCCGTACGCACCTCGTCGATCACCTTCCGCAGCCCGGGCACGCCCGTTCCGACATGCGCGACCAGCTGCTCGACGCGCTCCGGGTCCTTGACCGGGGTCGGAGTGCCCAGCTCGGCCGCGGCGGCCAGGACGGCGGCGGTCGCGTCCCGCTCCGGTACCTCCGCGACGGGGACCGGCCCGTCCAGGACCTCCTGGATCTCGGCGCGCAGCGCGGCCACGTCGGCGGCCCGCTCCAGCTTGTGCTCCACGCCCGGGAAGACGCCGAGGACCCGCTTCCGCTCGGTGCGCAGATAGCCCTCGGCGGTCAGCTGCTCCCGCAGGGCGTCCGCCGTCTCGCGCGCGTGCAGCGTGACCCACGACCGCCAGCCGTGCGGCCGGGACTCGCGGATCAGTTCCAGGAGCTCGTCGAGGGGACCGTCCCCGGTCAGGGCGTCCATGTCGACGGGCGTGACGATGTCGTCCTCGTCGACGAGGAGACCGCGCCGGGCCAGTTCCACCAGAGCGCCGGCGCGGGCCTGCGGGGCGGCGCCGGAACCCTCGCCCGTCTCCGTGTCCCAGGCGACCAGGTAGAGCAGGGCGGGGAGCGAGAGCGAACCGTCGGACACGGGGTCTCCTTCAGGGGGCGATCGAGGCTCACGTTAATTCGTTGACAGCGATCAGGCGCGTTCGTACCGTTGGTGACGGTCCTGTTGCCGTCGATTGGAGAAGGACGTTGCTCGTCTGAGGTTCTGAGACACCGAGCCACCCACCCGCCTGTGGTGTGTGTGCCGCGTGCGACCTCGGCATTCGAGCCGTCCCGACGGAGCGGGCCTTTTTCATGGCCCCAGGGCTGTGTCCCGCTCCTTCCCTCCCCGTCGCCGCCTCCGGTGTCTCGATACGCGTTTGCCCATCACCGCATCAAGCAATCGCGAGGCGCCCTTATGTCTACGACCATGTCCATCGCCTGCACGTCCCTCTCCTTCGCCTGGCGCGACGGCACCCCCGTCTTCGAGGTCCTCGACGTCGCCTTCGGTCCCGGCCGGACCGGGCTCGTCGGTGTCAACGGGTCCGGAAAATCAACCCTGTTGAAGCTGATCGCCGGTGAACTCGCGCCGGCCGACGGCCTGGTACGGGTCGCGGGCGAGGTCGGCTATCTCCCGCAGAACGTCACGCTCGACACCCGGCTGCGCGTCGACGAGGCCCTCGGCATCGCCGGCCGGCGGGCCGCGCTGCACGCCATCGAGGCGGGTGACGTGGCCGAGGAGCACTTCGAGACGGTCGGCGACGACTGGGACGTGGAGGAGCGCGCGCTCGCCACCCTCGGCGAACTCGGTCTCGGCCACGTCGAGTTGGACCGCACGGTCGGCGAACTCTCAGGCGGCGAGTCGGTGCTCCTGCGCCTGGCGGCCCTGCTGCTGCGCCGCCCGGACGTACTGCTCCTGGACGAGCCGACCAACAACCTCGACCTGTACGCGCGCCGTCGGCTGTACGCGGCCGTGTCGTCCTGGTCCGGCGTCATGGTCGTGGTCAGCCACGACCGCGAACTCCTCGACCTGGTCGACCAGATCGCCGATCTGCGGGGCGGTGAGGTCACCTGGTACGGCGGCAACTTCTCCGCCTACGAGGAGGCGCTCGCCACCGAACAGGAGGCGGCCGAACGCATGGTGCGGGTCGCGGAGTCCGACCTGCGCAAGCAGAAGCGCGAACTGGCCGACGCACAGGTGAAGTTGGCCCGCCGCAAGCGGTACGGGCAGAAGATGTGGGACCAGAAACGCGAGCCGAAGATCGTCATGGGTGCGCGCAAGCGCGCGGCGCAGGAGTCCGCGGGCAAGCACCGCCTGATGCACGAGGAGCGGCTGGCCGAGGCCAAGGAGCGGCTCGACGACGCGGTGGAGGCCGTAAGGGACGACGACGAGATCCGCGTCGACCTGCCGTACACGGCCGTACCGCCGGGCCGTACCGTCCTGACCCTGCTGGACCTGGAACTCGCCTACGGGGCGCGCGTGGCCGGCGGTCTCGATCTGCGCGGTCCCGAGCGGGTCGCGCTGATCGGGCGCAACGGCGCGGGCAAGACGACGCTGCTGCGCACGATCGCCGGGGAGCTGGCGCCGGTGTCGGGCGAGGCGCACGCGCACGTGCCGCTGCGTTTCCTGCCGCAGCGGCTCGACGTCCTCGACGGCGAACTGTCGGTCGTCGAGAACGTGGCCCGGTTCGCGCCGGGCGCCACCAACAACCGGATCCGGGCCCGCCTGGCCCGCTTCCTGTTCCGGGGCGCCCGCGCCGACCAGAAGGCGGCGACCCTGTCCGGCGGCGAGCGCTTCCGGGCCGCGCTGGCCGCCCTGATGCTGGCCGAACCGGCCCCGCAGCTGCTCATGCTCGACGAGCCGACCAACAACCTCGACATGGCGAGCGTGCGGCAGCTCACCACCGCGCTGGAGTCGTACGAAGGCGCGCTGATCGTGGCCTCCCACGACCTGCCGTTCCTGGAGTCGATCGGCATCACGCGCTGGCTGCTGCTGGACGGAGAGCTGCGCGAGACGGAGCCGGAGGAGGTCGGATGAGCGCGTTGCAGGAGGGGCACAGCATGGCAAGGGGGGTTTTCTACCCGCCTGAGGGCCCTGCATGATGGCCGGACCGGGCCCGCACCACGGGCCCGGTCCGCCGTCCGCCGTGAGGAAGTCCTGTTGTGCCGAGCAAGAAGGCCCTCGTCCGCCGCCCGAGCCCGCGCCTCGCCGAAGGCCTGGTGACGCACATCGAGCGGGAGAAGATCGATGCCGACCTCGCGCTGGAGCAGTGGGAGGCGTACGGGGAGACGCTGCGCGCGCACGGCTGGGACACCTTGGAGGTGGACCCGGCCGACGACTGTCCCGACTCGGTGTTCGTCGAGGACACCGTCGTCATGTACAAGAACGTCGCGCTGATCGCCCGCTCCGGCGCCGAGTCCCGGCGCGAGGAGACCCTCGGGGTCGAGGAGGCTGTGGCCCGCCTGGGCTGCTCGGTCAACTGGATCTGGGACCCGGGCACGCTGGACGGCGGCGACGTCCTGAAGGTCGGGGACACGATCTACGTCGGCCGCGGCGGCCGGACCAACGCGGTCGGCGTCCAGCAGCTGCGGGCCGCCTTCGAACCGCTCGGGGCGCGGGTCGTGGCCGTGCCGGTGAGCAAGGTGCTGCACCTGAAGTCGGCGGTCACCGCGCTGCCCGACGGGACGGTCGTCGGGCACATCCCGCTGGTGGACCGCCCGTCCCTGTTCCCCCGCTTCCTGTCGGTCCCCGAGGAGTCGGGCGCCCATGTGGTGCTCCTGGGCGGCGACAAGCTGCTGATGGCGGCGAGCGCGCCGAAGACGGCGGAGCTGTTCGCCGACCTCGGTCACCAGCCGGTGCTGGTGGACATCAGTGAGTTCGAGAAGCTCGAAGGCTGTGTGACATGCCTCTCGGTCCGGCTCCGCGACCTGTACGCCTGATGGGTGATCGCTTCACCCGTACGGCCCTGGGACCTGCGGGTCCTGGACCTTTCTGACATGCCCCCGAAAGACCGGGGAACAGGGCCTGATCAGGGCTCTTTACACCCCTCTTAACCTACGGCAACGTAACCTACGGATACGTAGCCTACGATGCCGTAGGTTCCGGCACCGCTCGCCGGACCCACCCGGTTCCGTTCCGCTCTGTTCCGTTCCGCTCTGTTCCGTCTTTGTTGCCCGTCCCCCTGGAGTTCCCGTGACGATCACCTCCCCGCACCTCGGCAGCCCTTCCGTCTGGACCGACGCCCGACTGCTGTACGCGCTGGAGGAAGTGGTCGAGAAGGAACTCAACCGGCACCTGAGCGTCACCAAGGACTGGATGCCGCACGAGTACGTGCCGTGGACGGACGGGCGTAACTTCCCCGGTCTCTTCGAGGACGGCGAGGCCTGGGACAAGGAGCAGTCGAAGGTCACCGAGATCGGCCGCATCGCGCTGGTCGTGAACCTGCTGACCGAGGACAACCTCCCCAGCTACCACCACGAGATCGCCTCGCTCTTCGGCCGCGACGGCGCCTGGGGCACCTGGGTGCACCGCTGGACGGCCGAGGAGGGCCGCCACGGCATCGTGATGCGCGACTACCTGCTCGCCTCGCGCGCGGTGGACCCGGACAAGCTGGAAGCGCTGCGCATGGCGCACATGAGCGAGGGCTTCGAGTCGGACAACCGGCACTCGATGCTGCACTCGGTCGCCTATGTCGCCTTCCAGGAGCTGGCCACCCGCGTCTCGCACCGCAACACCGGCCACCAGTCCGGCGACCCGGTCTGCGACCGCATGCTGGCCCGCATCGCGACCGACGAGAACCTCCACATGGTCTTCTACCGCAACCTCCTGAAGGCCGCCTTCGACCTCGCCCCCGACCTGACCATGCAGGCCGTGCGGGACGTCGTGGTGAACTTCCGGATGCCCGGTCACGGGATGCCCGGCTTCGAGCGGTCCGCCGCGCAGATGGCGATCGGCGAGGTCTACAACCTGCGCATCCACCACGACGATGTGATCCAGCCGGTGCTGCGCTACCTGAAGGTCATGGACATCGACGGCCTGAGCCCCGAGGGGCAGCAGGCGCAGAACGAACTCGGCATGTTCATGGGCGGCCTGGACGCGGAGGCCGCCAAGTTCGACGAGAAGCTCGCCAACCGCAAGGCCCGCATGGCGGCGCGCGCCGCGGGCTGACGGCACGCACGCGTGCACGCGGCCGGTACGGGAACGCCCGTGCCGGCCGCGTCGTCGTCCGCGGCCGGGCAGGGCGTACGTCGGGTGCGGTCAGACGGGGCGTGCGTCAGGTGCGGTTCCGCCTGAGTTCCAGTCGTTCCTTCTCCGACAGGCCGCCCCAGACACCGAAGCGCTCGTCGTTCGCCAGGGCGTAGTCGAGACAGGCGGTGCGCATCTCGCACATGCCGCAGATGCGCTTCGCCTCACGTACCGAGCTGCCCGGCTCGGGGAAGAAGAACTCCGCCCCGGTCTGCGCGCAGAGCGCCTGGGCCTGCCAGCCGGGGTCGGCCGGGGTCATGGTGTCGATGTGCATGACGAGAGCGTGCCGGACGGCGAAAAACGTTCGATCAACGCGGGATCAACGCCATGCCCCGAGGCCTCCGGCCACCTGATGGTGACCCACCGCACACAACGGCGCACGGCGGCGCGCGGCGCGATGCGACGGGATGTGAAATCCACGGAGTCGGCGTCGGTACGCCAGGTCCATACGCGTCCTTCACGCCGGTACGGCGGCGATTGTCAGTGGGCGGTGCGAGACTCGGCAGAGCAGAGAACGGGACCCTTCCGAGGAGGGCGCATGCTCACCACCCGTTTCGTCAACGGCGCACCGAACTGGATCGACGTCGGCACCTCCGACATCGACGGCGCCATCTCCTTCTACGGCGGTGTCTTCGGCTGGCGGTTCCAGTCGGCGGGACCCGAGGCCGGCGGCTACGGCTTCTTCCAGCTGGACGGAAAGACCGTGGCCGGCGGTATGCAGACGACACCGGACCAGGGCCCGCCCTCCTGGACCGTGTACTTCCAGAGCGCGGACGCCGAGGCCACCGCGAAAGCGGCCGAGCAGTCGCACGGCAGCGTGCTCATGCCGCCGATGGACGTCATGGGCGAGGGCCACATGGCGATCCTCGCGGACAAGGCGAGCGTGCCGTTCGGCATCTGGCAGCCGGGCAGGCTCAAGGGCGTCGACGTGGCGAACGAGCCCGGTTCGCTGTCCTGGGTCGAGCTCTACACCCCGGACATCGCCGCGGCCGCGTGGTTCTACCACGAGACGCTCGGCCTGGAGACGGCCGCGGTGAACTTCCCGGGTGGCACGTACACGACCGTCAACCCGGCCGGGGCCGATGAGGACGCCATGTTCGGCGGCCTCGTCCCACTGGCCGACGACCCCACCGAGGACACGGCCTACTGGCTGCCCTACATCGAGGTCGAGGACGTGGACGCCGTGGTCGCCAAGGCGCGGGAGCTGGGCGGCGAGATCCGCGTCCCCGCCACGGACATCGAGGGCGTCGGCCGCGTCGCCAAGCTCGCCGACCCGTACGGTGCCCGCTTCGCGGTGATCAAGAACGCACAGCAGCAGGGCTGAGCGGCGGAACGAGCCGGAGCCGGAGCCGGAGCCGGAGCCGGCCGAGGAGCTGAGCCGAGGGAGCAGGCCTACGCGGAGGCGCGCCGTACCAGTGTCGTCGGCAGGACCACGCCGGACGGCGCGCCCTCCGAGATCTCGACGGTCCCCGTGGCCCCGACCGCCCTGAGGCTCCCGGCCGTGTCGTCGCCGTCGCGGTGGTCGAGTCGGCGCAGCAGCAGCCGGGCCATCAAGCGGCCCATGTCCTCGATGTCCTGGCGGACGGTCGTGAGCGGCGGGTCGGTCTGCTCGGCCACCGGCCCCACGTCGTCGAAACCGATCACGGCGACATCCTCCGGCACCCGCCGCCCGCGCTCGCGCAGCACCCGCATGGCGCCGGCGGCCGTGAGGTCGTTGGCGGCGAACACGGCGTCCAGGTCGGGACGGCGGTCGAGCAGTTCCCGCATCGCACTCTCACCGCCGGCCGGGGTGAAGTCGCTCTCGACGATCAGCCGCGGGTCGGCATCGGTCCTGACGTCCCGGAAGCCGTCGAGCCGGTCCGCGGCGGACGTCTGGTCCAGCGGGCCGGTGATGTGCGCGATGCGGCTGCGGCCGAGACCGACGAGATGGGTTACGGCCTTGCGGGCGCCGTCGCGGTTGTCGCAGTCGACGTACAGCGGGCCGCCCTTGCCGTCGCTCCAGCCGGGCCGGCCGCCGAACACGGTCGGCACTCCGGCGTGCTGGATCAGCCCGGGCAGTGGGTCGTCGAGGTGCAGCGAGAAGACGAGGGCGCCGTCGACATGGCCGCCGGCCAGATACCGGCCCACGCGCGCGTGGTCGTCGCGGCCCTCGACGAGCAGCAGCACGAGCTGGTTGTCGTGGGCGGTCAACTCCTTGCTGATACCCCGAAGTTGCAGGGCGAAGAAGGGGTCGGCGAAAACCCGGGTCTCCGGCTCGGCGATGACCACGGCGACGGCGTCATGGCGCCGGGTCACGAGGCTGCGCGCGGCCTGGTTCGGCACGTACCCGAGCTCGTCGACGGCCTTGCGCACCCGCTCGACGAGCGGCTCCGTGACCCCGTCCCCACCGTTCACGACCCGGGACGCGGTGGCCCGCGAGACCCCGGCCCGCGCGGCCACTGCCTCCAGCGTGGGGCGTGGTGCGGTGTCGCTCACTTCGGGGCCTCCTCGGTGGTTGCGGATCAGGATATCTCCCGGTGGGACACGGCGAGGGAGCGCTCTTGGATCGGGGGAAAACGGGTTGCGCGGGCGGCCGGGACGAGCCGAGGATCACCGGATGACGATGCGAAAGGCCCATGGCCGCTGATCGCCTGACCAGGTACGCCCGCCTTCCCCGCGCGTACCACGACCGAACCCTCCTGCACAGCACGGTCGACGCCTTCGGGCGCGCGCACTGGCTGCTGCGCGACTCGGCCCAGCCGGACGGTCCCTACGACGCGGTGGCCGTCACCGTCGAGGAAGGACGCGCCCACGAGACGCAGCTCAGCGCGGTACGCCCACGCCATCCGTTGATCGACGCCCTGCCGGACGGCGGCTTCGTGCTCGCGGACATCCGCAGCAGGGCGGGCGACGACCAGGTGCAGGTCTTCGACGCCCTGGGGCGACCGTCCTGGCACTTCCGGGTCGGCGACGGCATCGAGCACCTCCTGGCCGACGAGTCCGGCGACCTCTGGATCGGCCACTTCGACGAAGGTGTCCTGGGCGACCGGCTCAGCGAGGCGGGCGTGCGCCGCTGGAGCAGCACGGGATCACCGCTGTGGGCGTATCAGCCGACGGCCGGTGCCGGCAGCATCGTCGACTGCTACGCCCTCAACGTCGACCGGCGGGCGGCCTGGGTGTACCCGTACACCGGCTTCCCGCTCCTGGAGGTCCGGGCCGACCGAGTGACGCGGGTGCGGAAGACGCCCGTCGGATTCGCACACGGTGTCGTCGTGCACGGCGAGCGCGTCGCGTTCTTCGGCGGTGTCAGGGACGCCCGCGACCGGCTGGTCACGGGCACGCTCACCGAGACCGGCGTCGCACCCGGGACGGAGACCCGGCTGACGCACCCGGACGGCACCGCCCTCGGCCGCCGCCGCGTGATCTGCCGCGGCTCCCGTCTCTACGTCCAACCGAAGCCGTTCACCGAATGGTTGCTCCTCGACATCGGCGTCGGCTGATGCGCGCTCACACACCCCGCCCCTCACGCCAGCAGATCCACCCGCCGTCCCACCCCGTCCCGCACCGCCCTCTCGTACGCCACCCAAGCCAGCGCCAAGTCCTGCCACGGCAGCCCCACCGGCGCGTACACGGACCGCTGTTCGTCGCTCGTCCGCCCGGGGCGCTCGCCGCGCAGCACCTCGCCGAGTGTCGCGTCGGCGGCCGTCGCCGTAAGGCCGGCCGCCGCCAACGCGCCCATGTCGGCGGCGAGTTCACGGTCGTCGACGACGAGCAGGGCATTGTGAAGCAGGTCGGCGGCGAGCTCCTGTTTGCCGGGCTCGTCCGCGCCGAGACTGGTGAAGTGCTGACCGGCGCGGGAGTCCGCGAGCCGGAGCAACGGCTCCCTGGACCAGGTGGCCAGCAGCAGCGTGTCGGCGAGCGCAGCGGCCTCCGGCGCCGAGCCGACCGCCCGGCCTCCGTGGCGCGCGGCGAAGGCGGCGGCGCGCTCGTCGTCCGTGTCGTGGACGACGAGGTCCGGGTACGGCCGTCCCAGGGCGCGCAGCCCGCGGAGCATCAACTCGGCCTGCGCGCCCGCGCCGATCACGCCCACCGAGCCGCCAGGACCGGCGAGGAGGTCCGTGCCCAGGGCGGCCGCGAGTCCCGTCCGCCAGGCCGTGATCGTCGCCGAGTCGAGCAGGGCGAGGAGTTCGCCGTCGGCTCCGGCGTACAGGCAGATCACCCCGCGCAGAGCGGGCCGCGCGCCCGGGAACTTGGCGTTGACCTTCACGGTGTAGGCCTCGATGCCGGGCAGCAGCCCCGGGATCAGCGCGGTGGCCGTGCCCGGGAACGGCAGGTCCGTCCGCACCCGCTGCCCCACGACCGCCTGCGCGGGCGCCCGAAAACCGGCCCGCAGCGCGTCGAGGCAGTCCCCGACCTCCAGGACGGCTTCCAGATCGGTTCGCGTCAGTACAAGAGTCACCCGCCCATGATCCGTCAGTGCGCGTGCGCCGCGTGCGGATCATGGGGGTCGTGCGGCTCGTAGCCGGGAATCGTGCCGTCCGCCTTCTTCACCAGGAACAGCCCCACCATCCCCATGTCGGAGTGGCTCTGGACATGGCAGTGGTACATCCACGCGCCCGCCCCGACGCCCTCCCCCGCGACCACCTGGAAGCCGAAGGAGTCCGCCGGGCCGACGATCTTGTTGTCGACGACCTGGCTGGGGTCGTCCGGGCCGGTCAGCAGGCCCGTGCGGTTGTCCGCCCAGCGATGCCCGTGCATGTGGAACGTGTGGTAGTACTCGCCGTGCGTGATCATCACGAACTCGACCCGGTCGCCGACGGTGGCCTCGAAGTCGGGCCCGGAGTGCGCCGGTCGGTTGTTGATGCTCATGTCGTTGAAGACGATCGTGTACGTCCGGTCCGGCAGGACATCTCCCTTGCGGCGCACGATCACCGGGCCGTAGAGGCCGTTGCGGATGCCGCCGGTGCCGTGCTCGGTGCCGACGACGTGGTCGTGGTAGTGCCAGTAACCGGCGCTGCCCGCCCGCCAGGTGCCGTCCGCGCGGCGGCCCGGCGCGTGGGTGCGCCAGGTGTAGGTGCGGGTGCCGCCGGGTTCGACGTCGCTGCGGTTCAACTTGGTGCCGTCGCTGGAGATTTCGTAGTCCAGGCCGTGCACGTGCAGGCTCGCGGCCACGTCCATGGTGTTCTCGAACTCGATGTGCAGGGTGTCGCCCTCGTTGAGTTCGATGAGCGGCCCGGGGATCGACGCCCTGCCCTTCTCCAGGCCGTAGCCCATCTGCCCGCCGGCAAGGCGCTCGGCGTACAGCTTGATGCGTTTGACCTCTCCCCCGCCCGGGGCGGTCCTCGCCGGAGCGGCGGCGCTCACGGCCTCCGGCGCGAGGGACAACGATGTCGCGACGGCCGCGCCGCCGAGCAGCACCCGTCTGTTGAACCCGCGTCTGTCCATGCGGAACTCCCCACCCTGGTAAGGAATTTGCGGAGGTGTACCTGTGATGAACCTGTGAGACGGTAGCGGCCCTTCCGCCGTTTTTCCACACTCAGGACAAAGTTCGTGGGATCCCGGTCATAGGTATTGGCGGGCCGCGCAAAGGCGTCTAGCTTCCTTGGCGTTGCCGCTGTGACCGAGGAGGTGCCCATGCACTTACGAGGGTTGAGCACAAGAGGCGTCAGAAGACGGGCCTGGGCGGCCACCGTGACCGCCGGGGTCGTCACCGCCGGACTGCTGTCGGGACCCGTCGCGAGCGCGCGGCCGGCCCCGGAACCGTCCCCGACAACGATGTCCGTCAAGTCGCCCCCGGGCGGCCCGAGTGTGCGGGTGCTGGTCTTCTACGGCTCCGCGGCGGCCGGGGACGAGTCCCCCGTCGTGAACGCCGGGATCGGGGCGATCGAGCAGATCGGCCTCACCGGACCCGCCGAGCAGCGCTTCGAGACCGAGGCCTCGGACGACGCGTCGGTCTTCACCGACGAGGCCAGGCTGGGCAGTTACAACGCGATCGTGTTCCTGACCGGGGGCGGTGACGTCCTCGATCCGGAGCAGGAGGCGGGCCTGGAGGCCTACATGGAGGCGGGCGGCGGTTTCGTCGGCGTCCATGACGCGGCCCGCGCGGAGCCGTACTCGGACTGGTTCACCGGTCTGGTCGGCGCGCGCCCTGCCGTCTCCAGTCCAACGGCCGTGCAACGCGCCGTGGTCGAGGTCGGCGACCGGCAGCACCCGGCGACCAAGGGTCTGCCGTTGCAGTGGAAACGGCCGGACCAGTGGCCCAACTGGGTGAAGAACCCGTCCGGAGACGTGCACACCGTGGCACGGGTGCGCGAGTCGACGTATGCGCCGGGCGCGAGTGCCAACGGCGCGGACCAC
Source organism: Streptomyces sp. NPDC092369 (assembly GCF_044755245.1). NCBI lineage: Bacteria > Bacillati > Actinomycetota > Actinomycetes > Kitasatosporales > Streptomycetaceae > Streptomyces > Streptomyces sp. NPDC092369. The sequence continues at coordinate 1,172,469 of NZ_JBIVQP010000001.1, forward strand.
CCGGTCAGTTGGTGCCGTGACTACGACGGCGGACGCTCCTTCTACACGGCCATGGGCGGCACGGTGTCGTCGTACGACGAGACGGACTTCCGCGCCCATCTGCGCGGCGCGCTGCTGTGGACCACCCGGCTGGCGCGGGCCGACTGCAAGGCGACGATCAACGCCAACTACAAGGCGGAGCGCCTGACCCAGGCCAACCAGCCCGGCCAGAACGACCAGATCGGCGAGCCGCACGGCCTGGTCACCGCGCCCGACGGACGCGTGCTCTACATCGGCCGGGGCGGCGCCGACTCCTCCCAGCCCGTGATCACCGACTGGAACAACCCCGATGTCGGAAAGGGCAAGGGCCAGATCCATGTCTACGACCCGAGGACCAAGAAGGTCACACTCGCGGGCGAGTTGACGATTTTCGGCAACAAGGGCGGCGGTGACGAGCTGGTCAAGGTCGAGGAAGGCCTGCTCGGCATCGCGCTCGACCCGCGCTTCGAGCAGAACGGGTGGGTGTACCTGCACTACACGCCCCACTCGCAGCTCAACCGCGACACGCAGATCGCCGAGCGGCGGGTCTCCCGCTTCACCCTCGACCTCGCCACGAACAAGCTGGACCCGGGCAGCGAGAAGGTGCTGCTCAAGTGGCCGGTGCAGGTGCACAGTTGCTGCCACGCGGGCGGCGGGATGGCCTGGGACTCCAAGGGCAACCTGTACATCGCGACCGGGGACAACAACTCCAGTGGTTTCAGCGATGGTTACTCCGGCAACAACCCGGCGCCGAACTACAAGGGCGTGTCCTTCGCCGACGCGCGCCGCACCGCCGGCAACACCAACAACCTCAACGGCAAGATCCTGCGCATCCACCCGGAGTCCGACGGGACGTACACCCTGCCAGCGGGCAACCTGTTCACCGGCCGGGAGACCGACGAGGGCGGCGGCAAGACGCGCGGCGAGATCTACGTGATGGGCGTCCGCAACCCGGCGCGCATCTTCGTCGACCAGCAGACCGACACGCTCTACGCGGGCTGGGTCGGCCCGGACGCGGGTGCGCCGTCGACCACGTGGGGTCCGGCCAAGTACGACACGTTCGCCGTCATCACCAAGGCGAGCAACCGGGGTTGGCCGTACTGCATGGGCAACAAGCAGCCCTACCGGGACCGCAATCTGCCGGATCCGACGAAGCCGCTGGGCTGGTACGACTGCGCCCACCCGAAGAACGAGTCGCCGAACAACAACGGGCTGGTCAACATCCCGCCGGTCACCGGAAACAACATCTGGTACTCGCCCCAGGGCGGCGCGCCGGACTACCCGCGCGACGCGAACGGCATTCCCTCCTACAAGCAGGAGGAGGCCACGTACCTGCTGCCGTGGCTCAAGGGCGGCGGCCAGGCGGCCATGAACGGCCCGGTCTACCGCTACGACGCGGCGAGCACGAGCGCGACCAAGTGGCCCTCGTACTGGGACGGCAAGTGGTTCGTCGGTGACTTCTACGACGCCGACCAGCCGCGCAACGCCGTGCTCACCGACCCGAAGACGCAAGGCGACGGCGGTCTGCCCGTGCACTCGGAGTCCCTGAAGAAGATCATCCCGATCGGCAACGACGGCATCAAGAACCTCATGGACTGGAAGTTCGGTCCGGACGGGGCGTTGTACGTCCTCGACTACGGGCGCGGCTTCTTCACCTCCGACGCCAAGTCGGCGCTGTGGAAGGTCACTTACACGGGCGGCGGACCGACACCGGCCGCGAACCAACTGGTGAGGGGAGGGCAGTGATGCGACACCTTCTACGGCGACGAAGAGTCTGGGCGGCCCTGTTGGCCGGCGTCCTGATGATGCTGGGCCTGCAGACGACGGCGGGCGCCCAGCCCGACCGTCCGGCACAGGCGGCCGCGGCCCAGACGCTCACCTGGACCGCGGGCGACGACATCACCAAGTACGTCTCGGCGCCCACGACGGCGGTCGCGGGGACGGCGACGATCGTCTTCGAGAACAGCGTGGGGACCGGCAACACCATGGGAATGCCGCACACGTTGACGTTCGCGACCTCGGACCCGGAGTTCAACTCCGACGTCGAGCTGAACATCCTCGCCAACCCGAACGACGCGCAGGGCGGCCGGCACACCACGGAGGTCACGCTCACTCCGGGCCGCTACTTCTACCACTGCACGATCCCGGGCCACGGGCAGATGCAGGGCATCCTGGTGGTGACCGAGGGCACCGGCGAGGACACCACCGCGCCCGAGACCTCGGTCGACGTGGCCGGGACGCGCAACTCGCAGGGCCAGTACGTCGGTTCGGCGAGCGTGGCGATCGCCGCGAGCGACCCGGGCGGTTCGGGCGTGGACCGGGTCGAGTACGCCGTGGGTGACGACGGCGCCTGGCTGCCGTACACCACCCCGGTCGTGGTCGACCAGGTCGGTGATCACAAGGTCCGCTACCGGGCCTCGGACAAGGCGGGCAACGTGGCCGCCGAGAAGAGCGTCGCGTTCACGGTCGTCGCGCCGCCGACGGACGACACGACCCCGCCGGAGACCTCGGCGACGGTCAGCGGGGAGAAGAACCCCGAGGGGAACTACCTCGACATGGCGACGGTCACCGTCACCGCCTCCGACACCGGGTCCGGCGTCAACACGATCGAGTACGCGGTGAACTCCGGTGCCTGGACGCCGTATTCGGGTCCTGTGATGGTGCATCAGCTCGGCACGCACACCGTGCGCTACCGGGCCACCGACAAGGCGGGCAACGCGGCGGCGGACAAGAGCGTCACGTTCACCGTGGTCGCGCCGCCCGCGCGGGACACGACCCCGCCGGTGACGGGCGTGACCGTCGGCGGGACGCGGAACTCCGACGGGGCGTACGTGGGCAACGCCAAGGTGACCGTGAGTGCGGCCGACGAGGGCGGCTCGGGGGTCGCGGGCATCGAGTACTCGCTCGACGCCGGGCCCTATCTGGCGTACGGCGGGCCCGTGGTGGTCGACCGGGCCGGCACGCACACGGTCGCGTACCGGGCGACCGACAAGGCGGGCAACACCTCTCAGTCACGGTCCGTGAGCTTCACGGTGGTGGCAGGCGGCGGGGTCCCCGCGCCCAACTGCCCCGAGTTCGACGAGCGGTTGACGGTCATCGTCGGCACGGTCGACTCCGGCGTCCCCAACCGGGTCACCAACAACCGGTGCCGGATCAACGAGTTGATCGAGGACGAGAAGGAGTGGACGTCCCACGCGCTGTTCCTCAAGCACGTGAAGACGGTCCTCGACAAGCTGTTCAGGGAAGGGGTCGTCGACGAGCGCGAGTACGACACGATCACGGAGGCCGCCCAGGAGTCCGGGATCGGCAAGCCCGGACAGACCGAGGGCTACCGGACGATCTTCGACGGCACGGCGGGCTCCCTCGCCAAGTGGGAGCAGGTCGGCGGCGGTTCGTTCGGTCTGAACTCCGACGGGTCGATCACCAGCGGCACCACGTCCGACGGCCTCGGCATGCTCTGGTATCCGCAGCGCAAGTACGGTGACTTCTCGCTGAAGCTCCAGTGGCGTGACGACGCGCCGGGCACGGGCAACGCCAACTCCGGTGTGTTCGTGCGGTTCCCGTGGGTCCACAACCACCCGGAGGAGTCCCGGCCCGAGTGGGCCGCCATCAAGTACGGGCACGAGGTGCAGGTGTTCGACCGGCCCGACGGCGACATGTACAAGACGGGCTCGATCTACGGCTTCGACCGGGTGGGCCTCGCCGGTGCCGGCGTCACCCAGAAGGGCACCTGGAACGACTACGAGATCCGCGTGGTCGACCAGCACTACTCGGTCTACCGCAACGGCGTCCTGATCAACGAGTTCGACAACATCGGCGGCCAGGACTTCTTCCCGGCGCGTTCGGACGACCCGGGCACGGACGGTCGGCGGTTCGCGTCCGGCTACGTTGGGCTCCAGGTGCACAGCGTCAGTGACGTTGTCTCCTACCGGGACATCCGGATCAAGGAGCTGTAGGTACACCGGAGTCACAGCAGCAGCATCAGTGGGAGGCGCCCCGGCCGGGACTACTCGGCCGGCGGCGCCTCTTTCCTCGCCCGGCTCGGCTGCACCCGCTTCGGCTCGCCCGGCATCTTCGGATACTCCGGCGGGTAGGGCAGGTCGCCGAGCCCGTGGTCGTGTTCGTCGCGGCGGGCCAGTTCGAGGAGGGCTTCGAGGGAGAAGCGGTGGTCGTCCATGTCCGCGTGCACGTCGCCGAGTTCGGCGAAACGCGCGGGCATGGTGGCGAGGTCGAAGTCCTGGGGATGCGCGGTGCCCACCTCGTCCCAGGTCAGGGGCGCGGACACGGGGGCGTGCGGGCGGGGCCGTACGGAATAGGCGGAGGCGATGGTGCGGTCGCGCGCGGTCTGGTTGTAGTCGACGAAGATGCGCTCACCGCGCTCCTCCTTCCACCACTTGATGGTCACGTGGTCCGGCATCCGGCGCTCCAGCTCCCGGCCGACGGCGATGGCGGCGCGCCGGACCTCGGTGAAGGTCCAGTTGGGCTCGATCGGCACGAAGACGTGCAGACCGCGTCCGCCGGAGGTCTTGGGGAAGCCCTTCAGACCGCCGAACTCGTCAAGGACGGCGCGCAGTTCGTGGGCGGCGCGGACGGCGTCGTCGAAGTCGGTGCCGGGCTGCGGGTCGAGGTCGATGCGGAGTTCGTCCGGGTGGTCGACGTCGTCGCGGCGGACCGGCCAGGGGTGGAAGGTGAGCGTGCCGTACTGGGCGGCCCACAGCACGGCGGCCTCCTCGGTCGGGCACATCTCGTCGGCGCTGCGACCGCTGGGGAAGGTGATGTGGGCGGTCGGGATCCAGTCGGGCATGTTCTTGGGCGCGCGCTTCTGGAAGAAGTTCTCGCCGCTCACGCCGTCGGGATAGCGCTCGAGAGTGGTGGGGCGGTCGCGCAGGGCGCGCAGGATCCCGGGGCCGACGGCGATGTAGTACTTCGCCAGGTCCAGCTTGGTGAATCCGCGCTCGGGAAAGAAGATCTTGCTCGGGCTGGACAGCCGGACGGTCCGGCCGCCCGCTTCCAGTTCCACCGCTTCGGCCATGCGGCCACGGTAGGCGCACCTCGGGTCCCACGCACACCGGGCGGCAGCCGTCGTATGCGCGCAGAATCCGTCGTATGCGCGCAGAATCGGAGCCATGGACCTGCCGGTGATGCCACCCGTGAAGCCGATGCTCGCCAAGTCGGTGGCGAGGATCCCGCCCGACATGCAGTACGAGGCGAAGTGGGACGGATTCCGGGCGATCGTGTTCCGGGACGGGGACGACGTCGAGATCGGGAGTCGTACGGGCAAGCCGCTGACCAGGTACTTCCCCGAGCTGGTGGCGGCGCTCGCGGAGCGGTTGCCGCCGCGGTGCGTGCTGGACGGGGAGATCGTCATCGCCCGGGAGGGGCGGCTCGACTTCGACGCGCTCACCGAGCGGATCCACCCGGCGGACTCCCGGGTGCGCACCCTCGCCGAGCGGACCCCGGCGTCCTTCGTGGCCTTCGACCTGCTGGCCCTGGCGGACGAGTCGCTGCTCGACGTGCCGCTCGCGGACCGGCGGGCGCTGCTCACCATGGCCCTGGCGGGGGTGTCGCCGCCCGTGCACGTGGCGCCGGCGACCACCGACATCGAGGTGGCGCGGCAGTGGTTCGAGCAGTACGAGGGAGCGGGCCTGGACGGCGTGATCGCCAAGCCGCTCACCCTGCGCTATCTCCAGGACGAGCGCGCCATGTTCAAGATCAAGCACGAGCGCACCGCGGACGTCGTCGTCGCGGGCTACCGCCTGCACAAGAGCGGCCCGATCGTGGGCTCGCTGCTGCTCGGCCTCTACGACGACCAGGGCACCCTGCAGCACGTGGGGGTGTCGGCCGCGTTCCCGATGAAGCGGCGCGCCGAGCTGATCGACGAGCTGGAGCCGCTGCGGATGGAGGACGTCAGGGGTCACCCGTGGGCCGCCTGGGCGCAGGAGGCGGCACACGAGACGGCTCGGCTGCCCGGCGCCCCCAGCCGCTGGTCCGGCAAGAAGGACCTCTCCTGGGTGCCGCTGCGCCCCGAGTGGGTGGCCGAGGTGGCCTACGACCACATGGAGAACGGCGCCCGCTTCCGCCACACGGCCCGCTTCCGCCGCTGGCGCCCGGACCGCACGCCCGAGAGCTGCACGTACGCGCAGTTGGAGGAGCCGGTGGGGTACGACCTCGCGGAGATCTTCGGGCCGCAGGACTGAGGCGATCACGGTCGGGCGCACAGCCCCCTCGACCTGCCGCTCCGCGCTCGACGGCGGGCTGGGGAGCATGGCCTCAGTCGGAGGCCGTCGTGGTGGACGCCCCGAGCCGCTGGCTGCCGATGACCGAGAGCAGGCGGAGCTTGTCGTGGTCCTCCGTGCCCGGGGTCGCCGTGAACACCAGCAGCAAATGACCCTGGTCGGGGTCGAGGAGTGTCTGGCAGTGCAGGGAGATCATCCCGACCTCCGGGTGCAGGATCCGCTTGCGGGCGGTGTGTGAGACACCGACTTCGTGCTGGGCCCACAGTTCCGCGAACTCGGAGCTTTCCGCGCCCAGCCGGCCGGCGAGCGCGGCGGCGTGCGAGCCGCGGCCCTCGCGGGAGGCCACCGCGCGGAGATGGGCGACGTACACGCGGCTGTGCGTCGGATGATCGTCCGGCACATAGATCGTACGTTCGTTCGGATCGGTGAACCATCGGTAGATGAGACTGCGCGCGAGCCCGGTGAAACGGGTCTCGTCGCCGAGCAGGGCCACTGCCATCGGGGTCTGGACGATGGTCTCGCCGGTGCCGGTGACGACCTGGGCGGGGGTGTCACCGAGGCGGTCGATGATGCGCATCATCCCGGCGTCGACGTGATCGTCTCGTGCGGCGCGGGCCGGTGCGTTGTGGCCGGCGAGGACGAAGAGATGGTCGCGTTCGTCGAGGGTGAGCCGGAGCCCGCGGGCCATCGCTGTGATCATCTGCTCCGAGGGCTGTGGTCCGCGGCCGCGTTCGAGACGGCTGTAGTAGTCCGTCGACATCCCGCACAGCGCGGCCACCTCCTCGCGTCGCAGCCCGGGCGTCCGTCGGCGCTGTCCTGGAGGAAAGCCGACGTCGTCGGGTTGCAGCGCCTCTCGACGCCTACGGAGAAAGGTCGCCAGGCCGCTCTGATCCATATCGACACTGTGCCGCACGCGGACACGGCTATCCACTGTCCGCCGATCCCAGGCTGAGGGCTCAGCCTGGGATCGGCGGACAGTGGATCAGCAGGCACTGGATGACTTCCCCGATCGCGCGTCAACTGGTCATCGGGGTCAACGGGAGTACGTCGAACTCCTCGCGAGCAGCGAGCGACCCATGGCCAATGACCAATGGAAAGCAATCAGTGACCAGTGAGCAGTAACCAGCGAGCAGTCCCCAAGGAGTCGTCGTGAGTGCCCAGAAGATCGCCGTCATCACCGGAGCCAACCGGGGCCTCGGGCGCGCGTACGCCCTGCACCTCGCCAGGGCGGGTGTCGACGTGGTCGTGAGCTATCGAAGCAACCGGGCCGAGGCCGAGGAAGTGGTCTCCGCCGTAAGGGACGTGGGTCGTTCCGCCGTCGCGCTGCGGCTCGACGTCGGCGTCGTGAGCGCCTTCGCGGACTTCGCCGCGCGGCTCGACGCCGAACTGCGGACGCGCTGGGCCAGGACGACGTTCGACTTCCTCGTCAACAACGCCGGTAACGACCTGACCGCCCGTTCGCCGAGACGACCGAGAAGGACTTCGACGACCTGGTGGACGTACACCTCAAGGGCGTGTTCTTCCTGACGCAGACCCTGCTGCCGACGCTCGCCGACGGCGGCGCGATCGTGAACGTCTCCAGCGGACTGACCCGTTTCACCGCCCCGGGGCATTCCGTCTACGGGGCTGTGAAGGGCGCCATCGAGGTCCTCACCCGCTACCAGGCCAAGGAGCTCGGCAGCCGCGGCATCCGGGTCAACACCGTCGCGCCCGGAGCGACCGCGACCGACTTCGGCGGCGGCATGATGCACGACGAGCAGGTCCGCGCCTACCTCACCTCGCAGGTCGCGCTGGGTCGCGTGGGCGAGCCCGACGACATCGCGGGCGCGGTGACGGCGCTTCTCTCGGACGCGAACCGGTGGGTCACCGCGCAGCGCATCGAGGTCTCCGGCGGGCAGAGCCTGTGAACGGCCGAACCGACGACGCGTACCGAACCGCTGTCGGCCCCAGTTGGGCAAGCCTCGCCTCGGCCGATCCTCGCACCGTCGCTTCCTTCTACCGGGCCGTGCTGGGCTGGGCCGTGACGGAGGGCAGCGGTCGGCTCATCGCATCCGTCGCGGGCACGCCGGTTGCCGACATCTCCGGCCTCACCGCGGCCGACGGGACCGCCGGCTGGCTGATCCACTTCGACGTCGACGACCTCGACACCGCGCTGACCGCCGTCTCCGAGGCCGACGGCGCGCTCCTGCCCCCGGCGGTCGGCGGCTCCGCCGCAACCGCGGTCGTGAGCGACCCCAACGGAACACGGTTCGCACTCCGCGCGCCCGCCGCACCGCGTCGCGAGCGGCCCGCGCACGGCACCCCGGCCTGGGGCGAGCTGATCACCGACGACGTCGAGACGTCTGCGGCGTTCTACCGCGAGGCCTTCGGATGGGAGCTGACGGAGGCGAGCGGTCCCCTCGGCCGCCGCGAGTGGCGGACCCTCGGCAGACCCTTCTCCGGGCTCCTGCCCCGGCCACCGGCCATGCCCGCCGAGACCCCCGCGTACTGGGACGTCTACTTCGCCGTCGACGACATCGAGACCGCCGCGAAGATCGCCGCCGCGCACGACGGCACCCGGCTCATGCCGCCCACGCCGGTCGGAATCGGCACGATCGCGGTCTTCCTCGACCCCGCGGGCGCCGTCTTCACCCTGCTCCAACCCGCCGGACAGGAGGCCGTCGCATGATCACCGGCTCGCACGACACGCACGACACGCACGTCAAGCGCGACAAGACCGGCAAGGTCGGCCTCGTCACCGGCGCCGGATCCGGCCTCGGAGCGGCGGCTGCCGCACGTCTCGCCGCGGACGGCGCGCGTATCGTCGTCGCCGACCGTGACGCGGGGGCCGCCGAACGCGTCGCCGCGGAACTCCGCGCCGCCGGACACCTCGCATCCGCGTTCGCCGCGGACGTCCGCTCGTACGACGACACCGAGCGGCTCGTCGCGTTCACCGTAGCGACCTACGGGGCCCTCGACCTCGCCTTCAACAACGCCGGCGTCACGCCCGGCCTGGTAGAGGTCCACGACATCGCTCTCGACGACTGGAACGACGTCGTCGCCATCAACCTGACCGGCGTCTTCCACAGCATGAAGGCCGAGATCGCCCACATGCTCCGAGCCGGCGGCGGGGCCGTCCTCAACATGGCCTCCACCGCCGGAGTGATGGCGCACGCCGGGCGGGCCGCGTACGCGGCCTCCAAACACGGCATCGTCGGACTCACCCGCTCCGCCGCCGTCGAGTACGCGCAACGCGGCATCCGCGTCAACGCCGTCGCCCCCGGCCCGATCGACGCACCGTCGGCACAAGCCCTCCCGCCCGAGGTCCGCGCGTCCATCGCCGCGAAGACCGCGATGGGCCGCGTGGGCCACGTCGACGAGGTCGCAGCGGTGGTCAGCTTCCTGCTCTCGGACGAAGCCGCCTTCGTCACCGGCTCCGTCTACGAGGTGAACGGCGGGCAGACCCAACTCTGAACACCGCGCAGGAGTACTTGTCGGCAGGCTCAGCACGTACGTGCGGCCCGGTGACCGGCGTCCATGTGGGGGGCCGCGTGCTCACAGCCGGGGCACGAGATCCGACATCACGGCGAGCGGCAGCGACGGGTTGGCGGCCGCCGCTTCCACCACCCGCCAGTCGGCGTCGGCGAGCAGTTCCACGACGACCGCCGCGGGGAGTGCCGGATGGCCCGCGGCCATGGGTCTCGCGTCTCCGTCCGCCAGGCAGGCGAACAGAGTCCGGGCCGTCGCGTTCCGGTGCCGTGCGATCTCGCGGAACGCCTTCCGCACCGGTGGTTCGTGCCGGGTCAGGTCCTCCAGCAGCGCCGGACTCGCGTCCGGGTTGGTCGCCACCTTGGCAAGGACCCGGACTCCGTGCCGGTCGACCATGGCACGCAACTGTGCCTCGGTGAGGCCCGGGTGCGGAGCGATGGCCTTGACCACTTTCGCGTCGGGGTCGGCGGCCAGCGCATCACGGAACTCCGGCCGCAGATCGCGCCGTTGGGCCACGAGCATGCGCGCGGCCGGGTTCGACGACCGGGCCAACTCCCGAACCTCGGCGGGCGACGCGGCGGCGATCCGCGGCAGCAGGGTGGGGCCGATCCTGGTGACACCCGCCAGGTGGACGAGCACGTCGAGCGGTACGCGCTCGTTGTGCGCGAGGCTGCGCCGCACGTCGTGGCCGCGGTCGTCGGCCAGGGTGCGGATCAGGTCGTCGTCGATCGCGGGATTCCCGGCGAGACCGGCCCGGACGCCAGGAGTGGGGTCCGCGGCCAGTTGCCGGTACACCTCTGGAGGCAGGTCGGAGCGGGCGGCGAGCGCCCAGCGCAGGATCATCGAGGGGTGGTCCGCGAAGCCGACGACGGCTCCGGCGGGCGTCGCCGGGTTCCGCAGTGCCGCCGCCCACAGGTCGTGCAGAGCGGACTCGTGGGAACCGTCGCAGGAGGCGCCGGTCGGCAGATCGCAGTGGGGACACGGGCAGTGCGCGTCGTGCACGAACGGCGTCGCCTCGCGGTCGCAGACCAGGCATCGCGGAGCGGGCGGCAGCCCTTCGCCGGTGACGAGCGCCGCCAGTACCGCCGGGGGCGTCGCTTCGTTGGCCGCCACCGCGCGTCGGACCTCGGCATGCGGATGTCCCGCGAGCCTGGCGGTCACTTCCGCCGTGGTCCACACCGCGAGTTCCGCGACCACGCGTACATCCGGGTCGGCGGCGAGCGCCTCCACCACGTCGGCCGGGAGACCGGGGCAGGCGGCCAGCTTCTCCCGGCGCCGCGGATCCGGATCCGCGGCGAGGAGGCGCGCCCACTCCGGGTTGCCGGCGCCCTCGTCGAGCAGGGCGAGGGCGGTGAGCGGCTGTGCCGCGGGATCCACGTCGGCGGCGGTCAGGCGGCCCTCGTAGGCGAGCCGCACCCCGCTCCCCTCGACGCGCGAGGCCAACGCGACCGCCTGATCACGGCTGAGGTCCGCCCGCCCGGCGAGGTCCACGGCGATGTCGTCGTCGGCGACCGCGATCAGCCGGTCGACCAGCTCGGACGGCAGGGCCACGTTGGCGGCGAGCCCGCACAGGACATGGTGCACAGGGGGCATCCTGCCCGGACCGTGACCGATCGGCTCAGGATTTTCGAGCCGATCACGGCCGGTCACCGGGCTCCGGGCAACCGTCAAGGACGACGCTCTGCAGCCGATCGGCCCATTCGACGCGCGCAATCGTGATCGAAGGGGTATGCGCAGCTATGAACTTATAAGCGCACAATCGATGACACAGGATGTGGTGCCACGGTGGGCAAGGGACGCACGGCGCGCACACGACGCGCCTCGACGACGGTGGCGGTGCTGGCCGCCACGATGACGGCAGCGCTCGCGGCCGGCTGCACGGGAACGCACAACCCGGTGGACGACGGTCGCGGACAGCTGCGGACGCCGGTCCCGACCCCCAGCAGGAGCGCCGACGAGAACCCCGACAAGAGCGCGGGTCCCGTCCTCGCCGTGAAGATCGACAACGTTCGCGCCGCCCGCCCGCAGACCGGACTGCGCGCCGCGGACGTCGTCTACGCGGAGCAGGTCGAGGGCGGGCTGAGCAGACTGATGGCGGTGTACGCGACCCGGCTGCCGAAGTCGATCGGGCCGGTGCGCAGCGCGCGGGAGTCCGATCTGGAGCTGCTGCGCCAGTACGACGACCCGACGCTCGCCTTCTCCGGAGCGCAGCACAAGCTGCTCCCGTTGATCGACAAGGCGCCGCTGCGCGCGGTGCCGCCCGAGGACGCGTCCGACGCCTACTACCGGGGCAGCGACAAGGCCGCCCCGCACAACCTCTATCTGCACCCCTCCAAGCTGATGCACTCCGCTCCGGGCGCCGACGCGCTGACGAACGGCTTCACCTTCGGCGCGGCGCCCTCCGGCGGTACGAAGGAGACCTCGCGGACCGTCCGCTTCCCGTCCGCCTCCTTCACCTTCAACTGGTCCGCGAAGAGCGACCGTTGGCTGGTCTCGATGGACGGGACGCCGACGGTGACGACCGACGGCAAGCGGGTGGCACCGGCGACGGTCGTCGTGCAGTACGTGAAGGTGCGCCAGTCCCGTTTCCACGACGTCCTCGGCAACAACACGCCGTACACCGAGACGGTGGGCTCCGGCACGGCCCGGGTGCTGCGCGACGGACGGGCCTACGACGTCGACTGGAAGCGCGAGAAGGCCGAGGACGGCACGGAGTTCACGACGAAGGACGGCTCGCCGGTGAACTTCGCCAAGGGGCAGGTGTGGGTGGTGTTCGCGAAGGCGTCCTGACGGGCGAGGGGCTAGCTCCCGGCGCTCAGCGCTGCGTCACGAGGGGTTCCGCCGGGTTGCGGAGCCCCTCGGCCGCGTCGGCGACCCGCTGGATGAGGTCGCAGAAGACCGTCTGTTCGGCGGCGGAGAGAGGTGACAGGAAGACGCGGTTCATCCGGGCCGTGCGCACACTCAGCTTGCGGTGGGTGCGCTCGCCCTCGCCGGTGAGGCGGAGCAGGAAGCGGCGGCCGTCCTGCGGGTCGCGCACCTTGTCGAGCAGCCCGCGCCGGCCGAGCCGGCTGACCACCTCGGCGATCGTGGACCGGTCGAGACCCACCCGCTCCCCCACCGTGCGCTGGTCCAGGCCCGGCTCCTCGACGAGCGCGTTGAGGACCGCGAACTGCGGCGAGGTGATCTCCTCCGAGACCATCGTGTTCCACAGCAGGTAGTGCGCCTGCTGCAGTCGCCGGGCCAGATGCCCGGGGTGGGTGGTGAGGTCCAGCGCGGCCATGTGCGCCCCCGAGGTCGAATTCGTCCGTGCACTGACGATACCTGCGGTTTCCGCAGGTGTCTCCTGGCTGTACCTCTTACTGGCCGGCACTTCTCGCAGCTCTTGACGCCAACCCCGACCAGTGGCAGCGTGAAGGAAACTTCACTGTATCGCTCAGTGCCCTGATGAACTCCGGACGAGATGGAGCTTCGCGGATGGACAAGGTGGTCCCCACAGCCTCCGAGGCGGTGGCCGATGTGCCGGACGGCGCGACGCTCGCGGTCGGCGGCTTCGGCCTGAGCGGTGTGCCGAACGTGCTCATCCAGGCCCTGTACGAGCGCGAGGTCACCGGTCTCGGCGTGGTCTCCAACAACTGCGGCGCGATGGAGTCGGGCCTCGCGGTCCTCCTCGCGGCCGGCCGGATCGCCCGGGTGACGGGCTCGTACATCGGCGCCAACAAGGAGTTCGCGCGCCAGTACCTGGCCGGCGAGCTGGAGGTGGAGCTGATCCCCCAGGGCACGCTGGCCGAACGGCTGCGGGCGGGCGGCGCCGGGATCCCGGCGTTCTACACCCCGGCGGGCGTCGGCACCCAGATCGCCGAGGGCGGACTGCCCTGGCGCTACGACGGTGAGGGCGGCGTCGCGCTCGCCTCGCCGCCGAAGGAGGTGCGGGACTTCGACGGCACCGAGTACGTGCTGGAACGGGGCATCCGCACCGACTTCGCGCTCGTGCGGGCGGCGAAGGGCGACCGGCACGGCAACCTGGTCTTCAACAAGTCCACACGCAACTTCAACCCCCTCGCCGCGATGGCCGGGCGGATCACGATCGCCGAGGTCGAGGAGCTGGTCGAGCCCGGCGAGATCGACCCGGACGCGGTGCACCTGCCGGGGATCTTCGTGCAGCGGGTGGTGGCGCTCACCCCCGAGCAGGCCGCCGACAAGCGGATCGAGCAGCGGACGGTGAGCAGCTGATGGCCTGGACACGCGAACAGATGGCGGCCCGTGCGGCGCGCGAACTGCGGGACGGGCAGTACGTCAATCTCGGCATCGGCCTGCCGACCCTGATCCCGAACTATCTCCCGCCCGGCGTCGAGGTGGTCCTGGAGTCCGAGAACGGCATCCTGGGCACCGGCCCCTACCCGGCCGAGGACCAGGTCGACCCGGATCTGATCAACGCCGGCAAGGAGACCGTCACGGTCCTGCCCGGCGCCTCCTTCTTCGACTCGGCGCTGTCCTTCTCGATGATCCGGGGCGGGCACATCGACGTGGCCGTGCTCGGCGCCATGCAGGTGTCGGCCGCCGGCGACCTGGCCAACTGGGCCATTCCCGGGAAACTGATCACGGGGATCGGCGGGGCGATGGACCTCGTGCACGGCGCCCGCTACGTCATCGTCGTCATGACCCACACCGCGAAGGACGGCAGCCCGAAGATCCTCACGGAGTGCGCGCTGCCGCTCACAGGCAAAGCATGTGTGAACCGAGTCATCACCGACCTGGGCGTGATCGACGTGACCGAGGACGGCCTGGTCCTCGTCGAGACCGCACCCGGTGTGAGTGTGGACGAGGTCATCGCCAAGACCGACGCGAAACTGACCGTCCCGGAGGTTCTGCTGTGAACTCGGTTTACATCGTCGACGCGGTCCGCACCCCGATCGGCCGTTACAGCGGCGGCCTCGCGAGCGTCCGCCCGGACGACCTCGCCGCCCACGCCATCCGTGAACTCCTCGGCCGTACGCCCGACCTGGACCCGGCCCGCATCGAGGACGTCTACTTCGGCAACGCCAACGGCGCCGGCGAGGAGAACCGCAACGTCGGCCGCATGGCAGGCCTGCTCGCCGGCCTCCCCACCTCCGTACCCGGCGTGACCGTCAGCCGCCTGTGCGCCTCCGGCCTCGAAGCCGTCATCCAGGCCGCCCGCGCCATCGCGGTGGGCGACGCCTCCATCGTCGTGGCGGGTGGCGTCGAGTCGATGACCCGCGCGCCGTACGTGCTGCCCAAGTCGGAGCGCCCCTTCCCCGCCGGCCACACCGAGCTGTACTCGACCACCCTGGGCTGGCGCATGGTCAACCCGAGGATGAACCCGGAGTGGACCATCCCGCTGGGCGAGTCCGCCGAACTCATCGCCGACAAGCACAAGATCAGCCGCGAGCAGCAGGATGAGTTCGCGCTCGCCAGTCACCTGAAGGCGGCCAAGGCCCAGGCCGAGGGCCTCTTCGACGGCGAGATCGCGCCCGTCCCGGTCCCGCAGCGCAAGGGCGACCCGGTCTCCTTCGCCGCCGACGAGTCCGTACGGGCCGACGCCTCCCTGGCGGCGATGGCCAGGCTCAAGCCGTCCTTCCGCGCCGAGGGCGGCACGGTCACGGCGGGCAACGCCTCGCCGCTCAACGACGGTGCCGCGGCCCTGCTGCTGGTGGACGAGGAGGGGCTCAAGGCGACCGGTCGCGAGCCGCTCGCCCGGGTCTCGGCGACCGGAGTCTCCGCGATCGACCCGCAGTACTTCGGCCTCGCCCCCGTCGAGGCGGTGCGGCGCGCACTGACCAAGGCCGGCAAGGGATTTGACGACCTGTCAGTCCTCGAACTCAACGAGGCCTTCGCCGCCCAGGTGCTCGGATGCGTCGCCGAATGGCCCGAGTTCGACCCCGCGATCCTCAACCCGCAGGGCGGCGCCATCGCGCTGGGCCACCCGCTCGGCGCCTCCGGTGCCCGGCTCGCCGGTACCGTCGCCCACCAACTCGCCCGCAAGGGCACGGGAGTCGGTGTCGCCACCCTCTGCATCGGCGTGGGTCAGGGACTGGCCCTCGTCCTCGAACGCCAGTAACAGGAACACCAGGGAACCCCCATGACTCTCACCCAGCAGGACATCGACCAGGAGATCGCGGCCGAGCACGCCGCCTACGAGAAGCGCGTCGCCGACGGCGCCCCCGTCGAGCACCACCCGCGCCGTGACTACGCGCCGTACCGCTCCTCCGTGCTGCGCCACCCGAAGCAGCCGCCGGTCGCCATCGACGTCAGCCAGGACCCGGAGCTGGTGGAGCTGCACTCCCCCGCCTTCGGCGACCGCGACATAACCGAGATCGACAACGACCTCACCCGACACCACAGGGGCGAGCCGATCGGCGAACGGATCACGGTGTCCGGGCGGCTCCTGGACCGCGAAGGGCGGCCCGTCCGGGGCCAGCTGATCGAGATCTGGCAGGCCAACTCGGCGGGCCGCTACGCGCACCAGCGCGAGCAGCACGACGCCCCGCTGGACCCGAACTTCACCGGCGTCGGCCGCACGATCTCCGACGCCGACGGCGCGTACCGCTTCACCACGATCCAGCCGGGCCCCTACCCCTGGCGCAACCACGTCAACGCCTGGCGCCCGGCGCACATCCACTTCTCGATGTTCGGCACGGCGTTCACGCAGCGGCTGGTGACGCAGATGTACTTCCCCAGCGACCCGCTCTTCCCCTACGACCCGATCATCCAGTCGGTCACCGACGACGCGGCACGTCAGCGGCTGGTCGCCACGTACGACCACAGCCTGTCGGTGCCGGAGTTCTCGATGGGCTACCACTGGGACATCGTGCTGGACGGCCCGCACGCCACCTGGATCGAAGAAGGACGCTGACCCGCCATGACGAAGATCGACACCAGCCGTCCGGACTCCGTCCTGCCCACCCCCTCGCACACGGTCGGCCCCTTCTACGGCTACGCGCTGCCCTTCCCCGGCGGCGGCGACATCGCGCCCGTCGGCCACCCCGACACGATCACGATCCAGGGACACGTCCACGACGGCGAGGGCACTGCGCTGCCGGACGCGCTCGTGGAGCTGTGGGGCGCCGACCCCGACGGGAACGTGCCGACCGCCAACGGCTCGATCCGGCGCGACGCGGCGACAGGCGGCTATCTGGGCCGCAACGGCGTGGAGTTCACCGGCTGGGGGCGGATCCAGACGGACGCCGACGGTCACTGGTACGCGCGGACCCTGCGACCGGGGGCTCGTGGGCGGAGCGCGCCGTACATCAGCGTGTGCGTGTTCGCGCGCGGGCTGCTGACGCACCTGTACACCCGGATCTATCTGCCGGGCGACGAGGCCGTGCTGGCCGCCGACCCGCTGCTGTCCCGCCTGCCGGACGAGCGACGCGACACGCTGATCGCCGCCGAACAGGGCGATGGCACATACCGTTTCGACATCCGCCTTCAGGGCGAAGGCGAAACGGTCTTCCTGGAGTTCCAGTGACACCTGTCGATCCCGACACCGGTCTGCTCGCCCCCGGGTGGGCAGGCGCCCCGGCCGCCTCGGCGACCGCCGACACCGCCTATCTTCAGGCGCTGCTCGACGCCGAGGCCGCCCTGACCAGGGCCCAGGCCGGGCTGGGGCTCGCCCCGCCCGAGGCGGCCGAGGCGGTGACGGACGCGGCCGACGCCGCCCGCTTCGACGTGCGCTCCCTCGCCGAGCGCGCCCGGGCCGGCGGCAACCCGGTCATCCCGCTGGTCGCGGACCTGACGAAGGCGGTCGGCGACGAGTACGGGCCGTACGTCCACCGGGGCGCGACCAGTCAGGACATCCTGGACACCGCGACGATGCTGGTCGCGGCACGCACGCTGGACCTGGTCCTGGCCGACCTCGGCCGCACGGAAAGTGCCCTGGCCCGGCTCGCGGCAGACCACCGGGACACCCCGATGCCGGGCCGCACCCTCACCCAGCACGCCGTCCCGACGACATTCGGGCTGAAGGCGGCCGGCTGGCGGTCCCTGACCCTGGACGCACGGGACCGGACGGAGACGGTACGCGCCGGGCTGCCCGCCCAACTCGGCGGCTCGGCCGGGACGTTGGCCGCCTTCGCGGCGTACGGCAGCCAGGACCCGCCGGCCCTGGTGGCGGCCTTCGCCCGCGAACTCGGCTTGCGCGAACCCCTCCTCCCCTGGCACACCCTCCGCACGCCGATCGCCGATCTCGCCGGGTGTCTGGCCTTCACCGCCGGGGCGTTGGGCAAGACGGCGGCGGACGTGCTCACGCTCGCCCGGACGGAGCTCGCCGAGGTCACGGAGGGCAGCGGTGGCGGTTCCTCGGCCATGCCGCACAAGGCCAATCCCGTACGGTCCACGCTGATCGCCGCCGCTGCCCGGCGGGCGCCGCAGCTCGCCGCGACCCTGTACGGGTCGCTGGTGGCTGAGGACGAGCGGCCCGCCGGGGCCTGGCACGCCGAGTGGGAGCCGCTGCGCGACCTGCTCCGACTGGTCGGCGGGGCCGCGCGGGACGCCGCCGAACTGACCGAGGGGCTGCGGGTCGACGCGGTGGCCATGCGCGAACACCTCGATCTGACCCACGGGTTGATCGTCTCGGAACGGCTCTCCGCCGAGCTGGCCCCCGTGCTCGGCCGGTCCCGCGCCAAGGCCCTGCTCACAGAGGTCGCCGGACGGACGTACAGCGAGGGGCGCTCGCTCGCCGAACTCCTGGCGGCGGAGCCCGAGTTGAAGGACGTCGACCTCGACGCGCTCACCGACCCCGCTCGCTACACCGGCTCCGCCGGAGCCCTCACCGACCGTTCCCTGGAGCGACGTTGACCGATCTGCTGCTCAACCACCGTGCCGAGGGGCCCGCTTCCGCTCCCCCGCTGCTTCTCGGGCCCTCGCTGGGCACGTCGTACGCCCTGTGGGACAAGGTCGCGCCCGAGCTGTCGGTCACCCATCGCGTGGTGCGCTGGGACCTGCCGGGGCACGGCGGGTCGGCGGCCGAACTGATCGGTCCCGGCGCGACCGTCGGTGATCTTGCCGACCTGGTGCTCGCGCTCGCCGACTCGCTGGGCATCGAGCGGTTCGCGTACGCGGGGGTGTCGTTGGGCGGTGCGGTCGGGCTGCAGCTGGCCGTGGACCATCCCGAGCGGGTCGAGTCGCTGGCGGTGATCTGCTCCTCGGCCCACTTCAACGGCGCCAAGCCGTGGGAGGAGCGGGCCGCGCGGGTCCGGCGGGAGGGGCTGGCGTGGCTCGTGGAGAGCGCCGATGCCCGTTGGTTCTCAGGTGACTTCACCGTGCCGCGGCTCGTCCGGGACCACGCGGACGCCGACCCCGAGGGCTATGCCGCCTGCTGTGACGCGCTGGCCGCCTTCGATGTACGCGACCGGCTCGGCGAGATCTCCGCGCGGACCCTGGCGCTCGCCGGGCGCGACGATCCCGCGACCCCGCCCGCGCACCTGCGGGAGATCGCGGACGCGGTGCCGGGCGCCGCGCTGGTGGAGCTGCCGGGGGCATCGCACCTGGCGCCCGCGCAGTGCCCCGAGGCCGTCCTCACCGCGCTGCGGGCGCATCTCGACGGCGGCGCAAAGCGGGGCATGGAAGTGCGGCGCGAGGTGCTCGGGGACGCGCACGTGGACCGCGCGCAGGCCCGGCAGACGCCGTTCACCGCCCGCTTCCAGGACTTCATCTCGCGCTACGCGTGGGGCGAGATCTGGACCGACCCGACGCTGACCCGCCGCGAGCGCAGCATGATCACGCTGACCGCGCTGGTCGCGCACGGGCACTACGACGAGCTGGCCATGCATGTGCGGGCGGCCCGGCGCAACGGGCTCACCCCCGAGGAGATCGGGGCCGTGCTGCTCCAGACGGCCGTGTACTGCGGGGTCCCGGCGGCGAACTCGGCGTTCGCGACCGCGCAGCGGGTGCTGGCGGAGGAGGACGACTGACGAGGGTGAGGGTGTCCCTGGTGGTCGTAGCTCCAGCAGTACCTCGCACGGGGTCCCGCCGCGTGCCTACTGTGGTGCCATGTCCACCCTTCTGATCACCGGTGCCACCTCCGGTCTCGGCCGCTACCTCGCCTTCGAGCTGGTCCGCGGCGGACACCTCGTCCTCGCCCACGGCCGCGACCGGGGGCGCACCGAGCTGTTGGTCGAGGAATTGCGCACCGAGGGCGACGCCGAGGGGTTCGTCGCCGATCTGGCCTCGCTGGCCCAGGTGCGCGAGCTGGGCGAGCAGGTCGCCGCCGCGCATCCCGAGCTGAACGTGCTGATCAACAACGCCGGCGTGGGCGGCGGCGCACCCGACGGCGGCCGGGAGCTGAGCGTCGACGGCCATGAACTCCGGCTCGCCGTGAACTACTTGGCGCCGGTCGCGCTCACCCGCGCTCTGCTGCCCGTGCTGCGCGCCGACGCGCCGGCCAGGATCGTCAACGTCGGCTCGGCGGGGCAGGAGCCCCTCGACCCCGACGACCCCGAGTTCACGCGCGGCTACGGCGGCTTCGCGGCGTACTGCCGCAGCAAGTTCGCGCTGGCCGCGTACACCTTCACGCTCGCCGAGGAGCTGGCCGGCACGGGTGTCTCGGTGAACGTGCTGCACCCGGCGACCTTCATGGACACGGCGATGGTCCGCGAGGGCGGAGTGACGCCCTGGAGCACCGTGGCCGACGGGGCGCCCGGGGTGCTGGCCCTGGCGACCCGGGAGTCGGGCACGGGCGGCTATTTCGACGGCACCCGGCCGGCGCGGGCGCACGAGGAGACGTACGACCCCGCAGTGCGCAAGCGGCTGTCGGCGGTGACCGATCAACTGCTGGCGCTCTGAGCCGGATCGGCCCGAGCCCGGCGCTCAGCGCAGTCCGCGGCCCGTGTCCAGCACCTCCCGTGCCTTCGCCGCCAGTCCGTCGGCGCCGCACGAACGCGCGAGCGTGAGGCCCCGGTTGAGCTCGGCGACCGAGCGGGCGGCGATGCCGTACTCGACCCTGGCCGCCGCGTGTTCGTACTGGCAGGGCGACGCCTCCAGATAGGCGACGGCCTGGGCGGCCAGGCGTACCGCGCGCTGTCCGGTCTCCAGTGCGGCGGCGCAGCGCAGGGCCTCGCCGATGGCCGTGTCGGTGCCGAAGCGCTCGGCGCGGCGGCGGACGTCGCTGACCAACCGGGCGGCGCGGACCGGGTCTTCGGTGGCGAGCGCGGGCGCGAGGTCGACGGCCCAGGGCACGAGCACCGGGTTGTGGTGGCCACGAGCGGTCGCGGCCTTCTCCGCCTGCTCCAGTTCGTTGATCGCGTCCTTGGTGCGGCCGACGGCGAGCAGCAGCCGGCCGCGCACCGAGCGCGGGTCGGGCAGCACGATGGTGGACGGGTAGGGCGGTGCGAAGCCGTACTGCTCGGCGATCGACCAGGCCTCGTCGACATGGCCGCGGGCGAGCAGTACGTCGACCAGGTTGCAGGTCGCCGACCAGTACAGGGGCAGTCCGCGGCCGACGCGTTCGGCGAGCCGCAGCGACTCGCGCAGGGACGACTCGGCCTCCCGCAGCCGGCCGCGCCTGCGGTGTCCGAGGCCGACGTAGGCGTGGGCCAGGGAGAGGTGGCCGCCGCTCCAGCCGGCCGACTCGTAGGCGCGCAGGGCCTCGTTGTAGAGGGACTCGGCGCGGTCGAGGCGGTCGCTGTAGGCGTAGGAGCCGGCGAGCATCATCAGCAGTTCGATGCCCCACTCGGTGTCGGTCCAGCCGAGGCCGGGTGCGAGGCGGCCGTTGACGAGGGCGCGGTCGCACAGTTCGACGACCTCCTCCGCGTTCTCGCCGTGGGTCATGGCGTCGAAGCCGCGCAGGATGAGCAGGGCGCGCTCGGAGTTGTCGCGGCCGGTGCAGGTCGCGGCGAGTTCGGCGAGCCGCTCGGAGCGCCCGGGTGAGCTGGTCTCGCCGGCGTGGATGCCCTCCCACATGAAGTGCACCGCCTGCAGCCGCAGTCGGGCGGGACCGTCCTCGTGCCGGGCGGTCTCCGCCTCGACCGTGCGGACGGCCTCGTCCAACTGGTCGTTGTGGAGCAGTGCTTGGGAGAGGCGGTAGACGGCCTCCACCCGGGTGTCGCTGTCGAGGCCGGGCATCGCGAGGGCCGTCTGCAGATGCGCGATGGTCCGGGCGGGTGCGGTGAGCAGGGTGGCGCAGCCGAGTTCGTAGAGCACGGAGGCGTGGACCGTGGCGACGGGCGGTTCCACCAGGGCGCGTTCCAGGCAGCGGCGGGCCGCGTCGGGGGCGCCGACGGCGAGATGCTCGCGGGCGGCCTCGCGCAGTTGCTCGACGAGTTCCTCGTCGCTGTCCGGGTGCACCTGGAGAAGGTGGCGCGAGGCCATGGCGGCGCCGAACCCGTAGTCGGTGACGACCTTGGCGGCGATGCCGTGCATGGCGGTGCACAGGGCGTCGGGGATGGAGTTGTAGACGGCCGTGGCGATCAGCGGGTGGACGAACTCCAGGTCGCCGTCGCCGACTTGGTGGCTCGCCGGGTCGGGTTCGGTCAGGATGCGGGCGGAGCGCAGGAGGTCGGCGCAGCGCGAGGCGTTCTCGTACTCCAGGGTGGCGAGCCGGGCGACCAGGCCGACGGAGATGCCGGTGCCGAGGATGGCGGCCGCCCAGGCGAACCGGGTGGCGTCGATGCCGAGTTCCTCCAGGCGGGCGACCAGGCCGCCGCCGCGGGCGGAGCGGTTGAGGGCGCGCAGTTCGGCGGCGGCCCCCTCGGTCGGTTCCAGGTCGCTGTCCTGCACCTTGGCGAGGAGTTCGACGGTCTCGTAGGGGTTGCCGCCGGTGACGGCCCAGACCTCGCGGCAGAACGGGGCGTCCGCGTGCGGGCCCAGGGTGGCACGCGTGAGTCCGGCGGTGGCCGCCGGGGTCAGGGCGCTGAGATCGTCGAGGGGGCGGCCCGCGGCGGCGACCGTGTCGAGGTGGCGGGCGCTCTCGCCGCTGACCTCGCCGGGGCGGTGGGCCACGACGAGCAGGACGGAGAGGTCGTCGAGGCGCTCGGCGAAGGCGGCGAGCCAGCGCAGGGTCTCCTGGTCGGCCCAGTGGGCGTCGTCGACGAGCAGCACGAGGGGCCACTCGCGCCGGGCCAGCCGGCGCACCGCGGCGACCAGGCCGTCGCACACGCCCTGCGGGTCGGCCCGGCGCTCGCCCGGCTCGGCGATGCCGAGAGCCGGTCCCGCGATGTCGAACCAGTCTCCGAGGTACTCGCGGGCCTCCTCCGGCATCAGCGACAGCAGCGCGGGCTGCAGCAGTTGCCGTACGACGTTGAAGGGGACGGACCGCAGGGTCTCGCCGCCGCGGGCCGCCCATACGGTGCAGCCGCGGCGCTCGGCGATGCGGCGGGTCTCCGCGAGCAGGGCGGTCTTGCCGATGCCCGCCTCGCCGCGGATCACCAGGAGGCTGCCGGCACTCGACTTGTCGGACTGGAGGGTGTCGAGCGCGCGCTCGACGGCGGCGACTTCCTCCTCGCGCTCCCAGAGGGGGTCCGAGGCGGCCTCCATGGGCCCTACCTCCGTCATCCCGCTACCTCCCCAAGTCGCCCGAACGACGTACAGCCCTTGAGCGTAGCCGTACGAATGCCGAAGTGGAGGCGGGTCCGGGCAGCTGTTGCCGTGACGGGTGACGGCGGGTTCGCGCGGTCGACGCGCCGGCCCGGTGACCTGCCTGTGTTGAACTGACGGACAGTCAAAGGCGTTCAAATGACGGTGATTTTCGGACAACGACCCACGGCGAAGGGCCCGGCTGCGCTACGGGCGCTGGCGGCGGGGTCGGTGGGCAACTTCGTCGAGTGGTACGAGTTCGGGGTCTACGGATACCTCGCGACCGTCATCGCGGCGCGCTTCTTCACGCCGGCGGGCGGCGGGGAAGCGGAGGCGCTGGTGCGGACGTACGCGTCGTTCGCGCTGGCGTTCTTCTTCCGGCCGGTCGGCGCGGCCGTGTTCGGGCGGCTGGGCGACCGGATGGGCCGCCGTCCGGTGCTGATCCTGGTGATCGTGCTGATGACGGGCGCGACCACGCTGATCGGCGCGCTGCCCACGTACGCGACCGCGGGCGCTGTGGCGCCGTGGCTGCTGACCGCCCTGCGGGTGGTCCAAGGGCTGTCCGCGGGCGGGGAGTTCGGGGGTGCGGTGGCGGTGCTGACCGAGTCCGCGCCGCCGGGCCGGCGTGGGCTGTACGGGGCGTGGCAGTCGTTCACGGTGGCACTGGGGCTGCTGGCCGGTGCGGGTGGGGCGGCTGGGCTCGGTGTTCTGCTGACCGAGGATCAACTGTACGGCTGGGGCTGGCGGTTGCCGTTCCTGCTGACGCTGCCGATGGGGCTCGCGGCGCTCGGGCTCAGGCTGCGGCTGGACGAGACGCCCGCGTGCGTCCGGGAGGCGGCGGCCGTGCGACCGCCGCCGCGTGAGGTGGCGGGCGCGATCGCGCTGGGGGCAGGGCGGGTCATGGGCTGGGCGGCGGCCGGATACACGTTCCTCGTCGTGCTGCCCTCGTATCTGCAGAGCACGCTCGACGCCTCCTTCCAGCAGGCGTTGCTCACCACCGCGTTGGCCAACGTGGGGTTCGCGGCCACGATCCTGCCGGCGGGCGCGCTCAGCGACCGGATCGGACGGCGGGCGGTGATGCTGACGGGCGCGCTGCTCGTGGTGGTCCTCGCACTGCCGCTGCTCAACCTCCTTCAGGACCAGGCGACTTCGTACGCGGCGAAGGGGGCGGCACTGTTCGGCGCGGGCGCGGTGGTGGGGCTGATGGCCGGGCCGGGTCCCGCGATGCTCGCCGAACTCTTCCCGACGACCGTGCGCCATACGGGCCTGGGACTCGCCTACGCCCTGTCGAATGCCGTGTTCTCGGGCTGCGCCGGGCTCATCATCACGGAAACCGTCGAGCGGACGGGGAACGTCGACATTCCTGGGTACTACGCGGCGGCGACCTGCGCGGTGAGCGTGCTGGCACTGGCCGGGAAGCCGAAGAGAGATGCGGAAGAGAAACACGGCGGAGAGAAAGGCGAGTTGAGCGGATGCGGGTGATCGGCCTGATGTCGGGCACGTCCTACGACGCCATCGACGCGGCGGCGGCCGAGCTGAGCCTCGCCGACGACAGCCTCGTACTGAAGCCGCTCGGGATGGTGAGCGAGCCGTACGGCGAGGAACTGCGGGAGGCACTCGCGACCGCCCTGCCGCCGGGCACCTGCTCGCTTGCCGAGGTCTGCCGCCTCGACACGCGGATCGGGCAGGCCTTCGCGGCGGCGGCCGTCCGGGCGGACCGCGAACTGTGCGACAGAGGCGCCGAGTTGGTCGCGTCGCACGGGCAGACCGTCTTCCACTGGGTCGAGGACGCCACCGTCCACGGCACCCTCCAGCTCGGGCAGCCGGCCTGGATCGCCGAGGCGACCGGGCTGCCGGTGGTCGCCGACTTCCGGCCCCGGGACATCGCCGCGGGCGGTCAGGGCGCGCCCCTGGTCAGCCTGTTCGACCTGCTGTGGCTGCGCGGACGCCCCGGCACGCCCGTCGCGCTCAACATCGGCGGCATCGCCAACCTCACCGCACCCGACGGCACCGCCTTCGACACGGGTCCCGGGTGCGCGCTGATCGACGCGGCGGCCAGCGGGTTCAGCGGCGGACGGTTCGCGTACGACGTCGACGGGGCGGTGGCCGCGCGCGGCAGGGTGCACGAGCCGCTGCTGCGCCGGCTGCTGGCGGAGCCGTACTACGGACTGCCCGCGCCGAAGACGACGGGCAAGGAGCTGTTCCACCTCGGGTACCTCCGCGACGCCCTGTCCGGGTTCGGGACGCTGCGGGCCGAGGACGTGATCGCCACCCTCACCCGCCTGACGGCCGAGACGATCGCGGACGCCGTGCGCCTCGTGGCCGGCACCGAGGTCATCGGCTCGGGCGGCGGCATCCGCAACCCGACGCTCATGGAGATGCTGGCCCGGCGGCTGCCCGGAGTGCCGGTGCGCACCTCCGACGAACTGGGCCTCCCCTCGGACGCGAAAGAGGCGTACGCCTTCGCCGTACTCGGCTTCCTGACCGCACACGGCCTGCCCGGCACCGACCCGGCGAGCACCGGGGCACGCCACGCGAGCGTGCTGGGGTCGATCACACCGGGCCGGGAGGGGTGGCGACCGCCGGCCGCGGGGGCCCGGGCACCGGTCCGGTTGGTGGTGGCCTGAGGGGATGACCGAAGCCGGGGCCGAACATGTTGCGGAGGCCGTGTCCCGAGGTCCTGGACCGTCTTCGTGTCCGGAAGGCGGGGTCCTCTCATCCCGCTTTCACTGAGGCCTCATACGGTGGGGACATGACGCAGGTGACTCCTCCCGGGTGGTATCCCGATCCCGGGCAGACAAGTGAGGGTCCCGCCGCCGAGCGCTGGTGGGACGGCAAGGCATGGACGGACCGGACCCGCCCCGCGGGCTCGGCCGCCGACTGGGGTCCCGCGGCGCAGGCGCCGACGGCCGAGGGGTATCCGGTGCATCCCGGTTATCCGGCCTATCCCGCGTATCCCGGTCAGCCGCCGGCGGCCCCGCGGCGCGGGTTGCGCACGGGCATAGCCGTCGCGGTCGCCGTGGCGGTGCTCGCCGCGATCGGTGTGGGCGTGTGGGCGCTGACCGACAACGGCGACTCCGGCGGCGGTACCGCGCAGCAGCCGCCGGGCACCGCCGGCGGACAGAACGGGGGTGGCGGTCAGGGCGGTCCGTTCGGCGGCAACGGCGGTTCAGGGGGCTCCGGAGGTTCCGGAGGGGGCACTCCCACGCCCGGTCCGAGCCAGTCCGAGGCGCCGAGGATCGAGAGCGGCTCGGTGACCGACTCGATCAGCGGGATCAGCATCCCGATCCCGAAGGACTGGTTCGGCCAGCAGATCTCGGTGGGCGCGCAGGTGACGTCCAACGACTCCTACAAGTGCCCCGGCGACACCTCGCAGTCCTGCACCAAGGGCGGCGCCTACTCCGCACCCGCCCAGGCCCTGGGCACCGCGGGCACCACGGCCGAGGCGGTCGCCAAGGCCGACATCTCGCCGAACGCGAACGAGTCCTACGGCGGCAAGACCTACGGCTCGATCACCTCGCACGACGTGCTGGCCTCCAAGGCCGTCACGGTGGCAGGCCAGAAGGGCTACCTGGTCCGCTGGAAGGCGGTCACCAGCAAGGGCGCCGACGGCTATGTCGAGTCGCTCGCCTTCCCGGCGCCCGCCAACCCGAAGCTGATCGTCGTGATCCGCTTCGGCGTCGACGTCGGCGAGAAGCAGAGCGTCATCGACGACATCACCAAGGGCATCGAGGTGTCCACCGGCAGCGGCGACGGCCAGACCGTCTGAACCGCCCCGGACATGGATCGGCCGGGCAGGGCCCCCTCCGCTCAAGAGAGGCCCCGCCCGGCCGGGGTGACGCGCCGCCCCCGTCCCCACGGTGCGGCGCGAGCAGGCCACCGTCCAGTCATCCCATGGACGGCGACCTGATTCTCAGGTGAGGCCGAGCGTCGGCAGCACGGCGGCCTCCACGAATCGGACGAGATACTCGGAGTCGGCGTCCTCGCCCTCCAGGACGGGCCGGGCGCGCATCACACCGAACATCTGCGCCGGCACGTACGGCAGCGCCGGATGGTCGGCGGGGATCTCACCCCGCTCCACACCGCGCCGCAGGATGCCCTGCATCGCGCAGATCTCGGGGTCGACGAGCGCCTCGCGCAGGGCCTGCTGAAGCTCCGGGTCCTGGGTGATGGCGTGGCCGAGCGCCGCGAGGAGCTTGGTGTCCTTGTGCCCCCACTGCGCGGCGGCCCGCGCGACCTGGCGCAGGTCCTCGGCGAGCGAGCCGGTGTCGATGCCGTCGAAGCGCACCTTGCGGCCCGAGCGCAGCGCCGCCGCCACGAACTGGGGCTTGGTCCGCCACTGGCGGTAGAGCGTCGACTTGCTGCAGCGCGTGCTCGCGGCGACGCCCTCCATGGTCACGGAGTCGTACCCGCATTCGCGGACCTGTTCGAGCACGGCGTCGAAGAACTCCTGCTCACGCTCCCGCGTGATCTTGGAGCGGCGCGAAGCGGCGACCGTTTCCGGTTCGTCCGCGGCCTGCGACGTCATCGACTCTTCTCCTCGCTCCGGTCTCGCGGTCCCCCGTCCGGGGGCCGGTTATTCCAGTGTGCAGCACTTTCTTGGTGTGAAGAACATCTATCGATACGCCAGTGTACCGGTACACATTCGTATCGGTACACTGGCGTATCGGTACGGCGACGTATCGATGAGTTCCGGCCTCGGCCGGAGTCTCCTACCGCACCACCACACGCACCAGCGAAAGGGCCGGGGGATGAATGCCCGCACCGAGCCTGCAGAAGGGGAGACCGACGCGATAGCGCGGCCTCCGGTCGTCCGTGAGCTCCTGCTCGTCGCAGGACTCTTCCTCGTCTACAAGTTCGGCCGACAACTGGCCACGGGCCACACCGGCGAGGCCCTCCACAACGCGACCCGCGTGTGGGACCTGGAACGGACGCTCCATCTCCCCGGCGAGGGCTCGGTGCAGTCCCTGCTGCTGCACGGCGACGACCTCGCCCAGATCGCGAACACCTACTACGCGACCGTGCACTTCCCGGCCACCGCGGCCTTCCTGATCTGGCTCTACCTGCGGCGCCCCGCGCACTACGTGTGGGCCCGCCGGGTCCTGGCCACGCTCACCTCGGCCGCCCTGGTGCTCCCCTTCGTGTTCCCGCTGGCGCCGCCGCGGATGCTGGCCGCCACCGGCCTCGTCGACACCGCGCGCGTGTACGGGCCCTCGGTCTACGGCCCGCCCTCCTCCGACCACCTCTCGAACCAGTTCGCCGCGATGCCCTCGCTGCACTTCGGCTGGGCCCTGATGGTGGCCGTCGGCCTGATCGCCGCCACCCGCACACGATGGCGCTGGCTGTGGCTCCTGCACCCGCTGGTGACGCTGCTGGTGATCGTGGGGACCGCGAACCACTACTGGCTCGACGCGATCGTGGCGACCGCCATGCTCGGTGCCGCGCTCGCCCTGATCCACCGGCCGCAGCGCACGGCGACGACCGCCGGCCGCGGCACGGAGGGCACGAAGAAGCTCGTACCGGCCGAAGGATCGGCCGGATCACAGACCTCGTCGACCGACGAGAACGTCCTGGTCGGAGCGGGCCGATGAGCGCCACCGCCGTCGCCGTCGTCCTGTCCCTCTTCTCCGCCGTCGCCTACGCGGCCGCCGCGGTCGCCCAGGAGCGGCTGGCCTCCCGCCACCCCGGCTCGGGCCTGCTGCGCCTGCTGGGCTCGACCGCCTGGTGGTGGTCGGTCCTGCTCAACGCGTCCGCCGCGCTGCTGCACGTGGTCGCCCTCAAGTACGGTCCCCTGACCGTGGTCCAGCCGCTCGGCGCGCTCACGCTCGTCGCCGCGGTGTCGATGGGGGCACGGATCGCCGGCCGCAAGGTCAGTTCCGTGGAGTGGCGGGGTACGGCCCTCACGCTGCTCGGTCTGTCCGCGATCCTCGTGACCGCGTCCGGGCAGGCGCCGGAGACGGTGCTGAGCGTGCCCGAGGCGGTGGGGGTCGCGGGTGTCACGGCGACGCTCATCGGAATGCTGGCGTGGCCTGGCGCCCGGCCGGGACTGCGGCACGCGAGCGCGTCCGGATTCGCCTCCGGTGTCGCCTCGGCGCTCACCCAGACCGTGACGGTGGCCGCGACGGACCGTTCGGGTCCGCTGCTCAGCTGGCAGGTCATCGGGGTGGCGCTGCTGGTCGCGGCCTTCGCGACGGGCGGCCTGCTGCTGTCGCAGACCGCCTACCGGGGTGGCCTCGGCGCACCGCTGGCCGTGGTGACGCTGGCCAATCCGGTGGCCGCCGCGGCGATCGGGCTCGCGCTGCTGGGCGAGCGGCTGCAGGGCGGGGCGGCCGGTGTGCTGCTGGCTCTCGCGGGCGCGGGCCTCGCGTCCTGGGGTGTCGTGCTGCTCACCCGGGCGACGCCCGACGCGGTCGCCGCGGACAGGTATGCGGACGCCTATCCGGTGCCGACCGTCGACGACGAGCACCCCGTGGCCGCCGTCCTGGCTCTGAAGCCCGAAACGGCGTCCCAGGAACCGGCGTTGGTGCCCCGCCAGCCGGAGCCGGGGCATCTGACCTCGCTCTGATCGCCGTACGGCGCCTGCCCTCGTCGACTGGGGCCGCCGTACGGCGAAAGCGTCAGGCGGAGGCGCTGTCGTCCGGCTTCAGGGCCGTGTCCACGGTGAGTGCCGCCGCGACGACGAGGCTCAGCAGGGGTTCGGGCAGCTGCTGGTGGAGCCGCAGGGCGTAGTGGTCCGCGGTCGTGAACGCCGTCCGGGCCAGGCCCTCCCAGGGCTTGGTGATCCGGGCGACCTCGCGGTCGTACTCGTCGACGACGGAGAAGTTCCAGTCCTGCCGGTTCTCCGCCCTGATCGCGCCGATCAGCTGGTAGTCGGGCGTGAAGATCGCGAAGTCGATCCCCTGGACATCCTCCTGCTGGGCGATCTCGCCGACGGGCGTCCCGTCCGGACGCGTCACGGTGACCCGCGGCCTGAGGAGCTTCGCGGGCCGGGACAGCAGCAACCGCGGCCGTCCTTCGGCGTCCCGGATCTCCAGCCGGTGGTTGAGGAACCGGTCGAGGCCGGAGCGGAAGCGGAGCGCCGTCTTCAGCGTGCTCTGCACGCCCTCGGTGACCGAACCGATCCCGGTGCCGTGCTGATCCATGACCTTGTACTCGTTGGCCTGCTCGGCCTGTTCGCTCTGCCCGGCCTGCTCGATCCGTTCGGCCTTCAGGCCGACCACCAGGACCGGCTCCGTGAAGAGCGCGCCGCCGGGGTCGCTGGGCGCGACCCCGGCCTGCTGGGGCACCTGCGGGGCGGCCGGTGTCCGCGAATCGTCCGGGCCGTTCGAGTCAGTGGTCACCGGCGCACAGTACCCCGCGCCCCTCTCACCTCGTGATGATCGCCGGGTCGCTCACACCGGGCCGGCCGTTCTCGACGTGTCCGGCGAAGCGCCGCAGGAACGCCGCGTCCGACTCGGACGTGACCGTCAGGTCGTACCACCGCTTGCTCGCCGCGAGGTCGACGGTGTGGTGCACGGTGGTACCGGGGCGCACGCTGAACGTCCGCGGGCGGCAGCCGTAGCCGCCGGACAGCTTCAACTTGGCCGTGCGGGAGCCCTTGTTGGTGAAGGTCAGCTCGACGTCGTCGCCGGTGTGCCGGGCGGTGACCTCGGGTCCCGCGGTCTTGTTCGCCCCCTTGAAGGTGCGCAGGAAGCCGTTGGGGCCGTGCACGGTGAGGTCGTAGGAGCCGTTCGAGTACGCCGAGTTCCAGGTGTCGGAGACGGTCTTGCCGGCCTCGGTGGTGTAGCTCCAGGGGCCGTCGGTGCGGTTGCCGGAGGTGACCAGGAAGGCGGCACCGGCCTTGGCGCCGGAGGCGAAGCTCACCGTGAACTTGCCGGCCGCCGCATCCACCGAACCGTCCACGCGCGGGGCGTACTTGAGCGGACGGGCCGGGCGCAGACCGTGCTCCTGCTTGGGCAGGACGCCCTTGGCCGGCGGGGTCGGCACATAGTCCGGGTGGCGGACCCTGTCCGGCGGCTCGTAGCCGTCGGTGTCGGGCAGGGCGACCGGTTCGGTGTCCTTGTCCGAGAAGTCGAAGGCCGCGGTCAGGTCACCGCAGACGGCCCGCCGCCAGGGCGAGATGTTGGGCTCGTGGACACCGAAGCGGCGCTCCATGAACCGGATGATCGAGGTGTGGTCGAGCGTCTCGGAGCAGACGAAGCCGCCCTTGCTCCAGGGCGAGACGACCAGCATCGGCACGCGCTGGCCGAGTCCGTAGGGGCCGGCCGGGTGGCCGCTGTCGCCGGCGAACAGGTCGAGGGCGGGGTCGATCGTCGACTTGCCCTGCGCGGCGGAGCCGGCCGGGAACGGCGGGACCAGGTGGTCGAAGAAGCCGTCGTTCTCGTCGTAGGTGATGAACAGCGCGGTCTTGCCCCACACCTTGGGGTCGGCGGTGAGCGCGTCCAGCACCTGCGAGACGTACCAGGCGCCGTAGTTGGCGGGCCAGTTGGGGTGCTCGGTGAAGGCCTCGGGGGCGACGATCCAGGAGATCTTCGGCAGCTTGCCGCCCTTGACGTCGGCCTTCAGCTGGTCGAAGAAGCCCTCACCCTTGGTGGCGTCGGTGCCGGTGCGTGCCTTGTCGTACAGCGGGTCGCCGGGCTTGGCGTTGCGGTAATTGTCGAAGTACAGCAGCGAGTTGTCGCCGTAGTTGCCGCGGTAGGCGTCGTTGATCCAGCCCCAGCCGCCGGCGGCGTCGAGGCCGTCGCCGACGTCCTGGTAGATCTTCCAGGAGACGCCGGCCCGCTCCAGGCGCTCGGGGTAGGTGGTCCAGCTGTAGCCCACCTCGTCGTTGCCCAGGACCGGGCCGCCGCCCTTGCCGTCGTTGCCCGTGTAACCCGTCCACATGTAGTAGCGGTTGGGGTCCGTCGAGCCGATGAACGAGCAGTGGTAGGCGTCGCAGATGGTGAAGGAGTCGGCGAGCGCGTAGTGGAAGGGGATGTCGCCGCGGTTCAGGTACGCCATCGTCGTGGAGCTCTTGGACGGCACCCACTTGTCGTACTTGCCGCCGTTGAAGGCGGCGTGACCGTCGTTCCAGCCGTGCGGGAGGTCCTGGACGAAGGCGAGGCCCAGGTCGTCGGCGTCGGGGTGGAAGGGCAGGATCTCCTTGCCGGCGGCGTCCTTCTGGTGCCACACGGACGTGCCGTTCGGCCAGGTCACCGGGCGCGGGTCACCGAAGCCTCGGACGCCCCTGAGCGAGCCGAAGTAGTGGTCGAAGGAGCGGTTCTCCTGCATCAGGACGACGATGTGCTCCACGTCCTCGATCGACCCCGTGCGGTGGTTCGCGGGCAGTGCGGCCGCGCGCTCGATGCTGCTGGAGAGCGCGGTGAAGGCCGTGGTGGCGCCCGCGAGTTGGAGGAATCTGCGCCGGTTGACTTCGGGCATGGGGGACTGCCTCTCCTCTTGACGGTGCGACGTGCCGGTGCGCTGTGCCGGAACATGACGGCTTCCGCGCGCTGCGAGTTTTGCAAGGGCGCCGAACGTCAGGGAAGGGTCGGGTGTCGCCGATGTGAAACTCGGCGGTACGCGAGGTGTGTCGGCAAAGAACGTCCCATGGGGACAACAGTGGGATATTCGCCAATCACGCCCGGCCACCGCCGGGCAGGTCCGAACTCGGCCGACCGCGAAGCACCACATGCCGACGCGTGTGCACCGCCTTCACAAGACACGCGCTTCCGGCCGACCTGAGCGTCCGCTGTGCTGCACGGGGCAGACGGGTTGCGGAGCCTCTGCCTAGCCTCCCCAGCCATGAGATCCACACTGCTGAGACGCCTCGGTCGCACCGCCGTACTCGCCCTCGCCCTCGCCGTGTTCGGCCTGACCCCCAGCGCGAGCGCGGCCCCGGCGGCCCAGGCCGACGTCACGTTCGCCACCGACAGCGCGACGACCACGCCCGGCGGCACGGTGAACCTGTCGATGACGCTCACCAACAACCACACCTACGACATCTGGTTCGTCCACCAGACGATCGACCCGACGTGGCTGACCACCCAGCGCCCCGACCTGAAGTACAGCTTCACCGGGTGCACGCTGGCCACGGCCACCGGCTCCACCCCGTGCTCGGGCACCGGCCCCGCGAACCTCGGCACCAACTACGGCGCGACCATCCCGCCCGGTCAGAGCCGTACGGTGACCCTGACGCTGCGGATCGCCGCCGACTCCGGCTGCAACGGCAACATCGGCTTCTACTCGTACTACTACATCGAGTTCAGCGACAGCACGAACATCAGCGGCGGCCCGGCCTACACGCCCGAGATCCGAGTGCTCTGCGCCTGACGGCCCCGTACACCCGACGAGCCCGCACGGCGGCCGGCCCGCGGCGGCCGGCCGCCGTCCGTATCGCGAGACCCGGGTGGTCCAAATCCGGACTGGATCGGAAAGACGCGGCGCGGCCTGGTCGACCGGTCGACCGAGCCGCGGAGTGAGCCGTTCCGCGCCGGTGATCGATTCCCGGGCCAGCGGACAGGGGCCTCGACACACTTCGGCGGCCTCCGGACTCCTGTCCCGTGGGCGCCTGTTCGGGCGTCCCCACGACTGAATGGACGCCTCACTTTTCCGTCACGTTTCGCGGCATGACCATAAAAGCTACACAGGGGCACCACTATGTGACGCGACTGATGTGTGACGACTGGCGTCTGAGGGGGGCGTGGCGTCGCGCACAGGGGTGCGTCCGCTCCGGCGGGAGCAAGTGGCGTCCCCTGCCCGGGGAGGGAACAACACCGCATGAAGCGGACCATACGCACGACCGCGCTCACCGTGGGCGCCCTCATAGCCTCGTTCGCCCTGCCGGCGGCCACGGCCCACGCCGACGCGGTCACGCCCCGCGTCGATCTGCGGGTCCTGATCGTGAGCGACGGAGGCCCGTCCACCGACGCGATCGCGGCCGAACTGGACACCGAGGGAACGCCGTACACCGAGATAGACCTGCAGGACTCCGCGAGACCCGTGATCGACGCGGACTTCCTCGCGGACACGGTGGACGGCGTTCCGCGCGCCAGGTTCCAGGCCGTGGTCCTGCCCAACGACAACCCGTTCGCGGCCGGTTCGGCCGAGATGACGGCGCTGGCCGCCTACGAGCAGACCTACGCGATCCCGCAGGTCGACGCCTACACCTACGCGCGTCCGGAGGCCGGGCTCGACTACCCGGTCAACGGCGGTTACTCGGGCAGCCTGGACGGTGTCTCCGCGCAGGTCACCACCGCAGGCGCGGCCGGACCGTTCGGCTACCTGGACGGGCCCGTGCCCTTCGAGGACAACTCCCCCACCGTGGGCGAGAGTTACGCCTATCTGTCGACGCCCGTGGCGGGCGCGGACTTCACGTCCTACGTCGACGCCCCGATCCCCGGCGGGACGACGCGGGGTTCGCTGGTGGGCGAGTACCGGCACGACGGGCGGCGGGAGCTGGTCGTCACCTTCGTCTACAACCAGTACCAGGAGCAGTTCCGCCTGCTGGCCCGCGGCATCGTGGAGTGGATGACCGGAGGGGTGCATCTCGGCGCCTCCCGCAGCTACTTCGCGGTCCACGTGGACGACGTCTTCGCCGCCGACGACCGCTGGGACTCCACCCTCAACTGCACGCCGGGCGACATCGACTGCCCGCCCGGCCAGGGCGTGGAGAACCCGATCCGGATGACCGCGGCCGACGTCGACCACGCGGCCGACTGGCAGACCGCCCACGGCATCACCCTCGACATGGTGTACAACGGCGTCGGCAGTGTGAACCAGCGCGAGGACAACGACGGCGTCGACGCGCTCGCCGACGAGTTCGTCACCGACCGCGACAGCTTCCGCTGGGTCAACCACACCTACTCGCACCCCTTCCTGGGCTGCGTGCAGAACGTCACCGTGGTGCCGTGGAAGTGCGCCACCAACGCCGACGGCAGCACCCAGTGGGTCAGCCGGAACGCGATCTCCGACGAGATCGCGACCAACCGCGCCTGGGGCCAGTCGGTCGGACTCCCGCTGGACACCCAGGAGTTGGTGACCGGCGAGCACTCGGGTCTGCGGATCATGCCGCAGCAGCCGGTGGACAACCCCAACCTGGCACCCGCGCTGACCGCCAACGGCGTGAAGTGGCTCGCCTCCGACAACTCCCGTGACCCGGTGCAGCGTCAGGTCGGTCCCGCGACGACGGTCGCGCGCTACCCGATGAACCTCTTCTACAACGCGGGGCGGACCGCCGAGCAGGTCGACGAGTACAACTGGATCTACACCAGCCGGGCCCAGGGCGGCAGCGGCATCTGCGAGGACAACCCGGCGACCTCGACCTGTCTGGCCGCGCCGCTGTCCACCTCCACCGGTTACACCGACTACATCGTGCCGCTGGAGACCAGGACCGCGCTTGGGCACGTGCTCTCGGGCGACCCCAAGCCGCATTTCATCCATCAGTCGAACCTGACCGAGGACCGGATCGCCTACCCGGTGCTCGACGGCGTCCTGGACGGCTACCACGCGCTGTTCGCGGACGACACCCCGGTGGTGAACCTGCGGATGAAGGACATCGGCACCGAGTTGCAGCGACGTGCCGCCCGGGACGCGGCCGTCGACGCCGGTCAGGTCACCGCCTACCGCATCGGCGACACGGTGACCGTCCAGGCGCCGAACGGCGTGCCCGTGAGCGCGACGCTGCCCACCGGCACCACGCAGGGCGGTACGGCGTTCGGCTCCGCGTACGCGGGCGAGGTCTCCGGCTGGACCACCTCGACGGGACAGCCGCTCAGCCTCGACCTGCCCTCCGCCACCCCCTCCCTCACCGCGACCGCCGACGCGGCGGACCCGGCGACCAGCTCCACCACTCCCCCGACCAGGGTGCCCGCCGGTGTGACCGCGCCGGTCCCCTACGTCCCGGAGAACTGAGCGCGGCACGCCCCACGGTCCCGGCCGCCCATCGCGGCCGGGACCGGAACGACCGCCACCGACCTCGGCCGTGGAGCCCATCCATGTACGTTCACGACGGCGCGCGCCGCTCCGGCTCAACGCGCGTCACCCTGCTCACCGAAGGCACCTACCCGCACAGTCACGGCGGGGTGAGTGTCTGGTGCGACCAACTCGTCACCGGCATGCCCGACCTCGACTTCGAGGTCGTCGCCGTGACCGGCACCGGACGCGAACCCCTGGTGTGGGACATCCCGGACCACGTCTCGCGCGTCGTCTCGGTCCCGATGTGGGGTCCCGCACCCGAGGGCCGCCTGCCGCGCGGCCGCAGCCGCAATCAACTCGCCCACGCCTACGAGCAGTTCCTGACGGCCCTGCTCGACCCCCGGGCCGAACACGGCTTCGCCGACGCGCTGTACACGATGGCGCGGGCGGCGGCGGACGGCACGCTGAGCCCGTTCCTGCGCGGCGACCGGGCGATCGGTGTGCTGACGGCGGTGTGGAACCGCCCGGGCCTCGCCGTACGGGAGGCCCGGCCGAGCCTGCACGACGCGATCACCGCGACCACC
Organism: Streptomyces sp. NPDC092369; assembly: GCF_044755245.1. Taxonomy (NCBI): domain Bacteria; kingdom Bacillati; phylum Actinomycetota; class Actinomycetes; order Kitasatosporales; family Streptomycetaceae; genus Streptomyces; species Streptomyces sp. NPDC092369. Next base: position 1,209,193 of record NZ_JBIVQP010000001.1, read on the forward strand.
CTGCTGGAGCACGCGCTGCGGCCGCTGTCCGCGCCGCTGCCCGAGGACGGGGTGGCGCACGCGGTCAGCGGCGGGGTGGCCGCGCTGCCGGGACTCGCCGCGCTCGAACGGCACGGTGTACCCCTGCTGTTGACCGAGCACGGCGTCTATCTGCGCGAGCGCTACCTCGGCTATCGCACCGCCCCCTACCGCTGGCCCGTGAAGGCCGTGGTGCTGGGCTTCTTCCGGCTGCTGGCCGAGGAGACCTACCGGCGGGCGGCACTGATCACCCCGGGCAACCGCTACAACCGGCTGTGGGAGGAACAGGGCGGCGCGGACCCCGGGTCCATCCGCACCGTCTACAACGGCGTCGACCCGGGCGCCTTCCCGATGGCCGGTCCCGAGCCGGAGCGGCCCACCCTGAGCTGGGCCGGCCGGGTCGACCCGATCAAGGACCTGGAGACCCTGATCCGTGCCTTCGCGCTCGTCCGGGGTCAACTCCCGGACGCCGCCCTGCGGTTGTTCGGCGGCACCCCGCGCGGCGGCGAGGCCTACCGGGAGCGGTGCGAGGCGCTGGCCGCCGAGTTGGGGCACGCCGACGCGGTCACGTTCGAGGGCCGGGTCGAGGACATCAAGGACGCCTACGCGGCCGGGAACGTCGTGATGCTCTCCAGCATCAGCGAGGGCTTCCCGTTCACCCTGATAGAGGCCATGTCGTGCGGACGGGCCACCGTCTCCACCGACGTCGGCGGGGTGCGCGAGGCCGTCGGGGACACCGGTCTGGTCGTACCGCCCCGCGACCCGGCGCGGATGGCAGCCGCGGCCCTGGAGTTGCTGGCCGACCGCGAGCGCCGTCGCACGATGGGCGAGGCGGCCCGGCTGCGGGTCATCGAGCAGTTCACGCTGCGTCAGACCGTCGACACCTTCCGCTCGATCTATCTGGAGCTGTCGGCACTGGGCCGCATGTGGACGCCGGAGACCGCCGGGGAACTCGCCGACGCGGGCGAGGGCGGCCCGGTGTCGTCGAGGACCGGGAGCATGGCCGGATGAGCGGGCCCATGGCGCTCGAACCGGACGGCTCGGCAGGGGACACGCTCTCCCTGCGGCTGGCCGAGGACCGCTCGCGCCTCGGGCGGCTGCTCGGCGACGACCGCACCCTGGCACTGCGCCGGCCGCACTGGGGCGCGGACCACGCAGCGGTCGACGAACTCGCCGCCGAGCTGGCCGACCGCATAGGACCGGCCGTGCACGCCTACGAGGTCGCCGCGCTGCTGGAGTCGGAGGGCATGAGCGCCGAGATCATCAAGGAGCGGTACGGCCATCCGAGCCTGTTCTCCCTGGCCGGCGCCCTCTACGAACGGGTGCCGCGCACCTTCCCGGAGCCGGCGCGCGCGGCCGACCCCTGGCGTCCGGACCATGTGCGCTGCGCCCTGCGCGGGGCCCTGTTCGCGCTGCCGGGGCTCGCCTACCTGCTCACCGGTCCGCTGTGGCACGCCGAGCGCTCGGTCTCGGTGCTGGTCGTGGCCGGGCTGATCTCCTGGGCCTGGGGGCAGGCGCTGGGCCACCGGGCCTTCCTGCGCATGACCGCGGGGCGACGGGAGGCGGCTCGCACCCTCGTCAAGGGCGCCCCGCTGGGGGCCGTCGTCGCCACGGCGGCGGGCTCGCTGGTCACCGGCTCCGGCCCTGCGGCCCTGGCCGCCGGGGCACAGTCGGTGTATCTGGCGGCGGCCGGTGTGCTGTTGGTCCTCGGCGGGGAACGACTGCTGCTGGCCGCGCTCACACCGATGATCGCCGGCGCGGCGGTGCTGCCGTGGTGGGAGCCGGGGAATCCACTGCGGGCCGGGCTGCCGCTGCTGTCCCTGCTCGGCGCGGTGGCCGCGGCCGCCTGGGCCCTGCGCACCGCCCTCGCCACCACCTCTGCGCCGGGCAACTCCCGTCTCTCCCTGCGCCGTTCACTGCCCTACGGCCTGTTCGGACTGGCCGCCGGGTCGCTGGTCCTGCTGACCGGACGGAACCAGCCGTACGCGGTGATCGTGCTGACCGTGAGCATGGGGCCCGCGGAGTGGCTGCTGTACCGCTACCGCGGGCTGTCGGTGGCCGCGCTGCGGGCGACCGCCACACCGGCCGCCTTCCGGCTGCGCTCGGCGGGCATCCTCGTCCTCTGCCTGTGCGCCTATCTGCTGCCCCTGCTCCCGGCGGCTCTTCTCACCCACTCCGACCCGGCCCCGCTGCTGCTGCTCGCGGCGGCACTGTGGACGGCCCTGCTGCTCCAGGCGTTCGGGGCGGCCTGGCCGCCGGCCGGGGTGTGCCTCGTCGCCGCCGCGGCGGCGGGCGCGCTCACTCTCATGGACTCGCTCCCCGTCGTCGAAGCGCTGTCCCTCTGTTGCGGCGTCGCAGCCCTGTGCCTCACGGCGTGTGTGCTGCGCCTGCTGGGGCGCCCCGCTCCGCACGCCTGACCGCCGGTACCCGGCCCCCGTCCCGACGCGCACCACCCCCTTATCGCGACACCCCCCACAGGAAGCACAACCGACCGGAAGGAAGCACGAGTTGACCACCGCACCACTCGCCGCCGTCACCGGAGCCGAGGGTTTCATCGGCTCCCACCTCACCGAGGCGCTGGTCGCCTCCGGGCACCGGGTGAGGGCCATGGCGCAGTACAACTCCTTCTCCTCCTACGGCTGGCTGGAGACCCTCCACCCCGACGTCCTCGATCAGGTCGACATCGTCCTCGGCGACGTCCGCGACCCCGGCTCCGTCCGCGGTCTCCTCGACGGCGCCGACACCGCCTACCACCTGGCCGCGCTGATCGCGATCCCCTACTCCTACCAGGCACCCCACAGCTACGTGGACACCAACGTCACCGGCACCCTCAACGTGCTGGAGGCGGTCCGCGCCCTGGGCACGCCCCGGCTGGTGCACACCTCCACCAGCGAGACCTACGGCACCGCCCGGACCGTGCCGATCACCGAGGACCACCCCATCAACACCCAGTCCCCCTACGCCGCTTCGAAGGCGGGCGGGGACCGGCTGGCGGACAGCTACCACGCCAGCTTCGACACCCCGGTGGTGACCCTGCGCCCGTTCAACACCTTCGGGCCGCGCCAGTCGATGCGGGCGGTCATCCCGACCGTCATCGGCCAAGTCGCCGCGGGGGAACGGACGATCACCCTCGGGGACCTGCGCCCCACCCGTGACTTCACCTACGTCAAGGACACCGCGCAGGCGTTCCTCACAGTCGGCACCGCGCCCGCCGAGCAGGTCGTGGGCCGCACCTTCAACGCCGGTACCGGCGGGGAGATCTCCATCGGCGACCTCGTCGCGCTGATCGGCAAGGTGATGGACACCGACCTCGACGTGCGCGAGGACACCGCGCGCATCCGGCCGGCCAACTCCGAGGTGATGCGGCTGGTCGCCGACGCGAGCCGGCTGACCGCCGCGACCGGCTGGCGGCCCGCGCACTCCCTGGAGGAAGGCCTCGCGGGAACCGTGGAGTTCTTCCGCGACCCGGCCAACCTCGCCCGGTACAAGACCGGCATCTACAACATCTGACCCGACCGGTACGTCCAGAAGGAGGAGTCCCATGCACGCAGTGATCCTGGCCGGAGGCAAGGGCGTCCGGCTGCGGCCCTACACCACCGCGCTGCCCAAGCCGCTCGTGCCGATCGGAGACCAGCACGCGATACTGGAGATCGTGCTGCGCCAGCTCGCCGTGGCGGGATTCACCCGCTGCACCATCGCGATCGGCCACCTGGGCGAGATCATCCGCGCCTATGTGGGCGACGGCAGCCAGTGGGGCATGAACATCGACTACGCCACCGAGGACAGCCCGCTGGGCACCATGGGCCCGCTGCTCACCATGCTCGACCGCCTGCCCGAGAAGTTCCTCGTCATGAACGGCGACATCCTGACCGACCTCGACTACGCGGACGTCCTGCGCCAACACCGCGAATCAGAGGCGTCGTTGACCATCGCGACGTACTCCCGCAAGGTGCACATCGACTTCGGGGTGCTGACCACCGACGACGGCCGGGTGGTCGCCTTCACCGAGAAGCCGAGCATGGACTACCGCGTCTCCATGGGCGTGTACGGGCTGTCCCGGTCCACGCTCGCCGGCTACACCGCCGGACTGCCGCTGGGCTTCGACGAGTTGGTCCTCGACCTGCTGAAGACCCGGAACCCGCCGCACGCCTATGACTTCGAGGGGTACTGGCTGGACATCGGACGCCCGGACGACTACGACCGGGCCAACGCCGAGTTCACCTCCCGCAAGTCACTGTTGCTCAAGGGAGCCTGACCTTCCCATGCGCATTCTCGTCCTGGGCTTCACCGGCTATCTGGGCGGCCATGTCGCCGGGCACCTGCGCACCCTCACGGGTGTCCGGGTGCTCGGCGGCGGCCGCTCCCCCGCCGCGGAGTTCGGCATCGACCTCGCCACCGCCCGCGCGGACGACCTGGCACGGGCTCTGTCCGACGCGGCACCCGACGCCGTGATCAACTGCGCGGGTACGACCGGGGGCGACGCCGTGACCCTCGCCGAGGTCAACTCCCGCGGCCCCGCGGTCCTTTGCGCGGCGCTGCGCAAGGCGGCGCCGACGGCCCGGCTGATCCACCTGGGCTCGGCCGCCGAGTACGGCCCCGGCGAACCGGACGTGAAGGTGACCGAGTCGGCGGCCACCCGCCCGGTCGCCGTGTACGGCGCCACCAAGCTGGCCGGCACGGTCGCGGTCACCACCTCCGGGCTCGACGCGGTGGTGCTGCGGGTGGGCAACCCCGTCGGCGCGGGCGCCCCGGCGGCCGGACTGCCCGGCCGGGTCGCCGGTCTGCTGCGCGAGGCGGGTCCGGATCCCGCAGCCGTGATCCGGCTCGGCGACCTGTCGGCGTACCGCGACTTCGTCGACGCGCGCGACGTGGCACGGGCCGCGGCGCTCGCGGTGTCCGCCCCGCGCACCCTGCCGGGCATCCTCAACATCGGCGGCGGACAGGCCACTCCCGTACGGGACTTGGTGCACACACTGGCCCGCGTTTCCGGCTTCCGCGGGCGGATCCAGGAGAATGGCGGCGGCTCCGCGCGGTCGGGGGAGGTCTCGTGGCAGTGTTCCGACATCACGGCCGCCGAAGAGGCCCTCGGCTGGCGGCCTTCGTACCCCCTCGACGACTCACTCACCGAACTGTGGACCGCGACGGCGGAGCCGGAAGGCGACCGGGCACCGTGAGCCTGCTCATTCCGCTCTACGTCCATCCCGCCGAGGATCCCGGCGCCTGGCACCGCCTGATCGGGGCGGCGGCCGGCACCTACGCGGTCGTGATCAACCCGGCGAACGGACCGGGACCGGCGCCCGACCCCGCGTTCACCGCGGCGGCGGGGGCACTGCGCGCGGCCGGTGCCCGGCTGCTGGCGTACGTCGACACCGACTACGGCGCGCGCAGCCCGGCCGAGATGACGGACGACCTCCGCAGGTACCGCGAGTGGTACGGGACCGACGGCTGCTTCCTCGACCAGGTGCCCGCCTCGCCGGACGAACTGCCCGCCTGCAGACGCCTGGTGAGGTCCCTGCGCAAGCTCGGCGCCGCGCCGGTTGTCCTCAACCCCGGCATCCACCCGGCGCCCGGGTACGCCCGGCTCGCCGACCTCGTCGTGACCTTCGAGGGCCACTGGTCGACGTATGTCTCGACGTTCAGCCGTCCGTCATGGACCTCCCGGCATCCGCCCGAGCGGTTCTGTCACCTCGTCTACGGTGTGCCCGAGGCGCTGGTGCCCCTCGCCGTGCGCACCGCGCGCGACCGCGGCGCGGGCGTGGCCGGGCCGGTGACGGGTGAACTTCCCAACCCCTGGGCGCAGTTGACACCCGCACTGAAGGAGACGGAGTGATGAGGCGTACCGCCCTGGCGGGCGGATTACTGACGGCGGCCCTGGCCCTGAGCGCGTGTTCGGGAGCGGGGGACGACGACCGGGCCGACGGGGGCGGCCGTACGACGTCGAGCGCCCCTTACCGCTCCACCGGCCCCGCGACGACCGAGCGGCCTTCCCCGTCCGCCACCGCGTCGTCCGCCGCGCCGAAGCGCTGGCAGCCCACCCCCGGCGTCGCCTGGCAGTGGCAGCTCGACGGCGAGGTCACCCCGTCCGTCGACGTGCCCGTCTACGACATCGACGGCTTCGAGAACACGGCGGCGGACGTGACCCGGCTGCACCACGCCGGCCGCAAGGTCATCTGCTACATCAACGTCGGCGCCTGGGAGAACTACCGCCCGGACAAAGGCGAGTTCCCCGAGTCGGTGCTCGGGGCCGGCAACGGCTGGGCGGGCGAGCGCTGGCTGGACATCCGGCGCCTCGACGTACTGCGGCCGATCATGGAACAGCGTTTCGACATGTGCCGCGACAAGGGATTCGACGCCGTGGAACCGGACTTGGTGGAGGGCTACGCCAACAAGACGGGTTTCCCGCTGACCGCCGCCGACCAACTCGCGTACAACCGCATGATCGCGGACATCGCCCACGCCCGCGGCCTGGCCGTCGGCCTCAAGAACGACCTCCCGCAGATCCCCCAACTCCTCAGCCACTTCGACTTCGCGGTCAACGAGGAGTGCGCGCAGTACGACGAGTGCGGACGGCTCCGCCCGTTCACCGCGGCGGACAAGGCGGTCTTCCACGTCGAGTACGAGGTGCCCAACAGCACGTTCTGCGCCGAGTCGCGGAAGCTGAAACTGTCGTCCATGAGCAAGAAGCTCGACCTCGGGGTGTGGCGCCGGCCCTGCTGAACACCGGCCGAAGGTACGTCAAGTTCGCCACGGCCGGCGTGCATCGCCGGTTACCCCAGGGGCGGTTCCGACACGGGTCAGCTTCTCGGATAAATTCCCCCATAAGGGAAGATCGACGAAGGACGGTAACGATGGTGCTCGATCGACGTCAGTTCTCCACAGTGAGCGCGGGAGCCGCGGCGGCCACGCTCGCCGGGGCCACGACGGCCCGCGCGACGACAGCCCGTACGACGACCCGCGACACCGAGCCCGCGCGCAATGTCGTCCTCGTCCACGGCGCCTACGCGGACGGCTCCTCCTGGGCGAAGGTGATCCCGCTGCTCCAGGCGGCGGGACTGAACGTCATCGCGGTGCAGAACCCCCTGACCTCGCTCGCCGACGACGTCGCCGCCACGAACTTCGCCCTGACCCGGGTGGACGGACCCACCGTCCTGGTCGCCCACTCCTACGGCGGCACCGTCATCTCCCAGGCCGGACTCGACCCGAAGGTCACCGGCCTCGTCTATGTGGCCGCCCGCGCCCCCGAGGCCGGCGAGGACTACGCCGCGCTCGCCGCGACGTTCCCCACCCCTCCGGTGAACGCCGGGATCATCACCTCGGGCGGCTTCAAGTTCATCGACCGAGCCGCTTTCCTACGGGACTTCGCGAACGGCGTGCCCCGCAAGGAGGCCCTGACGCTCTACGCCGCCCAAGGCCCGCTCTCCACCGCCGCTCCCACCACGAGCGTCGCCGCCTGGCACCAGCGGCCGTCCTGGTACGCGGTCTCGAAGAACGACCGCACCATCGATCCCGGCCTGGAGCGCTTCATGGCCCGGCGCATGGGCGCCACCACCATCGAGGTCGACGCGGGTCACCTGTCGCTCGTGTCGCACCCGGAAGTGATCAGCAGGCTGATCCTGCGGGCCGCGGCACGGAGCTGACGCCCCACGAACCTGCGCGCACCGCGCAACACGAACGGCGCGCCGGACCCGGAGGCCCGACGCGCCGTCTGTTCATCGCCCGTTACGGGCTACTCGATCAACCCCCCGATCGGTACGCGGTGTCAGCGGCGCATGTCGCGGCCGGCGCCGTCGTGGCCACCGCCGTGACCGCCGCCCTCGTGACCGCCACCCTGGTGGCCGCCGCCCTCGTGACCGCCGCCCTGGTGACCGCCGCCCTCGTGACCGCCACCCTGGTGGCCGCCGCCGTGGTGACCGCCACCGTGGTGCCGGCCCCAGGAGAAGTCGTCGACGAAGCGGTTGCGGTCGTTGCGCAGGGTCACGGTGCCGCGGTCGTTGTCCCACACGTAGTTGCGACGGTCCTGGAAGAGGTCCCTGCGGGTGTCGCGGCCCTCACCGGAGTGGACGCGGACCGTGGCGCGGGGGGCCAGGCGGTAGTGGTGGAACGTGTACGTACGGCCGTGGTCGTCCTTGAGGGTCCAGCCGTCCAGGTTGACCGCGTCGCGGGTGGTGTTGGTCAGGTCCACCCACTCGTTGTTCAGCGAACGGCTGGAGCGGTCCTCGCGTCCCGGGGAGTCGTACTGGAGGGCCGAGATCTCCACCCTCGGCCCGTGCGGTCGGGCGTGGTCGGCCGCGGACGCCGGCAACGTCACCACGGATACCAGGGCGCCGGCGGCCAGAGCGGCGGCGGCGAGACGGCGGGCGGTGACAGAAGCGGAATCGGACACAGAGTCCCCCTGCATAGTGCGGGCACCCTCTCGCGGGCAGCGGTCATCACTGTCCCCGAGAGATTCGGTGCGGTGTGCTTGTGCGGCCGGTCGGCCTCACACCCACACTCTGTCCACCGAGTGCGGGACACGGGTGGGAAACGGGGATGCTTTTGCCCGTTGACCATGGTTTCGTAACTCTCGACTGCACTGTCCATGTATGTCGTGTATGCGCGAGGTTGACGATCAACTTCCGTGCGGGAGTTGGCCGCACCCCCTCTTTCGCCACACCACGCCACCCTGGCTCGCCGAGAGCCGTCACCCGAAAGTGAGTAACAGCCGAGGTGACGTGGACTCGCTCCGAGGGCGTTGTCAGTGGTGGCGGGCAGGATGGAGGCATGACGACACCAGTTGCAGTGATCGTGGATGCCGCCGCCTACGCGCAGGCGGTCGAGGACGCGGTGAAGGCTTCGGCCGCCTACTACGCGGGCGACACGTCCGTGCTGGACGACGACGCCTACGACCGGCTGGTGCGCGGCATCGCCGCGTGGGAGGCCGACCATCCGGACCAGGTGGTGCCCGATTCACCCACCGGGAAGGTGGCCGGTGGGGCCGTGGAGGGCGATGTCCCCCACACGGTGGCGATGCTGAGCCTGGACAACGTGTTCTCGGCGGAGGAGTTCACCGCCTGGACCGCCTCCCTGGCCCGGCGGATCGGCCACGACGTGGAGCGTTTCAGCGTCGAGCCGAAGCTGGACGGCCTCGCCGTCGCGGCCCGTTACACCGACGGCCGACTCAGACAGCTGATCACCCGGGGGGACGGGACGGCCGGGGAGGACGTCTCGCACGCGATCGGCACCATCGAGGGGCTGCCCGTCGAGCTGGCCGAGCCGGTCACGGTCGAGGTCCGCGGTGAGGTCCTCATGACCACCGCCCAGTTCGAGCACGCCAACGAGGTGCGCACCGCGCACGGCGGACAGCCGTTCGCCAACCCGCGCGGCGCGTCCGCGGGCACCCTGCGGGCGAGGGAGCGCACCTACACCGTGCCGATGACGTTCTTCGGCTACGGCCTGCTGCCCCTGCCCGGCACGGGGGCGGACCTCGCCGGCCGGCTGGGCGACCTCGCGCACAGCGAGCTGATGACGAGGGCCGCCGCGTACGGGGTGAACACCACGGCGACCACCGCCGTGCCCGGCACCACCGCAGACACGGTCGAGCAGGTGCTGGACCGGGTGCGTGAGATCGCCGCCCTGCGGGCCGAGCTGCCGTTCGGGATCGACGGGATCGTCATCAAGGCCGACCTCGCCGACGACCAGCGGACGGCCGGTTCCGGCACCCGCGCCCCGCGCTGGGCGATCGCCTACAAGCTGCCCGCCGTCGAGAAGATCACCCGCCTGCTGGAGGTGGAGTGGAACGTGGGCCGCACCGGCATCATCGCCCCGCGCGCCGTCCTCGAACCGGTCGAGATCGACGGCGCCACGATCACCTACGCCACCCTCCACAACCCGGCCGACATCACCCGCCGCGATCTGCGTCTGGGCGACCACGTCATGGTCCACCGGGCCGGCGACGTCATCCCCCGCATCGAGGCCCCCGTCGCCCATCTGCGCACCGGCGACGAACAGCCCATCGCCTTCCCCGAGGTGTGCCCGCGCTGTGGGGCCGGCATCGACACGAGCGAGCAGCGCTGGCGCTGTGAGAACGGGCGCAACTGCCACCTGGTGGCGGCCCTCTCCTACGCCGCCGGCCGCGACCAGCTCGACATCGAGGGCCTCGGCCACACCCGGGTCGTGCAGCTCGTCGACGCGGGCCTGGTGACCGACCTCGCCGACCTGTTCGCCCTCACCCGCGAGCAACTCCTGGACCTGGAGCGGATGGGCGAGACGAGCACCGACAACCTGCTCGCGGGGATCGCCGCGGCCAAGGCGCAGCCGCTGTCGCGGGTGCTGTGCGCGCTCGGGATCCGCGGCACCGGCCGCTCCATGTCCCGCCGGATCGCCCGCTACTTCGCCACGATGGACCACATCCGCGCGGCCGACGCCGAGGCGATGCAGCGGGTCGACGGCATCGGCACGGAGAAGGCGCCCTCCATCGTCGCCGAGGTCGCCGAACTCGCGCCGCTCATCGACAAGTTGGCGGCTGCCGGGGTGAACATGACGGAGCCCGGCGCCACTCCCCCGGCCGCGGAGGACGCGGAGACCGACGCCGGCTCCGACTCCGAGGGCGCCGGCTCCGCGGGGCAGGCGGAGACCGCCGAGCCCGCGGGTGGACCGTTGGCCGGGATGACGGTCGTGGTCACCGGCGCGATGACCGGCCCGCTGGAGAAGCTGAGCCGCAACCAGATGAACGAACTCGTCGAACGCGCCGGTGGCCGCTCCTCCTCCAGCGTCTCCAAGAAGACCACCCTGGTGGTCGCCGGAGAGGGCGCGGGGTCCAAGCGCACCAAGGCGGAGACGCTCGGCGTCCGGCTGGCCACGCCGGACGAGTTCGCCGCCCTGGTCGCGGACTTCATCGACTGATCGGACCGCCCGCCGCGGTTGCCCGTCGCCGGGTCGGCCCTCGCCGGGCCGACCCTCACCACGTCACTCCGGCCGCGTCACTCCCGCCGGCTCACTCCTCGTCCCGCAACCGGGCCGCCAACGCGACCAGTTCCTCGGTCAGTTCGGTGTGGCCCAGGGCCGTCAGGCGGGCGACGGCCGCGTCGAGGCGGGTGAGCGCGGGGGCCGGACGTTCCAGGTAGAGGCCCTCCACGGCGCCCGAGAGGCGGACGCACTCGGCCCACTCGCCGGCGCGTTCGTCGTCCGGTCCCGGCTCGCCGATCAGCGAGAGTGCCTTGTCCAGGGCGACCAATGCGTCCTCGTACTCGCCCGCGTAGGCGTTGACCCGCCCGTGCTCGTACGCGAGGGCGGAGTCCAGGGACCGGCCGTGGTGGTGGTACTCGGCGGCGCGCGCCTCGTCGGCGACCCGGCCCGCGTCGTCGAGGAAGCGGAGCGCGTCGGCCAGTCCGTCGGGGCCCTGCTGCTGGGCCTGGAGGCGGCCGAGTTCCCGCAGACAACTGCTGAGCTGCTCGTAGCGCGGGGCCTTGGCGTGGGCGGCGAGTGCCTGGTCCGCGACCTCGCGGGCCCGGTCGAACTCGCCGGACTCGCCGAGGAGTACGGCGGTCTCCGCGGCGATCATGGCGTGGCTGCCCGGGTCGTCGTCCCAGTCCGCCGACGCGGCCGCCAGGGTGACGTACTCCGCGGTGGCGGCCTTGAGGTCCTCCCCCGCGCGCAGTGCGCGGGCTCGGGTCAGACGCAGCTGGGCGACGAGCCGGTCGTCCAACTCCCCGTCGGTGACGACAGGTTCGGCCAGCAGGGAGTCGAGCAGGGCGATGCAGTCCTCGATGCGGCCCAGGTCGAGGGTGAGTTGGGCCGCGTTGCTGTAGGTGCAGTACGCCTCCGTCCGGCTGCCGCGGCGCAGGGCCACCTCCGCCGAGCGCGTCAGGTGCCGCAGCGCCTCGTCGGGGCGGCCCAGGCGCATGGCGGCCTCGGCCAGATCGCTCTGGAGGCGGGGGATGTCGACGGCGTCGGCCGGCCACTCGGCGGCCAGCCGCAGGCCTTCGGTGAGGTTGTCGTACGCGGTCCGCGCGTCCCGGAGACCGAGCTGGAGCCGGCCGCGCAGGCCGAGCGTCCGGGGCAGGTGCCAGGCGGGGCCATGCGCCTTCAGCCGGTCGAGGAGAGCGTCGATCTCGGTGATCGCGGCGGGCAGATCACCGGAGAGGGCGTACGAGCTGGCCCGCATCAGCACGGCGCCGGAGATCTGCGTGACGACGTCGTGCTCGGTGGCGAAGGCCTCCAGCCGGTCCACCTCGGCGAGGACCGACGCGGCATGCTCCTCGCTCCCGGAGGCCTGCAGCCGCAGACCGAGCGCGGTCGCCCGCATCCGCAGCAGCCGGGCCTCCTGGTACGGAGCGAGTCCGGGCGTGTCCTCGTGAAGACGGACGAGAGAGACGTACGCGGCGGTCAGCGCGGCGACCTTGGCCTCGGCGACGGCAAGGGCCTGCGCCTCGGCACCGGCGTGGGTCCCGTCCGCGGTCCTCGCATCGGCGCCATCCGCGCCCTCGGCCTCGCCACCGCCACCGCCCGCAGCCTCCACGGCGCCACCGTCGGCAACCTCCGCCGCAACGCCCCCGGCGGCCTGCGCCTCGGCATCGGCACGGGTCTCGACCGCGGTCTTCACCTCGACGTCGTCCGCGCCCTTGGCCCCGCCACCGCCCGCAGCCTCCACATCCGCACCGTCGGCACCCCGCGCCGCGACACCGCCGGAGGCCCCGGCATGGGCGTCGGTCTCGTCCGCCGGGATCTCGGCGAGGGCGAGCAGCGCGCAGGCGCGGGAGAACGCCGCCTCGCCCGGCTCCCCGGCGTCTTCGTACAGGGCCGCGGCCTCCTCGTGGAGCGCGGCGGCGTCGGCGTACTCGTCCCTCTCGCCGGCCCGGTTCGCCTCGTCGGCCAGCAGATCCGCGCGCAGCCGTTCGAGCGGACCCACGGCCGGATCGTCGGGGTGGGTGTAGTCCCGGGCGGCCACGAGCGTGCGCAGGCGTGCCCAGCAGGCCGTCGCGTCGGGGTGCCCCTGCTGGTCCAATGTCCTTGCCCGGATGATGAGTTCGGGCAGGGAGTCGGGGAGGCCGGCGTCCGTGCGCGGAGCGGGCGCGGTGGTGGGCACGGCCGTGGCCACGTCGTCGAGGCTGCGGGTGCGCAGGGTCAGGTCGAGCGCGTCCAGGAGCGGGGCGCGGTCGAGGCGGGCCCCGCGGCGGTCGGTGTGGGCGGTCGTTCCGTTGCGGGCGTCGAAGCGGGCGGCCAGGTCGTCCGCGCGGTCACGCACCTCGGCGCGCAGGCCGGCCACCGTCCAACTGCGGCCCGCGTACCCGGCGGCGGGCAGTTCGCCGTGACCGAGGAACTCGACGCGCTGGAGGAGGACCTCGACGCCGGTGAGGAAGCCGAGCAGGTCCAGCGGCGAGTCGACGTCCTCGAACAGGTTCCGGTTCTCGGCGAGCAGCTCCAGTCCGCGCGCCTCGTTGCCGGTCAGCGCGCAGAACTCCAGGTGCCGGCCGACCTCCTGGGACATCGAGGGGTTGCGGCGGCAGCCGCGGTAACCGACCAGGTGCAGCTCGCGGGCCCGGTCGCTGCGGCCGGTGCGCAGCAGGGGCAGCAGCGCGTACGAGACGGAGCGGGCCGGTTCCTCCTGGCAGGACTCCTTCCCGGCCAGGACGGGCTCCCAGGCGTCGAGCGCCCGTTCGTCGTCGCCCGCCGTGAGGTGGTGCAGGGCCCGCGCGCAGGTCTCGCAGGCCTCGCAGTCGCTGAGCCGGACGCGGCTTCGGCCCGCCCACAGTTCGTAGGCGAGGTCGGTGTCCTCACCGGTGTGGACGGCGAGGTGGTACGCCTGGCCGTAGTAGGGCTGGAGGTCGAGGCCGGCCTTCTCGTACCGGTCGCGCATCTCCGTCAGCCACTGGCGCAGGCTGGCCAGCGGTATCTCGGGCAGGGCGAGCAGCGCGGTGGCCACCCACTTGAACCGCCAGAAGAGCATGTGGCGCAGGCGCTCGTCGAAGACGTCGGGCTGTTCGTCGAAGAGGGTGAGCAGCCGGGCGAAGACGACGGGCGACTTCCGGGGTTCGGAGCCGTAGGTGTACGCCTCCTGGAGTTCGAGCAGCGCGTGGACGAGCGGTACGGGCTCCGCCAACTGCTCGGCGACGTCGACGAGTTCCTCGGCAGTGACGGTGCGGGTGCGGCCGTAGGGGCGCCGGTCGTTCTCCTGCAGCGCCTGGAACAGCTCGTCCGTGTTCTGGGGGTGGGGTGCGGTCGGCATCGTCAGCTGTCCTTGCGGAGGGCGTGGGCGAGAAGGTCGAGGAAGGAGCGGTTGATGAGGCTCGACTCGGCGGGCCGCAGCGGGCGCCGGGAGAGCATCGCGGCCTGCCCGTAGAGGGCTTCGGCGCTGGTGCGGGCCAGCTCGGGCTCGTCGATGGAGACGGCGGTGCGCACCAGGGGGTTGAGCTGGTTGAGGATCAGCTGGGCGCGCGGCGCCTCCTGACGCAGGGCGCCGAGGATGTCGCCCCACAGGCCGCCCTCCGACTCGCGGGCGAGCTGGGAGCGGGTGCGCTCGTGCCGGGCCTCGCGGCTGTCGACCAGGAGGGCGGGCGCGGAGGCGGGGTGGAAGGTGCGCAGCGCGACGTCGCAGTCGAAGACGGCGAGGGCGTCACGGGCCTGGGCGAGGTAGGCCGCGGCGGCCAGTTCCGTCTCCCGGTCGACGGGGTCGAGGTGGGCGGTGAGGGTCGCCGGGTCGAGGTCCGCGACGCTGACCTCGGGCCTGATCTCGGGCAGCCGGTGGACCAGTTCACGGTCGTAGGTGTAGCCGCCGTTGACGACGCCGAGCCCCGCGGCCGAGGCGATGGCCGCGACCTGCCGGAACTCCTCCACGCTGGAGGTCACCAGCACGGTGCGGTGGGTGCGCGCGAACTCGTCGAGGGTGCAGTGCCCGTCGGTGGTCTCGAACGGCAGCCAGGGCAGCAGCATCCGCAGAATCTCGTCGTCGTGCACGGCGAGGGACTTCACCGCCAGGTGGTGGGCCTGGAGGAAGCGGCCGAGCAGGTCGGGGTCGCTGGCGGCGGCGCGGGCGATCCACGCGCGCAGCCGCTCGGCGAGGGCGTCGCGGACGGCGGCGAGGGTGTCGTCCTCGTACAGGGACTCGCGGGAGGCGGTCGGGCGCAGGCTCTCGGCGTCGACGACGCAGCGGACGAAGAAGGCCCACTCGGGCAGGATCTCCTCGGCCTGCTCGGACAGCAGCATGCCCTTGACGTGCACGCGGTGGCCGTGGCGGCGACCGGCCGGCACCGCCTCGGGCAGGATGCACGCGATGCCCTTCAGGCCCACGGCCGGCAGGTCCAGCTCGATGGTGTCCAAGGGCGTGAACCCGAGGGCTTCCTCGCCGAACGCGGCCAGCGCACGCGCGCGGGCTCCCGGCGTGGGGTACGTGCGTGCCCAGGGCGCCGGCTCGGGGTTGACGGACGCGCCGGTGCCGCCCGGGCCGCCCTTGCCGTCGTCGAAGGTCACCGGGTGGCGCAGCAGGGACCCGAAGTGCCGGGCGAGCGCGTGCACTTGGGCCGGGCGGGTCCACTCGCCCGCGTCGGCGCGCGGGGTCAGGGTGACGGTGGTGCCGGGCCTGGGGCGGGCGGAGGCGGGCAGGGCGCGGACGGTGTAGCTGCCGTCGCCGCGTCCTCGCCACTCCACGGCGGGCGCCTCGGGCGTGGCGGCGGACCGGCTCAGGACGTGGATCTCGTCGGCGACCAGGAAGCAGGAGAGCAGTCCGATGCCGAACTGCCCGATGAAGTCGCCGCGTTGCTCGGCGATCTTCTCCGCGCGCTTGCTGCTGCGGCCGATCGTGGCGAGGAAGGTGTGCACGTCGGCCTCGGTGAGACCGACGCCGTCGTCCTCGACGCGTACGACGGAGCCGTCGGCGTACAGGCGGATGCCGAACGCGTCGGCGGGTGCGCCGGGTTCGAGGCGGTGCCGGGCGGTCAGGGCGTCGACCGCGTTCTGCATCAGCTCCCGCAGGTAGACGCGGGGGCTGGAGTAGAGGTGATGGGAGAGGAGGTCGACGAGGCCGCGCAGATCCACCTGGAAGGTGCGGTCGGCGCCGGCCTGGCTCGAAGGGGTGTCGTGCAGTGTCATCGGGCAGTCCGGTGTGAGGTGAGCGACGAGCGGCGGACGGTCGGCGGAATCAGGCGCTGCGCCGGGCGCGGGCGTACATCTTTTCCGGCTGCGCCATGTACTTCCACGGCCAGGGTGTGTACGCGCCTTCGAGCTGATCGAAGATGCGGGACAGCGCGCTGCGCGAGGAGGCCAGGGACATCGCCATGGCGAAGGTGTTGAAGTCCTCCTGCCAGCCCGGAAACCGCTCGTAGGCGGGGTGGAGGATGCTGCGCTCGGCCGCCTCCAGCAACTCGTCCTGGATCTCCGGGGTTTCGAGGCAGCTCTTGTCGTCCGACTCCACCCAGTCCTCGATGTGGGCCATGGCGATCACACAGCCGAGACGGTGCCCCTCGGGGGCGCGGGCGAACGCCTCACGGGCGAACGCGAGGGCCTGGCCCGGCTCTCCGCTCCAGCGGGGCTGGAGGTACGAGATCCACTCGATGTGGGTCTCCAGGTCCAGCGGGTCGCGGCGCAGGGCGGCGTCGCGCCGGGTCTCGTTGACGGCGTGGCCCAGCGACATGCCCCGGCCGGAGGTCAGCAGGCGGCGCCACGGTGTGATCCACTCGGGCCGCAACTCGGCGGCCTCCAGCAGCTGTTCCTCGGCGATGTGGAGCCGCTCGTGGAAGATCCGCCACTGCTCCTGCGTGACGTTCACGGCACGGTCGGCGGTACGCGCCTCCCAGCCCCAACTGATGTGGCGCGTCCCGGATATGAGCAGGGCGGTAGCCCGGTGCTCCTTGTCCTCCTCGACGGCCCGCCCGATCCAGTCCTGCACTCCGTCCAGTTCGGCGAGCTCACCCAACACCTGGTGGTCGCGACCGAGATCGAACGGAACCAGCGCGGCCTTGACCGCCTCCCACTCCCCCGCGTCGGCCGCCTCCACCAGTTCGAGCACCCGCGTGTCCCCGAGCGCGCGCAGCGGATACACCCCGTTCTTCTGCCGGCGCGGCACGGAAAGGGCGTGCGGAACCTCCGCGGGTCTCTCCGCACCTCTCCCGAACAGCTTCCCCAACATGCCGCGCCCTCCCCTGGTCCCGCGTGATCGTCCGGAGCAGCATAAACGGCGGCCCCGACACCGCTTCCACAGGGTTTTCACCGGGGTTGCACGGCGCCGGACCGGGCCCGGTCCGCTCTCCTTCCGCCAGTCCTCCCGTCGCTCTTCCCTCGCTCCTTCCGCCTGACGGAAGCCGTCTTGCCGAGCTGTCGCGGGCGTCACGACTCTGGTCCCAACCACGGCACGCGGGGCAGAGCGGCCCCGCTCTCAGGGACGGGATCGCCATGACGCACACCACCGCCTTCGCCCGCAACCAGTGGTACGTCGCCGCCTACAGCCACGAGATCGGCCGGGAGTTGCTCGGCCGGACCATCCTCGGTGAGCCCCTCGTCCTGTACCGCACCGAGGACGAGGGGACGCCGGTCGTTCTGCACGACCGCTGTGTGCATCGCCGTTACCCCCTGTCCGAGAGCGGGCTCGACGGTGACCGGATCGTCTGCGGGTACCACGGGTTCACGTACGACACGACCGGGACCTGCGTGTACGTGCCCGGACAGAAACGCGTACCCCGCACCGCCCGCGTCGCCTCCTACCCGGTCGTCGAGCTGGACGCCCTGATCTGGGTGTGGATCGGCGACCCGGCCCTCGCCGACCCCGAGACCATCCCGCGCGCCCGGCACCTCGACTCCCCCGGCTGGGTCACCGTCTCCGGCATGGAACCGATCGACGCCGACTACGGGCTGCTCGTCGACAACCTGCTCGATCTCTCCCACGAGACCTATCTGCACGGCGGTTACATCGGCACGCCCGAGGTCGCCGAGACGCCGATCACGACGGAGGTCGACGAGGGGGCCGGGATCGTACGGGTCAGCCGGCACATGGACGACGCCGAATGCCCGCCGTTCTACGCCAAGTCGACGGGGATCAAAGGGCGGATCACCCGTTGGCAGGACATCGAGTACCACGCGCCGTGCCTGTATCTGCTGCACAGCCGGATCGCGCCGGTCGGCGTGCTGCCGGAGGCCGACGGCAGTGACCCGGGCGGCTTCCACACCGAGATCACGTATGCCATCACGCCCTCCGCCGACGGTCACGTCTACGACTTCTGGGCCGTCTCGCGCGACTGGGCGACCGACGACGCCGAGGTGACCGAGTTCCTGCGGGGCAACAACCACACCGTCGTGATGCAGGACGTCGACGCGCTCAACCTCCTGCAGAAGACGCTCGGTTCGGAGCGGTCGGGTTACCAGGAGCTCAGCATCAACATCGACACCGGCGGGCTGGCCGCCCGCCGCATCCTCGCCCGGTTGGTCGAGGAGGGCGACAAGCCCGTGGAGAAGGTGCTGTGAGCGGCAGCCCCACCGGGGAGGTCTACCGCATCGACTGGCTGCCGGGCACGGACGTCCTGCACGGCACGTGTCACTGCGGCGCCGAGCACACCGCCCAGGATCCGGTGGAGATGTGGGAGTGGATGCTCGGCCACCCTGAAGGACACCGTCCCCGGGAGCACGGCGCATGAGCCTGTACGAGGCCGAACTGGTCGTGAGCGCAAGGGTGTCGGCCGCGACGGGGGTCGTCGCCCTCACTCTTCGGCACCCCCTCGGCGACGAACTCCCCGCCTGGGAACCGGGCGCGCATCTGGACGTCCTGCTCGGGCCGGAGCTGGAGCGGCAGTTCTCGCTGTGCGGGGATCCCGGGGACCGCTCCGAGTGGCGGATCGCGGTACTGCGGGAACCGGACGGCCGGGGTGGATCCGCCTTCGTCCACCAGCAGTTGGGCGTCGGCGACAAGGTGCGGGTACGGGGACCCCGGAACCACTTCCGGCTGGAGCCCGCGCCTGGTTACCGGTTCATCGCGGGCGGCATCGGGATCACCCCCATCCTGCCGATGCTGGCCGCGGCCGAGGCGACGGGCGCGCGGTGGACGCTGCTGTACGGCGGCCGGACGCGTCAATCCATCGCGTTCACCGAGGAGTTGGCGCGGTACGGGGACCGGGTCACCGTCGCCCCGCAGGACGAGACCGGGCTGCTGGACCTCGACGCCGTGCTGGACGACCTGCCCGAGGGCACCCTCGTCTACTGCTGCGGTCCCGGCCCACTGCTCGACGCGGTCGAGGAGCGGTGTCCGGCACCGGTGCTGCGCGTTGAGCGGTTCCAGCCGAAGGTCCAACAGCAGGGCGGGAACGGCGAGTTCGAGGTCGAGCTCGCGCAGAGCGGGCGTACCGTCACCGTCGCTGCGGACGTCTCCGTGCTCGACGCCGTCCGCGCCGCCGGGGTCGAGGTGCTGTTCTCCTGCACCGAGGGGACCTGCGGCACCTGCGAGACCGATGTGCTCGACGGCGTCCCGGACCACCGGGACTCGGTGCTCACCGAGGAGGAGCGGGCGGGCGGCGAGACGATGATGATCTGTGTGTCCCGGTGCCGGGGGAAGCGGCTCGTGCTGGACCTGTGACCGCGAGGTCGGCGTCGATCCGGTCGACCGTCGCGAACAGGTGCGGCAGCAGGTCGCGCCGGATCGACTCGACGGAGGTGCGGCCCGCGGGCACCGCGAGGTTGACGGCCGCGACCACCTCGCCGTCCCGGTCCCGCACCGGGGCGGCGACCGACCGCAACCCCTCCTCCAACTCCTGGTCCACTATGGCGTATCCCTGTCGGCGCACCCGGCGCAGCTCCGCCCGCAGGGCCCGTGGCGAGACGATGGTCCGGTCGGTCAGCGGGCGCAGTTCCACGCGGGCGAGCCGGGCGTCGACCTCCTCGTCCGGAAGGTGGGCGAGGACGACCCGGCCCACCGACGTGACATGGGCCGGGAAGCGGGTGCCGACGGTGATCGTGGCGGCCATGATGCGGCGGGTCGGCACCCGGACCACGTAGACGATGTCGTCGCCGTCGAGGACGCACAGTGACGACGACTCCCGCACTTGGGCGACGAGTTGCTCCAGATGGGGCTCGGCGATCTGCGGCAGGGTGACGCTGGAGAGGTAGGAGTACCCGAGTTCGAGGACGCGCGGGGTGAGGCGGAACAGGCGCCCGTCCTGATGGACGTATCCCAGGTCGACCAGGGTCAGCAGCAGCCGGCGGCTGGCCGCTCGGGTCAGCTCGCAGGTGTCGGCGACCTCGCTCAGGGTGCGGACGGGATGCTCCTGGTCGAAGGCGCGGATCACGGCGAGACCGCGCTCGAAGGACCTCACGAAATGTGACGCACGGGCATCAGCTGGCATTGCCGCCTCCAAAAGTGTCAACAATGTTGTTGGCGAACCCATTGACCCGATCCCCTGCGCCTTCTACCTTCCGGCTGTGCGACGTCGCGCACTACTGTGCGCCTTGCGCACGACCTGTCGGAACACCGTTGCACCGTTGTTGTCTGCACAGGAGGAGCCATGCGCCGTCTGATCGCCGGTCTCACCACCGGTGCCTTCCTGCTCGTCGCGACCGCCTGTGGCTCGTCCGACGACTCCAACTCGTCGTCGGACAAGGGCTCGTCGTCCGGCGGCATCACCACCGTCAAGGTGGGGATCATCCCCATCGTCGACGTCGCCCCGCTCTACCTCGGCCAGAAGCAGGGCTTCTTCAGCAAGCAGGGCCTGAAGCTCTCGATGACGCTCGCCCAGGGCGGCGCGGCCATCGTGCCCGGGGTGACGAGCGGTCAGTTCCAGTTCGGGTTCTCCAACATGACCTCGCTGATGATCGCCCAGTCCAACAACGTGCCCGTCGAGGCCATCGCGAACGGCGTCGCCTCAACAGGCGTCGAAGGCAAGGACTTCGGCGCGATCGTCGTGAAGAAGGGCAGCAGCATCAAGTCGGCGAAGGACCTCGAGGGCAAGAAGGTCGCCGTCAACACGCTGAAGAACATCAACGAGACCGCGACGCGTCAGTCGGTGCGCAAGGCGGGCGGCGACCCGGACAAGGTGAAGTTCGTCGAGCTCGCCTTCGACCAGATGCCGGCCGCACTCGACAAGGGCCAGATCGACGCGGCGACCGCGGTGGAACCGGCGCTCGCCACCATGAAGAGCCAGGGCGCCACCGAGATCACCTCCCCGCTGGTCGACGTGGCCCCGAACCTCACGGTCGCCATGTACTTCACGTCCACGCAGTACGCGCAGAAGAACCCGGACATCGTGAAGAAGTTCGAGGACGCGACCGCCGAGTCCCTCGCCTACGCCGACGCGCACCCGGACGAGGTCCGCCAGATCGTCACCACCTACACGAAGACCCCGGCGGACGTGCTGGCCGCGGTGACCCTGCCCAAGTGGCCTGCCGAGGCGAACCGTTCGTCGATCGAGGCGCTGGAGAAGCTGAGCGACGACGACGGCCTCTTCAAGAACGCCCCGGACCTGAACAAGCTGCTGCCGTGAAGGGATCGAACACCGCACTCGGTGCGGCCGGGCTCGCGGCCTTCCTCGCCCTGGGCGAGGCGGTGCCGCGGCTCGGTCTCGTCAAGGAGGCCTACTTCCCGCCGACCAGCCGCATCGCCGCGGCCCTGTGGGACGAGGTCACCACCGACGGGTTCTGGTCGGCGCTCGGCGACACCCTCACCGGCTGGGCGGTGGGCCTGGCCGTCGCGGTCTGCGCGGGTGTCGTCGTGGGCGTGACGATCTCGATCGTGCCCTACCTGCGCGAGGCGACCGCCTCGACGATCGAGTTCCTGCGCCCGATCCCGTCGGTCGCGCTCATCCCGCTGGCCGTCCTGCTGTACGGCGCAGAACTCAAGTCGGTGCTCATCCTGGTCGTGTACGCCTCCTTCTGGCAGGTGCTCGTCCAGACGCTGTACGGCGTCCAGGACGTGGACCCGGTCGCCGAGGAGACGGCACGCTCGTACGGTCTGGGCACCTGGGCGCGGGTGCGCCATGTGCTGTGGCCGACTGCGCTGCCGTACGTCATGACCGGGGTGCGGCTCGCCGCCGCGGTGGCGCTGATCCTCGCCATCACCGCCGAACTCGTCATCGGCGCACCGGGGTTGGGCCAGGAGATCGCCGTCGCGCAGACCTCGCAGGCGGTGCCGGAGATGTACGCGCTGATCGTGGTCACCGGAGTGCTGGGGCTGCTCATCAACGTCGGCGCGCGTACCGTGGAACGGCGGGCGCTGGCCTGGCACCAGTCGGTGCGCGGGGAGGTGGCGGTGTGAAGGGCGCCGTGCGTGGCCGGGCGCGGGGCGGCGGTGTGATCGGACGCCTGCTGCTGCGGCTGCTGTTCGTGCTCGCGCTGCCCGTGGTGCTGGTCGCCCTGTGGTGGGCCGCGTCGGACGGCAACACCGACCCCTTCTGGCCCCCGCTGCGCACGATCCTGAAAACCTTCCCGGACGTCTGGACCGCCGACCGGCTGCGCACGGACGTCGTACCGAGCGTCCTGCGCCTCCTGGCGGGCTATGCCACGGCGGCCGTCGTCGGCATGGCGCTCGGCACGGTCATCGGCTCCTACCGCAGGGTGCGGGCGGTGTGCGAGCCGGTCCTGGAGTTCCTGCGGGCGGTGCCGCCACCGGTGTTGATCCCGGTCATCATGCTGTTCGCGGGCATCGGCGACACGATGAAGGTCGTGGTGATCGCGAGCGGCTGCGTCTGGCCGATCCTGCTCAACACGGTCGAGGGCGTCCGCGCGGTCGACTCGGTGATGCTGGAGACGGCCCGCTCCTACGGCGTCAAGGGCCCAGCCCGCCTGCGCCACTTGATCCTTCCGTCCGCGAGCCCGCAGATCTTCGCGGGCCTGCGCCAGGCACTGTCGATCGGCATCATCCTGATGGTCATCAGCGAGATGTTCGCGGCCAGCAACGGCATCGGCTTCACCGTCGTCCAGTTCCAACGCAGCTTCGCCATCCCCGACATGTGGACCGGGATCCTCGTCCTGGGCCTGCTCGGCTTCCTGCTCTCCGTCGTCTTCCAGCTGGTCGAGCGCCGGGTGCTCGGCTGGTACCACGGTCTGCGCGCCTCCACCCGGCGGTCCTGAGTGAACATCGTGAAGGGGCGGTCCATGCACGCGCTTGACGTACGCGGCCTGCACAAGGTCTACGAGGGGTCAGGGCGCCGGGTGGAAGCCGTGCGCGACCTCACCTTCACGGTGTCGGCCGGCGAACTCGTCTGTCTGGTGGGCCCGTCGGGCTGCGGCAAGACGACCCTGCTGAAGTGCATGGGCGGACTGCTCACCCCGACGGGCGGCCAGGTGCTGCTGTCCGGCAGGCCGGTGAGCGGCCCGCCACCGGGGATGGCGTTCGTCTTCCAGGAGTACGGCCGCAGCCTCTTCCCGTGGATGCGCGTCGGCCAGAACGTCGAACTCCCCCTGAAACAGAAAAACTTGACTAAGACGCGGCGCAAGGAACTGGTCGCGGACGCGCTGGAGTCGGTCGGTCTCACGGACGCCGCCGGCGCGTACCCGTGGCAGCTGTCGGGCGGCATGCAGCAACGGGTCGCCATCGCACGGGCGTTGGCCTACGAGCCCCAGGTCCTGCTGATGGACGAGCCCTTCGCGGCGGTCGACGCGCAGACGCGGGCCGATCTGGAGGACCTCGTAAGGGGGCTGTGGCGCGAGCGCGGGATCACGATCCTGTTCGTCACCCACGACATCGACGAGGCCGTGTACCTGGGCGAGCGCGTGATCGTGCTCTCCGCCTCACCGACTGTCGTGCAGGAGCAGCTGAAGATCGATCTGCCCGACGAGCGCGACCAGTTGCACACACGCGTGGCCCCGCGCTTCGCCGAGTTGCGGACCCATGTCTACGAGCAGATCCAGGCGGCGAAGCGCGGGACACCTCAGGACGCGGTCCCGAAGTCGGTTTCGGTCACGAAGTCGGACCCGGTCACGAAGTCGAGTACGCCTCCACTTCACTGAACTGCGCGGCCGGCCAGCCGGTGTTGGCGCTGACGGACAGCCGCAGATACCGCAGGTTGGTGGTGCTGGGCAGCGCGATGGTGACCGTGTTGCCGGTGGCCGGGTCGAAGCGGTAGCCGGTGGCGCCGACGACGGTCGAGGCGGTCCCGGCGTCGGTGCCGCCCTGCACGGTGATGGTCTGGGTGCGGGCGCCCCAC
This sequence comes from Streptomyces sp. NPDC092369, assembly GCF_044755245.1. NCBI lineage: Bacteria > Bacillati > Actinomycetota > Actinomycetes > Kitasatosporales > Streptomycetaceae > Streptomyces > Streptomyces sp. NPDC092369. Next base: position 1,233,300 of record NZ_JBIVQP010000001.1, read on the forward strand.
GCCGAGGACGGCGGCAGCTTCAGCACCAGTCGGCGCACGTTCTTGGTCGCGCCCAGGTCGACCGTCAGCGCTTGCGGGAAGGCGTTGTTGGTGGACTCCCAGTAGGTGTTCGCGTTCCCGTCCACGGCGTTGCCGGGCACGAAACCGCCCTGCGAGCCGGTGGCGGAGGCCGGGCGGCCCTGGGCGAGGTTGCCGCCGGTGCCCGGGTCGGGGTTGCCCTGGCCGGGCTGCGGCCAGACCGAGCAGTTCGACCAGGTGCTGCTCCAGCCGGAGTTGCCGCCGCCGTCGGTGAGGGCGAAGGTGCCGGAGTTCGCCGGGTAGGGGCAGTTGTAGATGCCCGCCGCGCCGACCGAGGTGGCGGTCACGTTCCGGAAGGTGGCCGCGCCCTGGGCCTCGGCCTGGACGACGACCGTGCCGGTGTTCCGGACGGTCGCGCCGGTCACGTTGACGTTCCTGACCGGGTAGCCCTGGCCGCCGCCGGAGACGAACTCGAAGGCGCTGTAGGGGCTGTCGGTGATGGTCGTGTTGGTGATGTTGACGGTGGCGTTGATGGCGCTGTCGTAGGAGTCGACGCGCAGGGCGCCCATCGGGTGGCCCCAGTTGGGGTTGACGGCTCCCGCGCGGACGAGCGTGTTGCCGTCGACGGTGATGGTGCCGGCCAGCGGCGAGAAGGGGTCGAGGAACTTCTGGTTGGAGATCGCGATACCGCTGCCCAGCGCGTTGGTGTCGGAGATCAGGTTGCCCCGCACCGCGATGTCGGTGCCGCCGTAGATCGCGATGCCGTTGGCGAGGTTGGGCTGCGAGATGGTGTTGTTCTCGAAGCTGCTGTTGCTGTCCGCCCCGTTCAGCGACCACATGGCGAGGGAGTCGTCGCCCTGGTTGCGCAGGAAGTTGTTGCGGACGCGGACCCCGTGGGCGTTGCCGTTGAGGTTGAGGCCGTCGGCGGTGGTGTCGAGGATGCGGTTGTTCTCGACGACCAGGTTGTCGTTGTTGCCCATCAGCCAGAAGCCGACCTTGAGGTGCTGGATCCACATGCCGGAGACCGAACTGTTCGGCCCCAGCGTGCCGTTGACGAAGTTGTCCGGGTTGGAGTCGACGCGCTCGGTGACCTCGCCGAGGACCGCGAAGTCGCGGATGCGGACGTTGCCCGAGGAGCCGGACTGGTCGATGAACCGGGAGGAGTGCACGACGGAGTACCAGCTGCCGGCGCCCTGGAGGGTGACGTTCTGGACGCCGCTGAGCGAGGACGTCAGCCTGTAGTCGCCCGGCGGGATCCACACGACTCCCCCCTGGGCGGAGGCGATCGCGTCCCGGAAGGCCTGGGTGGAGTCGCCGTTGCCGCTGGGGTCGGCACCCTTGGAGGTGACGGAGACCGAGCCGGCGGGCTGACCGGCGGCCGCGGCCACCTGCTCGAAGTCGGCCACGTCGACGGTGACTTGGGTGCCCGTCGACTGGAAGGCGACCTTGTCGCCCGCCTGCACGTTCCGCCCCAGCAGCAGCCGGGCGTTGTCGAAGAAGTGGTGGGTCTTGGCGCCTGCGATCCACCCGGTGTCGACGTACGAGTACTTGGACGTCACCGGGAGCGTCTTGGCGAGCTTGGTCCCGTTGACGTAGACGTCGAGAGTGCCCGACTGCCCGTCCGGGACGCTGTAGGAGACGTTCACGGCGTTGGCGGCGCTCGGCACGGTGAACTCGACGCGCTGGCCGGAGGTGATCCGTACGGCCTGTCGCCCCGAGGCCTCGGAGGCGAGCGTGCCCTGGGTGTAGTCGGGGCCGATCCTCGTACCGGTGGTGGTCGCGGACTCGGCCTCCACCGAAGTGAAGGGCAGGCTCGCGCCGGAGGCCGCGTGGGCGGCGGTGGGAGCGATCGCGGTGAGGAGTCCGGCGGAGAGGGCCACCACCATGATTGCTGGCATGCCCCTGACAGTTCTGTGCATTGCTGGTCCCTTCGTGGTGGGGGTAAGGGGGATAGCGAGGTGGGGGTAAGGGGGATAGCGAGGTGGGGGTGAGGGGGATGGTGAGGCGGGGGTGAGGGGATGGCGAGGTGCGCGCGGCCTGACCGCGGGGTCAGGTGCGCAGCCAGGCCGCGGTGTCCCTCGGCAGTCGGCCGTCCGCGTCCAACGGGCCGCTGGCGAGGAGCAGTTCGGTGTGGGCGGGCAGACCGGCGGGCGCGTCGGCGAGGTTCACCACGCACAGCACGCCGGCCCCTCGGGTGAAGGCCAGGACGCCGTCGGGCGCGGGCAGCCAGCCGAGCGGACCGTCGCCGAGAAGCGGCCGGAGCCTGATGGCCTCGCGGTAGAGGGAGAGCATCGAGGCGGGGTCGGCCGCCTGGAGATCGGCCGCGTACGAGGCCCAGCCGGCGGGCTGCGGCAGCCAGGGTTCCTGCTGGGAACCGAAGCCCGCATAGGGCGCGTCGGCGTTCCAGGGCAGTGGGACCCGGCAGCCGTCGCGGCCCGGATCCGTGCCGCCGGAGCGGAAGTACATCGGGTCCTCGATGCGGTCGCGCGGGATGTCCGCCTCGGGCAGGCCCAGTTCCTCGCCCTGGTAGACGTAGACCGCGCCCGGCAGCGCGAGCGAGAGCAGGGCGGCCGCGCGGGCGCGCCGGGTGCCGAGGACGAGGTCGGTCGGGGTGCCGAAGGCCTTGGCCGCGAAGTCGAAGCCGGTGTCCGCGCGGCCGTAGCGGGTGACGGTCCGGGTGACGTCGTGGTTGCACAGCACCCAGGTGGCGGGCGCGCCCACCGGAGCGTGCTCGGCGAGCGTGGTGTCGATCGAGGTGCGCAGCCGCTCGGCGTCCCAAGGGCAGGACAGGAACGAGAAGTTGAAGGCGGTGTGCAGCTCGTCGGGGCGCAGGTAGCGGGCGAAGCGCTCGGCGTCGGGGAGCCACACCTCGCCGACGAACACGCCGCCGAACTCGTCGGCGACCGCGCGCCAGGCGCGGTAGATGTCGTGGAGTTCGTCGCGGTCGACGAAGGGGTTGGGGTCGCGGCCCTCGACCCAGTCGGGCAGTTCCGGGTCCTTGGCGAGCAGGGCGGCGGAGTCGATGCGGACGCCCGCGACGCCTCGCTCGAACCAGAAGCGCAGGATGTCCTCGTGCTCCTGGCGGACGGCCGGATGGGCCCAGTTGAGGTCGGGCTGTTCGGGCGTGAACAGGTGGAGGTACCAGTCGCCGTCGGGCAGCCGGGTCCACACCGGCTCGGTGGAGCCGACGAACTGCGACGGCCAGTCGTTGGGCGGGAGTTCGCCGTGCTCCCCGCGCCCGGGCCGGAAGTGGAACAGCTCGCGCTCGGGGCTGCCGGGTCCCGCGGCGAGCGCGGCCCGGAACCAGGGGTGCTGGTCGGAGACGTGGTTGGGCACGATGTCGACGATGGTGCGGATGCCCAGCTCCCGGGCCTCCGAGATCAGCTTCTCCGCCTCGGCGAGGGTGCCGAAGGCCGGGTCGATCGCGCGGTAGTCGGCTACGTCGTAGCCGCCGTCCTTGAGTGGGGACAGGTACCAGGGGTTGAACCACAGGGCGTCCACACCGAGTTGGGCGAGGTACGGCAGCTTGGCGCGGACGCCGGCGAGGTCGCCTGTGCCGTCCGCGTCGCCGTCGGCGAAGCTGCGGACGTAGACCTGGTAGATGACGGCGGAGCGCCACCAGTCCTGGTGCTGCGGCTGCTTCTGGGCATGGCTGGGCTGTCCCACTGTGCCTGCCTTTCTGTCTCGGGTCGGAGGGCGGTCGGTGTCAGCCCTTCGTGCTGCCCGTGCTGATTCCGGCGATGATGTGCCGCTGGAAGATCAGGAACATCGCGACCATCGGGACGCTGGCGATCACCATCGCCGCGATGAGTACGGTCAGCTGGATGTTCTGCGACAACTGGACGAGCGCCACGCTGATCGGCTGTTTGTCGGTGTCGGAGAAGACCATCAGCGGCCAGAGGAAGTCCTGCCAGACGGCGACCAGGGCGAAGATGGAGACCACGCCCAGAACCGGCCGTGACATCGGCAGCACGATCGACCACAGGATGCGCAGCTTGCCCGCGCCGTCGATCTCGGCGGCCTCCAGCACGTCACGCGGGATCTGGTCGAAGAACCGCTTGAGCAGGTAGAGGTTGAAGGCGTTGGCGACGGCCGGCAGCCAGATGCCGAGCGGGTCGTTGAGCAGACTGGTGTGGATCAGCGGCAGATCCGCGACGGTCAGGTACTTCGGTACGACCAGCGCCTGCGCCGGGACCATCAGCGTGGCCAGGATGCCACCCAGGATCAGCTTGCCGAACGCCGGCTTCAGCTTGGACAGGGCGTAGGCGGCCGCCGTGCACAGCACCAGCTGGAAGAACCAGGCGCCGGCCGCCTGGACCACCGTGTTCCACAGATGCTGGGGCAGCTGCATCAGGTCCCAGGCGTCGGTGTAGCCGCTGATGTGCCAGTGCTTGGGGATCAGCGTCGGCGGGGTCTGGGTGACCTCGTCCGGCGACTTCATCGCGCCGGTCACCATCCAGTAGACCGGGAAGAGGAAGGCCAGCGCGAAGAGGAGGACGACGCCGCTGAAGACGGTCCAGTAGACGGCCCTGCCGCGCGGCCGGGCCAGCGCCGCCGGGGAGACCAGGGTGCGGGTGCTCACGCGAAGTCCTCCCCGGATCGGGTCAGGCGCAGGTATACGGCGGAGAAGGCGCCCAGCAGCACCAGGAGCATGACGCTCAGCGCGCAGGCGCCGCCGAAGTCGTTGTAGAGGAAGGCGTACTTGTAGATGAGGTACAGGACGGTGACCGTGGCGTTCTCCGGGCCGCCCCCCGTGATGACGAACGGCTCGGTGAAGACCTGCATGGTGGCGATGATCTGAAGGAGCATCAGCATGAGGATGACGAACCGGGTCTGAGGAATCGTCACATAGCGGATGCGCTGGAGGATGTTCGCGCCGTCCAGCTCGGCCGCCTCGTACAGCTCACCCGGGATGGACTGGAGGGCGGCCAGGTAGATCAGGACGGTGCCGCCCATGTTGGCCCAAGTGGCCACGATGACCAGGGAGATGAGGGCCGTGTCGGCGCCGTTGGACCAGTTCGAGGTGGGCAGGTGCAGGAAGCGCAGCGCCTCGTTGGCGAGGCCGGCCCCGGGATCGTAGAACCACTTCCACAGCAGTGCGCTGACCACCGGCGGGATCATCACCGGTAGGTAGACCACGACCCTGAAGAAGGCCTTGGCGTGCCGCAGTTCGTTGAGGACCAGGGCCATCACGAACGGGATCGCGAAGCCGATGAGCAGGGCGAGCAGGGTGAAGGTGAGCGTGTTGCGCCAGGCGGCGGTGAACTCGGGATCGTGCCAGACGCGGGTGAAGTTGTCGGTGCCGACCCACTCGGGCGACGAGCCCGGCGTGTACTTCTGGAAGGAGATCACGACGGCGCGGATCGCCGGGTACCAGGAGAACAGCGCGAAGCAGATCAGACCGCCGACGAGGAAGGCGTAGGCGCGCGCCTGGTCGGCGAGACGGCGCCGCCTCCGGTCCCCTGCCGGAGGCGGCGCCTGCACCGGGCGCACGGCGACCGTCTCGACGGGTCGGCGCGCTGCGGTGGTCTTGGGCATGTCGGTCAGCCCCGGGCCAGGATGCTGTCGATCTTGCCGGAGGCGTCCTTGAGGAGCTTGTCGATGTCGGCGTCCTTCTTGGTGAGGACGGCGGAGACGGCCCCGTCCAGGACGGAGTAGATCTGCTGGGCGTTGGGCGGCTCGATCTTCATCTGGAGCGACTGGTTGCCGTTCAGGAAGGCCTGGTAGTTCTCCACCGGGACGTTGGCGTTGGCCTTCTTGACCTCCTGGTCCTTGGCGTCGGCGGCGCCGGTGAACAGGCGCGGCTCGGGCAGGCCGACCGGGGCGTTGTTCTGCTTGGCGCGGGCGTAGTCGCCGAGGAAGCCGTCTCCGGGGGTGAGGAACATGGAGTCGAGCCACTTGAGGCCGGCGCGGATCTGGGCGGGCGAGTCGTTCTTGTTGAACATGTAGCCGTCGCCGCCGATGAGCGTGCCCTGGCCGCCGGGCATGGGAGCAAGCGCGAGGTCCTTGTAGTTCCCGCCCTTCTCCTTGACCAGGATCGGGATGTTGTCCGGGGCGGAGAGGTACATGCCGAGCTTGCCCGAACCCATCATCTGCTGGACGTCGTTGATGACCAGGAGCTGCTTGCTGCCCATCGAGTTGTCGGTCCACCGCATGTCGTGCAGGTTCTGCAGGACCGCGTGACCCTGCGGGGTGTCGATGCTGGCCTTCTTGCCGTCGGCGGTGACGACGTCGCCGCCCTGGGAGTACATCTCGGCGGTGAAGTGCCAACCGCCTTGGTTCTGGGCGCTGTAGTCGGCGTAGCCGACGGTGCCGTTGCCGAGCGCGGCGATCTTCTTCGCGTCGGCGCGCACCTCTTCCCAGGTGGTCGGGGGCGTGTCGGGGTCGAGGCCGGCCTTCTCGAAGAGCGCGCGGTTGTAGATCAGACCCATCGAGTAGCCGGTGCGCGGGATGCCGTAGATCTTGCCGTCCACGGTGTAGATGTCGCGCAGCTGCTTCTGGATGGTGTCGTAGCTCTTCAACTCCTTGACGTACGGCGTGAGATCGGCGGCCTGGCGGACGTCGACCACGTGCTTGGCGTCGGTGAAGTACGTGTAGAAGACGTCCTCCATCTGCCCGCCGGCGAGCTTGGCGTCGAACGTCTTGGGGTCCTGGCAGGGGAAGGCGTCGTGCGCGACGACGTCGATGGTGGGGTTCTTCTTCTCGAAGGACGCGATGTCCTGCTGGAAGAACGAGCGGTCGACCTTGGCGCTCTTGGGCGGCATGCAGTTGACCGTGATGCGGGTCTTGCCGCTCGCCGAGTCGTCGTCGCCCGACCCGCAGGCGGAGGCGGCCAGGGCAAGCGAACAGACACTGAGTGCGGCGAAGGTACGGCGGAACCCGGTGATTCTCATCGGTGGACCCCTCGTGGCAGGAGCGGTGGGCGCCGCACACTCAAGCACCGCCGACAGCTGTCCGCAAGATGTCGCGCAGAATCCGTAATTATTTGACAGAGGATTGGATGTGATGGATCTCCGATTGACTGTGCATCGTCACTGACCGACAGCTCCGGCGGAAATCAGTCCCGCGGCGCTTGCGCGGTCGAGCCCCGGACCACCAGCTCCGGCTCGAAGAGCAGTTCGTCGGCCGGTACGGCGCTGCCACCGACCTGCGCGTTCAGCAGCTCGACCGCCGCTCGCCCCATCGCCTCGATGGGCTGGCGCACGGTGGTGAGGGGCGGCTCGGTGCAGTTCATCAGCGCGGAGTCGTCGTAGCCGACGACGGAGATCCGCCCCGGCACGTCGAGGCCCTTGCGGCGGGCGGCCCGGATGACGCCGAGCGCAAGCGGGTCGCTGGCACAGATGAAACCGGTGACGCCGCGGTCGATGAGCCGGGTGGCCGCCGCGTGGCCGCCCTCGATGGAGAACATGGCGCGGGCGATGTGCTCGTCGGGCAGCTCGCCCAGGGCCCGCGCCGCGGTCAGCTTGCGCGCCGACGGCATGTGGTCGTCCGGCCCCAGGACCAGGCCGATCCGCTCGTGCCCGAGCGAGGCGAGGTGGCGCCACGCCTGCTCCACGGCCACCGCGTCGTCACAGGAGACACCCGGGAACCCGAGGTCGTCGATGGACGCGTTGACCAGCACAACCGGAATGTTGCGCTCGGCAAGGCGGCGGTAATGATGGTGCGGCGCGTCCGCCTGGGCGTACAGCCCGCCGGCGAAGACGACGCCGGAGACCTGCTGCTGAAGGAGCAGGTCCACGTAGTCGGCCTCGGAGACGCCGCCCTTGGTCTGGGTGCACAGCACCGGGGTCAGCCCGGCCTGGGCCAGCGCTCCGCCGATCACTTCCGCGAAGGCGGGGAAGATCGGGTTCTGCAGCTCGGGCAGGACCAGACCGACCAGCCGCGCGCGCTCGCCGCGCAGTTGGGTGGGCCGCTCGTAGCCCAGTACGTCCAGGGCGCTGAGCACCGCCTGCCGTGTCGGCTCGGAGACCCCCGGCTTGCCGTTGAGCACCCGGCTGACCGTGGCCTCGGAGACCCCGACCTTCTTCGCTACCTCGGCAAGTCGTCGCGTCATGCACGCAAGAATAGCGCAAGAAGCGCAAACGGCTTGCGTAGAGCTCGGATTCTCAGACCCGGCTGCTCGTCGCCGTGTCCGCGGACATCCGCTGGGCGACGTAGATCGGGATCACCGAGAACAGTACTAGGACGGCCGCCACGACGTTCACGACCGGTGCCTGCTGGGGCCGGGTCATGTTGTCGAAGATCCAGAGCGGCAGGGTCTGGACGCCCGGTCCCGCCGTGAAGGTGGTCACCACGATCTCGTCGAAGGAGAGCGCGAAGGCGAGCAGTCCGCCCGCGAACAGCGCCGAGCGCACTAGCGGGAAGGTGACGTCGACGAAGGCGCGGAAGGTGTCGGCGCCCAGATCCATCGCGGCCTCCTCGTACGTCCCTGAGGTGCGGCGCAGCCGGGCGACGACGTTGTTGAAGACGACGACGATGCAGAAGGTGGCGTGCCCGACGACCACTGTGAACAGGCCGAGGCCGACGCCCAGCGGCTCAAGTACCGTACTGAAAGCCGAGTTGAGGGCGATGCCCGTGACGATGCCGGGCAGCGCGATCGGCAGGACGACCACGAAGGACAGGGCGCCCCGGCCGAAGAAGCGGTACCGACAGACGGCGAAGGCGATCAGCGTGCCGAGGACGAGCGCGATCGCGGTGGCGCCCAGGCCCGCCTTCACCGAGACCCAAAGGGCCTCCCGCGCACCGGAGTTGTCCTTGGCCACCGACCACCAGTGCAGGGTGAGCCCGGGCGGCGGCCAGCTCGCGCTGCGGTCCGGATTCAGGGAGTTGACGAGGACGAGCAGCAGCGGCACGTAGATCACCGCGAAGCCCAGCCCGGCGGCGACGCGCAGCGCGATCCGCGCGGAACGGGAGAGTTGCACGACGGGCTCCTCTACAGGCTGCTCAGCGCGCCCGTGCGGCGCATCGCGAGCAGGTACAGCACGATGACGGCGACGGGGACCGTGGCGAGGGTGGCGGCCATGGGCAGGTTGAGTTCGATGTTGGAGTAGACGAGGTTGCCGATCAGCTGGGTCTTGCCGCCGACGATCTGCACGGTGATGTAGTCGCCAAGGCTGAGCGAGAACGTGAAGATCGACCCGGCGGCCACGGACGGCAGCACCATCGGCAGCACGACCGACCGGAAGGTCCGCCCGGCCCGGGCGCCCAGGTCGGCGGACGCGTCGAGGAGGTTGGCGGGCAGCTGGACCAGCGCGGTGTGGATCGGCAGCACCATGTACGGCAGCCAGAGGTAGGTCAGGGTCAGCACGGTGGCCGGCAGGCCGTACCCGGGACCGCTCAGCCCGAACGGTTTCAGCATCCAGTCGGCGAGCCCGCCCTCGGACAGGATCAGCCGCCACGCGTACACCTTCACCAGGTAACTCGCCCACAGCGGTGTGAGGATGGCGACCACGAGCAGTGGCCGCCACTTCGGCCGTGCCACCCGCGCGGTGTAGAAGGCGAGCGGGAAGGCGATCACCGCGCACAGCACGGTCACCGCGAGCGCGACGCCGACGCTGCGCAGGATCACCTGGCGGTACACCGGCGTCGTGAACAGCGCGTGGAAGTTGTCGGTCGACCAGACCTTCACCACCTCGGAGGTGAAGGAGTTCGTCGTCCAGAACGCGGAGACGAACAGCACGGCGAGCGAGCCGAGATAGAGCACGGCCAGCCACAGCAGCGGGGCGCTCAGCAGCAACCCCAGCCGGAGCCGGGGGCGCCGGTGCAGCGCCCCGGCGAGCCGCCGGACGGTCCCCCGCCCGGCGGTCTGCGCCTCTACGGTCATGGGTCAGCCCTTGATCTCGGTCCAGGCCTGGACCCACTTGGCGTACGGCACGCACTTGACGTCCGTGCGGCCGTCCAGGCACTGCTCGATGGGCGTGTTCCAGAACGCGATGTTCTTCCAGTAGGTCTCGTCGGCCGCGTGGTAGGTCGTGCAGAAGTTCTTGTCGCTGGTCAGGTCGCAGGCCTTGGAGTTGGCGGGGGCCTCGCCGAAGTACTCGGCGACCTGCGCGTTGACCTTCGGCGAGATGATCCAGTCCAGCCACTTGTAGGCGCAGTTGGGGTGCTTGGCCTTCGCCGAGACCATCCAGGTGTCGGACCAGCCGGTCGAACCCTCCTTCGGCACGAAGGCCTTGACCTTGGCGCCTTCGTCGGACGCCAGGTTGGCGATGACCTGCCAGGTGGTGCCGACGACGGAGTCACCGCTCTTGAAGGCGGAGATCTCCTTCAGGTAGTCGGCCCAGTACTCGCCGATGCTGGAGTTCTGCGTCTTGAGCAGCGCCACCGCGGCGTCGAACTGCTTCTGGTCGAGCGCGTAGGGGTCCTTGATCTTCAACTCCGGCTGGGTGGCCTTGAGATACAGGGCCGCGTCGGCGATGTAGATCGGCGAGTCGTACGCGGTGACATGGCCCTTGTACGTGGACGCGTCGTCGAAGACGGCCGCCCAGGACGTCGGCGCGGGCGTCACCTTCTCGGTGTTGTACATCAGCAGGTTGGCCCCGCGGCCGTGCGGGATGCCGTACATCTGCCCGTCGACGGAGTTCCAGTTCCCGTCCTTCAACCCGGCGAAGACGTCCGCGTAGTTGGGCACGAGCTTGGTGTTGACGGGCGCCGCGTCGCCGGAGGCTATGAGGCGCAGGGAGGCGTCGCCGGAGGCCGAGACGGCGTCGTACTCACCGGTCTTCATGAGCTTGACCATCTCGTCGGAGCTGGCGGCGACCTTGGAGTTGACCTGGCAGCCGGTCTGCTTCTCGAAGTCGCTGACCCAGTCGACCTTGGGATCGTTGGAGCCGTCCTCGACATAGCCGGCCCAGGCGATCAGGTTGACCTGTCCCTCGGTCTTGCCGAGCTTCGACTGCTCTTTGACATCAGGGGGGTTGAGGCCGCCGGCCGAGCCGGTGCCCGAGTCGGAGGATCCGCAGGCCGTGGCGGCGACCAGGAGCAGCGCGGCGGCGGCCGCGGTGTGGAGGGTACGGATGTGGCGCACGACGTTCTCCATACGTGAGGGGCGGAGGATCAGTCGGGGACGTGGACGGTGTGGCGGCGCTGCCAGCGCAGGCGGACCCGGGTGCCGCGGTAGGCGGCGACGTCCTCGGCGGAGGTCTCCAGGTTCTGCTGGAGGGCGGTGAGGCGACCGCCCGCGTCGAGGTCGACCAGGAAGCGGGTGGAGTCCCCGAGGTAGACGACCTCGGCGACGGTGCCGACGGCGGTGGTGTGCTCGGGCGAGTCGGCCTCCGTGAACTCCTCGGCGGTCTCCTCGACGATCCGGATCTTCTCGGGCCGGACGCTGAAGGTGCCGGCCTTGCCGACGACGCGCTGGGCCGCCTCGCCCACCAGGAGGTTCGAGGTGCCGACGAAGGACGCGACGAACGAGGTGAGGGGGCGCTCGTAGATCTCGGCGGGGGTGCCGACCTGTTCGAGCCGGCCCTGGTCGAAGACGGCGATGCGGTCGCTCATCGTCAGGGCCTCCTCCTGGTCGTGGGTGACGAAGACGAAGGTGATGCCGACCTCGCGCTGCAGCGCTTTGAGTTCGACCTGCATCTGCTCGCGCAGCTTGAGGTCGAGGGCGCCGAGCGGTTCGTCCAGGAGCAGTACGCGGGGCCGGCCGACCAACGCGCGGGCGAGGGCGACGCGTTGGCGCTGGCCGCCGGAGAGCTGGCCCGGCCGGCGCTTCCCGTACCCGTCGAGGCGTACCTCGGCGAGCGCCTTGCGGGCCCGCACGAGCCGTTCGGCCTTGGGCACCCCGCGGACCTTGAGGGCGTAGGCGACGTTCTGCTCGACGGTCATGTGCGGGAAGAGCGCGTAGTCCTGGAAGACGGTGTGGACGTCCCGCTCGAAGGGCGCGAGCCCGGTGACGTCCTGGCCGGCCAGCTCGATCCGGCCGCCGGTCGGTGTCTCGAACCCGGCGATCATGCGCAGGACGGTGGTCTTGCCGGAGCCGGAGGGACCGAGCAGCGAGAAGAACTCCCCGTCCCGGATCTCCAGGTCGATGCCGGCCACGGCGGTCGTCTCACCGAACGACTTCCGCAGTTCGTGCAGCCGGATCGCGCTTCCCTCCATGGGCGGGAACCTTTCTGGCGCTCTCGTACGTTGCACGGAAACATATGAAGTCATAGTTCAAATCTCAAGGCCCCCTTAGGGTAAAGCTTGAGTCAACGCACAAGGTGGTGGCCGTGAAGCAATCGACCGACGGCGGCGCCCGCAGAGCCGTCTTCGCGCCCGTGGACAACCGGGCGCGCGTGGACGCGGTGGTACGCCGGCTCGGCGACGCCATCGAGCTCGGCCTGCTCGCCGACGGGGAGCAGCTGCCCGGCGAGAGCGAGCTGGCCGGGCAGCTCGGCGTGTCCACCGTGACCCTGCGCGAGGCCCTCATGGCCCTGCGCCAGCAGGGCCTGGTCACCACCCGCAGGGGCCGCGGCGGCGGCTCCTTCGTCTCGCTGCCCGAGGACCCGGGCGAGGAGCGCCTCAGGGTCCGGCTGCGCGGCTGGAGCCCGGAGGAGCTGCGCGATCTGGGCGACCACTGGGCGGCCCTGTCGGGCGCCTCGGCCCGCCTCGCCGCGGACCGCACGGAACCCGACGACCTCGTCCAACTGCACCGCACGGCAACCGAGTTGAGCCAGGCGCCGGACCCTGCCGCCTGTTCCCGGATGTACGGGCGCTTCCATGTGGAGCTGGCCGCCGCCGCCCAGTCCGCCCGGCTCACCCGCGAGCAGGTCGCGCTGCAGACGGAGGTCGGGGCGCTGCTGTGCCTTGTGCTCGGCGACGACGAATATCGTGAAGAGGTGGCGGACCGTCACCGCTCCGTAATCTCGGCCGTGCAAGATGGGGCCCACGATTCGGCCAGGGAACTGGCCGAGCGGTGCGTGCAGGAGTCGACGGCGCGGCTCATCGCCGTACGCCTCGCCCTGTAGCCGCGCCGCGCCGGTCCCCGTCCGCTGGAGGGCCCCATGAGCAGCAGCCCCGGCCTCGTCGGCGCGGCGACCCCGACACTCGTCACGTCCGCCGGGGAACAGGCCGAGGAACAGGTGGCCGCGCGGGTGGGCGACGCGCTGGAGGCGGTGTTCGACGCGGTGGCCGAAACCCGCGTGGACGCAGCCGAGTTGCTGAACCGGGTGGCCGCTCTGCACCGCGGTCCCGCGACCGCCGACCTGGCCGCGCTCCGGCCCGGGCTCCATCTGCGCCTGACCCGCCAGGAGTTGGTCTCCGGCGTGGGCTTCGTCGCCGCCCCGGGTCTGCTGACCGATGTGCCGGCCTGGCTGGAGTGGTGGCAGACCGGCGCCCAAGGGGACGTGAAACCCCTTCTGTTGGACCTCGACCCGCAGCACTCCGCGTACTCGGACTACACGCACTGGGACTGGTTCGCGCTGCCCCGCGACACCGGCCGGCGGGCGGTGGCCGGCCCGTACGTCGACTACCTCTGCTCGGACGAGTACAGCCTCACGCTCTCCGCACCCGTCGAGGTGGCGGGCCGGTTCGTCGGAGTGGCCGCGGCGGACGTGTACCTGCGCCACTTCGAGGCGGCCGCCCTGCCGCTGCTGCGAGGGCTGCCGGGACCGGCGTACCTGGTGAACGCGCGCGGCCGGGTGGCGGCCTCCGCGGACCCCGCCCATCTCGCCGGCTCACTGACCAAGGGCCCTGATTTCGCGGGGGTGTTGGAGCGGTCGCTGCCCGCGGACCTCGACGGAGTGCGGCTGTTTCCGTGCCACGGCATCCCGCTGGTCCTGGTGACGACGACCGCTCGCTGAGCGCCGGAGCACCGACTAGGCGCCGTCGGCGACCTGAACGCCGACGGTGCCCGGTCAGACCTCGGGGGTGGGGACCACCCTGAGATGCGCGGCCGTGGACCTGGCGCCGCGCGGCCGGGACCGCTCACGGCGGGTCTCGCGCAGGACCAGTGTCAGCCGCCGGTACCCCAGCTCGCGCAGCGTCCGCGGCGTCTCGTCCACCACCCGGCACTCGGTGGTGCCCCAGCGCGGATCGGGATGGTGCACGGGCCGCACGACACCGTCCTGTTCGAGCGCTGCCTCACCGGCCACCCGGATCCAGTGCGGCAGGCCCTGCCGAAAGGCGGCCTCCATGATCGGGTCCTGGGCGATCTCGCGGCGAATGGCCTGAAGTCCGTGGTCGTGCGCGCACCGCTCCACGACGGACGAGAAGTGCGCCAGCATCGGCAGGCACCACAAGGACTCGTGATCGCCGAGGACCGTGCCCGCGTCCGGGTGGAAGAGCACGAAACGCAGCAGGTTGTCCCACGGCATCGCGGTCGGATGCGGGCTCATCTCGCGGAAAAGTGACGCGAATGCACTGTTGGAGACCACCACGTCCCAGCGGTGGTCGACGACGACCGACGGAAAGGGGACAGCCTCCACGAGGGTGGCGTAGTCCTGCAGATACGCCTGGGCCTCGGGACTCTCGGGGAGGAGCCGCGGTGCCGGCCGCTGCCCTCCTGCCTGATACGCCATCGGGAGGTCACCCCTCTTGCCTATGCGGCCTTCACGCGGCGCCTTGATCCTGCGGTCCCGACGCGAGCCGTGTCAACTATCGTGGCATTCCGTGCCTGTTGACGGCTTAAATTGGCCACAGTTGTGGCGAGACCTGGATGTGAGTTCGAACCTACGGGTAATGTCCGTCGGGTTCACGGCAACGGCTTGTGAAAAGCCGGTGAGAAACGTAGGAGATCTGTCGGTGACGGATGGCTTCGAGGGTCCGGGCACCACGGCGACCGCTGCGCTGCCGGCCGTCGTCGCTCGCGTCGCCGCGCTCGCCGACCGCCTCGGCGTCGCGCACACGGAGGTCTTCGACGTCGGCCGCCTCTCCGCCGCGTCCGGAGTGCCGCAGCCGGTGGTCAGAGACCTGCTCAACGGTCGCCCGGCGGGCGAACCCGACGTCCAGGCCCGCTTCCTCCAGCGCCTGGGCCTGCTGCGCCGCACCCGCCTGAAGCCCAACGGCCGCAAGTACACCCAGCAGGAGATCGCCGACGGCGCGGGCATGTCCCGCCAGCAGGCCGGCGCGCTCATCAACGGCGACCGGCGCCCCACCATGGAGCACTGCGACGCCATCCAGCGCTTCTTCCGGGTGCACGCGGGCTTCCTCACCGCCGAGGACCCCGAGGCCCTCACGGGCGCCCTGCAGAGCACCGAGCAGGAGCTGTTGCAGAAGCTCGCCGAGCGGGAGGCGGACGGCGCCGGCGAGGACCCGCTGGAGCGGCTGCTGCAGGACCACGGGGTGCGCGGGATCGCCTGGCGGGCCGCCCAACTGCCCACCGACCAGCACCGTGACAAGGTCGCGGAGTGGCTGGACATGCTCCTGGAGAGCGTCAAGCGGCCCGAGTCGTGAGCCGGGGGAGAACTGTGGGCATCGGCAAGCAGATGCGCCGCCTGTGCGGCGAGTTGGTCGCGGAACTCACGCTGCCCGCGCCCGCGCCGCCGGCGGACCTGTACAGCGCCCTGTGCTCCGCGATGAGCCGCCGACGCGGCCGCCCGGTGCACTACCGTACGGCCGTCTTCCCCACGGCGACGGCCAGCGGCCTGTGGCTCGACATGACCGACCAGGATCTCGTCGTCATCGAGGAACGCACCGCGCCCGACCACCAGTTGGTGATCCTGGGCCACGAGCTGTGGCACATGCAGGCGGGCCACCACGGCCACCACGTCGAGGGCGCCAAGGTCGCGGCCCGGCTCCTGGACGACGGGGCCGACCTGCTGACCACCGTGCGCGCGGTCGCCGCCCGCAGCCACTTCGATCAGGCAGAGGAGCAGGAGGCCGAGGCCTTCGGGCTGCTGCTGGCCAGCAAGTGCCGTACGTGGCTCGCCGGTTCGGGGCTGCGCGGCCCGGTGCAGCGCAACCACCTCGCGGGCCGGATCGGGGCGTCGCTGGGGTATCTGGGGCCGCAGGGCTGAGACGCTACGCGCGGTGACAGTGCGCCGCGCGAGCAACTGCCTTGCCGGCCAGACGCGTTACCGAGCGGCGCATGACCCGCGCGCCCCGCACCCTGGCTGCACCCCGCTCACCGTCACGTCGCACTGCGCTCGCTCGCCTCCCGCAGCTCCGCCTCCGCCGCCCGGCCGTACGCCGTGTCCGGCTGTCCGTCGCAGAGCAGCTCCCGCCAGTGCTCGCGGCTCCAGTCGGCCGGAGCCGTGGCCCGGGTGAACTCCTCGACCAGCGACACGAATCGCCCGGGATCGCTGTGGAAGGGGAAGTGCCCGGCGCCCTCGAAGATCTCCAGGCGGCTGCCCGGCATCGCCTCGTGCGCCCCGTACGCGTGCCGCACGGGCACCACGCTGTCCCGGTCGCCCCACAGCAGCATGGTCGGCATGCCCTCGGTCAGATAGCACCGGTCGAGCATGGTGACGACCTGCCCGCGCCAGTCGACGACCGCGCGCAGGGTCCGTACGAAGGCGTTGCGCGCGGTCTCGTCCGGCAGCGCGTCGACCAGGGTCAGCCACTCGCCCGCGTCCTGTCCCAGGTCGGTATTGAGCAGCTTCATCAGCCGTATCGTCAGGCCGACTTGGAGCCGCATCCCCGGCAGCCGCAGGGACGACAGCATCAGATGCGCGCCCGGCAGGGAGACCAGCCGCAGCAGGGGATTGACCTCGCGCCCCACGCCTCCGGCGCTGACCAGGATCAGCCGCTCGGTGCGCTCGGGGAACTGATAGGCGAACTGCATGGCCACTCCCCCGCCCAGCGAGTGCCCGACCAGGGTCGCCGACTCGATGCCGAGGGCGGTCAGCAGGTCCCGCACCCCGTTGGCGTACGCGGCCACCGAGTAGTCGGCGCGCGGCTTGTCGGAGGCTCCGTGGCCGAGCAGGTCGGGGGCGATGACGGTGTGGGTGCGGGCGAGGTCGGGGATCAGCTCGGTCCAGGTCGCCGAGGAGTCGCCGATGCCGTGGATGAGGACCAGTACGGGGCCCTCGCCCGCCATGCGGAAGGCGCGCCGGTAGCCGTGCACGACGCGGTAGCGCAGTTCGAGTTCGTCGTCGCCCACCGAACGCAGCCGTACGGCGCGCACCGGGCGCCGACGCGGGACGTCGACCACGTGTTCGCCTCCCGTTCCGGGGCCGCGCGGAACACGGCCGAAAGCTCTTTCTCCCAGCGTAGGACCCCTTTCCCACAAGGGATTTCGGGGAGGTTTCGCCTCGGCTAAGCGGGCGAACCGGAAGGCGGCGAAACCCGATTGTCAGTGGTGGACGGCAAGCTTGGGACGAGCGACCGACGACGCCGATCCAGAAGGAGCCGCCCGATGATGCCCACCGCCGTTCTGACCGACCGCGAGCGCACCGCCGTGCAGGCCTACATGCGACTGCTGCACACCGTGCGAGCCGCCTTCGACGCCGACGGCCCGCCCGAGACCCGCCGACCACCCGTCGTCCCGCCCGCCGTCCTCGCGGAGGCGGAACGGGCGCTGGCGGACGCCGGATTGCAGGGCAACGAGGAGGAGTTCTTCCGACTGCTGCAGAGCTGGTGCCCGGGCGGCTAGGGACTGGTGCCCCGTCGGGCGACGGCGCGTCAGGCCGCGGCGTGCGGCACGCTGATCGCCGTCGCCACCAGGCCCCGCTGGACGGTCCAGCGGCCCTCGAAGTGGCTGACGCGCCGTCGGCCGACGAGCGGCCCCGGGACGAGCAGTTCGGCGCGGAAACCGCCGTGCAGGCGTTCGCCGGGGTCGAGGAAGACGTCGATGTCGGCCTCGGTGAACTCCAGCCACTGCCCGGTGAGGGGGAACCACGCCTTGTAGACGGACTCCTTGGCGCTGAACAGGAGCCGGTCCCAGTGGACGCCGGGGCGCTCCTGGGCCAGCGCGCGCAGCCGGACCGCCTCCGCGGGCAGGGACACGGCGTCCAGGACGCCCTCGGGGAGCGGTCCGTGGGGTTCGGCGTCGATGCCGAGGGAGGCGAGGTCGCCGGCGCGGACGAGGGCGGCGGCGCAGTAGCCGTCGCAGTGGGTCATGCTGCCGACCAGTCCCGCGGGCCAGCCCGGGGCGCCGCGCTCGCCGGGCACCAGGGGCGCCGGGGGCACGCCGAGCTTCTCCATGGCGCGGCGGGCGCAGGCGCGGACCAGGGCGAACTCGCGACGGCGCTTGGCGACGGCCCGCTCCACCACCGCCGCCTCCTCCGGGTACAGCGGGGCGGGCTCGCTCCCGTCGTCGCCGAACACCTCCACGGCGACCACCTCGGGCGGCAGCAGTTCCTCGATCACCGGGTCCCGGCCTCCTTCGACAGGTCCGACGCGCCCGGGTCGTACGGCAGAATCCGCCGCAGCCTGCCCGGCGGCTGCGACCGCTTGCGCCACTCCCGCGGATAGCCGACCGACACCTCCTCGAAACGGATGCCCTCGTGCCAGGTGGTGCGCGGGATGTGCAGGTGTCCGTAGACCATCGTCGTGACCCGGAAGCGGCGGTGCCAGTCGGCGGTGAGGTCGGTGCCGCACCACATGGCGAACTCGGGGTGCCACAGGACGTCGGTGGGGTGCCGGTCCAGCGGGTAGTGGTTGACGAGGACCGTGGGCAGGTCGCCCGGGATCTCGGCGAGGCGCCGTTCGGTCTCGGCGACCCGCGCCCGGCACCAGGCCTCGCGGCTCGGGAACGGGTCGGGGTGCAGGAGGTACTCGTCGTTGCAGACGATGCCCGTCTTGTACGCGTACTCGAGCCCCTGCTCCTTGGTGACACAGCCGGCCGGGAGGAACGAGTAGTCGTACAGCAGGAAGAGCGGGGCCACGACGACCGGGCCGCCGGGTCCTTCCCAGACGGGGTACGGGTCCTCCGGGGTCGTCACGCCCAGTTCCCGGCACAGGGTGACCAGGTGCTCGTAGCGGGCGGTGCCGCGCAGGGTGACGGGGTCCTTGGGGTGGGTCCACAGCTCGTGGTTGCCGGGCGCCCAGATCACCTTGCGAAAGCGGCTCGCCAGGGTCTTCAGCGCCCAGCGGATGTCGGCCACGGTCTCGGAGACGTCACCGGCCACGAGCAGCCAGTCGTCGTCCGTGTCCGGGCGCATCTCCTCGACGAGGGCGCGGTTCTCGGCGTACCCGATGTGCAGGTCACTGATGGCCAGCAGCTGTCCGGCACCACCGGCCGTCGACGTCACCTCGCGCCCCCTCCGCACGACCGGCGCGTCCCACGCACACCGGTCGGGACCACGACAACATATTCGCGGCGCCGCGACAAGGCGGTCCGGCGCGGACCGCGTCGCCGGCGCGGCACTCCTGATCCGGGTGGGCATGATCGGAAAATCCGTAACACGTACGTTGCACGCCCGGCCTCCGCGAAGCCGTATGATCGCCCCAACACCACCGCCAGGAACTTCCCTTCAAGCAGGGGTTGTTTGGCGACCCTCCCTCCACCCTGCCCGGGCACGGGCCTGCTTTGCCCTGCCCGCGAACCACGAAAGGCGGCCTGCATGGTCTCTCGCGTACGCGTCTGGCTCAACCGCACGTACGCGGAGAACGTGTTCTTCATGGATCAGCTGCGGCGAAATCCCAGCGATCGCGCCGTCGAGATCCATGCGACGCACGGGGACGCGGACTCTCCCGTGCTGGCCGCCGCCGACACCGCCGAGCTGGAGCCCGCGGGCCTGTCCCCGGCCGCCTACGTCGAGTACGCGCTCGACCAGTGCCAGCGTCGTGGCATCGATGTCTTCGTGCCCCGGCTGCACCAGTCGGCGATCGTGGCGCACCGCGCCGACTTCGAGTCGGTCGGCACCGCGCTGCTGGCGCCGCCGCCCGAGGCCGTCGCCGTCTTCCACGACAAGGTGATCGCCTACGAGGCCGTGCAGGCGATCGGCGTGCCCGTGCCGTCGTGGTTCCGCGTCCGCAACGCGGATGAACTCCTCGCCGCCGTCGAGGAGTTGGAGGCCGACGGACACAAGGCCTGCTTCAAGCCGGCGTCCGGTGCGGGCGGGGTGGGCTTCCGGGTCATCACGCGTACGCCGTTCTCGATGATGCATCTGACCGGGTTCCCGAGCTCGTACGTGCCGCTGGATCTGGTGCTCGGCGCGCTGAAGGAGACCGACGAGCCGGTCGACTGGCTGGTGATGCCGCGTCTGGAGGAGCCGGAGGTGTCGGTGGACTGCCTCACCGGTCCCGACAACCGGGTGCGGCTGGCGATCGGCCGGACGAAGAACGGTCGGCGGCGCGGGTTCACGCTGCACGAGCAGTGGCTGGAGCCGGCGCGACGGATCGCGGAGGGCTTCGGGCTGCACTATCTGTCCAACATCCAGTTCCGCATGTTCGGTGACCGCCCGGTGCTGATGGACGTCAACACGCGGCCCGCCGGCGGGCTGCACCAGCTGTCGCTGTGCGGGGTCAACGCCCCTTGGGCCGCGGTGCAGTTGGCGCTCGGCGAGGACCCGGGCGAGGTCGTGCCGCCGTTCCTCGGCCAGGACTACACGGTGGTGTCCGGACCGCGCCAGCTGCGCCCGCTGTCGGTGTCGCACCAGCGGCCGGACGAGGACGAGCAGGCGCCCCTGCCGGCGATGCCCGCGCAGCCGGCCGAGTCGACCGAAGCCGTCGAGGTCGCCCCGCGGTCGGCAGGCAGCCACGCGGGCGCGACCGCGTAGGGCCTGCCCGGTAGATCACGCTCCGCACGCCCGGCCGATCATGGCCCGGACGAACAACTTCATACCGGTCTGGACCAATCGCATCGCAGTACCTTGACACCGCGATTGGTCCATACCAACTTGGGTGACGCACCCCGCTCTGCTCGGTACTCCCGAGTCTGCACTCCCGAACATCCCCCTTACTTCAGGGAGATCGCGTGCGTAACCCACTCAGACGTCCCGGACGTCGACTCCTCGCACTCCTCGGCACCGCCGCTCTCGCGCTCGCCGGAGCCGTCGCCCTGCCGACCACGGCCGAAGCGGCCAACATCCTCCCCAACCCCGGCTTCGAGTCGGGCGCCCTCTCACCCTGGACCTGCACCGGCAACCTGGGCTCGGTCGTCTCCTCCCCCGTCCACGGGGGCACCAAGGCCCTTCAGGGCGCGGTGAGTTCGAGCGACATCGCGCAGTGCAGCCAGACCGTCGCGGTCCAGCCGAACACGACGTACGCGCTCACCGGCTGGGTCCGCGGCTCCTACGTCTACCTCGGCGTGAACGGCGGCGCCTCGACGTGGACCACCTCCCCGTCCGCGTACAGCCAGTTGAGCGTCTCCTTCACCACCGGTGCCTCGCAGACCAGCGCGACGATCTACACGCACGGCTGGTACGCACAGGGCACCTACTACGCCGACGACATCAGCCTGGACGGGCCCGGCGGCAGCAACGACACCCAGGCGCCCACGACTCCCGGCGCGCTCAGCTCCACCGGCAAGACGTCGTCGAGCGTGTCGCTGAAGTGGAACGCCTCGACGGACAACGTGGGTGTCACCGCGTACGACATCTACGCCGGCTCCGGCCAGGTGCTCAGCGTCTCGGGGACGACGGCGACGGTCAGCGGGCTCTCGCCCAGCACCGCCTACACGTTCACGGTCAGGGCGCGCGACGCGGCCGGCAACTCCTCGGCGGCCTCCAACTCCGTGAGCGTCACGACGGACGCGGGGACCGGCACCCCCACCGGGTTCAAGCAGGCCGCGCCCTACCTCTTCGAGGGCTGGGGCGACCCGCCGAGCCCGACCACGGTGATGGCCGCGACCGGCGTCAAGTGGTTCACGATGGCCTTCGTCCTCGACTCCGGCGGCTGCAACCCCGCCTGGGACGGCCAACGGGCGCTGACCGGCGGCGTCGACCAGACGGCGATCAACCAGATCCGCTCGGCGGGCGGTGACATCGTCCCGTCGTTCGGCGGCTGGTCGGGCAGCAAGCTCGGCGCCAACTGCTCCTCCGCGAGCGCGCTGGCGGGAGCGATCCAGAAGGTGATCGACGCCTACGGGCTCAAGGCCGTCGACATGGACATCGAGAACACCGACGAGTTCGAGAACGAGGCCACGCAGGCGAAGATCCTCACCGCCCTGAAGACGGTCAAGGCCAACAACCCCGGCCTGAAGACCATCGTCACCTTCGGGACGTCGACGACAGGGCCGACCTACTACGGCAACCGGCTCATCGAGCAGGCGCAGTCGCTCGGCGCGAACATCGACGTCTTCACCATCATGCCGTTCGACTTCGGCGGCGGCTCGGACATGTACGGCAACACCGTCAACGCGGCGGAGGGCCTGAAGACCAAGCTGAAGTCGACGTTCGGCTGGGACGACGCCACCGCGTACTCCCACATCGGCATCTCCGGCATGAACGGCCTGTCCGACCAGCAGGAGAACACCACGCCCGCGATCTGGACCCAGATCAAGGACTGGTCCAACAGTCACCACATCGCCCGCCTCGCGTTCTGGGCGGTCAACCGCGACCGGCCGTGCCCGGGCGGCGGCGTGGTGAGCAACTGCTCCGGCATCAGCCAGAACAACTGGCAGTTCACCTCGATCACGGCCGGCTTCACCGGCTAGTCCTTGAAAAAGATCGGACGCGTGGGGGTGCCCGCTAGCCCGGGTACCCCCACGCCTTCGCCAACTCCACGAGCCTGGGCGGCAGTTCGGCCGTGGTGTCCGCGGCTCGGGCGGGCTGGATGCGGCCCGACCTGATGGTGCTCGACCAGTCGCCGAGCTGGGGGCGGAAGGTCCCGTGGTCCTTGCTGCCGTAGTCGAGCATGGCGGGTTCCCACGTGACGCCGAGGTGGTCGCACAGCCCGCGCGTGACCTTTTCCGGGTCGGCGGTGAGTTCCTCGTACGTGATGACGTGGGCGGCGTCGAGGCCCAGCCGGGCCTCCTCCAGCTTCTCGGCGTAGCGCAGGACTTCGGCGCGGATGTCCTCGTGGTCCGGGTCCTTGCGGCGGTCGGTCAGGGAGGCGACGACCGCGCCGGGGTGCCGCAGCAGCAGGATGTAGCGGGCGCTTGGCCAACATCGCTGCAGGCGCGGCCAGATGAGGGTGTTGGGCGGGGTCTTGTCGACGATGACGTCCTTGCCGCTGCGGGCGAGTTCCAGGTGCAGCACCCGGTCCCACAGCATGTGCTCCAGCTCGTCCTTGTCGAGCTGGAGGGCCTGCATCGCGTCCGCGCTGAAGGTCCGGCTCAAGTCGACGTGGAGGGTGCGCAGATGCATCTCGTGCGGGGCGCGGATCCGGCTGTGGCTGTTGAGCAGGACCCGTAGCAGCGTCGATCCTGAGCGCACCGAGGAGAGCACGAAGACCGGTGACTCGACCAGGCGCGGTGCGCAGGGGGCGGTGTACGACGGTGTGGCCGAACTCTTCGCGGCCGCCGGGTTCTTCGGGGCCAAGCGAGGTGCGGGCATGGCGTCCAGGCTTCTGCGCGGCGGGCTCACCGCCTCGGCCATGAGCCGTCCCCGGCGCCTGAGGCCCTTGCCTATCGCGGACATTCGCGGCTCACGCACGCTGACACCTTTCTCTCGCCTTACCGGCGCATCTCAGGCGCGGCAGGCGAACTCCAGGTGTCCGGAAAAGGAACACCCCTGGTCAGCGGAGCCTAAACGCGGCCCTTGACCAGGGGACTTACCGTTCTCTTAATTCTCCATGGGAATCAGACCGCCGCGAGAATCAGAACCCGCCCGGCGTCCCGGTACAGCGTCAGAACCTCCCGGCTCCCCGGTACAGCTCCAGCTCCCCGTCCAGCTCGACCGCGAGCACGGTGGCGTACGGGTCGAGGTCCGCCGCGCCGGGCGGGTCGATCCACAGCACGCCGACGGCCTCGTGCAGGCCGCCGACCACCCGATGGGCTAGTTCCGTGCCGCTGCCGAGCACGCTCACCCGGCGGACCTTCGTGGCCAGTCCCCGTACCCCGATCTCGGCGCGCGGGGCGTCGAACAGCGTGAGGTAGAGGGTCAGGCCGTCGGCGGACAGCGTGCTGGGTCCGTAGTGGTGCCCGGCCGGCAGCCCGCGCACGGTCCCGTACACGGCCTCGGAGTGTTTGCGGATCCACTCCCCCAGCCCTTCCAGGCGCTCGACCTGCGGCTGCGGGATGGTGCCGTCCTCCATCGGGCCGACGTCGAGCAGCAGGTTGCCGCCGCCCCCGATGGTCTCGGTGAAGTAGCGGACGAGCTGCGCGAGCGACTTGTGGTGGTGATCGTGGTGCTGGTACCCCCACGAGTCGTTGATCGTCAGGCACAGCTCCCATGGGCCGTCCGGCGGCACGATGGGGGCGCCCTGCTCGGGGGTGGCGTAGTCGCCCTCGCTGAGCATGCGCGCGTTGAAGACGACGTGCGGGGCGTACGACCGTATGAGCGCGGCCAGTTCGGGGATCCGCCACTGCTCCTCGCTGCGGTCCCACTCGCCGTCGAACCACATCAGGTCGGGGCGGTAGCGGGAGGCCAACTCGCGGATCTGGCCGTCCCGGTAGGCGAGGAACCGTTCCCAGGCCGCCAGGTCCTCGTCCTCGGCGGCGACCTCGGAGTAGCGGTTGTCCTCCTGCTCCGGCGGGCGGCCCGGCTTGCGCGTGGAGGCGTAGTCGGGGTGGTTCCAGTCGGAGTGGGAGTAGTAGAAGCCGACCTTGAGGTCCTTCTCGCGCAGGGCCTCGGCGTAGCCGGTCAGGTAGTCCCGGCCGAGGTTGAGGTCGCCGAACTCCGTGTCCCACAGGGCGACTCCGTCATGGTGACGGGTCGTCAGGACCGCGTACTTCGCGCCCGCCCGGGCGAACAGGTCCGCCCAGGCGCGCGGGTCGTACTTCGCGCCGGTGAAGCGCTCCAGCTGGGACATGTACCGGTCGTGCGGCACGATGTCGTCGTAGAACGACCAGGACTCCTGGACGCCGTCGACGGCATAGATGCCCCAGTGCACGAAGATCCCCAACTTGGCGTCGGTGAACCAGGGTTGCATGGCCAAGGTCAGTTCACCCCGGCCCGCTTCAGGCGCAGCGTGAGGATCTGGAAGGGCCGCAGCCCGACCAGGACTCCGCCGTCGTCGACGGACGCGGTCTCCAGGGGGCGCTCCAGGAGGTCGGTCACCTCGGCGCCCGCGAGCGGGAAGCCGGTGCGCAGGACGCCCTGGGCACGGCCGCCGCGCGACTCGTAGAGCCGTACCACGACATCGCCGGACTCGTCGTCGGCGAGCTTGACCGCCTCGACGGTGACGCCTTCGCCGGTCACCGAGACGACCGGTTCCGGTGCGCCCGCCGAATCGGCGATGCGCAGCGGGAGGTTGAGGGCGTAGCCCTCGGCGACCGCGTCCTCGATGCTGGCGCCGGGCAGCAGCGCGTAGGTGAAGCGGTGGCGGCCCTGGTCGGCCCCGGGGTCGGGGACGCGCGGGGCACGAACCAGGGAGAGGCGGACCGTGGTGGTCGTGCCGCCGTCCTCGCGGACCGTACGGGAGACGTCGTGGCCGTAGGTCGAGTCGTTGATGACGGCGACACCGTAGCCGGGCTCGCCGATGTGCACCCAGCGGTGGCCGGAGACCTCGAAACGGGCCGCCTCCCAGCTGGTGTTGGTGTGCGTGGGCCGCTGGACGTGGCCGAAGGCGATCTCCGCGGAGGAGTGCGGGGCGCGGATGTCGACGGGGAAGCCGGCCTTGAGGAACTTCTCGGCCTCGTGCCAGTCGATGTCCGTCTCGAAGTCGATCCGGGGGCTGCCCGCGCGGACCGTGATCGTCTGGGTGATCTTCGAGCCCTTGCCGAAGGAGCGCGTGACGCGGATCGAGCCGAGCAGCGGGTCCTCGTCGGCGATCTCCACGGAGTCGGCGTCCAGCAGGTCCGTGTAGCGGTTCTTATAGTGCTTGTCGACGTCCCAGGCGTCCCAGTAGTTCGGGAGGTCGGTGTGCAGACGCAGCAGGTTGCCCTGCTCGGCGAGGACTTCACGGCCGCCCGCGCGCAGGTCGCGCACGGAGGACAGCGTGCCGTCCTCGGCGACCTCGACCCGGATCAGGCCGTTGTCGAGGACGCGGCCCGTGACGGTCACCGGCTGCGGGGGCTCGGCGTCGGTCAGGGGCGCGCTGCCGCTGCCGGGCACCTCGACGTACGCGGCGACACCCGCGGCCGTCCGCACGACCTCGGCGCGGTCGAAGGGGCCCGCGTTGAACACCCGGGTCCCGTCGGCACCCAGCGCGGCCACCGCCTCGGCGGTCAGCGCCTCCAACTCCTGGGCGACACGCGCGTATTCGGCCTCGGCCTCGCGGTGCACCCACGCGATCGAGGAGCCCGGCAGGATGTCGTGGAACTGGTGCAGCAGGACCGTCTTCCACAGACGGTCGAGCTTCTCGTACGGGTAGGCGTAGTCCGGCGCGTGCAGGGCGGCCGTGGTGGCCCACAACTCGGCCTCGCGCAGCTTGTGTTCGCTGCGCCGGTTGCCCTGCTTGGTGCGGGCCTGCGAGGTGTAGGTGGCGCGGTGCAGTTCCAGGTAGAGCTCGCCGACCCAGACGGGCGCGTCCGGGTACTCCTCGCGGGCCTTGGCGAAGAAGGCGTCGGGGTGCTCGATCTCGACCTTCGCGGAGCCCTCCAGGTTCTTCAGCCGGCGGGCGCGCTCCATGATCTCGCGGGTCGGGCCGCCACCGCCGTCGCCCCAGCCGAAGGGGGCGAGGGAGCGGGTGGCGTTGCCCTTCTCCTGGTAGTTGCGGACCGCGCGGGACATCTCCTCGCCGCTGAAGCGGGCGTTGTAGGTGTCGACCGGCGGGAAGTGGGTGAAGATGCGGGTGCCGTCGATGCCCTCCCACCAGAAGGTGTGGTGGGGGAACTTGTTGGTCTGGTTCCAGGAGATCTTCTGGGTGAGGAACCAGTCGTTGCCCGCGAGCTTGGCGAGCTGCGGGTAGGCCGCGTTGTAGCCGAAGGAGTCGGGCAGCCAGACGCCCTTGGTCTCGACGCCGAAGTGCTCGATGAAGAACCGCTTGCCGTGGATGAGTTGGCGGGCCACCGCCTCGCCGCCCGGCAGGTTGCCGTCGGCCTCGACCCACATGCCGCCGACCGGCGCCCACTGGCCCTTCTTGACGGACTCCTGGATGCGGGCCCACACCTGCGGGTAGTTGTCGCGGACCCACTCGTACTGCTGGGCCTGCGAGCAGGCGAAGATGAAGTCCTCGTACTCGTCGGCCAGCGAGGTGACGTTGGAGAAGGTGCGGGAGGTCTTGCGCTTGGTCTCGCGGATCGGCCACAGCCAGGCCGAGTCGATGTGCGCGTGGCCGACGCCGGAGACGATGTGCGCGCTGGCGTTGGCGGGCTTGGCGAGGACGGGCTTGAGCGCCTCGCGCACGTCGGCCGCCGAGCCTGCGATGTCGTCCAGGTCGAGCAGGTCCATCGCCCGGTCCAGGGCGTGCATGATCTCGTGCCGGCGCGGGTCGTGCTCGCCCAGCTCCAGCATCAGCTCGCGCAGTACCTGGATGTCGAGGTCGAGGTGGAAGACGTTCTCGTCGAGGACGGCGATGTCGGCGCGCTTGAAGGTGTAGAGCGGCTTGTCGCCCGCGGTGAGGACGTCGCCGAGCGGGGTGGGCTCCCTGAAGTCGTTGGCGAGGATGTCCGGGTTGGAGGCGGCCTCGACGAGATAGTCGATCCGCTCGCCGCCGACCGCCGGGTTGGCGATCGCCACGTACTGGTTGAGCGGGTTGACCGCCTTCAGCGGTGTCCCGTCGGTCAGATGGACCAGCGCCTCGGCCTGGTTGCCGGGCCAGTCGCCGACGAAGCCGAGGTCGATGACCGACTCGACGCGCTTCCCGGCCCACTCCTCGGGCACCTGCCCGCGCATCCGGAACCAGGTCGTCCCCCAGGGCGGGCCCCAGGGGGTGTCCATCGCGAAGGGCTCGTACGGGGCGGCCGACGCCTCCTCGAAGGGCACCGGCTCGCCCGGCGCCTGCCAGGCCTCGACCTCGAAGGGGACGGAGGCGGCGTGGATCGCCGGCTTGATGCGCTGGTTGTGGAGGCGCTCGACGCGCTCCTCGATCCGGCGGCGTTCGTCGTGCATGGAAGTCTCCAGGAGAAGGACGGAAAGCGCTTTCCGGCGGTCGGCTACTTAAGATACGCCAGGCCCGGGTGGACCCCGGTGTAGCCCTCGACGAGCCGACGGGCCACGTTGACCGAGTCGACGAGCGGGTGCAGCGCGAACGCCTTCACGGCGGTGGCGCGGGACCCGGACTCGGCGGCGGCGAGCACCTCGCGCTCGACCGCCTTCACCGCGCAGACCAGGCCGGTGGCGTGGTCGGGCAGCGGGTCCACCGCGACCGGGTGGGCGCCGTTGGCGTCGACCAGGCAGGGGACCTCGATGACGGCTTCCCCGTCCAGGGCGGAGAGGGTGCCGGCGTTGCGGACGTTGAGGATCAGGGTGGTGCGCTCGTCGCGGGCGATGGCCCGCATCAGCGCCAGGGCGACTTTCTCGTAGCCGCCGGACAGGTCGTCGGCATCGCGCTCGCCGGCGCCCGCGGTCTCCCGGTTCTCGGCCATGTAGGTCGCCTCGCGCTCGGCGCGCGTGGACTCCCAGGCGGCCAGCGCGCGGGCACCGGGGTCGCGCATCCCGTCGTAGAAGCTCGCCTGCTGGTCGCGCAGGAAGGCGCCGCGGGTCTTCTCCACCTGCTGGTAGGAGCGGACGGCCTCGCGGTTGAAGTAGTAGTAGTGCAGGTACTCGTTCGGGATCGCGCCGAGCGACTGGAGCCAGTCGACGCCGAAGAGCTTGCCCTCCTCGAAGGAGCCGAGCAGGTCGGGGTCGGCGAGCAGGCGCGGCAGTTCGTCGCGTCCGGCGATCTTCAGGCCGCGGACCCAGCCGAGGTGGTTGAGTCCGACGTAGTCGATCCACGCCTCCTTCGGGTTGCCGCCGAGGACGCGGGCGATACGGCGGCCGAGGCCGACCGGGGAGTCGCAGATGCCGATGACGCGGTCGCCGAGGTGGCGGGACATGGCCTCGGTGACCAGGCCCGCGGGGTTGGTGAAGTTGATGACCCAGGCGTCGGGCGCGAGGCGGGCCACACGGCGGGCGATGTCCTCGGCGACCGGGACGGTGCGCAGTCCGTAGGCGATACCGCCCGCGCCCACCGTCTCCTGGCCGAGCACGCCCTCGGCGAGCGCCACGCGCTCGTCGTTCGCCCTGCCTTCGAGGCCGCCCACGCGGATCGCGGAGAAGACGAAGTCGGCGCCGCGCAGCGCCTCGTCCAGGTCGGTCGTCGCGGTCACCTCCGGGGCGTCCGGCACGGCCGCGGCCTGTTCGGCCAGGACCCGGGTCACCGCCGAGAGGCGCCCCGCGTCCAGGTCGTGCAGCACCACCTGGGTGACCCGGCCCTCGGCATGGTCCGTCAGCAGCGCCCCGTACACGAGCGGGACCCGGAATCCGCCGCCGCCCAGAATCGTCAGCTTCACGCCTGCACCTTTCCTGCCAGCACGATCTCGACGCCCGCCTCCTCGAAGGAGGAGCGGGTCGCCGTGTCGACCGGCGCGTTCGTCACCACCACGTCCAGGTCCTCGGGACCGCAGACCTTCGCCATGCCCGTGCCCGGGAACTTCGCCTGGTCGGCGAGGAGGACGACCCGGTCGCTCGCCTGGATCATGGCTCGCTTGACCGGCACCTCGACGACCGTCGTGTCCATCACCTGCCCACCGGGGCGCACTCCACTGGTGCCGAGGAAGAGCCAGTCGGCATGGAGCTGGCGCAGGTTGTCCTCGGTGAGGAAACCGACCAGGGAGCGGTACTCGCGGCGGACCATGCCGCCGAGCAGCACCAGCTCGATGCCCTCGTCGTCGGCGAGTTCCTCGTAGACCACCAGGTTGCTGGTGATCACGGTGAGGCGGCGGCCGTGCAGCTGCCGGGCCAGGCGGTAGGCGGTGGTGCCGATGTCTAGCAGCACCGACTGACCGTCCTTGACCATGGCCGCGCCGCGCGCCGCTATCGCGTCCTTCTCTGCCACCCGCACCTCGGCGACCTCCGCGAAGGGCTGGTCGCCCTCCTCGGCCACGGCGCCGCCGTGGACGCGGGTGAGCAGACCGTCCTCCTCCAGCTTGAGCAGGTCTCGCCTGATCGTGGCCGGGCTCACGCCCAGCTGCTCGGAGAGGTCGGTCACGGCCGCGGGGCCACCTGAGCGAAGGGCCCGCAGGATGAGTTGATGTCGTCGTTCCGCCAGCACGCGCTGAACAGTACTCGTCATCTTCAATCATTTCTATGCTCAGTTCTGCTCGACTATTGACCAATCTCGCAGCGGGGCGCACGATTCCCTGCATCGAATTTGAAGAGTTCTGACGAGAGGACCGCCTTCGTGTCCGAGGACCACGATCGGCCCGACGTGCTGCTGACAGGGCTGCTCTTCTACGACCTGGTCCTGACCGGTCTCGGCAAGCCCCCGACGCCCGGTGAGGAGATCTGGACGGCCGGCATGGGCTGCGGCCCCGGCGGGATCGCCAATCTCGCGGTCGCCGCGTCCCGGTTCGGCCTGCGCACCTCGCTGGCCACGGTCTTCGGTGACGACTTCTACGGCGCCTACTGCCACGAGGTCCTCGCAGGTCAGGAAGGAATCGACCTCTCGCTCTCCCGCGTCGCGGACGGCTGGCCCACCCCCGTCACCGTCTCCCTCGCGCACGGACACGACCGGGCCCTGGTCACCCACGGCCAGGAACCGCCGTACTCGCAGGACGCGCTGATGGGCGACCCGCCCGAGGCGCGCACCGCCCTCGTGCACATCGAGGCGGAGCCCCGGGCCTGGCTCGCGAAGGCCGCGGCGAACGGCACGCAGATCTACGCCGACGTCGGCTGGGACCCCACCCAGCAGTGGTCCTCCGACCTCCTGGACCAGCTCTCCCTGTGCCACGCCTTCCTCCCCAACGAGACCGAGGCGATGGCCTACACCCGCACCGACAGCGCGGTGGCGGCCCTCGGCACGCTCTCCGAGCTGGTCCCGGTGGCCGTGGTCACACGGGGCGGCGACGGAGCGGTGGCCGTCGACCAGAACACCGGCGAGTACGCGGAGGTCCCGGCCCTGGACGTCGACGTCCTCGACGCGACGGGCGCCGGTGACGTCTTCGGTGCGAGCTTCGTGACCGCCTCGCTGGCAGGGTGGCCGCTGGCGGAGCGGCTGCGGTTCGCCGTGCTGTCGGCCGGACTGTCCGTCCAGCACCACGGCGGGGCGCTCGCGGCACCCGGCTGGTACGGCGTCGACCACTGGTGGCGCTCGCTCACCGACCCGGACCTCAAGCGGGCCTACGGCTTCCTGACGGACCGGCTCCCGGCGGACGTCGGCCCGCCGGTGCGCCACGCCCCCGTCACCCCGCCCGCCCCGCACGACCCCTTTCCCCCACGCGACACCGCACGGCAGCACTGATCCCCAACGCCCCCCCAAGCCCCTCGTTCGCACGTCAAGAAAAGATCCGAAAGGCGGTGGGAGCTGTGCGGCTCTCACGAAGAGGCCTGCTCCGCGCGGGCCTGGCCGGTACGGCCGCCACGGCGCTCGGCGGCCTGACGTCCGGCTGTGCCGTTCCGACCGGTTCCACCGGCCGGAACATGGTCCTGTGGTACTGGGACGGCGGCCTCGGCGACACGGTCCTGAAGAACGCCAAGGCCCGCTACGACGCCAATGTCGACCTCCAGGCCATCAAGATCGGCGGGTACTACCGGTCCAAGCTCATCACGACGATGGCGGGGAACGCCCACGTCCCCGACATCGCGGGCCTCAAGGGCGAGGACATGGCGTCCTACCTGCCCAACGCGAACCAGTTCGTGGACCTGCGCACCCTCGGCGCGGACAAGTACAAGAGCCAGTACCTGGCCTGGAAGTGGGACCAGGGCATCGCCGACGACGGCACGATGGTCGGCTTCCCGATCGACTGCGGTCCGGTCGCGCACTACTACCAGTCCGCCGTCTTCGACAAGGCCGGACTGCCGTACGAACCGGACGACGTCTCGCGGGAGTTGAACACCTGGGAGAAGTTCTTCGCGGCCGGCGAGCAGCTGCGGAAGCGGATCCCGGGCACGTCCCTGGTCACCGACGTCAACTCGATCTTCGAGAACGTGGTGCAGCAGGGCAGCAAGCGGTACGTCGACAAGGACCGCCACTTCATCGGCGACCAGCAACACGTGCGCGACGCCTGGGCGCTGGCCGTGCAGGCCAAGCAACGCAAGATCGTCTCGGACCTGGTGAGCGGTACGCCGGACCAGCTGTCGGCGGTCCAGGACGGCAAGCTGCCCAGTCAGCTGGGCGCGTCCTGGGCGACCAGCGACCTCAAGACCGGGGTGCCGAAGACCAAGGGCCGCTGGCGAGTGGCCCAGATGCCGGTGCGGCCCTCGAACAACGGCGGCTCGTTCCTGTCGATCACCAAGGAGTGCCGCGAGCCCGAGCAGGCGTTCCAGATCATCACGTGGATCCTGAACGCGGCCAACCAGGCGCAGGGCTTCGCCGACGCGGGACTCTTCCCCTCCACCCCCGCCTCCTACGACCTCAAGACGCTCCGTCAGCCGGACCCGTTCTTCGGCGGCCAGGTCACGATGGACGTCTTCGGGCCCGCCGCGCAGAAGATCACGGTCGCCTACAACAGCCCCTTCGACGTGGCGCTGGGGCAGCCCCTCAAGGACGAGATCAAGAACGTCGGTGTCCTCGGCAAGGACCCCAAGAAGGCCTGGAGTGACGCCATGAGCAAGTGCCGGCGGATCGCGAAGCACCTGGGGGTGAGCTACTGATGGCCACCGCCCTGGACAAGCCCCCGGTCACCGTCGAGACGGTGACAACGACCCGCCCCCGTACGGGATTCCGCAAGTACTGGCACCTGTACGCGGCGATCTCCCCCTTCTACCTTCTCTTCCTCTGCTTCGGCCTGATCCCGGTCGGCTTCTCGCTCTACGTCTCCCTGCACCGCTGGGACGGCCTGGGCTCGATGGAGTGGGCGGGCCTTTCGCAGTACCAGTACCTGCTGGGCGACACCGACTTCTGGAACGCGGTCGGGAACACGATCATCATCTGGGCGCTGGCCACCTTCCCCATGATCTTCCTGGCGATGGTGACGGCCGTGATGCTCAACTCGGCGGTCCGCTTCAAGAACGTCTACCGCTTCGCGTACTTCCTGCCGAACGTGACCTCGGTGGTCGCCATCGCGATCATCTTCGGCTCGGTGTTCTCCACCAACTTCGGTCTGGTGAACGCCTTTCTGCAGGCGGTCGGCCTTGACCAGGTGGCCTGGCTGAACACCCCGTGGGGCATCAAGATCGCCATCGCCACACTGATGACCTGGCAGTGGACCGGCTACAACGCGATCATCTTCCTCGCCGGCCTGCAGACCATCCCGAGCGAGCTGTACGAGGCGGCGCGCATGGACGGCGCGGGACCCGTGCAGACCTTCTTCCGGATCACACTGCCGATGATGCGGCCGGTGCTGCTGTTCGTGCTCATCATCTCGACGGTCACCGGCCTGCAGAGCTTCTCCGAACCGCAGGTGTTGCTGCAGACCACGTCCAACGACTCGACGTTCGCGGGCGGTCCGGGTCACTCGGGCCAGACGATGGTCCTCTACTTCTTCCAGCAGACCTTCGACAACAACGACTTCGGCTACGGCGCCGCCGTGGCGTGGGGCATCTTCCTCGTCGTCATCATCTTCTCGATCGTCAACTGGCGCCTTGTGCAGCGCCGGGGCGAGGACTAGGGAGGCCGGGCCATGGCATCCATCAAGGGAACCCGCAGCCGCGGAATCGCGCTGCACGCCGTCCTGGTCGTCGGGCTGCTGCTCTCGGCCTTCCCGTTCTACTGGGCCGTCATCATGTCGACCCACACGACGTCCGAGATCTTCTCCTACCCGCCCAAGCTGCTGCCGAGTTCGCACTTCCTGCAGAACGCGCGCAGTCTCTTCGACAACATCGACTTCTTCGGCTCGATGTTCAACTCGCTGCTGGTGGCGGGGTCGGTGACCTTCCTGGTCCTGTTCTTCGACTCGCTGGCCGCGTTCGTCTTCGCCAAGTTCCGCTTCCCGGGCAAGAACGTGCTGTTCGCGCTGCTGATGGTCATCTTCATGGTGCCGGCGCAGCTGTCCGCGATCCCACAGTTCGTGATCATGGCGAAGCTCGGCTGGATCGGCTCGATGACCGCGCTGATCGTGCCGGCCGCCGCCAACGCGTTCGGCATCTTCTGGATGCGCCAGTACATGAAGACCGCGATCCACGACGAACTCCTCGACGCCTCGCGCATCGACGGCGCCAACTTCCTGCGCCAGTACTGGCACGTGGCCCTCCCCGTGGTCCGCCCGGGCCTGGCCTTCCTCGGCATCTTCACCTTCATGGGCCAGTGGAACGACTACGCCTGGCCTCTGATCGCCCTCACCAACCCGGACAACGTGACCCTCCAGGTGGCGCTGTCCCAGCTCAACGGCACCCACGGCACCACGGACTACGGAATGGTCATGACCGGAGCCCTGCTCGCACTCGTCCCGCTCCTGATCGTCTTCGCGATCGGTGCCCGGCAGATCATCGGGGACCTCGCCAAGGGAGCCATCAAGTGAGGGAGAGGGACCCCCTGTTGGCGCTCCGCCCCTGGGAGGCACCTGAGGTGACCTCCTGGGGGCGGTTGCCCATGAACGCCGTCGACCGCCGCCGCGAGGCGGTCTCCCTCGACGGCGACTGGCGCTTCCAACTGCTGCCGAGCCCGGACGCCTCGCTCACCGAGACCTGGTCTTCGACGCGGGTGCCGGGCCCCTGGACCATGCAGGACACGGACGACCTCCCCCAGTACACCAACGTCCGGATGCCGTTCGCCGCGTTCCCGCCGGACTCTCCCGCGGCCAACCCGACGGGTGTGTACGAGCGTGAGGTGGAGGTGCCCGCCCGCTGGGCCGGACGCCGGATCGTGCTCCAGGTCGGCGCCGCCGAGAGCGTGCTGCTCGTGCACGTGGACGGGCAGCCCGTCGGCGTGTCCAAGGACTCCCACCTGGCCGCCGAGTTCGACCTGAGCGAGGTCGTGCGCGCCGGCGAGCGGGCCACCGTACGGCTGACCGTCGTGAAGTGGTCCGACGCCTCGCACCTGGAGGACCAGGACCAGTGGTGGCACGCCGGGATCACCCGCTCGGTGCTGCTGTACGCGACGGACCCGCTGTACCTGGCCGACGTGACCGTGCGCGCGTCCTTCGAGGGCGAGTTGCGGGTGGACTGCCTGGTGCGGGACGCGGCCGGGGCGCTGCCCGAGGGCTGGTGGATCAGCGGCGACCTGGAGGGCCGACTCCTCGCGCAGAACGTGGAGTTCGACCGCGCCAACGCCGAGGACGACCGCGTCTCCGACTTCCTCGGCGAGGCCCGCCTCGACGCCGTCGTGCCCGAGGTGCGCACCTGGAACGCCGAGACGCCCGAACTGTACGGCCTCACCGTCCGGCTGCACCGCGCCGACGGAACGGTCGCCGACACCTCGCAGCACCGCATCGGTTTCCGTGACGTCACGATCGACGGGCGGGACCTGCTGGTCAACGGCGAGCGCGTCTACATCCGGGGCGTGAACCGGCACGACTTCCATCCGCTGACCGGCCGCACGGTGTCGTACGACGACATGCGCGCGGACCTCGTCCTGCTGAAACGGTTCGGCTTCAACGCGATCCGCACCTCGCACTACCCGAACGACCCGTCCCTCTACGACCTCGCCGACGAGCTGGGTTTCTACGTCGTCGACGAGGCGGACATCGAGTCGCACGACCACGCGCACGAGATCGCGGACGACCCGCGCTATCTGAACGCCTTCGTGGACCGTGTCGCCCGGATGGCGCTGCGCGACAAGAACCATCCGTCGATCATCCTCTGGTCGCTGGGCAACGAGTCGGACTACGGCGCGAACCACGACGCGGCGGCGGGCTGGCTGCGCCGGCACGACCCGACGCGGCCCCTGCAGTACGAGGGGGCCGCCAAGCTCGACTGGGCGGCCACCGACGACGCCTCCGACATCGCCTGTCCCATGTACGCGCCGCTGGAGGACTGCGTCGCGCACGCGCTGTCGGGCCTGCAGACCCGGCCGCTCATCCAGTGCGAGTACTCGCACGCCATGGGCAACAGCAACGGCACACTCGCCGACCATTGGGCCGCCATCGAGTCCACGCCCGGTCTTCAGGGCGGGTTCATCTGGGAGTTCTGGGACCACGGAATTCTGCAACGCGTGAGCGACGGAAGACCCACCGGGCGCGCGGGCGCCGGGCTGTACGACAACGGTGTCGCCGCGCCCGGTCACCGCTGGGCGTACGGCGGCGACTTCGGCGAGACCATCCACGACGGCGCGTTCATCGCCGACGGGGTGGTCTTCCCCGACCGCACCCCCAAGCCCGTGCTGTTCGAGCACCGGGAGATCGCGGCCCCGCTGCGGATCGAGTGCTACCGGCACGAGGGCATCGTGCTGGGCAACCACCAGCACTTCCGCGGCCTGGACTGGCTGGCGGGCACGTGGGAGCTCGTCCTGGCCGACGGGCCTACGCTCACCGCGCCCGCCGTGCTGCCCGATCTGGTGCCCGGCGAGACGGTCGTGGTGCCGCTGCCCTTCGAGGTGCCGCGGGACGGGGGCGAGGCCTGGCTGACCCTGCGGGTGACCACGGCCGAGGAGCTGCCGTGGGCGCCGGTCGGCACCGAGGTGTGCGCACCGCAGGTCCGGCTGCGCGGGCCCGTCGTGCCCGAGGGCGTGATGGTGGACCGGCCCGTCGAGGTCGACGGTGAAGGCCTGCTGATGCACCCCCTGCTGACGGCCGCGCCGACGCTGTCCCTGTGGCGGGCGCCCACCGACAACGACGAGCTGGGCGGGATGGCGCTGCGCTGGCGGACCTGGGGGCTCGACTCGCTGGTCCGCAAGGTGGTGTCCGTACGGCAGACCGGCGCGAGCGTCACCGTGCTCGCCGAGTACGCCGGCACGGGCGGTGTCGTTCGGCACCGGCAGGAGCTCACCCCGGTCGAGGGTGGCATCCGGATCGACGAGGAGGCCGAGCTGCCCGAGGAGTTCGACGACGTGGCCCGGGTCGGGTCGGTCTTCGAGACGGTGGCGGGACTCGACCTGCTGGAGTGGTTCGGGCAGGGGCCCTGGGAGTCATACCCCGACCGCAGCGCGGGCGCGCCGGTCGGCCATCACTCCGTGCCCGTCGACGAGTTGTTCACCCCTTACCTGCGACCGCAGGAGAGCGGCGGCCGGCACGGGGTGCGCCGCTTCACGCTCTCGGCCGCGCACGTCATGGGACGCGCGGACGCCACCGGACTCGCGGTCGTGCTGGACGAGCCCCGCCAGGTCTCCGTCACCCGCTTCCACGCCGACGACCTGACCGCCGTCGGCCACCACGACCAACTGGCGCCGCGCGCCGGGTGCGTGGTGCACATCGACGCGGCGCACCGCGGTCTGGGCACCGCCTCCTGCGGCCCGGACACCTTCCCCTCCTACCGCATCGCACCGGGCCTCCACCGCTGGAGCTGGACTCTGCGCGTGCTGTAACCCCAGGCTTTCCCACGTCACTTACGGAGCACCCGTGTGTACTTCGCATGACCACAGCCAGGACGAGGCCACCCCGTGCGAGGCCCTCCCGTCCGGAGCCGGCAGACGCGGCTTCCTGCGCGCCACCGCGCTGCTCGGCGCCGCCGCCACGGCCGGGGCCGCGCTGCCGACCGTCGCCGAGGCGTCGGAGAGGAAGAGCGGTTGGCGGCCCGACCCGGACAGCCGGCGCTTCACCCTCGCCGTGATGCCCGACACCCAGTACCTCTTCGACGGACCGAGCATCCACCCGGCGCCGCTGGAAGCCTCACTGCGCTATCTGCTGGAGCACGGCAAGGACGACAACATCGTCTTCCTGAGCCACCTCGGCGACCTCACCCAGAACGGCGCCGAGGCCGAATTCGACGCCATCGGCGAGACGTTCGGGATCCTGGACCGGCGGGGCGTGGGCTACAGCGTCCTGGCCGGCAACCACGACGTGAACTCCTCGACGGACGACCAGCGCGGCTCGACACCGTATCTGAACACCTTCGGACCCAAGCGGTTCAAGAACAAGAAGACCTTCGGCGGCGCGTCCGACGACGGCTACAACACGTACCACCTCTTCACGGCCGGCGGGCGCGAGTGGATGGTGCTCGCGCTGGACTGGCGGCTGTCGGCGAAGGGATACGCCTGGGCGAAGGACGTCCTGGCCCGGCACCCGAAGACACCGGTTGTGCTCACCACACACGAGCTGGTCGTCGAGGAGGACACCCTGTCCTCGTACGGGCAGCAGCTGTGGGACCAGCTGATCAAGGACCACGACCAGATCTTCCTGACGCTCAACGGCCACTACTGGCCGGCCGGGCGGGCGGTCCGAAAGAACGCGGCGGGCCACGACGTCCACCTGCACCTGACGAACTATCAGAACCGCTACTTCGGCGGCGCGGCGATGATCCGCCTCTACCACTTCGACCTGGACCGCGACGTCATCGACGTCGAGACGGTCTCCCCGTGGATCCTCGGCCGGGCCGCGAAGGGCCTCAACGAGCTGGAGCGGCAGGAGATCGAGCTGAGCGGTGACGGCGACCGTTTCTCCGTGGACATCGACTTCACCGAGCGCTTCGCCGGCTTCGACCCGGTGCCGGTGCGCCCGGCCCGGGCCGCCTCCCGGATGCTGATCCCGGGCACGGTGGCGTACTGGCGCTTCGACGGACCGGTCTCCGGCACGGTCCGTGACCTGACCGGTCGCGGCAACGACCTCACCACGGTCTCGGTGGGCGGCGGCACGCTCGGCTGGTCGGCGACGCACCACCCCGACCAACCCGGCCACGGCAGCCTGGAGTTCACCGGTTTCAAGTCCCCGCTGAAGGGGGCGTACCTCAAGACGGTCGCCGAAGCGCCGCTCAACTCGGCGTCCTTCAAGGACGGTTACACCATCGAGGCGTTCTACCGGCTGCCGGCCGACTGGGACCCCGACCACAACGCCTGGTCCGGGCTGGTCAGCCGGACCGGCACGGGCGGCGCGGCGGGCAAGACCGCGGACGACCCCGACGAGCCCCTCGCCACGCTGTCGCTGTCCAACGACCGCGAGCCGCAGTGGGCGATGCGCCCGCTCAACCAGCAGGGCATCGCCACCAACTGGGGTCAGGAGACCCCGCTGGAGACCTGGTGGCACCTCGCCGTCGTCAACGACGGCAGGCACACGACCCTGTACGTCGAGGGCTGCCCGGTCGTCCGCAATCCGAAGACGGCCGCCGTCGGCATCACCTCCGTCGGACTGCCGTGGCTGCTCGGCGGCTACACGTACGCCGACAAGATCGACCAGATCCTGCACGGCCGCCTCGGCGATGTGCGGATCGTCTCGCGGGCGCTGCCCGTCACGTCCTTCATGACCCACTGACGCCCTCGAAGAGGACCTTCCACGATCATGACCGAGCAGCAGCTGCCCGCCTGGGCCGACCCGTCCGTCTCCCCCGCCGCCCTCGACGCCCAGGGCGTCTCGCGGCGCCAACTCCTGCGCCGCGCGGGCCTGTTCGGCGCCGCTTTCACCCTCGGCTCGGCCGCGACGCCCGCCCTCGCCGCCGACCGGAAGGGCTTCGGCGGCGACGACCCGCGCCTGGCCTACCTGGTCGGCGACCACCACGTGCACTCCGTCTACAGCCACGACGCGAAGTACACGTTCTCCCAGCAGGCCCAGGCCGCCGCCAAGTACGGCCTGGACTGGATGGTGTTCAACGAGCACTCCAACTTCGGGCACGCCGACTACGGCGCCGCGCTGGAGCACAAGGAGATCCTCAAGGCCCGCGCGCAGAACCCGCGCCAGCTGATCTTCCAGGGGCTGGAGTGGTACATCCCCGCCGCCGAGCACTGCACGGTGTTCGCCGCACCGGGCCGGCACGAGGTCGACCTGCTCACGCAGTTCGAGCTGGCCTACGACGGCAAGCTGCTGGGCTACACCGAGGGCGCGGCCGGCGCGACCGACACCGCCCGCAACGAGGCGCACGCCGTCAAGGCCGTCAAGTGGCTGGCCGAGCAACGCCGTTCGGGTTACGTCGACGACGTCCTGGTCCTCGCCAACCACCCGCTGCGCCTGGGCATCGACTCCCCGCACGAGATCCGCAACTGGCGGGACGCGGCCCCCGAGATCATGATCGGCATGGAGGGCGCGCCCGGCGCCCAGGGCGCGGCGATCCCCGGCTGGCGCGGTGCCACCTCGATCCGCGGCGAGTACGAGAACAAGCCCTCCGCGCAGTCCTGGGCGGGCTACCCGGCCGACGCCTTCCTGACCTACGGCGGCTTCGACTGGGCGACCGCGACCGTCGGCGGGCTGTGGGACTCGATGCTGGCCGAGGGCGAGCTGTTCTCGATCAGCACCAACTCCGACAACCACCGCACGGTCTTCGACACCTGGAAGAACGGCGACTGGCCCGCCGGGCAGAACTTCGACAACACCGGCAAGCTGCCCGACCCGGTGAACACCGACACCCCGCAGCCCGGCAGCGACTTCTGGCCCGGCGAGTTCAGCCGCACCCACGTGGGCGTGACCCGCTACGGCTACACCGCCGTGATGGCGGGCCTGCGCGCGGGCCGCGTCTGGCTCGACCACGGGCATCTTCTCGACGGGCTCGAGGTGCGGGTCAAGCGGGACTGCGACGCCGGCCGCGGTGTCACCCTCGGCGGCCGGCTGCGCGTGCGCAGGGGCGAGAGGATCACGCTGTACGTGACGGTGACGAGCGCCTCCCGGACCAACCCGCAGGGAATCCTGCCCGAGTTGGCGCACGTCGACGTGATCCGGGGCGCGGTGCGCGGCAAGGTGAGCGACCGGGACACCTGGAAGGCGCCGGACACCAGGGTCGTGCACTCGAAGGACGTGTCGGGCCGCAAGGGGACGTACACCCTTCGCATCCCGCTGACCGCCGGGGACGAGTCCTTCTACGTCCGACTGCGCGGGAGCGACGGCAACCGGCACGGGGCCGGTTACCTCGGCGCCTCCGTCGACCCCCACGGGCCGATCCCGCACGAGCCCGGCAACGGCGACCCGTGGGCGGACACGTGGTTCTACTCCAACCCGATTTTTGTGGACGTGAGCAGGTAAAGGACGTGAGCAAGTAGAGGACAGCTGGGATCAGGCGTAGAACCTCGACAGGCTCTGCAGGACGGCGGCGGGCTTCCCGCCGCCGTCGATCTCCATGGTGCCGTCGACCGCGATCTGCACCCCGCCCGGCACGTCCTCGACCGACGCCAGCCTCCCGACCAGGCGGATGCGGGAGCCGACCTTCACCGGTGAGGGGAAACGCACCTTGTTCAGGCCGTAGTTGACCTTCGTGGTGACGCCCTGGACGTCCAACAGCTCGGTGAACAGCGGGATGAAGAGGGAGAGGGTCAGGTAGCCGTGCGCGATGGGCGCTCCGAAGGGGCCCTCGGCGGCCCGCTCCGGGTCCACGTGGATCCACTGGTGGTCGCCCGTGGCGTCGGCGAAGGTGTCGATCCGCTCCTGCGTGACCTCGATCCACTCGCTGGTGCCCAGGTCGCTGCCGGCGAGCTTCTTGAGTTCGTCAAGGCCGTTGACGGTGATGCTCATGAGTAGCCTGTTCCTTAGAGGGAGTTACCGGTCGCCGAAGCGCTTGCGCACCCGGGACTTGAGGAGCTTGCCGGAGGCGGTGCGCGGGAGTTCGTCCGCGAGCACGACCGACTTCGGGATCTTGTACTTGGCCAGGCGCCCGGCCAAGGAGGCGAGGACCTCGTCGGGGTCCGGCGAGGCGCCTGCCCTGGGCACGACGACCGCCCGCGGCACCTCGCCCCACTTCTCGTCCGGCACGCCGATGACGGCGCACTCGACGATGTCGGGGTGGCCGAGGAGCAGGTCCTCGATCTCGGCCGGGTAGATGTTCTCTCCGCCGGAGATGATCATGTCCTTGATGCGGTCGACGACATGGACGTATCCGTCCTCGTCGACCCGGGCCGCGTCGCCGCTGCGGAACCAGCCGTCCGTGAAGGAGGCGGCCGTCTCCTCGGGCAGTCCCCAGTAGCCGGGCATGACGTGCGGCCCGCGGACCACCACCTCCCCGGTCTCGCCGATGTCGACGGGGACCAGGTCAGGCCGGACCACCCGCACATCGCTGAAGAAGTGCGGCACCCCGGCCGAACCCGCCTTGCTCACCGCGTGTTCGGCGTCCAGGAACAGCGTGCCGGGGGACGCCTCCGTCATGCCGTAGCCCTGGAGGAAAGTCAGTCCGCGCTCCTGGTAGGCGGTGATCAGCTGGGTCGACACGGGGGAGCCGCCGCAGGTCAGGATGCGCAGGGAGGACAGGTCGGCGGCCGGCCAGTGCGGGTGTCTGGCCACCTGGTCGAACATCGTCGGCACCCCGAACATGAAGGTGATCCGGTGCCGTTGGATCAGTTCGAGTGTCTGTCCGGGATCGAAGGACTCGACCAGGACGCACGTGCCGCCCTTGAGCAGGACCGGGAGCGTCAGCATGTTCAGGCCCGCCGTGTGGAACAACGGAGCGGAGACCAGGGCCCGTTCGTCGGCGATCAGGTCGGTGTCGACGAGGACGTTGACCGCGTTCCAGGTGAGATTGCCGTGGGTGAGCATCGCGCCCTTGGGACGGCCGGTCGTGCCCGAGGTGTACATGATGACGCAGGTGTCGTCGGGGATGACCGGTTCGTCGATCGGCTCGACCGCGGCCGACGTCAGCAACTCCTCGTATTCGGCGCCGACTTCGACGTAGATCCGCACGTCGGTGCTGCCCGGCAGGCCGGCGACGAGCCCGGTGTGCGAGGGACTGTGCACGAGGGCCTTGGCGCCGGAGTCGGCGAGTTGGTAGGCGATCTCGGGGCCGGTCAGGCGGGTGTTGAGGGGGACGAAGACCGCGCCGAGCGTGCCGGCAGCGAACAGCGTCTCCAGGTAGGAGGGGTGGTTGGGGCCGAGGTAGGCGACGCGGTCGCCGCGCCGGATGCCGCGGGCGCGCAGGGCGTGGGCGAGGCGGGTGGTGCGGTCGTACAGCTCCGCGTACGTGAGCGTGGTGGCGCCGTGGATCAGGGCGGTGC
Source organism: Streptomyces sp. NPDC092369 (assembly GCF_044755245.1). Classification (NCBI taxonomy): domain Bacteria; kingdom Bacillati; phylum Actinomycetota; class Actinomycetes; order Kitasatosporales; family Streptomycetaceae; genus Streptomyces; species Streptomyces sp. NPDC092369. The sequence goes on from NZ_JBIVQP010000001.1 coordinate 1,276,176, forward strand.
GGTGCGGGGTCTTGCGGGCCCGGCGTGCGGGCCACGACCCCAGTCCCTCGTTGCGCATGTCCGGCCCCTTACGGTGTGGTCAGCCCGAGCAGTCGGGCGGCGTTCTCCTTGAGGATCTTCGGCCTGACCTCGTCCTTGATCGGCAGCTTCTCGAAGTCGGCGAGCCAGCGGTCCGGGGTGAGGACGGGGAAGTCGGAGCCGAAGAGGACCTTGTCCTTGAGCAGCGTGTTCGCGTACTGCACGAGCTGCGGCGGGAAGTACTTCGGCGACCAGCCGGACAGATCGATGTGCACGCCCGGCTTGTGCGTGGCGACGGCGAGGGCCTCGTCCTGCCAGGGGAAGGACGGGTGCGCCAGGATGATCTTGAGGTGCGGGAAGTCGGCGGCGACATCGTCGACGTGCAGGGGGTTGGAGTACTTGAGACGGATCCCGCCGCCTCCCGGCACGCCCGCGCCGATGCCCGTCTGTCCGGTGTGGAAGAGGGCGATCGTGCCCGTCTCCTCGATCACCTCGTACAACTCGTACGCCACCGCGCGGTCGTTGGGGAAGAAGCCCTGGATGCTGGGGTGGAACTTGAAGCCCTTGACCCCGTACTCCTCGACCAGCCGCCGGGCCTGCTTGACGCCCGCCCTGCCCCGGAACGGGTCGATGGACGCGAAGGGGATCAGGACGTCCGCGTTGGCGGCGGCGGCCTCGGCGACCTCCTCGTTCGGGACGGGCGCGGTGCCGGTCGCGGACTCGGCGTCGACCGTGAAGATCACGGCGGCCATCCCGCGCTCGCGGTAGTGGACGGCGGTCTCCTCGATCGTCGGCTTCCGGTTTCCCTCGATCTTGAAGTAGGCGGAGGAGGCGTCGTGCAGGTCGTCGTCGAGGGAGGAGTGCCCCTTGGAGGAGACCTCCGCGTGGGTGTGCACGTCGATCGCGACCAGGTCGTCGACGTTCATCGAGGGGGCCGAGGAGGCCGAGGTGGCCGAGGTGGACATCACGCCTCCGGGAGCTTGGGCGCCGGGATGCCGACCGACTGGAGCTCGGCGCCGACCGAGGTGGGGAAGGCGTCGGCGAGGGTGCCCGGGGTCCAGCCGCCGTCGGCGTACGCCGTCCTGATCTCCTGCGGATGGGACCAGAGTGCCACCTTGTCGCCGCCGATGCCGATGGCCTGACCGGTCACCCCGCGTGCCTGGTCGGAGGCGAGGTAGGGGACAAGGGCCGCGCAGTCCTCGGGGGTGCCGAAGCCCTCGCCCTTGCGCAGGAAGTCGGGCAGCGGCTCGCCGTTCCTCATGGCCTCGACGTAGGGGGCGAAGGCGGGGATCGTCTCGGTCATCGCGGTCGCGGCGACCGGCACGATCGCGTTGACCGTGATGCCCGCGCGGCCCAGCTCCATCGACCACGTACGGGCGAAGGCGGCGATGCCCGCCTTGGCGGCCGAGTAGTTCGTCTGGCCGAAGTTGCCGCGCTGGCCAGCGGGCGAGCCGACCAGGATCAGGCTGCCGCCCTCGCCCTGCTCGCGCATCCGTACCGCGGCGGCGCGGGCGCAGGTGAAAGTGCCCTTGAGGTGGGTGGTGAGGACCGCGTCGAAGTCCTCGTCGGTCATCTTCCACAGCACCTTGTCGCGCAGGATGCCCGCGTTGGTGACCAGCACGTCCAGCCGCCCGAACTCCGTCACCGCCCGGTCGACCAGCCGGTCCGCGGCCTCGGCGGTGCCGACCGGTACGACCTCGGCGACCGCCGTGCCGCCGGCCTCGGTGATGGACTTCACGGCCTGCTCGGCGACCGCCTCGTCGACGTCGTTGACCACCACGGAGGCGCCGTGGGCGGCCAGGGCGTGGGCATAGGCGAGGCCGAGGCCCCGGCCGCTTCCGGTGACGACGGCGACCTTGCCGGTGAGATCGATGCTGGGCACGGGTGGGTCCCTTCACGAGCTGATGCGGGTGGTGCGGCTTCGAGATCGAAGCTAAGAGCAATAATTGTCGACGTCAATAGTTGTTGATTGCTGAAGAGCGCGAGATGATGGACCTCCCCGCACGTATCGAGCCGCACCAGGAGCCCGCCATCGCACGCCAGCACGTCACCCCGAACCCCATCGACGCGGACGAGCCGTGGATGCGCGGGCTGCACGCGGACACGGGCTACCTGCTGTACCGCCTGGGCCTGCGCTCCGGTCAGTTGTTCAACACCTTCCTCCAGGCGTCGGGGCTGCGCCTGCGCCACTACGCGGTGCTGCGCTTCCTCGCCACCTCCGAGGGCGCCCTGCAGCGCGAGCTGAGCTCCCGGCTCGGCTACGACCCGAGCGCGATCGTCGGCCTGGTCGACGACCTGGAGAAGCAGGGCTTCGCCGAACGCCGGCCCTCCCCCGACGACCGCCGCAGCCGGATCGTGGTCCTGACCGAGGACGGCCGCGCCTTCCTGCGGGACACGGACGAGGCCGGGCTGCGGGTGACGAACGAGCTGCTCGGCCCGCTCGCTCCGGCCGAGCGCGAGACGCTGCACGCGCTGCTGCTGCGGCTGACCGAGGAGGGCTTCGGCTCGCCATGAGCGACGCCCGCTCCGCGCCCGACCGGCTGCTCGCCGTGCTCGCGGCCTTCGACCACGAGCACCCAGGACTGTGCCTGACCGACATCAGCCGCCGGGCCGGTCTCACCCTCACCACCGCGCACCGGCTGGTGGCCGCGCTGACGGAGTGGGGCGCGCTGGAGCGGGACGAGGCGGGCGTCTACCACGTCGGACTGCGGCTGTGGGAGATCTCCGCGCTCGCCCCGCGCGGGCTCGCGCTGCGGCAGGTCGCGCTGCCGTATCTGGAGGACCTGTACGAAGCGACGCACGAGAACGTGCAGTTGGCGGTCCGGGACGGTGGCGAGGTCGTCTACACCGAGTGGCTGTCGGGGCGTTCGGCGGTGGGCGTGCACATCCGGGTCGGGGCGCGCTGGCCGCTGCACGCCACCGGGGTCGGCCTCGCGCTGCTGGCCCACGGGGAGGCGGAGTTCCAGGAGGAGTACTGCGCCGGGCCGCTCGCCTCCTTCACCCCGTACACCGTCACCGATCCGGGGCGGCTGCGCCGGTTGCTGGCCGAGGTGCGGCGCACCGGGATCGCGGTGAGCAGCCGCCAGGTGACGTCCGACGCCCTCTCGGTCGCGGCGCCGGTGCGCGGTCCGGGCGGCGCGGTGGTGGCCGCCGTGTCGGTGGTGGTGCCCCAAGTCGAGGCCCAGGTACCTGTGTTGGTGCCCGCGGTACGGCTCGCCGCGCGGGGGATATCGCGGGCGCTGGGGTGGCGGCCGGAGCGGAAGGAGGCGTGAGGTCCGGGAACCGCGGCCGAGTGCGGGTCGCTCGGCGGAAACCGGCGCCGGAAACAGGCCGGCGATATCCCTCTCACCGGTGAGGACCGGGCCACCGTGACCTCGTGATACTGGAACGGCCCTTGCCCCGAGGAGCCGCCCATGTGCCCGCAGTCCTCCTTGCAGTCCCCCCTGCAGTCCTCTCTCGCGCACTCCTGGTTCGCGCAGCTCAACTCCCGTCTGCGCACCGCGAATCCGTACGCCGTCGACACCGCGCTCGCCGCCCTCGTCCTGTTCGCCGTCTCGCTCCAGTGGCTCTTCCCCGACGAGGGCGACGACCGCCTGACCTGGCAGGGCTGGCTGCTCGGCGCCGCCACGGCGGTGCCGCTGGTGTGGCGGCGAAGGTCACCGTTCGGCACCGCGTGCGCGGTGTCGGTCACATCACCCGCGATGGCGATCTACCACGCCCCGCCGCCGGACGTGGTCTACGGCGGACTGGTCGTCCTCTACACGATGGGCGTCCAGGGCCGGCCCTGGCAGCGGCGCGTGATGCTGGCCGGCTGGATCGTCGGGGTCACGCTGACCATGCAGCACAAGGAGGGCGCCCGTCCCTTCGAGTACGCCTTCCATCTGATGACCATCGTCTGCGCCTATGCGCTCGGTGTGCTCACTCGCGTCCAGCGCGCCTACACCGCCGAGTTGGAGGACCGGGCACGCCGTCTGGAGCGGGAGCGCGCCGCCGACACCGCGCGGGCGACGGCACAGGAACGTGCCCGGATCGCCCGGGACATGCACGACATCCTGGCGCACGCGGTGAGCCTGATGGTGGTGCAGGCGGAGGCGGGCCCGGTCGTGGTGCGCAGTGATCCGGCGCGCGCGGAGGCCGCGTTCGAGGCGATCGCGGGGGCCGGGCGGGACGCGATGGGGCAGCTGCGGCGCATCCTCGGGGTCCTCAAGGAGGAGCAGCGGCAAGGGACTTCGCCACAACCGGGGGTGACCGCACTGCCCGACCTGCTCCGCCAGGTCGGTGAATCCACGGGTCTGGACATCGAGTTGCGCACCACGGGCGAACCGCGCCCACTGCCGCCGGACACCGGGATCGCCGTCTACCGGGTGGTCCAGGAAGCCCTGACCAACACCGTGAAGCATGCGTACGCTTCCTCCGCGACGGTCCGACGCGACTGGACGGAGCGGGAGTTGACCTTGACGGTGACGGACGACGGGCGGGGCCCGTCGGCTTCCGGCGACGGCGGACACGGGCTGCTCGGCATCCGGGAGCGGGCGGCCGCCTGCGGGGGCACCGCCGAGGCGGGGCGCGGGCCGGACGGGGGCTTCCGGGTCGTCGTACGTCTGCCGGTGGCCGCGGACCGGCAGGCGGCGCTGGGGTGAGCATCCGCGTGGTCGTCGCCGACGACCAGGAACTGGTGCGCAGCGGGTTCACCATGATCCTGGAGGCGCAGCGGGACATCGAGGTGGTCGCCGAGGCCGGGGACGGAGCCGAGGCCGTCGCCGCCGTGCGGCTGCACGCGCCGGACGTGCTGCTCCTCGACATCCGGATGCCGGTGATGGACGGCCTGGAGGCGGCGCGGCGGGTGTGCGCGCAGTCGAGCTGCAAGGTCGTCATGCTGACCACGTTCGACCTGGACGAGTACGTGTACGAGGCCCTGTACGCGGGCGCCAGCGGCTTTCTGCTCAAGGACGTCCGCCGGGACGACCTCGTCCACGCGGTGCGGGTGGTCGCGGCCGGCGACTCGCTCCTCGCGCCGACGGTGACCCGGCGCCTGGTCGCGGACATCGTGCGGCGGCGCCGCGAGGAGGCCGCCGCCTCGGTCACCCCGCAACGGCTCGACGTCCTCACGGCCCGCGAGACGGAGACCCTGCGGCTGTTGGCCCGCGGGCTGTCCAACGCCGAGATCGCGACGACCTTCTTCGTCAGCGAGCACACCGTGAAGACCCATGTCAGCAATGTGCTGAGCAAGTTGGTCCTCCGGGACCGGGTGCAGGCGGTGATCTGCGCGTACGAGACGGGACTCGTCATCGCAGGGGCGCCGGTCACGGAAGACGGGATTCCTCCCGCGCGGGAGTGAGTCCCGGCCCCCTCTCACCCGTACGACGGAGTCCCCGAAACCGCTCCCTCCGGCGATCCGGTGGCACCCCCTCCCGCACGAGCCTGTGGGGCATGTCCATCGATGCCTCGCACACCTCGCAGGGAGGGACCGTGCTCTCCGCACTCGCCCGGACGGCCACCCGTCGTCCGCTCACCGTGATCCTGTTCTGGGTGCTCTTCCTGTTGCTCGGCTTCGGCCTGGGGACGGGCGTCTTCGCGCGACTCTCCGACAACGTGCCCGAAGTACCCGGCACCGAGTCCGAGCACGCCGCGCAGTTCCTGGACCGCACCGACCCGACCGGTGAGTCGATCACCGCCGTCGTCGAGGGCGTCGCGGTCACCGACCCCGGCCTGCGCGACCAGGTCGAGCGGGCCGTCGCCGACGTACGCGCGATCGCCGGGGTCGCCGCCGTGCCGGATCCGTACACGACCCGCGGCCTGACCTCGGAGGACGGACAGGCGCTCCTGATCCCGGTCACCCTCACGGGCGGTCTCGACGACGACGCCGAGGAGCAGGCCGTGGACGCGGCGGCCGACCGGATCAAGGAGATCGACGCGCCCGAAGTCCACGTCAGCGGCGGCCCGTTGCTGGGCACGCAGATCGGCGAGCGGGCCCAGGAGGACGTGCGCAACGCCGAGTTGATCTCCCTGCCGGTCGTACTGGCCCTGCTCCTGGTCGTGTTCGGCGGACTGCGCGCGGCCGCGCTGCCCTTGGTGATCGCGGTCAGCGGGATCGCGGGCGCGTTCCTCGCGCTGTTCGGCTTCAGCCAGGTCACCGACATCTCCGTGTACGCGATCCAGGTGACGACGATGCTCGGGCTCGGACTCGCCGTGGACTACGCCCTGTTGATGCTGGTCCGCTTCCGCGAGGAACGCCGGCACACGGACGACGTCGTCGAGGCCGTGCACCGTACGGTCGCGGCGGCCGGGCGGACCGTGCTGTTCTCCGGCGTGACGGTGGCCGTCAGCCTGACCGGACTGCTGGTCTTCCCGAGCGTCTTCCTGCGCAGCATGGGCCTGGCCGTGGCCGCCGTGGTGGTGATCGACATGCTGGCCGCGCTGACCCTGCTGCCCGCGCTGCTGACCAGGTTCGGCGGCAGGATCCCGCCGGCGAAGGTCCGCCCCGACCACGAGGAGGGCCGCGTCTTCGCCCGCCTCGCCCGCTTCTCGGCCCGCCACCGGGTCGCCGTGGTCGCCGTCGTCGTACCCGTCCTGCTCGTCCTCGCGCTGCCCGCCGCCGGCATGAAGATCCAGCTCGGGGACGCCACCCAGCTCCCCTCGAACACCGAGGCACGGCAGTTGTACGACACCGTCGACGCGCACTTCCCGCCGGGCACCGGCGTCTCCCCCGTCACCGTCGTCCTGAAACCGGGCACCGACACGGCGACCGCCGACCGCATCCGGGCCCTCTCGCCGACGGCCGAGACCCACCAACTGCCCGGCGGCACAAGCATCGTCGAGATCCAGCCCTCCGGCAGTGTGGACGGCAAGGCGGCCACGGACCTGGTGCAGCGGGTCAGGGACGTGCGCGGTGACGCACCGGTCCAGGTGACCGGACCCGCGGCCCGGCTGGTCGACTTCCGCGCGATGCTCTCCGACCGGGCACCCTGGGCCGCGGTGACCGTCCTCCTCGGCATCTTCGCCCTGCTCTTCGCCTTCACCGGCTCGGTGCTGATCCCGCTGCGCACGATCCTGACCACACTGCTCAGCCTGGGCGCGGCGCTCGGGGCGGTGGTCTGGGTCTTCCAGGACGGGCATCTCGCCGGGGCGCTGGGCGCGGAGGGTCTGGGCGCGCTGAGCCTGACCGCGCCTCCGCTGATCATCGCGATCGCGTTCGGACTCGCCATGGACTACGAGCTGTTCATCCTGTCCCGGATGCGCGAGGCCCGGGCGCGGACGCACGACGACCAGGAGGCCGTGGTGACCGGTCTGCGCCGCTCCGGCCGCGTGGTCACCTGCGCGGCGCTGCTCCTGGCCGTCGTCTTCGGCGCCTTCATGACCGGCGGCTTCTCCCCCATCCTGCAGATCGGGCTCGGCCTCACGCTCGCCGTCCTGATCGACGCGACGGTCGTCCGGATGCTGCTCGTCCCGGCGACGATGGCTTTGCTCGGCCGCCGCGCCTGGTGGGCCCCGAAGCCGCTGCGCCGGGCACACGACCGGTTCGGGCTGCGTGAAGAGGAGGCTGAGCAACGGGAGTTGAGCCACCACTGATCCGACAGCGGCCGCCCGCCTGCCTCACCGGAGCCGCGGTCCGTCCTCCCACGGGGGTGGAGAACGGACCGCGGGTCGACGTACGGCGGCCACCGATCACCCGAACAGCGCGCCCGGGTAGGGCAGCTGACGTGGGCTCAGATGCCCACCCCCGCAAGCCCCTCCCGCATCCGCCGGTCCCGCGGTGCCTCCTTCCGGTCCAGCCGGGCGTCCAGCAGCCGTCGTGCCGCCTCGCACCGGCCTCCCGCGACCAGCGCGTAGAGCAACGTCTCCTCCACGACCTCCCGTTGGGCCGAGCTGCCGCCGACCCGGCGCAGGACCGGGAGCAGGGCGTTCAGGCCCCGGGCTGCCTCCTGGAAGCGTTCCTCGACGAGCGCGGCGAAGGCCTCGCACAGCGGGACGATCACCTCGCGCTGCACCTCGTCGGCGCCGGCCGCGTGGTCGCGCAGTCGGTGCAGGGCCGGCAGGTCACCCGCGGCGGCGAGGGCGACGGCCGCGTGCAGGGCGGTGAAGGCGGTCGCGGGGCGTTCCAGGACCTCGTGCGTCACCGACTCCAGGACGTCCGAAGTGGGCAGCTCGCCCGGCCAGTTGTCGCTCAGCCGGGCCCGCCACAGCAGCGACCCCGAGTCGACAAGCGCCCGCACCCCGGTCACCACCCGGCCCGGCGCGAGCTGGGCGAACCAGCGCCGACGCACGGCGTCCGGGTCGTCGAGGGCGAGTTCGTGCAGCGCGATGTGCCAGGAGAAGTGCGCCCGGTGCACCGCGCCCCGCCCCTGCCCCGCGACCCAGCCGTCCAGCCAGTCGCGGCCCACCTCGTGCGCGCCGGACTCGTAGTGGACGTGGGCGAGCGCGTGCACGGCGTGTCCGGCGGCGGGCTCGGCGGCCAGCGCGCGCCGGGCGAGCTCACCGGCCTCGTGCAGCATCCCCTGCTCCTGGCGCAGGAAGGCCAGCAGCGAGGTGTGGAACCAGTGGCCGTCGTACGCGGCGGAGGTCGTCTCGACCAGGCGCAGCGCCTGGTCGTCGTCCAGGTCGGTGACGCCGGAGAAGGCGATGGTGGGCACGGCGACCGCCAGGGCGAGCGCGTCGGCGGGGTGCGCGTCGAGGTGTCGTACGAGCGCGGTGTCCCCGTCGTCGCCGTGCACCCGGCGGGTCACCACGTCCACGAAGGACCGCTCCCGTTCGTCGGCGCGTTCACGGGCACTGCGCTGGGCCTCGGCCAGGGCCCGCGGTACGTCGACGGCGGCACCGCACTCGTGGCCCAGCAGGGCGAGGGCCGCGTGGCCGAGGGCGAAGCCGGGGTCGAGGGCGACCGCGCGGGCGAAGGCGTCCTCGGCGCCCGCCCGGACCTTGAGGACCCGGTCCAGTCCTGTGCGGTAGGCGGCGGCCGACTCGGCGTGGGTGGAGAGGGGGAGGTCGTGTCCGTCGACCGGGCGGCGGGAGGGGCGGCGGGTCTGTCGGTGCTTCGGGGCGAGCGGGGCGAGCAACTGCCGTGCCAGGGCCGCCGCCTGGAGTCGGATCTCGGGGATCGCGGTGGTCTCCCACAGTTCGCCGCGGCGCGGGGCGCCCAGTGTGAACAGTGGTCGGTCGGCGCGCCCGTCGGCGTCGAGCAGCCGTCCGTCGACCGTGGCCACGCCCATGCCGAGCGGCCCGGTGACCGCCGTGCCGGAGTCGAACAGGGAGCGCCAGAGGGGGTCGTCGAAGCGGCGGCCGGGTCCCGTGCAGTCGATCACCCAACCGACGCGCAGGGAACGGCCGTTGGAGAGGGTGACCGTGAGCGCGCCGTCGTGTTCGACGGCGTCCGTGACCGCGCCCGTGTGGACGGTGAGCCGCCTGGCCGTGCGGGCTCGGGAGACGGACTCCGCGGTGGCCGGCGCCATGCGGTGGCGGTGGGTGTTCCAGAGGGAGCCCTCGCGGGCGAGGAACTCGGCACGGTCCTCGGGGGTGAGGCTGTGCCACAGGCGCGCGGTGTGCGGGCGCAGGCTGTCGAGGGCGGGGCGCCAGTCGCCGTGAGTGCGCACGGAGCGGCTGATGTGCCGGTAGACGGCGCGGCGCAGCCGGCCGAGCGAGGTGTCGTCGAGGCCGTCCGGCGGGGCCATCGGACCGGCCGGGGTAAGGGCGTGCGGCTGGGGCAGCAGGCCACTGCGGGAGAGGGCGTGCACCGTGCGGCCCGGGCGGTCGAGCGTCAGAGCGAGGTCCACGGCGGTGAGGCCGGTACCGACGAGAAGGACGTCGACGGTGTCACTTCGCGACCCATCCAAGGCGACGTCGGCCGTGTCCCTCCGCGACCCGCCCAAGGCGACGTCGGCATTGCCGTTCCGAGGACCGCCCAAGGCGACGTCGGCAATGCCGTTCCGAGGACCGCCCAGGGAGACGTCAGCGATGCCGTTGCGCGGCTCACCCAAGGCGCCGTCGGCAACGCCGCTCCGGGGGACGTCAGCGATACCGCTCCGCGGCCCATCCAAGTCGCCGTCGGCGGTGCCGTTCGGCGACCCGCCCAAGGCACCGTCGGCGATGTCCCTCCGCGACCTACCCAAGGCGACGTCAGCGATGCCATTCCGCGACCCACCCAAGGCGACGTCAGCGATACCGTTCCGCGCCCCACCCAACGCACCGTCCGTCGGGTCGGCCAGCGGAGCGTCCAGGGCGCCTGGGGTCCACGGCTCGGCGACGAAGCGAGGCGAGGCGCGCAGGGCGGGCGGTGCCCAGCCGGCGGATGGGGCGGCGGGGCCTGTGGCCAGGACGGCGCTGTGCGCGGTGAGGTGTCCCCCGTCGGCGAGGTGGAGGTCCACCCGGCCGTCGGGGGTGCCGGTACAGCTCTCGGCGCGGGTGCGCAGCCGGCGTACCGCGACCGTGCCCTGGGCGCGGACGATCGCCTGCGCGAGGGTGTCGGCGAGGTAGGCGCCGTAACGATAGCGGGTGGCGAAGTCGGCGGCGGTGACGGACGGTTCGCCGTGGCGGCACAGCCAGCGGGTGAAGTGGCCCGGGTCGTCCGGGTAGCAACTCATGCCGCCCGACGGCACGTTGAGGCGGTGACGTGGGTCTCGGGTGGCGTACGCGGTGCCGCGGCCGGCTTCCGGGGCCGGGTCGATGAGGACGAGGTCGAGCGGTGTCCGGCGGCGCGTCGCGCTCTCGCAGAGCTGGACGGCGGTGAGGGTGCCCGCCGCGCCCGCTCCGACGATGGCCACGGTGTGCCGCTCGCGGACTTCGGTCACGAATACCTCCGGCTGTGATCGGCGGCGGAGCCGCGGCAAGCGGAACTCCGCCTTCGGTCGTTCCTCGCTTTCGCACTATTCCGACCGGGACGGTGGGGAAGCCATGCCGGAGCGGGGATCTCACCGGATACTCAGGGCCCGGTCGGGCTGTTCATACTCTGTTCACAAACCACGGCGCCCCCACAACCGTGCTTTCAGGCCTTCTCTCACCCCGTCCTCACAGGAATCTCAGGGAGCGGCTCGGGGATTCAAAGGATCAACCCATGTCGGCGGCGCAGGATGCATCCGCAAGGTGGATTTCTCAGGAAGGCCTGCCGTGGGCGCATCGCACATATCGAACCGGTCCGAGCAGCAGTCGGCGAGGTGGTCCCGGCGCGGGGTGCTCACCGCGCTCGGCGCGGTACCGGCCGCCGTCCTGACCGGGTGCAGTGCGGCGGGCGCCTCGGAGGGCGACACCACGAAGGCCGCCGCGTCGGGCGTGGCCTCGGCCTCGCCCACGAAGCGGCCCACCATCACGGTCACCCCGGCCGACGGCACCAAGAAGGCGGATTTCACAGCCCCGGTCGAGGTCACCGTGACCGACGGCACGCTCGCCTCGGTCAAGGTCACCGGGAACGACGGTTCCACGCTGACCGGTTCGCTCAACGACGCGAAGACGAAGTGGACGTCCACGAAGAACCCGTACTCGGGTACGAAGTACACGGTCGCGGCGACCGCCAAGGGCGCCGCCGAGCAGACCGCGACCTTCACCACCAAGTCGCCCGGCGAGACCTTCGTCGGCTACTTCACGCCCGAGGCGGACACCACCTCCGGCGTCGGCATGCCGGTGTCGATCAACTTCACGCACGCCGTGGCGGACCGGGCCGCCGTCCAGAAGGCGATCACGGTGACCGCCGAGCCGGCCGTCGAGGTGGTCGGCCACTGGTTCAGCGACACCCGGCTCGACTTCCGCCCCGAGACGTACTGGGCATCCGGCACGACGATCACGCTCAGCCTGCACCTGAAGGACGTCGAGGGTTCGGACGGTGTCTACGGCGTCCAGTCCAAGGACGTCACCTTCCACATCGGGCGCGAGCAGATCAGCACGGTCGACCTGTCCACCAAGGAGATGGTGGTCAGGCGGGACGGCGCGACGCACGCCACCTACGCCGTCTCCGGCGGCGACTCCGACCACACCACCTGGTCCGGGATCATGGTGATCAGCGAGCGGTTCAAGCAGACCCGCATGGAGTCCTCGACGGTCGGCCTCGGCGACGAGTACGACATCTCCGACGTCCCGCACGCCCAGCGCCTGACCACCTCCGGCACCTTCGTGCACGGCAACTACTGGGCGTCCACCGGGGTGTTCGGCCATCAGAACACCAGCCACGGCTGCGTCGGCCTGCACGACACCAAAGGCGCGAACGACACCTCGGTGCCCGGCTACAAGTTCTACGACAGCTCGATGCTCGGCGACGTCGTCATCGTCAAGAACTCCGGCGAGAAGACGGTGGAACCCTCCAACGGTCTCAACGGCTGGAACATGTCGTGGGCCGACTGGAAGGCGGGCAGCGCGATTTAGCGCCCACCCTTGGGACCGAGGCCGGTCTCGCTCAGGCCGTCCACGAGCGGACGATCTCGTTCAGCCCCTCCCGGTGATCGGCCGTGCCTACGATCGGCCGACGGCTCCGGGAGGCACCCGCGCGGCCGCGACAGAGGGGGTACTTTGTCCAGAATCTCAAGACGTTCCCTGCTCGGATACTCCGGGACGGCCACCGCAGGCGCCGTGCTCGGTGGCACGGCGGCGGCCCAGCCGGCCCAGGCCGCGGAGGCGGAGCAGGCCGGGGAGGCGGAGCAGGCCGGGGCGACCGCACCGGCCGACTTCCCCAACGGGACGCTCTTCAGCGGGAACTCCCAGTTGGTTCAGGGTGACATGAACCCGGACCTCACGATCAAGTTCAGCGTCGGGGTGAGCGACGCCCCGGCGGCCAACGTCATCTCCCCGCTGGAGATCGCCGAGGCGCTCAACGAACTCGCGGCCACCAAGGGCTGGCCGCCCATCACGTTCTACGGCACCCCGGCGCCCGCTCCGCTGAACTGACCCGGCCGAGGCGGCCGCAGCCCGCGGCCGCCTCGCACCCATACCTTCCAAACGGTCCTTCATCGGGTGAACTCGCCCCGACCGTAAGGACTTTCCCTGCTTCAACTCTTGACGACCGGAGCACCTGAGGGCACATTGACCCCACTCTTGAGAGCGCTCTCAAGGGTTCTTGCACACCCGCGCACCCCACCTCCCTCCGTACCCGAGAGGCACCCCCATGAGTGCACCCTCCGGAATACCCAGACGCCGCCGCGCCCTCATCGCCGTACTCTCCACGATCGGCCTGGCGGCGGCTCTCGCCACGGCCGCCAGCCTGCCGGCGAACGCCTCCGCACCCACGCCCCCCGCGGGCTGGTCGCAGGTCTTCCTCGACGACTTCAACGGCACCGCGGGCACCGGCGTGAACACCTCCAACTGGCAGTACGACACCGGGACCTCGTATCCGGGCGGCCCCGCCAACTGGGGCACCGGCGAGGTCGAGACGATGACGAACAGCACCACCAACGTCTCGCTCGACGGCTCCGGCAACCTGCGCATCACTCCCGTGCGCAACTCGGCAGGGCAGTGGACCTCGGGCCGTATCGAGACCACCCGTACCGACTTCCAGCCCCCGGCCGGCGGCAAGTTGCGCGTCGAGGCCCGCATCCAGATGCCCAACGTCACCGGCACGGCGGCCGAGGGCTACTGGCCGGCGTTCTGGGCCCTGGGCGCCCCCTACCGCGGCAACTACCAGAACTGGCCCGGCGTGGGCGAGTTGGACATCATGGAGAACGTCCAGGGCCTCAACAAGGTCTGGGCGACCCTGCATTGCGGAACCAGCCCGGGCGGCCCGTGCAACGAGACCACGGGCATCGGCAATTCGGTCGCCTGCCCGAACACGACCTGCCAGTCGGGCTTCCACACCTACTCCATGGAGTGGGACCGCTCGGTCAGTCCCGAGGCGATCCGCTTCTACGTCGACGGCGTCAACTACCACACGGTGACGGCGAGTCAGGTCGACGCGACCACCTGGGCCAACGCCACCAACCACGGCTTCTTCCTGATCCTGAACGTGGCGATGGGCGGCGGTTTCCCCGACGCGTTCGGCGGCGGCCTCGACGGCGACACCCGGTCGGGCGTGCCGATGGTCGTGGACTACGTCCAGGTCCTGTCGGCCAATGGGAGCGGTACCACGCCTCCACCTACCGGCAACCGGGACGCCTACAGCGCCATCCAGGCCGAGTCCTACGACAGCCAGTCCGGCACGGTCCCCGAGACGACCACCGACACCGGCGGCGGCCAGGACATCGGCTCGCTCGCCAATGGCGACTGGGCGCAGTACAAGGGCGTCAACTTCGGCTCCACGGCGGCCACCCAGTTCGTCGCGCGGGTGGCCAGCGGTGCGGCCTCCGGCGTGAGCGGCCTGGTCGAGGTGCGCCTCGACAGCCGTACCAGCACACCCGTCGGCAGCTTCGCCCTCTCCAACACGGGCGGCTGGCAGTCCTGGCGGACGATCCCGGCCAACATCAGCGGGGTGACGGGCACGCACGACGTCTATCTGACCTTCACCAGCGGCCAGCCGGCGGACTTCGTGAACGTCAACTGGTTCAACTTCGGGCACTGACACACCCGTTGGCGATGCCCCCGCGAGGCCGGTGAGATCCGGCCCTCCTCGCGGGGGCATCGCCGTGCGCGGGCCCGGCCGCTACCGCAGCTCCGCCCGGAACCCCGCCGGCGTCAGATCCGTGTGCTGGTGGAAGAACTTGGAGAAGTTCGCCGCGTCGGGGAAGCCGACCGCCACGCCGACGCGGCCGATGGGCAGGTCCGTGTGGGCGAGGAGGCGCTTGGCCTCCAGGACCACGCGCTTGTCGATGAAGCCCTTGGGGGTCTCGCCGGTGGCTGCGCGGACCGCGCGGACGAGGGTGCGGCGGGAGTAGCCGAGGGCGTCGGCGTACGCGCTGACGCTGTGGTTGGTGGCGAAGCCCTGCTCGACGGCGTCCCGGAAGAGAGTGAACGTCGTGTCGGCCTGGGCGCGGGCCGCCTCCGCCGACCGGGCCGCGAGATGGGCGAGGCGGAGCAGGAACGCGGTCAGCGAGTGGCGCAGGACCGAGGTGTGCAAGCTCAGCGGAAGCGTGGTGGTGTCCTCGTACTCGCGTTGGAGCTGGGCCAGGGAGGAACGCAGGGCGGCCAGTTGGGGCGCGTCGGGGCGGAGCAGGGGCGGCAGGTCGTAGCGGTAGAGGCCGGTCGCCTCGACCGTGGCGCGCGGGAGGAAACCGGGCTGCATGGTCAGGACGGTGCCGTGGTACTCGTCGTCCCGTGAGAAGCGGTGGACCTGGCCGGGGCGGATCCACAGGATGTCGCCGGCAGTCGCCTCGTACTCGGCGAAGTCGATCATGTGGCGGACCGGGCCCTCGTCGAAAAGCATCACGACATGGAAGTCGATGCGGTGGACCCGGTGAAGCGGGGCATCCGCGTGCCAGGTGCGGTCGGTGCCCATCGGGCCGACCTGCATGCCGACCCCGCACACACTCAGCTCGACCGGGAAGGGAAACGTTCGGATGGCGTCCACGCCGCCTTCACCGTCGCCACCTTGGATGGTTCTGTCCGCCATGTCCTTCTCGTGCCGCCTCGATCGCGCTGTCCGTGTCCCACTTTCACCACAGGCTGACACACAGGGACCTTCCCTCTAAAAAGTCAGACTTTTAGTTTTGAACGCGTCAGACCAGCTACTCCGCTCCGATCGAGGACTTCTTGAAGATGAGCACGATGAGCGCGCAGACACCGGACAGCTTCGAATGGACCGAACTCGACCGGCGTGCCGTCGACACGGCCCGCGTTTTGGCGGCCGACGCCGTGCAGAAGGTGGGCAACGGCCACCCGGGCACCGCGATGAGCCTGGCCCCTGCCGCCTACACGATCTTTCAGAAGGTGATGCGTCACGACCCGGCGGATCCGGAGTGGACCGGACGTGACCGCTTCGTCCTCTCCCCCGGCCACACCTCGCTGACGCTCTACACCCAGCTCTTCCTGGCCGGGTACGAGGTCGGCCTCGACGACCTGAAGGCCTTCCGCACCCACGGCTCCAAGACCCCGGGCCACCCGGAGTACGGGCACACCGCCGGCGTCGAGACCACGACCGGACCGCTCGGCCAGGGCGTCGCCAACGCGGTCGGCATGGCGATGGCGGCCCGCTACGAGCGCGGCCTGTTCGACCCCGAGGCCCCCGAGGGCACCTCCCCCTTCGACCACACCATCTGGGCGATCGTCTCCGACGGCGACCTGGAGGAGGGCGTCTCCGCCGAGGCCTCCTCGATGGCCGGCCACCAGAAGCTCGGCAACCTGGTCTTCCTCTACGACGACAACCACATCTCCATCGAGGGCGACACCGCGACCGCCTTCTCCGAGGACGTGCTCAAGCGCTACGAGGCCTACGGCTGGCACGTCCAGCGGATCGAGCCGGCGCTCGGCGGCGACATCGACGTAGCGGCCCTGTACGCGGCGCTGAAGGCCGCGCAGGCCGAGACCGGGCGGCCCTCGATCATCGCGATGCGCACGATCATCGCCTGGCCCGCCCCGAACGCGCAGAACACCGAGGCCGCCCACGGCTCCGCGCTCGGCGCGGACGAGGTGGCCGCGACCAAGCGGCTGCTGGGCTTCGACCCGGAGAAGTCCTTCGAGGTCGCCGACGACGTCCTCGCCCACACCCGCGCCGCCCTGGACCGGGGCGCCGAGGCGCACGCGGCCTGGGACAAGCAGCTCGACAAGTGGCGCGGCGCCGACGCCGAGCGGGCCGCCCTGTTCGACCGGATCGTCGCGGGGCAGCTGCCCGAGGGCTGGCAGGACGTGCTGCCGGTCTTCGAGGAAGGCTCGTCCGTCGCGACCCGTGCCGCCTCCGGCAAGGTGCTCCAGGCGCTCGGCGGGGTGCTGCCCGAGCTGTGGGGCGGCTCCGCCGACCTGGCCGGCTCGAACAACACCACCATCGACAAGACGTCGTCCTTTCTGCCCGAGGGCAACCCGCTGCCCGGCGCGGACCCGTACGGCCGTACGATCCACTTCGGCATCCGCGAGTTCTCCATGGCGGCCGAGATGAACGGCATCGCGCTGCACGGCAACACCCGCATCTACGGCGGCACCTTCCTGGTGTTCTCCGACTACATGCGCAACGCCGTCCGCATGGCCGCGCTGATGCAGCTCCCGGTGACCTACGTCTGGACGCACGACTCCGTGGGCCTCGGCGAGGACGGGCCGACCCACCAGCCGGTCGAGCACCTCGCCTCACTGCGGGCCATCCCGGGTCTGAACGTGGTCCGCCCGGCCGACGCCAACGAGACCGCGATCGCCTGGGCCGAGATCCTGAAGCGGCACGCCACCGACCCGGCCCCGCACGGCCTCGCCCTCACCCGGCAGGGCGTGCCGACCTACGCGCCGAATCCGGACGCGGCCAAGGGCGGTTACGTGCTGCGCGAGTCCTCCAAGGACACCCCGGACGTGATCCTCATCGCCACCGGCTCCGAGGTCCACCTCGCGGTCGAGGCGCGTGAGCGGCTGGAGGCGGAGGGGATCGGCACACGCGTGGTGTCGATGCCGTCCGTGGAGTGGTTCGAGGAGCAGCCGCGGGAGTACCGCGAGCGGGTCCTTCCGCCGGCCGTGAAGGCCCGTGTCGCCGTCGAGGCGGGGATCGGTCTCACGTGGTACCGGTTCGTAGGTGACGCAGGACGCATCGTCTCTCTTGAGCACTTCGGCGCCTCCGCCGACGCAAAGACCCTTTTCGCCGAGTTCGGTTTCACCCCCGAGAACGTCGCCGCGACCGCCCGAGCTGTGCTCAATTCAACTACGGGCCTGGCCGCCGCGCGCGGTTGATCCGTTCGCCAGAAAGAAGATGATCACTGTGACCGATGCAGCCGCACCCGCGGACAACCTCAAGCGCCTGTCCGACGAGGGCGTCTCCATCTGGCTGGACGACCTCTCGCGCAAGCGGATCGAGTCCGGCAACCTGGCCGAACTCGTCGAGAAGCAGCACGTCGTGGGCGTCACCACGAACCCCTCGATCTTCCAGGCCGCGATCGGCACGGGCGAGGGTTACCAGGAGCAGCTCGCCGATCTCGCCGTCCGCGGTGTCACGGTCGACGAGGCCGTACGGATGATGACGACCGCCGACGTGCGCGCCGCCGCCGACGTGCTGCGGCCCGTGTACGACGCCACCGGCGGCCGGGACGGCCGGGTCTCCATCGAGGTCGACCCCCGTCTGGCCCACGAGACGACGGCCACGATCGCCGAGGCCAAGCAGCTGGCCTGGCTGGTCGACCGCCCGAACGTCATGATCAAGATCCCGGCGACCAAGGCGGGTCTGCCCGCCATCACCGAGGTCATCGGCCTCGGGATCAGCGTGAACGTGACGCTGATCTTCTCCCTGGAGCGCTACCGCGAGGTCATGGACGCCTACCTGGCGGGCCTGGAGAAGGCCGCCTCCAAGGGCCTGGACCTCGCCGCCATCCACTCCGTGGCCTCCTTCTTCGTCTCCCGCGTCGACTCCGAGATCGACAAGCGCCTGACCGTTCTCGGCACCGACGAGGCCCTCGCTCTCAAGGGCCGGGCGGCGCTGGCCAACGCGCGCCTCGCCTACGAGGCGTACGAAGATGTATTCGGGGGCGGTCGCTGGACCGCTCTCTCCGGGGCGAGGGCCAACAAGCAGCGTCCGCTGTGGGCCTCGACCGGGGTGAAGGACCCGGCGTACAAGGACACCCTGTACGTGGACGAGCTGGTCGCGCCGGGCACCGTCAACACGATGCCGGAGGGCACCTTGAAGGCGACGGCGGACCACGGTGTGATCACCGGTGACACGGTCACCGGCGGATACGCCCAGGCACGCGCCGATCTCGCGGCCGTCGAGCGGCTCGGGATCTCGTACGAGGAGGTCGTCAAGCAGCTGGAGGACGAGGGCGTGGCCAAGTTCGAGGCGGCCTGGCAGGACCTGCTGGACGCCGTGACGAAGTCCCTGAACAGCGAAGGGGTCGACGGAGAATGACCGAGAGTCCCGCCATCGACTGGGCGAACCCGCTGCGCGACGCGCGCGACCGGCGGCTGCCCACCATCGCCGGTCCGTCCGGCCTTGTCATCTTCGGCGTCACCGGCGACCTGTCCCGCAAGAAGCTGATGCCGGCCGTCTACGACCTCGCCAACCGCGGCATGCTGCCGCCGGGCTTCTCCCTGGTCGGGTTCGCCCGCCGGGACTGGGAGGACGAGGACTTCGCGCAGATCGTGCACGACTCCGTGCGCGAGCACTCCCGCACCCCCTTCCGCGAGGAGGTGTGGCAGCAGCTCGCCGAGGGGATGCGATTCATCCCCGGCGACTTCGACGACGACACCGCGTTCAAGCAGCTCAAGTCGGCCGTCGAGGAGCTGGACGCCTCCCGGGGCACCGGGGGCAACTTCGCCTTCTACCTCTCCGTACCGCCGAAGTTCTTCCCCAAGGTCGTCAAGCAGCTCAAGAAGCACGGGCTCGCGAACGCGCCCGAGGGGTCCTGGCGGCGCGCGGTCATCGAGAAGCCGTTCGGCCGCGACCTGGCGAGCGCGCGGGAGCTGAACGCGCTCGTGCACGACGTGTTCGAGCCGGACCAGGTGTTCCGCATCGACCACTACCTGGGCAAGGAGACGGTCCAGAACATCCTGGCGCTGCGCTTCGCCAACCAGATGTACGAGCCGATCTGGAACCGTTCGTACGTCGACCACGTGCAGATCACGATGGCCGAGGACATCGGCATCGGCGGCCGGGCCGGCTACTACGACGGCATCGGCGCCGCCCGTGACGTCATCCAGAACCACCTGCTCCAGCTGATGGCGCTCACCGCCATGGAGGAGCCCATCGCCTTCGACGCAGAGTCGCTGCTCACCGAGAAGCTCAAGGTGCTCAAGCAGGTGCGGCTGCCGGAGAACCTGGGCGAGCACACCGTGCTGGCGCAGTACACGACCGGCTGGCAGGGCGGCGAGAAGGTGGCCGGCTACCTCCAGGAGGAGGGCACCGACCCCCATTCGAAGACCGACACCTACGCGGCCGTCAAGCTGGAGGTGGACAACCGCCGCTGGGCGGGCATCCCCTTCTACCTGCGCACCGGCAAGCGCCTGGGCCGCCGGGTCACCGAGATCGCGGTCGTCTTCAAGGTGGCTCCGCACTCCCCCTTCGACTCCACGGCCACCGAGGAACTCGGCGCGAACGCGATCGTGATCCGCGTCCAGCCGGACGAGGGCATGACGGTCCGGTTCGGTTCCAAGGTGCCGGGTACCTCGATGGAGATCCGGGACGTGTCGATGGACTTCGCGTACGGCGAGTCCTTCACGGAGTCCAGCCCGGAGGCGTACGAGCGGCTCATCCTTGACGTGCTGCTGGGTGACGCCAACCTGTTCCCGCGTCCCCAGGAAGTGGAAGAGTCCTGGAAGATCCTCGACCCGATCGAGGAGTACTGGGCGAAGCAGGGTAAACCCGCTCAGTACCCCTCGGGCAGCTGGGGGCCGAAGGAAGCCGACGAGATGCTCGCACGAGACGGACGGAGCTGGCGCAGGCCATGAAGATCGACCTGACCGACACCACGGCAAGCAAGATCAACAAGGCGTTGGTGCAGGGTCGCCGCGCCATCGGCACCCCTGCCGTGGGCATGGTCCTGACGATGGTCATCGTCACGGACGAGGAGAACGCCTACGACGCGATCAAGGCGGCCGAGGAGGCCTCGCACGAGCACCCCTCGCGCACCCTGGTCGTCATCAAGCGGCTCGCCCGCTCGCCCCGCGACCGTACGACGTCCCGCCTGGACGCCGAGGTCCGGGTGGGCGCCGACGCCGGCACCGGCGAGACGGTGATCCTGCGGACCTACGGCGAGGTGTCCGACCACGCCGACTCGGTCGTCCTGCCGCTGCTGCTGCCGGACGCCCCGGTGGTCGTGTGGTGGCCGGCGGACGCGCCCGAGGTACCCGCCAAGGACCCGCTGGGCGCGCTCGCCCAGCGCCGGATCACCGACCTGTACGCGGTCGAGCGGCCGCTGGAGGCGCTGGCCGGCCGGGCCCGCGCCTACACGCCCGGCGACACGGACCTGGCCTGGACCCGGCTGACGCCCTGGCGCTCGATGCTGGCGGCGGCCCTGGACCAGGCCCGGATGCCGATCATCTCGGCGGCCGTGGAGAGCGAGGCGGACAACCCGGCGGCCGAGCTGCTGGCCCGCTGGCTGGAGGCCCGCCTGAAGGTGTCCGTCGACCGGGTCGAGAGTGCGGGCCCGGTGGTCACGGCCGTCCGTCTCGGCACCACGAACGGCGAGATCGTCATCGACCGGCCCGAGGGCCCGCTGGCCACGCTGACCCTGCCGGACCAGCCGCCGCGCACCCTCGCCCTGAAGGTACGCCCCACCTCCGAACTCATCGCCGAGGAGCTCAGGCGCCTCGACGCCGACGAGATGTACGCCATCGCCCTGCGCGGCGAGGCCACCAAGGAGACCCCCTCTCATGTCTGACTCCCCGACGCTGGACCGGCGCCCCGAGTGGGCGGCACTCGAGGACCACCGCGCCCAGGGACAGCCGCAGTTGCGCGAGCTGTTCGCGACGGACCCCGGACGCGCCGAGCGGTACGTCGTGCGCGTGGGCGACCTGCGCATCGACTACTCCAAGCACCTGATCACCGACGAGACGCTGGCCCTGCTCCAGGAACTGGCCACCGCCACCGACGTGTTCGGGCTGCGCGACGCCATGTTCCGCGGCGAGCACATCAACTCCACCGAGGACCGTGCTGTGCTGCACACCGCGCTGCGCGCCCCACGCGACGCGGTGATCGAGGTCGACGGCGAGAACGTCGTGCCGGCCGTGCACGCCGTCCTCGACAAGATGAGCGACTTCGCGAACCGGGTCCGCTCCGGCGAGTGGACCGGCCACACCGGCAAGCGCATCAAGAACGTCGTCAACATCGGCATCGGCGGCTCCGACCTCGGCCCCGCGATGGCCTACGAGGCCCTGCGGGCGTTCACCGCACGGGAGTTGACGGTCCGCTTCGTGTCGAACGTAGACGGCGCCGACCTGCACGAGGCGACCCGTGACCTCGACCCGGCGGAAACGCTGTTCATCGTCGCCTCCAAGACCTTCACCACGATCGAGACGATCACCAACGCCACCTCGGCCCGTTCCTGGCTCCTGGCGGGGCTGGGGGGCGACGACAAGGCGGTGGCGAAGCACTTCGTGGCGCTGTCCACGAATGCCGACAAGGTCACCGAGTTCGGCATCGACCCGGACAACATGTTCGGGTTCTGGGACTGGGTCGGCGGGCGCTACTCGTTCGACTCCGCGATCGGCCTCTCGCTGATGATCGCCGTCGGCCCCGACCGCTTCCTGGAGATGCTCGACGGCTTCCGGATCGTCGACGACCACTTCCGCACCGCGCCCGCCGAGTCCAACGCCCCGCTGCTGCTCGGCCTGTTGGGCGTCTGGTACGGCAACTTCCACGACGCCCAGTCGCACGCGGTGCTGCCCTACAGCCACTACCTCTCCAAGTTCACCGCGTATCTGCAGCAGCTGGACATGGAGTCCAACGGCAAGTCGGTGCAGCGCGACGGGCGGCCGGTGGAGTGGCAGACCGGCCCGGTGGTGTGGGGCACGCCCGGCACCAACGGGCAGCACGCGTACTACCAGTTGATCCACCAGGGCACGAAGCTGATCCCGGCGGACTTCATCGGCTTCGCCCGGCCCGTGGCCGAGCTGAGCGACGAACTCAAGGCGCAGCACGACCTGTTGATGGCCAACTTCTTCGCCCAGACACAGGCCCTCGCCTTCGGCAAGACCGCCGAGGAGGTCCGCGCGGAGGGCGTGCCCGAGGCGCAGGTCGCGCACCGCACCTTCAAGGGCAACCACCCCACCACCACGATCCTGGCCCGCGAACTGACCCCGTCGGTGCTCGGCCAGCTGATCGCCCTCTACGAGCACAAGGTGTTCGTGCAGGGCGCCGTGTGGAACATCAACTCCTTCGACCAGTGGGGCGTGGAGCTCGGCAAGGTCCTCGCCAAGCGCGTCGAACCCGCACTGACCGAAGGCGCCGACGTCCCCGGCCTCGACCCCTCCACCACCGCACTCGTGGCCGCCTACCGCGACCTCAAGGAAGTGAACTGACATGCAGCTCGGCTTGATTGGTCTCGGCAAAATGGGCGGCAACATGCGCGAGCGCATCCGCCGCGCGGGCCACACCGTCGTCGGCTACGACCGCAACCCCGAGGTCTCCGACGTCAGCGGTCTCACCGAACTGGTCGAGAAGCTGGAAGCGCCCCGCACCATCTGGGTGATGGTCCCGGCCGGCGCGGCCACCCAGTCGGTGGTCGACGAGCTCGGCGGTCTGCTGGAGTCCGGTGACGTCGTCGTGGACGGCGGCAACTCCCGCTGGACGGACGACGAGCAGCACGCCGAGGAGCTGGCGACCAAGGGCATCGGCTTCGTCGACGCCGGTGTCTCCGGCGGTGTGTGGGGCCTGGAGAACGGCTACGCCCTGATGGTCGGCGGCGACAAGGAGCACGTCGAGCGGCTCCAGCCGATCTTCGAGGCGCTCAAGCCGGAGGGCCCGTACGGCTATGTCCACGCGGGCAAGGTCGGTGCCGGGCACTTCTCCAAGATGGTCCACAACGGCATCGAGTACGCCATGATGCAGGCCTACGCCGAGGGCTGGGAGCTGCTGGAGAAGGTCGACTCGGTGGACAACGTCCGCGAGGTGTACCGCTCCTGGCAGGACGGCACGGTCATCCGGTCCTGGCTCCTCGACCTAGCGGTCAACGCCCTTGACAGCGACGAGCACCTCGACAAGCTCAAGGGCTTCGCGCAGGACTCCGGCGAGGGCCGCTGGACCGTCGAGGCCGCCATCGACAACGCCGTGCCGCTGCCCGCGATCACCGCGTCGCTCTTCGCGCGGTTCGCCTCCCGCCAGGACGACTCGCCGCAGATGAAGATGATCGCGGCCCTGCGCAACCAGTTCGGCGGTCACGCCGTCGAGTCGAAGTAGGCCCACCGTGGGGGACCTTCTCCTGGTCCGCCACGGCGAGACGGAGTGGAGCGTGTCGGGCCAGCACACCAGCTGGACCGACCTGCCCCTCACCCAGCACGGTGAGGAGCAGGCCAAGGCGCTCGCTCCCCTCCTCTCCCGGCGGACCTTCGCTCTCGCCCTGACCAGCCCGCTCGGCCGCGCGATACGCACCGCCGAACTCGCGGGCCTGACCGGGTCCGTACCGGATCCCGACCTGCACGAGTGGGACTACGGCGCCTACGAGGGCGTCACCACCGTCGACATCCACCGCGCCCGCCCCGGCTGGGACCTGTGGCTGGACGGCGTCCCACCGGGCCCCGAGGGCCACCCCGGCGAGTCCCCGGCCGAGGTCGGCGCCCGCGCCGACCGGGTCCTGTCCCGCGTGGACCCCGCCCTCGCCGACGGCGACGTGGTCCTCGTCGCGCACGCCCACTTCCTGCGTGTCCTGACCGCCCGCCGCCTGGGCCTGCCGCCCGCGGAGGGACGGCTGTTCCAGCTGTCGACGGGCACGGTCAGCCGCCTGTCGACCGAGCACGAGCGACCGGTGATCGCGGAGTGGAACGCCAGGGCGTAGGCATCGCGCCGAACAACGGCCCCGGGCCGACGCGTTGGCGTCGTCACCGGGGCCGTATGCACAACTGCACGGCCGTAACGGGGTGTTGACAGCTCACGCGGGCCGGGTCAGAGTCACCGCTGATGGAGATCAGCGATCTGACACCGGCCGAACTGCGGGTGTGGCGGGCCTTTCCCCGGGGCGAGACGGTGGACTTCCGGGAGTCGGAGGACGAGGACGTCTCGGCGGGAGGCGAGTGGGGACCGGAACGCACGGTCCGCGCCGAGGTGCTGAAGGCACTCGTGCTCAGCGCACCGCAGGAGGAGGGCGAGGTCCCGGGTCTCAGCCTCTCGGGCGCCCGCGTCACAGGGGTGCTGAACCTCATCCACGCCGTGGTCGATCATGCCGTCCGGCTGGTCCACTGCCACTTCGACGAGCCTCTCGAACTGCACAGCTCCCGGCTGCGCGCACTCAACCTCAGGGATTCCGTCTTCCCGGCCCTCGCCCTCGGCAACGCGCGGATCGACAGCCCCCTGCGGCTGACGCGTTGCCGCACCCGCGGACCGGTGAAGCTGGGCGGGATACAGACATCGGGCGCGGTCTTCCTGAAGGGAGCCGAGATCAGGGCTCCGGAGGCCGAGGTGCCGGTGCTCCAGCTCAACCAGGCCGCCATCGGCCACGACTTCATGGCCGCGGGGCTGCGCGTGTACGGCGAGACACGGCTCAACGGCGCCACGGTCGCCGGCAAGGTGAATCTGGAGAGCGCCGAGTTCCACAATCCCGGCGGTGTCGCCCTCAGCGCGGAGGCGCTGGACGCGAACGCCGACGTCAACGCCCGCAGACTGCGCGCGTACGGCCGGATCGAACTGCGCGGCGCCCGCATAGCCGGCCGCCTCGACCTGTCCCGTTCGCATCTGTCCCATCCAGGCGGCACCGCACTGCGGGCCAGCAGCAGCGTCATCGGCGAACTGTGGCTGTACGGCGGCGATCGCATCGAGGGCGTCCTCAACCTGCGCCGCGCGCACATCGAGGTCCTCAGCTTCGGCCCGGAGGTGCTGCCGGACGAGGTCCGCATCAACAACCTCAGCTTCACCACCCTCACCCCGCACCTGCCCGCCGAGCAACGCCTGCCGATGCTGGAACGGGACGGCGAGGGCTATGTCCCGTACGCCTACGAGCAGTTGACCGCCGCCTACCGGCGCATCGGCGACGACCGGGCGGCCCGCGAGGTCCAACTCGCCAAACAACTCCGCCATCGCGCCACGCTCCCCTGGTACGGGCGCACTTGGGGCCATCTCCAGGAAGTCACCGTCGGCTACGGCTTCCGCCCGCTCCGCGCCGCGATCTGGCTGCTCTCCCTGCTCGCCACGGGCTCGATCGCGTACGCCCTGCACAACCCGCCCGCGCTGAAGCCGTCAGAGGCGCCGCCGTTCAACGCAGTGTTCTACACCCTCGATCTGCTCCTCCCGGTGATCTCCTTCGGCCAGGAGAACGCGTTCGCACCGCGCGGCGCCTATCAGGCGCTGTCCTACGTCCTCATCATCACCGGCTGGATCCTCGCCACGACGGTCATCGCGGGCGTGACCAGGAGCGTCAGCCGGCAGTGAGGCGCCGAGCGGCGTGCTGGGCGGCCAGCCGGACCGGCGCGTTCGTCGCGCCGTACCCCCGATAGCCCCCGTCCCGCTGGACGAGCTCGAAGAAGACCCGGCCGACGGTATGGGTGTAGCAGTGCCTGAACTCCCCGTACGCGTCACGGTCGTAGAGGATCCCGAGCTCTCTGTACGTCGCCAACTCGCCGTCGGCGAACTCGAACCGGGCGGCGAGGTCGTCGTAGTAGTTCGCCGGCATCTCCAGCAGCGGCCCGCCCGCCGCGCGGAACCGGCGAGCCGCGGCCACCACATCCTGCGTGTCCAGGGCGATGTGCTGAGCATGGACCGTGTCGTCGGTGGGCGCCGCCCCGACGGACAGGGCGATCCTGACGCCACCGTCGGCGCCGGTGACGGCGCGGCTGCGCAGCAGACCGTAGGGATCGGCCACGTCCACGCTCTCCTGGGCGTCCAGGCCGAGGACGCCCTGATGGAAGAGCGCGGCCTCGTCGAAGTGGTGCCAGGGCTGGGTGAGGGCGAGATGGTCGATACGGCGGACGTCCGATGCCGTCGGGCTGTGCTGGACGTCCTCGAAGTCGGCCCGCCAGTCGACCGGTTCGGGCCGGCCCGTCGCGCAGAAGAACAACTCCGTCCCGTCGGGAGCGGCGACGGCGTCGAGGGGCGCGTCCTGCGGTGCCCGTCGCCTCGGCAGCACCGGCGCCAACAGCGCCTCGGCGCGGCGGGCGGCGCCGGCCGGATCCGGCGTCTCCAGGCCGATGGCGGCGAGTGCGGTGCCGTCACGGCGGGCGGCGGGACCGGTGTTGACCAGAACCCGGGCGTCCCCCTGCTGCCACAGATCGACCGGCTTGTTCCGGTGCCGCGCGGTGCGCGCGAACCCGAGGGCAGCGAGAACTGCCGAGACCGGCTCGGCGTCGGCGGTGACCAACTCGGCGAAGGCTATGCCCGTGGGGACGACAGGGGCGGGCAACTCCGCCACCCCGACGGCCTCTTGGAGGACGAGCAACGAGCGGTGCGCGTCCACGGCGGTCGGTCCTGCCTCGGCCTGACGAAAGACGTCGTTGAAGACCTCAAGGGAGAGCGGCCCGGTGTATCCGGCGCGCAGTACGTGGCCCACAAGCCCGGCCACATCGAAGCCACCCTGCCCGGGGAAGCAGCGGTAGTGCCGACTCCACTGCAACACGTCCATGGCGAGCAGCGGGGCGTCGGCGAGCTGGAGAAAGAAGATCTTCTGCCCGGGGATGTCCTCGATGCCCTTGGGATCGGAGCCGCGCGAGAGGATGTGAAAACTGTCGAGACAGGTGCCGAGGGCGGGGTGGTCGGCGGCCTGGACGACCTGCCAGGCATGGTCGTACGTACTGACGTGCCGTCCCCAGGCAAGCGCTTCGTAGGCGACACGGATCCCGAAGTTCTGTGCGAGATCAGCGAGTTGAGCCAACTGCTCGGCGGCGAGGGCATCGTCGTCCACCGCGAGCGGCGACGCACTGGAGCAGACAAGAACGGTGTCGGCACCGAGCCGCCGCATCACCTCGAACTTGTGCCGGGCGCGCCGCAGATTCCGCGCGAACTCCTCGGCGGGGACGGCTTCGATATCCCTCATCGGCTGATAGAGGTCGATGGTGAGACCGAGATCGGCACAGCGGCTACGGATCTCCTCGGGTGTGAGCGGACTGGCGAGCAGGTCGTTCTCGAATATCTCGACCCCGTCGAACCCGGCCCGCGAGGCAGCGGCGAGCTTCTCGGTCAGGGAGCCGCTGAGAGAAACAGTCGCAATAGACGCACGCACGGTCTGACTCCTTTGTTTTTCAGGGGCGCGGGGAACCGCGTGACAAGCCACGAATCACCCGCACCCGTCACACGACCTGCCCCGCCGAGCTCTCCACCGAGAAATCCGCAAGCATCCGCCCGACGTCCGGCTCACGCCCCGTGAACAACCGAAACGCGTCCGCCGCCTGGAACACCGCCATCCCGCCCCCGTCCAGCACGGCGCAGCCAACCCCCCGGGCGGCTCGCACCAACTCCGTCTCCAACGGCCGATAAACAACTTCGGCGACCCACAACTCCCCGCGGAGCAACCCCGCGGGGAACGGCAACCCGGGATGCGCGGCCATACCCGTCGGCGTCGCATGCACAATCCCATCCGCCCCGGCCAACAACTCACCCAACCGCTCCGGAGAAGCCGCGGCGGCCCGCCCCACCCCGAAGTGCAGGTTCAACGCGGCGGCAAGATCCACGGCCCGATCGGCCAACGCGTCCACGACAGTGACCCGCTCCGCTCCGAGGTTGAGCATGGCGTGCGCGACAGCCGCCCCCGCGCCCCCGGCGCCGAGCTGCACCACCCGTTCCACCGGAACGTCCGGCAACCCGCGAGCGAACGCCGCCGCGAACCCGGTCACGTCGGTGTTGTGCCCGACGGCCCGACCATCCTCGAACACCACGGAGTTCACCGCCCCGAGCGCCGAAGCCTGCGGAGCAAGCGCGTCCAGGTGCTCGATGACCAACTGCTTGCACGGGTGGGTGACATTGAGCCCGTCGAAGCCCAAGTCCCGCGCGGCCCGCACCAGTTCGCCGACGGCCTCGGGTCGCAGGCCGAGCTCGTCGATGTCGATGCGTCGGTACAGGTAGCGCAGGCCCTGCCGGTCCGCCTCCCGCTCGTGCAGCGCCGGGCTGAGCGACGGCCCGATGCCGGCGCCGATCAGTCCGACGAGAAACGAGTCCTTGGCCACGCGGACCTCCTGAGCCGATCACTAATGTACGAACCAGTACGTTAGCTATATCAGCCGGACGGCCTCGCGGGGAAGGCCTGGGCCCGCCTCCACCCCCGCCTTCCGTGATCCCCCGCCTACAATCTCCCGCAGCGGCCGCACTCCCGAAGGAACCCAAGGAACCCGATGACCAGCGTCGACGAACCGGCACGACCCAACGGGCGGATCCGCGACGCGGTCCGCACCCAGGCCGAGATCCTCGACGTGGCGACGCAGGAGTTCGCACGGGCCGGCTACGACGGCGCCCGCGTCGACGAGATCGCCGCCCGCACCCGCACCACCAAGCGGATGATCTACTACTACTTCGGCGGCAAGGAGCAGCTCTTCACCGCTGTCCTGGAGCGGGCGTACGGCGTGATCCGCGAGGCCGAGCAGGGGCTGGACGTAGAGCACCTCGACCCGGTCGCGGCCATCCGCAAGCTCGCGGAGGTCACCTTCGACCACCACGAACAGCACCCGGACTTCATCCGCCTGGTCAGCATCGAGAACATCCACGGGGCCGAACACATCGCCGCCTCCGAGAAGTTGGGCAAGATCGGCTCCCCCGCGCTCGACGTGATCCGCCGCATCCTGGCCACCGGGCAGGAGTCAGGCCTCTTCACGGCGGACGTCGACGCGGTCGACCTGCACGCGATGATCAGTTCGTTCTGCTTCTTCCGGGTCGCCAACCGGCACACCTTCGGCGCCCTGTTCGGCCGCGACCTCACCGACCCGGCTCAGCGCGCGCACTACCGCGCCATGCTCGGCGACATGGTGATCGCCTACCTGACGGCGGAGCGCACCGCCGACTGAGACGCCTCCGCGCGACCTCTTGACACCCGGGAAACGCGAGCGCAACATCCCTACCCACCGAGACTAACTATCCAGTGGGTTAATTAGCCGACGGCCACCCCGATCCCTCGGCTCTCTCCCCACCGCTCACCGCTCACTCCCCGTATGTCGGAGCCCCGAAGGAGCACGCCGTGTCCGTCCCCGCCGAAGCCGTCGGGCAACCGAAAAAGGCGGCCGCCGCCGCCTGGATCGGCAGCGCCCTGGAGTACTACGACTTCTTCATCTACGGCAGCGCCGCAGCCCTGATCTTCCCCAAGGTCTTCTTCGACGAGTCCGACCCCGCCACCGCGACCCTGCTGTCACTGGCCACGTTCGGTGTGGCGTACGCGGCCAGGCCGGTCGGCGCGCTCTTCCTCGGTCACTTCGGTGACCGTGTGGGCCGCAAGAAGATCATGGTCTTCACGCTGATCCTGATGGGTGTGTCCACCTTCCTGATCGGCTGTCTGCCCAGCCGCCACCAGGTCGGCACCCTCGCCCCCGTCCTGCTGGTCGCCTGCCGTGTCCTGCAAGGCATCTCGGCGGCGGGCGAGCAGGCCAGCGCCAACTCCATGACCCTCGAACACGCGCCGCCGCACCGGCGCGGCTTCTTCACCAGCTTCACGCTCGGCGGCACGCAGGGCGGACAGCTGCTGGCCACACTGGTCTTCATCCCGATCGCGTCGCTGCCCGAGGACCAACTGCTGTCCTGGGGCTGGCGGGTGCCGTTCTGGCTGAGCATCGTGGTCGCCGTCGTCGGCTACGTCATCCGCCGCCGGCTGGAGGAGACCCCCGCCTTCGTCCAGCAGGCGGCCACCGCGGGTGTGGTGAAACTGCCGCTGATGGTGCTGCTGCGCGAGCACTGGGCGGATGTGCTGCGGGTGATCGGGGGCGCGCTGATCGCCTCGGTCTCCACGATCTTCACGGTGTGGGCGCTGGCGTACGCGACCAGCGACGCGGTCGGCATGTCCCGCACCTCGATGCTCTGGGTCGGCGCCCTCGCCAACCTCGTCGCGCTCGCCGCGATCCCGTTGTGGGCCACCCTCTCGGACCGTGTCGGCCGCCGCCCGGTCTTCCTGATCGGCGCCGTCGGCAGCGCGATCATGATGTTCCTCTACCTCTGGGCGATCTCCACCGGGTCCTATCCCCTGATCATGCTCCTCGGGATCGTCACCTTCGGTGTCGTCTACAGCGCCGCGAACGGCGTGTGGCCCTCCTTCTACGGTGAGATGTTCTCGACTCGCGTCCGGCTGTCCGGCATGGCGATCGGCACGCAGATCGGGTTCGCGGTGGCCGGCTTCGCGGTCACGTTCGCCGCGCAGATCGCGGGCCCGGACGGCACGGACTGGTCCTCGGTGGCTCTGTTCACCGCGGCCCTGTGCGTCCTACCGGTGCTCGCCGCCATCTCCGCCCGCGAGACCTGCGAGGTGCCGACCGAACTGCTCGGCGAGCGGGCACCCGCGCAGGCGTCACGGCAGGAGACGGTGACGGCCTGAGCCCCGCCGGGTGGTGACGGCCTGAGCCCTGCCGGCTGGTGCGGCCGTGCGCTCGGCGTGGGACCCACCATGCCGCGCACTCCCCCGTCCGCCCTTGACGTCGCTCGCAGTGGAGCTCATGAACGCGGTGCTCCCGTCGCCGCCGCGTCCAGCATCGGCGCGAGTTCCCTGGCCACGGTCGTCAGCGCCCGGGTGTCGTGCTCGGCGCGGGCGATCAGGAGGGCGCCCTCCAAGGTGCTGATCATGAGAGTGGCGAGGGGCTCGGCCCGGTCCGCCGGTACGCCCATGTCCGTCAGGGCGGCGGCCACCGGAACGGTCCAGGTGGCGAAGGCGCCGGCCGCGGCCTCGCGGGTGGACTCGGTTTCATGGGCGCAGTCGACCGTCGCCGCGGCGACCGGGCAGCCGGCGAGGAGACCGTCCGTCTCGTACTCGTCGGTCCACTGGCGCACCATCGCCGCGAACAATCCGCCGGGCGTCGGCTCGGGCATCCCCGCCATGAAGCGGGCCACCCGCCGGCCCGCGTACCGGCCCGCCCAGGCCACCGCCTCATTGACCAGCTGCTCCTTGCCGCCCGGGAAGTAGTGCTGGAGCGAACCGCGCGGCGCCCCGGCGTGGACGGCGACGTCCCGCATGCCGGTCGCGCCGACGCCCTGCCGCCGGATGAGCTGGGCGGCGCTGAAGACCATCCGCTCGCGCGGACCCCGCTGTGACCCCGACACCGCCATGACCGGCCTCCTCGTTCCACGATCACCCTATGACCAATGTCATAACGCGGGCTACCATGACGATCGTCATAGGTGGTGGCTCCGGGACAGGTGGTGGATCGTGCACAGCGACCAGGTCGGCCATGGCGACAACGCCTACGAGGGCGACGGAGACGGCGATACCAGCGGTGTCGACCGTCCGGTCCGCGTCGGCTTCCTCGGTCTCGGCGTCATGGGCCGGCCCATGGCCCTGCGCCTGGCCCGCGCCGGGACGCCCCTCACCGTCTGGAACCGCACGGCCGCCCGCGCCGAACCGCTGATCGCGGCCGGAGCCGCCGTGGCGGCCGACCCCGCCGAGGTGTTCGCGCGGGCGGACGTCGTGATCCTGATGCTGGCCGACGAGCTCGCGATCGACGCCGTACTCGGCCGCGGCAACCCGGAGTTCGCGGCGCGCGTCGCCGGGCGCGTGGTCGTCCACATGGGCACGACCTCGCCGGAGTACTCGCAGGCGCTGGAGACCGACATCCGTGCGGCGGAGGGGAGTTATGTCGAGGCGCCCGTCTCCGGCTCCCGAGTCCCGGCGGAGAACGGCCGGTTGATCGCGATGCTGGCCGGGGAGGAGGCCGCCGTGGAGGTCGTACGGCCGCTGCTCGCCCCCATGTGCCACGGCACCTTCGTCTGCGGCCCCGCCCCCAGCGCCCTGCTGATGAAGCTCGCCGTGAACCTGTTCCTGATCACCCAGGTCACCGGTCTCACCGAGGCCTTCCACTTCGCCGAACGCCAGGGTCTGGACCGCCGGTTGTTCCTGGACGTCCTGGACGCGGGCCCGATGGCCAGTGCCGTCTCCCGGATGAAGGCGCCCAAGCTGCTGGAGCGCGACTTCGCCGTACAGGCGGCGGCCTCGGACGTGCTGAAGAACAACCAGCTCATCGCCGAGGCCGCACGCGAGACGGGGTTCGCCTCACCCTTGCTCGACGTCTGCCACGCCCTCTTCGGGGAGACGGTGTCGCTCGGGTACGGCGGTGAGGACATGGTGGCGGTCCTGCGCGCGATCGAGGCCCGCACGCAGGAAGGGGCGCGGCGGCAGTCGCCCCTGCCGTACTGACCGTCGGCTCGTCAGCCCCGGTTGGCGCCGGCCGGGATGCCGTACGCCCGCTCCACATGCACCCGCAGCACCAGCCGCCGGTCGCGGACCATCGCGGCCCGGTAGTCGTCCCAGTCCGGGTGTTCGCCGAGGACGTCGCGGTAGAGGCGGATCAGCTCCTCGACGGTGTCGTCGTGCGGGTCCTGGGCGACCGGGGTGAGGTCCGCGGTGCCCTCGACGACGGTGTAGGCCCGGCGGTCGGGGCTGGAGACGTGGTACGACACCCGCGGGTCCCGGCGCGCGTTGTTGGTCTTGGCGCGGTCGTCGGTGACCGAGATCCGGACGATCCGTTCGTCCGGGTAGTAGTGGTGGCTGACGTTCGACAGCTGGGGCCGGCCGTCGCGCTTGAGGGTGACCAGCACCCCGCCGCGGCCGTCGGAGAGCAGTCCGAGCAGCGCGTCCTGAGCAGATGTGTCCTGAGTCATATCCCGATCAACTCGCGCCACGGGTCCTCACATTCCCGGGCCGCGACCTCGCGGCATCATCCGGTAGACACTGTCTACGGAGACCTGGTAGACAGTGTCTATGCCGTTGAGGGATGTGGACGAAGCGGAGACCGGGTTGCGGGCCCGGCTGGTCGATGTAGGCGTGGAGTTGGTCGCCCACGAGGGCGCGCAGGCGCTGACCCTGCGCGAGATCGCACGCCGGGCAGGTGTCTCGCACGGGGCGCCCCGCCGCTACTTCCCGACCCATCTGGAACTGCTCTCCGCCATCGCGCGCCGCGGCTTCACCGAACTGGCCGAGCGGGCGTCGGCAGCGGTGGGCGATGACAACGGACCCAGGGGCGGCGACGGATCGGCTTTTCCTCGTGAGCAGTTGGCGGTACTGGCAGGGGTGTATCTGGAGTTCGCGCGGGACAGCCGTGGCATGTACGAGCTGATGTTCCGTCATGATCTGCTGGAGAGCGGCCACTTGGGGTTGCGGGACACCAGCCTGCCGCTCTTCGGCCGGTTGGTGGAGCTGGTCGGCGCCGCACGCCCCGATGTGGACGCCCGCCTGGTCGCGGGCGCCCTGTGGGCGAACCTGCACGGCATCGCCCAGCTGTGGAACTGGGGCAGCCTCCAACTCGCCACCGGCTCAGCGGACTTCGCGCCCTTGCTGCACGCGGTGCTCGACGCCCACCTCGGGAGCGGCGAGTGAAGCCGCGCCGCACGCTGACGCTGGCGAGCAGCGTGGCCGGGGCCGCCGTCGTGGCCCTGGACGGCACGGTGCTCGGCGTGGCCCGGCCGACCCTCCAGCGCGATCTGCACGCCTCCTTCGCCGAGGTCCAGTGGACCAGCACGGCGTATCTCATCGCGGTGGCGGGCCTGTTGGTGTTCTC
Organism: Streptomyces sp. NPDC092369; assembly: GCF_044755245.1. NCBI lineage: Bacteria > Bacillati > Actinomycetota > Actinomycetes > Kitasatosporales > Streptomycetaceae > Streptomyces > Streptomyces sp. NPDC092369. The sequence goes on from NZ_JBIVQP010000001.1 coordinate 1,310,460, forward strand.
GGGACGGCTCGGCGACCGGTACGGGCATCACCGCACCTTCGCCATCGGCATGCTGGGATTCGGAGTGACGTCCGCCGGCATCGGACTCGCGCCCGGCGTCGGCTGGGTGATCGGACTGCGCGCCGTCCAGGGCGTGTTCGGGGCGCTGCTGCAACCGGCGACGCTCGGCATCCTGCGGACCGCGTACCCGCCCGACCGGTTGCGGATGCCGATCGCGATCCGGACGAGCACGATCGGGCTCGCGGCGGCGGCCGGCCCGGTCCTGGGCGGGGCGCTGGTGGCAGGCCCCGGCTGGCGGGCCGCCTTCTACCTCAACGTCGTACCGACGCTCGCCTTCGGCACGCTCGCGCTCACCGCGCGTCTCCACGCTCCCACTCCGCACTCGCCCAACTCCCGCCCCTCTCAGCCCACTCCGCCCCTCAACCTCCCTGGCGCTCTCCTCCTTGCTCTCACTCTCGCCGCCCTGGTGCAGGCCCTCGTCGCCCTGTCGGACGGTGGCCCGGCCCCCATGGGCACGGCCGGACTCCCGGTGGCCGTGGCCGTAGCCGTAGCCGCCGGTGCCCTCTTCCTCCGGCACGAGCGCCGCACGACAAGCCCCTTGATCCCGACGGACGTCATCCACGCGCCCGGCATCCGCCCCGCCCTCGGCGTCCTGGTGGCCGCCTCCGCCGCGCTGAACGGCACGGTGTTCGTGGCCGCCTTCCTGTTGCAGGACACCCTCGGATTCACCGCGTTCCGCACGGCCCTGCTCAGCCTGCCGCTCGCCGCGGCGATGATCCTCGCGGCGCCCGGCTGCGCGCTGCTGCTGCGCCGGGTGGGCACCCGGCGTACGACCGTGGCGGCGACGATCGTGCTCGGCGCGGGGATCCTGCTGCTGTCGCGGGCGTCCGGCACCCTCGCGCTCTGCACGGCGTTCGCACTCCTCGGCGCCGGGTTCGGGACGGTGATGGTGGCGATCACGCATGTCGTCGTCCGGCAGGCCCCCGTGGAGTCGGCCGGTGTGGCGGGCGGCCTCAAGCAGACCGCGATGAACATCGGGCCAACGCTGGGGGTGGCCGTCGCGACCACGCTGACGGGGCTCGGCGGGGGTCTCGGGCCCGCCCTGCTGGTACTCACGGGCGTCGCCGGGGCGGGTGCGGTGGCCGGCCTCGCACTGCCGAAAGGTTTCGTCTCTGCGATCAATCCCGGACAACCAGGGGACCGGCCCCCCGTTCCTGCGCGACCATGAGGTCTGAGGGCGCTCCCGCGGGGTATGCGGGATCGCGCCTCGACGAACGTATTCGGAGGAGAGCGATGGCACAGCTGCGACAAGAGGTCGACCCGAGTGAGGTCGGACTGGACGCGAAGGCGCTCGACCGCCTCGACCAGTACCTCGCCCACTACGTCGACGAGGGCCGGCTGCCGGGTTACCTGGTGTCCGTGGCCCGTGGCGGACGCATCGCCCACCTCACCACCCACGGCCGGCGCGACATCGCGGCCGGACTGCCGGTCGAGGCCGACACGTTGTGGCGGATCTACTCCATGACCAAGCCGGTCACCGCGGTCGCCGCGCTGATGCTGGTGGAGGAGGGCAAGCTGTCGCTCGACGACCCGGTCGCCCTTCACCTCCCCGTCTTCGCCGACGTGGAGGTGTACGAGAGCGGGTCCGCGGACGGCATCAAGACCCGTCCGCCGACCCAACCCATGCTGGTCCGGCACCTGTTGACCCACACCGCGGGCCTGACCTTCGCCTTCTACCACTCGCATCCGGTCGACGCCCTCTACCGCGAGGCGGGTCTGGAGTCGTCGGTACCGGCCGGCGCCGACCTGCCGCGGACCATGGACGTGTACGCGAGCCTGCCGTTGCAGTTCGAGCCGGGCACGCAGTGGAACTACTCGGTCGCCAGCAACGTCATGGGCCGGATCATCGAGGTGGTGTCCGGGCAGCCGCTGGACGCCTTCTTCGCCGAACGGATCTTCAACCCCCTCGGCATGACCGACGCCGGTTTCTGCGTCACCGACCAACAGGCGCTCAGGCTCTCGGAGTTGTACGGCGAGGCCGACGGCGGCGGGATCGAGCCGATCGCCGGGCTGCCGCTGCGCGGTCGGCCCCGCTTCCTGTCCGGCAGCGGTGGCATGGTCGCCTCGGCGCACGACGTGCACCGCTTCATGGAGTTGCTGCGCCGCCGCGGCGAACTCGACGGGGTGCGCCTGCTCGCCCCCGAGACGGTGGACCTGATGACCAGCAACCACCTCCCCGGCGGCGCCGACCTGCGCGCCTTCGGCAGCCACCCGGCCCACGACGAACCCGGCAACGACGGCATCGGCTTCGGCTTCGGCGTCTCGGTGGTGATCGACCCGGACCGCACCCTGGCACCGCTCGGGCTCGGCACCTACGGCTGGAGCGGGGCGGCGACCACGACGTTCTGGGTCGACCCGGTCCGCGATCTCACCGTGCAGTTCTACACGCAGGTGCGGCCGAAGACCTCGCACACGATGATCCTCGACCTGAAGAAGTTCGTGCACGAGGCCGCGACCGCGGACTGAGCCGGGGCCCGCGCCTACCGCTCATCGGCTGCCGGTCTCGCCGGCTGCCGGTCGCATCGGCCGCCGGTCGCGTCGGCTACTCGTCGACGCGGAGGGTGAAGTCCACTCCCTCACCGGCCAGTTCACCCAGCCACTGGTCCGACCGGGCCGCCGTCTCGGCGGCGCGGTTCAGACCGGCCGGCAGGGTGCCGTCCAGGATGTGCCGCACCCCGAGGGCGAGGGGACGGGAGACGCAGCGGGCCATGGCGCTCTCCCGCGCGTCCCCCACCAGATCGAGCACATAACTGCCCGACCAGGTACGCCCCTCCGCGCCCCGCACATCGAGCGAGACGGCGAGGACGACCCGGTCGCGGTCCTCGTCCGTGGTCGGGTAGCGGGCCGCCAACTCCCGTGCCAGAGCCGCGATCCGCTCGTCGTCCCCGCCCTTGAGCTCCTCGAAGACCTCGGCCCAGGCGGTCAGCCACCCCTCCAGGCGCAGCGTCCCGCGCACGATGGACCGCGCCTCCCAGCTGGTCGGCAGCCCGTACTGCTCGACGAAGGGCACGCTGTCCCGGTTGGGATAGACCTCGAACTCCTCCCCGTCGAGCAGGTGTCGCCGGGTGACCTCCCAGGGCCGCTCGGCGACGGTCTCGACCCCGCCCTCGATGTAACGGGCGGGCGAGCGCAGCGCGTTGAGGACTCCGGCGGGCGCCCAGCTGAAGCGGTACCTGAAGTCGTTCGGCACGGCCGGGATCCCACCGCAGTACGAGGTGAAGGCGTACGAAGCTGTCGTACTCCCGCCGATCGCCTCCTGGGCCCGGGTGATGAGGCTGTGCGCGAAGAGGTGGTCGATGCCCGGGTCGAGCCCGGCCTCGGTGAGGACGACCAGGCCGGCCTTCGCCGCCTCGGGGACCTGTTCGAGGACGGCGTCGGAGACGTAGCTGGAGCAGGCGAAGTGAGCCTGAGCGCCGACGCAGGCGACGAGGATGCCCGCGTGCTCCGGTGCGGGCAGCATCGAGACGACGGTGTCGCCGGGGGCCAGTTCGGCGGTGAGCGTGGGGAGTGTGTAGGCGCGGGGCGCGGCGCGTCCGGTGAGGCCCAGCCGGTCGAGGGCCGCGGCGGCCCGCTCCTCGGTGCGGTGCCACAGGATCACCCGCTCGGCCGTGTCGCAGAGGCGGGCGAGGCCGCTGCCCGTGGAGAGCCCGGCGCCGACCCAGTGGACGGTGCCGCTCGCAGGTACCCGGCCGTCCCGGTTGTCCGGATCAGACATGACGGAACTCCCCTTCCTCGATGCCCAGTTCACGGCCCGCCTGATGGAACCGGTCCAACGCGCGCCCCCACGGTCCGTCCGCGCCGAACTCCAGGAGCTGCGGCAGCAGGGACGCCGAGAAGTCGGTGCTGGACTCCAGCGGCAGCAGGGACGGCAGGTTGTCGATGGCGATGAGGTCCAGCGGCGGTTCCTCGCGCAGCCTGCGGACCGGGTCCGTCCACTCGGTGGTGCGGTCGTAGACCGGCAGGACGTTCAGGGACGAGCCGACATCCACGGTGACGTCGCACAGGGTACGCAGGCGGCGGCCGGGGTTGTCCAGGTCGCTCTCGCGCAGGAAGGGAGGTACGGGGGTGGTGGCGAGGACCGCGTTCACCATCACGTCGTGGGCGAGCAGGGCGGAGCGGTCAAGGTCGCGGGTCTCGGCGAGGTCCCAGCAGGTGGGCTCGACGCCGGCCGTGGAGAAGGCGACGCGCGCGCCCCGGCCGCTGCGGCCCAGGGCGCCGACCACCAGCGCGGTGAACTCCGCGTCCCCGGTGGCGGGTCGCAGGGTCTCGTCCAACTCGGCCTTGGACGTGGGCGTCAGGGGCGCCTTGAGCCGGCCCCGGTGCTGGAGCGTGGCCAGGGCGGCGCCCAGGTAGCCGGCCCAGAATCCGAAGGCGGCGAGCCGTCGGCCGTCCTCGTCGACGAGGTACTCCAGGTCGAAGAGGCTGCCTCCGCCGGCGGCGAAGCGCCGCAACAGGGCCTCGGCGCCCGGCTGTCGCTTGTAGGCGTGGCCGAAGAAGATGTGCCGGTGGCGCAACTCGGCCGGTTCGTCCGGGAGTTCCTTGAGACCGGTGACGACGGCGTCTTCCGGCGCCGTGACCCACGATCCCGTGGGCGCGATCCGGCAGCCGGCCGCCTCGTACTCCTCGATCGGGAAGATCCGCTGCGGTGACTCCTCCACGGTCAGCGTCGCTCCGGCGTCGAGCAGCCGCCGGGCGTCGGCCGGCACGATCGGCGTGCGTCGTTCGGTGCCGCGGTCCTCGTGGCGCAGCCACAGGTGGAGTTCGGTCATACGAGGTTGGCCTCCGGGCGCGGGGCGTCGGCCGCGAACCGGCCGGCGCTCAGGGGACGGACGTCCACGAAGGGTACGCGGCCCAGGTACAGGTCGCGGACGACCTCGCCGACGGCGGGTCCCTGGAGGAAGCCGTGGCCGGAGAACCCGGTCGCGTAAAGGAAGCGGGAGATCGAAGTCGCCTCGCCGATCAGGGCGTTGTGGTCCGGGGTGACCTCGTACAGGCCCGCCCAGCCGCCGGTGCGGCGCAGGTCGAGCAGGGCGGGTGCCCGGCGCTCCATGGCCGTGTACAGGGCGGGGATCCAGCGGTCGTGGGTGTCGGTGGCGAAGCCGGGCCGTTCGTCCGGGTCGGACATGCCGAGCAGCAGCCCCGGGCCCTCGGAGTGGAAGTAGAGGCTGCTGGTGAAGTCGATGGTCATGGGGAGGTCCGGCGGCAGGTCGGGGACCGGTTCCGTGACGGCGATCTGGCGGCGTAGCGGCTGTACGGGCAGGTCGACGCCGACCATCGCGCCCACGGCCCGGGACCAGGGTCCGGCCGCGCAGATCACGGTGTCGGTGGCGATCCGGCCGAGGGTGGTCGAGACGGCGGTGATGCGGTCGCCGTGCAGTTCGACGCCGGTGACCGCGGTGTGCCGCAGGATGCGGGCGCCGTGGGCGCGGGCGGCCGAGGCGTAGCCCTGGACGACGGCCTCGGGGGTGCAGTGGCCGTCGTCCGGCGAGAAGGCGGCGGCGAGCAGGCCGTCGGTGGTGATCAGCGGGGAGAGCCGCTGGGCCTCCGCCGGGGTGATCATGCGGCTCGGCACCCCGAGGGAGTTCTGCAGCCGGACGCCCGCCTCGAAGGAGGCGACCTCCTCGGGAGTCGACAGCAGGAAGAGATAACCGACCCGGTGCAGATCGATGTCCTGCCCGGTCTCCGCCTCGAACCGCCCGAACGCCTCCAGACTCCGCGCGCCCAGCTGGATGTTGAGCTCGTCCGAGAACTGCGCCCGCACTCCACCGGCGGCCTTCGAGGTGGACCCGGAGGCGAGTTCGTCGCGTTCGACGAGGACGACGTCCCGCACACCGGCGGCGGCGAGGTGGTAGGCGATGCTCGCGCCCATCACTCCGCCGCCGATCACGACGGCACTGGCCTGTGTCTTCACGGGGGAGCCTCCAGAGGGTCGTCGGGGTCGGTCACCCCTTCTTCCTGTCCGGGCCCCCGTGCCGGTATTCAGGACAGGTGGGCCATGGCGTCCAGGTGGGGCAGGATGTGGTCGAGCCGCTCCCGCTTGGTGCGCAGGTAAGTGATGTTGCTCTCGCACGGCGGGATCAGCAGCGGGACCGTCTCGGCCACGTCGATGCCGTGCGCGAGCAACGACTCGCGCTTGCGCGGGTTGTTGGAGAGCAGGCGGACGGAGTTCACGCCCAGGTCGTGCAGGATGTCGGCGGCGACGCCGTAGTCGCGGGCGTCCACCGGCAGTCCGAGCGCGAGGTTCGCCTCGACCGTGTCCAGTCCCTCGGCCTGCAGGGCCATCGCGCGCAACTTGCCGAGCAGGCCGATACCGCGGCCCTCGTGGCCCCTCAGGTAGACGACGATGCCGCTGCCTTCGGCGACCACGGCGCGCAGCGCGGAGGCGAGTTGGTCGCCGCACTCGCAGTGCTGGGAGCCGAACGCGTCACCCGTGAGGCACTCGGAGTGCAGTCGGACGAGAACGCGTTCGGCGCCTATCTCGCCGTGCACAAGGGCCACTTGCTCGTCACCGCGGTCGTGATCCATGTAACCGATCGCGCGAAATTGCCCGTACACGGTGGGCAGCGGCGCATTCACGATACGTTCCACGCCCGTGCGCTGCGGTGACTTCTTGCCGAGTACGCCGACTTTATCTGTCATGATTCTGATTCCTAAACAGAGACGAAAGGCCGTGAAGAAATGAGTGGTTCGGGCGCGCATGCGGCGGCATACGGTCTGGTGCCGACGGACACTACGGATGACGTACGGACCAGGGCGGCGGGTGTCTCAACGCAGGTGGCCGTCCTTCCCGTGGGCAGCTTCGAGCAGCACGGCCCCTACCTTCCGCTGGCGACCGACACGTTGGTCGCCTGTGCCGTGGCCCGGGAGATCGCCGCGGCGTACCCGGTGCACCTCCTTCCTCCGGTGACGGTCGCCTGCTCGCACGAGCACGCGGCCTGGCCGGGGACCGTCAGCATCTCCTCGCCTACCCTGCACGCGGTGGTGAGCGACATCGCGGCCTCGCTCCGCCGCTCCGGTGTCGAGGCCCTGGTGGTGGTCAACGGGCACGGCGGGAACTACGTGCTGGGCAACGTCGTTCAGGAATCCTCCGCCCGCGGCGAGCGGATGGCGCTGTTCCCGGCCGTGGAGGACTGGGACGAGGCGCTGCGGCGGGCGGGCGTGGCCACCTCGCCGCTCACCGACATGCATGCGGGAGAAATCGAGACCTCCATCCTTCTGCACACTCACCCCGAATTCCTTCGACCCGGTTACGAGACCTCCGATTTCGTCGCGGACGACCGACGTCATCTGCTCACCCTCGGTATGTCCGGCTATACCGACTCGGGCGTCATCGGACGCCCCTCGCTGGGTTCCGCGGAAGAGGGGAAGGAACTCCTCGCGAGCCTCACGGATTCCTTCGGCGCGTATTTCTCGCTGCTCACCTCGGCGGACGGACGCGGGTAGTCGGCGGCGGGGTCCGGGACCGTGGGGGGTGTCCCGGAACCCGCGCGCAGGCCGGTGTACCACCGCGCGACGAGCACGGCGAGGCCGGGCAGAGCGGCTACGAAGCTGAGCACGCCGTAGATGACGGAGACGGCGAGCCCGGTGCTCGCGCCGAGGCCCGCGGCACCGAACGCCCAGGCGGTGGCGCCTTCCCGGGGGCCGAAGCCGCCGACGTTCAGCGGGAGCCCCATGACGACCAGCGCGAGCACGGAGATCGGCAGCAGGGCGGCGACGGAGGCGTCGGATCCGGCGACCTCGGCGGCGAGCACGAACATCGCGACGTGGCCGGCCAGGACGAGCACGGAGGAGACGACGACGCCCGGCGCGTTGCGGCGGGACAGCAGCGCCTCGCGGGCCTCGGCGAGGGTGGCGCGCACGGCCCGGCCGCGACGGGAGGGAGTGGCGGAGGACGCGCGGTTCATCCGCAGGGCGAGGACGACGGCGAGCGCGCCGACCACGGCCAGGGCGAGCAGCGGCACGAAGTGCCGGGTCTCGGCGAGCACCGGGGACGGCATGGTCAGCAGGACCACTCCGCCGATCACCGTCAACGCGACCTGTCCCGCGGCCCGTTCGAGGACAACGGAGCGGACACCGCGGCCCATGTCGCCGGCGTTCTGCCCGTGGCGTACCGCGCGGTGGACATCGCCGAGGACACCGCCGGGCAGGGCCGCGTTCAGGAACAGCGAGCGGTAGTAGTCGGCGACGGCGGGGCCGAGCGGGAGCGTGATCCGCAGCCCGCGCGCCACCAGCGCCCAACGCCACGCGCTGAGCACGGTCGTGGCCACGCCGATCGCGAGGGCCAGGAGCAGCGTCGGCCCGTCGATCCGCCGCAGCCCGTCCAGGAACACCCCGGTGCCCAGCTTCCACAGCAGGGCGGCGAGGATCGCGACACCCGCGACGGTCCCGAAGTGGGTCCGCACCGCACGGGAGTTGACCCGCGCAACCGCCCGCCGCCACCAGGCCGGCCGCGCTGTCGCGTCGGTCCGGGCAGCGGTGACGATGACGCCGATACGGTCCTTGGAGACGGCGGCGCCGGCGGGCGGGCCGGGCAGGAGCCGGGGCCGGTCGGCCAGGGCCACGGCCCCGACACGCTCGACCTGCGCGTTGCTCCGCACGCAGGCGATCTCGCCGCCCGGCGCGCCCTTGCCGGTGCGTCGCGTGCGCTCGGTGACCGGCTCGCGCCGGACCACGTGGGCCCGTACCGTCTCCACGCTCATGCCGCGCTCCCGGTCGGGCGGGACAGCGCCAGGAGGTCGCTGTGGTGGACCACGACGTGCAGCTCACCGGCCTCGCAGGCGGCCAGTCGGTCCTGCAGATACCGTTCTGCGCGAGCGGCGAGGTCGGGGCGCTGTTCGACGGCCGCACCGACCCAGCCGCGCAGCCACTGGGCCGTCAGCTGGGACTCCGCGGGTCCAAGGCGCCAGGCGCTCGGGTGCAGGCGGACCGTCGCGCCTCGTTCGGAGAACGCCTCGCAGGCGACCGTCACCGAGTCCGGGCCGAGCAGTCCGTCGCGGCGCTGGTGGGCGTTGAACGCCTCGGCGATCTCCGCGTCCATCGGGTGGGACGGGGTGAGCTCGACGCGTCCGGCGACGGAGAGCGTGAGCAAGGCCGGGCAGCCGGCACCGGTGCAGGCGTCCGCGAGGGTCTCGATCTCCTCGCGGGTGAGGACGTCGAGGAGTGCGGAGGCCGTCACCAGGGAGGCGCCGCGGAGGGCGTCCGGGGTGAGCCGGGCGACGTCGCCGCGGCGGGTCTCGACGGTGACCCGGCTGCCGTCGGCGGCCGACCTCGGGGAGGCGACGGCCGCGAAGTGCAGCAGGTAGGGGTCGCGGTCGTGCAGGATCCAGTGCTGGGCGCCGTCGAGCCGGGGCGCGAGCCAGCGGCCCATGGAGCCGGTGCCGCAGCCGAGGTCGTGGATGACCAGGCCTGCCTTGCCCGGCAGGTTGGCGAGCCGGATCCGCAGCGGGTCGAGCAGGTCGTGGGCGCGCGCGTCGGCGTCCGCCGGCTCGCGCAGCTCCAGCCACTCGGGGGCGTAGCGGGGCGGCTCCTCGGGCCCGGTCTCCCGCAGCCGTACGGTGGCGCGCTCGCCGGGGCGGTTGCTGGGCCCGGCGCCGGGGATCACGGCACCCGGCTCCTGGGGTCCGGTCACCGCGTCGCTCACGTTCGTGGGCACGGCCTCCGCCCCCTCGGTCACCACAGCACTCATGTCCTGCATTCCGACACCCCGCTCCTGCCCCGCCGACCCTGCGATACGAGCCTGACGGGGTCCGGGCTGGGCCGGAATCCTCCCGCTCGCCTGTGCCGTCCTGTTCATGCGGCCCTCCTGGGTTCGCTGGGAAGCCGGCCCAGTACTCCGGCGAGAGAGCGGGCGGTGGTCGCCCAGCCGTCCAGGGCGGCCCGCCGGCCCCGGGCAGCGGCCTTCAGCCGGCGTCGTACATCGGCCTCGCCGAACCAGCCGCGCAGTTCGGCGGCGAGCGCGGCGGGGTCCTCCGGCGGGACGAGGATGCCGGGCACCCCGCCGTCGGGGGCGCGGCCGACCGCCTCGGGCAGTCCGCCGACGTCGGTCGCGAGCACCGGGATGCCGCGCGCGAGCGCCTCGGTGACCGCCATGCCGTAGGTCTCCGCGTAGGAGGTGAGGACCATGAGGTCGGCGGCGGCGTAGGTCGCGTCGAGTTCGGCGCCGGCCCGCGGTCCCGCGAGGTGGATGCGGTCCTGGAGGCCGTGCTCGGCGATCAGGGCGCGCAGTCGGGCGACGTACTCGGGGTCCTGCGTGAGCGCGCCGACGCAGACGCAGCTCCAGGGCAGGTCGGCCGCCGCGGCCAGGGCCTCGACGAGCCGGTGCTGTCCCTTGCGCGGGGTGACCGAGGCGACGCACAGCAGTCGCGAGACGCCGTCGGTGCCGGAGGCGAGGGGCGCGATGTCGGCGCCCGGGGCGGCGACGTGGACGCGCTCGGGGGCGAGGCCGTGGTGGGAGACCAGGCGGCGCACCGCCCAGTCGCTGGTGGCGATCACCGCGGGGACGGCCCGCAGGACATCCCGTTCCTGAGCGTCCAGTTCGGCGGCCACCGCCGGGTCGAGCCCGCGCTCGTCGCCGAGCGGGAGGTGCACGAGGACGGCGAGCTGCAGCCGCTCCGTCTCGGGGATCACGACCTCGGGGACGCCGCAGGCGACCAGGCCGTCCAGCAGGACGATCGAGTCGTCGGGCAACTCCCGCAGCGTACGGGCGAGTTCGGACCGGGCACCGGCGTCGGGCCGGGGCCAGCCGCCGTCCACGGCGTGCTTGTGGACCTGCCAGCCGAAGCCGGCCAGGTCCAGACTCACGCGCCGGTCATAGGCGTTGCCGCCGCTCGGCACGGCGGGGTCGTCGACCCCGCCCGGCATCACGAAATGCACGGAGCGCAAGGACATCGGCAGGATCTCTACGTTCTTCCTCGGGGCGGAGTGCTGCAGCGGCACATAGCCGAGCCGCGCACGGTCCACGGTCGTGTCGGTCACAGGGCACGCTCGTAACTCGCCCACGCGATGTGCGACTCGTGCAGCGCGACGGCGATCGCGGCGATGCCCCGGGCGCCCTCGCCCAGCGCGCCCTTCTCGATCCGCTCGGCGAGCCGGTCGGCGATGACCTTGGCCAGGAACTCCGTCGAGGTGTTGATCCCGGCGAACTCGGGCTCGTTGTCGAGGTTTCTGTAGTTCAGCTCGCTGACGACGGCGCCAAGCTCCTGCGTGGCAAGACCGATGTCGACGACGATGTTGTCGTCGTCCAGCTGCTCGCGCCGGAACGTGGCGTCCACCAGGAACGTCGCTCCGTGCAGGCGCTGCGCGGGTCCGAAGACCTCACCGCGGAAGCTGTGGGCGATCATGATGTGATCGCGGACGGTGACACTGAACAACGGACGACCCTCCAGGTGCGGCACGTCTGGTCCCCCGGCCGGTTGGCTGCCCGGGGATACCGTCTACTACGGCTCTTCGGTTCCCCCCGTTCAGCCCACTCTCACTCTTTTCTCAGGTCAGGGGTACCGGATCCGGTGACAGAGGGCCGGAATGACTCCCTCTGCCAGCTTCGGCAGCACCTCGGGCAGCTCTTCGAACGCGCTTTCCCCTGTGATGAGGGCGTCGAGCGCCGGGTCGGCGAGCAGGTCGAGGGCGAGGGCGAGCCGGTCGGCGTAGCTGCGGCTCGCTCGGGCCGGGGAGACGGTGCCGACCTGGCTGGCGCGGATGGTCAGGCGGCGGGAGTGGAAGGCCTCGCCGAGCGGGAGGCTGACCTTCCGGTCGCCGTACCAGCTCAGTTCCACGACAGTGCCCTCTGCGGCCAGCAGTTCCAGTGAGCGGGCCAGGCCCTGTTCCGTGGCGCTGGCGTGCACGACGAGGTCGCGGTCGCCGAGCGCGTCGGCGGGCAGCGCGAAGTCGACGCCGAGTGCTTTCGCGGTCGCGGCGCGTGCCGGGTCGGCGTCCACCAGCTGCACCCGTACGCCCGGGAACCTGGCGAGCAGGGCGGCCACCGAGCAGCCGACCATGCCGCCGCCGACCACGGCGATCCGGTCGCCGATCATGGGGCTCGCGTCCCAGAGGGCGTTGACGGCGGTCTCGACGGTGCCGGCGAGAATGGCGCGTTCGGCGGGCACGGTCTCCGGTACGACGGTGACGGCGGTGGCGGGGACGACGTACCGCGTCTGATGGGGATAGAGGCAGAACACCGTGCGCCCCACGAGTTCCTCGGGCCCCTCCTCCACCACGCCCACGTTCAGGTAGCCGTACTTCACGGGGGCGGGGAAGTCGCCCTCCTGAAAGGGGGCCCGCATCACCGCGTGCTGGCTCTCGGGGACGCCCCCGCGGAAGACCAGGGTCTCCGTGCCGCGGCTGACCCCGGAGTAGAGCGAACGCACCAGGACCTCACCTACCGCGGGTACGGGCAGGTCCACGTCCCGCAGCTCTCCTTGGCCCGGACGGGCGAGCCAGAACGCACGGCCGATGCGGTTCATCCGGCCTCCTCCTGAACGATCGGGAAGTGGTGCACGTACCGAGGTGTGCACAGGCCGCGCACAGTACGCGGCGTTGATCCACTTGTCACTTGGCCGGAGGGTATGCGGTGGCCCTGAACAACACGTACGACGCAAGGCTGGTCCAGCAGGAGACCGCTGTGGGAGCGGGTCTGCAGATCCTGTTGCTGGTGTTGCTCGGTACGGCGATCGGCATGGGGCCGGCGGGCTGGCTCACGGGCCTCGTGTTCGCCGTCGCCACTTGGGCGGTGCTCTCGCGGGCACTGCATCGAAGCCGGCCGCGGTCCTTCGGCCCGGCCAACCGGGTGACCCTCGGCCGGGCGACCCTGGTGGGCGGTGTGACCGCCCTGGTCGCGGACTCCTTCGAAAGCTCCCCGCCGGTCACGCTCTTCGTCGGTCTCACGGCCGTCGCGCTGATCCTCGACGGTGTGGACGGCAAGGTCGCCCGCGCCACGGGCACGTCGACCCCGCTGGGCGCACGCTTCGACATGGAGGTCGACGCGTTCCTGATCCTGGTGCTCAGCATCTACGTCTCCATGAGCCTGGGCCCCTGGGTCGTGCTGATCGGCGCCATGCGCTACGCCTTCGTCGCCGCGGCCCGCGTCTGGCCCTGGCTGAACGCGCCGCTGCCCCCGAGCACGGCCCGCAAGACGGTCGCCGCCCTCCAGGGCGTCTTCCTCCTGGTCGCGGCCTCGGGCTACCTCCCCCACACCCCCACCTTCGCCGTGGCCGCCCTCGCCCTGGCTCTGCTGACCTGGTCCTTCGGCCGTGACGTCATCTGGCTCCACCGCACCTCGCGGGTCCAGGACGGCGAGGTCGAGGAGATGCTGGAGATGGCGGCGGAGCGCGAGCCGGAGCGGGAGCGGGAGACGGTCAGCTCCTGAGCGGCGACGGAGGTCGTCGGCCGGAGACACGAGATCCGACCGAGGCCGTCCTCCACCCGAGACGCTCAGGCTCAGTGAGCGCCCCGAGCACGGCCGACCTCCGTGGTACGTCGGCTCCGGACAGCCACAGCGAGAGCCCGATCCGCCCTCACCCGTCGAGCGGCAACCGGTACACCGTGGACTCCCTGACCTGGAACCCGAGCCGCTCGTAGAGCCTGTTCGCGGCCTCGCGGTCGGGTCGTGAGGTGAGATCGACGGTACGGGCCCCGGCCTCCCGGGCGACCTCCAGAGCCTTCCGCGTCAGCAGCCCCGCGACTCCGTGCCCTCGCGCCGCTCCGTCCACGACGACGTCCTCGATACGGGCCCGCAGCCCCGACGGCACCGGGAACATGACGAGGGTCAGCGTGCCGACGATCTCCCCGTCGGCCCGGGCGACGAGCACGGTGTTGGCGTCGCAGGCCAGGATGCGGCCGACCGCGCCGGCGTCGAGGACCTTCGCCGACCGCGACAGCTGCGGCAGCAACCGGCCGAAGGCGTCGACGAGTTCCTGGTCCGCCTTGCGGGCGATCTCCACCTCGATGTTCATGAGGTGGACCCTATCGACGCGATCCGCACCCCGGACTCACGCGCCGCTCCCCTGTCTCCGCGGCAACACCGCGATCGCCGCGACCGGCACCACCGCCAGCACCACCCACGGCACCGCCGCTGGCAGGCCTGCGTCGAGGAGCAGGCCCGTCGCCGAGCTGCCCATCAGGACGATGAGGCCGGACACGGAGGACAACGCCCCGGTGTAGAGGCCGAGTCGGCCGTCCTGCGCGAGGTCGGGGAGCCAGGCCCGGGCGGCCGGTGCGATGAGCATCTGGCCGAGGGTGAGCAGGACGACGAAGCCCGCGGCGGGGAGCAGCGCCGTCGTGCCGGTCGCGGCGGCGGGGCGGGCCGCGGCCACGAGGGCGAAGCCGGTCGCGATGAGAGCCAGGCCCGCCGTCATGGACCGGCGCAGGCTGAGGCGCGCCGACGCCCAGCCCGTGACGGGGAGTTGGGCCGTCACCACGAGCAGGGACGACAGCGCGAACAGCCAGGCCAGCGGTGCCTGCGAGCCCACCGCGCGCTCCACCTCGGCGGGCAGGGCGAGGTAGAGCTGGTTGTAGGCGAGGAGGTAGGCGCCGTAGGCACAACACAGCGCCAGGAAGCGGCGGTTGCGCAGGAGCAGCGGCAGGCCGCCCTGCAATCGGGTCCGCGCGCGGCCGGGGATGTGCTGCGGCAACAGCCACGCGTGGCCGGCGAGGACGAGCACGAAGATCCCGGCGCCGCCGAGGCATACGGCCCGGAAGTCCACCGCGAGCAACAGCGCGCCCAGCAACGGCCCGACGAAGGCCCCCGCCTGTCCGGCCACCGTGAACAACGCCAGGACACGGGTACGTGAACCACCGCCCGGCTGCTCCAACAGCACCGCCTGCCGGGCGACTTCGGACTCCACGGCCGGCGAGAACAGGGCCGCGGCGAACCCGATCAGCAGCACCGCGCCCACGACCGACCAGGTCTCCCCCGCGTACCCGAGCCACCCGAACCCGGCGATCCGCAGCGCACATCCCACGAGCACCACGGGCCGTATCCCGTACCGGTCCGCCAGCGCCCCGCCCACCACGAACAGCCCCTGCTGGCTGAAGGTCCGCAGCCCGAGCACGAACCCGACCAGCCAGCCCGCCATCCCCATCGCCTGCCCCAGATGCTCGGACAGGAAGGGCAGCACGGCGAAGAAGCCGATGTTGAAGGCGAGTTGGGTGAGGATCAGGAGTCTCAGCAGGGGCGTGAGCCGAACGCCGTTCTCCGTCTTCCGCAGCCCGACCGACGGCACGGTCACTCCGCGCCCACCAACTCCCTTGCTCCTGTGGACTGTTCGACGACGGCAACGACCGCTGTACGGCGGCGCGGCCACCGCACTCCCCCACCCGCGCTCACCGCCAGCGCGCCGAGCAGGGCGAGTGCGGCGGCCGGTGCGAGGACGGCCCAGGGGGCGCGTTCGGCGTAGGGCTGGTTCTCGGCGAGGAGGAGGCCCCATTCCGGAGCGGGCGGCTGGGCGCCGAGGCCGAGGAAGGCGAGCGAGGCGAGCGCGAGGGCGATGCCCGGCAGACGCAGCAGGGCGTGCCGGGTGACGGACGGCAGGACGGCGGGCAGGAGTTCGTGCCGCAGCAGATACCGGCGGTCCGCGCCGAGGCCGCGTGTGGCGGTGATGTGCAGCGCGGCCCGTTCCTGCCGTAGCAGCGCCGAGGTGTGCGTGGCGAGCGGCGCCCAGGCGACGACCCCGACGGCCAGCGCGGGCGTGCCGGCACCGCTGCCCGCGACGGCCGTGACGAGGAGTGCGCCGAGGACCGGCGGCACGGCGTTGACGGTGTCGACGAGCGGCCCGGACAGCCGGGGCACGAGCCCGAGCAGTACGCCGGCGAGCAGGGCGGCGGCGCCGATCGCGAGAGCGAGCAGCAGGGTGTCGAGGGCGCCGTGGGCGACCCGGGCGAGCACGTCCCGGCCGAGCGCGTCCGTACCGAACGGGTGGGTCCAGGACGGTGATTGGAGGCGTTGACTCGTGTCGAGGGCGAGCGGGTCGCGGGGCAGGCCGAGCGCGACGACGCCGAGCAGGACCCCGGCGTAGAGGAAGGGCTGGACGGTGCGGGCGGGTGGGGTCGGGCGGTGCAGGGAGGGGAGGGTGCCGTCGTGCAGGGCGGGGCCGATCAGGAGGCGGGCGGCGATCCGGGCCGCGCCCGTGGAGGCGGCGGCGAGCAGGAGGAGGAGCAGGGTGCCGGCCTGGAGGACCGGCAGGTCCTGGGCGAGGGCGGCCTGGAGGGTGGTGCGGCCGAGGCCGGGGATGTCGAAGATCTGCTCCACTGCGACGGAGCCGCCGGTGATGCCGACCACGAACAGGCCGACGTTGGGCAGCAGTCCGGGCAGACAGCGACGCAGGGCCTGCCTCGCGATGCGCCGGTTCGGGAGTCCGCGCGCGGCGGCGGCCAGCGCCCAGGGTTCGGCGAAGGCGCTGGGCAGCAGGTCGTCGAGGAGCCGTCCGAGCACGGCCCCGGCGGGCAGGCCGAGGGCGAGCGCGGGCAGCACCGTCCACTGGGGTCCGTACCAGCCGAGCGCGGGCAGCCAGCCCAACTGCACGCCGACGACGGTCGCGAGGACCGACGCGATGAGGAATTCCGGCAGCGCGGCGACGACGGCGGAACCGCCACCGGCCGAACGCCCCCTGCGACCCTGCCGGTTGAGGGTGGGCGCGCAGATCAGTCCGGCCGTGACGACCGCGACGGCGAGGGCGACCGCCATCAGCAGCAGTGACGCGCCGAGTGCCTGGAGGACGGCGGGCCCGACCTCGGCCCCGGAGATCCAGGACCGGCCCGCGTCCCCCCGCAACAGCCCGTGGGCCCACCGCCCGAGGAGTGCCAACGGGCCGTCGGCGAGGCCGAGTTGGGCCCGGATGTCGGCCAGCACCTCGGGGGTGGGGTCGCGGTCGGCCGAGCGCGCCTTGAGCACGGTGAGCGCCGGGTCGGTGCGCGCGAGCCAGGGCAGCAGACCGATGCCGCACACCAGGGCGGCCGCGAGTCCGGCGCGCCACAGGGGCGCGATCGCTCGGTGCCGCATCCGTCAGCGCCGGGTGCCGGTGCCGACGAGGGTGCGCTCGTACGGGTCGAGCAGCGCGCCGCGCACCGCGGTGCCGACGCCGGTGATGATCCGCTGGTGGACGAGGGGGACGACGGCGTCGGTGCCGAGGATCTCGGCCTCGGCCGCCATCACCGCGTCCTGCCGCTTGGCGGTGTCGGTGACGCCCTCGGCCTCGGCGACGGCCCGGTCGACGTTCTTGTCGCACAGCCGCGCCAGGTTGTACCCGCCGTCGCAGGTGAAGTCGCCGGCCAGGACGGCGACGGGGTCACCGGTGTCGACCAGGGTGTTGCGGGCGAGCACGAAGGCGTCGAACTTCCCGTCCAGCGCGTCGCTCTCCAGCCGCGAGTACTCGCGCACCTCCAGCTCGACACGGAACCCGGCCTTCTCCAGCTGTTGCTTCAACACCTGGGCCACTTCGGGGAGTTCGGGCCGGTTGTCATACGTGGCGAGGGTGATCCTCGCGCCCTTGGGCGAGGTGGCTTCGGCCCGTCCCGCCGGCCGCTTCCGCTTGCCCTCGGCCCAGGTGACGGCGGGGCCGTAGATGCCCGCTCCGGCGTCGGCGTGTCCTTCGTAGACCCCGTCGGCGAGCGCGCCGGTGTCGACGGCCTCGCGCGCGGCGGCCCGCACCTTCGGGTCCTTGAAGGGGCCCGAGTCGGAGTTGAGGAGCAGGCTGGTGGTGCGGGTCGTGGCCGTCTCCTCGCGGGTCGCCTCTTCGAGGGTGGCGGCCTGGGCGACGGGGATCGACTCGGCGAGGTCGGCCTGTCCGGTACGCAGGGCGGCGGCACGGGCGGTGCCGTCGGCGATGAACTTCACGTCCACGCCCGCGGCTTGGGCCCGCCCGCCCCAGTAGTCGTCGAAGCGGTCGAGGCTCGCGGCCGTGGCGCCGGTGACGTCGGTGAGTTCGAAGGGTCCGGTGGCGGTGCCTGCCGGATCGACGGCGCCGGTCTTGCCGTAGGCCTTCGTCGACAGGACGGCGAGGCTCGGGCTGGACATGCGCAGGGGCAGGACGGGGTCCGGTTCGTCCGTGGTGATGCGTACGCCGGTGTCGCCGTCGGCCTCTGCCTTGAGGGTGACGCCGGAGAGGGCCGCGGGTGCGGGCTTCGCCTCGGTGGCGTGGGTGAGGGAGGCGGCGACGGCGGCCGGGGTGACGTCCGTGCCGTCCTGGAAGGTGGCCTCGCGCAGGGTGAACAGCCAATTGCGGTCGTCCTCGCGGCGCCAGGAGGCGGCGAGCGCGGGGGCCGCGGCGCCGTTGGCGTCCAGGGCGGTCAGGCTCTCGGTGATGCCGAGGCGGCTGAGGATGGTGGCGTCGGCGCCGTACGGGGAGAGGTTCTCGGCCGGCGGGAAGGCGAGGGCGACCCGCAGCCGCGAGCCTTCCTTCGCGTCACCGGCCGCGTCCTCGGCGCCGCCCGAGGCGAAGCAGCCGGTCAGGGCCGGGGCGAGGAGGAGAGCGAGCAGAAGTCGAAAACGGTGCACGGTGCGTCTACCGCCCCATCGGTATCTCGAAGTGGATGATCCCCTGGCCGCCGCCCGGTTCCTCGCGCTCGTCCAGCACGACCTTGCCGAGCGACCGCCAGAAGGGTTCGGCGCCCGGCACCGCCGGATCCGTGTGCAGATACACGGCGCGGTAGCCGCCGTCGGCGGCGGCGAAAGCGAGCAGTTCACCGACCAGACGCCGGGCGAGACCGCGTCGGCGGTGGGCCGGACAAACGTAGATCCGGCGCAGTTGGGCGGTCTCGCCGGAGGGGTAGCGCTCGGCGAGATCGCGCGGGTTCGGCGGGTGGGCCGGTCCGCGGGAGTCGAGGGCGCCGGTGGCGACGACGGTCCCGTCGGCCGGGTCGAGTGCGACCAGGAGGGTGTGGCGGGCGGGGGCGAGGTAGGCGGTGGCCGGGTCGATGATGTCGCCGTGCCAGCGGGGCACGTAGCCGGTGCCGAAGTCGCGGTAGACGGTGTCGAGCATCACGGCTCGCGCACCGTCGAGGTCGTCCGGGCGCGCCGCCCTGATGCAGTAGTCACGCACTTGCACATCATATGCATTAACCCTCTGGAGCTTGATCGTCTCGATTTGACAGCCTCGCGGCCACCCCCTAGAACCTACCCACATGACATTCATTTTCAAAAACACTGCTCGGCGAGCGGTCCGGTAATGCGGGTCGCCTTCGTCGGAAAGGGCGGCAGCGGCAAGACGACCCTGTCGGCCCTCTTCGCCCGCCATCTGGCCCGCTGCGGCGCGCCCGTGCTCGCCATCGACGGCGACATCAACCAGCACCTGGCGGCGGCGCTGGCCCCTGACACCGAACCGGTCACCGCGCCGCCCCTGGGCGCCCGTCTGGGCGAACTGAAGGAGTTCCTGCGCGGAACCAATCCCCGCATCGCCTCCCGCGAGGCCATGATCAAGACCACCCCGCCCGGGCGCGGCTCACGCCTGCTGCGCCTGCTCGGCGACGACGAGGTGCACGCCCGGCATGTGGTCCGGGCGGGTGAGGTTCCGCTGATGGCGACGGGCGAGTTCGAGGAGAGCGACCTCGGAGTGGCCTGCTACCACTCCAAACTCGGCGCGGTCGAGCTGTACTTGAACCATCTGGTCGACGGCCCCGGCGAGTACGTCGTCGTCGACATGACGGCGGGCGCGGACGCCTTCGCGTCGGGCCTGTTCACCCGCTTCGACCTGACCTTCCTGGTGGCCGAACCCACCCGCAAGGGCGTCTCCGTCTACCGCCAGTACCGCGACCACGCCCGGGAGTTCGGCATCCGGATCGCGGTCGTCGGCAACAAGGTGACGGGCGAGGACGACCTGCTGTTCCTCAAGGAGGAGGTGGGCGACGACCTCCTGACCCACCTGGTCCAGTCCCCCTGGGTGCGCGCCGCCGAACAGGGCCGCGCACGGGGTGAGTTGGAGCCGCACAACCGCCACGCCCTGAACATCCTGCGCGAGACCGTCGACGCCCGCCCCAGGGACTGGCCGACCCTGCACCGCCACGCCGTCGACTTCCACCTGCGCAACGCCCGGGCGTGGGCGGACCGGGCGACGGGCCTGGACCTGGCCGACCAGGTGGACCCGGACTTCGTTCCGGGCCTGACGGCGCCGGCGTAACCACCACCCAGCCCACCACCTAACCCACTCACCCCACTCACCCCACTCACCCCACTCACCAACTACCCGACAGGACACCCCTTTTCATGTCTCTCGACGTCTCCCCGAAGCTCCTCGCCGAAGCCGAGAGCGGTGACATCCGCGAGGCGGACTTCGTGGACACGGTCCGCACGTCCCTCCCCTACGCCTACGACCTGATCGCCGGCCTCACGGCCGAACTGCGGGGCGGCACCGCCGAGTTCGCCGACAACAGGACCGCGCCCCCGTCCGAACGGGAGCGCGGCCAACTGCTGCGGGCCCTCGCCAGCGACGCCATCCGCGGCAGCCTGGAACGCCACTTCGGGGTGGCCCTGGCCTTCCAGAACTGCCACCGGGTGGCGGCGTTCCGACCCGAGTCACTGGACGGACAGTCGTACGCGAAGTTCACGTCGGTGCGCTCGCAGATCCTGAACCAGTCACCGGAGTTCAGGGACTGCTGACCCCACATGCCAGGCGGACCGGTGGGCTACCGCTTCTGCTCCACCCGCACCCAGTCCACCTCCGCCTGCACTCCCCCGGCCGCGACCTTGTCCACGCTGGACTGCGGCAGGCCCCAGTAGGGAGTCGTCACCTGGTTCCAGCCGGCCGGGTATGCCCCGCCCAGCGCCAGGTTGAGAATGACGTACTGGTTGTGGTCGTAGACCCACTGCCCGCGCGTCGACTCCAGCTTGTTGCGGGTCGTCTCCTGGACCAGGCGATCGTCGACGTAGAAGCGCATCCCGGTCGGGGTCCACTCCACCGCGTACGTGTGCCACTGGTCGACCCTGCCGCCGTTCGGGAAGGTCTGGCGGGCGCCGATGTTGCCGTCGGCCGAGTAACCGGGGCCGTGCAGGGCGGTGCTCGTCCAGTCCGGGTAGCCGATGTTCTCCATGATGTCGGTCTCGCCGGAGGCCGGCCAGGAGACCGAGGTGTCGTCGACGTTGCTGCCCAGCAGCCAGAAGGCGGGCCAGAAGCCGTCCCCGACCGGAAGCTTCATACGCGCGCTGACCCGGCCGTAGGTGAAGTCGAACTTGGTGTTGGTGTCGATGCGCCCGGAGGTGAAGTCGTAGGTCCCGGCCGGTGTCTGGGTGCAGTCGTTGCAGTACTTCGACTTCAGCAGCAGGCTGCCGTTCTGCGTGACGATGTTGTTCGTCGAGTCGACGTACGCCTGGGACTCGCCGTTGACCGGACCCATCTCGTAACCGGTCCTGACCACCCGCCACTTGGAGCGGTCCAGGCTCGTGCCGGTGAAGTCGTCGAAGAACGTCGTCTGGTACGTCCCCGACTGCTCGCCGGGCAGCGCCGGGTAGGCGGCCGCCGCGCTGCCCCCCGTGCCCCAGACCTGGAACTCGTAGAGGGAGTAGCCGAATTGGGCGGTGGCGGGGGCCTGGTTGTAGAAGCTGCGGCGCTCCTTGCCGAGCATGCGGACGTAGCGGCCGGTGGCCGGGGTGGAGAGGGTGACCGTGTCGTGGCGGCCCGTGGCCTCCGCCGGTGACTTGATGTCGGCCCGGCGGGCGGCCACGTCCGCGGCCGAGGGCTGGTAGACCGTGCGCCAGGTGCGGTTGTCGTCGGAGACCTGGAGCTGGTAGTCGACGGCGTAGGCCGCCTCCCAGTAGAAGTCGACGGAGGAGATCGTCGAGGTGGCGCCCAGGTCGACCGAGACCCAGCGGTCGGCGTTCCAGTCGCTGGACCAACGGGTCGCGTCGTCCTTGAGGTTGGCGGGCCAGCCGCCGTCGGTGAGGAACGCCGGTGAGTTGCCGGAGTGTTGGTAGTAGTTCGAGTACGCCGGGTGGTTCAGGGCGAGGTTGCTGCGGGTCGTGGACGCGGGGGCCGGTTCGCCGCCGTAGACCCTGAAGGAGTAGAGCGAGTAGCCATAAGGCGTGGCGCGTTCGAGGCCGCGCATGCGGACGTAGCGGCCCGTCGCCTCCTGCGGATACGTGTTCGCGGTGATCGAGCCGCCGGTGCCGGCCGTCTCCGTGTAGAAGGGGGTCCAGTCGGTGCCGTTCTTCGACACCTCCAGGACATAGCGCTTGCCGTAGGCGGCCTCCCAGTCCAGGGTCACGCGGTCGACGCGGATCGTGGCGCCGAGGTCGACGCGGATCCAGGCGTCGTCGGCGAAGTTGCTGGACCAGCGGGTGGCGCCGTTGCCGTCGAAGGCCAGGCCGGGGGCGGTGCCGGCGTTCTCGCTGCCGGAGGCGGTGACGGCGGCCGGGTTCGCGGTGTACGCGGTGCCGGCGCGGTCGGTGTCCCAGGTGGCGGCGGCCGCGGCGGCCTCCGGGGCGGGGGCGGCGAAGGCCGGGGTCGCGGACAGCAGGGACACGGCGGCCAGAGCGGCCCACAGGGTGCGGGATCTCATGCGGCTCTCCTTTGAGCTGGGGATGAGACGGGGTTGAGGCGGGGATCTTGATGACGTGCTCATGACAGATTTAGGGGTCTGTACATCCGTGAGGATCGAGCTTTCCGGCCACCCGAAGAGGTCCGCCGACCCGGCACGGTGAACGTGGGCTCCCGCACCCACATCCACCGTGCCCGCAGCCGAGACCGTCAGGCCGCCCGCTGCGCCTGACTGCGATGCGTCCGCACAATGTCGGCGTACCGGTGTCCGGTGCCCTTGATCGTGCGGACCTGCGTCTGGTAGTCGACGTGGATCAGACCGAACCGCTTCTCGTAGCCGTAGGCCCACTCGAAGTTGTCCAGCAGCGACCAGGCGAAGTATCCCGCCAGCGGGGCGCCCTTGCGGGCGGCCGAGGCGCAGGCCGCCAGGTGCTTCTCCAGGTAGTCCTGGCGCTCCGGGTCGTCGACGGTGCCGTCGGGCCGCACGACGTCCGGGTAGGCGGAGCCGTTCTCGGTGACGTACAGCTTGCGGGCGCCGTACTCCTCGGTGAGCCGGAGCAGCAGGGTCTCGATGCCGCTCGCGTCGACCTCCCAGTCCATCCCCGTGCGCGGCACGCCGAGGCGGCGGACCGAGCGGACGCGGGGCGCCTGCCCACGCGGGTCGTCGGCGACGGTGGCCGGGAAGTAGTAGTTCAGGCCGAGCCAGTCCAGCGGCGCGGCGATGGTCTCCAAGTCGCCCGGCTGCTCGGGGAGTTCGACGCCGTAGACCTCCTGCATGTCGGCCGGGAAGCCGCGGCCGTGGATCGGGTCCAGCCACCAGCGGTTGACGTGGCCGTCGTGCCGCCGGGCGGCCTGGATGTCCTCCTCGCGGTCGGTGGCCGCGTACACGGTGGACAGGTTGTTGACGATGCCGATCTGGGCGTCCGGGGCGGCGGCGCGGATCGCCTGGACCGCGAGGCCGTGGCCCAGCAGCAGGTGGTAGGAGGTACGGACGGCGGCCGTCAGGTCCGTCCAGCCCGGCGCCATCTTGCCTTCCAGGTGGCCGATCCAGGACGAGCAGGAGGGCTCGTTCAGGGTCGCCCAGTGGGAGACGCGGTCGCCGAGGCGTTCGGCCACGACGGAGGCGTACGAGGCGAAGTGCTCGGCGGTCGCCCGCTCGGGCCAGCCGCCCCGGTCCTGCAACGCCTGCGGGAGGTCCCAGTGGTAGAGGGTGACGGAGGGGGCGATGCCCGCTTCCAGCAGGGCGTCGACCAACTCGTCGTAGAAAGCGAGGCCCTTGGCGTTGACCGGGCCGTCGCCGCCGGGCACCACGCGCGGCCACGCGATCGACAACCGGTAGGCGTTGGTGCCCAGTTGGCGCATCAGGCCGATGTCCTCGCGCCAGCGGTGGTAGTGGTCGCAGGCGACGTCGCCGTTGTCGTTGTTCGCGATCTTGCCGGGCGTGTGCGAGAACGTGTCCCAGATCGACGGCGCGCGTCCGTCCTCGGCGACGGCTCCCTCGATCTGGTACGCCGCGGTGGCCGTGCCCCACAGGAAGTCGTGCGGGAGTGCGGCGAAGTCGATGGTCACAGATGTCCCTTCGGAGTGGGGGGAGTCGCTCACTTGACGGCGCCCGCCGTCAGCCCGGCGACCAAGTAGCGCTGGAGGAGCAGGAATCCGGCGACCACGGGCACGCTGACGACCAGCGAGGCGGCCATGATCTGGTTCCAGTACACGTCGTTGAGCGTGGAGTAGCCCTGGAGGCCGACGGCGAGGGTCCGGGTGGTGTCGTTGGTCATCACCGACGCGAACAGCACCTCGCCCCACGCGGTCATGAACGCGTAGACGGCGACCGCGACGATGCCGGGGATCGCGGCCGGCACCACGACCCGGAACAGCGCGCCGAGCGGCCCGCAGCCGTCCACCAGGGCGGCCTCGTCCAGGTCGCGCGGCACCGAGTCGAAGTACCCGATCAGCATCCAGATCGAGAACGGCAGGGAGAAGGTCAGATACGTCAGGATCAGCCCGCCGCGCGAGCCGAACAGGGCGATGCCGGTGGCGTTGCCGATGTTGACGTAGATGAGGAACAGCGGGAGCAGGAAGAGGATGCCCGGGAACATCTGCGTGGACAGCACGGTGACCGTGAACACCCGCTTGCCGCGGAAGCTGTAGCGGCTGACGGCGTACGCCGAGAAGACCGCGATCACCACCGACAGGACGGTCGCCGCGCCCGCCACGACCAGCGAGTTCACGAAGTACCGGGCGAGCGGCACGGTCGACCAGATGTCGATGTACGGGCGGATGGTCAGCCCGCTGGGCAGCCAGCGGAACTTGCCCGTGACGTCGGCCAGCGGCTTCAGCGAGCTGGAGACCATCACGTACACCGGGATCAGCACGAAGCCGGTGAGCAGCGTCAGGAAGATCCGCCGGGACCAGATGAAGGAGCGCGGCGGCGCCATCGGCGAGCTGGGGCTAGACATCGGCGGTCCTCCGTCCGCGCGAGGTGAGCGCGAGGTAGACGCCCGTCACGACCAGCAGGAACAGCAGCAGGAGTACGGACATGGCGGAGCCGGTGCCGAAGTTCCAGGTGACGAACGAGGCCTGGTAGATGTGGACCGAGATGAGGTCCGCGGCCTCGGGAGCGGCCTTGCCGAACAGGACGTAGGGCGTGTTGAAGTCGTTGAACGTCCACAGGAACAGCACCAGGACGAGGACCTGGTTGACCGGGCGCAGGGACGGCAGGGTGATACGGCGCAGTTGCTGCACCATCCCGGCGCCGTCCAGCGCGGCGGCCTCGTACAGCTCCTTGGGGATGTTCTGCAGGCCGGCCATCACGATGAGGAAGGCGAACGGCCAGCCCTTCCACACGTGCACGATCAGCAGCGCGTAGAAGCTGTTGTCGCCGATCAGCCAGAACGACGGCTTGTCGGTGATGTGCAGCTGGTCGTGCAGGACGTGGTTCACCAGGCCGTTGTCGTGCTGGAACATGAACACCCAGGTGATGACGGCCGCGTAGACCGGCAGGGCGTACGGGACCAGGAACAGGGCGCGCAGGAAGCCACGGCCGCGGAAGTTGTCCTGCATGTAGACCGCCGCCGCCGTGCCGATCAGCCAGCACAGGCTGACCGACAGGATGGTGAAGACGACGGTGACGAAGAAGGAGTGCAGCAGGTCCTGGCCGACGGGGGCGTCGAAGTCGACCGACACCTTGTAGTTGTCGAAGCCGGACCAGGGCGCGGTCCCCCAGTCCCGGATGTAGAACTGGGTGAGCTCCTTGAAGCTCATCACGATGCCGATGACCATCGGGATGAGGTGGACCAGGAGTTCGAGGAACAGGGCGGGCAGGAGCAGCAGATACGGCAGTGCGATGCGGCGGATCCTCCCGGGACGGCGGCGGGGCGCTTTCTCCGCCGACCCGGGAGAGTTCTTGTGCACGGCGGCCTCTGCGGGTGCAGTGGTCGTCATTGTTTCTCTCACTTCGCCGGCATCTGCTGCTGGGCCTTCTCGAGCTTCGCCTTGACCGATGCGGTGGTCACCGCGCGGCCGGCGGCGACGTCCGCGAACAGGTCCTTGACGGCGGTGCCGACCGCGGTCTCGAACTGCGACTCGTCGGCGACCTGCGGCAGGGCCGCGGCGCTGGTGGCGAGGGTGTTCTTGAGGACGGAGTTCGAGGCGGTGTTGAAGGCGGCGTCCTCCTGGGCGGCCTTGACCGGTGGGATGGAGCTGTAGGCGGTGTTGAGGATCTTCTGCTCGGCGTCGCTGGTCATGAACTTCACGAACTTGGTGGCGCCGTCGAGGTTGTCGGTGTTCTTGAAGACGGCGAGGTTGATGCCCGCGACCATCGAGTTGACCTGCGCGCCGGTGCCGGGGGTGCCGGACTGCACGGGCACCGGGGCGATGCCGTACTTGGACTCGTCCATGCCCTGCGACTTGAGGTTGGCGGAGGCGGACTGCCACAGCAGCATCGCCTGCTTGCCCTTGGCGAAGTCGCTCACGGACTGGTTCTGCGCGTACTCGGCGTCACCGGTCGGAATGACCTTGTCCTTGGCCATCAGGTCGACGTACTGCTTCACGCCGGCGACCACCGCGTCGTTGGTGAAGTCGGCCTTGCCGTCGGGGGTGAAGAACTCACCGCCGTGCTGCTTGGCGAAGACGAAGGTGTGGTGGATGTTCTCGGAGACGTTGGCGCCCTCGGCGCCGAGCGCCGACTTGCCCTTCGCCTGGATCTTCTTGCCGTCGGCGACCAGCTCGGCCCAGGTGGCCGGGGGCTTGCTGATGCCGGCGTCGGCGAAGATCTCCTTGTTGTAGTAGAGGGCGTACGCCATCGAGTACAGCGGGACCGCGGCCGGGTCCTTGCCCTCGGCGCCGGTCGAGCCGAGCGCGGAGTCGACGAAGCGGTCCTTGCCGCCGATCTTGCCGAAGTTCGTCGCGTCCCACGGCAGCAGGGCGCCGGTGGCCTGGAGCGAGGCGCTCCAGGTGTTGCCGATGTTCAGGACGTCGGGGCCCTGGCCCGAGGTGGTCGCGGTCAGGATGCGGTTCAGCAGGTCCGACCAGGGGACGACCTCCAGCTTGACCTTGATGCCGGTCTGCTTCTGGAACTTGTCCAGCTCCGGCTGGAGGACCTTCTTGTCGATGGCGATGCTCGCGCCCTGGTTGGAGGCCCAGTACGTGAGGGTCTTCGGCGAGTCGTTGGACCCGCCGTTCGTCGACGAACCGCCTCCGCAGGCCGTGGCGGCGAGGGCGAGTGACATGGTGACGGCGCCTACGGCCGCGGCTCGGATGCTGCGCATGGCTCCCGGTGTCCCTTCAGGGATTACAGTCATGACTTAATTTAGGACGTGAGTTAAACCTCAAGAGATGCCCTCGTCAAGGGGTACGGCAACCATCGTGGAACTCCGGTCGCACCTCTTGACGCATCCGTTCAGGCAGTTGAAGCATTCAAGGACAAGAGAGCGCTCCCAAACCCCACCGTGTTCACTTCCTGAACAGGAGAGCCGCCCCATGTCCCTACCCGCCCTACCTCGCAGAACTGTCCTCGGTGCCGCGGCCGCCGCTGCCGCTCCGGTGGTGCTCGGCCTGTCCGCCCGCGCGGAGGCCGCCCCCACGTCCGCCTCCGCCGCTGCCCCGAGTGCGGCCGCCCTCCCCGGCGGCGGCGACCTCGGCGCCAACGTGATCGTCTTCGACCCGTCGATGTCGTCCGCCAGCATCCAGTCCAGGCTGGACCAGATCTTCCAGCAGCAGGAGACGGCGCAGTTCGGTACCGGCCGCTACCAGCTGCTCTTCAAGCCCGGCACCTACAGCGGGCTCAACGCCCAACTCGGCTTCTACACCTCGATCTCGGGCCTCGGTCTGTCCCCCGACAACACCACCATCAACGGCGACATCACCGTCGACGCCGGCTGGTTCAACGGCAACGCCACCCAGAACTTCTGGCGTTCGGCGGAGAACCTCGCGCTGGTGCCCGTGAACGGCACGAACAGGTGGGCCGTGGCTCAGGCGGCCCCCTTCCGTCGGATGCACGTGCGCGGGAACCTCAACCTCTCGCCCAACGGCTACGGTTGGGCCTCCGGCGGCTACATCGCCGACAGCCGGATCGACGGCCAGGTCCAGCCGTACTCGCAGCAGCAGTGGTACACGCGAGACAGCGTGATCGGCAGCTGGCTCAACGGCGTCTGGAACATGGTGTTCTCGGGCGTGCAGGGCGCGCCCCCGCAGGGCTTCCCGAACCCGGTGTACACCACCCTCGGCACGACACCGGTCTCCCGCGAGAAGCCCTTCCTGTACCTGAACGGCACCGAGTACCGGATCTTCCTCCCGGAGAAGCGCACCAACGCGAGCGGGGTGACCTGGGGCAACGGCACACCGCGCGGCACCTCGCTGTCCCTGTCGCAGTTCTACGTCGCCAAGCCGGGCGTCAGCGCGGCCACGCTGAATGAGGCACTCACGCAGGGGCTGCACCTCCTGCTGACGCCGGGCATCTACCACCTGAATGCGCCGATCCAGGTGAACCGCGCCAACACCGTGGTGCTGGGCCTGGGTTACGCGACGCTCGTCCCCGACAACGGAGTCACGGCCCTCAAGGTCGCCGACGTCGACGGTGTGCGGCTCGCGGGCTTCCTCATCGACGCGGGCACGGTCAACTCGGCCACCCTGCTGGAGGTCGGGCCCGCGGGCACGACGACGGACCACTCCGCCAACCCCACCACCGTCCAGGACGTGTTCGTCCGCATCGGCGGCGCGGGCGCGGGCAAGGCGACCACCAGCATGGTCATCAACAACCGCCACACCATCGTCGACCACACCTGGCTGTGGCGCGCCGACCACGGCTCGGGCATCGGCTGGGACACCAACCGGGCCGACTACGGCCTCCTCGTCAACGGCGCCGACGTGCTGGCGACCGGCCTGTTCGTGGAGCACTTCAACAAGTACGACGTGCAGTGGAACGGCGAGCGCGGCCGCACGATCTTCTTCCAGAACGAGAAGGCGTACGACGCGCCCAACCAGGCCGCGATCCAGAACGGCTCGATCAAGGGGTACGCCGCCTACAAGGTCGGCGACAACGTCACCGTGCACGAGGGCTGGGGTCTGGGCAGCTACTGCTACTACAACGTCAACCCGGCGATCGTGCAGCACAACGGCTTCGCGGCGCCGATCCGGTCGGGGGTGAAGTTCCACGACCTGCTCGTGGTCTCGCTCGGCGGCCAGGGCCAGTACGAGCACGTCATCAACGAGACCGGTTCGCCGACCTCGGGCACGTCGACCATCCCGTCCACGGTGGTGTCGTACCCGTGAACCGGGGGCGGCCCCGCGCCGGTTGAGGAGCGGGGCCGCCGTACCGGTCGGTCACGGAGCCGACGAGTCGGCGAACCACCGGTTCCCGACTCACCGAACCCCCGGCTCACCGGGTCACCACGTCGACGTTCCGGCGGGCGCCGTCGCATACCCGGTGGGCCGGGCCGTGAACGTGCCGCGGCCCTGGCTCTACCTACGGCTGCGGTCCAGCTCCAGCTCCGGCTCCGGCTCCGGCTCCGGCTGGGCAACCGGGTTGCGCAGCCGGAGAGTCCAGCCGGAGGCTCGGTCGCCATCACGACCACCGAGCCCCCGATCCGCCGGTGCCCCGAGCCACCAGACCCCGGCCCACCGAGTCACCGTGCCGACATCCCCGCGGGCGCCGTCGCATACCCGGTGGGCCGGGCCGGGCCGGGCCGTGAACGTGCCGCGGCCCTGGCTCTACCTGCGGCTGCGGCTGCGGGTCCAGCTCCGGCTCCGGTTGGGCAACCGGGTTGCGCAGCCGCAGAGTCCAGCCGGAGGCTCGGTCGCCATCACGACCACCGAGCCACCAGACCCCCAGCCCACCGAGTCACCGTGCCGACATCCCCGCGGGCGCCGGCGCGTACCCGGTGGGCCGGGCCGTGAACGTGCCGCGGCCCTGGCTCCGGCTGCGCAACCTCGTCGCGTAGCCGAAGAGTTCGGACAGGGGCACGGTCGCCGTCACGATGGCCGAGCCGCCGCGTGTGGTCGAGCCGGAGACTCGGCCGCGGCGGGCGGCGAGGTCGCCGAGGACTCCGCCGACAGACTCGTCGGGCACGGTGACCGTGACCTCGACGACCGGCTCCAGGAGGACCATCGCGCAGGCGCGCAGGGCCTCCCGCAGTCCGAGCCGGCCCGCCGTGCGGAAGGCCGTGTCGGAGGAGTCCTTCACGTGGGTCGATCCGTCGGTGAGCGTGACGCGCAGCCCGGTCACCGGGTGCCCGCCCAGCGGTCCTTCGGCAAGGGCGTCCCGGCAGCCGGCCTCGACCGCGCGGACGTACTCCTGCGGGACCCGCCCGCCGACGACCGCGGAGCGGAACTCGAAGCCGCTGTCCGCCGGTTCGACATCGAGGACGACATGGGCGAACTGCCCTGCCCCGCCGTCCTGTTTGACGTGCCGGAAGACAAGACCGGACACCCCGCGCCCGACCGTCTCGCGGTAACTCACCCTCGGACGGCCGACGTTGACCTCCACGCCGTGGACGCGCCGCAGCTGCTCCGTCGCCACCTCCAGATGCAGTTCACCCATGCCCGACAGCACCGTCTGACCCGTCTCGGGATCCGTCCGCACGACCAGCGAGGGGTCCTCCTCGACCAGTCGCGCGAGCGCCGACGCCAGCCGGCCGGTCTCGATCGACCTGCTGGCCTCGACCGCCACGGAGACCACGGGTTCGGCGACACCGGGCGGTTCCAGCACCAGCGGAGCGCCGGGCGCGCACAGCGTCGCACCCGCCCGGGCGGCCTTCAGCCCGGCCACCGCGACGATGTCCCCGGCGACCGCGCGGTCGACCTGGGCGTGCCGGTCCGCCCGGACGCGCAGGATCCGCCCGACGCGCTCGGTACGGTGTGCGACCGCGTCCCACACGGTGTCTCCCTTCTCGACCGTTCCCGAATACACCCGCAGATACGTCAGCCGTCCCGTCGGAGTGGCGTTCACCTTGAACGCCAGTGCCGCGAAGGGCGCCGCCGGATCCGCGGGCCGTTCCTCCGTCGCGCCCTCCGCCGTGCCGTCGGCCGTGCCCCGTACGGCGGGCACGTCGAGCGGCGACGGCAGGTAGGACACGACGGCGTCGAGCAGCGGCTCGATCCCGCGGTTGCGGTAGGCCGAGCCGCAGAGCACGACCAGTCCGTCCCCGCTGCGGGTGAGGTCCCGCAGAGCGGCGGCCAGCGTCTCGGCGGACAGCCTGCCGTGGGCGCAGAACTCCTCCAGCGCCGCCGGATGGAGTTCGGCGACGGCCTCCTCCAGCAGCCGCCGACGCCGATGCGCCTCCTCGTGCAACTCCCCGGGCACGGGCACGAGTTCGGCCGTCTCGGCACCGTCGACCCACACCAGCGCGCGCATCCGCAGCAGGTCGACGACGCCGGCGAAACCGCCCTCGACACCGATGGGCAACTGCACGACCAGCGGCGCCGGATGCAGTCGTTCCCGGATCGAGTCGACGGCGCTGTCGAGGTCCGCGCCCGCGCGGTCCAGCTTGTTGACGAAGGCGATCCTGGGCACGCCGTGCCGATCGGCCTGCCGCCACACGGACTCGCTCTGCGGTTCCACGCCCGCGACGGCGTCGAACACCGCGACCGCCCCGTCGAGCACCCTGAGCGCGCGCTCCACCTCGTCGGCGAAGTCCACGTGCCCGGGAGTGTCGATCAGGTTGATCCGGTGACCGTCCCACGTGCAGCTCACCGCCGCCGCGAAGATGGTGATCCCGCGGTCGCGCTCCTGCGGGTCGAAGTCGGTGACGGTGGTGCCGTCGTGGACCTCACCGCGCCGGTGCGTGGTGCCGGTGGCGAACAGGATCCGCTCGGTGACGGTGGTCTTGCCCGCGTCGACGTGGGCGAGGATGCCGAAGTTGCGGACGAGGGTCAGGGGGTTGAGGTGAGTGCGCACGGCCCATGGGCCTTTCTGGTGATCTCGCGATCGGAAAAGGGCAGCGCGATTCCCGGACGGAACGCCACGACGACGGGCGCCACGAAGGCTCGTCGGTGGACGAGAAAGTGGACGGGAAGATACGTGTCAGACGTTCGTCACGGGCATCCGGTGCCGGCCGCGCAGCGAGCACCGGACGGCCGAAGACACCAGGATCACCTGATACCGGGAACGGGAAACGACGACAGCGGCGCGGTGACGCACGGTCGGGCTCCCCTCATCCGGTCTGACGTGACCTGCCGAGTGTAGGGAGATCGGTGGGTGTCAGTCACCGGAATTAACTGTGCTTCGCGATGAACGCCTTCACCTCGTCCCACACGGACGGCTGCTGGTTCAGCAGGTCGTTGCCGTGCTGGGCACCGTCCACCAACTCCAGTTTCTTCCCCGGGGACTTCTTGGCCAGCTTCGCCAACTCCTGCGCGTCGGAGGCGAATTCACCGTCTCCCTTCGCGGCGATGAAATACGCCGGCATGGTCAACTTCGGTACGGCGGCGGTCGCGTCCATGTCCTGGTACAGCCCGGGACCGGACACCGACACCACCGCCACGACCGCCGGCCGCACCTCCGACGCGGCGACCAGTGAGGCGGTGCCGCCCTTGGAGGCACCGATCAGGACGATCTTCCCGGCCCCTTCGCCGCGCAGCCGTTCGGCGGCCCCTTGGATCTCCTCCACCTCGGAACCGTTGCTGTCGACGGCGATCACGCGGTAGCCGTCGGACGCGAGCTCCTCCGCGCC
The DNA here is from genome assembly GCF_044755245.1 of Streptomyces sp. NPDC092369. Taxonomy (NCBI): domain Bacteria; kingdom Bacillati; phylum Actinomycetota; class Actinomycetes; order Kitasatosporales; family Streptomycetaceae; genus Streptomyces; species Streptomyces sp. NPDC092369. Next base: position 1,343,143 of record NZ_JBIVQP010000001.1, read on the forward strand.
GGCGACCCAGGAGCAGATGTTGTTGTCGGACTGGTGGGACAGGATGACGCCGGTCGCGCCGGTGCCCGTCTCGTAGCCGTCGACGTCGGCGCCCGCGCTGTCCTTGAAGGTGATCGACTTCTTGAGCTGCTTGCCCGACAGACAGCCGAAGTCGTTGGCGGTGGCTTCGGCCTCCGGTGTCGTGGACGGACCGGCCGCCCTGCCTCCGTCACCGTCGCCGCCGCACGCGACGAGCGCCAGCATCCCTGTACCGACCAGCATCACGGCAGCCCGCATCGCTGAGTTCACGCGTCCTCCCCCGTCGAGAATCTGCCGCAAGCTAACGTCCGGACCAGGTCCGGTCAATGCATCGCACACGGCCCGCGTGACCGCCGTGAACATCGAAGGAACGATGGGAACTTATCCACCGGACCGGCAGTTTCCACGATGTTGTAGATGTCCGACGGACATCCGACCCGAGTACCAGGAGTGCGCATGGCCCTGTGGGACCGCATCAAGGAATCCGCATCGACGATGCAGACCCAGCTGGTGTCGAAGAAGAACGACCTCAAGAGCGGTGCGTTCCGTGACGCCAGCATGGCGATGTGCGCGCTCGTCGCGGCGGCGGACGGCACCATCGACCCGGCCGAGCGCCAGCGCGTGGCCCAGCTCATCTCCACCAACGAGGTCCTGCAGAACTTCCCCGCGGACGACCTCCGCCGCCGCTTCGAGGAGAACCTGAACAAGCTGACCGCCGACTTCGCCTTCGGAAAGGTCACCGTGCTCCAGGAGATCGCCAAGGCCAAGAAGAAGCCGGCCGAGGCCCGTGCCGTCATCCAGATCGGCATCGTCATCGGCGGCGCCGACGGCGACTTCGACAAGACGGAGCAGGCCGTCGTACGGGAGGCGTGCTTCGCGCTCGACCTGCCGCCGCACGAGTTCGACCTCTGAGCGTCCCGCCCTGACGGGCGGCTGTGCCGCTGACCCGGTCCGGATTTTCCCGGGCCGGGTTTACGTCGTCCAGAACCGGTGAGGCGCGTGGGATGTGTCATCCCCTCCACACCGTTTGCGGGTGATGTGGTGAGCCAGACCACACGCACCGAGCCCGCTCCCGTCCCCGCCCCTGTTCCCGCCCCCACGCGGACCAGGCCCGAACCCGGCACCGCCCAGCCGGGCACGCCCACGCCCCGACCGGCGAAGTCCCGCGACTCCTACTTCGACAACGCCAAGTACCTGGCGATCGTGCTGGTCGCGATGGGTCACGCATGGGAGCCGCTGCGGGACGGCAGCCGTACCGTCACCGCTGTCTACACGTTCGTCTACGCCTTCCACATGCCGGCGTTCATCGTGATCTCGGGCTACTTCTCGCGTTCCTTCGACGCGAGCCCGCAGCGGATCCGGCGCCTGGTGACGGGCGTCGCCGTCCCGTACGTCCTCTTCGAGACGGCGTACACCCTGTTCACCCGGTGGACCGACCACGAGCCGGACCGCGCGGTCAGCCTGCTGGACCCGCTGTATCTGACCTGGTTCCTCGCCGCCCTGTTCGTCTGGCGGCTGACCACCCCGATCTGGCGGCAGGTGCGCTGGCCGCTGCCGATCGCGCTGGTCATCGCGATGCTGGCGACCATGTCACCGTCCATCGGCGAGGACCTCGACATGCAGCGCCTGCTGCAGTTCCTGCCGTACTTCGTGCTCGGCCTGTGTCTACGGCCCGAGCACTTCCGGCTGCTGCGCCAGTGGAAGGTGCGCCTGCTCGCCGTACCGGTGGCCCTGTGCGGGCTCGCGGTGGCGTACTGGTCGGCGCCCCACATGACGGGCGCGTGGTTCTTCCACCGCGACAGCGCCGAGCAGTTGGGCTCGCCCGGTTGGGCCGGACCGCTGATGACGCTGGCCATCTTCGGCTGCTCGACCGTGCTGGTCGCCTGCTTCCTGTCCTGGGTGCCGGGGCGCCGGACGTGGTTCACCGTGCTGGGCGCGGGCACGCTGTACGGCTATCTCCTGCACGGTTTCATCGCCCAGGCATCGAAGCCCTGGGGCTGGTACTCCCCCGACTGGATCTACCGGCCGGTCGGCGAGATCGTCGTCACCCTCTTCGCCGCGGTGGTCGTGACCCTGCTGTGCACACCGCCGGTCCGACGGGTCTTCCGGTTCGCCATGGAGCCGAGGATGGAATGGGCGTTCAGGTCGCGTACGTGACCACTGCCTGAGTCGTCTCAGTCGTGCGGTGCCTTGCCGGTGACCCGGTGGTCCGCATGGCTGAGCGCCTCCATGACAAGGCGTCGCAGATGCCCGTCGCGCAGGCTGTAGTGGACGTGCCGTCCTTCACGCCGCGTCTCCACCAGACCCGCGAGCCGCAGTTTGGCCAGGTGCTGACTGACGGCGGTCCGGGACGCCTCGCACCGCTCGGCCAGTGAACCCACATCCGACTCGCCCTGCGCGAGCAGCCACAGCAGATGCAGCCGGGTCGCATCGGAGAGCAGCGCGAAGACCTCGGTCGCCTCAGCCAGCCGCGCGCCGTCCGGGGCCCGCAGATGCGTATCGGCCGCAGGTGGCAGGGGCTCGCGTGAGGGCATGGGGTCAGCCTAGGGCCAGTCCGACACGAACCACGCCTCAAAACCTGATCGTCATATGCGCAGATGCGCACATGACGACTATGCTGACGGCGTCGAACCGACCGCCCCTCCCCAGGGAGCCGTCCGCATGCTCGCCGTCCTGCGCAACCGCACCTATCGCCGGCTCTTCACCGCCCAGGTCGTCGCCCTGGTCGGCACCGGCCTGGCCACCGTGGCGCTCGGCCTGCTGGCATACGACATCGCGGGCGCCGACGCCGGTTCGGTGCTCGGCACCGCGCTCGCGATCAAGATGGTGGCGTACGTGGCGATCGCGCCGCTCGTCGCTGCCGTGGCCGACCGGGTGCCGCGCCGGACGCTGATGGTGGCCGCCGACCTCACGCGGGCCGGTGTCGCCTCGCTGCTCCCCTTCGTCGACCAGGTCTGGCAGGTCTACGTCCTGGTCTTCCTGCTCCAGTCCGCGTCGGCCGCGTTCACCCCCACGTTCCAGGCCGTGATCCCGGACGTGCTGCCGGCGGAGCGCGACTACACGCGGGCGCTGTCCATGTCCCGGCTGGCGTACGACCTTGAGAGCCTGTTCTCGCCCGCCCTGGCCGCCGCGCTGCTGTCGGTGATCACGTACAACTGGCTCTTCAGCGGAACGGTGTTGGGCTTCCTCGCCTCGGCAGCACTCGTGCTCTCGACGACGCTGCCGAGGCCGTCCTGGACGCGCCCGGCGGGCCGCGCCTACGCCAAGGCGACGGCGGGCACGCGTCTCTTCCTCGCCGTCCCGCGACTGCGCGCCCTGCTCGCGCTGAACCTCGCGGTGGCCTGCGCGAGCGCGATGGTGACCGTCAACTCCGTCCTCTACGTACGCGAGTTCCTCGGCCTGTCGGCCCACGCCGTGGCGGCGGCACTCGGCGCGTACGGCGCGGGCTCGATGGCCGTCGCGCTGGCGCTGCCACGCGTGCTGGACCGGGTGGCGGACCGGACGGTGATGCTGCGCGGGGCTCTGCTGCTCGGTGTCGTCTTCGCCGGGCTCGGCGCCATCACGGCCGCGCGGTACGGGAGTTGGCGTGCGCCGGCGCTCCTGGTCCTGTGGGCCGCGTTCGGCGCGGGCTGCTCGACGATCCTCACGCCGACCGCCCGGCTGATCCGGCGCTCGGTCCCGGCACAGGAACGGACGGCGGCGTTCGCCGCGCAGTTCTCGCTGTCGCACGGCTGCTGGCTGCTGACCTATCCGCTGGCGGGCCTGCTGGGCGCGGCAGTTGGGCTGCAGGGGGCCGTAGTCGCCCTGGGCGCCCTCACGTCGGCCGCGTCCCTGCTCGCCGTCCGCCTGTGGCGGCAGCCTCGGCCGACGGTCGAGCACGAGCACACGGACCTGCACGAGGGTCACCCGCATCTCGTGGGCGCGGTCCGGATGGGGGCGGGCTGGCGGCACAGCCACGCCTAGCACGCGCCGTCCGGACCGCCGGCCGCTCCCTCAACGGGCCGCCCGCGGGCGGGTTCAGCCCAGCTTGCGCGCCACGCCCCCGTAGAAGCCGATCTCCTCGGAGCGCGCCGGTGGCGTGGCGTCCGGGCGCCAGAACGGCACCTGAGCCAGTCCCGGCTCGACCAGTTCGAAGCCGTCGAAGAACCGCTCCACCTGGGCGCGGGAGCGCAGGTTCAGGGTGGCGCTGGCGTTGTTGTAGACGGCCTGCGCGTCGCGGCGGTCGGCGAAGTCACCGGTGGCGTGGGAGAGAACGAGGTAGCTGCCGGGCGCGAGCGCGTCGCGCAGGGTGGCCACGATCTGCTCGGGCTCGTCCGCCTCGGTGAGGAAGTGGACGACGGCGACGAGGAGTACGGCGACCGGCTGGTCGAAGTCGATGACCTTGCGGACGTCGGGGTGGTCCAGGACGGCCCGCGGCTCGCGCAGGTCGCCGAGCACGATGCTGGTCGCGCTGGTGTCGCTGAGCAGCGCGTCGCCGTGGACCTTGACGATCGGGTCGTTGTCGACGTACGCGACCCGCACGTCCGGCGCGGTGGCCTGGGCGGTCTCGTGCACGTTCGGCGAGGTGGGCAGGCCGGTGCCGATGTCGAGGAGTTGGTGGACGCCGGCCTCGACGACGTGACGGACGGCGCGCCGCATGAAGTCGCGGTTGGCCCGCACACCGATCCGCGCCTCGGGCGCCGCGGCGGCGAGTGCGTCACCGGCCTTGCGGTCCACCTCGTAGTGGTCCTTGCCGCCCAGCAGGTAGTCGTAGATCCGCGCGGGATGCGGCCTGCTGGTGTCGATCTCCTCGGCGCGGAAGCCGTCCTTGCCCACCCTGGGCTCCCCTCTCCACGACCGCCACGGCCAACGGACCCGTGATCGGTTGACGACAGCTTCGCATATCAACTTGGCTCCGCGTGACCGGAGTCGACGCTGGAAGCACGGAAGCGATCCGTCAGGTCGAGGTGCGGTTCGAAGGCCCCGAGCAGGAGCGAACGCATGCGGTCCGGCCGCATCTCGGTCGAGCCGGCGAGGATCTGCATCGCCAGGCCGTCGACCATCGCGGTGAACCGGTCGGCGAGGGCTTCCACGTCCGCCTCCGGCGCCAGGCCCTCGGACCGGCACTCGTTCAGCACGTCCACCACGACCCCGTACCAGCCCGAGTAGATCCGCCGCTGCGCGGCCCGCAAGCGGGGTTCGAGCATCGCCTGGTTCCAGAACTGGATCCACACCGACCATTCGTCGATGTCGTCGGCGGTGAGGGGCAGTTGCACCTCGATCAGGCGGCGCAGCTTGTCCCGCGCGGACGTCGCCCGGCCGAACTCCTCGTCGAGCCGCGCGCGGAACCGCCGCGCGTAGTACTCGAGCGCCGCGTGCAGCGTGGCTTCCTTGCTGGGGAAGTGGTAGTGCACCGTCGCCGTGCTGGTCCCGCAGTAGCGTGCGATGTCCGAGACGCGCACGTTGTGGTAGCCGCGGCGGGCGATGAGGACGGTCGCGGCCTCCAGGATCTGGTCCCGGCGCTCCTGCGCCGTCACCGGCTGCGCCCGGTCCCGTCCGGTCTCGGGCGGGAGCACCGGCTCCGGACCGACGCCCTCGACCAGATACGCCGTGGACACCCCGCAGACCTTCGCGAGGGCGGCGATCTCCTCGTCGCGCAGCCGCCGCGTCCCGCGCAGCGCCTTGGACAGCGCGGTCGGGTCCATGCCGATCCGGTGGGCGACCTCGCGCTGGGAGACGGAGGCCGCGCGGATCGCCGTCCGTACGCGTTCCGGCAGCTCGGCGGCGGTCACGGCCGGCCGCTCTTCGGTGCTGGTCATAACCGGGTCAGTATGTCAGCCAAGGCGATTCACCCCAGGTGTCCGACGGCCGTCAGGGCGCTGATCACCTCGGCCGCGGCGCGCTCGCCCGACGAGATCGCCCCGTCGATGTAGCCGTTCCACACCGAGGCGGTCTCGGTCCCCGCCCAGTGGACGAGCCCGGACGGCTGCCGCCAGCCGTCCCTGCCGTGCCGGGTCCAGCCGCCCGGGGTCACGAAGCACTCGTAGCCTCCGATGGTCCAGCCCGTCCGCGGCCAGATCTTTTCGACGTAGTCGATCGGCGCCGCGGCCCGGGGTCCGGCCACCGCGGACAGCGCGGTCAGCACCTCGTGGCGGCGCTCGGCGTCGGTTGTGGCGGACCAGCGGTCGAGCCGGTCGCCGTAGACGAACGCGACGAGCACGCCGCGCGAGGCGTCCTCCGGGGAGTTGTCGAAGACCACGCCGACCGGACCGTCGCCGTAGAGCGTCGCGATCCCGGAGCGTCCGGCCGTGCGCCAGAAGGGTTCGTCGTACACGGCGTGCACCTTGGCGACGCGTCCCATCGGCGCGTGGCGCACCCAGCCGCGCCGCGCGGTGGGCAGCACCGGGTCGAAGGCGATCCGCTCGACCGCCGCCGGGGGTACGGCGACGACCGCTCGCCTCGCACGGACGACGGTGTGGCCGGTGTACGCCTCCACTCCGTGCGCGGTCTGCCGCAGGGACAGCACCGGTTCGCCGAGCCGGACCCGCCCGCCCAGTTCCTTCGCGAGCGCGTGGGCCACCGCGTCCGCCCCGTCGCAGAAGCGGGCGTCCTGGGCGCAGCCGCGGGTCTCCATCAGCTGTTCGTAGCCGCCGCCCGAGGCCAGGTAGAACAGCACGTGGAAGAAGGAGATCTCGCGCGGTTCGGCGCACCACACGCCCTGGATCGCCAGCGCCAGTCGCCGGAGGGCGTCCTCGTCGTCGGTCTGCGCGCGGAAGAAGTCCTCGGCCGACCGGGCGTCGAACTCCGCGAACCGCGGGGTGGACCACGGCAGTTCGAGGTCGACGGTACGGGCGAGGTCGTCGAGCAGGGCGGTGACGCGTTCGTACTCCTCGATGCCCGGTCCGGTGTCCGGGGCGCCGCCCGCGAAGTCCACGCGGGTGCCGTCGGCACGGATCTCGACGTGCCGCCCGGTCTCCCAGGTCGGGAACGTCCGGCAACCGAAGTGGTCCGCCAGCGCGCGGAACCGCCGCTGGCTCGGCCCGATCCACTGACCTCCGTGGTCGATCCGTACGCCGGACGGGCTCACCTGGCTGAACACGCGGCCGCCCACACGGTCGGCGGCCTCCAACACGACGACGTCGACCCCGGCGGCGGCCAGCCGCCACGCGGTGGTGAGCCCCGCGTATCCGGCGCCCACGACCAGGACCTCGGTGTCGACGGCAGAAGTTTCGAGTGGTGTCACGCCGGCCACCGTGTCGCAAGATTGACTCGCCAGTCAAGATGCGCCACACAATTGCGATCGAAGCCTTGACAGCGCTTCCCGCCGCAGCCAGTCTGACTCGCCAATCAGTCATTGCGTTTTCTTGCTGGTACCCGTAGACCACTAGATCGGGAGTGGCAATGACCTCGGATTCGCAACTCCAGGTGCGTGAGGCCCAGACGGACAAGGGTCTGCGCTCCGGCGCGCTCTCCATGGCCACCAGCCTGATCCTCGCCGTGGCCTCCGCGGCGCCCGCCTACAGCCTCACCGCGACCCTGGCCTTCGTCGTCGGATACGTCGGCTTCCAGGCCCCGGCCGTGGTGGTCCTCGCCTTCGTCCCGATCCTGTTCGTCTCCTTCGGCTACGCGGCGCTCAACCGGCGCGACCCGGACTGCGGCACGATCTTCACCTGGGCCACGCGCTCACTGAACCCGAGCCTCGGCTTCCTCGGCGGCTGGGCGATCATCGCGTCCTTCGTCCTCGTGATCGGCAGCCTCGCGCAGGTCGCGGGGCAGTACGTGTTCCTGCTGTTCGGCGCGGAGAACATCGGTTCCGATCCGGCCAACTGGCGGGTGCTGCTCGCCGGACTCGGCTGGCTCGCGCTGATGACCCTGGTCTGCTATCGCGGCATCGAGATCGCGGCGGCCGTCCAACGCGCCCTGCTCTTCCTGGAGTTCGGCATGCTCGTGGCCCTGTCCGTCGTCGCGCTCGTCAAGGTGTACGCCGGCAGCGCGCCGACCGGGACCCGGCGGCCGAGCCTGTCCTGGCTGAACCCCTTCGAGGGCGCGTCCCTGAGTTCGTTCGTCAGCGCGCTGGTGTTGATGCTGTTCATCTACTGGGGCTGGGAGACGGCGCTCACCGTCAACGAGGAGACCATCGACCGGCACCGCGTCCCGGGCCGCGCCGCGACCTGGTCCACCGTGCTGCTTGTGGCGCTGTACCTTCTCGCCACGTTCGCCGCGATCTCCTTCGCCGGCATCGGCGACTCCGGGATCGGCCTGAACAACCCGGACAACTCCGGGGACGTCCTCTACGGCTTCGGCACCGCGGTGTTCGGGTCGAGCGGCTTCGGCTCGGTGCTGTGGCACCTGCTGATCCTCATGGTCCTCACCTCGGCCGCCGCCTCGACGGAGACGACCGTGCTGACCCTCAGCCGCACGATGCTGTCGATGGGCGACCAGGGCGCGCTCCCCCGCGCACTGGCCCGCGTCCACCCGCGCTTCCGCATCCCGCACGTGGGCACGATCGCGGTCGGGGTCATCGGCGCGGTGGTGTACGTGGCGCTGAACTTCCTCGGCCACGGACTCGTCCTGGGCGACGCGGTGTCCGCCTGCGGACTGCTGATCGCGTTCTACTACGGGCTCACCGGGCTCACCTCGGCCTGGGTGCACCGCGCCGGGCCGCGTGCCAAGTCCTCGGACCTCTGGCTGACCGTCGTCCTCCCCGCGATCGGCGGGGTCGTCCTGCTCGGCGCGGGCGCCTGGAGCCTGGTGCAGGCGTGGGATCCCATCAACAGCGGTACGAGTTGGACCCTCCCGTTCTCCTCGGGATCCCGCGTCGGCGGCACGTTCGTGATCGGCACCGGTACGGCTCTGCTGGGACTGCTCGCCCTACTGGTCTCCCGGCGCCTGTGTCCCGCGTTCTTCGAACGTCGGCCGACCGCAGTGGCCCAGAGCTGAGTGCGGGCCGTTCTCCGTTCCGCCTTCCGCTCGAACGTCCGCCTCCCACTCGAACTTCCGCCGCCCACCAGGGACTTGCGCACCAGCGCCCCGTCACCGGGAGATCGTCCGTGTCCTTCCCCCAGGCCTTCGTCGACCCCTCGTCCGTCGCCGTCGTCGGTGCCACCGAGGACCGCGCCAAATGGGGCTACTGGCTCGCCACCGGCGCCCTCGCGGGAGCCGACCGGCGCCAGGTGCTGCTGGTCAACCGCCGTGCCGCACAGGTCCTCGGTCAGCCCTGCCGTCCGACGGTGGGCGACCTGCCGCAGGCACCCGATCTCGTGGTCGTGTGCGTGCCGCCGCGACATGTCCTCCCCGTCGTCCGGGACGCCCTCGCCAAGGGGTGCCGCGCGTTCCTCGCGATCACCACGGGACTCGGCGCCGACGAGGCCCGACTCGCCGCGCTGCTGAGGGAGTCGGGCGCGCGGATGATCGGGCCGAACAGCCTCGGGTTGTTCAACGCCGCCACCCAACTCCGGCTCGCCTGGGGGAACTTCACACCCGGGAGCCTGGCGATCGTCTCGCAGAGCGGTCAGCTCGGCTCCGAGATCGCCGGCCTCGGCGCACGGGCCGGACTCGGTGTGTCGCGCTTCTGCTCGGTCGGCAACCAGCTCGACGTGGGAGCCGTCGACGTACTCGAATCCCTCGTCGGTGACGAGCACACCACCACGGTGGCGCTCTACCTGGAGAGCTTCGCGGACGGAGCGCGGATCGTCACCGCCCTCGAAGCCCTCCGCCGCGCCGGCAAGCACGCGCTGGTGCTCACCACCGGTGCCAGCGAGGGCAGCCGCCGGCTCGCGCGGTCCCACACCGGTTCGATGACCTCGGCGCTCGACGTCGTCGACGCGGCCTGCCGCGCCGCCGGAGCCCTCCGGGTCACATCTCCGCGCGAACTCGTCGACACGGCACGGGTGTTGGACACGACCACCGCACCGGGCGGACGCCGGGTCGCGATCATCAGCGACAGCGGCGGGCAGGGCGGGATCGCCGCCGACCTCGCCACCAGCCGGGGACTGCGGGCGCCGGTCTTCACCGAGCGACTCCGGTCCGGCCTGCGTGAACTGCTCCCCGATGCCGCGGCGGTGTCCAATCCGGTGGACCTCGCGGGCGCGGGGGAAGCGGACCTCCAGGTGTACGCACGGGTCGCCGAGCTGGTGGCCGCATCCGGCGAGGTCGACTCGATCGTCCTGTCCGGGTATCTCGGTTGCTACGGCGAGGACTCACCGAGCCTCGTGGACGCCGAGTCGGCCGTGATCGACCGCCTCGGCCGCTTCGGCCGCCTGGAGCGCCTGGATCGCCTGGATCGCCTGGGTAGCCGCCATCGGACGGACGCGGTGCGCGTGCCCCTGGTCGTGCACAGCATGAGCGCCGCCTCGCCCGCGGTCGTCCGGCTGCGGGAACACGGCGTCCCGGTCTTCGACACCGTCGACGCGGCCGTGGGTGCGCTGGGTCATGTGACCCGGCTTGGTGCGCGGCCCCGCCCCGCTCCGGCGACCGTACGGACCGAGGCGGCCGTCCCCCTTCCCGGCTACTGGGCTGCCCGTACGTTCCTCACGGCCCTCGGCATCGCGATGCCGGAGGCGAGACGGGTCACCGACGCGGCCGGGTTCGCGGATGCCTGCGGGTCCCTGAGACCGCCCCTGGTGCTCAAGGCCGGCTGGATCGAGCACAAGAGCGAGCACCAGGCCGTCAGCACCGGGCTCGGACCGGACACGGCCGCCGCGGTGTTCCGCGAGATGTACGAGCGGCTCGGACCGGGCGAGTACGTCGTCGAGGAGCAGGACACCCGGCCCGGCGTCGTCGAGATGCTGATCGGCGCCCGCCGGGACCGCGACTTCGGTCCGACCGTGGCCGTGGGCCACGGCGGGGTCCACGCCGAACTCTGGCGTGACGTGTCCGTGGAGCTGGCGCCGGTCGACCGGCGCACGGCGGCCGGGATGCTCGACCGTCTGCGCTCGCGCCGGTTGCTGGAGGGCTGGCGGGGTCAACCGGCGGTGGACGTCGACGCGTTGATCGACGCGATCGTCGCCGTGTCCGAGGCGATCGCGGCGACCCCCGGTGTGGCGGACATCGAGGTCAACCCGATCCGGGTCGGGCCCGAGGGTGCCTTGGCCGTGGACGCGCTCGTCGTCCCCCGTACCGCCGACGTCGTACCGGAATCCGCATGTGAGGCGACCGGGGCGAACGGCCGCCGGGAATCCACCGAGGAGCAGGAGATATCGCGTGAGCACGTCCACTGAGCCCTGGCCGCTGACCGATGAGCAGCGGGCGATCGTCGAACTGTGCCGGGAGTTCGCCGCGCACGAGATCCGGCCGCGCGGACGCGAGGTCGACGAGCGGGACATCGAGTCGCCGCTGGACATCTTCCGGGCCGCGGCCAAGGTCGGCATCACCGACTTCATGCTGCCCGAGGAGTACGGCGGGGGCGGTTTCACCGATGTCGTGACCCAGTGCCTGGTCCAGGAGCAGATGTGCTGGGGCGACCCGGGCATCGGCAACTTCGTGTGCTCCAACGGGTTCTTCGCCGACCCGCTGCTCGCGCTCGGCACCGAGGAGCAGAAGGCGGAGTGGCTGCGTCCGCTCGCCGGTCCGAACCCCCTGTACACCGCACTGGCGACGACCGAACCGGAGGCGGGTTCCGACGCCGCGTCCATCTCCACCACCGCCGTCCGCACCGAGGGCGGCTACGCGATCACCGGACAGAAGGCGTGGATCTCCAACGCGGGCCTGGCCGACCAGTACGTGGTCTTCGCCAAGACCGATCCCACCCGGGGCTCCTCCGGGGTCACCGCCTTCCTGCTGCGCAAGGGCGCCGAGGGGATGACGTTCGGCGAGCCCATGCGGAAGATGGGCCAGCGCGCGATCGTCTGCCGGGAGATCTTCTTCGACAAGGTGTTCGTGCCCGACTCCGACCGCCTCGGGGACGAGGGGCAGGGCTTCCGCGGGCTGATGAGGACGTTCGACATCTCACGGATCGTGCTGGCCGCCGCGGCGACCGGAGCGGCCCGTGCGGCCTACGAGTACGCGCTCACGTACGCCCGGGACCGCAAGCAGTTCGGGAAGCCGATCATCGAGCACCAGGCCGTGGCGTTCCGGCTGGCCGACATGGCGACCCGGATCGAGTCCGCGTGGCTGCTGACCCTGCACGCGGCACGTCGGATGGACGCCGGGGCGGATGCCACGAAGCTCGCCGCGATGGCCAAGCTCCAGGCCTCGGAGACCGCGATGGCGGTGACCTGGGGTGCCGTCCAGACCCTCGGCGGATGGGGCTACTCGCGCGAGTTCCCGGTCGAACAGTGGATGCGGGACGCGAAGTTGGAGGAGATCGAGGAGGGCACCTCGGACATCATGCGGCTGATCATCTCGCGACGGCTGTGACGCCTGCGCCGGGCCGACCGGACCTCGAATTGGTCTAGACGAATTGTGCGCCGATCTCTTGACGCCGTCCGACACCGCCCGTCACTCTTCCCTACGCAAGCGTCTGTAAGGAACGTTTCCGATCCGGCCCGGCGCGCTACGCGACCTCGCCCCCCAGGAGGAGCACCCTCATGAGACGTGCGTTGTCGCGCGCCGCGCTGTCCGCCGCCCTGATGGTCGGCGGCATGGCCACGATCGCCGCCCCGGCCTCCCAGGCGGCCGACAACACCGGGCTGATCGCCTCCTTCGGCGTCACCTCCACCTGGGGTGCCGGCTTCGAGGGCGGCTACACGGTCACCAACAGGTCGACCCACACGGTCACTTCATGGACCATCACCTTCACCCTGCCCGCCACCGAGGCCGTCACCAGCTCGTGGAACGGCACGGTCACCCACAGCGGGACGCAGTACACCATCACCTCCCCCACCTGGGAGGCCCCGCTCGCCCCCGGTGAGTCCGCGCCCGTCGTCGGCCTGGACTTCAGCTACACCGGCTCGGTCGTCCTGCCGAGCGCCTGTCTGATCAACAACGGCCCCTGCGCCGGCGTCCCCGCCGACACCGCCGCACCCTCGGTCCCCTCCGGCCTCGCCGTCCGGGCCACCGGCCCCGGCAGCGTCACGCTGGGCTGGAACGCCTCGACCGACAACGTCGGCGTGGTCGGCTACCGGGTCTACGAGGGCAACGACGTCATCGCCACCACCTCGGGCACCGGCACCACCTTCAAGGTGATCGGCCTGCTCGCCGGCAGCAGTCACAGCTTCTCGGTGACCGCGCTCGACGACTCGGGCAACCAGTCGGCGCGCTCCGCGACACTCACCACGACCGCGGGCAGCGGCACAACTCCCGGCGTGGCGGCCCCCTTTGTCGACCTCGGCGCCTACCCGACGCCGAACCTCACACAGATCGCGACGAACACCGGGCTGCGGCAGTTCTCGCTCGGCTTCATCACCGCCGGGTCGACCGGCTGCTCGGCGAGCTGGTTCAACTCCTATGATCCGGGGGCGGCTTGGGACCGGGCGGACTTCGACTCGCTGCGTGCGATGGGCGGTGACGTCCGGCCGTCCTTCGGTGGCGCGTCGGGCACCGAACTGGCCCTCGCCTGCACCAGCACGACCGCGCTCCAGGCGCAGTACCAGAAGGTCGTGGACGCCTACGCCCTGGACCGCGTGGACTTCGACATCGAGGGGACCGCGGCGGTCGACCACGCCTCGATCGACCGGCGCTCGACGGCCGTCGCCGCCGTCCAGGCCGCACAGCGCGCCAAGGGCCGCGACCTCAAGGTCACGCTCACTCTCCCGGTCCTGCCCAGTGGCCTGACCGCGGACGGCGTCTACATCCTCAACTCCGCCAAGTCGCACAACCTGAACGTCGACACCGTCAACTTGATGGCCATGGACTACGGCGACAGCGCCGCGCCCAACCCGTCCGGGAAGATGGGCAGTTACGCCATCCAGGCCGCGACCTCGACCCGCGCCCAGATCGCCGCGGTGTGGCCCAACCTCACCACCGCCCAGACCTGGGCGATGGTCGGCCTCACCCCGATGCTCGGCCAGAACGACACCGCCGGCGAGGTCTTCACCGCCGCCGACGCGCAGCAGGTCCTCACCTTCGCCCAGCAGAACCACCTGGGCGAACTGGGCTTCTGGGACGTCACCCGCGACGGGAACGCCTGCACCGGCGCGCTGAGTCAGTGCACGAACATCCCGCAGACCCCGTACCAGTTCTCCAAACTGTTCGCGACGTACGCGGGTTGAGCGCCGTCGGCCGGCAACGGCGCAGCTCCGGGTAGGCGGGGCCGACGCGACGGACGTCGCCGCCACCGCTGAAATTCGTCAGCAGGCCCGCCGTGAGGTACTGGCTCGACGGAGGCCAATCCGCGCCTGAAACCCTGTCCGTGCAGGTCAGGGTCTCGGCACGGGCCAGGACGCGCTCACCACCTCGCGACCGCTCAGGAACCCCGGCGGGCTCGCTCGACGATCTCGTCCTCCGTGAGCGGCACATCGTGGTGACTGAGGCAGATCGGCACCTCGATCTTGCTGAATCCGGTCCCCTCGCCTGCGGCGTTGAACGTCCCGGCCTTGAGACCGGCGAGGTTGTCGAGGACCGCGTTCCGCGCCTGGGCCATGATCGTGGCGGCCTCGATGTGCGCGGGTTGGGTGAGTCGGCCGATGAACTGGTTCGCGGTGTTGCCCAGCGCCTGGTTGTGGATCCCCCTGGGGAGTTGTGAGGCGAGGACTATCCCGAGGCCGTACTTGCGTATCTGGCGGATGAGTTCGACCGTGCTCTCCGTACTCGGATTCGACGCACCGGAGGGCACGAAGTTCTGCGCCTCGTCCATCACCAGCAGTCCGCCCAGGGGGCGGTCGCCGACCGGGTATGCCCTGAACCACGAGAACAGGGTCGCCTGGAGGCGGCTGACGAATTGGGCCGGTCCGTCGCCGGACAGGCCGACGAAGCTGATCACCGAGATACGGGCGGCCTTCCCCGGCGACGGGATCAGGAGCATGCCGGGATCGGCGGGTGCGCCGGACTCCCCGAACAGCGGGTCGGTCTCCATCGCGGCTTCCAGCGTGTCCGCCATCTGCACCGCGAAGCGACTGGTCCTGCTGTTCACGATGTCGCTCGGGGGTTCGGCGAGCAGCTCGACGAAGCCGGCCAGGTTCTTGCCGCCTTCGCGCGCGTACCGTTCGAGGGCACGTTTGAGGACCCCCAGCTGCTGGATCGCGCGAGCACTGCCGCCGCGTACACCGGCATGTGGCGCGAGCGAGGTCACGGTCGACCTGACCAGACGCGGGAAGTCGTCCTCGTCGTCAAGGACGGGACCGAAGTCGGGAAGCGGATGGAAGGAGATCGGACGTCCCCGGTTCAGGCCCGGTGTCCACACCACCACTTCGACATCCGTGAAATAGCGTCGGGCGTCGCGCTCATGGTCGTCCGTCCAACGCTCCGGCGGGCGTGACCAGGGGTCGCCGAGCCGTGCGAGGTCGCCGTTCGGATCCAGCACGATCGCCGAGACGCCGCGCAGAGCGCACTGCTCGACAAGTCGCTTGACCAGGACGGTCTTGCCCGATCCCGCAGCGCCCACCACCGCGGTGTGCATCCGGAGCTTTTCCATGGGTACCGCGAACGAACGGCCGCCCCGGACCGTGGTTCCGACGACGATCTCGTTACGAGCGGGCTCGGCGGCGTCCTCCGGTATGCCCGCCGCATCCGCCGCCACCCTGGAGCCGACTTCCGTGGTCGCGATGCCGAGATGCTGCCGTAAGTCTCCCAGCACCGGCGCGAAGACCTCGATGCGGGAAGCGGGGCGCTCCTGTCGCAGCCATTCGTCCAGGCCTGACGTACGGTCGTCGAGCATGACCCGGAGGGCGGCCAGGGTCCGGAGGTCGGCGGCGCCGATCGGTAACGACACACCACCCCGCGCCTCGAAGTCGTCCTTGATGCCCTTGGTCCTGGGGCCGCTCGGGTACGGCATGTTCCGCAGCAGGATCAGCCGGCGACTCGCCAGGCCGGCCGTCAGGCCCGCCTCCACGGCCGCGTTGCGGATCCGGTTCTGGGCGGCGATGGCGTTGTTCGCGGCGATCGCCCGGAAGGACCAGTGGAATTCGTTCTCGCTGGCCTCGTCCACGACATAGCGCAACCGGGCGTGCAACGCCGCCTTGCGGCCGAAGTCGGTCTCGATGGAGAACCGCGTCTCGTCGGCGCCCAGTTCCCTGAGCAGACTCCGCAGCCCCGCGCCCAGCAGAGCGGGCATCAGCCCGTCCTCGGTCGTGGGGTCGAGCGGCCCGAGGTCGTCCGCCTCGGCACGGAGTTTGTCGAAGGGCTCGGTGAGGGTGCTCAGGTTGACGGCCCTCGCCGGTGCGGGCGGTGCGGCCGGCGTGGGCTCCGCGCCTGCCAGGGAGGTCAGTTCGGTCGCCGTGCCCGTCTGCAGGCACGCCTCGATGTGCTTCTGGATCCGGACGAGCAGCCGCCGTGCGGTGTGACGGTGCGGGGCTTCGGCCAGCGCCGCCGAGGTGACCGGCCAGGTGGGATACGGCGGGGTGAACCCCACCGACTCGTAGTAGGGCCGAAAGCGGCTGCTGACGATGGCGGCGGCGGTGGCCTCGTCGGGAATCGCGCCGAGGGGCGGCAGCACCTCGAACCGGTCCAGGGCGGACCGGACTGCCGCCCGGGAGATCTGCTCCCAGGTGTCCTCGTGGCACGCCACGACGATCAGGGTCCGGCGGGCTTCCTCCCGCAGTTCCATCAGGCCGGTGGCGATCTCACTGCTCAGCCGCTTGGCGGCCCGGCCCTCGCCTGAAGGGGCCGACGTCAGCGACGACGTCTCCGCGGCGGACACCAGGGGGTCGAGCTGGTCGAAGGCGAACACCAGCGGTCCGACCAGGGCGAACAGGCGCGTCAGATCGCGCAGGACGCGTTGGGCCGGTCGCCCGCCCGGCGACATCCCCCAGGCGGCGCGCTTGTCCTCGTCGTCGTCGTTGAACGCGAAGTAGGCCCTGCCGATCTCCACGGGATCACCGGTGGAGGCGATGAGCACCAGCGCGCGGGCCGTGTCCGCGGCCTCGTTGCCCACCTGTCGGTCGATGGTCCGGATCCCGCGAACGAACGCGTCGACATGGGCGCGCGTCACCTCGCGTCGTCCCGTGACGGCGGCGTGGGTGTCCGTGTCGAGGCGAGCCCGGCGCGAGAGCTTGTCGAGCAGGCGAGTCAGTTGTTCCTGGCCACCCTCGTCCTCCCGGTAGAGACTGTCGACGAGACTGTCGGCGGCGCTCTCCCAGAAGTTCCGGCCGGTGACGAGCTTGATGTAGAAGAAGGAGCCGCCGCGTTCCTGGATCTCGTGGCGGGTCCAGCCGAGGAGATGCGTCTTGCCCGAGCCGCTCTCGCCCCGCACCACGCTCGCAACCGGCGAGCGGGCGCGCTCGACGGCGCTCATCGACCTTCCCAGCCGCCGGAACACCTCGGGATGAAGGCCGTCGACGTGGTAGGAGGTCACCGGTGTCCAGATCTCTTCCTGGGTCAGCGCGGTGTTGATGTACAGCGTCTCCAGGGCGGCGAGTTCCCCGTTCACGCCGGTCCGATCCGCAGCAGGTGGCGGGGCTCGCCGCCGATGTCGACCGCGGCCCTGCGGTCCTCGTCACTGAGCGTGCGCCGGTTGAGCTCGCCCATCAGCTGTACGTCGGGCTGCTCGATCATCCGGTCGAGTTCGGCGTCGACTGCCCCTCGCGGCAGGTCCTCGAGCCATGGGCGCAGCGTTGACAGTCTGACCCAACTGCCCGGTTTCCGGCGGACGGTGAGTTCCGTGTAGACCGCGCGGATCCAGGCCTCGGCGTCGGGCTGGAAGAACTCGCCGAACTTGGTGCCTGAGCGGGCCAGGTACTGTCCGACGTTGTCCAGCACCGCATAGAGCACCCCGGCCGGAAACTTCGCTCCGTCCGGGCGTCCGGCCACCAGAGCGGACTCGCACCAGGTCCGGCCCGCGGTCGTGAGCCGGTGCGTGTTGACCGCACCGTGCTTCCTCGTCAGGATCCGCTCGGCATCCTGGTTCACTCGCCGTCGCACCGCAGCGGTGATCTCCAGGCCGGCGAGTTCGCGCAGTTCACGGTTGGTCACCGGCCGTGCGACCACCATCAGGGCGAACAGCGATGCATGATCCCGTACAGTCAACGCCGTCGGCACAGTACCCCTCCTCGATGAGCTGAAATCCGGTCAGATGTCGAACCCCCGCCCGGGCACCAGTTCCACCCGGCCGGTCGTGCTGGACAACTCGCCCATGACGGTGATCACCTGCCGTTCCCGATGCGCGGTGATCGCACGGTCGTACGAGGCCTGGTCCGGGAGCCGCACCCAGACCACCTTCCCGACCAGTTCGGCGTGGTCGGCGCGCAGCTCACCGCGGACCTTGATCCGCCACCGGTCGTTGCCGGAGGAGTCGTCGTGCAGCCCCTCGACCACACCGGAGACCGTGGCTGCACCGGTGGCGTTGAGGCCGCGAAACCGCACGGACGCGGCGCGCAGAAGTGATCCGGAGGTCTCCGGGAACGCGACGACGTGTGACGGCACATCGAGTGGCTGCGAGCGCGCCCACCGGAAGCCGATCTCGAAGGGCTCGCTCCGGTCGTGGCCGGAGAGTTCACTGAGCGCCTTGCACAGATCCGCGGAGACGCCGGCCGTGACGGTCTCGTCGAAGGCGGCGGGCGTGTCCGCCGCCACGGCTGCCTGGGCCGCGCTCACCGCGTCCAGCATCTGGACCAGCACGGCCCGGCCGGTGACCTGCTCCCCGCTCGGGGTGCGGGCCGTCGCGTCCGCCGCCACCCGGATCTCGACGACGTAGCTCCCGGCGCGGGAGGGGCCGAGTTCGGCTGCGCGCAAGAGGTCGCCCACCACGCCCGGTTGCCGGCCGGCGAAGGCGAAGTGCGGGCCCTGCACGACGGTGCGCGCCGCCGCCGTCAGGAGGTTGCGGACACCCAGCACCGTCCGCGTACCCCGGAGCAGCGAGGTGTAGCCGGGGTCGTGGCCGGTGGGAAACGTGCGGAAGGACTGCTTGTCCAGCTGCGGTCTGGCGATCTCCAGGGCGATGTCGCTCGCCGGCCGGTCCTCCAGCGCGCACAGACAGCGCAGGATCTCCCGTAATCGACGGTCGTTGTCGCCCATGCCGTCGCGAGCGGGTACCAACACCTCGTAGTCGCCCGGGTGTTGCCACACACTCGCTCCGCGCCAGCCTTGTGGATCCCGCTCCCAGCCCGTGTCCGCCAGATAACTGGCGATGTCGTCGACCTTCAGCGGAATCGTCATCGGTTCCCCTACCAGTCGGACTGCGTCTCGGCGAGCCGGCGCAGTGAGGCGGCGGTGAGCACGTTCGCTGTCGGAACTCTGACCGGACGTTTTCGGTGACGGTCGGGGTCCTTGATCGGCTCCTCGGAGCGAAGCGAGACGAAGTAGCCGAGGTGACGGAGCATCACGCCGTCGGTGCTCATGGCCGCGTACGCCTGGTTGTCGGCGGGGACACAGATGACGAACAGAAAGCGGGGCACGGTGAAGTCGGGCCCGGCGAGCCTGTTGAACTGCCACTCATTGAGCCCGCGGTAGTTGAGGTGGCCGGACGACACGGACGGCTTCGACCATGTCTTGATCTGAGCCTCGACAGTGGGTGACAGCGTCCGTCCGTAGCGGCCGGTGGCGCGGAACCCGAGGTCGACCCCGTCCGCGTCGAGATCGCCTTGCAGGACGATCAGGCCTGCCGCAGAGGCCAGCACACGGACGTAGTCTTCGCCGAACTTGCCCTGATGCTGCTTCGCATCGAGCACGAAAGCCCCCCAAAAGCCCCCGGGTGTGGCGGACAGTAGTCGGAAGCTTACGGCACGCGCCAACGACTGTCAGGGCCCTGTAACGGACCTTCCGACAGGCTGCGAAACGATGGCCGGTATCGGAGCCACCGCCCTCGCTCTGATGCTCATGCCGACGCCGGAGCCCAGGACAAGGCCGACGTCTACCGGAATCTGAGCCTCATGCACACCTACGACCCCGCAAAACAGCTGGTGCGGGCCGAGGCTCAGCTCGACCCGCACAAGTTGGGGTTATGGTCTGTGTCCGAGGGGGGACTTGAACCCCCACGCCCGTTAAAGGGCACTAGCACCTCAAGCTAGCGCGTCTGCCATTCCGCCACCCGGACCAGGTGTCTGCCGCCTGGCCGGGGGTGTTCCCCGCGGCGACGTGCACAACAATACCAAGGTTTCGGGGTGCCTTTCACCTGCATATCCGCCCCCGGGCGGAGGCCCGGAGCACCCGCGCGGAGAGGCCGCCGGCCGTCACCGGAGGTGACCCGGCCACTACACCCGCCGGTCGGTTCCGGCCGTCCCGGGAGCCGGGTGCTCGTCCGCGACCAGCGTCTGCAGGGCCCGGACCAGCACCGCCGCGGTCTCCTCCCCCAGCGGTGCGAGGAACCGGGCCTCGGCGGCCCGGCGGGCCTTCTCCGCCTGCCGCAGGCACTCCGTTCCGTCGGAGGTCAGCTCGACGATGTTCTTGCGCCGGTCCCGCTGACTGCGCCGGCGCTCCACCAGACCGTGGTCCTCCAGTCCGTCGATCAGGGACACCATCGTGGTCCGGTCGACGCCGAGCCGTCCGGCCGCCTCGACCTGCGACAGCGGCTCGTCGCCGGAGAGCACCACCAGCACGGCCAGCTCGTGCCCGTCCACTCCGTGCGGGGCGAGCGCCTCGGCGGACGTCCGGGCGAACCTGGCCTGCGCGTGCTTGAGGAGGTATCCGAGCCGGGATTCGAGGGGTGCGGGTCTCGCCTCAGTAGCCATCCCCCGACTGTATCCGCGCCGTATCGACGACTGATCGTCAGTCTTGCTGATGGTTTAGTATGCTGACGAATATGACGAGAGTGCGCTTCGGCATCAAGACCACCCCCATGCACGTCTCCTACGAGGACATCCGCCGCGTCTGGCTGGAGGCCGACGCCGTGCCGGAGATCGAGGACGCCTGGTTGTGGGACCACCTGCTGCCGGTCGCCGGGCCGAAGGACGGACAGATACACGAGGGGTGGACCCTGCTGAGCGCGCTGGCCGCGCAGACCCGGCGGCTGCGGCTCGGGCTCCTGGTGACGAGCAACCGCACCCGACCCCCGGCCGTGCTGGGGAAGATGGCGTCCACCGTGGACGTGATCTCGGGTGGCCGCCTGATCATGGGGCTCGGGGTCGGCGGCACCCATCAGCCGCCGGGCGCGGGCGGGATCGCCGGCGCCAATCCTGCGATCGAGGAGTACGAGGCGTACGGGTTGACGCTGGTGCCGCCGGGCGAGGGCGTCGCGCGCCTCGCCGAGACGGTCGAGATCCTGAAGCTGATGTGGACGAAGGACGTGTTCGACTTCTCGGGTCGCCACCACCGGCTGACGAACACCCGGAACGAGCCCAAGCCCGTGCAGCGCCCCGGTCCCCCGCTGCTGATCGGCGGCTGGGGCACCCGTCTGCTGCGGCTGGTCGCCGAGCACGCCGACGTGTGGAACGTGCCCGGACCGCCGCACAACAGCGTGGAGTTCGTCGCCGAGCGCGCCCGCGTCCTGGACGGCCACTGTGCCGACCTCGGCCGCGACCCCGCAGAGATCACCCGGTCCGTCCAGGTCCTGGTGTCCTACGACGACCCGGCGTCGACGCGTGCCACGGTGGGTGCGCTCGTCGACGCCGGCGTGAACCACGTCGTGCTCAGCCTGCCGCGCCCCTATCCGCGGGGCGTGGCACGGTGGTTGGCCGATGAGGTGATCGCCGGGTGACGCCACCGGAGCGGTGACGTCACCCGGCCGTCAGTCACGCCATGAGGTGGTAGTCCGGGAAGTTCCCCGGCAACCGCTCCCCCTCCGGGCCCCGCGTCACGGCCCGCACGAGGAGTTCGCCGCCGACGAACGCCCCGCTCCAGGACGCGCCGAAGCCGCCGAACAGTTCGTCCCGGTCGCCGCGGGAGCGGGGTTTGCCGTGGCCGACCTTGAACGCGCGTATCTGCGGGGCCAGTCGGTCGAAGGTGGCCCGGTCGTCGGTGGACAGCGTGGCGACCAGCGCGCCGTTGGAGGCGTTCATCGCGGCGAGCAGTTCCGCCTCGGTGTCGACCAGGACGATGGTGTCGACCGGGCCGAAGGGTTCCGCGTGGTGCAGCGGTGAGGACGGCGGCGGGTTGAGGAGCGTGACGGGGTGGACGTAGGCCGAGGTGTCCTGGCCGGGCAGGAGGCGGGCGTCGGCCTCGTGGCCGCGGTGCAGGGGGACGGCGCCGCGGTCGATGGCCTCGGCGACCTGGTCGTGCAGTTCCTTGGCCTTGGCCGCGTTGATCACGGGGCCGAAGTCCAGCTCCGGGTACGGGTCGTCGGGCTTCTCGACGGCCAGCGGGTGGCCGATCCTGAGCGTGCGGACCGCCGGGAGGTACGCCGCGAGGAACTCGTCGAACAGCTGCCGTTGGACGACGAAGCGCGGGTACGCCGTGCAGCGCTGTTTGCCGTAGTCGAAGAGCTTGGGGACGACGGCCGTGAGCGCGTCCCAGTCCGAGTAGTTCCAGATGCCCCAGGTGTTGAGTCCCTCCTGTTCGAGTACATGCCGCTTGCCGAGGTCGGCGACGGCCGTGGCCACGGCGGCGCCGGTGTCGCGGCCGCCGACGAAGGAGACGCAGCCGATCTCGGGCGCCCGCACGAGCGCGTGGGACAGCTCGCCTCCACTGCCGCTGACGAGGGTGGCGGGGATTCCCTCGCGGGCGGCCAGCGCGGAAGCCAGGGTCAGACATGCGAGGCCGCCGTCGGTCGGGGTCTTGGCGATCACCGCGTTGCCTGCCAGTGCCTGTACCAGCATTGCGTGAACGAGCACGCTCATCGGATAGTTCCAGCTCGCGATGTTGGACACCGGGCCGTCCAGCGGGGCCCGTTCGGCAAGCATCGGCTCGATGCCGTCGACGTACCAGCGCACGCCGTCGATGGCCCGGTCGACGTCGGCCTGCGCCAGCCGCCAGGGCTTGCCGATCTCCCACACCAGCAGCAGAGCGAGGAGTTCGCGGTGTTCGGTGAGGGCGTCGAGCGTGGCGGCGACCCTTGCCCGGCGTTCGTCGAGGGGGACGTGCCGCCAGGCGCGGTGCTGGTCGAGGGAGGCGCGGACGGCCTGGTGGGCGGTGTCCCGGTCCAGGCGGGGCGGCCCTGCGATGGGGCTGCCGTCGACGGGGCTGGTGGCGGGCAGCGCCCGGCCGTCGGCCCGCCAGGCGGAGCCCCACAGGTTGAGGACACGGTCGTCCTGGAAGGCCTCGGGGGCGACGACGAGGCAACGCTGCCAGGCGTCGGTCCAGGACGTGCCCGCCTTGAGGGTCAAGTGGGGCGGGACGGTTGCGGGGTTGAGGGTTGATGCCATGCTCTGCTCCGCTCTCGGTGCACAGTCGGGGCGGGGTGAGGCAGGAAGTGACCTACAACTGACTTACAGATGAGGCTAGTTACGCTCACTGGAGCGCGACAGTCACGGCGCGTCAACTATGAGTGACGTCACGTACCGCTTCGAGGTGGTCCAGCACCAGCCGTGCGGTCTCCGTCGGGGTGCTTCCGACCTTGACGCCCACCGCCTCCAGCGCCTCCTTCTTCGCCGAGGCCGTACCGGACGAGCCGGAGACGATCGCGCCCGCGTGCCCCATGGTCTTGCCCTCGGGCGCGGTGAAGCCGGCGATGTAACCGACGACGGGCTTGGTCACGTGCTCGCGGACGTAGGCGGCGGCCCGTTCCTCCGCGTCGCCGCCGATCTCGCCGATGAGGACGATCAGTTCGGTGTCGGGGTCCTCCTGGAACGCGGCCAGGCAGTCGATGTGCGTGGTGCCGACGACGGGGTCGCCGCCGATGCCGACACAGGTCGAGAAGCCGATGTCCCGGAGTTCGTACATGAGTTGGTAGGTGAGCGTGCCGGACTTGGACACCAGGCCGATGCGGCCGGGCTTGGTGATGTCGGCGGGGATGATGCCCGCGTTGGACTGCCCTGGGGTGATCAGGCCGGGGCAGTTGGGGCCGATGATCCGGGTGCCCTTCGACTTCGCGTACCCCGTGAAGGCGACGGAGTCGTGGACCGGGATGCCCTCGGTGATGACGACGGCGAGGCCGATGCCGGCGTCCGCCGCCTCGATCACGGCCGCCTTCGCGAAGGCCGGCGGCACGAAGACGACGGTGACGTCGGCGCCGGTGGCCTCGATGCCTTCGCGGACCGAGCCGAAGACCGGGACGATCCGGTCGTCGAAGTCGACCGTGGAGCCCGCCTTTCGCGGGTTGACTCCGCCGACGACGTCCGTGCCGGCCGCGAGCATGCGGCGGGTGTGCTTCATGCCCTCGCCACCGGTCATGCCCTGGACGAGGACCTTGCTCTCCTTGGTGAGGTAGATCGCCATGTCCCTGCTCCTCAGCGTGCGTTGGCGAGGTCGGCGGCGCGGCGGGCGGCGCCGTCCATGGTGGTGGCCTGCTGGACCAGCGGGTGTCCGCGGTCGTCGAGGACGGCCCGGCCGCGGGCCGCGTTGTTGCCGTCGAGCCGGACCACCAGAGGCTTGGTCAACTGCACCGCGTCCAGGGCCTGGACGATGCCCTCGGCGACCGCGTCGCAGGCGGTGATGCCACCGAAGACGTTGACGAAGACCGACTTCACGGCCGGGTCGGAGAGGATGACGGACAGGCCGTCCGCCATGATCTGGGCCGAGGCCCCGCCGCCGATGTCCAGGAAGTTGGCGGGGCGGGCGCCGCAGCCGGCCACCACGTCGAGGGTGGACATGACGAGGCCGGCACCGTTGCCGATGATGCCGACCTCGCCGTCGAGCTTGACGTAGTTGAGGCCCTTGGCGGCGGCCTTGGCCTCCAGCGCGTCGTCGTGCTCGACGTCGTCGGCGCCCCAACGGGCCTGGCGGAAGCGGGCGTTGTCGTCGAGGGTGACCTTGCCGTCGAGGGCGAGGATCTGGCCTTGTGCGGTGCGCACGAGCGGGTTGACCTCGACGAGCAGGGCGTCCTCGCGCACGAGCACGTCCCACAGCCGTACGAGGACGTCGACCGTCTGCGGCGGCAGCCCGGCCGCCTGGGCGATCTCGCCCGCCTTCGCCGAGGTGACGCCCTCGGCCGGGTCGACGGGGATACGGGCCACGGCCTCGGGGCGGGTCGCGGCGACCTCCTCGATGTCCATGCCGCCCTCGGCGGAGGCGATGGCGAGGAACGTGCCCGCCGCGCGGTCGAGCACGTAGGAGACGTAGAACTCGCTCTCGATGTCGACCGGTTGGGCCAGCATTACCTTGCCGACCCGGTGGCCCTTGATGTCCATGCCGAGGATCTGCCGTGCCGTGAGCTCGGCGGCGGCCGGGTCGGCGGCGAGTTTGACCCCGCCCGCCTTGCCGCGTCCGCCGGTCTTCACCTGGGCCTTCACCACGACCCGCCCACCGAGCCTGCGGGCGATCTCGCGTGCCTCCTTGGACGAGTCGGTGACCTCCGCCCTCGGCACCAAGATGCCGTGTTCCTCGAAGAGTTCCCTTGCCTGGTGTTCGTACAGGTCCATCTCGGCTCCCGTCTTAAAAGTGCCGCACGCCCCCTGGACACCACCCACTGGATGCGGGATAACAAGCTTCATACAGTATTCGTCGACTGTATGCAATGTACCGCGAGAGCGTTCCAACCCCCTACGAAGGGACAGGACTTCGCCATGCCCGACGACACCCAGGATGTGATTTCCGGTGGTCATCTCGTTGCCAAGGCGCTCAAGGCCGAGGGCGTCGACCGCATCTACACCTTGTGCGGTGGCCACATCATCGACATCTACGACGGCTGCGTCGACGAGGGCATAGAGGTCGTCGACGTCCGCCACGAGCAGGTCGCCGCCCACGCCGCCGACGGCTACGCCCGCATCACCGGCAAGCCGGGCTGCGCGGTAGTCACCGCGGGACCGGGGACGACCGACGCCGTCACCGGTGTCGCCAACGCCTTCCGCGCGGAGTCCCCGATGCTGCTGATCGGCGGCCAAGGGGCTCTCACCCAGCACAAGATGGGGTCACTGCAGGATCTGCCGCACGTGGACATGATGACGCCGATCACCAAGTTCGCGGCGGCCGTACCGGACACCGCGCGCGCCGCCGACATGGTGTCGATGGCGTTTCGCGAGTGCTACCACGGCGCGCCCGGCCCCTCCTTCCTGGAGATCCCGCGCGACGTGCTCGACGCCAAGGTCCCGGTGAGCAAGGCGCGCGTGCCCAAGCCCGGCGCCTACCGTGCCTCGACCCGCTCGGCCGGTGACCCCGAGGCGATCGAGAAGCTCGCCGACCTCCTGGTCCACGCCGAGAAGCCGGCCATCCTGCTCGGCAGCCAGGTGTGGACGACGCGCGGCACCGAGTCGGCCATCGACCTCGTACGCACCCTCAACATCCCCGCCTACATGAACGGCGCCGGACGCGGCACCCTCCCGCCGGGCGACCCGCACCACTTCCAGCTGTCGCGCCGGTACGCCTTCTCCAACGCCGACGTCATCGTCATCGTCGGCACGCCCTTCGACTTCCGCATGGGCTACGGCAAGCGGCTGTCGCCGGAGGCGACCGTCGTGCAGATCGACCTCGACTACCGGACCGTCGGCAAGAACCGCGACATCGACCTCGGGATCGTGGGCGACGCCGGGCTCGTGCTGAAGTCGGTCACCGAGGCCGCCTCCGGGCGCGTCAACGGCGGGGCCGCCAAGCGCAAGGAGTGGCTCGACGAGCTGCGTGCCGCCGAGCAGACCGCCCTGGAGAAGCGGCTGCCCAGCCTGAAGTCGGACGCCTCGCCGATCCACCCGTACCGCCTGGTGAGCGAGATCAACGACTTCCTCACCGAGGACTCCATCTACATCGGCGACGGCGGCGACATCGTCACCTTCTCCGGACAGGTGGTGCAGCCCAAGTCGCCCGGGCACTGGATGGACCCGGGCCCGCTCGGCACCCTCGGCGTCGGCGTCCCCTTCGTGCTCGCCGCCAAGCAGGCACGGCCCGACAAGGAGGTCGTCGCCCTCTTCGGCGACGGCGCGTTCTCCCTGACCGGCTGGGACTTCGAGACCCTCGTCCGCTACGACCTCCCCTTCGTCGGCATCGTCGGCAACAACTCCTCGATGAACCAGATCCGTTACGGCCAGGCCCAGAAGTACGGCCTGGAGCGCGAGCGGGTCGGCAACACCCTCGGCGACGTCCACTACGACAAGTTCGCCCAGATGCTGGGCGGTTACGGCGAGGAGGTCCGCGACCCCGCCGACATCTCCCCGGCCCTGCAGCGCGCCCGCGAGTCGGGCAAGCCGTCGCTGATCAACGTCTGGGTCGACCCGGACGCGTACGCCCCCGGAACCATGAACCAGACGATGTACAAGTGAGGTGAGCCGGCCATGACCAAGGCTCTCGAAGGCATCCGTGTCCTCGACATGACGCACGTCCAGTCCGGGCCCTCCGCCACCCAGCTGCTCGCCTGGCTCGGTGCGGACGTGGTCAAACTGGAGGCCCCGACCGGTGACATCACGCGCAAGCAGCTGCGCGACCTCCCGGACGTCGACTCCCTCTACTTCACGATGCTCAACTGCAACAAGCGGAGCATCACCCTCAACACCAAGACCGAGCGCGGCAAGGAGATCCTCACCGAGCTGATCCGGCGCTCGGACGTCATGGTCGAGAACTTCGGACCGGGCGCGGTCGACCGCATGGGCTTCACCTGGGACCGCATCCAGGAGATCAATCCGCGGATCGTCTATGCCTCCATCAAGGGGTTCGGGGACGGCCCGTACACCAACTTCAAGGCGTACGAGGTCGTCGCTCAAGCCATGGGCGGGTCGATGTCGACCACCGGTTTCGAGGACGGGCCGCCGCTGGCGACGGGGGCCCAGATCGGGGACTCCGGGACGGGTGTGCACGCCGTGGCGGGGATTCTCGCGGCGCTGTTCCAGCGGGAGAACACCGGGCGTGGGCAGCGGGTCAACGTGGCCATGCAGCACGCCGTACTCAACCTGTGCCGGGTGAAGCTGCGGGATCAGCAACGCCTGGCACATGGACCGCTCGCTGAATATCCGAACGAGGACTTCGGCACGGAAGTTCCCCGCTCGGGCAACGCGTCCGGCGGCGGTCAGCCGGGCTGGGCGGTCCGGTGCGCGCCGGGCGGCCCGAACGACTACGTGTACGTCATCGTGCAGCCCGTCGGCTGGCAGCCGCTCAGCGAGCTGATCGGCCGGCCCGAGCTGGCGGCCGACCCCGAGTGGGCGACCCCGGAAGCCCGGCTCCCCAAGCTCGGCAAGATGTTCCAGCTGATCGAGGAGTGGTCCGCCACCCTGCCCAAGTGGGAGGTGCTGGAGCGGCTCAACGCCCACAACATCCCGTGCGGACCGATCCTGTCCACCAGGGAGATCATCGAGGACGACTCGCTGGTCGCCAACGAGATGGTCGTCACCGTGCCGCACCCCGAGCGCGGCGAGTTCGTGACCGTGGGCAGCCCGCTGAAACTCTCCGACTCCCCCGTGGACGTGACCAGTTCGCCGCTGCTCGGCGAGCACAACGAAGAGGTCTACGTCGGCGAACTGGGCCTCGGCGACGAGGAACTGCGCCTGCTCAAGTCGAACGGAGTGATCTGACGTGATGGCCGAAGACCGGGAGCTGACGGTGCGCTCGCTCCTCGACGCCGTGCGCGCCGAGGGACGGGCGGCGCTGACCGCGCCCGAGGGCAAGATCCTCGCCGACGCGTACGGGATCGCCGTACCGGGTGAGGAGTTGGCGACCGACGTCGACGAGGCGGTGGCGTATGCGGCCCGTTTCGGCGGGCCGGTGGTGATGAAGATCGTCTCGCCGGACATCCTGCACAAGACAGACGCCGGCGGAGTGGTCGTCGGTGTCGAGGGCGCCGCGGACGTGCGGGCCGCGTTCTGCAGGATCATCGAGAACGCGCGCGCGTACGACGCGAACGCCCGTATCGAGGGCGTGCAGGTGCAGGAGCTGCTGCCGCAGGGGCAGGAGGTCATCGTCGGCGCGGTGACGGACCCGACGTTCGGGAAGATCGTCGCGTTCGGGCTCGGCGGGGTACTGGTCGAGGTCTTCAAGGACGTCACCTTCCGGCTCGCGCCGGTGAGTCCGGACGAGGCCCTGTCGATGCTGGACTCGATCCGGTCGGCGGAGATCCTGCGCGGGGTGCGCGGCCAGGCGGGCGTGGACCGGTGGGCGATCGCCGAGC
The DNA here is from genome assembly GCF_044755245.1 of Streptomyces sp. NPDC092369. NCBI lineage: Bacteria > Bacillati > Actinomycetota > Actinomycetes > Kitasatosporales > Streptomycetaceae > Streptomyces > Streptomyces sp. NPDC092369. The sequence goes on from NZ_JBIVQP010000001.1 coordinate 1,372,223, forward strand.
AGATCCGGCGGGTGTCCCAACTGGTCGCGGACTTCCCGGAGATCGCGGAGGTCGACCTCAACCCGGTGATCGCCACGCCTCAGGGCGCGGTCGCCGCCGACATCCGCGTGATCCTCGCCGAGAAGCAGCCGCCGCCCCGGCGCACGTACACGCGCGCGGAGATCCTCACCTCGATGCGGCGTCTGATGGAGCCCTCCTCGGTCGCCGTGATCGGTGCCTCCAACGAGCAGGGCAAGATCGGCAATTCGGTGATGCGCAACCTCGTCGACGGCGGCTTCGCCGGGGAGATCCATCCGGTGAACCCCAAGGCCGATGACATTCTGGGCCGCAAGGCGTACAAGAGTGTCACCGACGTTCCCGGTGAGGTGGATGTGGCGGTCTTCGCGATCCCCGCCAAGTTCGTGGCCGCGGCCCTGGAGGAGGTGGGACGCAAGAACATCCCCAACGCCGTACTGATCCCCTCAGGGTTCGCGGAGACCGGTGAAGTCGCGCTCCAGGACGAGATCGTGGCGATCGCCGAGCGGTACGGCATCCGCCTGCTCGGCCCGAACATCTACGGCTACTACTCGACGTGGCAGGACCTGTGCGCCACGTTCTGCACGCCGTACGACGTCAAGGGCGGGGTCGCGCTGACCTCGCAGTCCGGTGGCATCGGGATGGCCATCCTGGGCTTCGCGCGCACCACGAAGACGGGTGTGTCGGCGATCGTCGGCCTCGGCAACAAGTCGGACCTGGACGAGGACGACCTGCTGACCTGGTTCGGCGAGGACCCGCACACCGACTGCATCGCGATGCACCTGGAGGACCTCAAGGACGGCCGCGCCTTCGTGGAGGCCGCGCGGGCGACCGTGCCGAAGAAGCCGGTCGTGGTCCTCAAGGCGGGCCGTACGGCGGCCGGCGCGAAGGCCGCGGGCTCGCACACCGGCGCCCTGGCGGGCGACGACGCCGTGTACGACGACATCCTCAAGCAGGCCGGGGTGATCCGGGCGCCGGGTCTCAACGACATGCTGGAGTACGCGCGCGGGCTGCCGGTGCTGCCCGCTCCGAAGGGCGACAACGTCGTGATCATCACCGGGGCGGGCGGCAGCGGTGTGCTGCTGTCGGACGCGGTGACCGACAACGGCCTGACCCTGATGGAGATCCCCCCGGACCTCGACGAGGCCTTCCGCAAGTTCATCCCGCCCTTCGGGGCCGCGGGCAACCCGGTGGACATCACCGGGGGCGAGCCGCCGTCGACGTACGAGGCGACGATCCGGCTCGGTCTGGAGGACCCGCGCATCCACGCGCTCGTCCTCGGTTACTGGCACACGATCGTCACTCCCCCGATGGTCTTCGCGGAGCTCACCGCACGCGTGGTGGCCGAGTTCCGGGAGCGCGGCATCGAGAAGCCCGTGGTGGCCTCTCTCGCGGGCGATGTCGAGGTCGAGGAGGCCTGCCAGTACCTCTACGAGCGAGGGGTCGTGGCGTACCCGTACACGACCGAGAAGCCGGTGGCCGTGCTCGGGGCGAAGTACCGCTGGGCCCGTGCGGCGGGGCTGTTGGGGGGCGGCTCATGACCTAGCCGGAGGAGGGGCCGGCCGACGGTGCGCGTCGGCCGGCCCCGGGACCCGTGCGCGCACGAAAGGCATTGGACAGGGGGCGCTGGCCAGAGCTTTCGACGCAAGGGGTACTGAGCGATGACAACCACCGATTTCTCGGCGTCCGTCCCCTACAGGGAGGTGACGGACCGAAACGGCCGCGTGTACCGGATCGGCGAGTCGGACGTCGACATCATGGGCCGACCACGGAAGTGGATGGTCATCCTGCCGTGGGTGGGCATGATGGGCATCAGCTCCGCCGAATACGCGTTCACGTCGGCGGAGGACACGCTCCACGAGGCGCATCTGTGGAGCAGCGGACACATCTTCTGGCTGATGGGCGTCTGGATCTTCTTCCAGGCGGCCGTGGCCTTCCCCGCCGGGCAGCTGCGGGAGAGCGGCAGGCTGCCGGCCCGTACGGCGATGATGATCGGCGCCGTCGGGACGTTGCTGGGCTATCTGTCACTGGCGTACGCGCCGAACGTGCTCGTCGCCTACTTCGGCTTCGGCATGTGCAGCGGCATCGGCGCCGGCCTCGTCTACGCGACCTGCGTGAACATGGTCGGCAAGTGGTATCCGGAGCGCAAGGGCGGCAAGACGGGCTTCGTCAACGGCGGTTTCGCCTACGGATCCGTGCCCTTCGTGTTCCTGTTCACCTCGTACATGGACCTGAGCAACTACGAGGTCGTGCTGGCCTGTGTGGGTGTCGGGCTGTGCCTCGTGGTGGCGTCGGCGGGCTGGTTCTTCAAGGACCCGCCGAAGAACTGGTGGCCGGCGAACGTCGACCCGCTGCTGCAGACCGACGACCCGAAGATCCGGCGGGCGCTGGAGAAGAACCCGCCGGCCGTCAAGCAGTACACCCCCAAGGAGGCCGCCCGTCAGCCAGTGCTGTGGATGATGTGGTTCTGTCTCCTGTGCACCGCAGGCATCAACATCTTTGGTATCGCCTTCCAGGTCCCGTTCGGCAAGGACATGGGATTCGCCGGCGGAATCGTGGCCACCGCGATGTCGCTCAAGGCGATCGTCAACGGCACCGGGCGTGGTGTCATCGGCTGGATCTCCGACCGCTGCGGGCGCCGCAACACGCTGGTCATCGTGTGTCTGGTGCTCGGTACGGCGCAGTTCGGCGTACTGGTGTCCGGACAGATGGGCAGCATGCCGTTCTTCCTGTTCTGCTCCATGGTCTCCGGCTTCGGCGGCGGCGCGATCTTCCCGCTGTTCGCCGCCATGACGGCGGACTACTTCGGTGAGAACAACAACGCCTCCAACTACGGCATGGTCTACAGCTCGAAGCTGATCTCCGGTCTCGTCGGCTCCGGCGTGGGCGCGGTCGTCGTCGACGTGTGGGACTACCACGGAGCCTTCGTGCTCGCCGGCTCCATCGGGCTGGCCTCCGCCGTGCTCGCGCTCTTCCTGAAGTCCCCGGGCCGCCCCAAGGCCCGGCGCATCGTCCCCAACCCGCAACCGCTCGGCGAGGAGATGGCCTGACATGACGGCGGACCCCATCGCAGCCGGCAGCTCGTCGGCAGACCCCGACGCCGCACACCGTCCCTACCGTGAAGTGACCGATGCCCGAGGCCGCGTCTACCGCGTGGGCGAGACCGACCGGGCGATCCTCGGCCACTCCCGCAAGTTCATGATCTACCTGCCCTGGATCGCCATGATGGCGATCAGTGTCTTCGAGTACGCGTACGGCTCCGCGGAGGACACCCTGTCCAGCGCGCACGGCTGGACGCAGAGCAACACCTTCTGGATCCTCAGCGTCTGGGTGTTCTTCCAGGCCGGCATCGCCTTCCCGGCGGGATGGATGCGCGAGAAGGGCATCCTGACGGCCCGCAAGGCCATGTACATCGGCTCCGTGATGTGCCTGATCGGGTTCTTCGCCCTGTCGCACCTGAGCAACGTGCTGCTGGCGATCCTCGGCTTCGGTGTCATCGGCGGCATCGGTGCCGGCCTGGTCTACGCGACCTGCATCAACATGGTCGGCAAGTGGTTCCCCGAACGCCGGGGCGCCCGGACCGGTTTCGTCAACGGCGGCTTCGCGTACGGGTCGCTGCCGTTCATCTTCATCTTCAACTACGCCTTCGACACCGGGAACTACCACCGCGTCCTGGACCTGATCGGCTGCTACATCATGATCGTGGTCTTCGGGTGCGCGTTCTTCTTCAAGGACCCGCCGAAGAACTGGTGGCCCGCGGACATCGACCCGCTGACGTTCGCCGGCAACGAGAAGAACGGGCAGAGCCTCGCCAAGAACCCTCCGGCGACCAAGCAGTACACGCCCAAGGAGGCCATCAGGACAGGCATGCTGCCCCTGATGTGGGTGGCCATCGTGATGACCGCCGGCGTGTCGATCTTCGGGATCTCCTTCCAGGTCGACTACGCCAAGGAGGTCGGCTTCGGGCCACTGGTGGCCGCGTCCTCCATGGGCGTCATGGCGGTCATCAACGGCATCGGGCGCGGTGTCGTGGGCTGGCTGTCCGACAAGTGGGGCCGCAAGCCGACCCTGGTGTTCGTCATCCTGGTGCTCGGGCTCGCGCAGTTCGGCGTGATCCTGGCGGGCGAGTTGAAGAGCGAGTGGCTGTTCCTGTTCTTCGCCTTCCTGTCCGGCTTCGGCGGCGGCGCGTTCTACCCGATGTTCGCGGCGCTGACCCCGGACTACTTCGGCGAGAACTACAACGCCACCAACTACGGCCTGGTGTACAGCGGAAAGCTGATCAGCGGTCTGTTCGGCGGCGGCCTCGGCTCCATGGTGGTCGCTTCCTGGGGCTACGACGGCGCGTACGCGCTGGCCGGCGGCGTCTCGATGGCCGCGGCGGCGATAGCGCTGCTGTTGCGGCAGCCGGGTCGCAGCCGGGAGGTGACGTCGACTCCCCAGCCGCAGCCGGCCGGTTGACGGCCACGCGCGCGTGAGGAGGCCCTCCCCGGCTGCGGGGAGGGCCTCCTCACGTGTGTCTAGCGGTGGTTCAGCACTTCTTCTCGCGCAGGGAGTGCAGATAGGCGCTGGAGCGGCGCGCGAACGTGAAGGACTCGGTCGGCTGGTCGTGCTCGGTCTGCCAGTGGTGGGCGAGGCGCTCACCACGCAGCCGGGTCACGGCGGAGATGAACTTCTCGTAGTCGATGTCGCCGTCGCCGACGTCCACCATCCGGTAGCCGAACTGGTTCGTGGGGTCGCTCACCCCGTCCTTGACGTGGAAGAGCGGGTAGCGGTGCGGCTGCTTGAGCACGTAGCGCAGGGGGTCGAACGGCGCCGGCTTGCCGTCGGGCCGCGTCGAGAAGCGGAACTGGCCCGCGTACGCCCAGAAGATGTCCATCTCCAGGAACACCAGGTCGGGGTCGGTCTCGGCGAGCAGCACGTCGTAGAGCCGGACCTTGGGATTGTCGGAGGCGAAGCCGAACTCGTCGGAGTGGTTGTGCTGGTAGAACTTCATGCCGCGCTTCTTGGCGGCCGCCCCGTACGTGTTGAACTCCGCGGCGGCGCGCTTCCACGCGTCGACGGTCGAGCCGTAGCGGAAGGGACCGGACGCGGTGCCGATGTGCTTGAGGCCGAGGGCCTGGGCGTCGTCGAGGACCTTGGTCAGGTTCTGCGCGAAGGTGTACGCGTTCGGGTCGTCCGAGTAGTAGCCGACGTGGCTGCCGATCGGGTTCAGTCCGTGGCTGTGCGCCAGCCGCTTGAGCTGGGCGAGAGTGATGGGTCCCGCCGAGCCCTGCGTGTATCCGGCGAACTCGACCTCGTCGTACCCGTACTTCTCCAACTCGGCGAAGACGGGGGCGAAGCCGAGCGTGGAGACCTTGTCGCGCAGGCTGTAGAGCTGGATGCCGAGCCGGCCGGGCGGCAGGACGGGACGGCCACGGCCACCGGACGCGGCAGCGGCGGACGTGCTCTCGGCGGCCGTCGCCGGGGTCGCCGCGGCGCCCAGCAGCGCCGCGGCGGTGGCGCCCGCGGCCACGCCGAGCATGCCTCGTCTGCTGAGGCGGTGGGTGAGTTCGGGATCGGGCTGGGAGATGCGGCTCATGCCTGGAACTCCTCGGATTCGGAGGGCGTTGTCAGTGGTGAGTGCTTCACTCGGTACCAGTCGGATCACAGCGATCGGACGGGTCGGTGGGGCCGGTCGGTCAGGTGAGACCGGCGAGTTGGAGCAGCAGTGACTTCACATCGGTGGCCGCGAGACGGTCGCCGACAGCACGGGGGGTGGAGCAGATGAGGAGCGGACCGTCGTCGTCGCTCGCCGGAAGGCGGCCGTGGCTGCCGCGAATAGGTGACGGGTCCAACGGCACGACCGCCATGCGATAGCGCATGCCGAGCTTCTTGCGGGCCAGTGCCGTCGCCGCTTTGACCTTGACGTAGGGGTCGAGCGGATCCATGAACAACTCGACCGGGTCGTAGCCGGGTTTGCGGTGGATCTCGACGAGCTGCGCGAAGTCGGGCGCGCGCTCGTCGTCGAGCCAGTAGTAGTACGTGAACCAGGCGTCCGGCTCCGCGACGGCGACGAGTTCGCCTGAGCGCGGGTGGTCGAGGTGGTGGGTCTTCTTGCCCTCGTCGTCCAGGAGTTGCTCGATGCCGGGCAGGTCGGCCAGTGCTGCCCGTGCGGCGTCGAGATCCTCCGGGCGGCGCACGTAGACATGGGCGATCTGGTGGTCGGCGACCGCGAAGGCACGGGAGGCCATCGGGTCGAGGTACTCCATGCCGTCCTGCGTGTGCACTTCGAGGAGTCCGGCGCGGCGCAGGGCCCGGTTGATGTCGACGGGGCGGTCCACGCGGGTGATGCCGTACTCGGACAGCGCGACGACGGTACGGCCCTCGGCGCGGGCGTCGTCCAGGAGCGGGGCCATCGCGGCGTCCAGGTCGGCGGCCGCTTTCAGGGAGCGCGGGTCGTCGGGGCCGAAACGCTGCAGGTCGTAGTCGAGGTGAGGGAGGTAGCAGAGCGCCAGATCGGGATGGCGGGTGCGCAGGATGTGGCGGGTGGCGTCGACGATCCACCGGCTGGAGACCAGGTCCGCGCCGGGTCCCCAGAAGTGGAAGAGGGGGAAGGTGCCGAGTTTCTCGGTGAGTTCGTCGTGCAGGGCCGGGGGCCGGGTGTAGCAGTCGGGTTCCTTGCGGCCGTCGGCGTAGTAGACGGGACGGGGGGTGACGGTGAAGTCGGTGTCGGCGCCCATGGCGTACCACCAGCAGATGTTGGCGACGGTGTAGCCGGGGTGCGCGCGGCGGGCGGCGTCCCAGAGTTTGTCGCCGGTGACGAGACCGTTGTGCTGACGCCACAGCAGTACGTCGCCGAGTTCGCGGAAGTACCAGCCGTTGCCGACGATGCCGTGCTCGGAGGGGTGGGTGCCGGTCAGGAAGGTGGACTGGGCGGCGCAGGTGACGGCGGGCAGGACGGTGCCGAGTGCGGCGCGGGAGCCGGACTGGGCGAGCGTCTTGAGGTGGGGCATGTGGTCGAGGAGACGGGGGGTGAGGCCTACGACGTCGAGGACGAGGAGGGGGGCGGGGCGCGATGCCCTGTGCGGGACAGGCAGCGGGACAGGCAGCGGGGTGGTGTGCGCGGCACGGTCCGCGGTGACCGGGGGAACGGAGTCCGGGGTGACATGTGGGTCGGCCGGTCGGTCGCTCATGGGAGTTCCTTCAGGCCGAGGTCGGTCAACAGGTCGCGGGCGAGGGTGAGTTCGGCGGCGATGCCGTCGGCGAGCTGGGCTCGGCCGCGAGGGCGCAGTTCGGGCGGGAGGGCCTGCCAGGTGTAGGTCTCCACCTCCAGATGGCGGGTGAGCGGGTGCGGGCCGCCGACCAGCCGGGTGAGGGCCGCCTTGAGCACGGGGAGCGTGGAGGTGAGGGGCGCGGCGGGGGCCGCGTGCAGCGGGACGTGGAAGTGGGCGCGCCAAGGGGTCGCGTCGGGCAGGGCGTCGGACCGGAGCGCCACGCCGAGGTCGTCGGTGCCGCGCAGGCCGGCGGCCGAGGCGGTGCGGGTCTGATGCAGGAAGCGGGGTTCGTCGAAGGCGGCGAGGGCGGTGCGGACCTCGGGGAGATGGGGGTGTTCGGCGTGCAGGGCCGCCGACAGCTGGGACTTGACGACGGGGATGCCGGCTTCGGCGAGCGCGTCCAGGGCGGTGTGCGGATCTTCGAAGGAGGTGGCGAGGTGGCAGGTGTCGACGCAGATGCCGATGCGGTCGTGGGCGATCGCGGTCAGCGGGGCGATCGCGTCGCCGGTGGTCTCGACGACACAGCCGGGTTCGGGTTCCAAGCCGACGCGGATGGAGCGTCCGGTCAACTCGGCGAGGGCGTCGAGGCGTTCGGCGAGGGTGGCGAGGGCGGTGCCGGCCTTCTCGGCGCGGCTCACGTCATAGACGGAGCGCCAGGCGAGCGGCAGAGTCGAGATGCTGCCCTCGGTGACGTCGTCGGGCAGGAGTCCGGCGAGCACGCGGGCCAGGGCGGTGGTGTGCTCCAGGCGTTCGGGGTCGGCCCAGTCCGGCTTGTAGACGCGGTACTTGACCTCTTCGGCGCCGAAGCCCTCGTAGGGGAAGCCGTTGAGGGTGACGACTTCGAGGCCGCGTCGGTCGAGTTCGGTGCGCAGGCCGCGCAGGGCGGAGGGGTCGGTGACGAGGGCGTGGGCGGCGTCCTTCGCGAGCCAGAGCCCGATGCCGAGGCGATCGCGGCCCAGGCGGCGACGGACCGGCTCGCAGTGGTCGCGGAGTTGGGCGAGGACGCCGTCCAGGGTCTCGGCCGGGTGGACGTTGGTGCAGTAGGCGAGGTGGACGGTGGAGCCGTCAGGGTGGCGGAAGCGCATGGTTCACGCCCCGCCGCGGAGGATGGAGTTGCCCTCGTGGGTGGCACCCGTGGCCGTGACGTCCAGATCCAGGTCCAGCCGGCCGCTGAGTCCGTAGAAGGCGACGGGGTTGCGCCACAGCACCCGGTCGACGTCGTCGTCCGAGAAGCCCTCGGCCAGCATCAGGTCGCCGACCCCGCGGGTCTTCAGCGGGTCGCTCCTGCCCCAGTCGGCGGCGGAGTTCACCAATACCTGCTCGGGCCCGTACTCGCGCAGGATCGTGATCATCCGCTCCTCGTCCATCTTGGTGTCGGGATAGACGGAGAAGCCCAGCCAACAGCCGCTGTCCTTGGCCTCCTTGACGGTCGTCTCGTTGAGGTGGTCGACGAGGACGCGGTCCGGGGCCAGCGCGGACTCGCGCACCACGTCGAGGGTGCGGCGCAGGCCGGCGAGCTTGTCCCGGTGCGGGGTGTGGACGAGCGCGGGCAGCCCGTGGTCGGCGGCGAGTTGGAGCTGGGCGGCGAGGGCGGTGTCCTCGGCGGGGGTCATCGAGTCGTAGCCGATCTCGCCGACGGCGACGACCTGGTCCTTGACGAGATAGCGGGGCAGCTCGTCGAGGACGGGCGCGCAGCGCGGGTCGTTCGCCTCCTTCGGGTTGAGAGCGAGCGTGCAGTGGTGGGCGATCCCGTACTGGGCGGCGCGGAAGGGCTCCCAGCCCAGGAGGGAGTCGAAGTAGTCGAGGAAGGAGGCCGGTGAGGTGCGGGGCTGGCCGAGCCAGAAGGAGGGTTCGACGACGGCGCGGACGCCTGCGGCGTGCATGGCCTCGTAGTCGTCGGTGGTCCGGGAGGTCATGTGGATGTGGGGGTCGAAAATGCGCATCAGGACTCCTCGCCGTCGGTTCCGCGCGGGCCGGCGTCGGGTGCGGCGGCGGGCGCGGGTGGGGTGGCCGTGGGGTCGGTCAAGGTCAGGACGCGGTGCAGGTCTTCGGGCACGGGACGGCCCGCGGCGGTGCGTTCGGCGGCGTAGTCGCCGAGCATGCGGGCGAGTTCGGCGTCGTCCCGTGCGCGCCGGTCGAGGTCGGCGATCTCGTCCGCGGGGACGCCGGTGAACAGGCACTTCAGGACGGCGTGGCGCCAGTGGTGGGGGGCGAGGTGCCGGGCGGCGTACGGGCCGACCGCGGCGGCGACGAGCCGCGTGTCGTTGGTGCGCAGGGCGTCCTCGACGAGCGGGAGGGCGTCGGGGCCGGCGATGAGATGGGGCAACGCGTGCAGGACGGCGCGGCGTTCGGCGGCGGTGCCCTGGAAGTAGACGCGGGTGACGGCGTCCGTGCCGGCGCGGGCGGCGTGCAGGATCAGCACGCGGGCGACGTCGGCGTGTTCAGGACCGCATCGTCGACCGGCCTCGGCGAGGCGCAACTCCCAGACGGAGATGGGTCCGTGGATGCCGGGATGGGTGGCGGCCTCTTCGAGAGCCTGGTCCAGCCAGGCACGGGCGGCTCCGCCGAGCCGGGCGGTGAGGAGGCGGTGCAGGTCGGCGGGTGGGGTACGGGCGAGGGGGGCGCCCGTGAGGTCGGGGGTCGTCATGTCGGTGGCCGGGAGATCGGGGGTGGTGGGGGCGGGTTCGCTGGGGGTGGAGGTCGTGGAGGCGGGCGTGGAGGCGGGCATCGATGGGTCGGGGGGCGTGGGTTCGGGGGTCATGAGGCCGGGGGGCGTGGGGCCAGGGGTCGTGACGTCTGCGGCCGGGGTCTCCGGTGCGGAGTCGGGGTGCGGGGTGGGGACCGTCGTCGGGCTCGTCGCCGGGCTCGTCGTCGGGTCCGTCGTGGGGTCTTCCACGGGTTGGCTCATGGGTCGGCTCGTCGGCTGTCTCATGAGGTGCTGCTCCCTTCGGGGGTGGCGGAGGGATCGCCGGGAGGTGGGGCGGGGTCGGGACCGGGATCGACGGCGAGCGCTGAGTCGGGCTGCTGTTCGCGAAGCGCCGCTGCCTGGATCGCCGCCCGGCGGAGGAACGGGAGGGAGTGTTCGGCGAAGTGGGGGCCCGCGTGGGAGTGGCGGGGCAGTTCGACGACCGTCAGGCCCTGGTAGCCGGTCGCGGCGAGGGCCGCGAGGACGGGCGGGAAGTCGATCTCGCCGTCTCCGAAGGGGAGGTGCTCATGGACACCCCGGCGCATGTCCTCGATCTGGACGTGCCGCAGCCAGGGGGCGGCGGCGCGTACGCAGTCGGCGGGAGACAGGGGTTCGAGGCACTGGCAGTGGCCGATGTCGAGGGTCAGACCGAGGTTCACCGGGTCGCCGAGGGTGTGGCGGAGCCGGTGGAAGTCGGCGAGTGAGCCAAGGAGGTGGCCGGGTTCGGGCTCGACGGCGAGGGGGACGCCGGCGTCGGCGGCGGCCTCCAGGACGGGCGTGAGCGCCTCGGCCAGTCGCTTCCACGCGGTGTCCGGATCGGTTCCGGGCGGGGTGACGCCGCTGAAGCAGTGGACGGCGTGCGCACCGAGGTCGGCGGCGACCTGGACCGCGCGGATCAGCAGGTCGGTGCGTCGGGCGCGGTCGTCGGGGTCCGGGTCGAGGAGGGACGGGCCGTGCTTGCGGCGCGGGTCCAACACGTACCGGGCGCCGGTCTCCACGGTGACGTCCAGACCGAGCGCGTCCAGGCGGCCGGCGAGGCGCCGGGTGCGGGCGGCGAGGTCGGGCGCCAGCGGGTCCAAATGCATGTGGTCGAGGGTCAGCCCGACGCCGTCGTAACCGAGGTCGGCGAGGAGGCAGAGGGCGTCGTCGAGGCGGAGGTCGGCCAGGCCGTTGGTGCCGTAGCCGAAACGGAGGGGGGTGGGCGTGGTCTCGGTCGCGGGAGGCAGGGAGGCGAGCGGGGCGGTGCCGGTCGCGGGAGGCAGGGAGGCGAGCGCCGTGGTGCCGGTCGCGGGAGGTACGGAGGTGACCGCCGTGGTACCAGTCGCGGGAGGCAGGGAGGCGAGCGCCGCGGTGTCGGGGCCGTGCGGTTGTCGCGTCCCGGGGGGCATGGGCGAGGTCACGTGACACTCACCTTCCTCGCGAACCTTCTGCCGAGTGGGGCGAGGGCCGCGACGAGCACGGCCGTGGCGCCGGCGCCGGAGCGGGCGGTGAGGGCGGCCTGGAGAGGGATGGTGGCTCGGATGCCGCCGCCGACGGCGCGTTGGACGAGTGGGGGTGATGGGTTGAGGGCCGCGTGGAAGTAGCGGCGACCGGCGGTGGCTGCGTAGCCGGCGGCCAGGGCCAGGCGCAGGGTGTCCGTGGCGGAGCGGGACGGGTGGTTGGCCGCCCGGGTGGGCGGAGCCGTGTGCGTTCCAGTGCCCGGCAGGCCATGGGCGGCTGCTGCCCGCGCGCCTGCCGGAGGTCGGTGGGCGAGCAGTCGGGTCACCAGGGCCGAGGTCACCAGGGTCGTGGTGGCCAGAGCCGCCAGCGGAGGCACGGGGGAACCGCCCGTCGTCTCCTGGCGGGACACCGTCGTCACCGCGAAGGTGTGCGTGCCGAGCAGGGCCGCGGAGGGGAGCGCCTCGCGGACGCGGCCCGCTGTCGCGGCGGCGCCCAGGAGGAGGTCGAGGCCGCGCGCGACGGCCATGGCCGAGGGGCCCGTGGCGGTGTGCTTGAGGGTGAGGTCGTACGCCCAGACCGTGGCCGCCAGAGGTACGGCGACCGCGAGCGCCGGGCGGCCCGCACGAGCGGCCAGAGCCAGACCGGCGCCGGTGAGGACGCCGGCCGTCGTCACGGCGGCGACCGGGTGGATGCGGCCCGATGGCAGGGGGCGGTGGGGGCGTTCGGCGGCGTCCTCCTCGCGGTCCGCCCAGTCGTTGAGGGCCATGCCGGCTGAGTAGAGGCAGATGGAGGAGCCGATGGCCAGCAGGGTGCGGGAGTTGGGGGTGACGGCGGTTGCCGCGGCTCCGGCGAGGGCGTCGCCGGGGACGGTGAACAGGGCGGGCAGGCGCAGGAGTTCGGCCCAGGCGAGGCGACGGCTCGGGCGGCGATCCGCGTTGTCACGCCCTGAAGTCGCTGTGGCGATCGGCCTCTTCGCGCCCCGAGTTGTGGACCCGTCCGTCAGTGCGGGCCCGGCGGTCACCACAGCTCCCCCGAACGGCCCGCCCCGGACGAGCCCTTCTCACGCCCGGGCCGACCCTCGGCCTCGGCTCGCCCACGGGCACCCTCGGCTCCCCCACCGGCGCCCTCGGCTCCCCCACCGGCACCCTCGGCTCCCCCACCGGCAGCTTCGACTCGCCCACCGACAGCCTCAGTTCGCCCGTCAACGCCCTCGGTTCGCGCACCCACACCCCTCGCGCCCCGCCCGGTCTCCCTGAGCCGCCCCGCGAACCTCACCAGCGCCTCGTACTGCTCCCCCAATCCCGCGAGCCCCTCCCCCACCGGATCCTTGAAGAAGAAGCCGAGTTCACCCAGCGGACCGGACAGGCCCGCCTCCTGGGCCCTGGCCGTCAGTCGCGCCAGGTCCAGGACCAGCGGAGCGGCCAACGCCGAGTCGCAGCCCTGCCAGATGGTCTGGAGGATCATTCGGGTGCCGAGGAAACCGTCGAAGGCGATGTGGTCCCAGGCGGTCTTCCAGTCGCCGAGCGCCGGGACGTCGTCGATGTGGACCTCGCCCTCGGGGGTCGTACCTAGGGTGTCGGCGAGGACGCGTTCCTTGCCGGCGTTCTTGGCCGCTGCCGCGGCCGGGTCGGCGAGGGCGGCGCCGTCGCCTCCGCCGAGGAGGTTGGCGCCGGACCAGGCGCGGACCGCGAGGGCGCGCTGGGTGAACATCGGGCCGAGCACGGAACGGAGCAGCGTCTGGCCGGTCTTGCCGTCGCGGCCGGCGTACGGCAGCCCGCTCAACTCGGCCAACTCGGCGAGTGCCGGGTGGTGCAGGCCCGTCGACGGGGTGAAGTTGACGTACGGGCAGCCGGCGCGCAGGGCCGCCGCCGCGTACAGGGAGCTGGGCGGGAGTTCGGGCCCCGCGGCAGAGGGTTCGGTCGACGCGACGTTCACCACTACCGCCCGCGCCAGGCCCAGCCGTCGTACGAAGTCGTCGATGTCCGCCGCGAAGGCCTGGATCAGTTCCTGTTCGGTGCGGGTGTCGCCCGGGGCCGGCCCGCCGGATCTGATCTCCCGGTCGGCGGCGGCCAGTTCGGCCGCGATCGCGGTGGGGAGGCCGGGTGGGAGGACGCCGCCGGCGGCGAGGGCCTCGGCGCGTTTGGGGAGAGGGCAGTCCATCGTGTCGTGGCCGCCGAAGACGAGGGAGGTCAGGGCCGGCAGGCCGCTCTCCGCGAACGCGGGTGTCTCGGTGACCAGGCCCGTCGGTGGATGCAGGCCCGCGGTCATGGCGGCGCAGCCCGCGACGACCGTGGTGGCGACGGAGCCGCGGGCCCCGATCAGCCAGACGCCGACGCGTGGTGAGGAGACGGAGTCGGAAACGGAATGGGACGCGGACATGGGCAGCCTCCTTGTCGAACGCGTCGGCATCGAACGCCTCGTGCGCGCACCCCGGGACGGGGCGGCCGGCCGGCCCTGGGAAGGGCCGGCCGGAAGACGGTGGGCGAGAGTCCGGCGTCTCCCGCCCACCGCCGCTCAATTGCCCTTGGCGGGCAGTTCCTTGAGCCGGATGTCGCGGAAGGACACCTGGTCGTCGGCTCCGTGGTTCTGGATGCCGAGGTGTCCGTCCCGCAGGCTCCGGGCCGGGTCGGTGTTGCGGAAATCGTTGATCTTCACGCCGTTGAGATAGACGCGGAGTCGTTCGCCCTCCACGCGGATCTCGTACGTGTTCCACTCCCCCGGCGGATTCAGCGCGCGGTCGCGCTTCTTGAGGTCGGCGGAGCGGAAGCCGTAGACGGAACCCGTGGTCTTCTCGGGCACGTCCGTGGCGTCGATCTGGATCTCGTAGCCCTTGTCCACGGCCGACCACGGGTCGTCCGAGGGCGGGAAGCCCACGAACACACCGGAGTTGTCGTCGCCCGAGGCGCCGGCCATCTTCCAGTCGAGCTTCAGGGAGTACGAGGTGAAGCCCGACGTCGCGTACCAGAGCAGGCCCATCCCGCCCGACGACGTCAGCGTGCCGTCGTCGGAGAGGGTGAAGGAGCCCGGGCCCGCCTGCCGCCAGTCCGCCAGCGACACGGCCGTGCCGTCGAAGAGCGGGCGATAGCCGTTCTCCGGGCGGCAGTCGGCCTGGGCGTCGCCGACAGCCCAGCGGATCCCGCCCAACAGGTGGGCGCGGAAGGCGGGTTCGGCGTAGGACTCCTTGGTGTGTCCGGCGCCGGTGTAGAAGGCGCGGCCGCCCTGGTAGTCCTGGCACCAGGCGATCGGGTGATCGCCGTTCATCGTGCCGCCGGTGTACGACGACTCGTCGAGCGAGGCCAGGACATGGGCCCGGTCCCGTGGATTCGAGCGGTAGTTGTACCACTCGTCGGTCCGGGTCCAGGTGTCGGCGAGACCTGAGGTCGCCGGGTGGGCGCGGTCCTCGACGTCCACGGTCGCGGGCTGGATCGCCGGGTGCGACTGGAAGTACGCGCCGGCGAGGCCGCCGTAGAACGCCCAGTCGTACTCGGTGTCGGCGGCGGCGTGGACGCCGACATAGCCGCCGCCGTGCCTGATGTAGCCCTCGAACGCCCGCTGTTGGGCCGCGTCGAGGACGTCACCGGTGGTGGAGAGGAAGACGACCGCGTCGTACCGCCGCAGGGTGCGGTCGGTGAACTTGCCCGCGTCCTCGGTCGCGTCGACCGTGAAGCCGCCGCTCGCGCCGAGTTGCCGTACCGCCTCGATGCCCTCCGGGATGGAGTCGTGCCGGAAGCCGGCCGTCTTGGAGAAGACCAGCACCCGCTTTTCGGCGTCGGTGCCGTGCCCCCCGCCACCGGGGTGCGAGGAGGCCGGGCCCGAGACGCAGCCGAGGAGCAGGGCGGCGCCTACGGCTGCGGTCGCCAGTCGGCTTGTTGAGCGCATCATGTCGCCTCCCCTCAACTCGTCGTGAAGGTGAAGTCGTCCACGTCGAACAGCGCGCCCGTGCCGCCCTTGAAGACCAGGTAGAGCGTGGTCGTGCCCTTCGGTGCGCGGGACAGGTTCGCGGTGACGTCCTGGAAGGTCTCCCAGCCGCCGGTCACCGGGACGGTCGCCTTGCCGAGCAGGGTGCCCTTCGCGGAGCCCGACCTGATCTCCAGCGTGCCGCCGGCGCCGCCCGAAGAGACGCGGGCAGTAACCGACTTGGCGTTGCTGAGGACGTACGGCGTGAAGGAGATCCAGTCGCCGCTGTCGATGTTGCCGACGGTCTTCCCGCCGTGCGCGGTGTCCTTGGTGATGATGTCGACGCCGGAGCCGGCGCCGAAGTGCTCGGCCTGGCGGTGCCGGGGCTCCAGGACGCTCTGGTCGTGCGAGGTGAGCGGGGCCTGCCCGCCGCCTCCGTTGTCGGTGTACTCGGCGTCCAGCACACCGAAGATGTTGGCGTCCTCGTCGTGGCCGCCGTCGGCGCTGGTCTGGATGGTGCCGGTGCAGCCGGTGGCCGAGGTCTGCGGGTGGCCGTGGGTGTCGTGGCCGAGGACGAAGGTGACCTTCACCTTGGCGCAGTCGATGGTCCTGCGGTCCTCGGGGTCGGTGACCTTCACCTTGAACGGGATGGCGTCCCCGAAGCTGAACAGCTGCCCGTCCTTGGGCGTTTCGAGGACCACCGTCGGCGCGGTGTTGCCGACGACGACCTGCACACTGGCGCCGCCGGTGCGGCCGGAGGCGTCCTTGGCGGTCAGGGTCGCGGTGTAGGTCCCGTTCTTCTTGTACTTGTGCGTCGGGTTCGCCGCCGTGGACGTGCCGCCGTCGCCGAAGTCCCAGCTGTACGTGAGCGCGTCGCCGTCCTGGTCACTGCTGCCCGCGGAGGAGAACGTGACCTTCAACGGGGCCTGTCCGGACGTGCGGTCGGCCGCGGCCTGCGCCACCGGGGAGTGCCCGTCGGTCGCGTTCTCGATGCGGTAGAGACCCGAGTTCTCGTCGCCGCCGAACCACGCGGTGCCGTAGTCGAGGACGTACAGCGCGCCGTCCGGACCGAAGGCCATGTCCATCACCTGGGTGCCGGTCCACGGAAAGGCGTTGATCGACTGCACGCTCCCGCTGCCGTCGCTCACGATCCGCTTGATCCAGCGCCGGCCGAACTCACCCGCGAAGAAGTTCCCGTCGTACGCCTCGGGGAACTTGACCGGCGAGTCGAGCGTGGCGTCGTAGTGGTAGACCGGTCCGCCCATCGGGGACTCGGATCCGTCGCCCAACTCCGGTACGGACGGGCCGTTGTAGGGGATCCAGGCGGGCTGCGCCGGAGGAAGGTCGGTGAGCCCGGTGTTGTGCGGGGAGTTGTTCTTCGGGGCCGCGCAGTCGAAGGACGCGCCGGACGTCCTGGTCGCGAAGTCGTAGTCCACGTAGGCGTCGTTGGCGCCGGTGCAGTACGGCCAGCCGAAGTTGCCGGGGCCGGTGACGCGGGCGAACTCGACCTGCCCGGCCGGACCGCGCGCCGGGTCGGCGGCACCCGCGTCGGGACCGTACTCGCCGACGTAGAGGATGCCGGTCTTCTTGTCGACGCTGAAGCGGAACGGGTTGCGGAAGCCCATCGCGTAGATCTCGGGCCGCGTCCTGTCCGTGCCGGGGGCGAAGAGGTTGCCGTCGGGGACGGTGTACGAGCCGTCGGCGGCGACCTTGACGCGCAGGATCTTGCCGCGCAGGTCGTTGGTGTTGCCGGCCGAACGCTGGGCGTCGAAGGCCGGGTTGCGGTCGGCGCGCTCGTCGAGGGGGCTGTAGCCGTCGGACTGGAAGGGGTTGGTGTCGTCGCCCGTCGACAGGTACAGGTTGCCCGCCGCGTCGAAGTCGATGTCGCCACCGACGTGGCAGCACAGGCCGCGGGAGGCCGGGACGTCGAGGACCTTCTTCTCGCTGGCGTTGTCGAGCGTGCCGTCCGCGTTCAGGACGAAGCGGGAGAGGCGGTTGACGCCGTCGAAGGGCGCGAAGTCGGCCGCGGTGCCGGTCTCGGGGGCGTCGCCCGCCGGGGTGTTCAACGGGGGCGCGTAGTAGAGGTAGATGGCCCGGTTGGTCGCGAAGTCCGGGTCCACGCCGACGCCTTGGAGGCCCTCCTCGTCGTGGGAGTAGACGTCGAGCTTGCCGATCAGCCGCGTGTTGCCTGCGGCGTCCGTCAGCCTCAACTCGCCGTCGCGCGAGGTGTGCAGGACCGAGCGGTCCGGGAGGACGGCGAGCGACATGGGCTCGCCGACCTCGGGCTCGCCCTTGGCGAGGGTGACCTGCTGGAAGTCCTCGGCGGCAACAGCCGGGGCGGCTCCCGGGTCGGCGACGGCTGCGCCGGCCTGCGGGGCGGTGAGGGTGAGGGTGGCGCCCGCCAGGAGTGCCCCGCTGAAGAGGGCCACCGCCTTGCGGAAGGACGGGCGTCGTCTGTGGGTCTCGATTCTGTCGGTGCTGGTGGTGCGGTCGTTCCCGTGCACGAATGCCTCCAGAGTGGGGCTGGTTGTACGGGCGGGTGCGGGTACGCCGGGATGCGCCGTCATCCCGGAGAGCTGATGAGTACTCAGTTGATGTGGGGGGTTGGTCAGTTGACGCGGGGGCGGCTCAGATGGCTCAGTTACCGAACGCGGCGTCGAAGGACGCCGTCGGCGGCTCGAAGTCGAAGGCCTTGAGCCGGGTCAGGGCCTCGGGTGCGCCCTGGAGCCGGTCCATGCCGGCGTCCTCCCACTCGACCGAGATGGGGCCCTTGTAGTCGATGGAGCGCAGCATCCGGAAGACGTCCTCCCAGGGCACGTCACCGTGGCCGGCTGAGACGAAGTCCCAGCCGCGGCGCGGGTCGCCCCACGGCAGGTGGGAGCCGAGCCGGCCGTTGCGTCCGTCGAGGCGCTTGCGGGCCTCCTTGCAGTCGACGTGGTAGATCCGGTCGCGGAAGTCCCACAGGAAGCCCACGGGGTCGAGGTCCTGCCAGACGAAGTGCGAGGGGTCGAAGTTGAGGCCGAAGGCCGCTCGTCCGCCAACCGCCTCCAGGGCACGGTGGGTTGTCCAGTAGTCGTAGGCGATCTCGCTGGGGTGGACCTCGTGGGCGAAGCGGACGCCCTCCGCGTCGAAGACGTCGAGGATCGGGTTCCAGCGCTCCGCGAAGTCCTCGTAGCCGCGCTCGATCATCGACTCGGGGGCCGGCGGGAACATGGCGACCAGGTGCCAGATCGCGGAGCCGGTGAAGCCGATGACGGTGTCGACGCCGAAGGCCGCGGCGGCGCGCGCGGTGTCCTTGATCCGCTCCGCCGCGCGTTGCCGTACGCCCTCCGGGTCGCCGTCGCCCCACACCTCGGCGGGCAGAATGCCCTGGTGGCGTTCGTCGATGATGGCGTCGCAGACGGCCTGGCCGGTCAGGTGGTTGGAGATGGCCCAGCACTTGAGGCCGTACTTGTCGAGGAGTTGCTTCCTGGACTCGATGTACGACGAGTCGGCGAGCGCCTTGTCGACCTCGAAGTGGTCTCCCCAGCAGGCGAGTTCGAGCCCGTCGTAGCCGAAGTCGCGGGCGAGGCGGCAGACCTCCTCCAGCGGAAGGTCGGCCCACTGACCGGTGAAGAGCGTGAACTGACGCGGCATTTCCCTCAATCCTCCTCGGACTGCGACGAGCGTGTGTCAGACGGCGATGGGCGTGAAGACGGAGTTCTTCTCGGCGCTCTCCTCGACCGCCGCCAGCACCCGCTGCACCTGCAGCCCGTCGGCGAACGAGGGCCGGGGCTGTCGTCCCTCGGCGATCGCGTGGACGAGGTCGCGGGCTTGATGGATGAACGTGTGCTCGTAGCCGAGTCCGTGCCCCGGCGGCCACCAGGCCTCCAGGTAGGGATGGTCGGGTTCGGTGACGAGGATGCGGCGGAAGCCTGCGTGCGCTCCGGGCTCCGTACCGTCGTGGTACGAGAGTTCGTTCAGGCGCTCCAGGTCGAAGGCCAACGAGCCGTGCTCGCCGTTGAGTTCGATGCGCAGGGCGTTCTTGCGGCCGGTCGCGTAGCGGGTGGCCTCGAAGGAGGCGAGGGCGCCGGAGGCGAAGCGGCCGGTGAACAGGGCGGCGTCGTCGACGGTGACCGTGCCGGTGCCCGTGGTCGACACGGCGGACAGGCCGCTGGTGGGACCGCCGGGCAGCGGTCGTTGTCGTACGAAGGTCTCGGTCAGGGCCGAGACCCCGGCCAGCGGCTCGCCCGCGAGGTACTGCGCGAGGTCGATGATGTGCGCGCCCAGGTCGCCGAGCGATCCGGAGCCCGCCGTCTCCTTGCGCAGCCGCCAGGTGAGCGGGAACTCGGGGTCCACCAGCCAGTCCTGAAGGTACGTCACCCGCACGTGCCGCAGTGCGCCGAGCCGGCCCTCCGCCACCATGTTCCGGGCGAGTGCGGTGGCCGGCACCCGGCGGTAGTTGAAGCCGACCATCGCCAACTGCCCGCGTGCGTAGGCTGCTTCGGCCGCCGCCGTCATCGACTCGGCCTCCTCGACGGTGTTGGCGAGGGGCTTCTCGCACAGCACGTGCTTGCCGGCGGCGAGGGCCGCGAGGGCGATCTCGGCATGGCTGTCGCCCGGCGTGCAGATGTCGACGAGGTCGACGTCGTCCCGCGCGACCAGGTCCCGCCAGTCGGTCTCGGCCGCCGCCCAGCCGTGCCGGTCGGCCGCCGCCCGTACGGCGGCGGCGTCGCGCCCGCAGATGGCGGCCAGGACCGGGCGGCGCGGCAGGTCGAAGACCCGGCCCACGGTGCGCCAGCCCTGGGAGTGGGCGGCACCCATGAAGGCGTAGCCGACCATGCCGACCCGTAGCGGCGGCTGTTCTCCCGGTGACCCGTCCGACTGCTGCGGCTGTCCCATACGGATGTCCTCCTCGTCCTCGTGGTGAATGCGCCGTGGGGGGTGCGGGGTGGGCACGGTCAGCGGAAGCCGGTGGACATGTACTGGTCGACGTTGTCCTTGTCGACGACGGCGGAGTAGAGCGTCAGCGAGGCCGGGATCTCGAACTCGGAGAGACCGCCGATGCCCTTGCCCTGACCGAGCGCGCGGGCCAGGTCGATCGCGGAGGAGGCCATCGTCGGCGGGTACAGGACCGTCGCCTTGAGGACGCCGTTGTCCTGCTTGATGGCCTGGAACGCGGAGAGCGCGCCCGCGCCGCCGACCATCAGGAAGTCGTCGCGCCCGGCCTGCTCGATGGCGCGCAGCGCGCCCACGCCCTGGTCGTCGTCGTGGTTCCACAGGGCGTCGAACTTGGGCTGCGCCTGCAGGAGTTGGGCCATCTTGGCCTGGCCCGACTCGACCGTGAACTCGGCGGCCTGGCGGGCCACCTTCTTGACGTTGGGGTAGTTCTTCAGGGCGTCGTCGAAGCCCTGGGTGCGCTGCTTGGTCAGCTCCAGGTTGTCGAGACCGGCGAGTTCGATGACCCGGGCGTTCTTGGTGTCCTTGAGCTGCTCGCCGATGTAGGTGCCGGCGTTGAGGCCCATGCCGTAGTTGTCGCCGCCGATCCAGCAGCGGTAGGCCTGCGGGGAGTTGAAGATCCGGTCGAGGTTGACCACCGGGATGCCCGCGCGCATCGCCTTGAGCCCGACCTGGGTGAGCGCCTTGCCGTCGGCGGGCAGCACCACCAGGACGTCGACCTTCTTGTTGATGAGGGTCTCGATCTGCCCGATCTGCTGGGCGGTGTCGTTGGAGCCCTCGGTGATCTCCAGGGAGACGTCCGAGTACTTCTTCGCGCGGCTCTTGGCGTTGTCGTTGATCGCGTTGAGCCAGCCGTGGTCGGCCTGCGGTCCGGCGAAGCCGATGGTGACGTGCTTGCCGGGGGTGTCCGAGGCGGCCGGCTGGTTGTCGGAGGCGGCGGCCTCGTCCTTGGGATCGTTGCTCGTGCAGCCCACGAGGAGGGCACCGGTGGATACGGCGGCGGCCCCGAAGAGGAGTCCTCTGCGGCTCGTGAAAGGCGTCGGCTCTGGCATGGCGGTGAACCCTTTCCTCAGGTCGTGCTCGCGGTACGGCGCTGGACCAGCACGGCGGCGACGATGATCGCGCCCTTGGCGATCTGCTGGACGTCGCTCTGCAGGTTGTTCAGGGCGAAGATGTTGGTGATCGTGGTGAAGATGAGGACGCCGAGCACGGAGCCGGTGATGGTGCCCCGGCCGCCGCTGAGCAGCGTGCCGCCGATGATCGCGGCGGCGATGGCGTCGAGTTCGTAGAGGTTGCCGTTGGTGTTCTGGCCCGAGCCGGACAGGATGATCAGCAGGAACGCGGCGATGCCGCAGCACAGTCCGGACAGCAGGTACAGGTAGAGGCGCTGCCTGCGGACGTCGATGCCGGCAAGGCGGGCGGCCTCCGAGTTGCCGCCGACGGCGACCGTGCGGCGGCCGAAGGTGGTGCGGTTGAGGATCAGCCAGCCGATGATCGTGACGACGGCGAAGACCATGACCAGCGGCGGGATGCCGAGCACGTAGGCGTCGCGTTCGCCGAGGTCGAGGATGCTGTTGATGGTGACGATCTGCGTCTTGCCGTCGGTGATCTGCAGCGCGAGTCCGCGCGCCGAGGCCAGCATGGCGAGGGTGGCGATGAACGGGACCATCCCGCCGTAGGCGATGAGCAGTCCGTTGACCAGGCCGCAGCCGACACCGACGAGCACCGCGGTGAACAGGACGCCGGCGAAGCCGTAGTCCTGCGTGGCCACCGTCGTCGCCCACACCGAGGACAGGGCGACGATCGCGCCGACCGACAGGTCGATGCCGCCGGAGGTGATGACGAAGGTCATCCCGACGGTGACCACGCCGATCACCGAGGCCTGGGTGAGGACGAGTTGGAGGTTGCGGGTGTCCAGGAACTCGTCGGGCTTGGTGATCCCGCCGATCAGGACCAGGACGGCCAGGACGCCGAGGAGGGACAGGGTGCGGACGTCGGCGCGGGCGAACACGCCCCGCCACACAGGGGGTTGGCCGACCGTCGGCACCTTGTCGGTGTTGTCCCGCGGCGGGGAGGCATGCTGCGTCATGACGCCGGGCTTCCTTCCATGACCAGGTCGAGTACGCGGTGTTCGTCCAGCTCCCGGGCGGGCGCCGTGTGGACGACGCGGCCCTCGCGGAGCACCAGTACGCGGTCGGCGAGGCCGAGCACCTCGGGCACCTCGCTGGAGACCAGGAGCACGGCGAGACCCTCGTCGGCGAGCCGGCGGATCACCGCGTACAGCTCGGCGCGGGCGCCGACGTCGACGCCCCGGGTCGGTTCGTCGAGCAGCAGCACCCGGCAGCCCCGCAGCAGCCAGCGGGCCAGGACGGCCTTCTGCTGGTTGCCGCCGGACAGGGTGCGGATCGGGACGGACGGGTTGTCCGGCCGCAGCGACAGCTCACGCGTGGCGGCGCGGGCCGCGCCCGTCTCGGCTCCCCGGTCGATCCAACCCGCCCGTGAGAAGCGGGACATGGAGGAGACCGAGACATTGCGGGTCACGGACTCCAGCATCAGCAGCGCCTGCGCCTTGCGCTCCTCGGGGGCGAGCCCGACCCCGGCCCGGACGGCCGCGCGCACGCTGCCGGGCCGCAACGCTCGCCCGTCGACGCGGACTTGACCAGCCGAGGGCTTGCGGGCGCCGTAGATCGTCTCCAGGATCTCCGACCGTCCCGAGCCGACGAGCCCGGCGAGTCCGACGATCTCGCCCGGCTGGATGCTCAGGTCGAGCGACTCGAACTCCCCCTCCCTTGCCAGCCCTTGGACCTCCAGGACGGGCGTGCCCTGCGGCGGCTGCGCGGGTCGCTCGGGGAAGACGTACTCGACGTTGCGGCCGGTCATCAGCGCGACCACCTCGCGCGTCGGCGTCGACTCGGCGGGCAGTCCGACCGCCACCGCGCGCCCGTCCTTCAGCACGGTCACGCGGTCGCCGATCCGGCGGATCTCCTCCAGGCGGTGCGAGATGTAGACGACCGCGACCCCGTCGGCGGTCAGGTCGCCGACGATCCGGAAGAGGTTGTCGACCTCGTCCGGGTCGAGGGCGGCGGACGGCTCGTCCATCACGATGAGGCGGACGTCGTGGGAGAGCGCCCGCGCCATGGAGACGATCTGCTGCTGGGCCGCGGACAACGCCCCGACGAGCCGCGCCGGGTCGATCTCCGGATGCCCGAGTCGCTTGAGCAGAGCGGCGGTCGACGCCTTGGCCGCCTTCCCCCGTACGACGAACCCGGCGGCCGTGGGTTCATGGCCCAGGTGGACGTTCTCGGCGACCGACAGGTGCTCCACCAGGTCGAGTTCCTGGTAGATGGTGGCGATGCCGAGGCGCATGGCGGCGATCGGTGAGCGCAGCGTGACCGGCTCGCCGCGCCAGTGGATGGTGCCCGTGTCGGGCTGGTGGGCGCCGGACAGGACCTTGATGAGGGTGGACTTGCCGGCCCCGTTCTGGCCGAGCAGACAGTGCACCTCGCCGGCCTGGACGTCGAGGTCGACGCCGTCGAGGGCCCGGACTCCGGGGAACGACTTGGTGATGCCGGACATGCTGAGCAGCGGTGGTTCTGGTGCCATCGGTGTTCCCCTTGGCTGGCGTGCGGGCCGGTTTCAGGGCAGGGCGAAGATTCGGCGCGGGCAGGAGAGTCCGCGCGGGGCGAAGCTTCTGGGCAGGGCGAAGCAGGGCGCTGTACGGGTGGGACGTTCCAGGCCGCGCGTCCACGCGGCGCGGACGGTGACTACGCGGGTGAGAACAGGTGGTCGCTGATCAGTCGGGCCGCGCCGATGACTCCGGCGGTGGGGCCCAACTCACCCAGAACGATGGGCAGGTTGCCGGTCGCCAACGGCAGCGACTGGCGGTAGACCTGGGTGCGGATCGCGGCGAGCAGGGTGTGGCCGAGGCCGGTCACCCCGCCGCCGATCACCACCATGCCGGGGTTGAAGAAGGAGACGAGAGAGGCGATGACCTCGCCGGTGCGGTTGCCGCCCTCGCGGATCAGATCGAGGGAGGTGGCGTCGCCGGCCGCGGCCGCGGCGGCGACGTCCGCGGCGGTCAGGGTGCCGGTCGCCTCCAGCCTGGTCGCGAGCTCCACCGACCGCCCTTGCTGGGCCGCCTCCAGCGCGTCCCTGGCCAGGGCCGCGCCGCTGAAGTGGGCTTCCAGACAACCCCGGTTGCCGCAGGCGCACGGACGTCCGTCGGGCACGGCCTGGATGTGCCCGATGTCGCCCGCGCTGCCCGTCACCCCGCGGTGGACCTCACCGCCGGCGACGATGCCGCAGCCGATGCCGGTACCGATCTTGACGCAGAGGAAGTCGCCCACGGAACGGGCGACGCCCGCGTGCTGCTCCCCCATGGCCATCAGGTTCACGTCGTTGTCGACCATGACCGGACAGCCGAGTTCCTGGCTGAGCGCCTCCCGCACGGGGAAGCCGTCCCAGCCCGGCATGATCGGCGGAGCCACCGGGACGCCCTCGGGGAAGCGGACCGGTCCTGGGACGCCGATGCCGGCGCCGTCGAACCCCTCCGCGAGCCCCGAGGCCCGCAACTTCGCTGCCATGGACAGGACTTGCTCGAAGACCGCGACCGGGCCCTCGCGTACGTCCATGGGCTGGTTGAGATGGCCGAGGACTTCCAGTTCCGCGTTGGTGACGGCGACGTCGACCGAGGTCGCGCCGATGTCCACGCCGAGGAACCGCAGGTTCGGGGCCAACCGGATGTTGTGGGAACGCCGGCCACCGCGCGAGGCGGCGAGTCCGTCGGCCACGATCAGGCCCGTCTCCAGCAGCCGGTCCACCTCCACGGCCAGCTTCGACCGTGACAGATCGATCTGATCACCCAACTGCGCACGGGAGTTGGGACCACCGTCGCGCAACAGCTTGAGCAGCCTGGCCTGATGGGAATTGGCGGGTCGTGCCGTCATGCGTCTCACTGGCCCCTCCCCGCCTCAATCGGCCGCCTCTGTTCGGGCTTTCGAGGGGAACGTAGCAGCGAGCGCCGAACCTGGGAAGAAGCTGTGCACGAATTGGAGCCCACTTTCTCCACTGAGAGGACAAAGAAGAAGCCGACGCAGGGGAGGAGAGGGACCGGTTCAGGGGACAAGCGGGACAAGTCCCGTCAGGCACCGCCTACTTGGACCGTGCGTGATACGACCGCCGCGTGTGCTCCGTGTGCTCCCGCATCAGCGCCGTCGCCCGCTGTTCGTCGCGCGCCGAGATCGCCGCGATCAGTGCCCGGTGCTCGATCCACGACTCGTGGCCGCGCTGGCGGGCGATCGGGGTGTAGTACCAGCGGACCCGGCGGTCGACCTGGGCGGCCAGTTCGGCGAGGACCGTGTTGCCGGCCAGCTCCATCACCTTCGCGTGGAAGCGGGCGTTCATCGCGACGGCGCCGTCCACGTCGTCCGCGGCGACGGCCTTCTCGCCCTCGGCGCACAGTTCCTCGAGGACCTGGATGCCGGAGCTGCCCGCGTTGGCGGCGGCCAGGCGGGCGGCCTCCGCCTCCAACAGGGTGCGGACGGTGAGGAGTTGGTCGGCCTCCTCCTCCGTCGGCTCGTGCACGAACGCGCCCTGGGCGGGTCGCAGATCGACCCACCCCTCGGTGTTCAGCCGCTGCAGCGCCTCCCGCACCGGCTGCCGCGAGACGCCGAGGTGCCCGGCGAGCTCGCTCTCGACCAGGTGCTGGCCGGGCTGGAGGGCGCGGGTGGTGATCAGTTCGAGCAGCGCCTCGTAGACGCGGTCGCGCAGCGGGCCGGGCCGTTCGAGCTTGGGCACCGCGCCTTGCGGCAGTCCTGTCGACAACATCGGTCCGTCCCCCTCCTGGGCAGCGCGGGGCAACTGCAGCCGGAAAGCCAGTATGAATTGTCTTTCGTCTACAGTCTACGGCGGGCAACAGCCAGGGAGTTCGGGCGTCGACTGCGTCACATCCCCGAGAACTCCCAGGTCAGGGACAGCGGACGACCTGACCGGCGTACGACAGGTTTCCGCCGAAGCCGAACAGCAAGACCGGGTCGCCGGTGGTGAGCGCGCCCTGTTCGACCAGTTTCGAGAAGGCGAGCGGGATGCTGGCCGCCGAGGTGTTCCCGGACTCCGTTACGTCCCGGGCGACGACGGCGTTCACCGCGCCGATCTTCTCGGCCAGCGGTTCGATGATCCGCAGGTTGGCCTGGTGCAGGACGACTCCGGCCAGTTCCTCGGGCGCGAGCCCGGCCTTCTCGCAGGCCTTGCGGGCGATCGCGGGCAGCTGGGTGGTGGCCCAGCGGTAGACGCTCTGGCCCTCCTGGGCGAACCGGGGGGGCTGGCCCTCGATCCGTACGGCGTGCCCCATCTCGGGCACCGAGCCCCACAGCACCGGCCCGATGGCGGCCTCCTCGCCCGGCCCGCACGCCTCGACCACGGCGGCCCCCGCGCCGTCGCCGACGAGCACGCAGGTGGTGCGGTCGGTCCAGTCGGTGACCTCGGACATCTTGTCGGCGCCGATGACCAGGGCCCGCGTCGCGGCGCCCGCGCGGACCGCGTGGTCGGCGGTGGCGAGGGCGTGGGTGAATCCCGCGCACACGACGTTGACGTCCATCGCGGCCGGCGAGGGGATGCCGAGCCGGGCGGCGACGCGCGCGGCCATGTTGGGCGAGCGGTCCACGGCGGTGGAGGTGGCGACCAGGACGAGGTCGATGTCGGCGGGCGAGAGCCCGGCGCCGGCGAGCGCCTTGGCGGCGGCGTGCGCGGCCAGCTCGTCGACGGGCTCGTCGGGACCGGCGATGTGGCGTGTACGGATGCCCACCCGGGACGTGATCCACTCGTCGCTGGTGTCCACCATGGCCGCCAGGTCCTCGTTGGTGAGTACCTTCGCGGGCTGGTAGTGACCGACGGCGGCGATGCGCGTGCCGTTCATCTGGGTGGTCCCCCTCGTTGTCGCCTTGAGTTGCGGGATCCTCCAGTCTGGGGAGTGACTCACCGGTACGACGGCAGCCAAGGCGACAGGATTCGGGCGCCCCTGTTGTCGGCTTCTGTCAGCCGCATGGCCTACGGCCGGACGCCCGAACCCCTCCCGAACAATCACCCGGTGAGCGGGGCACTCACTTGGTGAACAATTGCGTCGCTTTCTGTACGAGTTCGTACAGTCCGTACACGAGCGGCGCCCCCACCCAGAGCCAGGCGAAGGCGATCAGCGGGCGCCGGTCAGGCGGACTCTGACTGCTGTCGTTCGACATCGGCGGTCTCCTCCCTCGGGGCGGGGATGTGGTGGCGGGCGTCGACGGGCCGGACGAGTTCGTTGGCGACGAAACCGACGACCAGCAGGCCGATCATGATGATGAAGGACAGCCCGTACAGGGCGGAGCCGTGCTTGCCGGCGTCCTCCTGGCGGTCGGCGATCCAGTTCACGATCAGCGGTCCGAGGACGCCGGCCAGGGACCAGGCGGTGAGCAGCCGCCCGTGGATCGCGCCGACCTGGTAGGCGCCGAAGAGATCCTTGAGGTAGGCGGGGATGGTCGCGAAGCCGCCGCCGTAGAAGGACAGGATCACCAGGGCGCACAGGATGAACAGCGGCTTCGAGGAGTCGCCGAAAAGTGCGATCAGCGCGTACATCACGGCGCCGACGCCCAGGTAGACGCGGTAGATGTTCTTGCGTCCGATCAGGTCGGAGGTCGACGACCAGCCGATGCGGCCCGCCATGTTGGCGGCGGACAGCAGCGCGACGAAGCCGGCGGCGGCCGACACCGAGACCGGGGTGGAGGTGTCCGCGAAGAAGTCCGTGATCATCGGGGCGGCCTTCTCCAGGATGCCGATGCCCGCGGTCACGTTCATGCAGAGCACCACCCACAGGCACCAGAACTGCGGGGTGCGTACGGCGTTGCGGGCGGAGACCTGCGGCCCCTGGAGGGCGCTCGGCGCGCCTTCGACGGGCTTCTCGGTGCGCGGGACCCGCACCAGGAACACGCCGAGCGACATGAACACGGCGTACACCAGGCCGTGCACGAGGAACGCCTGCGCGATCCCGGAGCTGTCGCTGCCGAACGACTCCAGCATCTGGGTGGACCACGGCGAGGCGATCAGCGCGCCGCCGCCGAAGCCCATGATCGCGATGCCGGTGGCCATGCCCGGCCGGTCCGGGAACCACTTGATCAGGGTGGAGACGGGCGAGATGTAGCCGATGCCGAGGCCGATGCCGCCGACGAAGCCGTAGCCGAGGACGATCAGCCAGTACTGCTCCGTGGCCGCGCCGAGGGCGGAGATCAGGAAGCCGGACGAGAAGCAGACCAGCGCGACGGTCATGGCCCAGCGCGGCCCGTTGCGCTCCACGAACGTGCCGCCGAACGCGGCCGACAGACCCAGCATGACGATGGCGAGCTGGAAGGGCAGCGCGCTCTGTGTGCCGCTGAGGTCGAGCGAGGATTCGAGCGGCGGCTTGAAGACGCTCCAGGCGTAGGCCTGGCCGATGGAGAGATGGACGGAGAGAGCGGCGGGGGGAACGAGCCACCGGCTCCAGCCGGCGGGTGCGACGGGGGGACTCATGATCCCGGACGGTAAGCAGTGCGACGGTGGTTGAGAAGCCGCGCGTCGACCGTATGCGGTGAGCGGTATGCGACACGCGACGAACGGTCGTAGCGGCGGCCGGTGTCCGGCCGGTCGACCGGCTCGCGTCCAAGGCTTGGTCAGGTCGTGCGCGAACCCTTGCTGCCCCAAGTCCCATACTGTAGACAATATTCCGTCGACAAGGTTCGGCAGTTCGGCCATCTCCGCGGTATCCCTCGACCGAACGGAGCTTCCCCGCCATGAAAGTCGCAGTTCTCGGCGCCGGTGCGATCGGCGCCTACGTCGGTGCCGCGCTCCACCGCGCCGGTGCCGACGTCCATCTCGTCGCCCGTGGACCGCACTTGGCGGCCATGAGGCAGCACGGAGTACGGGTGCTCAGCCCGCGCGGCGACTTCACCGCGCACGCGCACGCCACCGACGACCCGGCCGAGATCGGCCCGGTCGACTACGTCTTCCTGGGCCTGAAGGCCAACTCGTACGCGGCGTGCGGGCCGCTGATCGAGCCACTGCTGCACGACACCACGGCGGTGATCGCCGCCCAGAACGGCATTCCCTGGTGGTACTTCCACCGACACGGCGGCCCCTACGACGGCCACCGCGTCGAGAGCGTGGACCCGGCCGGCGCGGTCAGTGCGGTGCTCGCGCCCGAGCGGGCCATCGGCTGCGTGGTGTACGCGGCCACCGAACTCGAAGGGCCGGGAGTCGTACGGCACTTGGAAGGCACCCGGTTCTCCGTCGGCGAGCCCGACCGCAGCGTCTCGACGCGCTGCACGGCGTTCGGCGAGGCGATGGTGGCCGGCGGTCTGAAGTGCCCGGTGGAGCCGGACCTGCGCAACGACATCTGGCTCAAGCTGCTCGGCAACATCTCCTTCAACCCGATCAGCGCGCTGTCCCGCGCCACCATGCGGCAGATGTGCCTGCACGGCGGCACCCGCAAGGTCATCGAGACCATGATGGCCGAGACGCTGGCCGTCGCCGAGGCGCTCGGCTGCGAGGTCGGCGTCTCCATCGAACGCCGGCTCGCGGGCGCCGAGAAGGTCGGCGACCACCGCACCTCCACGCTCCAGGACCTGGAGCGCGGCAAGCCGCTCGAACTCGACGTGCTGCTCGCGGCCGTCGTCGAGCTGGCGGAGATCACCGGCGTGGAGGTGCCCACCCTGCGCACCGTGCACGCCATCTCGGACCTGCTCGCGCTGAGGAGCGCCGCATGAGGAAACGCGACCGGACCCCGAAGACCTACACCCGCCTCACCCACCCGCTCGTGCGCGACTCCCGCGACGAGCCCTTCCGCCAGGCGAGTTGGGAGGAGGCCCTGGACCGGGCCGCCCAGGGACTCGCCCGCAACCGTGACGCGTTCGGCATGTTCTCCTGCGCCCGCGCGACCAACGAGATGAACTACGTGGCCCAGAAGTTCGCCCGCGTGGTCATGGGCACCAACAACGTCGACTCCTGCAACCGGACGTGTCACGCGCCCAGCGTGGCGGGCCTGACGGCCGCGTTCGGCTCCGGCGGCGGGACCTCGTCGTACGAGGAGATCGAGCACACCGACGTCATCGTGATGTGGGGCTCCAACGCCCGCTTCGCGCACCCGATCTTCTTCCAGCACGTCCTGAAGGGGATCAGGAACGGCGCCCGGATGTACGCCGTCGACCCGCGCCGCACCTCCACCGCCGAGTGGGCGGAGAGCTGGCTCGGTCTCAACGTCGGCACGGACATCCCGATGGCGCACGCGATCGGCCGCGAGATCATCCACGCGGGCCTGGCCAACGAGGCGTTCATCGAGCGGGCGACCTCCGGCTTCGAGGAGTACAAGGCGCTCGTCGAGCCGTGGACGCTGTCGCTCGCCGAGAAGGTGACGGGCGTACCGGCCGCCGCCATAAGGGAGTTGGCGCACGCCTACGCCCGTGCCGAGCGCGCCCAGCTGTGCTGGACCCTCGGCATCACCGAGCACCACAACGGCACGGACAACGTCCGCGCGCTCATCAACCTCTCCCTGTTGACCGGCCATGTGGGCCGGTACGGCA
The DNA here is from genome assembly GCF_044755245.1 of Streptomyces sp. NPDC092369. Classification (NCBI taxonomy): domain Bacteria; kingdom Bacillati; phylum Actinomycetota; class Actinomycetes; order Kitasatosporales; family Streptomycetaceae; genus Streptomyces; species Streptomyces sp. NPDC092369. The sequence continues at coordinate 1,403,032 of NZ_JBIVQP010000001.1, forward strand.
GCGGGTTGCAGCCCCTGCGCGGGCAGAACAACGTGCAGGGTGGCGGCGACATGGGCGCGATCCCCAACCGTCTGCCCGGCTTCCAGGACATCCTCGACCCCGACTCACGGCTCAAGTTCGAGTCGGCCTGGGACACCGTCATCCAGCCGCACTACGGCCTGAACCTCACCGAGATGTTCGAGGCGATGGAGGAGGGCACCCTCAAGGCCGTCTACTGCATCGGCGAGAACCCGGCGCAGTCGGAGGCCGACAGCGAGCAGGCGGTACGGCGGATGTGGGAGCTGGACTTCCTCGTCGTGCAGGACATCTTCCTCACCAAGACGGCCGAGCTGGCGGACGTGGTCCTGCCCGCCACCGCCGGCTGGGCGGAGACCGACGGTACGACGACCAACAGTGAGCGGCGGGTTCAGCGGGTCCGGCGTGCGGTCACCCCGCCCGGCGAGGCCCGCGAGGACATCGACATCATCTGCGAGCTGGCGGGGCGGCTGGGCCACGACTGGAAGTACGCCGACGCCGAGGCCGTCTGGAACGAGCTGCGTTCGGTGTCCCCGGACCACTACGGGATGACGTACGAGCGGCTCGCCGAGCAGCAGGGCATCCAGTGGCCCTGCCCGAGCACCGAGGAACTCGAACCGACCTATCTGCACGGCCGGTTGTGGGAATCCGACCCGGCCGCGCGGGGCCGGCTCGCGCCCTTCGGGATCGTGCTGCACGATCCGCCGGTCGACCTCACCGACGAGCGGTACCCGATCCGGCTGACCACCGGGCGGCGCCTGGACTCCTACAACACCGGTGTGCAGAGCGGCAGTTTCGCCTCACCGCTGCGGCGCGGCGAGTACATCGAGCTGTGCCCGGAGGACGCCGAGCGCTACGGGGTCGTGGTCGGCGAGGAGGTCCAGGTGTCCTCGCGGCGGGGTTCGGTGCGGGCGCCCGTGTGGGTCGACACCGCGCTGCGGCCGGGGCTCGCCTTCATGACCATGCACTTTCCCGACGAGGTGGACACCAACCAGCTGACGATCGAGGCCAATTGCCCGATCGCGGGGACGGCGGAGTTCAAGGCCTCGGCGATCCGGATCGAGAAGCTTCCCGTGGCGACGATCGTGAGGTGACGTAAGTGGACCTGCACTTCGGCGACAGCAAACCGACGGACGACGAACGGGCGGCCGTGGACGCCCTGTTGGGCCCGCCCGAGTCCTCCTGGGAGGGCGCGGACCGCTCCGACGCCGATCTCAGGTGGGCACGCGGCGGACGTGCCGCCCGGGACCGCCGCGACCTGCTGCTGCCGGGGCTGCACGCGATCAACGACCGGATCGGCTGGATCAGCGACGGCGCCCTCGACTACCTCTGCCGCCGGCTCACCGTGCCGCCGGCGGAGGCGTACGGGGTCGCCACCTTCTACGCCATGTTCTCCGTCAAGCCCCGCCCCGCCACCGTCCTGCACGTCTGCACGGACCTCGCCTGCGCGGCGGCCGGGGCCGCGGACCTGTGCGCGGGGATCGAGTCCCGCCTCGGCCCCGGCAGCGGCGTCCACGTGGAGCGCAGCCCGTGCCTCGGCCTGTGCGAGCGAGCCCCGGCCGCGCTCGCGATCAAGGCGGGCGACCCGGTGCGTACGGCGGTCTCGGCACCGGCGACCGTCCACGAGGCCGTGCTCGCCGCGAGCGCTCCGGACTCGGCGCGCGAGGAGCCGTCGGCCCAGCTGGCGGTGCCCCAGGCCTCGGCTCCTGAAGAGGAACTGATCCTGCTGCGCCGCATCGGTGTGGTGGACCCGTCGAGCCTCGACGACTACCGCGCCCACGGCGGCTACACCGCCCTGCGCCGCGCCTTCGAGCTGGGGCCGGCCGGGGTCATCCGCGAGGTCACCGACTCCGGCCTGGTCGGGCGGGGCGGCGCCGCCTTCCCCACCGGCCGCAAATGGCAGGCCACGGCGTCGCAGCCCGACCACCCCCACTACCTGGTGTGCAACGCGGACGAATCCGAGCCGGGCACCTTCAAGGACCGCGTCCTCATGGAGGGCGACCCGTACGCGCTGGTCGAGGCGATGACGATCGCCGCGTACGCGACCGGCGCCCACCGGGGCTTCCTCTATCTGCGCGGCGAGTACCCGCGTGCCCTGCGCCGCCTGGAGCACGCGATCACGCAGGCACGCGCGCGTGGCTTCCTCGGCGAGGACGTCCTCGGTCAGGGCTACGCCTTCGACATCGAGATCCGGCGCGGTGCGGGCGCCTACATCTGCGGCGAGGAGACCGCACTGTTCAACTCCATCGAGGGCTACCGGGGCGAGCCGCGCGCCAAGCCGCCCTTCCCGGTGGAGAAGGGCCTGTTCGGCAAGCCGACGGTCGAGAACAACGTCGAGACCCTGGTCAACGTACTGCCGATCCTGACCATGGGCGCACCGGCGTACGCGGCGATCGGCACCGAACGGTCCACCGGGCCCAAGCTGTTCTGCGTCTCCGGGAGCGTGGACCGGCCCGGCGTCTACGAACTCCCCTTCGGCGCCACGCTCGGTGAGCTGCTGGCGAAGGCGGGCGTGCGGGAGGGGCTGCGGGCGGTGCTGCTGGGCGGCGCGGCCGGCGGCTTCGTACGGGCGGACGAACTCGACATCCCGCTCACCTTCGAAGGCACCCGGGAGGCGGGCACGACGCTCGGCTCGGGGGTCGTCATGGCCTTCGACGACACGGTCCCGCTGCCCCGACTGCTCCTGCGGATCGCCGAGTTCTTCCGGGACGAGTCGTGCGGGCAGTGCGTGCCGTGCCGGGTCGGGACCGTGCGGCAGGAGGAGGCGCTGCACCGGATCGCGGAGCGCACGGGCGCTGCCGCCGCCGATGACATCGCCCTGCTGCGCGAGGTCGGCCGCGCGATGCGGGACGCCTCGATCTGCGGTCTGGGACAGACCGCGTGGAACGCCGTGGAATCCGCCATCGACCGACTGGGGGCGTACGAATGACCGTGACATCGCTGGGGATCCCGCGCCGGCTGCTGGAGTTCACGATCGACGGGGAGAGTGTCCGGGCGCCCGAGGGTGCGACGATCCTCGACGCCTGCCGGGCCGCGGGCAAGGACGTGCCGACCCTCTGCCAGGGCGACACGCTCACCCCGAAGAACGCCTGCCGGGTCTGTGTCGTCGAGGTCGAGGGCTCCCGGACCCTGGTCCCGGCGTGCTCCCGCAAGGCCGAGCCCGGCATGGAGGTCAGGACCGACACCGAACGCGCCCGGCACAGCCGCAAGATCGTCCTGGAGCTGCTGGCCTCCTCGGTCGACCTGTCGACGACCCCGCAGGTCGCCGGCTGGATCAAGGAGTACGAGGCGAAACCGGACCGCTTCGGCCCGGACGCGGCCCGTCTCGACGAGGAGCCGAGGGTCGACAACGATCTGTACGTGCGCGACTACGACAAGTGCATCCTCTGCTACAAGTGCGTGGACGCGTGCGGCGACCAGTGGCAGAACACCTTCGCGATCTCCGTCGCCGGGCGCGGTTTCGACGCCCGGATCGCGGTCGAGCACGACGCCCCGCTGACCGACTCCGCGTGCGTGTACTGCGGCAACTGCATCGAGGTGTGCCCGACGGGCGCGCTGTCGTTCAAGTCGGAGTTCGACATGCGGGCGGCGGGTACCTGGAACGAGTCCGAACAGACCGAGACGACCACCGTGTGCGCGTACTGCGGAGTGGGCTGCAACCTCACGCTCCATGTGCAGGACAATGAGATCGTGAAGGTCACCTCGCCGCACGACAACCCGGTGACCCACGGCAACCTCTGCATCAAGGGCCGTTTCGGCTACCAGCACGTACAGAACCGGGACTGAGGCACGACATGGGACGAGTCACGGAACGACGCAAGGTCATCCGCATCCGGGACGGGGCGGTCTCCACCCGCCCGGACACGCTGGTCGCGGAGGAGCCGCTGGAGATCCGGCTGAACGGCAAGCCGCTCGCGATCACCATGCGCACCCCGGGCGACGACTTCGCGCTGGCCGCGGGCTTCCTGGTCAGCGAGGGCGTGCTCGCCGAGCAGAGCGACCTGCAGAACATCGTGTACTGCGCGGGCGCCACGGTCGACGGCTCGAACACGTACAACGTGGTGGACGTGCGGACGTCCCCCGGTGTGCGGATCCCGGACATCACGCTCGAACGGAACGTCTACACGACCTCGTCGTGCGGCCTGTGCGGCAAGGCGAGCCTCGACGCGGTGCGGACGACGGCCCGCTGGCCGATCGCCGACACTCCCCCGGTCCGGGTGGAGCCCGAACTGCTCGCGAGCCTCCCCGACCGGCTCCGCGCGGCCCAACGGGTCTTCGACCGGACCGGGGGTCTGCACGCGGCGGCCCTGTTCACCGAGGACGGCGAACTGGTCGACATCCGGGAGGACGTGGGCCGGCACAACGCGGTCGACAAGCTGGTCGGCCGCGCCCTGCAGCAGGGGAACCTGCCGCTGTCGCGGACGCTCCTGCTGGTGTCGGGGCGGGCCTCCTTCGAGCTGGCGCAGAAGGCGGTCATGGCCGGCATCCCGGTCCTGGCGGCGGTCTCGGCGCCGTCCTCGCTGGCGGTGGATCTGGCGGCGGAGACCGGTCTGACCCTGGTGGGCTTCCTGCGGGGCAGCTCCATGAACGTGTACGCGGGCGAGCACCGCATCGCCCTGCGGACCGCGGCCGCCCAGGCGTGAGGGGCTCTCCGCGACACGGCGGCGGGGCCCCGACCGGCGGGGAGCGCCCCCTGCGCCGCAGGGGCCCCGTCTCAGACGTTCGCGATCCGCGCGAACGCCGAGATCAGCGGTGACCGGCGGGACGCGTCCCAGGCGAGGACCACCTCGTCGGGCTCCGCGTCCGCGACGGTCACATAGGTGATGTCGGGCCGTGAGTACTGCTCGGCGACCGACACCGGGACCAGCGTGATGCCCCGGCCCGCGACCACGCGCTCGAACTTCTCCTCGATCGTGCGGATCGGCACCTGGTCGGGACCGGCGTCGACGTAACGCAGCCGGGGCTCGTCCGCGAGGTCGGCCATGAGCAGCTCCTGCTTGCCGGCCAGCCGGTGATCGGCGGGGAGCATCGCCACCCGCGCCTCCGTGAACAGCGGCAGCAGCTTCAGCCCCCGCTCCCGGATCGGCCGGCGCAGATACGCGATGTCGACCGTCCCGTCGAGGATCCGTTCCTCCTGGTCGTCCCACTCGACCCGGCGGGCCTCGACGGCGACATCGGGGTGCGCGGCGGAGAGGGCACGCACGGCGTGCGATACGACGACGCCCGCCCGGAAGCCGACGACGAACCGGCGCGGTCCGCGGGCGGCCCGGTGCGTCCGGCCTCGGGCGGCCTCGGCGGCGGCGAGCAACGGGCGGGCGTCGTCGAGGAGTTGGCGTCCGGCTCCGGTCAACGTGACGCCGTGGCTGTCGCGTTCGAAGAGGATGGCGTCCAAGTCCTTCTCCAGCGCCCGGATCTGACGGCTCAGCACCGGCTGCGCGATGTGCAGCGCGTCGGCGGCCCGCCCGAAGTGCAGCTGCTCGGCCACCGCCACGAAGTAGCGGACCTTGCGCAGGTCGAGGTCCATGCCGCCCGCCCTTTCCGTCGGCGATGCCTCCAGGGTATCGCCACAGCTGAAAGAGGTCTTGGACGGCGGGACGCGGGCGGCCGCAGGGTTGATTCCGTAGCGAAACCACGGAAGGAACACGTCATGAGCCTGCAGGGACAGCGGATCGTCGTCATCGGCGGCACCGGGGGTATCGGACGGGCGGTCGCGGAGGCAGCCGCCCAGGAGGGCGCGGACGTGGTCGTCGCCTCGCGCCGGCAGGAGAGCGTGGACGCGGCGCTGAAGCGGCTGCCGGGCGGTGCCGAGGGACACGTCCTGGACGCGACCGACGAGGAGTCCGTACGCGGCTTCTTCGCGCGGGTCGGCGCCTTCGACCACCTCGTCTACACGGCCGGCGAGTCCCTCCTGATGGGGAGTCTCGCCGAGTCGGACCTCGGACAGGCCCGGCGCTTTCTGGACACGCGGCTGTGGGGCGCGTACACGGCCGTCAAGCACGGCGCCCCGTCGATCCGCCCCGGCGGATCCGTCGTCCTGACGACGGGTACGGCCGGGCAGCGTCCGATGCCGGGCACGACCGTCGCGGCGAGCCTGTGCGGGGCGATGGAGTCGCTCACCCGGGCCCTGGCCCTGGAACTCGCCCCCGTCCGGGTCAACGTGGTCTCCCCCGGCGTGGTCCGCACCGAGCTGTGGCGGGACCTGGCCCAGGAGGACCGCGAGGGGCTGTACGCGTCCACCGCCGCGTCGCTCCCGGTCGGCCGGGTGGGCGAGCCGGCGGACATCGCCGAGGCGTACCTGTACCTGATGCGCGGCGGCTACAGCACCGGCTCGGTCGTCACCGTGGACGGCGGCGGGGCGCTGGTCTGAGGACCGCGCCACGCCCCTGGGACCGTCAGGACACGCGGGCGGCTCAGGCCACGAACCGCACCTCCGCCGCCGTGACCACGGTCCCCAGCCGCGGGAAGTCCAGCCGCACGGACGCGTCGTGCTCGGGACCGGTCAGCGCGGCCATGGCGTCCTCGACGAACACGAGGTCGTAGCCGAGGTCCCCGGCGGCGCGGGCGGTGGACTCGACGCCGAGGTTCGTGGCGATACCGCCGAACACCAGCGTGGTGACGCCGCGTTCGTGGAGGCGGTCGTGCAGGTTGGTGCCCTGGAAGCCGCCGATCGTCCGCTTCACGACCTCGATGTCGCCGTCCCGGGCGAGGCCCGCGACCAGCTCGCTGCCGGCCGGCTGTTCGGCGACGCCGTCCCGCTCGACCCGGATCAGCACGACGGGCGCGCCGGCCGCGCGGAAGGCGGTCGTCAACTCCCCGGCGGCATGCAGGACTTCGGTGCCTTTGCGGGGTTCCAGGGGCAGCGCGACGATCCGGTCCATCAGATCGACGAGCACGAGGGCGCTGCGCGCGGGGTCGAGCGCGAGGGGTGCGGTCATGACGGAACGTTATCCGTCGTCAGCCGTCCGTACCGGAAATCCGGATCAACAGGTCCATGAACTGGTCGCGTTCGGCGGCGGAGAGCGGGGCGAGCAGCTCCTCGTTGGCCGCGCGGGCGGCCCGCTCGCAGCGCTCCAGGAGCCAGGCGCCCTGCGCGGTGAGGGACACCGCGTTCTTGCGCCGGTCCTTGGGATCGGGCTCGCGCACGATGTGACCCGCGGCCTGGAGGTCGTTGAGGACGCCGACCAGGTCCTTCGGGTCGAGGCCCACACCTCGGCCGAGGTCGGCCTGGGCCACGGGGGCGAGGTCGCGGACGGCGGAGAGCACGACGTGGTGCCACATCTTCAGCCCCTCGGCGGCCAGCGCCCGGGCCACCAGGGTCCGCCCGCGGGCGGCCGCGCGGCCGAGCAGCCAGCTGGGCAGGGAGCGGATGGCGACGAGGGGCGCTTCGGGCATGGGGACAGCGTAGCGAGAAGTCGTTGGACTTCCCAATGAATCATGTCTACCGTTGGGACTCCCAACGAAATCATGGGACCTCCAACAAAATTGTCAGAAGCTCCGACGAAGCTGTTGGACCCCATCGACACCCGCGACACCCGGAGGTGTGATGCGCCGCGTCCGCTACGAGTCCGCCGGCGGCCCCCTGTTCCTGGAGGACGTCCCCGTACCCGAGCCCGGCCCCGGTGAAGTCCTCGTCCGCTGCGAGGCGATCGGCGTCACCCTCCCGGTCGTCCGCAAGGTCACCGAGGCCGCCGAACCGAACCCGCTGGGCGGCGAGATCGCGGGCGAGGTCGTGGCGGTGGGCGCCGGAGTCACCCGCTTCGGCGCCGGCGACCGGGTCACGGGCCTGTGCTTCGGGCACGGCTACGCCGACTTCGCGCTCCTGAACGAGGCCATGGCCTCCCCCGTCCCCGAGACCGCCACCGCCGTCGAAGCGGTGGCCCTCGTCCGCAGCGGCCTGGTCGCTCTCGGCGCCCTCGCCGCCGCGCACCCGGAGCCGGGCGAGTCGGCCCTGGTCACGGCCGCGGCGAGCGGGGTCGGCCACCTCGCCGTACAGCTCGCGCGGGCCCGGGGCGCGACCCGGGTGGTGGCCGCCGTCTCCGACCCCGCGAAAGCCCCCTTCGTGCGCTCCCTCGGCGCGGACGAGGTGATCGCCTACGCCGACGAACACTGGGGCGAGCCCGTCGACTACGCCCTCGACGCGGTCGGCGGCGAACTCCTCACCCCGGCGATCGGCGCCCTGGCCCCGGGCGGGCGACTGGTGGCGTACAGCTCGGGCGGCGGCACGATCCAGGCGTACGACCTGCTCGTGGGCGCCAAGTCCGTGATCGGCTTCCAGATGGCGCACATCGCGCGCGGGCGGCCGGAGTTGTACGAGCGGTGGCGGCGGGAGCTGTGGGCGCTGTTCGCGGAGGGGGCGCTACGGCCCGCCGTGCACGGGGAGTTCGCGCTGGAGGACGCGGCTCAGGCGCATGCGGTGATCGAGTCGCGGGGGAATCTGGGGAAGGTCGTGCTGCGTACATAGCGCGGAAGACGCCGACTGGGCGCGGAAGAGGGCGGGCGTCGGACTCGCCGACTCCCGCCCTCCCCTGTTTCGCTGTCCCTGCCGGTCAGCCGGTCAGTTCAGGCGCTGTGTGCGCCGGCGCCACCACGCCAGGCCCAGGCCGATCAGCAGGATCCCCACCGCGCCCGCGCCCGCCGACGCGGCGATCAGGCCGGTGTTGCGCGTGCCGTCCGCCGAGCCGGCCGGCTCAAGGCTGTCGCCCAGCTGGTTGCGGACGTCGTTGCCACCGGTCGCGCCCTTCGCGAGCGGTCCTCGCGAACCGGCGACGGGCTGGGCCAGGTAGGGGAAGGAGTCGCCGAACTTCTGGTCGTCGGCGTCGACCGCGTCCCCCAAGTCGTTCTTGGCACCGACGAGTTCACCCTCGACGGTCTGGAGCGAGATGTCCACGACGTCGTCGGTGAGCCGGCGCCCGTTCGGGAAGCCCGCGTTGTCGCCGTCGAGCACACCGAGCCGCTTCGGGTTCGCGGTCGGCTTGATCGAGGTGTTCAGGCGCAGCATCTCCGCCGGTCGCACGTTCGGCGGCTGGTTGAGGCCCTTGACGCCCTTGAGGAAGACGTCGACGAGATCGTTGCGCGGTTCCGCGGGCGCCTTGATCTTGTAGATGGCCTCCAGGAGCTTCGGCAGCTCCGGATCGGTCACGTTCTTCAGGAACTGGCCGTCGTTCCACGGCGAGTCCGCGTTGAACCTGTCCTTGTCCTTCAGCGGGTTGACGACCTCGTTGACCAGCGGGTTGCCCAGCCGCGAGACCTGCTCGTAGGAGCCCTCGGCGTTCTTGCGCTGGGTGGTCGACCAGATGCCCACGATCGGCTGCTTCCTCGACTCGGTGATCATGTCGGTGGGCAGTTGCAGAGCGATCGAGTTGACGTTGTAGCCCTTGAGGGTGTTGTTGCCGACCTCCGAGAGGTTCCCGCCGTACAGCAGGTCGAAGACGCGCAGGTCCAGGAAGAACGGGTCGTCCGCCTGGCCCGCGAACGTCCGCGCGCCGCCTGCGAGTTGGCGGACGGCCTGCCCGCGCAGCCTGCCGTAGTCCGGCATCGACGCCTTGCCGACGTTCGACGGGGCGACCGGTATGTCGTCGGCGAGCTTCGTCTCCGACACGACCTGCTGGTTGTGCAGCTTGAGCAGCTCGATGTCGTAGGTCTGCGTGACGTTCAGGTCCGGGTCGTCCAGGCCGGTGACCGGGCCGGTGTTGTACAGGAACGTCTTCTTGTTCTTCGTGTGGGTCTTGAAGGTGTAGCGCAGCAGGAGTTCGCCCTGCGCGTCACCGTTGTTGTCGATGTGGATGTCGTACTGGGCGTCGTCCGCGAACGTGTAGAAGTTCGGGCCGCCCGAGGGGTCCTCGAACGGGATCCAGTTCGCGATGATCGTCGTCGTCTGCGGGCTGTCCGGACTCACGAACGCGTACACGTCCGTGTTGTCGTAGCGGGGCTGTCCCGAGATCAGCGGGGCCTCCCGGTGACTGGAGGCGGAAGCCGCCCCCGGTTCCAGCGTGGCCACACCGGCGGCTGCGAGTCCCCCGGCGGCCAGCGCACCCGCTACGAGGGTCGCGAGGCCCCTGCGCCCCGCCCCGCTCCTTGAGTTAGGTGTCATTCCGTCCGTCCTCCATGCCAACTTCCCTGACGCTGGAGGATTCGGAACGGCCGCCCGCACGGATTGGTGGGTATCGACCGATCTGACGGATCCTTCAGTTGATCAACCGGGTTGAGGTGAACCGTGTCCTCTCGCGTCCCGGCGGCTGAAATCTGCATCTATGCGTCACCTCTGACACCCCTTCACCACCCATCCGGCGTAGTCCGTACCCCCGGCACACCCGTCCGGCACACGGCTCGTTACCTCTGGTGAGTTCAACGGGCCGCTTCGTGTGCGACCCGTCGTACGAGTAGGAGGCAGTCACTTGGATGCCGGCACCACCCTGCTCGGCTCGCTGCTGGCGGCCACGGGCGTGCTGGGGGCGGCCGTGGTGGCGTATCTGGGCAAGCGCGGCGAGAACGCTCTCAGCGGCTACTCCAGCCTGACCGAGAAGCTGCAGTCCGAGCGGGACCGCCTGGAGCGGCAGGTGGCCGAACGGGACACGCGGATCACGGAGTTGGCCACTCTGCACGCCGCCGACCAGTCGGAGATCGCACGGCTCAGGATCGACATCGACCGGCTCGGAGGTGCGCGGTGAGGTCCCGTTTCGAGCGACTGCTCGCGTCGCGCTGGCGCAGCGTGTTCCTCGTCTGTGTGCTGATCGCCCTCTGCGGCGTCGCCGTGATCCTGTGGGCCCGCATCGACGCCGGGGACCGTCGCGCCGACCAGATGCAGACCGAGGCCGACCGCCGGGGCCGGGCCGTGTCCACGCTCGCCCGGGACGTGCGCGCGCTGCGCGCCCAGGTCAGGGCGCACGGCGGCACCCCGGCTGCCCCCGATCCCTCCGACGCGGTCGACGACCTCTTCGACCGGATCCGGGTGCCCGCCGCGCTGCCCGGCGAGCGGGGTGAGAAAGGGGAGAAGGGCGATCGGGGCGCGGGCGGGACGCCCGGTGCCGCCGGTGGCCAGGGGCCGCGCGGCGAACCCGGACCCTCCGGGCCGACGGGACCGTTGGGTCCGGAGGGCTCGCCGGGGCCGTCGGGACCGACCGGCGACCCGGGCCCCGCGGGGACCGACGGCGTCACCGGTCCGGCCGGTCCCGCGGGCGGCGGCGGCAGTCAAGGAGCCCCGGGCGTCCAGGGTCCCAAAGGAGACCAGGGCGAACCCGGAGCGCGCGGCCGGCCGGGACCCGACTGTCCCGACGGCTACTCCCTCCAGGTCCCGGCGAACGATCCCGACGCCCTGGTCTGCCGCAGGGCCGGTGCCGTCGCGCCGGCACCGAGCCCCGGACCCGCGGCGCTGCTTCCGGTGCTGCCGGTCCTGCGTCGGCGGATGCGTCGTACAGGACACGGTCGTCGGCGGGGTGGGCGGGACAGCAGTCCACCGGGGCGCCCTCGGAGACGCCGGTCCTCGCGAACACCGGCGCGGCACCGCTGACTTGGCCGACCGACGCGGGGGACGGTCCGGGCGCGTAGGGACATCGCTCCACGGACCACGCGTGCGGACATCGCCCCATGGACCCCGCGAGCGACAACCACTAACGTCCCCTGGGTGCCCGACGACGTACGAGCACGACAGCGAGCGGGAGCCGGGTTCGGTGTGTTGCTGGCGCTGGTTCTCGGAGCCGTGCTGCTCACCGCCCTGCCGGACGATGACGGACCGAAGGGCGGGGCCGGGTGCGCGGCGCGGGCGATCCGGTCCTGGGCGGCCGACTCGGGGCTGACCGAGGAGTTCGCCCGGTACGGCGACGACGCGAGCCGCAGTGACGACTGGACCGGGGGCGACGGCACGCACTCGGTGCGGCTGCCGGACGGGCGGGTGCTGTGGCTGTTCTCGGACACCTATCTGGGTCAGGTGCACGGGCCGCCCAACCCGGTCGGCGAGTCGTACGCGTGGCGGGACACGAGCGCCCCGCTGGTGCGCAACTCGGCCGTCGTGATGGACGGCGAGGGCCGGTTGGAGAGCACGCTGCCCGCTCCCCTCTTCGCCGATCCCGCGCCGGACCAGTGGCGTTGGCCGGTGGCCGCCCGCGTCGAGCCGCGCTCGCCGGGTTCCGCGGAGTCGGTCGTCCGGGTGCTGCTGTGGGTGCGGACGGCCGGGCAGTCGCCGTGGATCTACGGGGTGCCCACCGCCACCGAGGTCGCCACGCTCTCCCTGCCCGACCTGCGGGTCGAGTCGGTCGTGAAGGTGCTCGACCAGTCACTGGTGCCGGATCCCTCCCAACGCGTGCTGTTCGGCACGACGTTGGTCGAGGAGGACGGCTGGACGTACGTGTTCGGCGGCGACGACGGACAGGCCGCGTCCCGGCCGGCCTCGTCGGCGTATGCGGCGCGGGTGCCGGAGGGACGGCTCGGCGAGCCGGGCGCCTGGAAGTACTGGAACGGCTCGGGATGGGGCGGCGCACCGCGGCCGGTGCGCGGGGCGAAGGTGGGCAGCGCGTTCTCGGTGGTGCGCACGGAGGGGACGTACGTGCTGTTCACGATGGCCGCGGGTACCGCGGGGCTGACGACCGTGACGTCGTACTGGGCCTGCTCCCCCACCGGGCCCTGGCACGGTCCGACGAAGGACTTCAGCCCGGCGCTGCCGCACGGCGGGGTGGCCGCGTACAACCCGCAGGTCCATCCCGAACTGAGCGGCGACGGGCGGCTGGTGCTGAGTTACGACGTCAACTGGCTGGAGACGGTGGGGGCTTCGGCGAGCATCAACGCGAACGTGACCCTGTACCGACCGCGGTTCGTGACGTTGCGGCTGGCGGAGCCGGGGTGAGGTCCTCCACCGGGTCGTGCGAGCGGCGTTTGGCGATCACCGCGCAGACCATCAACTGCATCTGGTGGAAGAGCATCAGCGGGAGCACCGCGAGGGAGGCGTGCGCGCCGAACAGGACGCTGGCCATGGGCAGTCCGGAGGCCAGGGACTTCTTGGAGCCGGCGAACTGGATGGCGATCCGGTCCTCGCGGTTGAAGCGCAGCGCCTTGCCGCCGTACCAGGTCAGGGTGAGCATCACCGCGAGCAGGACGGCCTCGACGACGAGCAGGCCGCCGAGCCGGATCGCGCTCACCTGGTGCCAGATGCCCTGGACCATGCCCTCGCTGAACGCGGTGTAGACGACGAGCAGGATCGAGCCGCGGTCGACCAGGCCGAGGACCTTCTTGTGCCGGGCGACGAAGTGGCCGATCCAGCGGCGCAGCACCTGTCCGGCGAGGAACGGCACCAGCAGTTGCAGCACGATCTCGACGAGCGAGTCGGGCGAGAACCCGCCCGCGCTGCTGCCGAGCAGGGCGGCGGCGAGCAGCGGGGTGATGACGATGCCGACGAGGGAGGAGAAGGAGCCGGCGCAGATCGCGGCGGGGACATTGCCGCGGGCCATCGAGGTGAAGGCGATGGAGGACTGGATGGTCGAGGGGACCAGGGTGAGGAAGAGCAGGCCCTGGTAGAGGGGGTGGGTCAGCAGGACCGGGACGAGTCCGCGGGCGGCCAGGCCGAGCAGCGGGAAGACGAGGAACGTACAGGCGAGGACCGTGACGTGGAGGCGCCAGTGGCGCAGTCCGTCCATCGCCTCGCGGGTGGACAGGCGGGCGCCGTACAGGAAGAAGAGGAAGGCGATCGCCGCGGTGGAGGCGCCGGAGGCCACGTCGGCGCCGGTCCCGCGTGCCGGCAGCAGGGCCGCGAGGCCCACCGTCCCCAGCAGCAGCAGGATGTACGGGTCGATCGGCATCCAACTCGGCCATTGCAGGCGTTTCACGGTGCTCCACTTGCTCGTTGCGTGCGCATTGCCGTCGGCGGTGCGGGGACGTTCCGGGGACGGGGAGTCCCCCGCCCATCGTCCTCCTCCGGAGCTTGATCGGGAATCCGTCATACCGCTCTGACTGTCATCACGTTTCACGATAACGAGCTATCCTCTCCCTGTGTACGACCCCTCTCACCTGCGCACCTTCCTGGCGGTCGCCCAGACCCTGAGCTTCACGCAGGCCGCCCGGCGGCTCGGGCTGCGCCAGTCCACCGTCAGCCAGCACGTGCGGCGCCTGGAGGAGGTGACCGGGCGGCAGTTGTTCACCCGGGACACGCACTCCGTGGAGCTGACGGAGGACGGCGAGGCGATGCTCGGGTTCGCGCGCCGGATCCTGGAGGTGCACGAGCAGGCGACGTCGTTCTTCACGGGTACCCGGCTGCGCGGCCGATTGCGCTTCGGCGCCTCCGAGGACTTCGTGCTGACCCGGCTGCCGGAGATCCTGGAGGGCTTCCGGCACGACCACCCCGAGGTCGATCTGGAGCTGACGGTCGAGCTGTCGGGCACGCTGCACGAGCAACTGGCCGCCGGAAAGCTGGACTTGGTACTGGCCAAGCGGCGCCCGGAGGATCCGCGGGGCGAACTGGTCTGGCACGACGAGCTGGTGTGGATCGGCGCGGAGCGGCTGCGCCTGGACCCGGACCGCCCGGTGCCGCTGATCGTCTACCCGGCGCCCGGCATCACCCGCGCCCTGGCCCTGGAGTCCCTGGAACGCCAGGGCCGTTCCTGGCGCATCGCCTGCACCAGCGGCAGCCTCAACGGCCTCATCGCCGCCGCCCGGGCCGGCCTCGGTGTCATGGCCCACTCCCGCGGCCTCGTCCCGCCGGGCCTGGTCCGCGTCCCCGACCGCTTCGCCCTGCCCGAACTCGGCCGCGTCGACTTCGTCCTGGTCCACGGCCACCGCCGCACGTCCGCGGCGGGCGCTGCGGAGGCCCTGGCCCAGTCGATCCTGGGCGGCGGGGACCGGCTGCACCGGCGTTGACTCCGGGCGATCGTCGGATCACACGCCCTCAGCGCGGGGACTGCGCGTACGTCAGCTGTTTGATCCGGCGCAGATACGGCGTCGCCTCCACGTGCTGGAGCCCCGGCAGCCGGCCGAGCGGGCCGCTGATGTAGGCGTAGAGGTCCGCCGTGGTCCGTACGACCACCGAGGCGATCAGATTGCTGGGGCCGGCCGTGGCGGCCGCGTGGGCGATGGGGTCGTGGGTGGCGAGGGCCTCGCCGACGGAGTGGAGGGCGGCCGGGGTCGCGGTGAGCCACAGGACGGCGGAGACCGGGTAGCCGAGGGCCTCGGGGCGGATCTCGACGTCGATGTAGATCGCGCCGGAGGCGAGCAGGGTGGCCAGGCGGCGTTTGACGGCGGACTCGGAGCGGCCGGTGGCGCGCTGGAGTTCGGGGTGGGTGGCGCGGCCGTCGCGCTCCAGGACGGCGAGCAGGGGCTCGTCCTCCGGGTCGATGCGGGCCGGTCCGGGGTCGGGCAGTCGCTCGGGCCGCAGGGCCGCCCGCTCCTCCTCGGTGAGCGCCCCGAAATTGCGCAGCCAGCCCACCGGGCCGCCCTGGAAGCGGTGCAGCAGCTGGTGTGCGCGGATCTCCATCAGCCGCGGGGTGCGCGGCAGCTTGCCCAGGAGCAGGTCGTCCCGGTCGCCGACGCTGCGCGGCCGGGTGCCGCAGATGATCTCGGTGCCGCCGGAGGCGATCGCGATCCAGCTCGTGTCGGGCCGTTTGGCGAGCGCGTCCGCGATGGCCAGCGCGCTGTCGGGCACGCAGCGCAGGCGCAGCGTCCAGTCGTCCTGGCCCAGTGCCGCGCCGTCCCGGACGGCCACGATCCGCAGTCCCGCTTCGGCGCGGAGCCGTCGGTAGCGGCGGGCGACGGTCTGGTCGGAGACACCGAGCACCGCGCCGATCCGGCTGAAGGACGCCCGGCCGTTGGCCTCCAGCGCGCTGAGCAGCCGCAGGTCGAGCTCGTCAAGGGTGTGGGATTCCATCTGCATACCGGTAGCTCCCGTCGGATTCCGTCGCCCGGCCACCGCTCACCCCTCCGATCGGCCGCCCACCGCTCATCGTACGAACCGAGACGCATCCGTCGAACAGGGAGTTGAGGACATGCGTACATGGGGGCCGCTCACGGCTGTGTGCCTGGGCACGTTCATGTTGTTGCTGGACGTCACGATCGCGGTGGTCGCGCTGCCGGACATGGCGCGGTCGCTGCACGCGTCGCTGAGCGATCTGCAGTGGGTGATGGACGGGTACGCGCTGGCGCTGGCCGCGCTGCTGCTCGGGGTGGGGGCCGCGGCGGACATTCTGGGGCGGCGGCGGGTGCAGGTGGTGGGCGTGGTGGTGTTCGCGATCGCGTCACTGCTGTGCGGGCTGGCGACCGGGCCCGGGATGCTGATCGCCGCGCGCGGCGTGCAGGGACTGGGCGCGGCGGCGATGTTCGCGACCACACTGCCGCTGCTGGGCTCCATCTACCGGGGGAAGCAGCGGTCGGTGGCGCTCGGTGTGTGGGGCGCGGTCAGCGGGGCCGCGGCCGCGGTGGGACCGGTGCTCGGCGGGCTGCTGACCGACGGTCCTGGCTGGCGGTGGATCTTCTACGTCAATTTGCCGGTGAGCGTGGTCGCGGTGTGGCTGACCCTGCGGGTGGTGCCGGAGTCGCACGGTTCGCGCGAGCGGAAGGTCGACTGGGCGGGCACGGTGACGTTCGCCGCCTTCGCCGCCGCGCTGACCTACGGGGCCGTGCGCGCCGGACAGCAGGGCTGGAGCGAGACGGGCACCCTGGCCGTCCTCGGGGCGGCCGTCGTGGCGCTGGCGGGCTTCCTCGCGGTCGAACTGCGCGGCGCCGACCCGCTGTTGGACCCTCGGCTGTTCCTGAAGCCGGCGTTCTCGGGCGTGATGGTGGGCGCTCTCGCCTTCAACGCGGCGGCGTTCAGTCTCCTGGCGTACGACTCGATCTGGCTGCAGACACTGCTCGGGATGAGTCCCGTGCGCGGCGGGCTCGTCTTCCTGTGGCTGTCGCTGGCGTCCTTCGTGGTGGCGGCGGCCGGCGGGCGGCTGCTGCACGGGGTGCCCGCGCGGTTCACCGTCGGGGGCGGGCTGCTCGTGATCGGCGCGGGACAGTTCTGCATGGCGTTCCTGGGCGCGGCCTCGACGGCGTCCGCACTGGTGCCGGGTCTGGTCCTGGTGGGGGTCGGTACGGGTCTGGTGGCACCCGGGATCGCGGGCGCGGCGCTGGCCGCCGTACCGCAGGAGCGGGCGGGCATGGCGGGCGGCGCGGTCAACACCTTCCGGCAGCTGGGGTACGCGCTCGGTATCGCCGGGTACGGCACGGTGCTGACCTCCCGCATGCAGGACACGCTGCCGCACGACGCGGCCCACGCGCTGGCGGGCGGCGCGGCCGGGGCGCTGCGTGGGGCCTTCTCCGAGCACGCGCTGCGCACGGCGTTCGCCTCGGGGCTGAACACGGCGGCGGTGCTCGCGGGAGTGACGGCGACGGTCGCGGGCGTCCTGGTCCTGACCTTGGTCAAAGCCCCTCGCACGGCCGCGCGCGAGGCCGAAAGGACCCGAGTCGAGCAGCCTCTGTGACCGGTCCGGGAGGGCCGTAGCCCGGTCGTACAGATTCGGTGGAGATTACGGTGCCGAAACTTACTCAACCGTCAGCTTTGTGTCCGACCCTTCCCCATGTGGGCGCATTTTCCGGCACTGACCAGCCGGTACCTGAACACCGCTCGGCTTCTCACCCCCTCCCGCCCTGCCCCCGGGTGGGGTAGCTTTCACGGCGCTGCGGAGCGTCACCAGAGGCGGGGAGCGGGGTTTGCGCGAGTTCACCAATCCTCCGTTGGCGTCGGCACCGCCGGTGGGCGGTCTGGCCGATGTCGTCTTCGAACGTGCCCAGGAAGACCCGCTGCACATCGCCCTCGGTCGCAAGGACGAAGCAGGTCAGTGGCGTGACGTGACCTCCGCGGAGTTCCGGGACGAGGTGCTGGCCCTCGCCAAGGGGCTGCTCGCCCAGGGCATCCGGTTCGGCGACCGCGTCGCGATCATGTCCCGCACCCGCTACGAGTGGACCCTGTTCGACTACGCACTGTGGACGATCGGTGCCCAGGTGGTGCCCATCTATCCGACGTCGTCCGCCGAGCAGTGTTTCTGGATGCTCTACGACGCGGAGTGCACGGCCGCGATCGTGGAGCACGAGGACCACGCGATGACCATCGCCACCGTCATCGGCCGGCTGCCGCAGCTGCACCAGCTGTGGCAGCTGGACTCGGGCGCGGTGCAGGAGCTGTACGACGCGGGTGCCGCCATCGACGACGACGTGGTGCACCGGCACAGACAGGCGGTCACCCCGGACTCGACCGCCACGATCATCTACACCTCGGGCACGACCGGCCGCCCCAAGGGCTGTGTGATCACGCACGGCAGTTTCATGTGGGAGGCCGACACCGTCATCGAGGGCTGGGAGCCGGTGTTCCACTCGAAGAAGGGCGACGAGGCGGCGACCCTGCTGTTCCTGCCGCTCGCGCACGTCTTCGGGCGGATGGTGGAGGTCGCCGCGATCCGCGGCGGGGTCCGCTTCGGGCATCAGCCGCAGCTGAACGCCGCCGCTCTGCTGCCGGATCTGCAGGCGTTCAAGCCGACCTTCATCCTCGCGGTGCCCTACATCTTCGAGAAGGTCTTCAACGCCTCCCGCCGCAAGGCCGAGAAGGAGGGCAAGGCCGGGCCGTTCGAGAAGGCCGTCGAGGTCGCGGTGAAGTACGCGGACGCGGTGGAGGCGAAGGCCTGGGGCATCGGGCCCGGCCCCTCGGCCGGGCTGCGCATGCAGCACCAGCTCTTCGACAAACTCGTCTACTCCAAGGTGCGGGCCGCCATGGGCGGCCGTATCCGCAATGCCATGTCCGGCGGGTCGGCCATGGACCGACGGCTCGGACTCTTCTTCGCGGGCGCCGGGGTGCAGATCTACGAGGGGTACGGGCTCACCGAGACGACGGCCGCGGCGACCGCCAACCCGCCCGACCGCACCCGCTACGGCACGGTCGGCCGGCCCATCCCGGGTGTCACCGTGCACATCGCGGACGACAGCGAGATCTGGCTGCACGGCCCGAACGTCTTCCAGGCCTACCTCAACAACCAGAAGGCCACCGACGAGACCCTGCACGACGGTTGGCTCGCCACCGGCGACCTCGGCGCGCTCGACGAGGACGGCTACCTCACCATCACCGGCCGCAAGAAGGAGATCCTGGTGACCTCCGGCGGCAAGAGCGTCTCGCCGGGGCTGCTGGAGGAGCGCGTCCGCGACCACCCCCTCGTCAACCAGTGCATCGTCGTCGGCAACGACCGCCCGTACATCGCGGCCCTGGTCACCCTCGACCAGGAGGCCGTCGAGCACTGGCTGACGATGCGCGGCAAACCACGGATGTCCCCGGGCGAGCTGGTGCGCGACAACGACCTGGAGACGGAGGTGCGGCGCGCGGTGGTGGCCGCCAACACCCTCGTCTCGCAGGCCGAGTCGATCCGTACCTTCCGCATACTGGCGCAGCCGTTCACCGAGGAACACGGCCTGCTGACACCGTCGTTGAAGCTGAAACGCAAGGCCATCGAGAACGCCTACGCCAACGAGGTCGACGCGCTCTACCAGGCCTGACACTCCGTCAGCCGGTGCGCACTCAGCTGATGTTCACGCGGAAGATCTTGTCCGCGCCGTCCGCCGCACCTCCGTTGTTGTCGCAGTTGGTGGTCGACAGCCACAACTGGTCCGCGCCCGGCACCTTGGTGACCGTGCGCAGCCGCCCGTAGGTCCCCACGTAGTACGCGGTCGGCGTGCCGACGCTCTCGTTGTCGCCGTTGATCGGGATGCGCCACAGCCGCTCGCCGCGCAGGGACGCCATGTAGACGACGTTGCGGACGATGGCGATGCCGCTCGGGGACGCCTCGTTGACGTTCCAGGTGGCCTTGGGGTTGGTCATGCCCGAGACACTGCACGTCCCTTCGCAGGTGGGCCAGCCGTAGTTGGCGCCGGGCTTGATCAGGTTCAGCTCGTCCTTGGAGCTGTTGCCGAACTCCGCTTCCCACAGCCGGCCGTTGCGGTCGAAGGCGAGGCCCTGCGGGTTGCGGTGGCCCAGGCTGTAGACGTAGTTGCCGAACGGGTTGCCCGGGGCCGCCTT
This sequence comes from Streptomyces sp. NPDC092369, assembly GCF_044755245.1. Taxonomy (NCBI): domain Bacteria; kingdom Bacillati; phylum Actinomycetota; class Actinomycetes; order Kitasatosporales; family Streptomycetaceae; genus Streptomyces; species Streptomyces sp. NPDC092369. Next base: position 1,423,058 of record NZ_JBIVQP010000001.1, read on the forward strand.
GCCGTCCGTCGCCATGCGCAGGATCTTGCCGTTGAGGGAGTTCTTGTCCTGCGCGAGATCGGGTGTCTGGGCCTCGCCGGTGGAGACGTAGAGATAGCCGTCGGGGCCGAAGGCGAGGCGTCCGCCGTTGTGGTAGCGGTTCTTCTTGATGCCCTGGAGCAGGATCTTGTAGCCGGTCAGGTTCGTGCCGTCGTAGGTCATGCGGACGACCCGGTTGCCCTCGGACGCGGTGTGCATGAAGTAGACGTAGTGGTTCGTCTCCCACTTGGGGTCGACGGCGACGCCGAGCAGTCCGCCCTCGCCGTTCGTGGTCACCGCCTCGGGCACGGTCCCGACCTGGGTCCGCGCGCCGTCCTTGGTGACCTTCCAGACCCGGAAGTCGTCCCGCTCGGTGACCAGCGCGGTCTTCCCGTCGGGCATCCAGTAGGTGCCCCACGGGATGGTCCAGCCGGTGGAGAGGGACGCGACCGAGGACGGCACCCCGCCGTCCGTCGCGCAGGCCTTCGTGGTGAAGGTGACGGTGTTGCTCGCCGCGGAGACATTGCCGGCCGCGTCCCGGGCGACGACGTTCAGGCTGTACGGGCTGTTGCAGGCGAGCCCGGTCAGCGTGGTCGTCGTACCGCCGGTGACGGTCTTGTAGACCGTGGTGTCACTGCGAACGTCGTACGCGATGACCGCGCGCTCGTCCGTCGAGGCGCCCCAGCCGAGCGCGGCGCTGTTCGCCGTCACATCGGTCGCGGACAGCGTGCCCGGCTTGGTCGGCGGGGTGGTGTCGGAGCTGGGCGCGGTGGTGCAGTCGACGACCGGACTGGCCGGGGACGTGTTCCCGGCCGCGTCGCGGGCGATGACCGTCAGGTTGTAGGGGGTGTTCGGCGTGAGTCCGGTCAGCGCCTTCGACGTCGAACTCCCGGGTGCCTCCCCGATCTTGTTGCCGTGCTCGTAGAGGTCGTACGCCGTGACCGCCACGTTGTCGGTGGCCGCGCCCCACGCCAGGGTGAGCCCGTCCTCGCCGACGTCCGAGCAACTGGGCTGCCCGGGACGGGTCGGGGCCTGGGTGTCGGCCGCGGCGGCGAGGCTGACGCGGTCGAGGTTGGGGCCGCCGTTGTCCGTGGTGGCGGTGGCGCGGATCTTGTTGGCGCCCGCGGTCAGCGGGACGTTGAGGGTCTTGGTGGTCCAGGTGTTCCAGTCGGCGGTGGCCGGGAAGGAGACGGCGGACTGGACGACCGTTCCATTGACGGAGATGTCCATCGGCCGGTCGACGGCGGTGCCGTTGGCGAAACGGAGGGTGAGCGCGGAGCTGCCGGCGGCGGTCGCGCTCACCGTGAACTCCACATAGGAGCCCTTGATGTTGGTGTAGTCGACGAAGCCGGTGCCCGTGTAGCCGGTGTGGTTGGTGGCGACCGTACCCTGCGAGATGGCCGCGTCCTCGGCCTGGTAGTCGGTGGCCGCGCTCGCGGTGCCCTGGCTCAGGCCGACGAGGGGCACGGCGAGGGCGAAGGAGAGGGCCAGCGGGACGGCCCGGGCGAGAACTCTGTCGCGTTTCATGATTGTCCCCTCAGTTCCCTCAGCTCGCTGTTGACCGGGTTCACACGGATCAGCCGTGTTTCGCCCGGCCGTAGCGTCGCGCTGTACGAATCGGCGATCACGCCCTTGTGGGAGCCCGACCAGAGGTCGGTGACATCACCGGAGCCGGTGAATCCCACCTGCGACCAGTTCACGGAAACCGTCGAGTTGCCGGACGTCCCGGTGTTGAACAGCGCGACCACGTAGGCACCGCTGTTCTCCCGTTTGCTGAAGACCTGCTTGACACCACTGTTCACCACCCGTTTCGCGGCCACCCCGTCCTGGTCGACCCCGATCAGCCGATCGTTGGTCAGCATCGCCTTGTCGACCGAGTCCAGGTGGGTGAGGTCGGTGCCGAGCAGCAGCGGCGAGGCCGCCATCGCCCAGAGCGTGAAGTGCGCGCGGCGCTGGTCGGCGGTGAGGCCCACCTGATCGCCGTTGCCGAGCTCCAGCGAGTCGAGGTCGTTCCAGCCGCCGGGACCGGCGTACGGCTGCCAGGAGGCGGCCGAGTTGAAGCGGGCGGACACATGGGACCAGTCGGTCAGCGGATAGCCGCTGCCGTTGGAACCCGGCCCGCAGTAGCACTCGACGTCGCCCTGGGTGCGCCAACTGTTCGCGAGCTGCCGCCAGGTGGCGCCCTCGGCGATCGGAAGGTTGTTGGACAGCGCGAAGTTGATGGGCCGTCCGCTCGCCCGCAGCGCCTTGTCCCAGGCCTGGACGTCCGGGATGTCGGCGCTGCCCACGCCGTCGATCTTCAGGTAGTCGACGCCCCATGAGGCGAACTGCTTCGCCCACGAGTTCACGAACTCCTGCGCGCCCGGCTTCCCGTAGTCGATGTAGTACATGTTCTTGCAGTTGTAGTTCTTCTCCGTCTTCGACGTGTCCGCGATGTCCTTCGCGTGGTACGAGGTCCCCTCGATCGGTGTGTTGGCGGTGACCGCGTTCTTGGCGATGCCCGGGGTGACGTAGAAGCCGAACTTCAGCCCCTTGCCGTGGATGTAGTCGGCCAACGCCTTGATGCCGGACGGGAATTTGGCGGTGTCGACGGTCCAGCGGCCGTAGGAGTCGACGGTGAAGCCGCCTGAGTCGCACTTCTGCCAGAAGTCGTCGAGGTTGACGTACACGAAGCCGTGGTCCTTGAGGCCGCTCGCCACGATCGCGTCCGCCTGCGCCTTGATCTTCGCCTCGGTGGGCGTGCGCCGCACGAAGCTCCAGCTGCTCCAGCCCATCGCGGGCCGCAGGGACTGACCGTTGTCCGACATCGGCCCGAAGGCCGCCGGGGCGGCGTACGACGTGCCGATCCAGGCCTCGTCGATCCGCAGCCGCTTGTAGCGGGTGGTGTCGGTGGACTCGGCCCAGGTGGTGTCGACCTCCAGCCGTACGTAACGGGCGTTCGCGGCCGTGAGGTCGATGCCCTGGATGCCCCGCCGGCTGGGGAGTTGGCCCGTCTTGACCGCGCTCCCCCAGGTGGTCCCGTCATTGCTCAGGAACACCTTGTAGTCCTTGATACGGGCGGACTGCTCGGTCGCGGAGCGGGCGTAGGCGACGGAGTCCTCGCGCTGGTTGAGCCCGATGTACTGCACCTTCCTGGCCGCGCCGAGGTCGAAGGTGAGGTTGACGGGCAGGGTCTTGTTGTTGTCCCAGTACGTGAGGTAGCTGCCGTCCCCGGCGGCCGTCGCCGCATGCCCGCTCGCCGAGGCGCTCGCGCTCACCTTGACCCCGCCGAGGATGCCCTGCCGCCCGGCGGTCGTGACCTTGAAGACGGTGTCGTACGGGTCCCAGGAGCCGAGGCCGGTGAGGGAGAGCACGCCGCCGGACTGCGACCACGAAACCGGCACTCCCGTACGGAGGTTGGTGACGGAGGCGATGCGGTACCCGTTGTCGCGGATGCGCAGGGTGCCGGTGGACGGCGGGGTCAGGACGTGGACGTACTCCAGGTCCGGATCCGTCCTGCTGATGGTCGTCACGCCGTGCGCGCCGTCGTTCCAGAAGCCGGGCTTGAGGCCGCCGTACATGTACCCGCCGCCCTCAGTGCCGTGCAGCGACTCCCAGACCGGGTCGAGATAGGAGTCGGCGAAGGTGTTGAAGGCGGCCTGGTTGGCCGGGAACTTGCCGTTGACCTGGGCGGTCTCGGCCATCAGCGCCTTCACGGACGAGCCCGCGTTGGTGATCAGACGGCCGAGGGTGAGCTTCTTGTCGACGGCCGGATCGGAGCCGTCGTACCACCACGCGCCGGACGAGGGCAGCTTGAAGTCGGCCTCGGTCAGGCGGGGTTGGGCGGTGTAGACGGCCTGCGGGTAGTCGTAGGCCGGGGTCATCCCCGTCTTCTGCTCGTTGCTGATCATGTCCATGATCGGCGTGTCTTCGTTGTTGTTGCTGATCGTGTAGTTCGGGCGCTTGTCGTAAATCTGCTGGTAGAGGTCGTGGCTCTCCCAGTACGCGTTGTCGTTGTCGATCCAGAATCCGCCGAGGTCGGGGTAACGGTTCATGACCTCGAAGAAGTTGTCGTAGCTGAACCGCCCGAAGCCGTCACGGGTGGTCAGGTCGACGTTCTCGCCCTTGTAGGCGGAGTAGGCGGCCGAGTCGAGCCAGTCGTGGCCGCCCTCGTCGTGCCACTGGGGGTCGTCGGTCATGTAGAGGACGACCTTCATCCCCTTGGCCTTGGCGGCGGTGATGAGTTCACCGAGGAAGTCGCGCTTGGTGGCGCAGGAACCCGGGATCTTCGAGGGCCAGGGGCGGGCGTAGCCGAGGCGGCTGTGGAAGGTGGCGAGGACGAGGTACTGGGTGTGCAGCTTCCGCGCCTCGTTCACCCAGTAGTCGGGCGTCCAGCCGCCGCCTGTGACATCGCTCTCCCACCCGGTGCAGCTGGTGTGGGCGGGGGCGGTGCGCAGGCCCCAGTGCAGGAAGAGGCCGCCGACGGAGGAGCGCAGGAAGTCCTGGCGGGGGTTCTCGAGGTCGAGCGGGCGGGCGTTCGGGGGCGCGCAGTTCTCGGTCGAGCCGGTGCTGGACACACGCGGCGCACCGGCGCCGCTCACGCAGTAGCCGTCCACGTCCTGGAAGCCCAGGTCGTAGGGCGAGCCGGTGCCGCGCTGCGCGGTGAAGCCGGTGAAGCGGAGGCCGCTCGCCGCGTTGGCGATGACGGCGGGACGGCCGTCGTTCGCCGCGAACTTCACCGAGCTGTCGGTGAATCGGATGTCGTCGGCGTTGTGCAGGTACCAGCCGTAGGCCGGCCGGGTACCGATGGCCTTGGGGTTGTAGTCCTTGGGGTCGTTGCTCGGCACGCCGGTCGACATGGTGCCGCTGCCGCCGGGGACGGTGATGTCGACGTGGTCGAACGTGACGCCGTGGATGCGGTGGCCGGTCTCGCCCCACAGAGTCGGGCTGAAGGACGGGGAGTTGCCGGTGGCCGTGATGTTGTCGTACGTGATGTCGCTGATGGAGCCGATGCCGGGGCTGTTCCCGCATCGCTTCCGGGTGCCGATCTTCTGCATGATCGGTGAGTGGACGCCGGTCATGGTGATGTCGCGGTAGTGCACGTCGGAGATCTTCGCGCCGTCCATCGAGACCATGCCGAGGCCCGACTTGTCGGCGCCCTCGATGCGGATCTTCTCGAACTGGTAGTCCGAGAAGTCGCCGCAGGTCTCGGAGCCGAACATCAGGGCGTTGCAGCACCTGGCCGAGAGATACGCATCGCTCACCCGGACATGGCCGTTGGGGAGCTTGGCGCCGAGGGCGTAGTCGCTCTTGAAGACCAGGGCGTCGTCGTTGGCCCTGATGTCGGCGTTCGTCACCGTGACGTTCGTCGTGGAGATGATGTTCCAGCCGTCGCGGTCGCTCGCGGTGTCGATGGTCAGCCGGTCCGAGGTGACGTCCTTGCAGCCGTTGATGAGGGCGGCGAAGTGGCCGCCCCGGCGCAGGGTGAGTCCGTCGCCGATCCTCAGCCCGTCGCACCGGGTCAGTGAGATGATCTTGTCGGCCTCGCCGGACTTGGGGTTGCCGGTGATCAGGTTGCCCATGCCGTCGATGACGCCTTCGCCGACGAAGCCGATGTCGGTCAGCCGGTCACCGTAGATCATGGCGTCGTGGAAGTGGCTGTGCCCGTAGTCCTGGTAGTCGTCGTACGGGTTGGCCTCGGCCTTGTCGTAGGTGTCGGCGCTGGAGCCCTGGATCGTGGCGCCCCGGTCGACCTGGAGCGTCACATGGCTCTTCATGTGGATGGTGTTCTTGGACTTGTAGGCGCCGGCCGGGAAGCGGACCGTGCCGCCGCCCGTCGCCGAACTCGCCGCGTCGATGGCCTTGTTGATGGCCGGGGTGTCGTTGGCCGAGCCGTCGCCCTTGGCGCCGTAGTCGCGTACGTCGTAGGTGGCGGCGGGCTGTCGGGGGGCCGCGAGAGCGGTCGTGGGGTGGGTGAGACCGAGGACGACGGCGAGGACCAGGAGGACGATCGTCGCCGCGCCACGGGTGCGGGGGGTGGGGGGTCGCATATGACGGCTCCTCAGACGAGTTGGTAGCCGCGGAGGTTGGTGAGCAGCAGGTAGGTGTCCTGCAACGAGCCGGAGGTGTCGCCGAGGGAGCGGTAGATGCCCCACTTGGGGCGGACCCGGTCGGCGAGGAAGGTGTCGACTCCGGTCCTGGACCTGTCGATGACGGTCGTGGAGCCGGACGTGAGGATCCAGCGGACCGAGCCCGCCGTGCCGTTGCCGACCTTGATCTGGAAGTCGACGTCGGTCCACTTGTCGTGCAGCGGGGCAAGGTCGGTGCGGCCGACGAGGATGTCGTCGATGGCCAGCTTCAGTTCAATGGTCTGCACCCCGTTCACCCGGCGCAGCGACTGCACGACGATCGGCGAGGTGCCGCTGCCGGGCTGCTTCATCTGCATGATGTGGGTGAAGGTGGTGGTCGCCTTCAGTGAGCTCGGGATGTACATCGAGTACGTGAGCCGCCAGGTCTGGCCCGCGGTCCATTTGAGGTAGTTCGAGCCGCCCCCGTTGCGCAGGCCGGTGACCTCCTGACGCTGCCGGTCGGTCGACGTGTCGCGGTCGACGGTGTGCATGGTGAAGCGCCAGTTGGCGCCCGTCGCGTAGATGTGCGGCTGTCCGGCCGGGTGCGAGTCGGCGCGGTCGTCCTCGATCGTCTCGAAGGCGCCGAGGCCGTCGGCGCTCGCCGAGGGGGCCCATTTCTGCTGCCAGGAGGCGGCCGAGGCCGACGGTGCGGGCAGTCCGACGGCGGCGCCGGCCGCACCGCCGACGGCGGCCCCGAGAAGAGTCCTTCTGGACGTGCTCATGACACTAATCACCCCGCAGTTGCTCGTTCATGATCAGGAAGGCACCGAGGCCGTGGAAGTCGTTGGTGGCCCGGGTGCGGGCGATGTAGTACGCGTAGTCGCCGACGTTCGTGCCGATGGTGATGTCGGCCAGGTTCGTGCGGCCGTCCGCGCCCACCGACAGCCTCGCCAGCACGCCCTCGTAGCCGCGCCGGGCGACGGCGGCGAAGTGCGGTTCCAGATAGCCCTGTTGGGCGCCGCGCGAGAGGGCGTAGGTGAACATGCTGGAGCAGGACGTCTCGGTCCAGTTGTCGGCCCGGTCGCCCTTGTCCATGACCTGGAACCAGCGTCCGCTCGCCGGGTCCTGGTACCTCTCCAGTCCGGCCGCCAACCGTTGGAGGATGCCGAGGAGTTGAGGCCTGCGCGACTGGTTCGAGGGGATCGCGTCGAGGACGTTGACGATCGCCATGGAGTACCAGCCGACCGCCCGGCACCAGTGTTCGGGAGCGAGACCGGTCTGCGGATCCGCCCAGCCCGCGGTCCTCGACTCGTCGTAGGCGTGCTTGAGCAGGCCGTTCGCCACCTGGAGGTGGGCGCCGTAGACGGCGAGTTGCCTGGCGGCCTCGTCGTCGGTGTACGCGCGGTCGCCGAACTCCTTGCCGTACTCGACGAGGAACGGGTTCACCATGTAGACGCCGTCCGCCCACAGTTGGTGCGCCCGACTGCTGGTGTCGGCGTGCCAGAAACCACCGTCGCTCGTGCGCGGATAGGTGGTGAGGCGGTCGCGGATCTTCTTGGCCGCCTTGCGGTAGCGGTCCTGGCCGGTCTCGTGGTGCAGGATCACCAGCAGCCGTCCGGCCTGCATGCTGTCCAGGCTGTTGAACGACTGGCCGATGGAGCCGTCGCTCTTCACGAAGCGGTCGACGTAGCTCTTGATGTAGGTCAGATAGCGCGGCTCGTGGGTGCGCTTGTAGGTGAGGTACTGGCCGTAGAGGTAGAGGCCGACCGGGTAGGACCAGCCGCCGATGGTGCTCGGCGTGTAGCGGGCGGTCGTGGAGTCGACGACGGCCGTGGACCAGTCGGGGGCGGCGGCGGGCATCACGGAGGGCGCGGAAGCGGCCACGGCCGACGCCGGTACGGCGGCCGGCAGGGCGATCAGGGTGGCAGTGGTGAGCGCGAGTGCCGTGAGCCCCGCCCGCAGACGCAAACGTCGACGGGCGCTTTCATCCGATGTTCTGCGGGCCGACGGCTCCGTTCGGGAGACCGCGAGCACGTACTCGTTCATGTGCGCATACCTGCTCTTCAGGGGAGTGGGGGGTCTGGGAGCGTGCAAAACCCAAGTACAGGCGCTGTTCACATGCATGCACCGGGTTCATCGATACGTCCGACAGCGCGATCCAGAGTCCCGGCATGACGGGGCACGGTCAATGGTTCGAGCCCAGGAGGTCGGATGGTTTCCGGCCAATCTCGACGCCCCGAACTGAACCGCCGGTCAGTTCGAGCGGATTCTGCGCGGATTTCGGGGTCAGGAATGCATCACGGCCCGTAATCGTTGACCATGGGAGTGCCACCTGACCACAACCGTAAGGATCGAGAGCTCGTGAGCAGCAAGGTCCCCCCGATCATCCTCAACAACGGCGTCGAGATGCCCCAGCTGGGCTTCGGCGTCTGGCAGGTGCCGGACGACGAGGCGGAGCGGGCGGTCGCCACCGCGCTCGAGGCCGGGTACCGCAGCATCGACACAGCGGCGATCTACGGCAACGAAGAGGGCACCGGCAGGGCCATCGCCGCCTCCGGCGTCCCTCGCGAGGACGTGTTCGTCACCACCAAGCTCTGGAACGCCGACCACGGGTACGACGCCACGCTGCGCGCCTTCGACACCTCGCTGGAGAAGCTCGGCCTGGACCACCTCGACCTGTACCTGATCCACTGGCCGACCCCGGCCAAGGACAACTACGTCGACACGTACAAGGCGTTCGAGAAGCTCCTCGCCGACGGCCGGGTCCGGGCGATCGGTGTCTCCAACTTCGAGCCGGAGCACCTCAGGCGGCTCATCGAGGAGACGTCGGTCATCCCGGCGGTCGACCAGATCGAGCTGCACCCGCAGCTCCAGCAGCACGCGGCGCGCGAGTACCACGCGGAGCAGGGCATCGCGACCGAGGCCTGGTCGCCGCTCGGCTCGGGCAGGGGCCTCCTGGAGGTCCCGGCGATCATCGCCATCGCCCAGAAGCACAACCGCACCCCGGCCCAGGTCGTGCTGCGCTGGCACCTCCAGCTCGGCAACGTCGTGATCCCGAAGTCCGTGACGCCGTCCCGGATCAAGGAGAACATCGAGGTTTTCGACTTCAGCCTGGACACCGAGGACCTGGCGGCGATCAGCGCACTGAACGAGGACCGTCGCCTCGGCCCGGACCCGTCGACGTTCAACGCCGGCTGACCGCACCCGACCCCTTCAGGGCCGCCCGTCCACCCAGGACGGGCGGCCCTTTGGTGTACCCGCGTCCGCTCACCGGCAGCACCCTCACCCGTACGGCAGACCAGGTCCGTACCAAAAGAACGCCACAGGGGTTGACGCGGACACGTCGATGGGGCCACCTTGTACCGCACCCGGTAAGGAAACTTTCCTAACAGAAGGGTCCCCCACCAGTGCGCATACGAACACTGACCCTCGCCGCGGCCTCCGGTGCCGCACTTCTCGCGGCCGGTGTGCTCCCGGCCCAGGCGAACGGTTCCGCAGGCCCGGCGTCCACCCAGGAGGGCTCGGTCAGCGCGGCCTCCCTGCTGGCCAAGGTGACGTCGTGTCAGCAGATCTCCAACGGCAAGTACCGCACCGACGACGAGACTTCGGCCACCATTCCGGTGTGCGGCAAGAACGGCGCCGTGTTCTGGAAGGCCGACATGGACATCGACTGCGACGGCCAGCGCACCGCGAAGTGCAGCGAGTCCACCGACCCGTGGTACCAGGACGACACGGCGTTCCACCAGTCCAACGGCCAGCCCCTGCGGGCCGATTCGCTGCCCTACGTCGTCGTGCCCAGCACCAGCAGCATCTGGAACTACTCCAGCGCGGGCATCAAGGGCGGCGGCGTGGTCGCCGTGATCTACAACAACAAGGTCGAGTACGCCGTCGTGGGTGACACCGGCCCCACGAACATCATCGGCGAGGCCTCCTACGCCACCGCCTCGGCGCTCGGCATCGACCCCAACCCCGAGACCGGCGGCACCGACTCCGGCGTCACCTACATCCTGTTCAAGAACTCCAAGGTGTCCCCCATCGAGAACCACGGCGCGGCGGTGACGCTGGGGGACAGCCTGGCGAAACAGTTCCTGGCGAACAACTAGCCGGGAACGAGAGAGGACCGGCGGTCAGTTGGGCTGTCCGAGCGGCCGTACGACGACGGTGTTGATGTCGACACCCTCGGGCTGCCGGACGGCCCACACGACCGTCTCCGCGATCTGGTCGGCGGTGAGCAGGTGCCCGGGCGGGAGTCCGTTGCCGTCCCAGAACGGCGTCTCCACGCGGCCCGGGGCGACCAGGGTCACGCCCACGCCCCAGTCGGTGACCTGCCGCCGGGTGTTCTCGGCGAGACCGGTCACCGCCCACTTCGTCGCCCCGTAGATGTTGCCAGGGCCGTTCACGAACCCGGCGACACTGCCCACCAGCACGATCCGGCCCCGGGTCTCCTTGAGGGCGTCGATGGACGCCCGGACGAGGAGCGCGGGGCCGAGCACGTTGGTCAGCACCATGTCGGTCCAGCCGGCCGGGTCGCCCTCCGCCACCGTGTCGTGGGAGGCGAAACCGGCGTTGGCGACGACCGTGTCCAGCCGCCCGAACTCCTTGATCGTGGTCGCGACGGCCGCCTGGACGTCGTCGTAGTCGGCCGCGTTGCCGACGAGCGTCAACAGGCCGTCCGGGTCGCCGAGTTCGGCGGCGAAACCGCGCAGCCGTGCCTCGCCGCGACCGGTGACGGCCACCCGGTGCCCCAGGTCGAGCAGTCGGCGCGCGACGGCGGCACCGATGCCGCTGCCGCCGCCGGTGATGAGTGCGACCGGAGAGTCGGTCATGTGAGTACCCCCTGTGTCCCAGTGACGGTGGGAGTAGATCAGTTGGAGCGCGCTCGATGTCAAGGACGGCAGCCGTCCCTGCATCGGACCGCGCACCGCTCCGGCCCCGGGCGCCACAGACGTCCCGCGTCAGGCCCCGCACGTGTCCTTGTATCCCGCGGACGGGAAGAACCGGTCCCACTCCACCCTGCTCAGTCCTCCCTCCGCCCGCTCGCACACCGTGGCCGCTGCTCGCTCCGGCGCCAACGGGCGGGCCCGGTCGGCCAGATGAGGCGTGGCGACACGTACCTGGGAGCCGTCCGACGCGAGGCCCACGGCGAGGATCGGCCCGTCCCCCGCCGGCAGCGTCGCCGCGGGCAGGGTGGGCGTCGCCGTCTCCCACACCGTGACGGAGCCGTCCGGCGCCCCGGCCACCACGAGCGAACCGTCGGCGGAGAACGCCAGCGCCGCCCTGTGCCGCGCGGTGCCGAGCGCCTTCAGCACGGCGATCCTGCGCCAGTCGTGCGCGTCCCACAGGGTGACGCGGTCCTGGAAGTCGGCCACGGCGACGTACCGCCCGTCCGGGCTGAAGGCGGCGGCGGTCAGCAGGTCCTCGCCCTTGACTCCCCCGTCTCCCGTGCGCCGCTTGCCGGTTGCGGCGTCGACGAGCGTGCCCTCGTCGGTCAGCGCGGTGCGCCCGGTCGGGTCGACGGCGACGGGTCCGGAGTCCTTGACGGCCACATGCGGTACCGGCCGTCCCCGCCGGTCGAACGCGGCGACGGTCGCCGCCTTCCCGCGCCAGGCCCCATCGATCAGCCCCTGCACCGAGAAGGTCCGTACGACGCTGGTCCGGCCGCGTTCCTCGTAGCGCAGCACCCCGGCCGCGATGTCGAGCCGGATGTTGCCGACGGACGAGGAGGCGACGGGGAAGGTGAGCAGCGGTTCGCGCAGGCTGTCGTCCGTCGGCTCCGGCAGGTCGGTGCGCCACAGGGCGAGGCCGCCCGAACTCCATGTCAGGGCGTAGGGACCGGCGAACTCCACGGCGGTTCCGCCGCCGCCCAGCGGCAGTCGGGCTCGTTCCCGGCCCGTGCGGAGGTCCCAGGTCACGATCCCGTCGGAGGCGGCAGTCGCCAGGCCCCGGCTGTCCGGGGTGAAGACGAGTTCGTCGCCCCGGCACAGGGCCCGTTCGGTCGACGCCGGCACCGGAGTCGTCACCGGACGGCGGCGCACGGCGTCCAGGACCTGCAGCTCCCCGTCGACGTCCGTGCACCACGCGATGTAGCGCTCGTCGGGGCTCAGCGCCGGCAACCCGCCGTCGTCGTCGCCCCGTTCGTACCGCAGCAGCACCCGCCCGGTGCGCACGTCCCACATCTCCAGCGTCGCGCGCCCTTGTGCCGAACCGCGCCCGGGACTGCGCTGGAAGAATGTGTGCCCGCTCGGCCCGAATCCACCGTCGGAGCTGTCCCACGCGGTGGTGCCGAGCCGACGTGTGCTGCCGTCGGTGAGTCCGCCGATGAGCACGCCGTGGCCGCGCGGGTCCCGGTACGCGACCAGGCGACCGTCCGGGCTGACGTCGATCACGTTCGCGGACAGCGCGTGGCGCGGCACCGAGCGCAGTTGCCGGTGGCTCGGCACCTCCCACTGAAGGACCTTGTCGTGCACCACCGTTGAGAGGATCCGTCCGTCCCGGCTGAGCCAGGAGGGGGCGTTGAGGGCCCGGCCGCCCTCCTCGGGCTGGGTGAACTCGTCCTGTTCGCTCTGCGCGGCGGCCGTCCTGAGCGCCTGGCGGGTCTCGGGCAGATCGGCGGTGCGCCACGCGGCGAGCGCGAGGCGCATCGCGGTGCGCGGCTCGGTGGCGCGCAGGGTGTCCGCCTGCGCGGCGACCCGCCGGGCCTCGGCCTCGTCGCGCTGCCGGGCGCTGACCCCGCCCTGCCGCCACGCGGACACGCCCGCGACGACGGCCAGACAGAGCAGTACCGCGAGGGCGCCGGTGAGGGTGCGCAGCCGGCGGGCGGCGCGGACGGCGGACCGTACGCCCTGCTCGTACGCGGCGACGCCGGCGGCGAGGAAGTCGCGTTCGAGGGGGTTCAACTCCCGCGCCCGGCCGCCGTCTTGTTCCTCAGCTCCGTCCCCGAACGCCTCCCGGGCCTCGGACAGCCGTATCCCCCGGTACAGCGCCCCCGCGTCCCGGCCCAACTCGGCCCAGGCACCGGCCGCTTCGGTGAGCCGGCGGTGCAGGCGCAGCCGCTCGCGGTCCTCGTCGATCCAGGCGCGCAGTCTTGGCCAGGCACCGATCAACGCCTCGTGGGCGAGGTCGACCGTGTCGCCGTCGACCGTCAACAGTCGCGCGCGGACAAGACGTTCGAGGACATGAGCGGTGGTGCCGTCGGCGTCGAGCTCCGCCCGCTTCGCCGGTCGTCGGGTGTCCTCGGTGCCCTCGCCGGGGTTCACCAGACGCAGCAGCAGGGCACGGACGGCGGCGGCCTCGGCGGGCGTACACCGTGCGTAGGTCTCTTCCGCGGTGTGCGCGACGGCGCCGTGGATGCCACCGACGGCCTCGTAAGCGGCGAGGGTGAGCGTCTTGCCGGTGCGCCGGCGCCAGACCTCGCGCAGGGCGTGGGCCATGAGGGGCAGTCCGCCGGGCTCGTCGGCGACGTCCGCGACGATCCGGGCGGTGAGCGCCCGCTCGACGACGAGCCGACGGGCCGCGGCCGGCCGTACCACCGCCTCCCGCAGCCCGCTCGCCGTCATCGGCCCGGCCAGCAGCGTGGCGTCCCGCAACGCCTCGGCCAGTGGCCCGTGTTCGGCACAGCGGCCGTAGAAGTCGGCACGCACGGCGAGCAGGACGCGCAGGCGTGACGTCGGGTCGCACGCGCGCAGCAACTGGCCGAGGAATCGCGTGCGTTCGGCCGGGTCGGCGCAGAGGGTGAAGACCTCCTCGAACTGGTCGACGACCAACAGGGTGTCGCCGGGCGAGTCATGGGGCGCGAAGAGGGCTTCGTGGGTGCGGGCCGGATGCGGGCCCGGCGTGAGAAGCCGGATGGCGGCAGGCCGGAAGCCGACTCCCTCCGACTGCCGGGAGTGGGCTGCCCCCGGCTCCCGCAGCCGCGGTATCAACCCCGCCCGCAGCAACGACGACTTGCCGCTGCCCGACGCGCCGACAACGGCCGCGAACCGCGAACGGCCGGTGAGCCGCAGCAGCTCGGCGGTCAGGTCGTCACGACCATGGAAGTGCTCGCCGTCACCGGTCTCGAAGCGGGCGAGTCCGGGATAGGGGCTGTCCGCCGACTCCGTGTCGTCGCTCGCGCGGGCGTCGGCGGCCTCGGCGACGGCCTCGCGCAGGCGCCGCTCCCACTCCGCCGGATCCCCGTCGCACGCGCTGACGTAGGCGAGCAGTACCGGCAGGCTGGGCAGCCGTTCACCGCCCGCCGCCGCGGACAGGGTCGGGGCCGAGTAGCCCGCGCGGCGCGCCATCTCGCGGTACGTCGGACTGTTCGCCTCGTCGCGCAGCTTGCGCAGTTCGTAGGCGAACCGCTGGACGACGCCGTCCCCCGGATCAAGCGGTTTCTCCTTGCGTCCCATGTGCGTTCCCCCTTCGCCACGGTCGCTCCACACGCTAACAACCCGCTTGTCGAATTGTTCGGCGCGCCGGACGGGGGCTGCCCAACAATCCCCCGACCTCTGAACTCGTCGGTGACACGCGCCGCTTCGCGAACCCTCGCATGCCTTCTCGCGATCCCGCATGCCTGTTCGCGACCACTGCCACGCACCGGAGCCGACCATCGCCACGACCCACGCACCCGAGCAACTCGCCCCACCCGTCCGGCCGCGGGACACCCACACCACCCGCGTCGCCCGCCCCGCCCGCACTCCCGCGACCGTGGTCCTGGCCCCCGTCGCCCTCTCCCTCGCCCTCGGGCTGTGGGGCCTGCGGCGCGGCGGCAGCATGTGGCGGGACGAGGCGGTGACGTACGACATGGCACGGCGCTCGCTGCCCGACCTGGGGGCGACGCTGGGTCACGCGGACGCCGTGCACGGGCTGTACTACCTGCTGATGCACGGCCTGTTCGCGCTGTCCGGCGGAGCGGATCCGCTGCTCGTGCTCCGGCTGCCCTCGCTGCTGGCGCTCACGGCGGCGGCCGGGACGGTGGCGCTGCTGGGACACCGCCTCGCCGGTCCGCGCGCGGGCCTGCTGTCCGGAGTCGTCTTCGTCCTCCTGCCGCCGGTGCAGCGCTACGCGCAGGAGGGCCGTTCGTACGCGCTGGTCTGCGCGTTGGTCGTCTGGGCGACGTATCTGCTGCTACGAGCCGTGCGAACGGGCACCGGCCGCGCCTGGCTCGCCTACGGCGCCGTCGCGCTCGCCGCGTGCGCGGTGCACGAGTTCGCCGTACTCGCCCTGCCCGCGCACCTGTCGGCGCTGCCGAGAGGCGCCCGCGCGACCGGAGCACGCGTGATGGCCGGCGTCTGTGTCTGCCTCGCCCCACTGGTGGTACTGAGCACCCGCCAGACCGAGCAGGTGGCGTGGATCGGCGGGATCGGGGCGGGCGCGATCCTGGGCTTCGCCGGGGTGGCGGCGCTCGGGCTGGCCTGCGCAGGGGTGCTGCGCCGCGCGGGCCGCCGGGACCCGATCGCGCCGGCGCTGTCCCTCCTCGTGCTCCCGCCCCTGCTGCTTCTCCTGTTCTCGCTGGTCAAGCCGCTGTACGTGGACCGTTACGTCCTCTACGCGCACGCCGGGACGGCCCTGCTGGTCGGCGCGGCCCTCGACCGGCTGATCCGCGCGCGGGGCCGCATCCGCGCCGGCGCGTTCCTCGCGGCCGGCACCGCGGTCCTCGTCCTGCTGCCGGTGACCCTGGACCTGCGCACCCCGCACAGCCGTACCGACGATGTCACCGCGATCGCCGAGGCGGTCCGCGACGCGGGCCGAGGCGCAGACGGCATCGTCTATCTGCCGTCCCGGCGCCGGGTCTGGTCACTGCCCGACCCCGGCCCCTTCCGCCCGCTGCCCGACCTGGCCCTGTCCGGCCCCCCGGCCGCCTCCCACACCCTGTACGGCACGGAGCTGCCGGCATCGGACATCCGCGCCCGCATGCGCGCCGCGACCCGGATCGTCGCGCTGCGTGATCCGGCGGGCCGGCCTGTCGACCGAACGGCGCAGGAGGCCACCAAGCGGGAGGTGCTGGCCGAGGACTTCGTGGAGTGCGGTACCCGACGGCTGCGGGGCGCGCGGATCACGGTGTACGCACGGCCGGGCGGTTGCTGAGGACCGTAGGCCTCACGCGGCCCGTGCCGCCGTGTGCACGGTGTGCGCGGCCAGCACGAACACATCCGGGCGGTGGTGGACGCTCGCCTTGTCGTCCGGGTCCAGAAGGCGGTCGAGGGTCGTGCGGTCGTCCGGGGCGAGGTGGTCGCCGAAGCCGTCGCGGAGGCGGGTGAGGGTGTCGGCGATGTAGGCGCGGGCGCGGTCCTTGGCCGGGGCGGGCAGGTCGAGGAGGAAGGTACGGGTGCCGGTCGGGCGCAGGCCCGCCGAGGCCATGAGCGCCGGCCAGTCCTCCGCCTCCGCGACGGCACCGGGCAGGTTCGCCCTCATCTCGGCGAACCACTCCTCCTCCAGCGCGTCGAGCCGCGCCTGCAGCCCGGGGCGTCCGAAGCCGAGGTCACGCGGCAGGAAACGCGCGGGCAGGCCGCCTTCCATCAGGGCCAGCGTGCCGCCGGGCGCGAGCCGGGCGGCGAAGGCGGCGAGCGCGGCCCGCTGGTCACCGAGGTGGTGCAGGCTGCGGCTGGCCCACAACAGATCGGCCGGGTAGTCCAACTCGTCCAGAACACCGGGCAGTTCACCGGCGAGCGTGCCGAAGCGGTCGCCGACGCCGAGCCGGTCGGCGCGGGACCGGGCCCGGTCGAGGAGCGGCTCGGCACCGTCGACCGCGACGACCCGGGCGCCCGGAAAGGCCTCGGCCAGCAGACAGGCGACGACACCCGGGCCACTGCCCGCGTCCACGATCAGCCCGGGTTCCGTCTGCTTGTCGGCGAGCCAGGCCAGGGCCCGTTCGTACAACGACGTGAACAGCTCGGCCTGCGCTTCGAGCCGCGGCGCCATCGCGGCCCAGTCGAGGTCGGTGTGGTGGTGATGATCGTGACCGTGGTCGTGCGCCATGGAAGGAAGCCTCTCGTCCGGATACGGCTCCAGACTGCTCCGGCTCACCAAGAAACGGCAACGACGATTGCCGTGTCGGCAACAAAGTCGCCGGGTCCTATGCCAAAAGAGGGCTGACCCCCACGCCCCCGAAGGGGCGCGGGGAACTGCGCGACCAGCCACAACCGGCCCGCAGCCAAAACTCAACCCACCCGCCAAAGCCTAGAGCGGCGGGTACGCATTCTGCATCAGCTGCTGGAACTGCGCCGAGAACCAGTGCCCGGACAACGGCGCGTTCGCCAGTGCCCCAGACATGCTGTTCCCGTTCCGCGCGTTACCGGTGTACGTCGGGTCGCACATCCGGTCGAAGCCCTTGCCCTCGTCGTTCGGGATCGCGGTGCTGGACCCGTCCGACTCCCCCGGCGGCTTCATCCACACATACGCGTCGATCCCGGCCGCCGGAGCCGCCTTCGGCCGCTCACCGAGACCCGCCCCGGACTGGTTGCACCAGTTCCCGACATGGATCCGGCGGTCATAGCGCCCGCCGTCGACATACGTGTCCACGCTGGTCGTCGCGCCCGGCCCGGTGGGCCGCGCCGTGCCGCCCCAGCCGTTCCTGGAGGTGTCGATCAGCATGCCGATACCGGAGTTGAAGCCCACCGACACCAACTGCGTACGGAAGGCCTGGGCGTACGACAGCTCGTCCACGTACCGGTTCCAGTCGACCCACTTGGACTGACGCACGGACGTGCCGTTCACGGTGTCGTTGACGGTGAAGTTGTTCTCCTTCAGGGCGCTGTAGTTGGCCGTGTTGGTGATGAAGCCGTGCACGTCGTCGACGGTCGCGCCCTCACTGGTCGCCGCCTGCTTGAACAGGGTGGCGGAGGGGGCGAAGTTGTCGTCCCAGCCGAGCCAGCCGTGGTGTCCCGCGTCGATGTAGTTGTAGACGTTGGGGATCGCGCCGAGCTTGGCCAGCGCGTAGCCGACGCCCTTCACGTAGTTGCCGTTGGCCAGCATGGTGTCGCAGGCCGGCGTGGCGGTGGCCCGACTGCCGGTGTTGGTCACCAGGTTGGGCAGCGAGTCGATCTCGATGGTGGTGACGATCCGCAGGCCCGCGTACTTGCTGTCGGCGAGGATCGCCGCGATCGGGTCGATGAACTGCGTCTTGTACTTGTCGATCTCCGTCGGGCCGAGTTCGCCGTTGGAGGCGAGGGCCGCGCAGTCCCGTCCGGGCAGGTCGTAGACGACGAGTTGGACGACTTCCTCGCCGCTGCCCTTCTGGGCGAGGGCCGCGTCGAGGTGGGCGCGCAGACCCATGCCGCCGTTCACGCCGTTGATCGCGGCGATACGGTCGAGCCAGACGCCGGTGGGCTGGTTGGAGATCCGGCTGCCACCGGTCTCGGCCGCTGCTTTCGCCGACCACTCCGGGTTCACGTACACCTTGGCGCCGGCGTACGGGTTGTCGACCTTGGTGGACGGATCACCGGGGTCGCCCGGATCCGTGGGTCCCCCGCCCCCGTCGTCGACGTTGCAGGTCACCCCGTCGAGCGTGAACGTGGTCGGCAGCGCGTTCGTCCCGCTGTAGGAGGCGTTGAACCCGAAGCTGACCGAACCGCCGCTCGGCAGGCTCCCGTTGTACGTCTCGTTGGCGGCGGTGACGCCCGCTCCGCTCTGGCTGATCTTCGCGTTCCAGCCCTGGGTGACCTTCTGGTTTCCGGCGTACGACCACTTCACCGCCCAACTGCTCTTGGCGGCGCCGTTGTTGGTCACCGTCACGGCGGCGGTGAAGCCGGCGTCCCACTGGCTCTGCACCTTGTAGTCGACGCTGCACGGGATCGCGGCGATCCCGGCGTCGCCGGGCACGACGGCGGCCGCCGTCCCGGTGGCCCCGGCGACCAGCGCCAGGGCGGCGAGTATCGCTGTTCTGGTACGGCTCATGAGTGCGGGTTTCCTATCCGTTGAGGGCGCGCAGGTGATCGCGCAGTCCGATGCCGTACGACGTGGGTGTGCCGTCGTAGTTGGAGATCAGGGACGGACCCGAGGAGCAGTCCCAGGTGTTCCAGGTCCAGCCCAGATAGGAGAGATTCCGGTCGTCGAACCACTTCATGACCCGGTCGACGAAGGCGTGGGAGCAGGTGTTCTCGCCGATCTCCCCTGCCATCAGCGGCACTTGGGCCGCCACCGGGGCGAGCGTGGAGTTCCAGCAGCTCTCGCTCGCGCAGGTGTTGAAGTTGTAGACGTGGTAGGCGGCGACGAGATTGCCCTTGGGATCGGTGGGCCTGTACGTCAGCCACTGGCTGAGGTCGTTCGAATAGGCCAGCCCACCGGCCATGATGACGTTCGCGGCGCCCGTGCCGCGGATCGCGTCGACCAGGTCCTGCATACCGGCCACCTCGTAGGAGATGCCGGGGCAGGTGCCGCCGTCGCGCCAGCACTGCCACGCCTGGGTGGTCGTGGAGGTGGCACGGTCCGGGTAGGGCTCGTTGAACAGGTCGAAGGCGACCGCCTGGTCGTTCTTGAAGGTGCTCGCGACCGAGGACCAGAAGGACGGCGTGTACTGCATGTCCGGCATCGGCTTCTGGCAGGTGGCGTGCACGTCGGAGCAGCCGGCCGAGTTGCCGGTGTACTGCCCGTAGGTCCAGTGCAGTTCGACGACCGGCGTCATGCCGTGCGCCTCGACGCGGGCCACCAGGTCCTTGACGGCGGCGATGTAGTTGGCGCCGCCGTACTCGGGCTTGATGTTGGAAAGGCCCAGCCAGCACTCCTCGTTGAGCGGAATGCGGACGGTGTTGGCCTTCCAGTCGGCGATCGCCTTGACCGCCGCGTCGTCCACGGGACCATCCCAGATCCCGTAGCCCTGGACGCACATGAACTCGCCGCCGGACCGGTTGACGCCGAGGAGGCGTCGAGTGGCCCCGCCTGCGTCCACGAGCTTGTTCCCGGAGACGTGCAGGGCGGGTGCGGTGCCGTCACCCGGATCCGGTGGATCGGTGGGATCCGTCGGATCGGTCGGCGGCTGTGAATCGACGTTGCACACGGTCCCGTTGAGCTTGAACGACGTCGGTACGGCGTTGGTCCCCGACCGGGAGCCGAGGAACCCGGCGCTCACGCTCGCGCCGGTGCCGAGCGCGCCGTTCCAGCTCTCGTTGGCGGCGGTCACCGTCGTGCCGGACTGGGACCACTTGGCGTTCCAGCCCTGGGTGACCTTCTGGCCGCTCGCGAAGTCGAAGGCGAGGCTCCAACTGCTCACGGCCGCCGTGTTGTTGGTGATCGTCACCGAGCCCTGGAAGCCGGTGTCCCACTGGCTGGTGACGGTGTACTGCACCGTGCAGGCGGGTGTTGCTCCGTGCGCCGTGACGACCGGAATGGTCATGGCCCCGACAAGGGCGACCGCTCCGGCGGCGGCTGCTGCAACATTCCGGGGGATAACCCCCGGACCCCCAGCAGAAAAGCAGGTCAGCAGGGGCAACCGGCGCCGAGGTCGCGCGGCGGACTTACGTAAAAGTACTGAACGCGGAGGGTGTCGCATGAGCGAGTCCTTGCAGCTCGGGCGCGTCGTGACGGACGCGTCGACTGATGGAGTCGCTCCCACTGGTGTCAACGAAGCTAGCGCCAAGTGACGGCAAAGGACAGGGGGGCCTCACACTTTCCCTGACTTTCCATCAGTTCACCCCTGTCGAATTTTTTCGACTCTTCAAGCACCTTGACCGCCCTCACCCCCGTCCCCACTATGGGAGCGCTCCCACTGGTTCAAGGCTTGTTGCTGCTCGACCCCCCACCCCCTTCAGAGCCGCCTCTCAGAGCTCCCCCCTCAGAGCCGCAAGGAGGACCAGCACATGCACCCCAGCAGGAGACGCCGCCGCGCGCGGCGCCTGTGGACCGCCGTCGTGGCCGCCCTCGCACTTCCCCTCACGATGCCCGGTACCGGCACAACACCCGCTCAGGCAGCGGCACTTCAGTGCAGCGTCGACTACAAGGCGAACGACTGGGGCTCCGGCTTCACCGCGGACCTCACGCTCACCAACCGCGGCACGGACGCCATCAGCGGCTGGACGCTGACGTACGCCTACGCCGGCAACCAGAAGCTCTCGAACGGCTGGAACGGCACCTGGTCGCAGTCCGGCCAGTCGATCACCGTGCAGAACGCCTCCTACAACGGGACGATCGCGGCGGGCGCGGCCGTCTCGACAGGTGCGCAGTTCTCGTACTCCGGCACCAACACCGCGCCGAGCAACTTCGCGATCAACGGCACGAGTTGTGTCGGCGCGCACCAGCTGCCGGTCACCGTGCTGACCAGCCCCACGGCCGGCGCGGTCTACACGCAGGGCACCGCGGTCCCGCTCGCGGCGACGGCCGCCGCCGCGGACAGCGCGACGATCAGCAAGGTCGAGTTCTACGACGACACGACGCTGCTCGGCACGGACACCAGCGCGCCGTTCACGTTCTCGGCCACCGGACTTGCCGTCGGCAGCCATTCCCTGGTGGCGAAGGCGTACGACAGTCTGGGCGCGTCCGCGTCGTCGACACCGGTCGGCATCACGGTCGCCTCGGGCCCCGCCGTGGTCGCCTCACCCACCCAACTGGGCGTCCAGCAGGGCAAGTCGGGCACGTTCGCGGTGAAGCTGTCGACGCAGCCGACCGCCAACGTCACCGTCACGACGGCCCGCGCGAGCGGCAACACCGGTCTGTCCGTCACCGGCGGCGCGACGCTCACCTTCACGCCCGCCAACTGGAGCACGGCGCAGACGGTGACGATCACCGCGGACGCCTCCGGCACGGGTTCGGCGTCCTTCGAGTCGTCGGCGACCGGCCACACCAAGGCGACGGTCACGGTGACGGAGCTGGCGGCCTCCAAGGCGTACGACGCCCGCTTCCTGGATCTCTACGGGAAGATCACCAACCCGGCGAACGGCTACTTCTCGCCCGAGGGCGTCCCGTACCACTCGGTGGAGACGCTGATCGTCGAGGCGCCGGACCAGGGCCATGAGACCACGTCGGAGGCGTACAGCTACCTGCTGTGGTTGCAGGCCATGTACGGCAAGGTCACCGGTGACTGGTCCAAGTTCAACGGCGCGTGGGCGCTCATGGAGAAGTACATGATCCCCACCCACGCCGACCAGCCCACCAACTCCTTCTACAACGCGTCGAAACCGGCGACCTACGCGCCCGAGCTGGACACTCCGAACGAGTACCCGGCCAAGCTCGACACCGGCGTCCCGGTCGGCTCGGACCCGATCGCGGGCGAGTTGAAGAGCGCGTACGGCACGGACGACGTGTACGGCATGCACTGGCTGCAGGACGTCGACAACGTCTACGGGTACGGGGACACACCGGGCGGCGGTTGCGAGGCCGGACCGACGGCCGACGGCCCGTCGTACATCAACACCTTCCAGCGCGGCGCGCAGGAGTCGGTGTGGGAGACGGTGCCGCAGCCGACCTGCGACGCGTTCAAGTACGGCGGAACGAACGGGTACTTGGACCTGTTCACGGGCGACTCGTCGTACTCCAGGCAGTGGAAGTACACCGACGCCCCGGACGCCGACGCGCGTGCCGTGCAGGCCGCGTACTGGGCGGACGTGTGGGCCAAGGCGCAGGGCAAGGGCGGTGACGTCTCCGCGACCGTCGGCAAGGCCGCGAAGATGGGCGACTACCTGCGCTATGCCATGTACGACAAGTACTTCAAGAAAATCGGCAACTGCGTCGGACCGTCCACCTGCCCGGCCGGAACCGGCAAGAACTCCTCGTCGTACCTGCTGTCCTGGTACTACGCGTGGGGCGGCGCGACGGACACGAGTGCGGGGTGGGCCTGGCGGATCGGGTCGAGCCATGTGCACGGTGGCTATCAGAACCCACTCGCGGCATACGCGCTCAGCTCGTACGCGGATCTGAAGCCCAAGTCGTCGACGGGTGCCGCCGATTGGAGTACCTCACTCACCCGGCAACTGGAGTTCTACCGCTGGCTGCAGTCGAACGAAGGGGCCATCGCGGGTGGGGCGACCAACAGTTGGGCGGGGCGGTACGCGACTCCGCCGGCCGGGACGTCGACCTTCTACGGCATGTACTACGACCAGCAGCCCGTCTATCACGATCCGCCGTCCAACCAGTGGTTCGGTTTCCAGGCGTGGTCGATGGAGCGGGTCGCCGAGTACTACCAGCAGACGGGGAACGCGAGCGCGAAAGCGGTTCTCGACAAGTGGGTCGACTGGGCGCTGTCCAAGACCACGATCAATCCGGACGGGACGTATCGGATTCCGTCCACGCTGCAGTGGTCGGGGCAACCGGACACGTGGAACGCGTCAAGTCCCGGTGCCAACAGTGGACTTCATGTCACCGTCGCCGATTACACGGATGACGTCGGGGTGGCCGCGGCCTATGCCAAGACGTTGACGTACTACGGCGCGAAGTCCGGTGACACGGAGGCCAAGTCGGTGGCGAAGGCGCTGCTGGACGGCATGTGGGCCAACTACCAGGACGGGCTCGGTGTGGCCGTGCCGGAGACGCGGGCGGACTACAACCGGTTCGACGACTCGGTGTACGTGCCGAGCGGGTGGAGCGGGAAGATGCCGAACGGGGATGTCATCAACTCCTCGTCGACGTTCGCCTCGCTGCGGTCCTTCTACAAGAACGACCCTGCGTGGTCGAAGATCGAGGCGTATCTCGCGGGTGGCGCGGCTCCGTCGTTCACGTATCACCGGTTCTGGGCCCAGGCGGACATCGCCATGGCCATGGGTTCGTATGCGGAGCTTCTTGAATAACCGCCCCGCCAGGCGCTCCGCGCGAAGGGCGGTGGTCGACCGCGGTCCCTTGTGGCTGGTCGCGCAGTTCCCCGCGCCCCTTGAAAGGGCATGGGAGACGCACCGTCCTTCCAGGAAGCGCTTGTCAAGGCTCCGTGTACGAGGCCTCGTCACCGGACGACGGGGCCGACCGACCGGGCGGCCCTCCCTCGCAGTGGGGGCCGCCCGGTTCTCACGCGTCCCTTTCGATCGCCGCGTTGCCGTACCTTCCGGCCAGTTCCGCGATCGTTCGGGCGATGCGTTCACGCAGCTCGGGCGGTTCGAGGACCTCGATGTCCGTGCCCAGGCGCAGGAACTCGCCATGCGCCCGCTCGACGGACTCGACGGGGACTCGGACGAGGGTCCAACCGGCCGCATCCGTGCGGACGTTCACCGCCCTGGGCAGCGTCACGCCGGGAGCGATCCGCACCACCGCCTCCGCCCGGTACAGCCGGTCGTGGAAGTCGCGCTGGTACGCCGTCCAGTAGGCCGCCAGATCGAAGGCTTCGGGACGCGTGAACTCCTCGTCGGACGTGACCAGTTCGAGGATCTGATCGACCCGGAAGGTGCGCGGCCCGGATCCCGCGGCTCTCGCCGCTCCCCCAACTCCGGCGACTCCCGCAATGACATACCAACGCCCCGCCTTCAGCACCAGCCCGTACGGCTCCAACCATCGCTCCACATCGGTCGGTTCGGCCCAGCGGCGGTAACGGACACGCAGCACACGGCTGTTCCAGACCGCCTCGGCCACCGCGGGGAGGTACGGCGCGTCGTCGGCGTCCGCGTACCAGCCGGGCGCGTCCAGGTGGAAGCGGCCGCTGATCCGGTCGGCGTGGGCGCGCAGCTCGGGCGGCAGGGCCGCGCGCACCTTGAGCTGAGCGGCGGCGAGGACCGAACCGAGGCCCAGCTCGGCGGCCGGGCCGGGGGCGCCGGCCAGGAAGAGGGCCTCGGCTTCGCCTGCGGTGAGGCCGGTCAGGCGGGTGCGGTAGCCGTCGAGCAGGCGGTAGCCGCCGGCGTGGCCCGCGTCGCCGTACAGCGGGACGCCCGCCGCGCCGAGCGCCTCGACGTCCCGGTAGACCGTGCGCACCGAGACCTCCAGCTCCTCGGCGAGCTGGGCGGCGGTCATCCGGCCCCGGGTCTGGAGCAGCAGGAGGATCGAGACGAGTCGGCTGGACTTCACGGTGCCAGAATCCCAGACTTCACTGACACATGGTGTCAGTGAAGGCGTCCTAGCGTGCCGCCATGGCCTTCACCGAGAAACTGCTCACCGTGCCACCCCCGATCGAACTGGCCGGCCGGCACATCAAGCGCTACCACGTCACCTCCGACCCGGCGGGCATCGCTCCCGACATCGAGAAGGCGGCGTACGCGATCCTGCCGGAGCTGCTGCCGGAGCCGGACGGCACTCCGCCGGCCACCTTCGTGGTGCTGCACAAGGGCGGCGACACCGGCGCCTATCTCAACGCCTACAGCTGGGTGTGGGACAACGTGCTGCACTTCCGGGGCGCCTCGGCGGGCCAGCCGGTGCTCGGCTGCCCGGACGACGACCCCACCCACTTCATCCGGCCCGACCTGCCGTGGATCGGGTGCGTCTGGGAACTGCCGCCGATCCTGCACGAACGGGACGCCTGGGTACGGCACCTGCTCGCGCCCGACGTCCCGGATCTCGACGCCTACTTGGCCGACTCCCTGCCCGAGGGAACGACGGGAGACCGTTCATGAGCAGCAGCCCGCACGACTTCGACTTCTTCCACGGCGAGTGGCAGGTGGTCAACCGTCGCCGCACCGACTTCCTCGACCCGGAGAGCGGGTGGGAGGAGTTCCCGGCCACGAGCCGCTGCCGGCCGCTGTTCGACGGGGCCGCGAACGTCGACGAGATCGACCTGCCCCACCTCGGGGCCAAGGGCGCGACCCTGCGGCTCTTCGACCGGGGGACCGAGCGGTGGACGCTGTACTGGGCATCGAGCCGCAGCGGCACTCTCTTCCCGCCGGTGACCGGTCAATTCGACGGAGACCGGGGTGAGTTCCACGGCGACGACACACACCAAGGCAAGGACGTACGGGTGCGGTACGTCTGGACGGTCGCGGCACCGGAGCGCCCTCGCTGGGAGCAGGCCTTCTCCCTCGACGACGGACAGACCTGGCTGACCAACTGGACCATGGACTTCAGTCGGCCGTCGGCTTCCTGAAGGCCCGCAGCGTGAACTCCGGGTCGGCGCGCGGCCGTTCCTGGTCGGGCAGCGCCTCAAGACGCTCGGCGAACCGTTCGGTGAGCGGGTCGCCGGGCGGCAACTGCGTGAACCAGCCGCGGCGCAGGTCGGCGGCGGTACGGCGGGGACTGCGCCCCTGGCCTCGGCCCCTGAAGCGGGCCTGCCCCGCCGGACGCAGGCCGAGCGCGGCGGCGTACGCCTCCACCAGCAGGGCGGCGTCGGGGGCCGGGCGGCGCGGGCGCGGGGCGAGCACCGCGTCGATGTCGCTGCCCACGTCGTGCGCGGCGGCCTTGTCGACCGTGGTGACATACACCCCGCCCGGCTTCAGCACCCGCGCGCACTCGGCGACGACGGCCCTGACCTGCTCGGGTTCGTCGAGCAGGTGCAGCAGCCACACGCTGGTGACCGCGTCGAAGGTGGCATCGGGGAAGGGCAGGGTGCGGCTGTCGGCGAGGACGATCGCGCCGGGCAGCCGCCTCGCGGCCATCCTGGCCATGGCGTACGTCAGATCCGCGCCCGTCACCCGGGTGGCGGGCCGCGCCGCCGCGAGCCGCCTGGTGACGATGCCGGTACCGCAGGCGATGTCGAGCAGTCGGTCGACCGAGGCGGGTACCAGGCCCAGTACGGCGTCCGCCGCGGCGGCGGCCCGGGGCTCACCGCCGCGACTCGCGTCGTAGGCGTCGGCTTCCTTGTCGTAGTCGAGCACGGACGTCAGTGTGCCCCGTGGCTCCGTGCCAACTCCTCGACCCGGCGCGCGAGCGCGAAGTCCAGCTCGGTGACCCTGCCGCCGACGCTGTGCGTGTTCACCGACAGCGACACGGTGTTGTAGCCGAGGGTGAGGTCGGAGTGGTGGTCGAGCTCCTCCTGGACCTGGGCGATGTGGACGACCATCGCCGTCGCCCCGAAGTGCGTGCCGAGCCGGTAGGAGCGGGTGAGCAGGTCGCCGTCGAGCGACCACCCCGGCAGCTCGGCCAGCCCCTCCTCGATCTGCTGCTGCGACAGCGGTTCCACGGGCATGGCATCGCTCCTTCGTGAACGCCGGACACCTCTTCAGCGTGCCACAGTCCGGGGCGTCGCCGCGCTGGTCAGAGGGGGTCGCCCCGAGCGTGCGGGGTTTCCGCGCCCGGCTCCCGCGACCGGCCGTCGACTACGGTCGTCGTATGACCGCCGCCGCGCACGGGAACTCCACCACCGCCACCACCGCATCCACCGTCGACAAGGGCGTCGGCCCCCTGCTGCGGGCCTGGCGGGAGCAGCGGCGGGTGAGTCAGCTGGAACTGGCGCTGCGTGCCGACTCCTCCGCGCGGCACATCAGTTTCATCGAGACGGGCCGCTCCCGGCCCAGCGAGGAGATGGTGCTGCGGCTCGCCGAGCACCTGGACGTGCCCGTACGCGAGCGCAACGCCCTTCTGCTGGCGGCCGGTTACGCCCCGCACTACCCGGAGACCCCGCTGGACTCCCCGGCGCTGGACGCCCTGCGCGAGGGCGTGGAGCGGCTGATCCAGTGCTACGAGCCGTATCCGGCGCTGGTGGTGGACGCGACCTATCAAGTGCTGGCCGCGAACCGGGGCGTCGCGATCCTGCTCGACGGCATCCCGGCCCACCTCCTCCAACCGCC
Organism: Streptomyces sp. NPDC092369; assembly: GCF_044755245.1. Taxonomy (NCBI): domain Bacteria; kingdom Bacillati; phylum Actinomycetota; class Actinomycetes; order Kitasatosporales; family Streptomycetaceae; genus Streptomyces; species Streptomyces sp. NPDC092369. Next base: position 1,450,659 of record NZ_JBIVQP010000001.1, read on the forward strand.
CCTCAACGCCATGCGGTTGACCCTGCACCCACAGGGCCTGGCACCGCGCATCCGCAACCTGCGCGAATGGCGCGGGCACCTCCTGGAGCAGATGCGGCGCCAGATCGCCCTGCACCGCTCGGAGCAACTGCGGGACCTGTACGAGGAGGTCGCCGCCTACCCGGTGCCGGAGGCCGATCCGGCGGCCGAACCGGCCGAGCCCGTACCGTACTTCGCGCTGCCGATGCGGCTTGAGCACGAGGGCCGGACGCTGTCGTTCATCTCGTCGATCTCCACGTTCAACACCCCGATGGACGTGACGGTCGCCGAGCTGGCCATCGAGACGCTGCTCCCGGCCGACCCGGCGACCGCGAAGTACCTTCGGTCGCTGCTGTCCTGACGACCCGGCGCCAGGCCGGGTTCCGGACCGGAGTGCGCCGGCCCGGAACCCGATGTCCTCACGGTCCCGCGCGTCGCGCGGCGAGTCGATTACGTCTGGGGTAATGAGGAGGGAGATTACCGGTGAGGCATATGCCTCACCCGGATCCCATGAGACTGTCGGCGGAACATGAAACACTGCTTCGCGCATACTTCGGCGCGTAGGGGAGGCGTGACGTGAGTGAGCGGCGTCCCGCGCCCACCGTGGGCCAGGTGGTGCTCGGCAAGCGCCTGCAGGAACTCCGGGAGGCGGCCGGCCTCAAGCGTGAGGAGGCCGCCCGGGTACTGCGGGTGGCTCCGGCGACCGTACGGCGGATGGAAATGGCCGACGTCGCGTTGAAGATCCCGTATGTCCAGGTGCTGCTGGAGACGTACGGGGTCGCGGAGGAAGAGGCGACGGCGTTCGTCACGCTGGCCGAGGAGGCGAACCGGCCGGGCTGGTGGCAACGCTTCCACGACGTGCTGCCGGACTGGTTCAGCCTGTACGTGAGCCTGGAGGGCGCCGCCCGGCTCATCCGCTCCTACGAGCCGCACTTCGTGCCCGGCCTGCTGCAGACCGAGGACTACGCGCGAGCCGTCATGGAGGCGGGCACGGTCGGGCAGACCGAGCCGGGGGCCATCGAGCGGCATGTGACCCTGCGCATGACCCGCCAGCGTCTCCTTGACCGGCCCGACCCGCCCCACCTGTGGGTGATCATGGACGAGACGGTGCTGCGGCGGCCGGTGAGCATCCGCGGCGAGGTGATGCGCGGACAGCTGGACAAGCTCCTGGAGTACGCCGAGCGCGACCGCGTCACGCTCCAGATCGCCGAGTTCGAGGACGGTCCGCACCCGGGGACGTACGCGCCCTTCACCCTGTTCCGCTTCGCCGAGCCGGAGCTGCCCGACATGGTCTTCACCGAGTACCTGACCGGTGCCCTGTACCTCGACTCCCGCAGCGAGGTCTCCGCGCACCTGGAGGTCCTCGACCACATGACGGCGCGCGCGGCCTCGGCCGAGCGCACCAAGAAGCTGCTGCGGGAGTGCCGCGAGGACTTCTGAGCGGCCCGTCCCTGAGCGGCACAGCACAGCCCGGAACCACCCGCACTTCTCCCCCCACGGCACCTCCTGCGTCACGCACCGCACCTTTCCCACACCGAGGAGAAGACTCCGCATGACCGGATCCGACGGCGCACCCGTCCAGATAGACACCAGCCGGCCGCACCCGGCCCGGGTGTACGACTGGTGGCTGGGCGGCAAGGACAACTACCCGGTGGACGAGGAGCTGGCCCGCCGGATCCTCGCCGCGGACGGGACGGCGGTGCGCGGGGCGCGCGCCAACCGCCGCTTCATGCACCGGGCGACCCGTACCGTCGCCGAGGCCGGCATCCGCCAGTTCCTGGACATCGGCACGGGCATCCCCACCGAGCCCAACCTGCACCAGGTGGCGCAGGGCATCGCCCCGGACTCGAAGGTGGTGTACGCGGACAACGACCCGATCGTCCTGCGGCACGCGGAGGCGCTGCTGCACGGCTCGGCCGAGGGCAGCACGGAGTACGTGCACGCGGACGTCCGCGACCCGGACACGATCCTGCGGCTGGCCGGCGAGAGCCTCGACTTCACGCAGCCGATCGCGCTGTCGCTGGTCGCGCTCACCCACTACCTGGGCGAGGACCCCGCGGGCGACGACGTGTACGGGCTGATCAAGCGGTACGTCGACGTCCTCGTCCCGGGCAGCTACCTGGTGATGTCGCAGGTCACCCCGGACCTCAACCCGGAGGCCATCGCGCAGGCCGCCGACCACTTCCGGCGCAGCGGCACCCCCTTCTTCCCGCGCAACCTGGCCGAGTTCTCGCGGTTCTTCCACGGACTGGAGCTGCTCGGCCCCGGCGTCATCTCGGTCTACGGCTGGCGGCCGGACCCGGAGGACGTGGCGGCCCAGGCGGAGGGCATCGTGCCCCTGTACGGCGCGGTCGCCCGCAAGGCCTGAACCCGTACGGCTGCGGTGAACGGGTGCGCTCCCCCGCCCCGCCCTAGGTTCGACACACGGGCGAGCAAGGGAGCGCAGGTGACGGACACGGACTCGCGGAGAAACGAGTGGCTCTCTCGGCCCGGTCGACGAGGGAAGGAGACCTGATGCCCTCGGACGCCGTGCTGTACCAGGCGGCCGCGCTCTGCCTGACCTATCCCGACGAGGACTTCCGCGCCCGGCTTCCCCTGCTGCGCGAAGCCGCCCCGCAGCTAAGGGAGTTCGTCGACCACGCGGCCCTCACCCCGGCCCGGACGCTTGCCACGCACTACGTCCAGGTGTTCGACCTCGACGACCGGCACAGCCTGTATCTCCGTTCGTGGCACGACGGCGGTGCCCGGCGGAGCGGCATGACCCTGGACCACTTCAGGGAGCTGTACCGCACGCACGGGCTTGAGTTCGCCGACGAGGAACTGCCCGACTTCCTGCCCGCGGTCCTGGAGTTCACGGCCCGCACGGGCAACCTGGACCTGCTCACCGAGTACCGCGCCGCCCTGGACCGGCTCCGCACCCGGCTCACCGGCTTCGGCACCCCGTACGCGTCGGTCCTGGACGCCGTCTGCGCCACCCTCCCGACCGCGCACACGTAGGCGCCTAGGCCGCGCCGCCCTTCTGGTCCCGGTCCTCGTCGACGATCTCCGCGTCCACCACTCCCTCGTCGTCCTGCGGTGAGGTGTCCTGCTCGGTACCGGTACTGGCGCCGGAGTCGTCCGTCCCGGGCCGGTCGGCCTGGGCGTACATCGCCTGGCCCATCTGCTGGCTGACGGAGGCGAGTTTCTCCACGCCCGCGCGCAACGCGGCCGTGTCGGCGTCCTGTTCCAGCAGAGCCTTCAGCTCCGTGGCCGCGGCCTCGACCTCGGTCCGGGTCTCGGCCGGGACGCGCTCCTCGTTCTCGCGGACGAACTTCTCGGTCTGGTAGACGAGTTGCTCGGCCTGGTTGCGGGTCTCGGCGGCCTCCCGGCGCTTGCGGTCCTCGTCGGCGTACTGCTCGGCCTCCCGCATCATGCGGTCGATGTCGTTCTTCGGGAGCGCGGAGCCGCCGGTGACCGTCATCTTCTGCTCGCGGCCGGTCGCGAGGTCCTTGGCGGAGACGTGCATGATGCCGTTGGCGTCGATGTCGAACGCGACCTCGATCTGCGGCACCCCGCGCGGCGCGGGCGGCAGACCGGTGAGGTCGAAGACGCCCAACTTCTTGTTGTACGCGGCGATTTCGCGTTCGCCCTGGTAGACCTGGATGCCGACCGAGGGCTGGTTGTCGGCGGCGGTCGTGAAGATCTCCGAACGCCGGGTCGGGATCGTGGTGTTGCGCTCGATCAGCTTGGTCATGATGCCGCCCTTGGTCTCGATGCCGAGGGACAGCGGGGTGACGTCGAGCAGCAGGACGTCCTTGACGTCGCCGCGGATGACGCCCGCCTGGAGGGCCGCGCCGACGGCGACGACCTCGTCCGGGTTGACGCCCTTGTGCGGGTCCTTGCCGGTGAGTTCCTTGACCAGGTCGGTGACCGCGGGCATACGGGTCGAGCCGCCGACCAGGATGACGTGGTCGATCGCCGCCAGCGGCACGTTCGCGTCCTTGATCGCCTGGTGGAAGGGCGTCTTGCAGCGGTCGAGGAGATCGGCGGTCAGCTCCTGGAACTGCGCCCGGGTCATCTTCTCGTCGAGGTGCAGCGGCCCGGCCGCGGAGGCCGTGATGTAGGGCAGGTTGATGGTGGTCTCGGTCGAGCTCGACAGCTCGATCTTGGCCTTCTCGGCGCCCTCGCGCAGCCGTTGCAGGGCCATCTTGTCGGTGCCGAGGTCGATGCCCTGCTGCCCCTTGAACTTCTTGACCAGGTACTCGACGACCCGCTGATCCCAGTCGTCACCGCCCAAGTGGGTGTCGCCGTTGGTCGCCTTGACCTCGATGACACCGTCGCCGATCTCCAGCAACGACACGTCGAAGGTGCCGCCGCCGAGGTCGAAGACCAGCACGGTCTGCTCCTCGCCCCGGTCCAGACCGTAGGCGAGCGCGGCCGCCGTCGGCTCGTTGATGATCCGCAGCACCTTCAGGCCCGCGACCTCCCCGGCCTCCTTGGTCGCCTGCCGCTGCGAGTCGTCGAAGTACGCCGGCACGGTGATCACCGCGTCCGTGACGTCCTCACCGAGGTAGGCCTCGGCGTCCCGCTTCAGCTTCTGCAGCACCCGGGCTGACAACTCCTGCGCCCGGTAGCGGGTCCCGTCGATCGAACCCTCCGCGGGGAAACGCCACTCCGCGTCGCCCATGTACCGCTTCACCGAGCGCGCGGTGCGCTCCACGTTCGTCACGGCCTGCCGCTTGGCGACCTCGCCGACCAGCACTTCCCCGTTCTTGGCGAAGGCCACCACCGACGGTGTGGTCCTGGCTCCCTCCGCGTTGGCGACGACGGTGGGTTCGCCGCCCTCCAGGACGGCGACCACCGAGTTCGTGGTCCCCAGATCGATCCCGACCGCACGTGCCATTTCGGTCCCCTTCCGCCAGGGCACTTCCCCGACTACAGCACAAAACTTGAGTGCGCTGTTGTCAATGCCGCCTACCCGGAAACGACGATGCCGCGCCTCCGATCGGGAAACGCGGCACCGAAGAAGGGACCGACTACGGGGTCAGGCGAGCTTGGCCGACAGCGTGATGGTCGTGCCGGAGAGCGCCTGGCTGACCGGGCAGTTCTTCTTGGCGTCCTCGGCGGCGGCGACGAAGGTCTCGTCGTCGATGCCGGGGACCGTGCCCTCGACCGTGAGGTGGATGCCGGTGATGCCCTCACCCGGCTGGAAGTTCACGTCGGCCGAGGTGACGAGCTTGGTGGGCGGGGTGCCGGCGCCGTTGAGGGCGTGCGACAGCGCCATGGAGAAGCAGCTGGAGTGCGCGGCGGCGATCAGCTCTTCCGGGCTGGTCTTGCCGTTGGCGTCCTGGGAGCGCGAAGCCCACGTGACCGGCTGCGCCTCGATGGCACCGGAGGAGTCGAAGTTCACGACACCTTGGCCCTCGATCAGGTTGCCTTCCCAGACGGTGTGTGCGGAGCGCGTGGTTGCCACGATTGTTCCTTTCGGGTGGGGTCCCGTGCGGGACCCGTATCCGGGTGCCAGGGCACCATCCGATCACACCTTCGGCCGGTGCACCCACATGACCGGTAGGACGGTCGTCCACGCCGTGAGGTCAGCGCACCCGGAACACCGGCCCCCGCGCGCTGAACGGCAGTCGGGCGCCCTGCGGGATCAGGTACGCGTGCTCGCGTCGCACGCGCAGGACGTCGCACCAGCCGTCGGTGATGACCAGGATCGGGGCGCCGGGCGGGAAGTCGTCGGCGCGGTGCAGGAGGTCGATGCCGGGCTGGAGGACCGTACCGCCGCGGCCGTGCACCCGGACGCGGCCGGCGATCTCCGTCACCGGCACGAAACCGGCGTCGTGCGCGGCCGCGTCGCAGAAGACGACGCGGGCGGCCGGTACGTCACGGGCCTCGGCGTACGAGGCGATCGCGCCGAGTGCCTTGCCGAGCAGGACGCGGTCCATGGAGCCGGAGGTGTCGAGGACCACGCCGAAGGTGCAGCGGGCGATCTCCTCGGGCGGGAAGTACCGGCCCGCGCGCGGGATGTCGGGGGTGGAGGACTGACGGCGCGAGGGACGGGCGTAGGAGCGGACCGGTTCGGGTCGGGGCACGAACTCGTCGAACCAGCGGGCCAGTTGGGCGTCCCAGGGCAGTGGCGGGTGACTGAGGGCGCGGATCTCCTCGATCAGGCCGCCGGGCAGGTGGCCGCGCTCCTGCTGCTGGTGCAGGTCGAGGCCCTGGCACAGGCCCCGCCGGTAGAACTCGTCGAGGTCGACGTAGTCGCCGGGCGGGCCCAGCGGGGCGCCGAGCACGTCACCGACGCCCTTGCCGCGCAGGGTGGCCAGGCGGCGCATGCGGCGCAGGTCGCCGGCGATCCGGTCGTAGACCTCCTCGGCGGACAGGCCCCTCAACTCGCGGTCGTACAGCAGTCCTTCGGGCATCGTGCCGACCTGCATCTCGCTCAGCCAGCCGTTGACGACGTAGTCGCAGGCGATGTTGAAGAGATAGGGGTCGCGGGTGCCGCAGCGGTCGCCGTGGCGCAGGGCGGCGTGCAGCATCTCGTGGCCGAGGATGAACCGCCACTCCTCGTCGTCGAAGGTCCGCAGCGGGTTGACGTAGATCTCGCCGGCCTCGGTGTTGACGGCGGCCACCGCGATGCCGTGAGCACGGGCGAGTTCGGCGTCGGCGACCAGCTTGATGCCGGCCGCGATGCCGCCGAGCAGCGGGTAGGAGGAGACGAACCAGCTCAACGCCCGCTGCCAGGGCCGTAGTTCGGCGGTCTGTCCGGTCAGGGAGTCACGGCGGCCGCCCGCCATGTCCATCGCCGCGGACACGGTCCGGGTCAGCGCGGTGGCGAACGCCAGCTGCCAGTCCGGGGGTTGACCGAGCCAGCCGTGCCAGGGCAGGAGCAGCTGGTCGGGCTCGCCGCCCGCCGTACCGCAGTGCTCGTACGCGGCCGGGAGGCCGTCCCGCCGCCAGCGCGCGGCGACTTGCTCCTCGTCGCCGTCGGGGTAGGCGGTGGGCAGTTCCTCGGGGGTGCGGCCGATGGTGAAGCCGAGCAGGAAGCGGTTGACGATGACGCAGCGCGCGGCGAGGTCGAAGCGGTCCGGCTGGGTGCGCTCGCCCTTGACGGCCGGCACGTGTCCGAAGCCGAGGTGGAGCACGGCGTGCGCCACCGCCCAGGCCCAGTCGGCGGGTTCGGCGAGGCGCTGGGGGTGGGCGTGCAGGTCGCCGTCGGAGTCGACGCGCACCAGGCCGTCCCGGGGCGCGAGTCGGCAGTCCTCGTGCCGGCAGACGGTGAACTCCACTGCCGCGAGCGCCGGGTTGGCCCCGACAAGGCGCATCCCCTCGGCGAAGGCCTCGGCCGCGAGGTCCCGCTTCCTCTCGCCCTTGGTCCGGGCCCGGCTCACCGACGCGCCTCCACCAGGCGCGGCATGTCCCGGGCCGCCTCGACGAGGAACCACGAGGGCAGCACGGGGTTGCCGTCGGCGTCGGAGGCGATGACGGTCTGCGCGACCTCGACGGAGATCTCGGCGAGCTGCACGAGCAACGACTTGGCGCGGTACGCCGTCTGGCGGCCGGTGGCCGACATGTGGTCCTTGCTGACCGGGAGTTCCTTGACCAGGCGGCCGCGGAAGGACTCGGCGAGGTAGTAAAGCAGGTCGCGGTCCTGCATGCGGTGCGGCCAGCCGGCGTCGCCCTTGATGATGGCCTCGATGCCGTACTGGCTGCGCACGATCTTGACGTAGCCGCAGAAGGCGGTGGCGTGCGTGGGCGTCAGCGTGCCGTGCGCGAGCACCTTCAGGGTCTCCTCGTCGAGGTCGCGGCCGAAGGAGTGCAGCGCGTCGGAGAGCATGTGCCAGGAGCGGGGCGTGGAGAACGGCTCCTCGGTCTTCGGCGGCTTGGACCACAGGTGGTCGGGCCGGTCGGTGAGGTGGTCGAGGACCCAGGGGTGGATGCCGTTGTTCGCGGCCCAGATCAGCCAGTCCGTGGCGGAGGCCTCCAGGTGGACGTGGGCGAGCCGGTTGACCAGGGCGGAGGCGATGGGACGGGCGAGCGCGTTGTCGGTGGCGCGGTTGCCCGCGCCGATGACGATCGAGCCCCTCGGCAGCTCGTAGGTGCCGATGCGGCGGTCCAGGATCAGCGAGTAGAACGCCTTCTGCACGTCCGGCGAGGCCGCGTTCAGCTCGTCCAGGAACAGGCAGTACGGCTCGTCGCGGGCGATGGCCTCCGGCGGGCAGAACACCGAGCGCCCGTCCCGGATCTGCGGCACCCCGATCAGGTCCTCGGGCGCGAGCTGGGTGCCGAGCAGACTCACGCACTCAAGACCCAGCGACGCGGCGAACTCCCTTACCAGGGAGGACTTTCCGATGCCGGGCGCGCCCCAGAGGAAGACCGGCCGCACGGTGGCGAGGCCGAGCAGCAGTTCGGGTATCCGGGCGGGAGTGACGGTGACGGCTGCCTGCACGCAGTGGCTCCTGGGAAGGGTCGAGTGGCGCGCGGGACCCGCGACGTCCGATACGACCAGTGTGTGCGGGGAGCCGATGCGACGCAGCCGATTTTTCCGCCGCCCGTTCCACGCGAGCCGCTACGCCGCGCGGTCCTCCCGAGCGGGCAACGGCACCTGTGGCCCGTCCGTCTCCCGCAGCCAGCGCAGCAGCACCCGGTGCACCGACTCGGCCCCGACCAGTTCGCAGCCCTCCTGGACCGGCGGGGAGAACGCGACCGGGGAGAGCAGGAACGGCCTGCCCTGCGCCCCGCCGAGCCCCCCGTGCGACCCGATCTGCTCCTCGAACGCCAGGACTTCGCCGTCGGCCGGGTCGTGGGCGGAGTTGACCATGATGTCGGCGGTGTGCGGAAAGCCGTGCGTGCGCCGCACGGCGTCGGCCGCGCCGGCCCCGAACGCCCCCAACGGCCCCGGATCCCCGTCGAGTCGGTCCAACGGGATCTCAGCGCCGTATGCCCCGAGCACGACCCCGCCGTGCTCCTCGCTGCGCACCAGCAGGAAGCCGATGCCGGGGTGGTTGGCGAGGGTGGTCAGCAGGGCCGGGTGGCGGGCGTCGATCTCCTCCTTGCTCATCCGGTGCGGCACGTCCGGGAAGGAGATCAGGCCGAGGTTGCCCGAGGCCAGGACGATCGGCTCGGAGCGGCGGGAGGGCCGGTGCTGTTCGCCGCCCTCCTCGACCGGCCGCCGCAGCGCGGCCCGCACCGCGGCACGCGCCTCGGCCCCGCTGTGCGTGCGCTGCGCCTTGCGCGGCACGGGCAGCCCGCAGCCGGCCCGCACCAACTCCCCCAGGCCCAGGCCGTAGCGGGACCGGAAGGTCTCGCCGGGGCTCTGGCCGTGGTCGGACAGCAGCACGATCCGGTACGGCCGCGGGGCGTGCTCCGAGGCGTTCTGGATCAGCGCGAGGGAGCGGTCGAGGCGGGCGAGGACCTTCTCGGTGTCCCGGCTGCGCGGCCCGGAGTGGTGGGCCACCTCGTCGTACGCCACCAGGTCCGCGTAGACGGAGGTGCGCCCGGCGAACATGTCGCCCATCACCGCGGCGACCACGACGTCACGTTCGACGACGGTCGCGAAGGCACGGATGAAGGGGTAGAGGCCGCCGCGCTTGACGCGCGGGCGCTGCTTGCAGACGCGGGTGCGGGTGGACTGGCCGATCTCGCGGCCGACCTCGGCGACGAACGACATCGCGGTGCGCACGGCGTTGGCCGGGTCGGAGAAGTAGGCGAAATAGCCCGCCCTGGAGCGGTTCTCGCGCCCGCGCCTGCGGGTGGCGATGGACAGGACGAGGGCCTGTTCGTCGGCGCCGCCGCTGAACAGGTTGCCGCGGCTGGCGCCGTCGGCGCTGAGCAGGCCGCCGTCGCCGGTGCGCTCGACGGCCCGCCGCTGGAGTTCGGCGGCGCTGGTCGGCCGGTTGCAGACCATGACCTCGCGGGTGTCCTTCTCGTACCAGCGGAAGGCGGGCACGTCGAAGTTGCTGCCGTGCAGGATGCCGAGCTGGCTGGCGCCGGTCTGGCTGGACCAGTCGGTGCGCCACGGGGTGAGCCGGTGGCTGCCCTCCAGCCAGCCGGCGACGGTGGGCATCAGGCCCTTGCCGACGGCGGCGAGCAGCACGTCGTGTCCGACGCCGTCGAGTTGCAGGAAGACGGTGCCGGGGCTGGACGGGCCGGTCGGACCGGGGCCGCTGCGACGGTCGGCGAGGCGGTAGAGGCGGCGGCGGTAGGCGTCGTCGTCGCGCACGGCCAGCGCACCGCCGGTGGCGGAGGCGACGGCGGACATCACCGCGGCCACCACGACGGCGGTCTCCGGGGCCACCTCGCCCCGGCCCGACGGGTTGATCCGCAGCGCGATCAGCAGCAGGGACCCGTTGAGCACGAACACCAACAGGCCGAGAACCAGGGCGGGTACGAGCAGCAGCAGCCGTACGAGCAGCGGCCACACCAGCGCCGACAGCAGACCGAACGCGCCGGCGGCGAACGCCGCGGTGACCGCTATCCGGGTCGCGCTGTCGCCGCTCGGTGACTGGATCTGGAAGTCGGGCAGGATCCCGGCGAGCACGAGCATGGTGACCGTGGAGACGGCCCACACGGCGACGCTGCGCCCCATCTGACTGGCGATCCGCCGCCAACGCCCGCCACGCACGCCCTGCCACCTCACGTCCCGGCCCGACGCCGGAGCGGGCCCCTGTCTCCCTACCCTGTCATACGGCCCGGACCGACCGGTTTCCCGACAGCAGGCCTGTACCGGGTCAGCGGCCGTCGTATCCGGCCGTCGGCATCGACAGGCGGCGGTGCACCCGCGCCTTCATCTGCGCGTCGTAGGCGGGCTCCGCGGATCCCACGGTCTCCACCCGCACCCCGCGTCGCGCGCACTCCGCGGTGAACTCCTCGACGGACGACAGCGCGCTCTCCAGGACCCGTCGGCTGGGCGCCACGAACAGGTCGGACCCGGGGCGGACCCCGTCCCACAGCACGCAGTGGTCGGCCCGCAGTCCCCGGACCAGCAGCTCCCGGCTGACGCTGTAGCCCCGCTCGGCGGCCCAGCGGGCGCACATGGCGTGCTGGCTGCGGGAGTCCACGAGGAAGGGGTCGTCGTCCAGCTCTTCGAGCGGCGTCAGACTCGCGATCGCAGTGACCCGCACCGGTCCCATGGCGTCCCCCTCACCTCCGGGTTTCGCCGCCGACCCTACTCCAGCCCGTAGGCTTCGGGGAGTCGCGCGAAGGAGGCAAAGAAGTGCCGGTGGAGATCACCTGGTGGGGTCACGCCACCTGCACGGTCGCGGACTCGGGCGTACGTGTGCTCACCGATCCCCTGTTCGCACGCCGGCTCGCGCATCTGCGCCGCCGGCGCGGGGCGGTCCCGACGGCCGACGCGCGGCGTGCGGACCTGGTCCTGATCTCCCATCTGCACGCCGACCACCTGCATGTTCCCTCGCTGGAGCGGCTCGATCCGGGCACGCGCCTGCTGGTGCCCCGGGGCGCACCACGGGCGGTGCCGGGGCTGCGCCGGCTCACGCGGCTGTCGGTGACCGAGGTGGCGCCCGGGGACGTGATCCCGGTGGGCGATGTGGTGGTACGAGTGGTGCCGGCGCGGCACGACGGACGGCGGCTGCCGGTCGGCCCGCACCGCTCGCCCGCGCTCGGTTACGTCGTCGAGGGCCAGGCACGGACGTACTTCGCCGGGGACACCGGCCTGTTCGACTCGATGGCCGAGGAGGTCGGGCCCATCGACGTGGCACTGCTGCCGGTCGGCGGCTGGGGCCCGCATCTCGGCGAGGGGCATCTGGACGCGGGGCGGGCGGCCGAGGCGCTGGCCCGGCTCGCGCCGCGCAGTGCGGTGCCTGTGCACTACGGCACGTACTGGCCGATAGGGATGGACGCGGTTCGCCCGCATGAATTCCACGCCCCCGGCGAGGAGTTCGTGCGCATCGCGGCCGAGCGCGTGCCCGACGTGGCCGTGCATCTGCTCGGGCACGGGGAGAGCGTTCGTGTGGGGGTCGCCCGGTGATAGCCCTGGCCGCGGCCTCGACGACGACCGCGCCCGAGACAGCGCAGCAGGCGATCGGCTATCCGACGCTGTTCCTGCTGGTGCTGCTCGGGGCGCTGGTGCCGGTGGTCCCGACGGGGGCGCTGGTGAGTTCGGCGGCCGTGGTGGCCTTCCACGAGGAGGCGCCGCTCGCGATGGTGCTGGTCTTCGTGACGGCCTCGCTGGCCGCGTTCCTCGGGGACGCGACGCTGTACTGGCTGGGTAGGCGCGGCCTGCACTCGAAGAACGGGTCGCGCTGGCTGGAGGCGATCCGCTCCCGGGCGCCGGAGGACCGCCTCACCCAGGCACAGGAGAAACTGGCCGACCACGGGGTGGCGGTACTGATCCTGTCCCGCCTGGTCCCGGCGGGCCGCCTTCCGGTCATGCTGGCCTGTCTCCTGGCCCGCTGGCCGATGCGCCGCTTCGCCCGCGGCAACCTCCCGGCCTGTCTCGCCTGGGCCGTCACCTACCAGCTCATCGGCGTCCTGGGCGGCTCCCTCTTCAACGAGCCCTGGGAGGGCGTGGTCGCCGCGGTCGCCCTGACCGTGGTGATCAGCCTGGCGCCGAGCCTGTGGAAACGGGTGCGGAGGCCTCGGCCGGCTTAGAGCGCGCCGACGTTCGCTCAGGCCGGCGCTCACTCCCCCAGCACGCGCGACCCTCCCACCGGCAGGTCCCACAGGTCCTCTCGCGCGAGGCCCGCCTTCTCCCAGGCCGTGCGCACCCGGGTCAGGGGTTCCAGGACCGGTTCGGCGGAGAGGACGAAGGTGCCCCAGTGCATGGGCGCCATGCGGCGGGCGCCGAGGTCCTGGGTGGCGCGGACCGCCTCCTCCGGGTCGCAGTGGACGTCGCTGAGCCACCAGCGGGGGTCGTAGGCGCCGATGGGCAGCAGGGCGAGGTCGATGCCCGGGTAGCGGCGGCCGATGCGGTCGAACCAGTGGCCGTAGCCCGTGTCGCCGGCGAAGTACACGCGCTGTCCGTCGCGGGCGGTGAGCACCCAACCGCCCCACAGGGTGCGGCAGGTGTCGGTGAGGGAGCGCTTGGACCAGTGGTGGGCGGGGACGAAGTCGAAGCGGACGCCGTCGAGTTCGGCCGCCTCCCACCAGTCCAGTTCCGTCACGGCGGTGAATCTGCGGCGTCGGAACCAGCGCGCGAGTCCGGCCGGCACGAACACCGGGGTGTCGCGCGGGAGTCGGCGCAGGGTGGGGGCGTCCAGGTGGTCGTAGTGGTTGTGGCTGATGACGACCGCGTCGATGCGCGGCAGGGCGCTCCAGGCGACGCCCACCGGGGTGATACGCGCGGGCGTGCCGAGGATGCGGCGGGACCAGACCGGGTCGGTGAGCACGGTGAGGCCACCGATCCGGACGACCCAACTGGCGTGTCCCGCCCAGGAGACGGCGACCGTGCGGGCGTCGACGCGGGGCAGCGGGCCGGGTTCGAAGGGGAGCCGGGGAATGTCGGCGAGGCCCTCGCGCCCGGGGCGCACGGATCCCTCGCGGGCGAAACGGGCCGTGGCCTTGAGGCCGGGCAACGGGGCGGTCAGACGGTCGTGGAAGGTCCGCGGCCACACCCGCCGTTCACCCAGCGGACGGGGCTCGGCGAGGGGCGGGGAGGGCGGCGGCGGGGCCAGCGGGGACAACGGTGTCATCGGGAGCGGGGAGGGCATGGTCGTCTGCGGTGTCGTACTCGTGGTGGTCGACTCTGACTGCTGCGTCATCGAGGAGGCTCCCATCGCTGAGCGTCGTCGCGGAGATCGTTGAAGACCGACTTCAGTCGGATCAACGCGCGTTGCACGTGTGGCAGTTCCAACGGCGTGGGTGACGTGAGGCATTCCGCGCGTTCGCCGTCCGTACGGCCCAGCAGCGGGCCGGTGGACAACCGGACGCGCAGCGCGCCGAGTTCGTCGCCGAAGCGGTGACCGCCGGGCGCGGGCATGCCGAGCCGGGCGGCGAGGAAGTCCTCCAGCTCCTGGGCGTCGCCCACGCCGTGCGCGGTGAGCGCGGGGCGCAGCGGGTCCAGGTCGACGTACAGGTGGCGGCCCGCCTGCGGGGGACGGGACACCGCGCCGGCCGCGACGACCGCGTGGTGCGCGGCGGCGGCCACGCGCGCGTGAAGGCGTACGGCGGCGGCGAGGCGCGCGGTGACCGGCGCGGGTTCCGTCAGGGCGTACGCGGCCGGGGCGGCGATCGGGCCGGCGACGCGGGCGCCCATGGCGGTGAGCACGTCGAGCACGCGCGCGTGGAGGGCGGTTCCGTCCTCGCCGGCCGGGAAGCGGGCGATCGCGGCCGGCCAGCCCGCCGGCAGCAGGGCGCCGGCCAGGTCGGTGACGACGGTGACCCGGTCGGGCCGCATCTCGGCGGGGCTGAGCTGCACGGAGTCGTGCGGGGCGTGCACGGTGTCGCGCCAGGTCTCGTCGCTGACCACGTGCAGCCCCTCCTCGACGGCGGCCTCCACGCACGCGTGCAGCACGTCGGGAGGCGCGACGGTCGCGGTCGGGTCGTCGGCGACGGACAGCACCAGCAGTCGCGGATCCCCGCCCTCGTCCCGTACCCGGCGCACGGTTTCCAACAAGGCGTACGGATCCGGCACACCCCCGCACTCGGCCGGCGTCGCCACATGGAAGACGGGCCTGCCCAGCAGTCGTGCGTACGGTGCCCACCAGGCGGCGCACGGCCGGGGCACCAGGACGTCGCCGCCGAGCGCGGCGGTCAGCGCGAGCAGCAGGGCGGGGGCGCCGGGTCCGGCGGCCACGCCGGCGGGCTCGACGGGCAGTCCGCGGCGCTGCCAGTAGCCGCAGGCCGCCTCGCGCAGCGCGGTGCCGCCGCCGACCGGCTCCCCGTCGGCGGTGGTCGCCGCGGCGGCGAGTGCGGCGCCGAGTTCGGGCAGCACGGGCAGCCCGTCCTCGGGGAGGTGCGGCCCGTAGCGGACGGGGCCGTGGCCTTCCGGGGCCGTCCGCCGCATACGTACCTCCGCGCCGTGCCTGCTGCCGTGTCCGTCGCCCTCGGAGACCGTGGGGCGTGCGTACTCCCCCGACCGCGTCCCCATCCCCGTCCCCCTGTCCGGTGCGCCCGCGCCCGGTGAGCCGCCTCCGAGTCCCGGTCCCTCTCGCTGTCCCCGCCGCCATGCCCGGTGGTCACCGGTGCCTACGAGGCAGGTCGTGCCGTCGGGTTCCGTGTACCCGGGGTGACTGACGCCGATGGGGGTCGGCAGGGTTGCTCCGGTCACCCGGGCGGTGCCGGACGCGGTCCGCCCGGTCACCTGTCCACGGCGGCGTCCCGGTGGCGCAGCCGGTACGCGGCGGCGCCCAGACCGCCCGCGATCAGGACACCGCCGGCGACCAGGGCAGGCACGGAGTCGGTGAAGGTGCCGCCCTCGCCGGCCTCGACGCCCCGTTGGACCGGGGCGGCCGCGCAATCCTCGGTGTGCGGCTCGACCTGGGTCCGGGCGTGGGGTTCGGCGCAGGTCCGGCCGCCATCGCCGCCGTCGCCGCCACCGCCGCTGCCGCGGGTCACGGTGAAGGTGGCGCTCCAGGCCTTGCCCTGGCCGCCGGGTGCCGCCGGGCAGGTGCCGTCGACGGTCCACGCGGAGTCCCGGGTCACCGCATCGGGGCCGCGGTCCGGGAAGTCGTCGGCGGGGGCGATGCGGGCGGTGCCGCGGTAGGCGGGCCCGGCGATCGCGTCGTCGTTGCCGGCCACGCGCTGGAGCTGGACGGTGCCGTCGTCGAATGCCTGCGAGGTGGCGTCGAGGGTGGCGGGCGCGGAGCCGCTCGTGGCGTCGCAGGAGACCGAGACGGTGACGCTGCCGCCCGGTGAGACGTTGCCCGGACTGACCTCCGCGGCCGGGTCCGCGAAGGCGTCCGAGGCGGCGGCGCCGAGCGCGGCACCGGCCAGGGCGGCGGCGGACAGGACACGGGCGGTGCGGCGCATGGGAAGGGCTCCTTCGGCCGGCGGCTGCGGGGACACGGAGTTCGTGCCCCGCAGCCATCACAGCCCGCCCGACGGCGCCGCGCGCGCGGCCGGACACCATTCGCGGGACGCGCACGGCCGACCGGGTGACATGCGGAGGACTCCCCCGGGGCCCATGGATTCCTGGCCCCTTGGCCCCGTGGCCCCGTGCCCCCCGCGAGCCCGTGCCCCGCGGGGGCCTAGGCCGCGCCGCTCAGGACCTGGTCCCGCACCTGGGTGCAGCACCGGTTGATGAGCCGGGAGACGTGCATCTGGGAGATACCCAGCTGCTCGGCGATGCGGCTCTGCGTCATGTCGTCGAAGAACCGCATGTAGAGGATGGTCCGCTCGCGCTCGGGCAGGGCGGCGAGGCGGGGCGCGACGGCCTCGCGGTCCACCACCGTGTCCAGTCGGCCGTCGGGCGCGCCGAGCGCGTCGCTCAGCGAGTAGCCGTCGTTGCTGCCGGGCAGCTCCGCGTCGAGCGACAGCGCCGTGAAGCTCTCCAGCGCCTCGAGGCCGGCCTGCGCGTCCTCCTCGCTCATGTTCGCCTGCTCGGCGATCTCCGCGACGGTGGGGCGGCGGCCGGAGACGGTCTGCGACAGGTCCTGGCTGGCGAACCGGACACGGTTGCGCAGGTCCTGGACCCGGCGCGGCACGTGCACGGTCCACATGTGGTCCCGGAAGTGCCGCTTGATCTCGCCGGTGATGGTGGGTACGGCATAGCTCTCGAAGGCGTTGCCGAGGGCGGGGTCGTAGCGGTCAACGGCCTTGACCAGGCCGAGGGCCGCGACCTGGCGCAGGTCGTCGAGGCTCTCGCCACGGCTGCGGAACCGTCCCGCGAGCCGGTCGGCCATCGGCAGCCAGGCCTCGACCACCTTCTCGCGCAGGGTGTCCCGTTGCTGGCCGGCGGGTAGCGCGGCGAGCCTGCGGAAGGCCTCCGCGGTGTCGGGGGCGTCGTCGTGCGGGTGGTGCTTCGCGCTCGCTTTGGTGGGCATGTTGCGTCGCAACTCCCTCAGTGGTGCTTCGGATGAAGGTCACCGTGGGAAATGCGGCCGATATCCGGACGGACACGGCCGTGGCGGCGATGGAGCCGTTCCCACGGACGTGCCTCCGGTCCGAAGCACTTGACCTCCGCCTGCCCTCGACTTCTCCGCGCAAACACCCGTGTCGGCGACCGCTGTTCGGGTAGGCGCCGAAGATCCGGTCCGACGACTCAGGAGGGACACATGCAGCGAGGCAGCAACCGGCTCAGCGCCCACCGCGACGAGGAGTTGAAGCACGAACTGCGGGACCTGCTCAGGTCCGGCCACCCCACCCGGGCCGAGGAGCGGCACGGCTCCGAGCCGGCCGCCGAGGACGACCCGGAGCACGCGGGCGGTCCGATCGCACCCGGCAGTCCGTCCGCACCCCCGGAGGCGATCCGCCTGGAACTCTCCCGCTATCTGGGCCGCCACTCGTTCCCGGCCGACCCGCTCGCCCTGGCCCTCACCCTCCAGGACGCGCACGCGCCCGATGCCCTGGCCGACCCGGTGGCGCGCCTGCCCCACACGGCCCGCTACACCAGCGTCCAGGAACTGACCGACGCCCTCGTCGGCGCGGCCGCCGAGCGGCGCGGGTAGGTCAGTTGCCGGCGGACCGCTCCCGCGCACCCTCGCGGGTGCGGCCCGCGGCGACCATGCGCTCCGGATTGCGGCGCAGGAACTCGCCCTCCAGTGACGCCATGCGGACGTTGTGCGCCCGCAGGGCGTCGACGGAGCCGTGCAGCAGGGTGTCGTGGCGCGTGCGGTGGATCGTCTCCAGCTCCTTCATGAGCTGCTGGTCGTCCAGTCGGCTGGGCTCGACTCCGGTCATCGTGGTGCCCCGCTCGTCGTGGGTACGGCTCCGGAAGGGTGCCCGTGGAGCCGGCGTCTCCTCACCCACTGTACGAACAACCCCGCCCGCGGTCCTCCGAAGCGGCACAGCCGCCCGGACCGCACCGCTGGGCGCGGCCCCACCCGGCACCGCGCCTACCGGACCCGCTCCACCCGCCGCTCGTCCCACACCGGCTCCGGCGTCTCGCGGACCCGGCCGTCGCTTCCGAAGACCAGGTAGCGGTCGAAGGAGCGGGCGAACCAGCGGTCGTGGGTGACCGCGAGGACCGTGCCGTCGAAGGCCTCCAGGCCCTCCTGGAGTGCCTCGGCGGACTCCAGGTCGAGGTTGTCGGTGGGCTCGTCGAGGAGGAGGGCGGTGACGCCCTCCAGTTCCAGCAGGAGGATCTGGAAGCGGGCCTGCTGGCCGCCGGAGAGGCGGTCGAAGGTCTGCTCGGCCTGGTTCGTCAGCTCGTAGCGGCGCAGTCGGGACGAGGCCGCGCCCCGGTCCTGGGAGTGCTCCGACCACAGGATGTCCAGGAGCGTGCGGCCCCGCAGCTCCGGGTGGGCGTGGGTCTGGGCGAAGTGGCCCGGCACGACCCGCGCGCCCAGCTTCCACTCCCCCGTGTGCGCCACCTCCTCGCCGGCCAGCAGCCGCAGGAAGTGCGACTTGCCCGAGCCGTTGGAGCCGAGGACGGCGACGCGCTCGCCGTAGAAGACCTCCAGGTCGAAGGGCTTCATCAGACCGGTCAGCTCAAGTCCCTTGACGGTGACCGCCCTTACACCGGTACGGCCGCCCTTGAGCCGCATCGTGATGTCCTGCTCGCGCGGCGGCTCCGGCGGCGGGCCCGCCTCCTCGAACTTGCGCAGCCGGGTCTGGGCGGCCTGGTAGCGGGAGGCCAACTCATGGCTGATGGACGCCGCCTGACGGAGGTTCAGCACCAGCTTCTTCAGCTGTGCGTGCTTCTCGTCCCAGCGGCGCCGCAACTCCTCGAAGCGGGCGAAGCGTTCACGCCGGGCCTCGTGGTACGTGGCGAAGCCGCCGCCGTGCACCCAGGCGTCGGCGCCGGCCGGCGAGGGCTCGACGGAGACGATCTTCTCGGCGGCACGGGAGAGGAGTTCACGGTCGTGGGAGACGAAGAGCACCGTCTTGCGGGTCTCCTTCAGCCGCTCCTCCAGCCACCGCTTGCCCGGCACGTCCAGGTAGTTGTCCGGCTCGTCGAGCAACAGCACCTCGTCGGCACCGCGCAGCAGCGCCTCCAGGACGAGCCGCTTCTGCTCACCGCCGGACAGCGTGCTCACCTGCCGGAACTGCGCCTTGTCGTACGGCACGCCGAGCGCGGCCATGGTGCACATGTCCCACAGGGTCTCGAACTCGTAGCCGTGCACCTCGGCCCAGTCGGACAGGGCCTGCGCGTACTGGAGTTGGGCCGCCTCGTCGTCGACGGTCATGATGAGGTGCTCGGCCCGGTCGACGGCCCCCGCCGCCTCCTGGATGCGCGGCGGGGCGACCGACACCAGCAGGTCGCGTACGGTCGTCTCGTCCCGTACGGACCCCACGAACTGCCGCATCACGCCGAGGCCGCCGCTGACGGTGACGGTCCCGCCGTGCGGTTTCAGCTCGCCGGAGATCAGCCTCAGCAGGGTCGTCTTGCCCGCGCCGTTGGGCCCGACCAGGGCCACGACGGCCCCTTCGCCCACCCGGAACGACACATCGCCGAGCAGCGCCCTCCCGTCGGGAAGGTAGTACTCGAGGTGTGCGGCTTCCAGGTGTCCCATGAACAGGCATTCTGCGGGCCCTCCGGCGGGTCGGGCAAACCGTTATCCCGCCCGGCCCGTCTCTCGAAAGCGGCCTCAGCCCAGCGCCTGCCCGGCCGGTCCGCCCTCGCCTGCCGGGGCCACGACCGCGCCCGCCCAGGAGAGGGCCTTCCAGCCGTCGGCGGGCGAGCCCTCCAGGACGACCACGCCGGTGTTGTCGAGCGGGTGGGCGGCGGCGAAGGGCACGTCGACGTTGTCGGCGCGGGCCGCGGTCCACATGCGGATGGCAGCGCCGTGGCTGACCATGGCGACCGTCCCGGCGCCGCTCTCGGCGGCCTCGGCGACGACGGCGTCGTAGCGGGCGAGCGCCTCGACACCGTTCTCACCGCCCGGCATCCGCAGCTCGGTGTCCCCGGCGGCCCAGGCGAACACGGTGCGCATGTAGATCCGGGCCCGCTCCGAGTCGCCCGGCAGCATGTCCAGATCGCCCGCGGACAGCTCGCGGATACCGGCCCGGACGACCACGTCGAGGCCCCGCGCGGCGGCCAGCGGGGCGGCCGTGAGCTGCGTACGGACCATGGTGGAGGCGTAGAGGGCCTCGATGTCCTCGTCGGCGAGCGCCTCGGGCAGGGCGGCGGCCTGTTGCTCGCCCAGGTCGGTCAGGCCCGGACCTGGGATCGCCGTGTCCAGGACGAAGGCGACGTTGGACGGCGTCTGGCCGTGGCGGACGAGAATCAGACGCATGCGGGGACCCTCCGGGTGTCGTTGCCGTCCGCCGGACAAGAAACGGCGAGTTCAGGGTAACGGGAGCATATGAGCCCTGACGTCGACCTCACCCTTCCCAAGCCCGGCCTGCATCCGCTGCGGGACCGGCTGCTCGCGCTCGACTCCCGGCTGTTCGAGTTCGCGGCCGAGCGGAACTGGCCGGCGGCGGAGCCCGTCCTGCCGCGGCTGAGCCGGGCCGCGAACCACGGTGTGCTGTGGTTCGCCGCGGCGGCGGCGATGGCCGCGGCCCGCACCCCACGGTCCCGTCGCGCCGCCGTCCGGGGACTCGCCTCCCTCAGCGTGGCCTCGCTGACCATCAACACGGTCGGCAAGCGGTCGATACGGCGACCGCGTCCCGTCCTGGATCCCGTACCGGTCGCCCGGCAGCTGAAGCGGCAGCCGATCACCACGTCCTTCCCCTCCGGTCACGCCGCGTCGGCGGCGGCCTTCGCGACCGGGGTGGCCCTGGAGTCGCCGGCCTGGGGCGCCGCGGTCGGCCCGGTCGCCTTCTCGGTGGCGATGTCCCGCGTGTACACCGGCGTCCACTTCCCGAGCGACGTGCTCGCGGGCGCGGTCCTCGGCACGGTCGCCGGATTCGCCGTACGGGGTCTGGTGCCGACCCGGGTCCGGTCGGTGTCGCCGGCCCGGCCCCGTACCGAGCTGCCGACGCTGCCGGACGGCGAGGGTCTGGTCATGGTCGCCAACACCGCCTCGGGCACCGCCGACCGGGTGCGCGCGCTGCGTGATCTGCTGCCGCTCGCCGAGATCATCGAGTCTGAACCGGTCGACCTTCAGGCGGAGTTGGAGAAGGCGGCGGCCCGCGCCACGGTGCTCGGTGTGTGCGGCGGCGACGGCACGGTGAACACCGCGGCCGGGATCGCCCTGCGCCACGACCTGCCGCTCGCCGTGCTGCCCGGCGGCACCCTCAACCACTTCGCCTACGACCTGGGCGTGGAGGACGCCCGCGCCCTGGCCCGCGCGATCCAGGGCGGTGAGGGCGTGCGGGTGGACGTCGCCCGGTTCGACGCGGGCGCCATCAAGGGCATCTTCCTCAACACGTTCAGCCTGGGCGTCTATCCGCAGCTGGTGCGGGAACGGGAGCGCTGGTCGGAGCGGATCGGCGGCTGGCCGGCCGGGGTGCTCGGGGCGCTGCGCGTGCTGCGGTCGGACCAGCACCCGCTGCAGGCCGAGGTCGGCGGCGAGGCCCACCCGCTGTGGCTGCTGTTCGTCGGCAACGGCACCTACCACCGGATGGGCCTGGCCCCGGCCCGCCGGCTCGACCTGGCGGACGGCCGGCTCGACGTCCGGGTGGTGCACGGTGGCCGGCGCCCGGCGCTGCGGCTGCTCGCGGCGGCGGCCGCGGGCCCGCTGACCCGCTCCCCCGCGCACGCGGCGGTCCAGGTCACCCGCCTGCGCCTGGACGGCGTGGCCCCCGGGACGCTCCTCGCCTACGACGGCGAGGTCACCGAGGTGGCCGGCCGGGTGACGGTGGAGAAGCTGCCGCACGCCCTGCGGGTCTACCGACCGCTGCCCAGCATCTGACGATCCATCAGTCCACATCTCAATACGCGGGTCTCATCATTCGGCATGCGCGCGTACCGTGAGGCGTACCGCCGACGGGGCCGTGCGCGCCCCGCGAGCAGGTACGTCGAGAGGGGACCAGCCATGTCCAGGCAGCAGGAGACCGCCGTCTACACGCACGGCCACCACGAGTCGGTGCTGCGTTCGCACACCTGGCGGACCGCCGCCAACTCCGCGGCCTACCTGCTCGGTTCGCTCAAGCCGCACATGAAGATCCTGGACATCGGCTGCGGCCCCGGCACGATCACCGCCGACCTGGCGGAGCTGGTCCCCGACGGGCACGTCACCGGCGTCGACCAGGCGCCCGGCGTCCTGGAGCAGGCGCGGGCGACGGCGGCCGAACGGGGCCTGGACAACGTGGACTTCGCGGTCGCAGACGTCCACGCGCTGGACTTCCCGGACGACACGTTCTGCGTGGTCCACGCCCACCAGGTGCTCCAGCACGTCAGCGATCCGGTGCAGGCGCTGCGGGAAATGAGGCGGGTCACCAGACCGACCGGCTTCATCGCCGTCCGCGACGGGGACTACGCGGCCATGACCTGGTACCCGGCGTCCCGAGGGATGGACGACTGGCTGGACCTGTACCGGCGGGTGGCCCGGGCCAACGGCGGCGAACCGGACGCCGGACGGCGGCTGAAGTCCTGGGCGCTGGCGGCGGGACTGACCGACATCACGGCGACCTCGTCCACCTGGACCTTCTCCACCGCGGAGGAACGGGCCTGGTGGAGCGGCCTGTGGGCGGACCGGACGCTGGCGTCGGCCTACGCCGAGCGGGCCACGGGGGGCGGTCACGCGACCCCGGAGCAGCTGCGGGCCGTGTCGGAGGCATGGCGCGAGTGGGGGCGGCAGGAGGATGGATGGTTCTCCGTCCTGCATGCGGAGATCTTGTGCCGGAAGGACGTCTGAATCTCCGTCTTCGGGTTACTCGGAGGGCAGGAGGTTCACAACATGGTTCCGATTCTGCTTGTCCTGCTTCTGGTCCTGGTCCTCTTCGGCGCCGGCTTCGCACTGAAGCTGCTGTGGTGGGTCGCGCTGGTGGTTCTGGTGCTGTGGCTGCTCGGCTTCCTGATGCGCGGCACGACATCGGCCGGCGGCCGCGGCCGCTGGTATCGATGGTGAGTCGATGCCCATGACAGTGCGCCTGACCTGTCACTCGCGATGAGCCGGGGGCGCGGCGCGATCACGCGCCGCGCCCCCGTACCGCGTCCAGCCTGCGCCGCGCCGGTCCCAGGGCGCGGCGCGTCCGCATGATCCCGCCCCAGGGGTCGGTGCGGGCCTGTTCCAGGGCGTCGGCGATCGTCCACCGGCGGGCGCCCAGGCCCGGGTCGTCGAGCTGCGTCCAGGCGATGGGCGTGGCCACGGGGGCGCCCGGCAGGGCGCGGACGGAGAGCGGCGCGACCGCGGTCTGCGCGTAGGCGTTGCGCCCCACATCCAGGTAGAGCCGGTGCCCGCGGTCCTTCTTGCGCGCGGCGGTGGTGAGCCGGTCCGGGTGGGCGTCCGCGAGATGGTCGGCGAGGTCGCGGGCGAAGACGCGGACCTCGTCGACGTCGCTGCGGCCGTCGAGGGGCACGATCACGTGCAGGCCCCGGGAACCGGTGGTCATCAGAACGGACGGCAGTTTCAGGCGGTCCAGCAGCTCCCCGAGGAGCCAGGCCGCCTCGCGCACGGCGGCGAAGTCGTCGTCGGCCGGGTCGAGGTCGAAGACCATCCGGTCGGGCAGCTCGATCCGCCCGACCCGCGACAGCCACCGGTGCACGGTGAGACAGGCCTGGTCGGCGAGGTACACGAGGGTGGCGGAGTCGTCGCACACGGTGTGCAGAACCGTCCCGCCCTCCTTCGGCACCTCGACGCGGGTGATCCAGTCCGGGTAGCTCTCCGGGGTGTTCTTCTGCATGAAGCGGGGCCCGTCGAGCCCGTCCGGATGCCGTTCCAGCATCAGGGGACGGCCGCGCAGGTGCGGCACCATGAGCGGGGCCGCCGAGCGGTAGTAGTCGACGAGGTCGCCCTTGGTGTACTCCTTCGCCTTCCCGTCGCCGGGGAAGAGCACCTTGCCTGGCCGGTGCACCTCGACCGTGCGGTGTCCGGCCCGGACCCTGCGTACCTCGTCGCGGCTCACCGCACGACCGCCTCCTCGACCAGCAGGCGGCCGGCCGCCGCGATCGACTCGGCGTCGATGCCCGCCGCGTGCAGCTGCTCGGCCTGGGACGCCGAGCCCGGCATCGTCCGTACGGCAAGCCGCACCAGCCGCGGCACCGGCCGTCCGTCGAGGAACGCGTCCAGGACGGCGTCCCCGAGGCCACCCTCCTCGTGGTGGTCCTCCACGGTCAGCAGGCAGCCGGTGTCCTCGGCGGCCCGGCGCAGAGTGAGCCGGTCGACGGGCTTGACCGAGTAGAGATCGATCACCCGGACGGCGATGTCGTGCTCCGCCAGCGCGTCGGCGGCGGCCAGCGCCTCGTGGACGGTGACGCCCGCGGCGACGATCGTGAGCCGATCCCGGTCGGAGGAGCGCAGCACCTTGCTGCCGCCGACGGGGAACTGCTCGTCGGGGCCGTAGATCACCGGGGTCTCGCCGCGCGAGGTACGCAGATAGCGGACGCCGTCCAGGCCCGCCATCTGCGTGACGAGCTGCGCGGTCTGGTTGGCGTCGCACGGGTACAGCACGGTCGAGCCGTGCACCGCGCGCATCATCGCGAGGTCTTCGAGGCCCATCTGCGAGGGCCCGTCCTGTCCGATCGACACGCCCGCGTGCGAGCCGACGAGGTTGATACCGGCCCCGCTGATCGACGCCATCCGCACGAAGTCGTACGCGCGCGTGAGGAACGCCGCGAAGGTGGTGGCGTACGGGACCCAGCCGCGCGCGGCGAGGCCCACGGCCGTCGCCACCATCTGCTGTTCGGCGATGTAGCACTCGAAGTAGCGCTCGGGGTGCTCCTTGGCGAAGAGCTCGGCCTTGGTGGAGTCGCCGACCTCGCCGTCGAGGGCGACGACGTCGCCGCGTGCGGTGCCGAGGGCGACGAGCGCCTGCCCGAAGGCGTCGCGGGTGGCCACGCCCTTGCCGCTCTTGCCGTCGTCCCCCTTGTCCCAACGGGGCAGTTCGAGCACCCCGCCGCCGTCCACGGAGTGCAGCATGCGCGCGGCGGGCGGTGCCTGTACGTGGACGCGCAGGCCGCGCTGCCCGCCGAGTTCGGCGATGGCCTCCTCGGGCTCCGGCAGCGGTTTGCCGTGCAGGCCCTCGCGGTCCTGGACGGAGGCGACGCCCTTGCCCTTGAGGGTGCGCGCGAGGATCACGGTGGGCCGGCCGATGGTCGACTCGGCCTCGCCGTAGGCGCGTTCGATCGCGTCGACGTCGTGCCCGTCCACCTCGACGGTGTGCCAGCCGAACGCCTCGAAGCGGCGCGCGTAGGCGTGCAGGTCGTGGCCGTGCCGGGTCGGTCCGCGCTGCCCGAGCCGGTTGACGTCGACGATCGCGGTGAGGTTGTCGAGATGCTCGTACGCGGCGTGCTCGGCGGCCTCCCACACGGAGCCCTCGGCCAGCTCGCTGTCCCCGCACAGCACCCACACGCGGTATCCGACGCGGTCCAGGTTCTTGCCGGACAGCGCGATGCCGACGCCGACGGGGAGGCCCTGGCCGAGCGAGCCGGTGGCCGTCTCGACCCACGGCAGCCTGCGCGGCGTCGGATGCCCTTCGAGCCGGCTGCCCCGCGTACGGAAGGTCAGCAGCTCGGCGTCGTCGATGGCACCGGCGGCCTTGTAAGCGGCGTAGAGCAGCGGTGAGGCGTGTCCCTTGGACAGGACGAAACGGTCGTTGCCGGGGTGCGCGGGCCGGTCGAAGTCGTAGCGGAAGTGATGCGCGACGAGGACGGCCATCAGATCGGCGGCGGACATCGACGACGTCGGGTGTCCGGAGTTCGCGGCTGCGGCGGCCCGCACACTGTCCACGCGCAACTGCTGGCCCAGTTCGGCGAGTTCGGCGGTGTTCATGACTCTCCTTGGGGCAACGGAGGCAGATACGGAAAGTAGTCGGTCGGTTGGAAAAGCGTCACGGAAGTGGTCGTTGCACCTCGGTCCGGACTGTCCGCGTCCCCCTGGTCGGCGCGGCCAAACGTGCGGCCGCGCTCCGGCGCGCGCCGAGACGGGCCCCGGCCGAAACCGATCGCCGGAAGCGATCACGTCTCCCGCCGGTGCGAACTAGGCTCGTCCGTATGGACATTCTGGGAGCCACGCTGCGGATCTGCGTCGAGGACCTGGAGACCGCGGTCCCCTTCTACGAACGGCTCGCGGGCGGCACCGCCCTGCGCTTCGAACGCGCCGGCGTCCAGGTCGCCGCCGTCGGCTGCTTCCTGCTGATGAGCGGCCCCGAGGCCGAGCTGGAAGTACTGCGCAAGGTCTCCGCGACGATCGCCGTGAAGGACGTCGACGAGGCCAACCGCGTACTCACCGAACTCGGCGCCCGCGTCGTCGCGGGCCCGGTGGCCACCCCGGCGGGCCGCAACCTGATCGCGGTGCACCCGGACGGTGTGGTGTACGAGTACGTGGACCGCAACGTATAGCGACGCCGGACCCCGGCCGAGCCCGGACCGAAAACGGCAGCGCAGGCCGCCGCCGCGGTGAGCGCCCCGTCCGGGCTCCGCCGAGCGAGCGCCCCTCCCGTCCGAACCGCCCGGATCAGTACGCCGGCGGCCCCGGCAGGCACGCAGCGATCGCCCCGCTCCTCACTCCTCCTGCGGTCGCATCCGGAAGTCGTAGCGGTCCGGCAGCGGCTCCTCGGCGACCCGGGCCCACAGGCGTCCGATGGCCTCCGCGCCCTCCCGCAGGTCGGCGACCTCGAAGCCGGTGTCGAAGACGGCCCGTGCCTCCTCGCGCCGGCCTTCCGCCAGGAGCAGGCTGGCCTCGATCAGGCGGAACCGGCCGCGCTCCCGGGTCGCGGGGTGCAGGCGGTCCCAGACGGCGCGCGCCTGCTCGGTACGGCGTACCGCGAGCAGCGCCTCGATCGCCTCGCGGCCCAGCGCGGCCGTGGCGGCTGTCCAGGAAGCGCCGGTGTCGCGCCGCTCGTGGCACAGGTCGTCGAAGGCCTCCGCGTACCGGTCGGCGGCTCGCTCGTGGTTGCCGGCCTCGTGGTCGGCGACGGCGAGGCAGCGCAGCAACGGCCAGAGGGAGGGGGCGAGTTCGAGCGCCCGCTCCCAACTGCGCACCGCCTGCGCCTGATCGCCGTCGTGCCACTGGGCGACGCCGAGGTGGTACTCGGTGAGCGGGGTGGCGGGTGCGGTCTCCAGCATGTCCCGCCAGTGCCTGGCCACCAGCGTCTCGCCGGGCGGCCGCACCCGGCGGGGGTCGGGGAAGGACCCGGCGCGCAGCAACTGCCGCCAGGGCTCCTGGTCCTCGCCCAGCGTGCTCTCGTCGAAGGGCGTGCCGGGCAACTTCCAGTCGGCGCGCAGGACTTCGAGCGCGCCCCAGCCGGAGCCGACGGCGAGGATCTCACCGGGTTCGGCGTCGGCGTGCGGCTTCCACGCCTCGTACGCGGCGTCGACATCGGCGCGCGGCAGGACCGCCGCGAGGTGCTCCTCCACCTCGTCGGCGGTGCCCGGGGAGCTCAGCGGACCGTACGCCTCCAGCCACGACACCTCACTCTCCGCGTCCAGTCGCACATGCTCCAACTGCGTACGCGCGAGCCCGGCCTGGATCTCGCAGTAGCCGCCGGTGCCCGGCTCGGTGAGCCACTCCTGCCAGCGCCTGCCGCCCGTTCCCTTCCCCCAGACGAAGAGCTTGCGTCCCCGCAGCGCGTCGGTGGAGGTCTGCACCAGCCCGTACCCGTCCTCGTCGAGGGCGGCGATCCAGCGCCGCCGCTCATCGGGCAGGTCGTAGAAGTAGTCGGCCGCGCAAGGGAGTTGCTGGACCTCCGGGTGCTCGGGCGCGGGCACCTTCCGCAGTCGCCGCTCGTACCCGAACCGCCACGCCTCCCGCGCAGGCACCAGCACCCGGCGCTCCTCGGGCACGGCGATGTTGGACCACCAGTAGGTGGGCACGGGCTTCTCGTGCGGATTGCGGACGCGGACACCGACGTAGAGGAAGTCGGAGTCCTCCGGCAGCCAGAGGTCGACCTGGAAGGGCAGGTCTCGCAGGCGTTCCCACTCCCACAGGCGGAGCATCTCGCCGCCGTCGGGGGCGGGGACGCGGGCCGCGTGCAAGGGGGCGACGGAGAGGGTGGTGTGGCCGGTGGCGCCGATGTTCCATTCGATGCCACCGGAGTACCAGGCGCCGTTGAGGGCGAAGTTGGCGGGCTGGAACACCGGGTTGCGGTAGAGGAGTTCACGACCGGTGGGCTTGTGGAACAGCGAGGCGACCCGGCCGCCGAGTCCGGGCAGCACGGTGGCACGCAGCCGGTCGTTCTCGATCACGAGGGCGTCGATGTCCCGGGGCGCGCGCTCTCGGCCGTACCCGTCCCGGACGCGCACCGGCAACAGGCTGCGCAGGGGCGCGAGTCCGACCTGCCGGGCCATGTCGCGCGGCAGCTCGTCCCGGTCCCGTACCTCGACGCGGTGCACCTCGTCGAGCGGCCGGAGCGGGGGCAGCGGGTTGTCCGGACCAAGGTCCGCTGCGGGCAGGGTGATTACCTCACGTCGGATCGTCGTCACGATCACCATGGAAGCCGCTCGCCGGTGAGCTGGCCAGGGTCCCTGCCGGTCAGGATTGCGCAAAAGCGCCGACCTGCGGGGACGGTGGATCGGGGGCGCGGAAAATCCGTGGGCGGGAGATCCTCGTCGCCGTACAGTCGACCCTTCAGCGCAGGAGAACGACGTAGGAGCAGACGGATGGGCGAGCAGCACACGTACCGGGTGATCGTGCGGGGCACGTGGGACGGGCTGACCGAAGCGGCCCGGGAGCGGCTCCTCGCCGAGGCCGGCGACCACGGGATGACGAGCATGCGCTTCACCGAGGAGGGCTCGCTGTCGTACGAACCGGCGCCGCTGAAGCACTTCTCGATGCGGTTCGTGGTGGTGTCGGACGCGGCGGACGGCGAGGAGATGGCGGGCGCGATCGCGGAGGACCGGGCGGAGACGCTGCTGCGCGGGCTCGGCTACGGCTTCGGGGAGCTGAAGTCGACCGTCACCGACCTCGACACCATGAAGATCAACCGGAAGCCCGCATCTCGGCGGTGAGCGCCCAGCGCTCGTGGTCCCGCCAGGCGCCGTCGATGTAGATCATGTTCGGCGAGAAGCCCTCCAGGCGGAATCCGCAGGACCGGGCCAGGGCGATCGAGGCGGCGTTGCCGGGTTGCGCGTTGATCTCCAGACGGTGCAGCCGCATCGGCCCGAAGGCGTACGCCACGACGAGTTCGAGGCCCGCGCGCATCAGCCCGCGCCCGGCGGCGTGCGCGAAGGCGCCGTAGCCGAGCGCGCCGCACTGGAAACCGCCCTCGACGATGTTGTTGATGTTGATGAATCCGGCGATGGCCCCGTCGGCGCGCCCGGTCTCCCCGTCGCCGGCAGCTTCGTCGCTCTTCTCGCAGACCAGGAACCCGGCCTTGGTCGGGTCCTTGATCAGCCGGTTCGCGTAGGCGAGATATCCGTCCGAGCTGTCCGGCGGGAACAGCCACGGCTGGTGCAGCCCTTTGCTCTCCCGGGCACGGGCGGTGAACTCGGCACCGTCCTCGTAGGCGAAGTGACGTATGCCCACGCGGGGGCCTTCGGCGAGGTAGCGGGACGCGGTGTGCGGCATCCCGACACCCTACGACGGGTCAGTCCCTGCGCCTCATGAAATAGGCCCCGCACAGGGCGCCGATGAGCCCCGTGGCCAGCAGCGCCATCCACAGCGGCAGCGTGACCTCGGGGATCAGCAGGCGGATCCTGGTGTCGCGGGTGTTCTCGAAGATGAAGATCAGGGCGAGAACGGCGAGCAGGACGACGACGACCCGGGCGGGCGTCATCACCTCTCTCACCCGGCCCCCGCTCCTGGCGCCGCGCTCGGAAGTCTTCGTGCTCATGGCACCAGGGTGCGCCCGAACCGGCCGTCACGCACGGTGAGGCCGCCCTCCGGGTGATCCGGACACCGGCCACGGAAACGGACTATTCGGTCACTCATTGCCACCATGGGTCGTGGTCGGCAACCCTCTTCAGCGAAGGGCGGGGTCGTCGAACGTCAACACGCCCGCGTCCGCGTCGAGTTCGGCCGGCACACCGAACGGCACGGTCAACGCCCCCGCGCAGTGCCCGAATCCGAACTCCTCCGCGACGGGCACACCGAGTCCCCCGAGCCGGTCGACGAGAACCGCGCGCACCTCCTCGTACGGCCCGCATCTGTCCCAGGAGCCGAGCACGACACCGGTGACACCGTCGAGCCATCCGGCGCGCAGGAGTTGGGTGAGCATCCGGTCGATCCGGTACGCCCGCTCCCCCACGTCCTCGATCAGCAGCAGTCCGCCGCGCGCACCGGGATGGGCGTGCGGGGTGCCGAGGTCGGTGGCGAGCAGGCTCAGACAGCCGCCCACGGTGACGCCCCGGGCCCGGCCGGGGACCAGGGCGGTGCCGCGCGAGGCGATCGAGCGGACCGTCTCCGGGGCGAAGAGCGTGGCCCTCAAGTGGTCCTGCGTCCGGGGGTCCTTGATGAAGTCGACGCCCGCGGCCGCCGGTCCGTACAGCGTGACCAGACCCAGCCGGGTGGCGAACGCCTGGTGGAGCACCGTGACATCGCTGAAGCCGACCAGGATCTTCGGCCCGGCCGCCCGCATCGCCTCCCAGTCGAGCAGGTCCACCATCCGCTGCGCCCCGTACCCGCCCCGCGCGCACAGCACCGCCGCCACCGACGGGTCGCACCAGGCCCGTTGCAGATCGGCGGCGCGGTCCGCGTCCGTACCGGCCAGGAAGTCCAACTCCCCGTGCCGGTCCAGCACATGGGGTGCCACGACCGGGTCCAGGTCCCAGCCGCGCAGTACGTCGAGCCCGGCCTGCAGCCGCTCCTCGGCCACGGGCCCGCTGGGCGCGACGACGGCCACGCGGGCGCCGGGGGCGAGTCGGTGCGGCCGTACGAGTTCCCTCACGTGGACAGCTCCTGTGTCGGAATGCCCTGTGGGTGCAGCCCGAAGACCTGGGCGTACAGGGAGAGTTCGGACTCCAGCACCCGGATCATGGTCTCCGCGCGCCGGAATCCATGGCCCTCGCCCTCGAAGGTGATGTAGGCGTGCGGCACCTCGCGGCCGGCCATCCGCTCCAGGAACCGTTCGCACTGCGCGGGCGGGCAGATCACGTCGTCCAGCCCCTGGAGCAGCAGGAAGGGCACGGTGACGCGGTCGGCGTGCTCGGCCGGCGAGCGTTCCGCGTACCGTCCTGGCACCTCGGCGAGGGGCCCGACCAGGGACTCCAGGTACTGCGACTCGAAGTCGTGGGTCTCCCCGGTGCCCCAGCCGGTCAGGTCGAGGATGGGGTAGATGATCGTGCCGCAGGCGTAGACGTCGGTCGAGGCGAGGGAGGCGGCCGAGGTCCAGCCGCCCGCGCTGCCGCCGCGGATGGCGAGGCGGGCGGGGTCGGCCGTGCCCTCGTAGGCGAGGGCCTGGGCGACGGCCGCGCAGTCCTCGACGTCGACGACACCCCACTGCTCCCGCAGCCGGTTGCGGTACTCCCGGCCGTACCCGGTCGAGCCGCCGTAGTTGACCTCGGCGACGCCGATGCCCCGGGAGGTGAAGTAGGCGATCTCCAGGTCGAGTACGAGCGGCACCCGGCTGGTGGGGCCGCCGTGCGCCCAGACCACGTAGGGCGGCAGTTCGTCGCCGAGGGACACGCAACCCGGGTTGTGGGGCGGGTAGATGTGCGCGTGGATGTCGCGTCCGGCGGGTCCGGTGAAGGTGCGGATCTGGGGTTCGGGGTAGTACGCGGGGTCGACCGCGTCGTCGTGCTCCGCGCCGATCACCCGGGCCCGGCCGGTGCGGGTGTCCAGCTCCACGACTTCCTGGGCGCTGCGCGGGCTGGCGCCGACGGCGACGACCCGCTCGCCGTGCACGGCGAGGGTGGCCGAGAACTCGGTCCAGGGGCCCGCGGCGTCGACGACCTCGCCGGTCTCGGGGTCCAGAATGCCGAGCGCGCTGGCGCCGCGGCCGTGCACGACGGCGATCAGTCCGCTGTCCAGCGGGGCGAACCAGCGCTGCCCGAGCTTCCACAGCGGCCCGCCGAACTCCTCCTCGCGCGGGCACACCGGGGTGCCGTCGCGGTAGAGGTTCCACCAGCCGCTGCGGTCGCTCGCGTACAGCAGGGTGCCGTCGGGCGCCCAGTCCGCCTGCGCGATCGACTCGTCCGGGCCGCCGGCGACCGTACGCGGCTGTCGCAGGGTTCCGTCGTCGGTGACGTCGGCGACGATCAGCTCCGTGCCGTCCCACGGCATGCGCGGGTGGTCCCAGGCGAGCCAGGCGGCACGCAGCCCGTCGGGCGAGATCCGGGGTCCGGTGACGAACCGGTGCCGCTCTTCGGCGAGTTCGCGCACCGCGTCCCGGTTCTCGGCGGCCGAGCCGTCCAGCGGGACCGCGGCGAGGACGCGGCGCAGATCGCTGGGGCCCTCACCGGTGAACTCCTCCAGCACGCACCACACTTCACCGCGGTCGAGCCTCAACTGCGGTTCCGCCCAGCGCAGTCCGCCGCCCACCGAGGACACGGGGGTGAGCGGCCGGGGGTCGCCATCGGGCTCGTAGCGGTAGAGCCGCTGGTCGGCGAAGTCGACGAACACCACGAGCGGTTCGCCGTCCACCACGGTCCCGGCCCAGGGTCTGCCGCCGTACTCGATGACCCGGCTGCGGACGTTCCACGGAGCCGGCAGAACCGACTCCTCGCGCCCGTCGACGCGCCGCCGCACCAGCGTGCGCCGACCGCCCTCGGTGGGCCGCGGCTCGGTCCACCACGCCTCGTCGCCGACGAATCCCACGAACTCCGGCTGCCCGTCGTGCGCGGCGGCGAGCGCCGCGTCGATGGGCGAGGGCCACGAACCGTACGCCAGGGACTGCACGTTCTCCCCCACCTTGCTAGGCCGTCCGCAGGAAACGGTCGAGGACCCGGACGCCGAAGTGCAGCGCCTCGACCGGGACCCGCTCGTCGACCCCGTGGAACATGGCCTGATAGTCGTAGCCTTCGGGCATCTTCAGCGGTGTGAATCCGTACCCGGTGATGCCGAGGCGCGAGAACTGCTTGGCGTCGGTGCCACCGGACATGCAGTACGCCACCGGGTGCCCCTCGGGCGCGAACTCCCGTATGGCGGCCTGCATGTTGGCGTACGTCGGTGAGTCGAGCGGCGCCTCCAGGGCCCGCTCGTGGTGTGCGAACTCCCAGTCCACGTAGGGCCCGGTGAGCCGGTCGAGGGTGGCGCGGAACTCGTCCTCGCCGCCCGGGAGATAGCGTCCGTCGACGTACGCCACGGCCTCCCCCGGGATCACGTTGACCTTGTAACCGGCGTCCAGCATGGTCGGGTTGGCGCTGTTGCGCACGGTGGCCTCGACCAGCTTGGCGGCCGGGCCCAGCTTCTCAAGGAGCCCGTCCACATCGCCGAAGTCCGGGTCGAAGCCGTAGAGCGCGGACAGGTCGGTGAGGGCGGCCCGTACGGTCGCGGTGAGCCGCGGCGGCCACTCGTACTCGCCGATCCTCGTGATCGCGGCGGAGAGGCGGGTGACCGCGTTCTCCTTGTTCACCTTGGAGCCGTGCCCGGCCCGCCCGCGCGCGGTCAACTTCAGCCACGCCGTGCCGCGTTCACCGGCCGCGATCGGATAGATCTGCCGCCCGCTGCCGTCGTGGAAGGTGAACGCCCCCGACTCGCTGACGCCCTCGGTACACCCCTCGAAGAGCCCTGCGTGCTGCTTGGCGAGGAACCCCGACCCGTCGGCGGCGCTGGCCTCCTCGTCGGCGGTGAACGCGATCACGACGTCCCGCCGGGGCCGTATGCCGTTCCGCGCCCAGTCCCGTACGACGGCGAGGATCATGGCGTCCATGTTCTTCATGTCGACCGCGCCGCGCCCCCAGACGACCCCGTCGCGGACCTCGCCGGAGAAGGGGTGCACGGTCCAGTCGTCGGCCTGCGCGGGCACGACGTCCAGGTGACCGTGGACGAGCAGCGCGTCGGCGCCGGGCTCCGTCCCCTCGATCCGCGCGACGACGTTCGTCCGCCCCTCGGTGCGCTCCAGCAGCACGGGTTCCAGGCCCGCACCGGCGAGTTGTTCGGCCGCGTACTCGGCGGCCGGCCGTTCCCGGCAGTCCCCGCCCCCGCGGTTGGTGGTGTCGATGCGGATGAGGTCGGACGTGAACCGGACTACCTCGTCCAACGCCTGCTGGTCAGCCATACTGCTCCTCCACGGCGGCCGAGACGATCGTGGTGACCGCCTTGAAGGTACGAATGCCCTCGTACATGGTCTCGTTGGTGTACGCCACCTTCCGCTCGCCGATCCGCTCCACACCCGGCACGACGGTGGCGGCCATGGCGAGGTGCTCGGCGTCGAACTCGAGCGCGATGGTGAACGGCCCTGCCTGGACCGGTTCCTGACGGACGGCCAGCCGTGCGGCCTCCTTGGCGGCGGCCCGGATGTCGGCGGCGGTTCTGGCCGGCGTGCGGCACACGGCGGCGTAGCGCGAGACGTGGTCCTTGACGGCGACCTTCAGCGCCTCGGGCGCGTAGCCGAGGGCGTCCTCGCAGGCCACGTCGTCACCGGTGACCAGGACGACGGGGACGCCGTACTCGGCGACGACGCGGGCGTTGAGCAGGCCCTCGCTGGCGCGTACGTCGTTCAGCCAGACGCCGGTGATGGAGTTGGCGAGGTAGGTGTGGGCGAGGACGCCCTCCATGCCGGCGCCCGCGTGGTAGCCGACGAAGGCGATGCCGTCGACGTCTCCGTGCTGCACGCCCTCCACCATGGACAGGGACTTGTGCCGGCCGGTGAGCATCTCGGTGCGCTCGTCGAGGCGTTCGAGGAGCAGGTTGCGCATGGTCCAGTGGGCCTCGTTGACCAGGACCTCGTCCGCGCCTCCGTCGTAGAAGCCCCGCACGGCCGCGTCGACGTCTGAGGTGAACATCGAGCGGCAGCGCTCCCACTGCGGTGTCCCCGGCAGCACGTCGGCCGGCCAGGTGACGCCCGTGGCACCCTCCATGTCGGCGCTGATCAGGATCTTCATGCTGCGTCACGTTACGCGCCGACGAGGGAACCTGCCACGAAGTGGTGCGGAGGTTCAACCACTTTCCCGTCCTACCGCGTGCAGTCCGTCGACGGGACCCTGGTCACCCGGCGTCCGAGCATGCGCGCCTACGTCAGGGGCATGACCTTGCGGTACGCGAACACGGCGGTCGCCGCGACCGCCACGTGCATCAGCAGCAGGGCCCCGACGCCCCGCGCCCCACCGTCGCCGAAGAGCAGGAAGTCGGGCACGAAGGACACCACGACGAGGGTCGGCACCAGCCATCGCACCAGCGCCTGCGGGTCCTTCGACACCTTGCGCACGACGGCCCAGCCGATCGCTCCCGCCACCACCCCGACCGCCGTCAGGAAGATGTACGAGGACGCCTTCAGCGGCTCGAAGTCATCGGGCGCGCCCGCGGCCAGGGCGAGCAGCGCGATCACCGTGTCCGCCGCAGAGGCGACCACGATCGCGGCCAGCACACCTCCCACCACGACGAGCGGACCACGGCGGACGGCGACGGCATCAGAGGCAACGGACATGACCACTCCAGGGGGGCGACTGCGGAGAGAACCCGGACGGAGACCGGGCAGAGATCAGGCGGGGATCGGGCGGATACCCCAACCGGATGATTGAAGTCTCAAACGAGAGTCTGACCGAGTCCGTTTGAAACTTCAAGGTTCAGAGAGCACGACCCCGCGCCAGTGAGTCCGCCCTTCGGTAGCACCGTCCCGAAGGGCGGACTCAGCAGTTCACTCGCCGGCTCAGATCGGCACCGCGACCGCGTTGAACGTCGTCTCCGGTGTCTGCGGGCTGGTGAAGCGGGCGTTGACGAGATACAGCCGGTCGCCGAACTGTGCCGCCGTGGTGGGCACGTCGAAGCGGGGGTCGGTGATCGTGCGGCGCAACGTGGCCGTCGTCGCCCTGGCGTCGAGGTCGAACACGCTGATCAGGTTGAGGCGGTTCTGGACGACGTACAGCGTGCGGCCGATGCGCCACAGGCCGTCGCCGGCCGCGACCGAGTCCGCGCCGACCAGCGTTATCTCGGTGGCAAAGCCGGTCCTGACGCTGACGTTGTAGAGCTTGCCGGGTGTGCTGCTGACGACGATCAGGGCGCGGCCGTCGGGGGCGCCGACGATCCCGTTGGCGTTGTTGACGTCGGGGGTCTGCACCCAGTCGCCGGTGAGCGGGAGCGTGCGGACGGTGCCCTCGCAGCCGCGCGGTACGCCGTGGAGGGCGGCGGCGCGTGAGTCGGTGAACCAGGCGCGGTCGCCGAGCAGGGTGACGTCGTTGATGAAGTGGCCTGTGGCTTCCGTGAGTTGGTACGTGGTGACGATGTCGCCGGTGCGGGAGTCGTGGACGCGGGCGACTCCGGTGTTACCCGCGACGTACAGCAGGCCGTCCGTGTCGAGCTTCAGGCCGACGGCGACCTGGCCGGTGGCGCCCGCGTAGAGGACCTGGCCCTCGCCGGTGCGCAGGTCGGTGCGGTGGATCGCGCCGTTGGCACGCGAGCCCATGTACGCGTACGGCTTGCGGCCGATGGCGATGCCCTCGGGGAGCCAGCCGTCGGGGAGGGGGAACTCCGTCGGCCAGGTCGCTCCGGTGCCGGCCGGGGCGGCGGTGGCCGTGCCGGTGCCGGCCGCCACCGCGAGGGTGGCCAGGGCCGCTCCGCCGAGCAGGGCGCGCCGGGACGGGTGGGGGTGGTTCGGGGTCATGGGCTCGGGCCTCCGTGAGGTGGGGAGAGGGGACGCGGCGAACTCGACAGCTGTACGAACCTTGAGGATCCGATGACCTGGCCTTGGCCGAGGTTTCGAATCCTGTTCGTAGCAAACGAACCGCCGGACGCGGGAGTTCCCCCGCGTCCCACCCTCAACTCACGGAAACCGCCCCTTGACCAGAGGTGCCCCTCAGTCCGGGCGGCCGGCGACCAGCCACTTCGAGGGCAGCTCGATGCGCCTGCCATCGGGTGTGAACTCCGTGGTGGTGAGCGGGAGTTCACCGCTCGCGATGATGGTGAGGCCCGCCGAGCGCACGTACGCGGGCACGGCGTCGTCGGACACCTCGCCGGGCGCGATGCCGTGCCGGAAGATCGGGGCGAGTTTGGGCGGCGGGCCCTCGGGGCTCTGCGCCAGGCCCAGCAGCACGGGCTTGGCCCGCTCGGAGAGTTCGACGAGGAAGACCCGGCCGCGTTCGCCGACCAGCGTGGCGATCCCGTCCATGAGTGCCTGGCGGTCCTCCGGGTCGGCCTGGTGCAGGACGCCACGCATGTAGACGTTGGTGTCGCCGAGTTCGGCGTGCAGCGTCTCGGTCTCGTCCTTCTCCATGGCGTCGAGCACGCGGTAGGTCGCCTGTCCCGCGGGGTCGGCGTGCTGTGCGTGCTCGACGGCCGCTTCCGACAGATCGGCGCCGACGACGCGCGGGAAACGGTCGGCGAGGAACCGGGTCTGGGTGCCGTTGCCGCAGCCCAGGTCCACCATGACCAGGCCGGGGTCGGTCACGTACGGTTCGAAGAGCGCCAGGTGCAGTCCGGCGGTCAGGGGCGGCTCCGCGTCCCAGAACACCGCCCCCTGTTCCTCCGGAGCCTCGCGCCAGAAGCCCTCCCAGGCCTCCCGGTAGCGACTCGTCACACTCATGCCCAACTCCCCAGGATGTGAAGGCCGTCCGTCGCAAGTGACGGGCGAGTACGGTCTATCGCGCCCTGGTCACGGCGACAAGCGCGCGGCGCATACCTTCACTCCGCATTCGACGGACGCACTCCCCCTGTGCGCCTCTCGCGCCCCAGACGCCGATCAGCGGCGCGGCAGCGTCAGTTCGAACCAGACCGTCTTGCCGCGCCGCGTCCGGCTGGTGCCCCACTCGCGCGCGAGGGTGCTCACCACCCGCAGACCGCGCCCGAACTCGTCGCTCTCGCCGGCACTGCGCAGGTTGGGCAGCTCGTGGTCGTCGTCCTCGACCTCGCACAGCAGGGTGTCGCCGCGCACCAGGCGCAGCGCGACCGGACGGGCATGGGAGTGCCGTACGGCGTTGGTGACCAGCTCGCTGACCATCAGCCCCGCGTTGTCGGCGAGTTTGGCCAGCCCCCAGTCATGGAGCTGTTCCCGCACGGCACTTCGGGCGCGGCCGACCTCGGCCGGGTCGAGGGCGAGCCGCCACTCGGCGACGTCCTCGGGCTCCACGCCGTTGAGCCGGGCCATCAGAAGGGCCACGTCGTCCTTGCGGCCGCCCGTGACGTTCAGTGCGCGGATGATCGTGTCGCAGGCCTCGTCCATGGAGGCGGCAGGGTGGGCGGCGGACTCGGAGAGCGCCGCGAGACCCACGCCGATGTCCTCGCCGCGCACCTCGACGAGACCGTCGGTGCACATCACGAGCCGGTCGCCGGGCTCCACGCGCACGCGTACCGCCTCGAAAGGCACCCCGCCCACGCCGATCGGCGCTCCGGTCGGCAGGTCGAGCAGCTCGCTGCGGCCGTCCTCGGCGCGGACCAGGACGGGCGGGATGTGCCCGGCGTTGGCGATATGCAGTTCGCCCGCGATCGGGTCGTAGACGGCGTACAGACAGGTCGCGAGGTAGCTGTCGCCGAGGCGCTGGGCGAGGTCGTCCAGGTTGCGCAGCAGTTGGGCGGGCGGGAGGTCCAGGGCGGCCATGGTCTCCACGGCGGTCCGCAACTGGCCCATCATGGCGGCCGAGTTGAGGCCGTGGCCCATGACGTCGCCGACCACCAGAGCGGTGCGGGCGCCGGGCAGCTTGACGGAGTCGAACCAGTCACCGCCCACGCGGCCGAGCAGCGTGCCGGGCAGATAGCGGGTGGCGATGTCGCAGCCCGCCATGCGCGCCGGGATGACCGGCAGCATGCTGTCCTGGAGCGTCTCGGCGACGTTCTCCTGGTAGGTGTACATGCGCGCGTTGTCGAGCACGAGGCCAGCGCGGGCGGCGAGTTCGGCGCCGGTGACCCGGTCCATGTCGTTGAAGACGGGCCGCTCCGGGTGGCGCAGCAGGATCATGAACCCGAGCACCACGTTGCGGGCCTTGAGCGGTACGACCAGCATGGAGCGGTTGGTGATCAGCGGCCGGATGTCCCGCTTCTCGAACTGCGAGGCGATGGCGTGGCCCATCTCCTCGCTGATCCGCGGCACGAGGACGGGCTCGCCGCTGGTCATGCACTGGAAGAACGGCGTGTGCGCCGGGAACGGCATGGCCTCGCCGACCGGCACGACGTCGTCCCAGCGGCCCGGTTCGTCGGTGTGTTCGAGGGCGACCCGGTGCCACATGGTGGTCGTGTCGGGCACGCCGTCGGGGAACCCCTCGCCCGCGACGACCTGTTCGCGCAGATAGGTACCGGCGACGTCGGTGAAGCGCGGTACGACGGCTCTGCTGACCTCGACGATGGTGCGGGTCAGGTCGAGGGAGGTGCCGATGCGGCCGCTGACCTCGTTCAGGAACTCCAAGTGTTCACGGACGGCCGCGTACTCCAGGTCCTCGGCGTCGTCGGCGGCCTCCTGCGGCGTGGGCAGTCCCTCGGCCACCGCCCGGGCCGCCTGCTCGCGCCGGGCCCTGCGCTCCGCCCGCCGGGGCACACCCCAGTCGGGGGTGACGGGCACCCGGTCGTTCTGGCTGAACTCCAGGACGGGATAGCCCAGTTCGAGGATCTGCGCGACGATGCGGGCGCTTTCGTCGACGCTCATGCTGGGCAGGATCTCGGGCAGCCGCCGGGCCAGCTCCTGGGCGCCGGGGAAGTCGGTGTGCAGGGCGAAGCCGGGCGCGATGCGCTCGTACGCCATGTCGTGCTCGGGGTCGTCGGGCCGCAGTCCGCCGGTGTCCGCGGCGAGCACGAGCAGCCGCTCCTTGCCGGGGCCCACCAGCGGGTAGGCCCACCACAGGACGTCGACGCGGTCGCTCCCCCACCCTTCGGCCGGGGGGACCCCCGCCTCGCTCCGCTCGGGGACGGTGAGCCGGGCCCGGCCAGCGGCCGGGTAGGACAGCCCGCCGTCGAGTGAGGACTCCAGGCCGGGGCCGAGCCCGTCGTAGTCGGCGTACGTCCCGTACGGCGTGACGTCCTGCTCCTCGGGCAGCACGCCGGAGACGGGCAGCAGATCGACCGCCGCGTGTCCGATCGCGTCCTCCTTGGGGACGCCGAACAGACGGCGTGCGCCGGTGCTCCAGTGGGACACCAGGCCGTCGCGGTCGACCACGACGACGGCCAGCGGCACACGGCCGACCGCGGTGTCCTCCACCGCTCCGCCCCCGGCTCCGCGGCTGGGAGGTGCTTCCCTCTCGGTGCCACGGTCCATGACCCAGGCCCTCTTTTCCCCACGGCTCCGCAAGATCTGTCCGCCGTCACCACCGTACGGCGCCCCCAGGTGGTGATGTGCGGCAACGGGGGAATTGGTGGCACGCGGGCGCACCGGTTCGAGGACGTGCGCCGGAAAGGCACGCCGGGGGCGCTCAACCGCTGCGCCCGTTCGATCGGTTCGGGCACCCGGGCCGCTGAAGCCGGTTCAGTCCTCGTGCCCCAGTTGCAGGTCCCGCTCGGTGCGGCCGCCGCCCGCGACCTGGAGCACGGTGGCGACCGGCGGGTAGCCCGCGGCGATCACGGTGTACTCGCCCGAGGACAGGTCGACGAACCGGAACGTTCCGTCGGCTCCCGTGGTGAGCGTGTCCACGACGTTGCCGGCCGCGTCGAGCAGCGTCACGCGGGCGTCCTCGACGGGCCGGCCGCCGCCGGCCCGCACCGTGCCGCGCAGCACGGCGCCGCCCGCGAGTTCGATGTCCTGGCGGGTCTCCCGGGAGGCCTGGACGCTGACGGGCAGGGCGGCCGGGCGGAACGCGGGGGCGCTGGCGGCGAGGGTGTACTCGCCGGCCACCAGCTCGGTGATGACGTAGCCGCCCTCGCGCCCGCTGCGGGTGCTCGCCACGACCTCGCCGTGCACGTTGGTGAGGGTGACCGCGGCCTCCCGTACGGGTGTGCCGTCGGCGGTGACCACGCTGCCCGCGAGGCGTCCGGCGCCGCCGAGGACGACGTCGAGCTCGACGGGGCGCTCGCCGACGGTGACGGAGACCGCCTGCGGCTGGTGGCCGCCGGCCGCGGCGATCAGGACGTACGCCCCGGACCCGGGCGTGGACAGCGCGTACCGTCCGTCCTCGCCGCTCGCGCCCCGCCCGATCTGCTGTCCGGTCACGTCGATGAGCGTGAGCGCGGCGCGCGGTACGACGGTCCCGTCGGGGTGCTGCACCGTGCCGCAGACCGGGATGCCGGCGGCGTACGACGAACGGGCCTGCGGGATCGGGGCGTTCACGGGCGCGGTCTCGGTTTCGGTGGCGTGGTGGGACACCAGCGGTTTCTCCTTGAGGAAGAAGGCGATGAGCAGGCCGAGGACGAGCACCGGCACGAGGTAGAGGAAGATCCGGGGCATCGCGTCGGCGTAGGCCGCGATGTAGTCGTCGCGCAGCGCCGGGGGCAGCGCGTGGACGAGCTGCGGGGTGAGGGACTCCGGGTCGGGCAGCGCGGATCCCGCGCGCGTGGAGAGCCGTTCGGCGAGGGAGTCGGCGAGCCGGTCGGCGAAGAGGGTGCCGAAGATCGCGGCGCCGACGCTGCCGCCGATCTGCCGGAAGTAGTTGTTGGCGCTGGTGGCGGTGCCGAGGTCGGCGGGGCGCACGGAGTTCTGCACGGCCAGCACCAGCACCGGCATCACCATGCCGATGCCCGCGCCGAGAACGGCCATCCAGATGCTGTACTGCAGCCGGGACGTGTCGACTTCGAGGCGGGACAGCAGCCACATGCCGACGGCGGACAGGGCGCTGCCGAGCACGGGGTAGATCCGGTAGTGCCCGGTGTGGCTGATGAGTTGTCCCGCGATGATCGAGGCGCCGACGATGCCGCCCATCATGGGCAGCATCAGCAGGCCCGACTCGGTGGCGGTGGCCCCGTCGACCATCTGCAGGAAGGTCGGCAGATAGCTGGCGGCGCCGAACAGCGCGACGCCGATCACCAGGCCCACCAGACCGGTGACGTTGAAGACGGAGTCCCTGAACAGCCGCAGCGGGATGAGGGGTTCGGCCGCGTGGTGCTCGGCGACGAGGAAGAGGCCGGCGGCGGCCACGGCGCCCGCGGCGAGCCCGAGGATGACGCGTGAGTCCCAGGCGTACTCGGTGCCGCCCCAACTGGTCAGCAGGACAAGGCAGGTGGAGGCCGCGGCGAGCAGGAGCGCGCCGAGGACGTCGAGGCGCGGCTTGGTCCTCGGCTTCGGGAGCTTGAGGACGACCGTGACGACGGCCAGGGTGAGCAGGCCGAAGGGCACGTTGAAGTAGAAGCACCAGCGCCAGGTGAGGTGGTCGGTGAAGTAACCGCCGAGCAGCGGTCCTGCGACGGAGGCGAGGCCGAAGGCGGCGCCGATCAGGCCCATGAACCGGCCGCGCTGCCGGGGCGGCACGATGTCCGCGATGATCGCCTGGACGCCGATCATGAGGCCGCCGGCGCCGACGCCCTGCACCGCGCGGAAGGCGATCAGCTGGTCCATCGTCTGCGCCCGGCCCGCGAGCGCGGAGCCGATGACGAAGACAACGATGGCGAACTGGAAGACGCCCTTGCGGCCGAGCAGGTCACCGAGCTTGCCGTAGATCGGCAGTCCGACGGTGGAGGTGAGCAGATAGGCGGTGATCGCCCAGGACATCTTGTCCAGACCGTGCAGCTCGCCGACGATCTTCGGGAGCGCGGTGGCGACGATCATCTGCTCCAGGGCGGCGAGCAGCAGCGCGAGCATCAGCCCGAGGAAGACCAACCGGACCCGGCGCGGGCTCAGTTCGGCGCCACCGGCCGCCGCAGGAGCGTGGCTCTCCGCAGCCGCCACGACCGGTTCGTCCCGTACCAGAGTCGTTCCGCCCACCTACCGCTCCCCTCGTCGCACTGCCGCACAATTCCCGCTTAAGGCGACAACTGCGAGCAAGCGCGACGAGTTACGGCAGACCGGCCCCGCGAGTGGAGATCCACTCGAACCGGTGAGGGGCGTCAACGCCCCCGGAACGCCGGGGACTTGCCCGACGGGGAGGCTTTCCGGCGCGGGGGCCTACTTCTCGACCTCGGTGGCCAGCTTCTCCAGGATCGCGTCGTAGATCCTGCCGAGGCCCTTGGGCGCGAAGGTCTTCTCGAAGAAGCCGCCGATGCCTCCGGCGCCGTTCCAGACGGTGCTCACGACGACGCGGGACTTGCCCTCGCCGGCCGGGGTGACCCGCCAGGTGGTGACCATCGAGGAGTTGCGGTCCTTCTCGACCAGCTCACCGTCGGTGGGCTCGCTCACCTCCAGGAGGCAGTCCCGGATCCGCTTGCTGGTCGCCTGGAGCTTCCAGTGGACGAGGGTGCCCTCGCCGTCGCCGCCCTCGCGCACCTCGTACTCGCTGAACTGCTCGGGCAGCACCTTCGCGCGCGTGCCGCTGTAGTCGGCGAGCGCGTCGAACACCGTCTCCGCGTCCGCCGCGACGATGCGCTCCGTAGTGGCCTCGACCTGCGCCATCGATTTCCTCCAGGACTGGGTTCTCGGTGTCGGGGCAAGCCAACCACCCCCGCGCGCGGCCGCCCAAATCGGGGGTCGGGGGCCTTCGAGGCGATCGGGAAGAGCACTTGCACAGTAATTCGAACAAGTGTTTCACTCTGGGGGCAGGCCTACCGAAGGAGGCGTCATGCGCTGGGAGAATCTCACCGTCGAGTCCGGCGGCCACAGCCGGCCGAGCGACGCCGCGCTGTTCGGCGCGGACGCGGTGGTCACTCGTACCTTCGACACCCCCGAGTTCCGCGGGATCACCTTCCACGAGGTGCGCGCCCGGTCGATCATCAACCGGGTGCCGGGAGCCTCCCGGATGCCGTTCGAGTGGACGGTGAACCCCTATCGGGGCTGCTCGCACGCGTGCGTGTACTGCTTCGCCCGCAAGACGCACAGCTATCTGGACCTCGACACGGGGATCGACTTCGACTCCCAGATCGTGGTCAAGACGAACGCCCCGGAGCTGCTGCGCCGCCAGCTCGGATCGCGCCGCTGGCAGGGCGAGCACATAGCGATGGGCACCAACGTCGACTGCTACCAGCGCGCCGAGGGCCGCTACCGCCTGATGCCGGGGATCATCTCCGCCCTGCGCGACCACGCCAACCCCTTCTCGATCCTGACGAAGGGCACGCTGATCCTGCGCGATCTCGATCTGCTGCGGCAGGCCGCCGAGGTGACCGACGTGGGCATCTCCGTCTCGGTCGGCTTCACCGACCCCGAGCTGTGGCGCACCGTGGAGCCGGGCACGCCCGCCCCGGAGCGCCGCCTGGACGTCGTCCGCGCCCTCGCCGAGCACGGCATCGACTGCGGGGTCCTGATGGCCCCGGTGCTCCCGTTCCTGAGCGACGACCCGGCCCAACTGCGCGCCACCGTGCGCGCGATCGCCGCCTCCGGGGCCTCCTCGGTCACACCTCTGGTGCTGCATCTGCGCCCCGGCGCCCGCGAGTGGTACATGGCCTGGCTCGACCGGCACCACCCGT
Organism: Streptomyces sp. NPDC092369; assembly: GCF_044755245.1. Lineage (NCBI taxonomy): Bacteria > Bacillati > Actinomycetota > Actinomycetes > Kitasatosporales > Streptomycetaceae > Streptomyces > Streptomyces sp. NPDC092369. The sequence goes on from NZ_JBIVQP010000001.1 coordinate 1,495,199, forward strand.
ATCTCGTGCGCCGCTACGAGCGGCTGTACGCGGACGGGGCGTACGCCCCGAAGTGGTACCAGCGCCGGATCACCCGTCAGGTCCACGAGCTGGCCCAGGAGTACGGGATCGGTCCCACGCGCGCGGGGATGCCCCGCCGGATCACGCCCCCGGAGCCGGTCGAGGAGGCAGTGTCCGAACCGACCCAACTCACGCTGATTTGAGAGCGTTCGAGCGCATCTCTCGATCCGATCGGGTCAAGTATCGGCAGAACGCGTTCCTCCGGTGCGGCTTTCCGGGACGATGCGGCGAGGACCACGAGCCCGTCGGTCCGAAACCCTCCGTCCTGGGAGGACTCCATGAGAAAACGCGCAGCCGTACTGTGCGGCGTCGCCGTCGTGGTGGCCGGAACGTTCACGGCCGTCCCCGCCGACGCGAGCGCCCCGAGCGGCGCGGCGACCGCCACCGCCGCGAAGCTCACCTGGAAGAAATGCGGCACCACCGACTATCCGACGCTCCAGTGCGCGTCCCTCAAGGTGCCCCTTGATCACGCGAACCCGCACGGGCGGCAGATCACCCTCGCCCTCTCGCGCGTGCCGCACACCGCGAGCAGGAGCCAGGGTCCCCTGCTGGTGAACCCCGGCGGTCCCGGCGGCAGCGGCCTGTCGCTCGCCGGCTTCGTCGCGTCCTCCCTGCCCAAGGCGGTGGCGTCCCAGTACGACGTCATCGGCTTCGACCCGCGCGGGGTCGGCGCGAGCAAGCCGGCCCTGGACTGCAAGCCGGGCTACTTCAACCCGGTGCGCCCGGACTCCGTGCCGAGCACGCCGGCGATCGAGAAGGCCAACCTCAAGCGCGCCAAGTCCTTCGCCGACGCCTGCGGCAAGAAGTACGCGAGCCTGCTGCCGTACATCGACACGATCAGCGCCGTACGGGACATGGACTCGATCCGGGCCGCACTCGGCGCCAAGAAGATCAACTACTTCGGTTACTCGTACGGCACCTACCTGGGCGCGGTCTACGCGAAGCTCTTCCCGGAGCGCGTGCGGCGCCTGGTCCTGGACTCGATCGTCGACCCCACGGGTGTGTGGTACGACGACAACATCGGGCAGGACTACGCCTTCAACGACCGCCATCGCGCCCTGATGGCGTGGATCGCGAAGTACAACTCCACGTACAAGCTCGGCACCGATCCGGAGAAGATCGAGGCCAAGTGGTACGGGGCGCGCAAGGCGCTGGCCAAGAAGCCGGCGGGCGGCAAGGTGGGCGCCTCGGAGTTCGAGGACACCTTCATCCCGGGCGGCTACTACAACGGCTACTGGCCCTACCTGGCCGAGGCGTTCGCGGCCTACGTGAACGACAAGAACGCCGCTCCGCTGGTCGAGGCGTACGAGAACTTCGCCGCCATCGACGCCTCCGGGGACAACGGCTACAGCGTCTACACCGCGGTGCAGTGCCGTGACGCCTCCTGGCCGCGCGACTGGAACCAGTGGCGCAAGGACAACTGGGCGGTGTACGACAAGGCGCCCTTCATGGCCTGGAACAACGCCTGGTACAACGCGCCGTGCGCGTTCTGGCCGACGGACACAAAGCGCCCGATCAACATCGCCAACGGCAAGCTGCCGCCGGTGCTGCTGTTCCAGGCGACCGACGACGCGGCCACCCCGTACGAGGGCGGCGCGACGGTCCACCGGCTGCTGGCCGGCTCCAGTTTCGTGGTCGAGCAGGGCGGCGGGAACCACGGCATCACGCTGAGCGGGAACGCCTGTTTGGACAAGTACCTGGCGGACTACCTGAGCACCGGCAAGGTGCCACGCGGTCACGGCGAGGTCGACGCGGTCTGCCGGAAGCTGCCGGACCCGGCACCGCTGAGCTCCGCGGCGGCGACGAAGGCCACGCGCGGTTCGACTCTGCACGGCCTGGTCGGCTTCCGCGGCTGAACACTCACCGGATACCCGGACACCAGTCCCCGTCGGGGGCGGAGATCCCGGTTGTCAGACCCATGGTCCACGATGGACGCATGAGTGAGACGACCCGGATTCCCGCCCCCGACGGGGTTTTCCCCGCCGCCCAGTACAGCCACGTCGTCACCGGCACCGGCCGCTTCGTCGCGGTCTCCGGCCAGCTCGCCCTCGACGAGGACGGCAAGCTCGTCGGCGAGGGTGACGCGGAAGCCCAGGCGCGCCAGGTCTTCGAGAACCTCCGCCGCTGTCTGGCCGCGGCCGGCGCGACCTTCGACGACGTCGTCAAACTCACCCACTTCGTCACGGACATGGCCCACATGCCGGCGATCCGCGCGGCCCGCGCCGCCCACATACCCGACGACCGCCTCCCGGCCGCCTCGGCGGTCCAGGTCGCGGCGCTGGTGCGGCCGGAGTTCCTGATGGAGGTCGAGGCGTTCGCGGTCGTGGCCGAATGAGCGCGCCCTCGGCCGGTCTTCAGGTCCGGGACATGACGCTCGCCGACTGCGACCCGGTCGCAGGGATCCGCGTCCGCGGCTGGCGCAGCGCGTACCGCGGGCTGATCCCCCGGTCGTACCTCGACGCGATGAGCGTGCGGAAGGACGCCGACCGCCACCGCGCGCGCCTGCTCCGAGGCGACGGCAGCGTGGTGAACGTGGTGGCCGAGCGGGCCGGCAAAGTCGTCGGCTGGGCCTGCCACGGCCCCTACCGGGACGGTGAAGTACCTGCCGGGGGCGTCGAGTTGTACGCCATCTATGTGGACCCGGACCACCAGGGCACGGGCGCCGGACGCGCCCTGCTCGACGAGTCGATACGGCGATCCGCGGCCGCCGGCCACACACGCATGTACCTCTGGGTCCTCGAGGGCAACACCCACGCCCGGCGCTTCTACGAGCGCGCCGGATTCCGGGCGGACGGCACCGAGGAACCCTTCGAGGTGGACGGGGTCGAGGTGCCGGAAGTGCGGTACGCGCGCGACCTCGCCGTCCGATCCGACATCAGCGCTGCCTCGGAATCCGCCCCAGCGCCCCCACCGCCGCCTCCGCGAGGGTCGGATGGGCCAACGCCTCGGTGAGTACGGGCCGGGCGCGGGCGTCCGCCAGGCTGCCGAGTCCCTCCACGCACGCGAGGGCCACGCGCCGGTACGGGTCGTGCGGGCGCAGCCGCCGCTCCAGGGTGGTGATGAGCGCCGGCACGGACTCGGGGGCGCGCAGTTCGGTCAGCAGCCGGATCGGGTGCAGGGCGTAGGCGACGCGCAGTTCGTTGGTGGCGAGGGCGGCCGCCGCGCGGGCGGTACGCGGGTCGCCGAGCCGGGCGAGGGCGTACGCGGCGGAGGAGCAGCGCTGCGGATCACGGTGGTTCAGGAACAGGACGAGGGACTCGAAGGCCCGCCGGTCGCCCGCGAGTCCCAGTTTGAAGGCGGTCAACTCCCTGGCCCACAGCGGCTGTCCGGGCTCGGTGAGCACATCGGCCAGTGCGTCGGGGTCCTCGGTCGCCACGAGCCGCTCGTACCCGGCGGACCCTGCCGCCTCCGTCCGTAAACGCTCCGTGAGCGATCGCAACTCTTCGTCCATGACAGCGAGCGTAGGGGCGGCCGCGATCTGCCGGGACCTACATCACAAAGACGTACAGGGATGAAAACCGGACAGGGGCTGGCGCGCTCGTTACTCACCGGTTAAGCTCAGACGAGCGAGTTACCCACTCGCGGCATTCCTTGCGGTGGCCTGGTGACGCAGCCACCGTGAGAGCAAGCGGTTCGGTGCCTCAGGCACCGCGGTACGACCCGGCTTGGGACAGGGCCGGTCGCTCTTCACCGTTTCCCGGGCGTGTGCGCTCGTAGCCCGTAACACCCGCATCCGCGTTCCTCACGCACCCGGTGCGCCACCGGTCCGGCTTCGGCCCGGTTCCCTCGGCGCACCCGGGCGTGCTCCCAGCCGTCACCCCTCATTCCTGGAGTCCCGCGATGGCCACTCCCCTGTCCCACACCTCTCTCTCCCCGATCAAAACCGTCGCCGTCGTCGGCCTCGGCACGATGGGCACCGGAATCACCGAGGTCCTCGCCAAGGCCGGCCGCGAGGTCGTCGGCATCGACGTCAGCGAGGCCGCGACCGCGCAGGCCGTCGCCGCCCTGGAGACCGCCACCGCCCGCGCCGTGACGCGGGGCCGGCTGACCGAGCCGGAGCGCGCCGAACTGCTCGCCCGGGTCCGTACCTCCACCGACCTGCGGGCCGCGTCCGACGCCGACCTCGTCATCGAGGTGGCGCCGGAGTCGTACGAGATCAAGCAGCAGATCTTCCGTGAGCTGGACGGGATCGTGCGCCCGGAGACGATCCTGGCGACCGGTACCAACGCCCTGTCCGTGACCCGGCTCGCCGCCGACTCGGCGCGCCCGGAGCGGGTGCTGGGCCTGCACTTCTTCAACCCGGCGCCCGCGATGCGGCTGGTCGAGGTCGTCTCGTCCGTGCTGACCGCGCCCACGGCCGTCGGCGCGGTCACCAACCTCGCCCTCGATCTCGGCAAGGAACCCGTCGCGGTCGGCGACCGGCCCGGGTTCGTCGCGGACGGGCTGCTGTTCGGGTACCTCAACCAGGCAGCGGCGATGTACGAGGCCAAGTACGCCTCCCGCGAGGACATCGACGCGGCGATGCGGCTCGGCTGCGGACTGCCGATGGGCCCGCTCGCGCTGCTCGACCTGATCGGCGTCGACACCGCCCGCACGGTCCTGGAGGCCATGTACGCGGCGTCCCACGACCGGCTGCACGCCCCCGCCCCGATCCTCAAGCAGCTCAGCGAGGCGGGCCTGACCGGCCGCAAGTCGGGCCGCGGCTTCTACACCTACGAGGCCCCGGGCAGCGCCGTGGTCGTGCGGGACGCGCTGACACCGCTGGACGGCTCCGCCCTCACCCCCGGCCGTCCGGTCCGCTCGGTCGGTGTCGCCGGCTCCGGCACCATGGCGTCCGGCATCGCCGAGGTGTTCGCCAAGGCCGGGTACGAGGTCGTGCTCGCCGCCCGCAGCGAGGAGAAGGCGCAGACCGCCAAGGCCCGTATCGGCACGTCGCTTTCGCGCTCCGTCGACAAGGGACGGCTGACGGCCGAGGCCGCCGCCGGGACCCTGGACCGGATCACCGCGGCGGGCTCCTACGACTCCTTCGCCGACGTCGACCTGGCCGTCGAGGCGGTCGCCGAGGACCTGGAGATCAAGCAGCAGCTGTTCGCCACCCTGGACAAGGTCTGCAAGCCGGGCGCGGTCCTGGCCACCACGACCTCGTCGCTGCCCGTCGTCGCCTGCGCCCGCGCCACCTCACGCCCGCAGGACGTGATCGGCATGCACTTCTTCAACCCGGCACCGGCGATGAAGCTGGTCGAGGTGGTCCGTACGGTGCTGACGGCCGAGGACGTCCACTCGACGGTCCGCGAGGTCTGCGTCAAGATCAAGAAGCACGCCGTCGACTGCGGTGACCGGGCCGGATTCATCGTCAACGCCCTGCTTTTCCCCTACCTCAACAACGCGATCAAGATGGTGCAGGAGCACTACGCGACCCTTGACGACATCGACGCGGCCATGAAGTTGGGCGGCGGCTACCCGATGGGTCCCTTCGAACTCCTCGACGTGGTCGGGCTCGACGTCTCCTTGGCGATCGAGAAGGTCCTGCACCGCGAGTTCCGCGATCCGGGCCTGGCTCCCGCGCCGCTCCTGGAGCATCTGGTGGCCGCGGGCTGCCTCGGCCGCAAGACGGGCCGTGGCTTCCGCGAATATGCCCGGCGTTGAGGGCGCCGGCGACTGGTTCGTGACCGACGGGGACTGGGGCGGGCTGCTCGATCCGGGCGGCCCGCATCCGCCCCACCGGCCCGGCGCGCCCCCGCCCGTGCCGGTCGGGGGAAACCCCCGACGTGCGCACCAAGCTGCGCACATGCAGTACGTTCGGGACATGTCCCAGCCCGCCAAGTCCTCACGTACACCAGCTACGCCCGACGCGCCGGAGAGCGCCGCAGGCACTCGCGCGGCGGCCCAGCGGCTCAAGATGCGCCGCGAGTTGGCGGCCGCGGCGATGGAGCTGTTCTCCACCAAGGGGTACGAGGCGACCACGGTCGACGAGATCGCGGCGGCGGCCGGCGTGGCCCGCCGCACCTTCTTCCGTCACTTCCGTTCCAAGGAAGAGGCGATCTTCCCGGACCACGACGACACGTTGATCCGCGCGGAGGCCGTGCTCAACGCGGCACCGGCGCACGAACACCCGCTGGACACGGTGTGCCGGGGCATCAAGGAAGTCATGCGGATGTACGCGGCCCGGCCGGAGATCTCGGTCGCCCGCTACAAGCTCACGCGCGAGGTGCCCACCCTGCGCGAGGCGGAGATCGCGTCGGTGGCCCGCTACGAGCGCCTGTTCACCCGCTATCTGCTCGGCCACTTCGACGAGCACGCGCACGACGACGACGCCAACGACGACCCGCTGCTGGCCGAGGTCGCCGCGTCCGCCGTGGTCACGGCCCACAACCACGTCCTGCGGCGCTGGCTGCGGGCCGGCGGCCAGGGGGACGTGGAGGCCCAGCTGGACCACGCCTTCGCGATCGTGCGCAAGACGTTCGGGTCGGGGATCGGCGCCGGGCGCACGGCCCCGCCGAAGCCGCCGGCGCTCGCCGCGGTCTCCACCCAGGGCGAGGTCCTGGTCACCGTCGCCCGCACGGACGCCCCCCTGGACGAGGTCATGCGGACGATCGAAGAGGCGCTCAGGGACCGCTGAGCGGCAGCACCCCCCCCCCCACAGCGCACCCCTGTCAGCTCCCCTGTGATGACGGCCACCCTTCGGGGTGGCCGTTTTGGCATGTCAGGGCACCTTTTCGCGTGGATTTCAGAGCCCGTTCGATCGATCATCGCTCATTTGTTACGTAAAGATTTCACCTGAGAGGAATTCCTGGCACTCAGTGCCTTGCGAGGTGACACGCGGTGTCATACGTTGAAGGAGTCCGGGCGGCCGGCGTGCAGAGACCTCACGTACGCCGGCTGTCCCAGCAAGTCATCGACCTGCCCGCCCGGACGCCTGCGTCACAGGCAACCTCCCGCGCCACAAAGCGCCCTCAGCAGCACCGACGTAACCCTCAGCGTCTCCCCTCAAGACGCCATTCGCCGGAGGCATCACCGTGACCGTGAAGGACATCCTGGACGCGATCCAGTCGCCGGACTCGACGCCCGCCGACTTCGCCGCCATGCCGCTCCCCGACTCGTACCGCGCGATCACCGTGCACAAGGACGAGACGGAGATGTTCGCGGGCATGCAGACCCGCGACAAGGACCCGCGCAAGTCGCTCCACCTGGACGACGTGCCCCTGCCCGAACTGGGCCCGGGCGAGGCTCTGGTGGCCGTCATGGCCTCCTCGGTCAACTACAACTCCGTGTGGACCTCGATCTTCGAGCCGCTGTCGACCTTCGGCTTCCTGGAGCGCTACGGCAAGGTCAGCGAGCTCACCAAGCGGCACGACCTGCCGTACCACATCATCGGCTCCGACCTCGCGGGCGTGGTCCTGCGCACCGGCCCGGGCGTGAACGCCTGGAAGCCGGGCGACGAGGTCGTCGCGCACTGTCTGTCCGTCGAGTTGGAGTCCTCCGACGGGCACAACGACACGATGCTCGACCCCGAGCAGCGCATCTGGGGCTTCGAGACCAACTTCGGCGGCCTCGCCGAGATCGCCCTGGTCAAGTCCAACCAGCTGATGCCCAAGCCGGACCACCTCAGCTGGGAGGAGGCCGCCTCCCCGGGGCTGGTCAACTCCACCGCGTACCGCCAGCTGGTGTCCCGCAACGGCGCCGGCATGAAGCAGGGCGACAACGTCCTCATCTGGGGCGCGAGCGGTGGACTCGGCTCGTACGCCACCCAGTTCGCGCTGGCCGGCGGCGCCACGCCGATCTGTGTCGTCTCCAGCCCGGAGAAGGCCGACATCTGCCGGGCGATGGGCGCCGAGGCGGTCATCGACCGCAACGCCGAGGGCTACAAGTTCTGGAAGGACGAGCGGACCCAGGACCCGAAGGAATGGAAGCGGTTCGGCAAGCGCATCCGTGAACTCACCGGCGGGGAGGACATCGACATCGTCTTCGAGCACCCCGGCCGCGAGACCTTCGGCGCGAGCGTCTACGTCACCCGCAAGGGCGGCACCATCACCACCTGCGCCTCCACCTCGGGCTACATGCACGAGTACGACAACCGCTACCTGTGGATGTCCCTGAAGCGGATCATCGGCTCGCACTTCGCCAACTACCGCGAGGCCTGGGAGGCCAACCGGCTGATCGCGAAGGGCAAGATCCACCCCACCCTGTCGCGCGTGTACTCCCTGGAGGACACCGGTCAGGCCGCCTACGACGTGCACCGCAACCTGCACCAGGGCAAGGTCGGAGTGCTGTGTCTGGCTCCCGAGGAGGGCCTGGGCGTGCGCGACCACGAGAAGCGCGCGCAGCACGTCGACGCCATCAACCGCTTCCGGAACGTCTGAGGGCACCCATGAGCAGCGAGCGTCAGACCACGCAGGCGCAAAAGGTAAGGGACCGGCCGTGGCTCATGCGCACGTACGCCGGTCACTCCACGGCCGAGGCGTCCAACGAGCTGTACCGGCGCAACCTCGCCAAGGGCCAGACCGGTCTGTCGGTGGCGTTCGACCTGCCGACGCAGACCGGCTACGACTCCGACCACGTCCTCGCCCGCGGCGAGGTCGGCCGGGTCGGCGTGCCGATCGCGCACCTCGGTGACATGCGCCGGCTGTTCCAGGACATCCCCCTGGAGCAGATGAACACCTCGATGACGATCAACGCCACCGCGATGTGGCTGCTGGCGCTCTATCAGGTCGTCGCCGAGGAGCAGGGCGCGGACATCACCCAGCTCTCCGGCACGACCCAGAACGACATCGTCAAGGAGTACCTGTCCCGGGGCACGCACGTGTTCCCGCCGGTGCCCTCGCTCCGGCTGACGACGGACATGATCGCGTACACGGTCTCTCACCTGCCGAAGTGGAACCCGATCAACATCTGCAGCTACCACCTGCAGGAGGCGGGCGCCACGCCGGTGCAGGAGATCGCGTACGCGATGTCCACGGCGATCGCGGTCCTCGACGCCGTGCGCGACTCGGGCCAGGTGCCGGCCGAGAAGTTCGGTGACGTGGTCGCCCGGATCTCCTTCTTCGTGAACGCCGGTGTGCGGTTCATCGAGGAGATGTGCAAGATGCGGGCGTTCGGCCGGATCTGGGACCAGGTCACACGGGAGCGGTACGGCATCGAGGACGCCAAGCAGCGGCGCTTCCGGTACGGCGTCCAGGTCAACTCCCTCGGTCTGACGGAGGCGCAGCCGGAGAACAACGTCCAGCGGATCGTCCTGGAGATGCTGGCCGTGACGCTGTCGAAGGACGCACGCGCGCGTGCCGTGCAACTCCCGGCCTGGAACGAGGCGTTGGGCCTGCCCCGCCCCTGGGACCAGCAGTGGTCGCTGCGCATCCAGCAGGTACTCGCCCACGAGAGCGACCTGCTGGAGTACGCGGACATCTTCGACGGCTCGCACGTCATCGAGGCGAAGGTGGCGGTGCTCGTCGAGGAGTCGCTCGCGGAGATGGAGCGGATCGAGGGGATGGGCGGTGCGATGGCCGCCGTGGAGTCGGGCTACCTCAAGTCGCAGCTCGTCTCCTCGCACGCCGAGCGGCGGGCTCGTATTGAATCCGGTCAAGAGAAGATCGTGGGCGTCAACATCTTCGAGACGACCGAGCCCAATCCACTGACGGCCGATCTCGATACAGCGATCCAGACAGTCGATCCGGCTGTCGAGGCCCGGGTCATCGCCTCGCTCCAGCACTGGCGCGACACGCGCTACCAGCCGCCCTTCAACCACCCGCGCCCGTGCAAGGCGCTGGAGCGGCTGAAGGAGGCCGCAAAGGGCACCGACAACCTCATGGAGGCCACCCTGGAGTGCGCCCGCGCGGGTGTCACGACCGGCGAGTGGGCCGGGGCCCTGCGCGAGGTGTTCGGGGAGTTCCGGGCGCCCACGGGCGTCTCGTCCGCGCCGGTGGCGGTGCCGGCCGAGGAGGGCTCGGCGATGAGCGAGGTGCGCCGCAAGGTGGACCTCACGGCCAAGGACCTCGGCGTGGGCAAGCTGCGCTTCCTGGTCGGCAAGCCGGGCCTTGACGGGCACTCCAACGGCGCCGAGCAGATCGCGGTACGCGCGCGTGACGCGGGCTTCGAAGTGGTCTACCAGGGCATCAGGCTGACGCCCGAGCAGATCGTGGACGCGGCCGTCGCCGAGGACGTGCACGCGGTCGGGCTCTCCATCCTGTCCGGCTCGCACGCGCAGCTGGTCCCGGACGTGCTGGAGCGGCTCCGTGTGGCCGGTGCCACAGATATACCCGTCATCGCCGGTGGCATCATCCCCAATGGTGACGCCGAGCAGTTGCGGGCCGCCGGAGTGGCCGCGGTCTTCACCCCGAAGGACTTCGACATCACCGGCATCATCGGCCGCATCGTCGACGAGATCCGGAAAGCGAACAAGCTCGACCCTCTGGAGGTCCCCGCATGACCACGCCCGCCCCCGTGAACCGGCTCCGTCCGCGGCGCTCCTGCCTCGCGGTCCCCGGGAGCAACCCGCGCTTCCTGGAGAAGGCGCAGGGCCTCCCCGCCGACCAGGTCTTCCTGGACCTGGAGGACGCGTGCGCCCCGCTCGCCAAGCCCGACGCGCGGCACACGATCGTCAAGTTCCTCAACGAGGGTGACTGGACGGGCAAGACGAGGGTCGTGCGCGTCAACGACTGGACGACCGAGTGGACGTACCGCGATGTCGTCACGGTCGTCGAGGGCGCGGGTCCCAACCTCGACTGCATCATGCTGCCGAAGGTCCAGGACGCCCAGCAGGTCGTGGCGCTGGACCTGTTGCTGACGCAGATCGAGAAGACGATGGGCTTCGAGGTCGGCAAGATCGGCATCGAGGCGCAGATCGAAAACGCGCAGGGACTCAACAACGTCAACGAGATCGCTCAAGCCAGTCAACGTGTCGAGACGATCATCTTCGGCCCGGCCGACTTCATGGCGTCGATCAACATGAAGTCGCTCGTCGTGGGCGAACAGCCGCCCGGCTACCCGGCGGACGCCTACCACTACATCCTGATGAAGATCCTGATGGCCGCCCGCGCCAACAACCTCCAGGCGATCGACGGCCCCTACCTCCAGATCCGCAACGTGGAGGGCTACCGCGAGGTCGCGCAGCGCGCCGCCGCGCTCGGCTTCGACGGCAAGTGGGTGCTGCACCCGGGCCAGGTCGAGGCGTCCAACGAGATCTTCTCGCCGTCCCAGGAGGACTACGACCACGCCGAGCTGATCCTGGACGCGTACGACTACTACACGTCCGAGGCGGGTGGCAAGAAGGGCTCGGCGATGCTCGGCGACGAGATGATCGACGAGGCCAGCCGCAAGATGGCGCTGGTCATCTCCGGCAAGGGGCGCGCGGCCGGCATGAAGCGCACCACCGAGTTCGAGATTCCGGAGGCGTGAGCATGCAGTTCGGGCGCACCTACGAGGAGTTCGAGGTCGGGGAGACGTACAAGCACTGGCCGGGCAAGACGGTCACGGAGTACGACGACCACCTGTTCTGTCTCCTCACCATGAACCACCACCCGCTCCACCTGGACGCCAACTACGCCGAGAACACGACGGACTTCGGCAAGAACGTGGTGGTCGGGAACTACATCTACTCGCTCCTGCTGGGCATGTCCGTACCGGACGTCTCCGGCAAGGCGATCGCCAACCTGGAGGTCGAGTCGCTCAAGCACGTGGCGCCGACCTTCCACGGTGACACGATCTACGGCGAGACGACCGTGCTCGACAAGACGCCGTCGAAGTCGAAGAACGACCGCGGAATCGTCCATGTCGAGACCAAGGGCTACAAGCAGGACGGCACGCTGGTCTGCGTGTTCCGCCGCAAGGTGATGGTGCCGACCGAGACGTACATCAAGGAGCGCGGCGGTGAGCAGCCCGGCCGCCCACAGCTGTCCGCACCTGCGGAAAAGAACACGGAGAAGTAGCCATGGCGCGCCTCGCCCAGACCGCCGGTCTGACCGACGTCCAGCAGGAGATCCTGTCCACCGTCCGCGACTTCGTGGACAAGGAGATCATCCCGGTCGCGACCGAGCTGGAGCACCGCGACGAGTATCCGCAGCAGATCGTCGACGGGCTCAAGGAGTTGGGCCTGTTCGGTCTGATGATCCCCGAGGAGTACGGGGGTCTCGGCGAGTCGCTCCTCACCTACGCCCTGTGCGTCGAGGAGATCGCCCGCGGCTGGATGTCGGTGTCCGGGATCATCAACACCCATTTCATCGTGGCCTACATGCTCAAGCAGCACGGCACCCAGGAGCAGCGGGAGCACTTCCTGCCGCGCATGGCGGCGGGCGACATCCGCGGCGCCTTCTCGATGTCGGAGCCGGGTCTCGGCTCGGACGTCTCGGCCATAACCTCCAAGGCGGTCAAGGACGGCGACGACTACGTCCTGACCGGCCAGAAGATGTGGCTGACGAACGGTGGCACGTCACATCTGGTCGCCGTACTCGTCCGAAGTGACGAAGGACACCCCGAAGGGACCGCGCCCCACAAGTCGATGACGACCTTCCTGGTCGAGAAGGAGCCCGGGTTCGGTGAGGTCCGTCCCGGGCTCACCATCCCCGGGAAGATCGACAAGATGGGCTACAAGGGCGTCGACACCACCGAGTTGATCATGGACGGCCTGCGTGTTCCGGCCGATCGCGTGCTCGGCGGGTCCACGGGCCGAGGTTTTTACCAAATGATGGACGGCGTCGAGGTGGGCCGCGTCAACGTGGCGGCACGTGGCTGCGGGGTCGCTCAGCGTGCCTTTGAACTGGGCGTCCGCTACGCCCAGCAACGGCACACGTTCGGCAAGCCGATCGCCCAGCACCAGGCCATCCAGTTCAAGCTGGCGGAGATGGCTACCAAGGTCGAGGCCGCCCATGCGATGATGGTCAACGCGGCACGCAAAAAGGACTCCGGGGAGCGAAACGACCTTGAGGCCGGTATGGCGAAGTACCTCGCGTCCGAGTACTGCAAGGAGGTCGTGGAGGACTCGTTCCGTATCCACGGCGGCTACGGCTTCTCCAAGGAGTACGAGATCGAGCGCCTCTACCGCGAGGCGCCGATGCTGCTGATCGGTGAAGGTACCGCCGAGATCCAGAAAATGATCATCGGTCGCAGGCTGCTCGAAGAGTATCGATTCCAGGGCTAGATGTCCGGATACGGGGTGTTTTCTTGGAGAAGAAGATCACACCCCGTCAGCGCCCTTCAGCCGCCGACTCGGCTTCCTGGCTTACCCAGTTGTGGCCGACGACCGGTACGATCCCGGGAAAGCCGCCGTCCCCCGTTACAGCGCGGCATCATCCGCTACGAAGGTCATCCATGCCCCACAGCCAAACCTCTGCACCACGCGACAGCCGGGCCGGCGTACGCCTCGCGCGCGGAGCATCGCCGTGGCTTCTCCCGACCGTCGCCACCGCAGCCCTCAGCCTGGTACGCGCGCGCAAGTCCGGCGCCGCCAAGGCCGTCGCCGTGCCCGCCACCGCGCTCGCGGCGGGCATGCTGTGGTTCTTCCGCGACCCCGAGCGAGAGATCGGCCCGGGCCGGGTCATCTCGCCCGCCGACGGTGTGGTGCAGAGCATCATGCCGTGGAAGGACGGTCGCACCCGCGTCGCGATCTTCATGAGCCCGCTCAACGTCCACGTCAACCGCGCGCCGCTCTCCGGCGAGGTGACGTCGGTCGAGCACATCCCCGGCGGGTTCGTACCGGCGTTCAACAAGGAGAGCGAGAACAACGAACGCGTAGTCTGGCATTTCGACACCGAACTCGGTGACATCGAGATGATCCAGATCGCCGGCGCGGTGGCCCGCCGCATCGTCCCCTACATCCCGCAGGGGACGAAGGTCGAGCAGGGCGACCGTATCGGTCTGATCCGCTTCGGCTCGCGCGTCGACATCTACCTGCCCGAGGGCGTGGAGGTGGCGGTCGAGGTCGGTCAGAAGACCGTGGCTGGGGTGACTCGCATTGACCGTGATTGATCCTGAGACGCAGGCCGGCTGGGTTCCGGAGGCCGACGAGGTGGACGACGAGGAGGAGATGCCCCTCTCTCTCCGCCTCTCGATAGCGGACACCCTCACGCTCGGCAACGCCACGTGTGGCTTCATGGCGGTGTACTTCACCACCACCGGCATCCTGATCCCGCACCTCACCGACAGCCAGGAATCCGGCATGGCGCGCAACAGCGCGGCCACCGCCGTGATCCTGATGCTGTGCGCGGCGGTGTTCGACCTGTTCGACGGCCTGGTCGCACGGAAGCTCCGCTCCTCCCCCATGGGCGCCGAGCTGGACAACCTCTCCGACCTGATCAGCTTCGGCCTGGCCCCGGCGTACTTCGTCCTGGTCTACGGGATGGTCGCGGACGACGCGTACCAGAAGGTGGCCGCGGTCGGTGCCGTAGTGGTGCTGCTGGCGGTGGTGCTGAGGCTGGCGCGCTTCTCGTGCGTGACTGTGCCGAACGGCATGTTCCAAGGCATGCCCTCCCCGTTCGGCGCGCTGACGGTCGTCTCGATCGTGCTCCTGGAGCTGCCCTTCGTGGCGACGCTCCTGGCCATCCTCGGCACCGCCTGGCTGATGGTGAGCCGGGTCGAGTACCCGAAGCCGCGCGGCCGCCTCGCCGTGGCGATGCTGGCCTGGATCGTCGTCTCCATGGGCCTGCTGGCCGCCTGGGCCTTCGACGCCCCCAGCGGTCAGCTCCTGCTCCAGACGGGCTGCGCCCTGCAGCTGGTCACGGGCGCGGTCATCCCGCTGTTCGCCACGGCCCGCCGGGTGAACAACTTCCGCGACAACCGTCGCGAGGCGCGGGCGGCGCAGCTCCCGTAGGACGTCTCAGCCGTAACACTCCCGAGGGGCCCGAACCGATTCCGGTTCGGGCCCCTCGGCCGTCCCACGCGTCCGCCCGCGCGTCTCGGCCGTCTCAGGCCTTCGGTGTGTACGCCTCGGCCTCCTCGGACGCGCCTGCCTCCCGTACGACCTTCATGCCGCCCGTGGCGCTCTTGTCGGGCTGGAGGATCACGCTCTGCCGGGAGGACGCGACCGCCGGGTCGGTGAAGTCCTGGACGGTGCCGAAGCCGGAGTCGAAGGCGTCGAGCGTCAGCAGGGCCTTGTCGACGCCCTCGCGGGTGAGGTCCTTGTTCGCGCAGGCCTTCTTGAGGGCCTCACCGAAAACCGACGCGGCTGTCCAGCCGGCGACGATGCCGTTGTCGAGGGAGTCCTTCGGATAGGCCGCCCTGTAGTCGCTGACGAGCTTGGTCGCCTGCGGGGTGTCCGCGCCGATCGGCAGCGAGGGCGAGGCCACCCAGTAGTTCTTCATCAGGGCCGGACCCGCCTGGGTGGCGAGGAGTTGGGGCGCGAAGGCGGAGTTGTTGCCGATCACCGGCACGTCGAAGCCGCTCGCCGCCGCGACGCCGACCAGCGAGGCCGCCTGCCGCGGCCCGGCGCTGATCACGATCGCCTTGACGCCGGCCTTCTTGAGGGCGGTGACCTGAGCGGTCATGTCGTTGTCGGTCGGCTTGATCTTCTGCTCGACGACGGAAAGACCCGCCTTGCCCGCCATGTACTCCGAGCCGACCAGGGCGCTCTCGCCGTAGTCGCCCTCGAAGTACACGTGCCCGATCCTGTCGCCCTTCTTGATCCCCTTCTCCTTGATCAGGAAGTCGACGGCGTTGATCGTCTCGATGTCGTACGTCGATCCGATGACCCGGATGTACGGACTGCCCAGCAGCGCGGCCGACCACGCCTGCGGCAGCACGAGACCCTTGTCCTGGCCGTCGACGCGCTGCTTGACCGCGGCGACGAACGGCGAGCCGATGAACTGCGCGAAGCCCAGCACCTTCGGCGCCAGCTCGGTGTAGCCGGAGACGGCCTTCTGCGGGTCGTAGCCGTGGTCGCGGACCGTGAGGGCCACCTTGTAGCCGCAGACGCCCCCGGCCGCGTTCAGCTGCTTCACGTAGAGCTGCTGGGCCTGGGTGACGCTCTTGCCGAGGGTCGCGTAGACGCCGGTCATGTCGGTGAGCGCGCCCAGCGTGATCGTCTTGCCGGAGATCCCCTGGCCGGTCTTGATCCCGCCCGCGCCCGCCTTGTCGCCGTCACCGCTGTCACTGTCCTTGGCCTTGGAGCTGCACCCGGCCAGCACGAGCAGTGCCGCGAGGGCACCGGCCGCGGCTCTGGCCCCGTACGTCCTGTTCATCGTTCCTCCCCTGGATCGGTTCTGACGCGACGCCGGGCGGCCGTACCGACCAGACCGCCGGGCAGGAACAGCACCGCCAGCACGACGGCGGCGCCGTAGAGGTACCGGGACGCCTCGCCCGGTGCGATCCCGCCCGTCCCGGGGGCGGATACCAACGGCAGCGCATCGCTGTAGCGGGTCAGCAGCTGGGGCAGCAGGGACACGAACACGGCCCCGGCCACCGCGCCGGAGACCGAGCCGAGCCCGCCGATGACGATCATGGCGAGGTACTCCAGGGACAGCGTGATGCCGAAGTAGTCGGGCACGGTCCGCTGGAAGACCAGCGCGAGCAGGACGCCCGCGAGGCCCGCGTACATCGAGGACAGCACGAAGACGGCGGCGCGATGGCGGGCGACGGGCACGCCGAGGACACCTGCGGCGACGCTGTGGTCCCGGATCGCGTTCATGGCCCGCCCCGGACGCCCGCGCAGCACTCCACGGGCGAACAGCGCACCTCCGAGCAGCACGACCAGGCCCGCGTACCAGAGCTTCTCCGCCGACCCGAACGGCACGGCGGCGACGAGGAGTTCACGGTCGTCGAAGGTGAGGCCGAACAGATTCAGGGGCGGTACGTCACGGCCGTTCGCCCCGCCGGTCAGGTCGTGGGCGTTGAACATCACGTGCTGGCCGATGAAGACCAGGGCGAGCGTGGCGATGCCCAGGTACGCGCCGCCGAGCCGCCCGGAGATGGGGCTGAACAGGCCGCCCGCGACACCGGCGACCAGCACCGCGAGCACGGCCGCGAGCCAGGTCGGCAGCCCGAGCCCGGTCAGCCCGTCGCCGCCGTCCGCCGCGAACACGCAGTACCCGTAGGCGCCGACGGCGAGGAAGAAGGCGTGTCCCATGGAGAGTTGACCGGTCGCGCCGGTGAGCAGATTGATCCCGATCGCCCCGATGGCGGCGGCCATCGCGAACAGGCCGGCCTGGAGCCAGAACCGGTCGAGGTAGAAGGGAAGGGCGAGGAGAAGGACGGCCCCGGCGGCGGCCCAGACGTGTCCGCGTGACCGGATCACCCGCAACGGCTTGACCAGGACCTCAGACACGCGCCAGCTCCTTCGTGCCGAAGAGTCCCGCGGGCCGGATGAGCAGGATCGCGACCATCACGAGGTAGGGCGCGAGGTCGCCCAGGCCGCGGCCCAGGAAGGTCAGATCGCTCTGGTACCCGGTGGCCAGGGACTCCGTGATGCCGACCAGCAGGCCGCCCACCAGTGCTCCCGTCGTGGAGTCGAGGCCGCCGAGGATCGCCGCCGGGAACGCCTTGAGCGCGGCCAGGGAGGTGGCCCGTTCCAGGCCCGGGGTGGGGAAAACGGTGAGGAAGAGCGCGGCCACGGCGGCAAGGCCCCCGGCCACGGCCCACGCGCCCAGCGAGACCCGCCCGAGCCGCACGCCCATCAGCGCCGCGGTCTCCCCGCTCTCCGCCGCCGCCCGCATCGCCACGCCCCACGAGGTGTACCGGAAGGCGAGCAGGAACGCCGTGATGAGCAGCGCGGCGGCCACGAACGCGGCGATCCGCGTGTGCGCCAGGGACACCGGCCCGATCTTGAGCACGGCGTCGCCCCACGGGTCGCCCAGCGGGATGACGTCCGTGCCGATCCGGCGGGTCAGCTCGGTGGTGAGCAGGATGTCGACGCCGATGGTGACGATGGCCAGCACACTGTGGTCGCTGCCCCGGTAGCGCCGTATCACCAGGAACTCCACGCCCGCGCCGACCAGCGCGGCCCCCGCGATCCCGACCAGCAGCGCGGGCCAGAAGCCGATGTCGTCGTGCAGGGACGCGGTGATGTAGCCGCCCGCGAGCAGCAGCGAGGCATGGGCGAAGTTGACGACCTCGGTGGCCCGGAAGACGACCACGAAGCCGAGCGCGATGAGCGCGTAGACGGAGCCCAACGAGACGCCGTTGAGCAGGACTTCGGCGAAGGTGCTCATGCTCCGGCCCCCAGGTAGGCGCGTACGACGGCCGGATCGTTCTGTACGTCGGCGGGGGCGCCGTCCGCGATCAGGCGCCCGAAGTCCAGTACGGTCACCGCGTCCGCGAGCCGCATCACCACCCCCATGTCGTGTTCCACCAGCACGATCGAGATGCCGAGCCCGTCCCTGACTCCCTTGATCACGGCGGCGGTTCGGCGCCGTTCGTCGGCGGTCATGCCCGCGACCGGCTCGTCCAGGAGCAGCAGGCGCGGTTCCATGCACAGCGCGCGGGCGAGTTCGGCGAGCTTCTGCTGTCCGTACGGGAGCGAACCCGCCGGGCGGTGGAGGCAGTCGGCGATGCCGACGAACTCCGCGATCTCCCGGACGCGTTCGCGGTGCAGGCGTTCCTCACGAGCTGCCGACGGCAGACCAAGTCCGGCCGCCAGGAAGCCCGTTCGGGTCAGCCGGTAGCGGCCGAGGAGCAGACAGTCCTCGACCGAGGCGCGGGGCGGCAGCGCGAGGTTCTGGAAGATGCGGGCGACGCCGAGTCCCGCGATGCGGTGCGCGGGCATGCCGGTCAGCTCGTGTGGGCCGAAGCGGACGCTGCCCGCCGTGGCCCGGTAGACCCCGGACAGCACGTTGAAACAGGTCGACTTGCCCGCGCCGTTGGGCCCGATGAGCGCGTGCACGGTACCGGGGCGGACCGTGAAGCCGACGTCGTCCAGGGCGGTGAGTCCGGCGAACCGGACGGTGAGACCACGGACTTCGAGCGGGTCGGTCGGGGGCGGGTCGAGGGAAGCGGTCGGGGACGCGTCCAGGGGAGCGGTCCGGGGTGAGTCGAGCTCTTCGTCCGCCCGGGATTCATCGATCGGGTCGCTTCGGGGCTCTTCGCGCGGTTCCATCTGGCGTCTCACCCCCGCCACCGGGTCAGCGTCCGCCGTACGCCGCCCGCCCGTTCGGCAGCGGCCACCGTGTCGGCGTCCGCCGCCGCGTCCTCGTCGACCACGCCCAGATAGCGGCGGCGCACCTCGTCGGAGGCGGCCAGTTCCTCGGCCGAGCCGGACAGCGTGACCTCGCCGACCTCGAGGACGTACGCGCGCGTGGCGAGCCGCAGGGCGAGAGCCGCGTTCTGCTCGACGAGGAGGACGGAGGTGCCCTGGGCGTTGATCTCGCGGACGGTGTCGGCGATGCGCTGGGCCATGAGCGGGGCGAGGCCGAGGGAGGGCTCGTCCAGGAGCAGAACTCTCGGTGCCGCCATCAACGCACGGGCGACAGCGAGCATTTGCTGTTCGCCGCCGGAGAGCAGGCCGGCGCGCTGTCCCGCGCGTTCGGCGAGGACGGGGAAGAGTTCGTGGACGCGGGCGAGGGCGGCGGCCCGGCCCGAGCGGGCGGCGCCGAGGGCGCCCGCGCGCAGGTTGTCGGCGACCGTCATCCGCGCGAACACCCGTCTGCCTTCCGGCACTTGGGACACCCCGGCGGCGACCACCCGGTCCGGCGCGAGCTTGTCGAGGCGGCGGTCGCCGAGGCGCACGCTGCCCTCGGTGATCGCGCCGCCGTGGAAGGACAGCGTCCGGCTGACCGCCCTGAGCAGCGTGGACTTGCCCGCGCCGTTGCTGCCGAGCACGGTCACCACTTCCCCCTCCGGCACCTCCAGGGACACCCGGCGCACCGCCCGTACGGGTCCGTATCCGACCGACAGCTCACGTACGACCAGTCCGGATCCGCCCATGAACACCCCCTGTTCGACTCGGTGTGGCGCTCACCCCAGCACCGGCGGGGGCGCCCGTCCACGGCCCGTGGCGGAATCGCTGCGAGTGCCCAGCGGGTCGGGCCGGCCGTTGTGCACGCGCACAACACCGCGTGTCAGGGGCCTGTGCGGGACCGTCCCGCGATGGCATCCTCCGGCCATGGGAGCGCGAAGGCCGCGGACCGGTCATGACTGGAAGCTGCTCGCGGAGTCCTGCACGACTCTGCTGGAACGGCTGCCGCAACTCGTCGACGAACACCTGCGGCAGCTCACCGAGTACTCCCCCGTCTACGGGCAGGTGCTCCCGCACGACCAGCAGTGGCGGGAGGCGGAGGAGGCGATGCGGATCGGCATCGAGACGCTCTCCGCGCCCCGGGACTCGCCGCGCCGGGACCTGGAGTACGCCGAGGACGCCGGCCGGCGCCGGGCCCGGCAGGGGCTGCCGCTGGACCTCCTCGTGCATGCCTACCGCAGCGCCGGTTATCTGCTGTGGGACGCGCTCGTGGACGGGACGGCGGGCCGCGAGCCCGAGCGGCTCACGGCGCTGATGCGCTCGACGACGATGGTGTGGTCGGCGGTGGACGCGCAGGCCCAGACCGCGTCGGAGGCCTACCGGGCCACGGAGGCGGAGTTACGCCGACGCACGGACGAGCAATTGCAGGCACTCCTCGACGCGCTCCTGGAGGGACAGGCCACGCCCGGGCTCGCGGCGCGGGCGGCGGCGGGGCTCGACCTGCCGGAGCACGGGCCGTACGCCGTGGTGGTGCTGCGGGCCGAGCGGCGCGAGCCGGCCGAGCGGCCGGTGCGGGGTGCCGGGTTCCGGTTCATCTGGCGGATGCGGGCCGACGGCGAGGTGGGGGTCGTGGCGCTGGCGCCCGGTCAGGGCCTGGACGGCGTCGCGCGCGTGCTCGCCGGGCGCTGCTCGGGTCCCGGCGGTATCAGCCCGGTGGTGCCCGGGCTCGCCGAGCTGGGGCGGGCCCGGCGGCTGGCCGAACTGGCGCTGCGCACCTGCCCGCCGGACGGGACCGCGGTCGTACGCCTGGATCAGCGGATGCCGACCGCGCTGGTGGTGAGCCAGCCGGAGCTGGCGGACCGGCTGGTGGCGGACGTGTTCGGCGCGCTCCTGGAGCTGGAGCCCGCCGACCGGGCCGTGCTCCTGGAGACCCTCGACGGGTGGCTGGCCTGCGAGGGCTCGGCGGGCCGGGCCGCGGCAAGGCTGTACTGCCACCGCAACACGGTCTTCAACCGGTTACGGCGGCTGAAACAGCTCACGTCCCGATCGCTGGCCAGGCCTCGGGACCTGATCGAGATGACGCTCGCGCTGGACGCGTATCGGCTGTCGGGCATGCGGAGGTGAACGGGGCTGGGATGGAAGCGAGTTGGGCGAACGAGTGCGCCTGCGACGGACGTCGGGCGAGCCCGGGACGTGACCGGACCGGATCTCAGACCAGGAAGTCCCGCGCGATCTGCTCCGCGACCTTCTCCAGGATCGGCCCGGCCTCCGTGATGCACTTGGCGATGTCCGGTTCGACATCGGTCAGCGGGTACGCGCGCCGGAAACCGGCCTGTCCCAGCGCCTGCGGTTGCAGGGCGAGCCGGCCGCACACCGCGACCACCTCCTTGCCGGCCGCCCGCGCGGCCGTGGCGACGCCCGCGGGGGCCTTGCCGTGCAGGGTCTGTTCGTCGAGGGAGCCCTCGCCGGTGATCACCAGGTCCGCGTGCTCAAGGGCCGCCGCGAAGCCGAGGACGTCGAGCATGACCTCGATGCCGGGGCGGAAGCGGGCGCCGAGCAGGAGGGCGCCGTAGCCGATGCCGCCCGCGGCACCCGCGCCCGGCGCGGAGGCGTACTCGGCGGCCTTGGCGCCGGCCGAGTCCTCCAGCACCTTGGCGTAGTGCGCGAGGGCCGCGTCCAGGGTCTCCACGTCGTCCGGCGAGGCGCCCTTCTGCGGCCCGTAGACCGCCGGGGCACCCTTGGGACCGGTGAGCGGGTTGTCGACGTCGCTGGCGAGCACCAGTTCGACGGAGGCGAAGCGGGGATCGAGGGCCGACAGGTCGGCGGAGGCGAGCTCGGCCAGACCGCCGCCGCCCGGCGGGACCGGCTCCCCCTCGGCGTCCAGGAACCGCGCGCCGAGCGCGGACAGCATGCCGGCGCCGCCATCGGTCGTCGCACTGCCGCCGACCCCGAAGACGATGGTCCGGGCGCCCGCGTCCAGTGCGGCCCGCAGCAGCTCCCCGGAGCCGTACGTCGAGGCCGTGAGCGGCGCGAAGACGCCCGCAGGCAGCCGCTGCAGCCCGCTGGCCTCGGCCATTTCGACGACCGCCGTGTCGTCGCGCAGCGCGAAGGCCGCCGTCACCTCGTGCCCGAGCGGGCCCGCGACCCGCACCTCACGCCGCTCGAAACCGGCCGCGACCGCCGCGTCCACGGTGCCGTCACCGCCGTCGGCCACGGGGAGCGACGCCGCCTGGAGCGTCGGGACGATCCGGCGCAGCCCGGTCGTCACCCGCTCGGCGACCTGTACGGCCGTCAGCGAGCCCTTGAACTTGTCCGCGGCGATGAGCACCCGCTGTGTCACCAGTTATCCCCTTGCTCTCCGGGCCCCGCACATGTCAGGACCAGTCGCGCCGCTGTGACCTTAACCGGAGGACGGCCTCGCCGTCATGCCCCGACCGTTCCCTGAGAACGGGGTGGGAACAACGTACGAGCGCGGTGGGAAACCCCTGTGCGGACCGCCGAAGGGGGGACGGACGGGCCGGATTCGGGTAAACCGGGACCATGACCCCTGTGGGCACCGCACCAGAGCTCGCCGACCGCGTCCTCGGGGGCTGGCTGGGCCGGATCTCGGGCAACATGCTCGGCAAGCCGGTCGAGCAGGGCGACCTGTGGACGCGGGACCGGATCGACCGCTATCTGCGGCAGGCCGCGGCCCTGCCGCTCACCGACTACCTCCCCGCGCCCGCCGACGAGAGCGACGGCTTCGAGCTGCGCCCCGAGTGGCGCCAGTGCGTGCGCGGCCGCATCCACGGCAGCTGCCGTGACGACGACGTCGACTACGCGATCCTCGGCCTCCACCTGCTGGAGACGCACGGCTTCGGCTTCAGCACCGAGCAGGTGGGCGACCTGTGGCTGCTGCGGCTGCCGTATCTGCAGACCTACACGGCGGAGCGGGCCGCGTACCGCAACCTCGCCAACGGGCTCAAGCCGCCGCTGACGGCGACGTTCGACAACCCCTGCCAGGAGTGGATCGGCGCGCTGATCCGCGCCGACATCTACGGCTGGACCTGCCCGGGCGTCCCCCGCCGGGCCGCCTCCCTGGCCCGCCGGGACGCGGTGCTGTCCCATACGGGCAACGGTGTCTACGGCGCCATGTGGGCGGCGGCGCTGATCTCGGCGGCCTTCACCGCACCGACCGTGCGGAACGCGGTGGACCAGGCGCTCGCCGTCATCCCGGCGAGCAGCCGGCTCGCCCGTACCGTGCGCCGGGTCGTCTCGCTCCACGCCACCCGCATGACCTGGGAGGACACCCTGACCACGGTGTCCGAGGAGACCACCGGCCTCGGCTGGATCCACACCATCCCGAACGCGGCGGTGCTCACCGCGGGGCTGCTGTACGGCGACGGTGACTTCACCCGCACCATCACGCTCACCGTCCGCGGCGGCCTGGACACCGACTCCAACGGCGCGACCGCCGGCTCGGTGGCGGGCGTACTGACCGGCGCGGACGCCATCCCGGCACAGTGGAAGGAACCGCTGGAGGACACGGTACGCAGCGCGGTGTTCGGCTTCGACCGGGCCCGGATCAGTGAACTGGCGGAGCGGACCCTGCAGTTGGCGGGCGTCGAAGCCTGATCGCCGCGCGTGGGTGAACGGGCTCCGGCCGAGCCTGATCTGCCGCTTGCCTCGGCCGGGCGGTGGGTCCGATGTACGGGCGCGCGAGCTGGTTACCCTTCCTGAGTGACCACCCAAGACTTCGCCACGTACATCGCCGGTCTACCCCGTGTGCTCGCCGGGGCCGCCGCCCTCTTCCGCGACGCCGCGGGCCGCGTCCTGCTCGTCGAGCCCAACTACCGTGAGGGCTGGGCGCTTCCGGGCGGCACGATCGAGTCCGACGACGGCGAGACCCCGCGCCAGGGCGCGCGCCGCGAGACCCTTGAGGAGATCGGCCTCGACCGCGAACTGGGACAACTGCTCGCGGTGGACTGGGTGTACAAGCCCACCTGGCCGCCGCTGGTGGCGTACCTGTACGACGGCGGTGTCCTCACCGAGGACGATTTCAAGGCGATCCGCCTCCAGGAGGAGGAGCTGCTGTCCTGGCGCCTGGTCGAGCCCGAGAACCTCGGCGAGTACCTCCTGGGCACCCTCGGCCACCGCGTCCTGATCGCCCTGGACGTCCTGGCGAGCGGCTCGGGCACGGCGGAACTGGAGAACGGGCAGCGGGTCGGCTGACGGGGATCCGGGGGCGGCGACGGCAAGAGGCCGGAGGCCGGGGGTCCGGCGATATCCGTTGGCCGCACGCGGACGCGCCGACCTACGCTCGACGCCATGAGCAGACCACTGGTCGCCCTTCTCAGCGGCGCGGGTATCTCCACCGACTCCGGCATCCCCGACTACCGCGGCCCCAACGGCCTGTGGCGCCGCGACCCCGACGCCGAGAAGCTCGTCACCTACGAGTACTACATGAACGACCCGGAGATCCGCCGCCGTTCATGGCAGATGCGCCGCAAGAACCGCACCCTGACGGCCGAGCCGAACGCCGCGCACGTGGCGGTGGCCGAGCTGGAGCGGGACGGCGTGCCGGTGCGGGTGCTCACGCAGAACGTCGACGGGCTGCACCAGCGGGCCGGGATGCCCGCCCGCAAAGTGCTCGAACTGCACGGCAGCGCACGGAGTTTCGTGTGCACCAAGTGCGCCGCGCGCGGGCCGATGGAGGATGCGATCGCCCGCGTCGAGGCCGGGGAGGAGGACCCGCCCTGCCTCGACTGCGGAGGCATCCTCAAGTCCGCGACCGTCTTCTTCGGCGAACACCTCGACCCGGTGGTCCTCGGCGAGGCCGCCGCGATCGCCAAGGCCTGCCAGGTGTTCATCGCCGTCGGCAGCAGCCTCCAGGTGCACCCCGCGGCGGGACTGGCCGGCGTCGCCGCCGACCACGGGGCCCGGCTCGTCGTCGTCAACGCCGAGCCGACCCCGTACGACGAACGGGCCGACGAGGTCGTACGGGAACCGATCGGCACGGCCCTGCCGGCACTCCTGCGCCGGCTGAGCACGCAGAACGCGTGACGGCGGGCTGGACAGGTCCGTTCAGAGGCCGGCGCGGGTGAAGGTCACGTGCGTGACTCCGGTGGGCGACGAGGTGGCCTCGACCGCGTAGTCCTTCTCCACGTCCTCAAGGCCGTCCCAGAGGCGTACGCCCCGGCCGAGCAGGATCGGCACCACCACGACGTGCATACGGTCGATGAGGCCGGCGGCGAGGAAGTCGCGGACCACCGTGACTCCCCCGCCGATGCGCACGTCCTGGCCGTCCGCGGCCTCGCGGGCCGTCTCGAGCGCCTTGTCGGGGGACGTGTCGAGGAAGTGGAACGTCGTACCGCCCTCCATCTCGATCGACGGGCGCGGGTGATGGGTGAGGACGAACGTCGGCGTGTGGAACGGCGGGTTGGGTCCCCACCACCCCTTCCACTCCGGGTCCTCGTGCCAGCCGGGCGGCCCGAACTTCCCCGCGCCCATGATCTCGGCACCGATCCCGGGCGCGAACTGCCGGGCGAAGGCATCGTCGACACCGGCGGTGCCGCCGGCCCCGCCGGTCATGTCGTGCCAGAAACGAGTGGTGAACATCCACTGGTGCAACCGCTCGCCGGCGTGGCCGAACGGCGCGTCCTTGCTCTGGACGTCACCGGTACCGAAGCCGTCGAGCGAGAGGGAGAAGTTGTGGACACGGGCGAGAGACATGAGCGATGACCCCTTTCCTTCTGTTGGCACAGTCTGGTCGAATCCGCTCGGTCCCGCAGGGAGAAGTACGTCAGAACAGTGTCGTACCGCTCTCGGAGCCGCCCGCGCCCTCGAACGCCAGCAGTCGCTGCTTGCGGTCCAGGCCGCCGCCGTAGCCCGTCAGGCTGCCGCTCGCGCCGATGACCCGGTGGCACGGGACGATGATGCTGATGGGGTTCTTGCCGTTGGCGAGGCCGACCGCGCGCGAGGCGCCCGGGTTGCCGAGGGCTTCGGCCAGGTCTCCGTAGGAGCGGGTCTCGCCGTAGGGGATCAGGGCGAGTTGGTCCCAGACGCTGCGCTGGAACGGGGTGCCGGTCAGCTTCAGGTCGAGGGTGAACTCCTTCAACTCGCCCGCGAAATAAGCCTCCAGCTGCTCCTCCGCCTCACCGAAAACGGTGTCGTCGCGCGAGCCGAAGGTCTCCTCGGGCGGGCGGTGGCGGTGTTCGGTCATGTAGAGGCCGCACAGGACACCGTCGTCAGCGACGAGGGTGAGGGGGCCGTAGGGGCTGGCGATGACGGTGTGCTGCTTCATTTTCTCCAAATACCCTTATACCGGGAGGAAGTTGATCGGGTGACTGTCGGTCGCCCACAGGTACTGGGTCGCGTACGCCCGCCAGGGGCGCCAGGCCGCCGCTCGGGCCGTGAGGGCCGCCGGTGTGGACGGGAGGCCCAACTCCTGGGCTGCGCGCCGGATTCCGAGGTCGGTGGCGAGGAAGGCGTCGGGGTCGCCGAGGGCACGCATCGCGATCACATCGGCCGTCCAGGGG
The DNA here is from genome assembly GCF_044755245.1 of Streptomyces sp. NPDC092369. NCBI lineage: Bacteria > Bacillati > Actinomycetota > Actinomycetes > Kitasatosporales > Streptomycetaceae > Streptomyces > Streptomyces sp. NPDC092369. Next base: position 1,521,863 of record NZ_JBIVQP010000001.1, read on the forward strand.
CCGAAGCCGGGGAGGGAGAGGAGCGCGGACCGGGTTTCCGGCCAGTCGCTCTCCGGGCCCAAGTGGAGCGTGCCGTCGGCCAGTTGGCGGACGAGTGTGGTGAACGTGGTGCGGCGGGTGCGGGGCATCGCCAGGGACTCGGGGTCGAGTGCGGCGAGTGCTTCGGGAGTCGGGAAGAGGTGGGTGAGGCCACCCTCGGGGTCCTCCACCGGATCGCCGTGCGCGGTGACCAGTCGGGCCGCATGGGTGCGGGCGGCGGCGGTGGAGACCTGCTGGCCCAGCACGGCGCGTACGGCGAACTCCGCCTCGTCGACCGTGCGCGGGACGCGTCGGCCGGGGGCCTTGTCGACGAGCGGCGCGAGCAACGGGTCCGTGCGGAGCTGATCGTCGATGGCGACCGGGTCGGCGTCCAGGTCGAGCATGCGGCGGCAGCGGCTGATGGCGACCGTGAGATCGCGCAGGTCGCTGAGGGTCAGGCGGCAGGCGATGTGGTCGGCGGCCGGGGTGAGCGCGGCGATGCCGTGGCCGTACGGCAGGCGCAGCGTGCGGCGGTAGGCGCCGTCCCGCCACTCCTCCACCCCCGGTACGGCGGTCGCCGCGAGGTGGCCGAAGAGGTTGTCGGGGTTGAGGGGGGCGCGGAAGGGGAGGCGGAGCGTCAGCACGCCGGGGGTGAGAGCCGCCGTGGCTCTCTTGGGGCGGCGACCCCGCAGTTCGGTCGGGGAGAGGGCGAAGACCTCGCGCACGGTGTCGTTGAAGGTGCGGATCGAGGAGAAACCGGCCGCGAAGGCGAGCTCCGCCATCGGGAGGGGGGTCGTCTCGATCAACAGGCGTGCGGTCTGGGCGCGTTGGGCCCGCGCGAGCGCGAGCGGCCCGGCGCCGACCTCGGCGAGCAGCTGGCGTTCGACCTGCCGGGTGCTGTAGGCGAGGCGGGCGGCGAGGCCGGGGACGCCGTCGCGGTCCACGACACCGTCGGCGATCAGCCGCATCGCACGGGCGACGAGGTCAGCGCGCCGGTTCCACTCCGGAGAACCGGGGCTGGTGTCGGGCCGGCAGCGCTTGCAGGCCCGGAAACCGGCCTGCTGACAGGCCGCCGCGCTGGGGTAGAAGACCATGTTCCGGGCCTTGGGCGGGACCACGGGGCAACTGGCCCGGCAGTAGATCCGGGTCGTCAGGACCGCCGTGAAGAACCAGCCGTCGAAGCGCGCGTCCTTGGACTGGACGGCGCGTACGCAGCGCTCTCGGTCGGTGTGCATCCCGTTCTGCATGCGTCCAGCATCGGCGATGCGCGGGGGCGGGGCTGGCGAGAATGCGACATCAGCCTTGCGTGCGCTGGGGCACCTCGGATCACCGGGCGCCCCTCTCTTCCGCCGACCCTACCCGCCGGCCGCGCCACCCCCGCGGCTCACGTCACGCCACCTTGCGGCCCGCCGTCTCCTGCTGCGAGGCCAGCGCCCAGATGACGAACACGTCGATGGCCATCATGATCAGGGACCACAGCGGCGAGTACGGCAGGAACAGGAACTGCGCGACCAGGCTCAGCGAGGCCAGGAAAATGCCCGTGAGCCGGGCCCAGGACTCGCCCCTGAGCACGCCCCAGCCGGTGACGGCGACCAGCGCGCCGAGGATGACGTGGATCCAGCCCCAGCCGGTGAGGTTGAGCTCGTAGACGTAGCTGCCGACACCGCCGTAGACGTCGTCCTTGGCGATCGCCGCGATGCCCTCCAGGACGGCCAGGACACCGTTGCACAGCATCAGCACACCGGCGAAGACGACCCCGCCGGACATCCAGCCGTCGCCGCCCCCTCCGGGGCGCGCGGAACGCGGGGAGGACGGGGTGCCGGCGGGCGTGCCGGTCGGGTGCGCTGCCTGCTGGCTCATGGGTGCTGGTCCCTTCTGAGGCCCCCGCTTCGGTGAGACCGAGCCTTCGGCCGACGGCAGGGGGGCGCCATCCCGAGTGCGCCGAACGGGTGAACGGGAGGGGCTCTCGACCAGCCCGGACACCGCGAAGAAGACCAGGTCAGCGGCTCCGGTCCGCGCCTGCCTCAGCCCGCCCGCCGGATCTCCTCCACGAAGCCGGTCACGACGTCCACGTACTCCTGCGGACTCGTCGCATGAGGGACGTGTCCGGAGCCCTCGAAAGTGTGAGCCCGCGCCTGCGGCAGCGCCTCGGTCAGCCGGGCCGTGATCGGGTGCACCCATGCGGGGCTGGTCGTGCCGTGCGTGACCAGGAGGGGAACCGACCGGCCCGCGAGGCGGTCGAGGGCGAGGGCGGCCCAGGCCGGGTCGCCTTGCTCGTCCAGGAAGGTCGGGGCGTTGGCGACCAAGGTGTCGCGCGCCTTGGCGGGGAGCTTGTCCCACTCCCCCGGGCCCAGCGCGATCCTGTCCATGAACCGGCGCGCTCCCTCCAGGTCCTCGCCCGCCCGCAGGTGGGCGAGGACGGCGGCCAGTTCCTGCCGGATCGACGTCATCATCGGGCGCAGTACGGGATCGTCGGCGACGACGTCCACGAGCGGCGGCTCGTGCACGGTGAGCCCCCGGAAGAGTTCGGGGCGTCGGGCGGCCAGGCCGAGCGCGGTGGACGCGCCGAAGGAGTTCGCCGCCACGTACACCGGCCCGGACCCGAGCGTCGCGATCAGCGCGGCCAGATCCTCCTCGTCCTCGAAGCGGGTCCCCTGCCCGGGCGGGCGTTCGCTACGGCTGTGCCCGCGACGGTCGTAGACCAGGACCCGGAACCGCTCCGCGAAGGCGTCGACGACGCGCAGCCATGCGTAGTGGTCGTCCCAGGAGCCGTGCACCAGCACCAACGGGTCGCCGTCGCCCACGACTTCGCAGTAGAGGTCTACGCCGTTCACTTCGACTCGTGACATGCGACTCTTCCCCTTCATGGACCGAATTGCGGTGCAGGTCAGTCCAGTTGCGCCGCGAAAACCTCGTAGGCCGGCCGGTCGAAGAGGACGAACCTGACCTCCTCGACCGCGGTGTCGGCGGCCCGGACCGTCTCCACGGCGATCCGGGCGCCGTCGTCCATCGGCCAGCCGAAGATGCCGGTGGAGATCGCGGGGAACGCGACCGTACGCGCTCCGAGTTCGTCGGCGATCCGCAGCGACTCCCGGTAGCAGGAGGCCAGTTGGGCCGAGCGGTCCTCGGTCCCGCTGTGCACCGGGCCGACCGTGTGGATCACCCAGCGGGCGTCCAGATTGCCCGCCGTGGTGGCGACCGCGTGGCCCGTCGCCAGACCCTTGCCGTAGTGGGAGGCGCGCAGCTTCCGGCACTCCTCCAGGATCGCGGGGCCGCCACGGCGGTGGATCGCGCCGTCGACTCCTCCGCCGCCGAGCAGGGAGGAGTTGGCCGCGTTGACGATCGCGTCGACGCTCTCGCGCGTGATGTCGCCCTGGACGAGGGTGATGGTGGGGGTCATACGTACACCTCCAGAACAGGTCAGGACTGCTCACGCAGCCTGCTCCAGACCGCCTTCGCCGCGTTGTGCCCCGACATGCCGTGCACGCCGGGACCCGGCGGCGTGGCCGAGGAGCAGATGAAGACGGCGGGGTGCGGGGTGGTGTAGGGCGACAGGGAGAGCTTGGGGCGCAGCAGGGTCTGCAGACCGGAGACCGCGCCGGAGCCGATGTCGCCGCCGACGTAGTTGGCGTTGCGCGCGGCGAGTTCGGGGGGTCCGGCGATCGCGCGGGCGAGGACGCGGTCGCGGAACCCCGGTGCGAAGCGCTCCAGTTGGCGTTCCATCACGTCCGTCAGGTCGCCGGTCCAGCCGCTCGGGACGTGTCCGTAGGCCCAGAAGACCTGCTTGCCCTCGGGTGCGCGGCCGGGGTCGACGACGCTGGGCTGCACGGTGATCATGAACGGCCTGTCGGGGGCCCGGCCCTCCCGGGAGGCCGCGCGCAGCGCGATGCCGATCTCCGCGCTGTCGGCGCCGATCTGTACCGTGCCGGCGACCCTGGCCTGCTCGGCCGTCCACGGCACCGGGCCGTCCAGCGCGTAGTCGACCTTGAAGACACCGGGGCCGTACCGGTAGCCCTCGTAGTAGCGGCCGAAGCCCGCGATGCGGGCCAGGGCGGTGGGCGAGGTGTCGAAGACGTACGCGCGTGCGGGCGGAAGGTCGTCGAGGCGCTTGACCTCGTAGTCCGTGTGGACCGTGCCGCCGAGGTCCTTGAGGTAGGCGGTGAGCGCGTCGGAGATGGACTGCGAGCCGCCGCGCGCGACCGGCCAGCCGCGCGCGTGCGCGGCGAGGGCGAAGACCAGGCCGATGGCGCCGGTGGCGAAGCCGGAGAGGGGGGCCATGACGTGGGCGACGAGGCCCGCGAAGAGGGTCTTGGCCCGCTCGTCGTGGAAGCGGCGGGTCAGCCAGGTGGACGGCGGCAGACCGACGAGACCGAAGCGGGCGAGGGTCACCGGGTCGCGCGGGAGCGCGGTGAGCGGCAGGGACATGAAGTCGCGCACCAGGGTGTCCCACTGGGGGAGGAAGGGCTCGACCAGCCTGCGGTACGGTCCCGCGTCCCGGGGTCCGAAGGAGGCGGCCGTCTCCGCGACCGACCGGGACAGCACGGCGGCGGTGCCGTCGGTGAAGGGGTGCGCCATGGGCAGCTCGGGCTGGAGCCACTCCAGGCCGTACCGCTCCAGGGGCAGGGCGCGGAACGCCGGGGAGCTGATCCCGAGCGGGTGGGCGGCGGAGCAGGGGTCGTGACGGAAGCCGGGAAGGGTGAGCTCTTCCGTACGGGCTCCCCCGCCCACGGTGTCACGGGCCTCGAAGACCGCCACGGAGAAGCCACGACGGGCCAGCTCCACGGCCGCGGTCAGCCCGTTGGGCCCCGCTCCCACCACGACCACATCGAGCATCGACGGCACCTTCGGACCCCTTCGTCAGATGGCCTGCGGGGTCAGGATATGACGGGGCACTGACACCTATGGGCCACGGGTGTTGCACATCGGGCGGTCGTCGGGAGACGGCGTGCCCCCGGCCGTGCCGCCCACCGTCCCCGACCTCCTTGGTCTCCTCGGTCCTCGTCAGTCCTCTTCGTCAGTCCTCTTCGTCAGGCCGTGCCCGACAGCAGTCCCACGATCCGGCGCGCCGTGGCGGCGTCCCGGGCGGCGGTGAACGGCAGCGCGTTGCCGCCCGTGACGCGGAACGGCTCCCCGGTCACCGTGAGGTGGGTGCCGCCCGCCTCCTCGACCAGCAGGAGGCCCGCCGCGTGATCCCAGGCGGCCTCCCAGGAGAACGCCGTCGCGTCCAACTCGCCGCGGGCGATGGCGAGATACTCCAGTCCCGCCGAGCCGCACGCGCGCGGTGCGACGCCCTCGGTCCACAGGCCGAGCAGGGAGCGCTTCTGGTCGTCCGTCGTGTAGTCCGGGTGGGAGGTGGCCACTTCGAGGTCGCGGCCGGGGGCGGGCGGTCCCGCGTGGAGCCGCTCGCCGTTGAGGTGGGCGCCCTGCCCCTTCACGGCCGTGGCGAGCAGGCCGAGGGCCGGGGCGTAGGTCCAGGAGGCGAGCAGGACTCCGTGGTGCGCGAGGGCCACCAGCGTGGAGAATCCGGGTTCGCCGTGCACGAACTGGCGGGTCCCGTCGACGGGGTCGACTATCCAGACCGGCGCCTCGCCCTGTATCGCCTCGTACGTCGCCGGATTGGCGTGCACCGCCTCCTCGCCGACCACGACGGAACCCGGCAGCAGGGCGCTCAGCGCCCCGGTCAGGTACTTCTCCGCCAGGCGGTCGGCGTCCGTCACCAGGTCGTGCGGTCCCGCCTTCTCGTCGACCTCGTGCGCGGCGAGCCGACGGAAGCGGGGGGTGATCTCCTTCGCGGCGGCCTCACGGACCGCCTGCTCGACGTCGGCCGAGTTCTTTTCGAGAAACTCTTCGATGGTTTCCGTGTCTTCGATCATGCCTCCATGAGAGCACGCGCCACTGACAATCCCCACCCGCCCGGTGCACTCCGGGTGGAATCGGCATGAAATCCCGGCAGGCCATGCTCTGTCGGCGATCACGATGCCGAGGGCGCTCCCTCAGCACACTCAAGGCGCCCCTTCAGCGCCCCACCGCATACCCCTGCATGCCTCGCGGATTCGCCCCCGCCGACAGGATCCCGGTCCCCGGATCCCGCGCGACCGCGCACAGCCGCCCCTCCGACCAGGCGTCTGCGACGGTCACGTCGTGCCCGCGCCGCCGCAGTTCCGCGACGACCTCCGAATCCGTACGGGACTCCACGGTCACGCTCCCCGGCCGCATCCCGCGCGGGTAGAACGACCCGGGAAAACCGTCGTTGTGCCAGTTCGGGGCATCGATCGCACCCTGCAGGTCGAGGCCGCCGCGCATCGGTGGGCGCAGGGCGACGGCCAGGAAGAAGTGCAGCTGCCACTGGTCCTGCTGGTCTCCGCCGGGCGTACCGAAGGCCATGACCGGGACGCCGCCGCGCAGGGCGATGGAGGGCGTGAGGGTGGTGCGGGGCCGGCGGCCCGGGGTGAGGGAGTTCGGCAGGCCCTCCTCCAGCCAGGTCATCTGAAGCCGGGTGCCGAGCGGGAAGCCCAGTTCGGGCACGACGGGGTTGGACTGCAGCCAGCCGCCGCTCGGGGTGGCCGCGACCATGTTGCCCCAGCGGTCGACGACGTCGATATGGCAGGTGTCGCCCCGGGTGGCACCGTCGGAACCGACCTCGGGCTCCCCGCCCGTCCTCGCCACCGTCGGCTCACCGGCCCCCATCGGGTCGAAGCCGGCATCGACGGTGGTGACCACGCACGCGTGCGTGCTGAGTCGGGGTGCGCGCCCACCGGGGCTGCCGGGGCGCAGTTCGTACGATGCCTTGTCGTCGACGAGCAGACGCCGGGCCGCGTTGTAGTCGGCGGACAGCAGTTCGCCGAGCGGCACCTCGTCCGCGCCGTCCGCGTCCCCGTACCAGGCCTCCCGGTCGGCCATGGCGAGTTTGCAGCCCTCGATCAGCAGGTGGACGTAGTCGGCGGAGCCGTACTCCGGCAGCTCGGACAACTCCGCCGGGAGCAGCGCGAGTTGCTGGAGCAGGACCGGGCCCTGGCTCCACGGGCCGGCCTTGCACAGGGTCCAGCCGTGCCAGTCGTACGTCGCGGGCGCCTCGTAGGTCGCGGACCAGCCGGCGAGGTCGGCGGCCGTGAGGGTGCCGGTGTGGCGCTCGCCGCTGGTGTCCATGGTGGGGCGCCCGGACTGCCGTACCAGTGCCTCGGCGATGAAGCCGGAGCGCCACACCTCGCGCGCGGCCTCGATCTGCGCGGTCCGGTCCCCGGCCCCGGCCACCTCGTCGAGCAGGCGCTTCCAGGTGGCGGCGAGGGCGGGGTTGCGCAGCAGTTCGCCGGGGCGCGGGGCCTTTCCGCCCGGCAGGTAGACCTCGGCGGAGGACGTCCACTCGGTCTCGAAGAGCTCCCGTACCGCCTCCACCGTGGCGCCGACGTTCTCCACGGGCGCGTGGCCGTCCTCGGCGTACCCGATGGCGTACTTGAGGACGTCTGCGAGGGACTTGGTGCCGTGGTCGCGCAGGAGGAGCATCCAGGCGTCGAAGGCGCCCGGCACGGCGGCGGCGAGCGGTCCCGTGCCGGGGACGAGCTCGAGGCCGAGTGCCTTGTAGTGAGCGACCGTCGCTCCGGCCGGTGCGACGCCCTGGCCGCACAGCACGCGTACCTCGCCGCCCGCAGGGGCGAGCAGGATCGGCACCTCGCCGGCGGGGCCGTTCAGATGCGGTTCGACGACGTGCAGGACGAACGCGCCCGCCACGGCTGCGTCGTAGGCGTTCCCGCCGTCCTCCAGGACGGCCATCGCGGACTGCGAGGCCAGCCAGTGGGTCGAGGACACCATGCCGAAGGTGCCCTGCAGGGTCGGCCGGGTCGTGAACGGCATCTCTCACCTCTCGCTGGTCGCGCGCCTCGGTCGCTCCGACCGGCGCTCCGGATCTTGCAGCAGGCTATGCCCAACCGGGCGGCCCACGAAGGTTTTGCGACCTCACGGGCATCCCTTGAACCACCTCCCACCTGTGCGAAGTCCTCTTTGCCCGGTTGGCTGAAGGCCCGGTAATCCCGAGTTCACCGGGCTTCCCTTCCTCGTCGTTCTACGCGCGTGGTGTCATGCACGCACTCACATCCCCCCAGGTGGGCGTCAACTCGACCAGGAGCCACACATGTTTTGGAGACCCCGGGCGACTACTCCAGTCAGGTCTCCGCGATCAAGGCGGCGGGCGGCACGGTCGTCGGCTACTCCGACCCCGACGGCTTCTACATCCATGCCAAGGCCATGGTCGCGGACTACGGTCTGTCCACCCAGGAGGCGTAGGGCTCTACGAGGAGCAGCGTCTGCCCACCGTGAGCACATGCCCGCTCGTGCCGATCAGCGTCGGCTCGGACTCGATGCGCCGGGTGGCCGCCAGGACGGCCTCCCGGCGGTCGGGGTCCTCCAGCCACGCGTCGAGGCCGCCCATCAGCCAGGCGACGCCCTCCAGGCCGTACTGCCCCTCCGGGACGAGACCGGCGTCGGTGAACTCGCCCGGCACCTCGGTGGGTTCTGCGAAGTACGCGGTGGTGAACAGGCCGCCCTCGGGTCCGTGCCGGCCGTGATCGCTGACCGCGTCGGTGCGGGCGCGCCGCGCGGGGTCGAAGTAGAGCTCCTGGTGGAGCAGGTCGTGCAGACCCGCGAACCGGTTGATGGTGGCCGCCACCACCGGCCCCTCGGGACGGACCGCTCGGTGCGCCTCCGCCAACGCCCGAACCCGGTCGGCCCGTTCGGGCAGGTGGTACAGCGGGCCGAGGAGCAGCACGGCGTCAAAGCCGGCGTCGGCCACGGGCAGCGACCGCGCGTCCCCGGATCCTGCCGTCACACCGGGCAGTCGAGCGGCCTGCTCCACGTGCAGCGGTACGGGGTCGACCAGTTCGACCTCGTACCCGTCCCGGGCGAGCCACTCGGCGTGCACCCCGCTGCCGCCGCCGACGTCCAGCACGCGCGCGGGAGCCGGGGGCAGGATGCGGCGCAGCACGTCCTGCGTGCGCCAGAACTCCAGTCGCCCGGCGCCGCCTTGTCTGAGGCGGCCGTCCTCCTCGCCACGGCCGTAGTAGGCGAGGATCTCCTCGCGCACGGTGGGCTCCTGCGGGCGTGTCGTCTCCGTCATGGCACCAGCGTGCTGACCTGCCGCCGCGGCGCGCAAAGGGTTATGCGCCGCGCGCGACCACGAGCCCCGACTCGTAGGCGAACACGACCAGTTGGGCCCGGTCCCGGGCACCCAGCTTCGTCATCGCACGGCTGATGTGGGTCTTCGCCGTGAAAGGGCTGATGACCATGTGGGCGGCGATCTCCTCGTTGGTCAGACCCCGCGCGGCCAGGGCCGTCACCTCGCGCTCGCGGCGGGTCAGACAGTCCAGGCCGGGCGCCGTCGCCCGGTCCGGCGGCCGGGACACGAACTCGCCGATGAGCGTGCGGGTGACGGCCGGGGAGAGCAGGGCCTCGCCGCGTGCGACCACCTCGATGGCCTGGAGCAGGTCGGCCGGTTCGGTGTCCTTCAGGAGGAAGCCGCTGGCACCCGCGCGCAGGGCCTCGAAGACGTACTCGTCGAGGCCGTAGTTGGTGAGCATCACGACGCGCACGGCCGCGAGGGCGGGGTCCGCCGCGATGTGGCGGGTCGTCTCGATGCCCGTCATCACCGGCATCTGTACGTCGATCAGCGCGATGTCGGGCACGACGGCGCGGACGAGAGCCAGGCCCTGCGCGCCGTCCGCCGCCTCGCCGACCACCTCGACGGCGTCCTCGGCCTCCAGCAACGCCCGGAAACCGGCCCGCATCAGCGCCTGGTCGTCGATCAGCGCGACCCTGATCATCCCGTCTCCCCCAACGGCAGCCGGGCCCGCACCGCGAAGCCGCCCTCCGTGCGCGGGGCCGCGTCCAAGGTGCCGCCGAGGGCCGCGACGCGTTCGCGCATGCCGGTGAGCCCCACGCCGGGTGTCGGCGGCCGGGCCGGGTCGGCGGTGCCGTCGTCCTCGACGCGTATCGTCAAGTCGGCCTTGTCGTAGGCGAGCTGGACGTTCACCTTGGCCGGGCCCGCGTGCCGGGCCGCGTTGGTCAGCGCTTCCTGGACGATGCGGTACACGGCTCGGTCGACCGTCGCCGGCAGCGGCCGTTCCTCGCCGGTCACCGTGAGTTCGACGGCGAGCCCCGCGGCGCGGGCCCGCTCGACCAACAGCGCGGGTGTGCCGGTGGGTTCGTCGGTGCGCAGGATCTCCAGCGTGGCGCGCAGTTCCCGCATGGCCTCGCCGCTCGCGTCCTGGATGGCCAGCAGGGCCGGCGGCACCTCCTCGCCGCGCTTGCGGGCCAGGTGGACGGCGACGCCCGCCTGGAGCTTGACGATGGAGATGCTGTGGGTCAGCGAGTCGTGCAACTCCCGGGCTATGCGCAGACGTTCCTCGCCCGCCCGGCGCAGCGCCGCCTCCTCCCGGGTGCGTTCGGCCTCCAGGGCGCGCTGCTCCGTCTGGCGCAGGTACGCCTGCCAGTTGCGGTCGGCGAGGCCGGTGACCACGGCGCACAGGAACCAGCCCGCGAGCAGCGCGGCCTTCTCGGCCACCTCCTCGGTCGTCGGGCCGGTGGCGACGTAGGCCGCGAGGAAGGCCGCGCCCGCGCCCGCCGCGTAGCCCCGGTGTCCCGCGCGTGAGGCGGTGTGCACGGCGGCGAGGACGGGCAGGGCGGCCAGTGGGCCCGGGTGCGCGTGCACCACGTACGCCCCGCCCGCGACCGTGGCGACGGCCAGCACCGCGCGCGGGGCCGTGCGGTAGAACGCCAGGGCGGCCGAGGACACGGCGATGAACGCGTAGTCGACGGGCGCGGTGTCCGCGTCGAAGGCGGCCGTGGTCACGACGAGCGCGCCGACGACGACCGCCAGGGCCGCGTCGGCGAGGTTCCTGCGTACGACCGGATTCCCACTCCCCATGTCCGCACAGTAGACGGCACCGCCGACACCGGCGTCAGCCCTGTGGACGGCTCTCGGGCTACTCCCGGCGCAGTAGTCCGCGGCCCCGGCACACCCACCGGCGTCCCCCGAACTCCCTCCGGCCGTACGACGACCGCGGACACCCCCGAGGCGCACGCTGCTGCCATGTCCACAGCCTTCCGTTTCACCGACCCGCCGGCGCCCAGGGCGGCGACCGGCCGCGTCGCCGAGGTGTACGCGCAACTCGCCCACGATTTCGGCATCGACAAGGCGGCCACCTTCGTGGTCCTCTCCTCGGCGCCCGAACTCCTCGCTCCCGCCTGGGCGTTGATGCGCGAGTCGCTGATCGCCGGGGCGGGCAGCAGGACCGGCAAGGAGCTGACCGCCTACGGGGTGTCCCGCGCCAACCGGTGCCCGTTCTGCGTGTCCGCGCACACCGTCCTGCTGCACGCCACCGGCGACCACGCGCTCGCCGAGCAACTGGCGCGCGGGGAACGGCCGGAGAACGACGTGCACGCGCGTGTGCTCCACTGGGGAGAGCACACGCGCGTGCCCGGCGCCGATCTGCACCCGTACCCGTTCCCGCGCGAGCACGCGCCCGCCTACCTCGGCACGGCGTTCGCCTTCCACTTCATCAACCGCATCGTGTCGGCCCTGCTGACCGAGCGTCTGCTGCCGGGCAACGCCCAGCGTCTGCGACCGGTCCGGAGCCTGGCGGGCCGCTCACTGGCCGGGACGGTACGCCGTACCGCCGTACGCGGCGCCTCCCTCCCGCTGCTCGACGCCCCTCCCCCGGGACCGTCCTGGGCGGCCGGCACGGCGGTCGGTCCGGCGTACGGCGCGCTGCGCGAGGCCGCGCCGGCGGGCGGGGGTCTGCTCGACGCCGACGACCAGGCCCTCGTACGACGGACCGTGGGCGGGTGGGACGGCTCGCATCCGCCGCTCGACCTGCCCGGGGTCCCCGACCGCCGTGAGCGTCCCGGCGCACGCCTGGCGCTGCTGGCCGCGCTCGCGCCGTACCGCATCACGGACGCGGACGTCACCGCCTGGCGGCGCCCGGAGCACACCGACCACCGCTTGGTCCGCCTCGTCGCGTACGGCGCGTTCGCAGCCGTGGACCGCATCGAGAGCGCACTCACCCTGCCGATCGCCCGGGAGATCTGATGAGCAAAACGGCCGAAATGCAGCAAACCACTGACACCCGTCGAGAGCGCTACGACATCCTCGGCAGCGGCGCCAACGACGCCCTGTTCGCCGGTGCCGGCGTGAAACTGGCCGACCGTGTCCTCGACGTCGGCTGCGGCACCGGGGTCACGACCCGGATCGCCGCGCGGATCGCCGTCCGCGGTCATGTCGTCGGCGTCGACACGGAGGCACCGCTGTTGCGCCGGGCACGCGAGCGCACGGGCGCCGAAAAGCTCCGGAATGCCTCATACATGCAGGTGGACGCCGAAATCCATCCGTTCCCGCGCGCCGGGTTCGACGTCATCGTGAGTGGTGGCGCCGTGATGTTCTTCACCGACCCTGTGGCCGGATTCGGGAACCTGTGGCGGACGTTGCTGCCGGGCGGGCGGCTGGCGTTCGTGTGCCCGCGGTCCCTCTGGGACCCGGACCGCATCCGCGAAATCCTGCGGAGCTACGAGAACATCGCGGTCAGGCCCGTACCCGTGGCGACGGTATGGGGCGGCGACACGACGGACCCCGACGGCGTGCGCCCACCGGGAGATGTCTGGCTGGTCACCGCGAAACGCCCGCGCTGAGGGGCCGTCAGCCGTGAGGCCCGGGTGACCGGGCGGGTACGGAGCGAGTTGGCACTTCCGTCTCACAGGGACTCGTGTGAAACTGGCGCCCCCGTCCGCAGTGCGGACCCGTCCGCACACCGTCCCCCACCGAAAAGTGTGCCGTGCGCGATTTTCCTCTGCCGCTCGCTCTGACGGCGCGTCTGTCCCCTGTCGTCGTGCTGGCCGCGGCCGGCTGGGCCCTGTCGTCCGGGCCGTTCGCCACCACGTCGTCCGCCGACTCCCAGAACAAGCAGGAGAGCGGGCAGACGAGCACGCAGTCGCCCACCGCGCCCGCGACGGCCGCGGTGTCCAAGTCGTACGGGGCCTCTCCCGCGCCCTGCGGCAGCCTGTCCAAGAAGACGATCACCTCGCTCGTGCCCGGCGCCAAGACGGCCGGCAAGGAGATCAAGTCCACGGACGCGAAGATCCGCCGGACCTGCTCGTGGAACGCGCTCAAGGGCTTCGACTACCGCTGGCTCGACGTGTCCTTCGAGATCATGGACTCCGAGGCGGCGGCGCAGAAGTCGTACAAGGAGCGGCTCACGGAGAAGAGCGGCGGCGGCGCGGTGCCCGGGCTCGGCGACACCGCCTACTCGGTGGTGAACCTGACCACCGAGGACAAGCAGCAGACCCGCGAGGGCGAGGTGGTGGCCCAGGTGTCCAACGCGCTGGTCGTCGTCACCTACAACGGCAGCGACTTCGAGTCGAAGAAGGCCCCGAGCACGGACGAGATCAACAAAGGCGCCATCAAGGCCGCCAAGGAGGCGGTCTCCGCGCTGAAGGGCGGCCTGGCCAGCTAGGGAGTGTGGATCAACCCCTGGCCCGGCCGCCCTCCTCCCGCCGAAGTCTCAGACCTTGACCGTCTCCGGCGTCGGCTCCGGCTCCTTTCCGCGCAACAGCATCAGCGCCACGTAGAGCACCATCGACGTGCCCAGGCCCACGGCCCAGCCGTAGTCGGCGAGCGAGGACAGGGCCGGGATGGGCCGGCCGTCGATCAGCGGATGGAAGTCGGCGCCGCCGATGGCGAGGACGCCACCGACCACGAAGGCGACCACGGCCCGCCAGTTCCAGCCGCCGTCGTACCAGTAACGGCCGCCCGCGCGGTACAGGTCGGTCAGATCGAGCTTGCCGCGGCGCAGGATCCAGTAGTCGGCGATGAGGATGCCCGCGACCGTGCCGAGCAGACCGCCGACCAGGCCGAGCCAGGTGAAGATGTAGCCCTGCGGGTCGGAGTACAGCTTCCACGGGAAGATGACCACGCCGAGCACACAGGTGACGAGTGCGCCGGCCCGGAAACTGATCTTCCGGGGCGCGATGTTGGAGAAGTCGAAGGCCGGGGAGACCAGGTTGGCCGCGATGTTCACGGACAGGGTCGCGACCAGGACGGTCACCAACGCGTAGAGCAGGCCCACCACGTTGTCGGTCTTCGCCGCCAACTGGACCGGGTCCCACACCGCTTCGCCGTACACGGCCTGCGAACCGGAGGTGACCATCACCGACAGCAGCGCGAAGAGCGTCATGGTCGTGGGCAGACCGAGAGCCTGCCCCCACGTCTGCGCCTTCTGGCTCTTGCCGTAGCGGGTGAAGTCGGGGATGTTCAGCGACAGCGTGGACCAGAAGCCGATCATGCCCATCAGCGAGGGCCAGAACAGCTTCCAGAAGTCGCCGCCCCAGCCGAGCTTGGAGGGCTGGTCGAGCAACGGGCCGAAACCGCCCGCCTTGTTGCTCATCCAGATCAGCATGACGACCGCGCCGACGAGCACGAAGGGCGCCGCCCAGTTCTCGAAGCGGCGTATCGTCTCCATGCCCCGGTAGATGATCGCGACCTGGATCACCCAGAAGATCGCGAACGACAGCCACATCGTCCAGGCGTACCCGCCGATGTGCGAGGCGTTCGCCCAGCTGTCCCCGATCAGCTTCCCGGCGAGGAAGTAGATCGCCTCGCCGCCGATCCAGGTCTGGATGCCGAACCAGCCGCACGCCACCAACGCCCGTACGACGGCGGGCAGGTTGGCGCCGCGCACACCGAAGGAGGCGCGGGCGAAGACCGGGAAGGGGATCCCGTACTTCGGTCCCGCGTGCCCGGTGAGCAGCATGGGGACGAGCACGATCAGGTTGGCCAGGGCGATGGTGAACACCGCCTGCTTCCAGTCCATGCCGACGGCGATCAGACCGGAGGCCAGGGTCCAGGAGGCCGTGTTGTGGGCCATGCCGACCCACAGGGCGGAGAAGTTGTACGTGGTCCAGGTGCGCTTCTCCACCGGGACCGGCAGCAGGTCCTCGTTGGCGTAGGGGCCGCTGGGCTGCGGCGAACCAGGGGCGATCTCCACCCGGCCGTCGGCCAGGGTGACTTGAGAGGTCGGCGGTATGGCCGTGGGAGCGGTGTCGGTCATGGGCAGGCCAATCAAACGAGGGGCGGATCCGGAGAGGCCGTGCGGGTGGCTCCGGCCCCCCTCCCCCGGGACGGCGGGGAAGGGGGAGAACTGGAGTGGGGGGACGGGGAGTCGGGCGGTACCGGAGTGGGGGACGGGGAGTCGAGCAGCGCCGGTGTGGGTGGGTCAGGCGTTGACGGCCGGGATGACCTTCGTCCCGTACGCGTCGATCACGCTCTCCTGCGCGTCGTGCATGTCGTACACGGCGAACTGGTCGACGCCCAGCTCGCGCAGGGCGCCCAGCTTCTCGATGTGCTTCTCGACCGGGCCGATCAGACAGAACCGGTCGACGATCTCGTCGGGCACGAACTGGGTGTCGGGGTTGTCGGCGCGTCCGTGGTGCGAATAGTCGTACCCCTCACGGGCCTTGATGTACTCCGTGAGTTCGTCGGGTACGGCGGCCGAGTGCTCGCCGTACTTGGAGACGAGGTCGGCCACGTGGTTGCCGACCATTCCGCCGAACCAGCGGCACTGGTCGCGCGCGTGGGCCAGCGCCTCGGGCGAGTCGTCCTCGGTGACGTAGGCCGGGGCGGCGACGCAGATCTTCACCTCGGACGGGTCGCGTCCGGCGGCGACGGCCGCGTCCTTGACCGCCTTCACCATGTACTCGGTGAGGTAGAGGTCGGCGAGCTGGAGGATGAAGCCGTCGGCCTCCTCGCCGGTCATCTTCAGGGCCTTGGGGCCGTACGCGGCCATCCAGACGGGGAGTTCGGCGCCCGGCTTGATCCACGGGAACTTGATCACCGTGCCGCCGAGGTCGGCCTCCTCGCCGCGGGCCAGCGACCGGATGACCTTCATGGCGCCGCTGATCCGGGCCAGCGTGTTGGGCGTGCGGCCCGCGACCCGCATCGCGGAGTCGCCGCGGCCGATGCCGCACACCGTGCGGTTGCCGAACATGTCGTTGAGGGTGGCGAAGGTGGAGGCGGTGACCTCCCAGGTGCGGGTGCCGGGGTTGGTGACCATCGGGCCGACCGTCAACTTGGTGGTGTTCGACAGGATCTGACTGTAGATCACGAACGGCTCCTGCCACAGCACGGCGGAGTCGAAGGTCCAGCCGTAGGTGAAGCCGTTGCGCTCGGCCCGCTTCATCAGGCTGATGACCTTCGAGGCCGGCGGGTCCGTCTGCAGGACGAGTCCGAAGTCCATTGTCGCCACTCCTAGTTGAGGTACTGACTGGTGGAGCGCGGGGTGTAGACGCCGTGGCCCGCGTGCCCGGTGTACTCCCGCTCGGTGATGACGAGTTCGCCGCGCGAGAGGACGGTCTCGACCCGGCCGGTGAGGCGCTTGCCCTCGTACGCCGAGTAGTCGACGTTCATGTGGTGGGTCTCGGCGGAGACGGTCTGCTCGGCGTGCGGGTCGTAGATGACGACGTCCGCGTCGGCGCCCGGGGCGATCGTGCCCTTCTTCGGATAGAGGCCGAACATCCGCGCCGGGGAGGCGCACGCGATCTCGATCCAGCGGCGGCGGCTGATGTGCCCGTCCACGACGCCCTGGTGGAGCAGGTCCATGCGGTTCTCGACACCCGGCATACCGTTGGGGATCTTCGAGAAGTCGCCCCGGCCCAGCTCCTTCTGGCCCACGAAGCAGAAGGGGCAGTGGTCGGTGGAGACGACCTGGAGGTCGTTGGTGCGCAGGCCCTGCCACAGCTTGGCCTGGTGCTCCTTCGGCCGAAGGGGCGTGCTGCACACGTACTTCGCGCCCTCGAAGTCGGGCTCGGCGAGGTTGTCCGTCGACAGGAAGAGGTACTGCGGACAGGTCTCGCCGAAGACGGGGAGACCCTCGTCGCGCGCCCGGGCCAGTTCCGCGACCGCCTCCATCGCCGAGACGTGCACGACGTAGAGGGGTGCTCCCGCGACCTGCGCGAGCTTGATGGCGCGGTGGGTGGCCTCGGCTTCGAGGAGCGACTTGCGGACCTCACCGTGGTAGCGGGGATCGGTCTCGCCGCGGGCCAGGGCCTGCTCCACCAGCACGTCGATGGCGATGCCGTTCTCGGCGTGCATCATGATCAACCCGCCGTTGTCGGCGGCACGTTGCATGGCGCGCAGGATCTGGCCGTCGTCGCTGTAGAAGACGCCCGGGTAGGCCATGAACTGCTTGAAGGAGGTGACGCCCTCCTCGACCAGCAGGTCCATCTCCTTGAGGGTGTCCTCGTTGACGTCGGAGACGATCATGTGGAAGCCGTAGTCGATGGCGCAGTTGCCCTCGGCCTTGGCATGCCAGGCGTCGAGGCCCTCGCGGAGGGCTCCGCCGACGCTCTGGATGGCGAAGTCGACGATGGTGGTCGTACCGCCCCAGGCGGCGGCCCGGGTGCCGGTCTCGAAGGTGTCGGCGGCCTTGGTGCCGCCGAACGGCATCTCCATGTGGGTGTGGGCGTCGACGCCGCCGGGGATGACGTACTTCCCGGTGGCGTCCATGACCCGCTCGGCCGTCCAGGCTTCGGCGGCGGCCGTGCCGGACGTGGCGAGTGCGGCGATACGGCCGTCCTCGATCAGGACGTCGGCGTGGAGTTCGTCGGACGCGGTGATGACTAGGCCGCCGCGGATGACGGTACGGGTACTCATTGTTTTGACTCCGCTGGATTGTGGTCTGGTGCGGGTCTGTGGGGGCTGGTCGCGCCCCGCGGCGAAGCCGCTGATGGACGCTGCCCCGCGCCCCTGAAAACGGGGCGCGGGAACCCAGGGCGTTCTACGGTGCGGTCAGCGGGCCGTACGCGTCCGGGCGGCGGTCGCGGTAGAACTGCCAGCGGTCCCGTACCTCGCGCAGTTTCTCCAGGTCGAGGTCCCGGACGACCAGTTCGGTCTCCTTGTCGCTCGCCACCTCGCCCACGAACTGGGCCTCCGGGTCGACGAAGTACGTCGTGCCGTAGAAGTCGTTGTCGCCCAACTCCTCGACACCGACCCGGTTGATGGCACCGACGAAGTACTCGTTGGCGGCCGCGGCGGCAGGCTGCTCCAACTGCCAGAGGTAGGCGGACAGTCCGCGGGAGGTCGCCGACGGGTTGAAGACGATCTCGGCACCCGCGAGGCCCAGCGCCCGCCAGCCCTCCGGGAAGTGCCGGTCGTAGCAGATGTAGACGCCGATCTTGCCGACGGCCGTCTCGAAGATCGGCCAACCGCTGTTCCCGGGACGGAAGTAGAACTTCTCCCAGAAGCCGGCCACCTGCGGGATGTGGTGCTTGCGGTACTTGCCGAGGTACGAGCCGTCCGCGTCGATCACGGCCGCGGTGTTGTAGAGGACGCCGGGCTGCTCCTCCTCGTACATCGGCAGGATCAGGACGATGCCCAGTTCCTTGGCGAGCGCCTGGAAGCGCTTGACGATCGGCCCGTTCGGGATCTGCTCGGCGTACTCGTAGAACGCCTTGTCCTGGACCTGGCAGAAGTACGGTCCGTAGAAAAGCTCCTGGAAGCACAGGACCTGAGCACCCTGCGCGGCCGCGTCGCGGGCCGCCTGCTCGTGTACCTGGATCATCGATTCCTTGTCGCCCGTCCACGCGGTCTGGAAGAGGGCGGCGCGAATCACTCTGCTCATCGGGGCCTCCGGTCACTCGGTGTGCCAGAAGGCTAGGAAGTCCGGAAGCAGGCTTTGAGTTGCACGGTGTCACGTCTGCGGGCGCACGGCGTGCCACCGTGTCACGCCTTGCTCGCCCCATGTTTCACCGCCGTTTTCCCAGGTCGTCGCATGTTTCACCCCTGTTGCGCATCGTGCGCGAGGAGCGCGATGTGCACCGACGCGGCCTGCTCGAAGTCGTCGAGGTCCACGCCGAGCCGGCCCTGTATCGCCTCCAGCCTGCGGTAGAGCGCGGGCCGCGATACGTGGTGGAGCTGGGCGGTGCGGGACTTGTTGCGGCCGGTGGCGAGATAGGTCCGCAGGACGGACAGCAGCTCCTCGTCTGCCGCGCACAGCAGCCCGTCCAACTCCCGCTCCGCGAACGACTGGACGTTCGGGTCGTCCCGCAACAGCCGTACCAGGCCGCGCAGATGTACGTCCCTGAGGCGTACGACGGCCGGGAGGTCGAGGGCGGCCGAGTGGTCCGCGACCGCGTCGGCCACGTGCTGGGCCTCGCGCAGTCCGGCGGGCACGTCGTCCCAGGCGATGCGCGGGTCGGCCGCGGCCACCACGGCCTTGATCGAGCCGGACTCGTCGCGCAGCCGGGCCGCGAAGTGCGCGGTGAGCGCCTCGGCGTCCTGGTCGCGGGCCAGGCTGAGCAGCACCGCCGTCGCGCCGTCCGCGAGCTCGGCGACCAGTCCCGGCAGGCCCAACATCCGCAGTACGCGGTCGAGTTGCCCCACCTCGCTCTCGCGTACGACCAGCGGCACGAAGGTGCGCCGGTTCACCGGCAGTCCGGCGGCCCGCGCCCGGGGCAGCAGTTGCCTGGCCGGTACGACCCCGGAGACCAGGTCGGTCAACAGGCCCTGGGCGGACTGCTCCTCCCAGGTGTGCGCCGAGTTGCCGGCGAGCATGCGGTGCAGGACCAGGGCCTCGGCGCCCCGGTCGGCGAGCAGGCGCCCGGTGGTGGTGTCGCCGCGGTAGCCGCACAGCACGATCTGGCCCCAGCGTTCGCCGCGCCCGGTGAGTTCGGCCCGGATCCAGCCGTCGCCCTCGCTGCCGCCTGCCTGCCGGGCGATGCGCTCCCAGTCGCGCAGCACGTCGTCCACGGCCGGCCGCTCCCCCGCGGTGGCCAGGACGCGGTGGGCGAGATTGGTGACGACGACAGGACAGGCACTGTGCGAGGCGATCTCGTCGAGCAGGCGTTGCAGCGGGGCGTCCGCGGTGATGAGGCCGGTGAGGGCCGTGCGCACGGACTCCGACAGGCTGACGGCGGCGAACTTGCGCCGCACCAAGCGCGCTTGGACCTCTTCGGTCAACTCCGCGAAGGGGAAGGGGCGGTGGAGCACGATCATCGGCAGGCCGCACCGCTCGGCGGCCCGGCGCATCACGTCCGGCGGGGCCGGGAAGGCGCGTCCCAGACCGAGGACGACGGCCGCGGCCTCCGCGCGGTGCAGGGAGCGGATGTACTCGGCCTGCTTCTCCTCGTCGCCGGCGAGGAGTACGCCGGTGGTGAGTACCATCTCGCCGCCGGTGAGCATCACGCCCACATCGGGTGCCTCGGCGACATGCACCCAGCGCACGGCCCGGTCGAGCTGGGCCGCGCCGGCCACCACCTCGGGTTCCCCGGCGAGGACCCGTTCCATGGTCAGCACCTGGCGCACCGACAGGGCGGGTTCCAGGGTTCCGAAGGTGGTGGTCATGGTGGTGTTTCCCTTGTTCGGCTCGCGGCCGGGACCTGTCCGGCGGACCGGCGCTAGCGCAGACTCCCCAGCGCGTCTTCGAGGACGGCGGCGCCCTCCTCGGCCTCCGCGACCGTGAGGGACAGCGGCGGCGCGACCCGCAGGGCGCTGGTGTTGTGGCCGCCGCCCTTGCCGACCAGCAGGCCGCCCGCGCGCGCCGCTTCGAGCACGGCGGACGCGGCGTCCGGATCGGCCTGGTCGGTGCCCGGCTTGACCAGCTCGATGCCGATCATCAGCCCGCGTCCGCGCACTTCACGGACGTACGGAAGCTGCGCGGCGACGGCCCGCAGTCGCTCGATGAGCAGGCCGCCGACGCGCCGGGCGTTGCCCTGGAGGTCGTGCTCCAGCAGGTAGGTGAGGTTCGCGAGGCCCGCCGCCATGGTGATCTGGGTGCCGCCGAACGTCGAAATGCTGCTGGCGTCCAGGCAGTTCATGATGTCGGCGCGCGCCACGACACCGCCGATCGAGCTGCCGTTGCCGATGCCCTTGGCGAAGGTGAGGATGTCCGGCGGGCCGCTGCGGCCGTGTGCCTGCCAGCCCCAGAAGTGGTCGCCGGTGCGGCCCCAGCCGGTCTGCACCTCGTCGGCGATCCACAGGATGCCGCGCTCGTGCAGCACCTCGCGGAAGGCGGCGTACAGGCCGTCGGGGGGTGAAGTGAAGCCGCCGACGCCCTGGACGGGCTCGGCGATCAGGGCCGCGGGCGGGCGGGTGTGGCCGAGCAGGTCCTTGAGGTCGTCGACGCAGGCCGCGATGAACTCGTCGTCGCTGAGGGCGGCGAACGGACCGCGGGTGCGGACGCCGCCGTGCACGTACAGCGTCTGCAGCGGTGACAGGGAGGTCGGTGACCAGCCGCGGTTGCCGGTGATGCCGACCGAGCTGAAGGAGCGGCCGTGGTAGCTGTTGCGCATCGCCAGGATCGTGTTGCTGCGCCGATAAGTGGTGGCCAGCATCAGGGCGGTGTCGTTGGCCTCGGTGCCGGAGGTGGTGAAGAAGACGCGAGCGTCCGGGATGCCGCTCAACTGGGCGATGCGCTCGGCGAGTTCGACCATCGGCCGGTTCAGGTACAGGGTCGAGGAGTGGATGATCCGCCCGGCCTGCTCGCTGACCGCCTTGGTGACCTCGGGCAGCGCGTGCGCGGTCATCGTGGTGAGGATGCCGCCGAAGAAGTCGAGGTACTTGTTGCCCTGGGCGTCCCAGACGTGGCGGCCCTCGCCGTGGGTGATCTCCAGCGGGTCCTCGTAGTAGAGGGTCAGCCAGTCGGGAAGCACCGCGCGGTGGCGTCCCAGCAGATCCTTGGTCACGGCTGCACCAGCCCCTCGTACGCGTCGGGTCGGCGGTCCCGGTAGAACGCCCACTGCTGTCGCACTTCGTCGATCAGGTCGAAGTCCAGGTCCCGGACGAGGAGTTCCTCGCCCTTGTCGCTCGCGGTCTCGCCGACGAACTGTCCACGCGGGTCGACGAAGTACGAGGTCCCGTAGAAGTCGTTGTCCCCGTACTCCTCCTGTCCCACCCGGTTGATCGCGGCGACGAAGTACTCGTTGGCGACGGCGGCCGCGGGCTGCTCCAGCTGCCACAGATAGGCGGACAGACCGCGCGAGGTGGCCGACGGGTTGTACACCAACTGGGCGCCGTTGAGGCCGAGTTGCCGCCAGCCCTCCGGGAAGTGCCGGTCGTAGCAGATGTAGACGCCCACCCTGCCGACGGCGGTGTCGAAGACGGGCCAGCCGGCGTTGCCCGGCTTGAAGTAGTACTTCTCCCAGAAGCCCTTGACCTGCGGGATGTGGTGCTTGCGGTACTTGCCGAGGAAGGTGCCGTCGGCGTCGATCACGGCGGCGGTGTTGTAGTAGAAGCCGGACTGCTCCAGCTCGAAGACGGGAACGACGATCACCATGCCGGTCTCACGCGCCAGCGCCTGCATACGAACCACCGTCGGCCCGTCGGGCACCGGCTCGGCCCAGCGGTAGTGCTCGGGCTCCTGGACCTGGCAGAAGTAAGGGGCGTTGAAGACCTCCTGGAACCCGATGATCTTCGCGCCCTGGCGGGCCGCCTCGCGGGCGTGCTCCTCGTGTTTCGCCACCATGGACTCGGTGTCGCCGGTCCAGGTGGCCTGGACCAGAGCGGCACGTACGACGTTGGCCATGAGCTGCTCCTTCGACGGGACGTCCGTCTCTCTACGCCCGTAGAACAGGCCGTAGAGGGATGAACGTAAGCCTCCGGGAGAGCCTTGCCAGGACCATCGTCGTTAACCCGCGGAGTCGATCACGTTTCACACTCCGGTGGGTGAGCCGCGCGGCCGGTCAGCGTGGGGACGGGGATGCCTCAGGCGGCGAAACCGGCGACCCGGAGGGCGTGCACCAGGTCCCAGTGTCGCTCTTCGGACACGCCTTGCGCAGCTTCGAGCAGCAGCGGAGCGAGAGCCTGCGGGTCGGGTTCGGCGCTGCGGGCCGCCTCCTCGGGGGTGCGGACGCGGACGTAGGCGTCCAGCAGGGCGCGCACCTCGCGCCGGCGCCCCTGCGCCACCAGCTCCAGGACGGCCTGCCCCACCTCGACGGCGGGCCGTGCCACGCCCTGCCGCAGCATCTGCTCCCCGTCGGTGTCGCGGCCGGCGGCGACCAGGGCGTCGGCCGCCGCGACAAGCCGGTCGGCGGGCAGGGAGGCGGCCTCCCAGAGCAGGGTCGCCCAGTCGGCGCCGAGCCCGGCGCGGTGCAGTTCGGCGGCGAGCACCGGGTAACGGGCGGCGGGCCAGTAGGCGGCCTCGACGAGCAGGGCGTGCGCCTCGCCGCTGTGGCCCTCGGCACGCAGCCGCACCAGCCGCCGGACGGCCTCGACCACCTCCCGCGAGGCCCCGTCGTCCACCGGCTCGGTCTTCGGTTGCGCCTTCGCCCGCTCGTTCCCGGCGGCGGCCCCGGCGAACCGGGCGCCACGGGGGGTCTTGCGACCGGTCGCGGCCGGCGCCTGCTCGTCCGGCTGGGCGGTCGGCGGTACGACGACGGGGGCGGCGTCCGCCCCGGCCATCCCGGCGAACCGCGCACTGCCCCGGCGCCGCTTGCGCTGCTTGGGGGCGCGGGGCGTGGGCTCGGCGGGGGACTGCTCGGCCGGGGCCGGGTCGGCGGGGGCCTGCTGCTCGGGGAACGGGTCATCGAAGGCGGGCTGGTCCTGGGCGGGCCAGTCCTGCGCGGAGTCCTCCTCGGCGGGCCAGTCGTGGGCGGTCCGGTCCTGTGCGGTGGGCTGTTCCGGGACGGTCTCCTCCCATCCGGGGTCGTACGCGCCCCGCTGCTGCGGGAAGCCGGCGCCGTGGGCACCCCACCCCTCGTCACCGGCGGAGGCCTCGCGCGCGCCCCAGCCCTCTCCCCCGGCGGAGGTGTCGTCGACCCAGCGCACGGGCCTCTGACCGGCGTGCCCTTCTCCCACCCGCCCTTGCCCCGCCTGCCCTTGCCCCGCCTGTCCTTCTTCGGCCTGTCCGCGGTGGCTCTCCGTCGTCCGGTCGCCGCTCGCGCGCCGGTCCAACTCGGCCATGCGGGAACGGAGTTCGGCGCAGCGGGCGGTCGCTCGTTCGTGGTCGTCGTGGGCCCAGGCGAGGTCGAGGCGGAGGGCGTCGGCGTCCTCGCGGGTGGCGGCGGAGGAGAGCAATCGGCCCAGTTCCGCCTGCCGTTCGGCCGCGTAGCGCTGTTCGCGGAGCATGACGTCGAGGCGGTCACCGAGTGCGTCGCGGGCGCCGGGCCGGGCGTCGTAGTCGAGGATCGCGGCGGTGTGCAGGGCGCGGACCCGTTCCTGCTCCTGGGCGGCGGCGCGGGGGCCGTATGCCGCGGCCAAATCCTGGAGGAGCGCTTCCAGTACGTCCCAGGGCGGCATCTCACGCCCGTCGAGGCAGGCCTGCATGCCGTCGGGATCGCGCTGCCAGAACACCGCGCACCAACCGCCGGCCTGGTCAAGACGCGCCAACAGGCCGTTCAGGTAGTTCGCGAACTCCCGCACCCGCCCCGGGAGTTGATCCACAGCCATCGCCCAACTCCCGCCAGACCGGAGCACTCCGGTTCGTAGGCAACACCAGCCGTGTTACGGGGTTGCTACGGTAGGTTTTCCGTCGGCGCGCAGCCACCTCATTGCAGGATCTTGACCAATGTGCGACCGGGGCGCGACCAACACCCGGGCCGCGGACGGCCGATGCGCGTCAGACGATCACCAACTCGCAGCGCGTGGCCAGTTCGTCCATCGACAGACCGAGGGCGCGGGCCAGCGCGACGACCGTGAAGAAGGCCGGCGTCGGGGCCCGTCCGGTCTCGATCTTGCGGAGGGTCTCGGCGGAGATGCCGGCGCTCGCGGCCACGTCCGTCATGCTGCGACCGCCGCGGGCCTCGCGGAGCAGCCGCCCGAACCGCTCGCCGCGTTCGCGCTCTTCGGTGGTGAGAGGGGTGCGTACCATGCCGTCATTCTAATACCGGTATAGTAATTGGCATGGTGGAACTCAAGACAGACACATCGCTCGACGCCATGTACGCGGCAGGACAGATCGTCGGACAGGCCCTGACAGCCGTACGGGACGCCGCTGACGTGGGCGTTTCCCTGCTGGAGCTGGACGAGGTCGCGCACGGGGTGCTGCGCGCCGCGGGCGCCGGATCCCCGTTCCTCGGCTACCGCCCCTCCTTCGCGCCGACCCCGTTCCCGGCCGTGCTGTGCGTGTCGGTGAACGACGCGATCGTGCACGGCATCCCGACCGGTTACCGGCTGCGCGACGGCGACCTGGTCTCGGCCGACTTCGGTGCCGAGCTCAACGGCTGGGTGGGCGACTCGGCGATCAGCTTCATCGTGGGTGAACCACGCCCGGCGGACGTGCGCATGATCGAGACGGCCGAGCGGGCGCTCGCGGCGGCCATCGAGGCGGCCGTGGTCGGCAACCGCATCGGGGACATCGCCCACGCGATCGGCACGATCTGCCGGGCCGGCGGCTACGGCATCCCGGAGGGCTTCGGCGGCCACGGCATCGGCCGGCGCATGCACGAGGACCCGGGGGTCCCGAACGAGGGCCGCCCCGGCCGCGGCTTCCCGTTGCGCCACGGCATGGCCATCGCCATCGAGCCGATGCTGATCGCCGGCGGCCGCGACGACTACCACGCGGCACCCGACGGCTGGACCCTGCGCACGAACGACGGCTCCCGCGCGGCCCACGTCGAGCACACGGTGGCGATCACGAACAACGGCCCCCGCATCCTGACGGCCCGCTGAGCGGGGGCGAAGCCCACTGTTAGCCTGCCCGCCTGATCATCGCGGGCTCGGGGAGGGGCACACGTGGGGCTGAAGCGGCTGTTCGGGATCGGGGATCCGGACGAAGTGATCGAGGTGGACACGCAGATCCTGGGGCCGACGTACCCCGGCGGGGAAGTGCGGGGCGAGGTCCTGCTGCGGGGCGGGAGCCGGGACACCGACATCCACTACGTCTCCCTGCGGGTCCGCGTCCGCCTGACGGGCTACGACGGCAAGGAGGAGGAGTACGCACTCGACTCCTGTTCCGCCGAGCCCGGCTACTTCACCCTGCGCGCGGGCGCGGAGCAGCGGCTCACGTTCTCGGAACCGCTGCCGTGGGAGACACCGGTCAGCGAACTCGGCGGGCGGGCCCTGGGAGTGGTGCTCTCGGTGAAGAGCGAGTTGACCCTCGCCGACGGCACCGCCACCGACGTCGACGTCGATCTGCTGCACGTCTCCGCGCCTCCACTGCACGAGAGCGTCCTGGACGCGTTCGCGGAGGAGGGATACCTCTGCGACTCCGCGTATGTCGTCAACTCCTACGTGCCGGACACCGAGCAGCAGTTGGGGTTCCATCAGGCCTTCGTGCTCACCGGCCACGCCCCCGGCCAGGGTCGGCCCCAGCAGTTGGAGGTCGTGTTCCAGAACAATGCCGTGGGCGCCATGATCCATGTCCGCCGCGCGGCACTCGACGTGCGCGACTGGCGCAGGAAGCCCCCCGCCCGCCGCTTCCCGGCCGCCCACCACGAGGTCGGCGACGCCGACTGGCGTCCGCGGATACGCAGGGTGCTCGACGCCCTCGTACTGCTCGACGAGCACTGACGAACCGGGCGGCGAGGACGGGCGGCTCGCCTTCCGTGCGGGCCGCCCGGCCCACACGGAGGAGGCTGAGGGGCCGCCCGTCCCCGAAGTGTGAGAGTTACGGCGCGGGGTGCACCACCATCGCCGAGCCGCCACCCCGCCGTACCGTCTCCGCGGCCGCCAGCCACTTCCCGTTCGGCAGTCGCTGCACGCCCGTCGCGGCTCCGATCTCGGGGTTGAGCGAGAAGGAGTGGCCGATGGCTTCCAGCTTGGTCCTCAAGTCGCTGTTGTAGAGGCCGGGTTCGAGTTCGGTCTTGGCCGCGTTGCGCTCGCTGGCGCGCGGCGCGGCGATGGCGTCGACGAGCGGCAGCCCGCGGTCGAGGAACTCGGTCAGCGTCTGCAGCACGGTCGTGATGATGGTCGCGCCGCCCGGCGACCCGAGCGCCACCACCGGCTTGTTGTGCTTGTCGAGGACGATCGTCGGCGAGATCGACGAGCGCGGACGCTTGCCCGGTCCCGGCAGGTTCGGGTCGTGCACGGCCGGGTTGGCCGGGGCGAAGGAGAAGTCGGTCAGCTCGTTGTTGAGCAGGAACCCGCGCCCGGGGACCGTGATCCCGCTGCCGCCGGTCTGCTCGATGGTGAGCGTGTAGGAGACGACGTTCCCCCACTTGTCGGCCACCGTGAGGTGCGTGGTGTTCTCGCCCTCGTACGTCGTCGGCGCCGCCGTGCCACCCGCCCCGCAGGCCGCCGGGTGACGCGGATCGCCGGGCGCAAGCGGGCTGGTGAGCACCGCGTCGTCCTTGATCAGGCACGCGCGCGAGTCGGCGTACTTCTGCGACAGCAGTTCCTTCGTGGGTACGTCCTCGAAGGCGGGGTCGCCGACCCAGCGCCCGCGGTCCGCGAACGCGATCCGGGTCGACTCGATGAAGTGGTGCAGGTACTGGACCTCGCTCGCCTTCGAAAGTTCCGTCTTCTCCAGGATGTTGAGCGCCTCACCGACGGTCGTGCCGCCGGAGGAGGAGGGCGCGATGGAGTAGACGCCGAGACCGCGGTACGAGGTCTCCGTGGGCGCCTGGAGCTTGGCGCGGTAGGCCGCGAGGTCCTTGGCGGAGAGCTTGCCCGCGCGGGCGTTCCAGCCGGAACCCGGGTCCACCGGCGGGTTGTTGACCGTGTCGAGGATGTCCTCGCCGAGGTCGCCGCGGTAGATCGCCCCTACCCCCTTCTTGCCCAACTCCTCGTAGGTGCGGGCGAGTTCGGGGTTCTTGAAGGTGGATCCGACGACGGGGAGCTGTCCACCCGGCAGGAAGAGCTTCGCGGTGTCCGGGAAGTAGCGGAACCGCGTCTCGTTGGACGCGGTCTGCGTGCGGAACGTGTCGTCCACGGTGAAGCCGTCGCGGGCGATCCGCTCGGCGGGCTTGAGCACCGTGCCGAGTCTCCTGCTGCCCCACTTGTCGAGCGCCGTCTGCCAGGTGGCGGGCGTGCCCGGCGTGCCGACGCTCAGGCCGCTGCTGACGGCGTCGGCGAAGGCGAGCGGCTTGCCGTTCTCCAGGAAGAGCCCGGAGTCGGCGGTCAGCGGCGCGGTCTCGCGGCCGTCGATCGTGCGCACGGTACGTGACTTGGCGTCGTAGTAGACGAAGTAGCCGCCTCCGCCGATGCCGGAGGAGTAGGGCTCGGTGACGCCGAGGGCGGCGGCCGTGGCGACGGCCGCGTCGACCGCGTTGCCGCCCTTCCTCAGGACCTCGATGCCGGCGGCCGAGGCGTCGGCGTCGACGCTGGAGACCGCGCCGCCGTAGCCGACGGCCACCGGGACCTTCCGAGCGGTGGTGTCCTGGGCGGCGGGCGGCGCTGCCGCCCCCACCGACACCACGGCGGCCGAGACCGCCAGGACCGACAGTTTCCGTGCGACAGGGCGACGCATCCGTACCTCCAGTAAAAGGCCGTCCGGGCAGCCTATGCCATCACCATGGCCACGTCAGGAGCGCGCGGAAGCATGGTTGACACGATGGCTCGAACACGGGTTTGCCCAGGGCCGCTAACATGCGCGCCCATGAATGACGACGTGCGCAACATCGTCCTGGGCGTGCTCGCGGCGGGCATCAGTGCCGCGCTCGGCTGGGTGGCCCGTACCTACCTGTGGAAGCGCAAGCTCCGCCGCAAACAGGCCTTCTTCGGGCTGCCCGACAACTCCGAGTCGCTGCTCGTCGTGAACCGGGACGCCGGCAGCCCCGACCTGTCGGTGCACCGCTACGACGTGTTCGCCCTGCTGGAGCTGTCGGCGCTCATCAAGGACTGCGGGGCACACGCCGAGGTCATCACCCAGGACGTGGCCCGGCAGGGGTTCGGCGAGCGGACGGAGTTCTGCGTCGGCGGCCCGGGGTCGAACCGGCGCATGGCCGCCCACATGCAGGCGATGCTGCCCGGGGTGCGGGTGAACATCGC
The DNA here is from genome assembly GCF_044755245.1 of Streptomyces sp. NPDC092369. Lineage (NCBI taxonomy): Bacteria > Bacillati > Actinomycetota > Actinomycetes > Kitasatosporales > Streptomycetaceae > Streptomyces > Streptomyces sp. NPDC092369. The sequence continues at coordinate 1,550,775 of NZ_JBIVQP010000001.1, forward strand.
GCCGGAACCCGGCCCGGACAAGCTGGCGTTCCAGATCGGCAGCGAGCGCTACCGCATGGAGAAGGGCGTGTCCGAGCACGTACTGCTGGCCCGGCTCACGGCCGGACAGCCCGGCATGACCAGACCCGTGTTCCTGTTCAGCGGCCAGACCGCGATCACCAACCAGGCCGCCACCCGCTATCTCGCCCGCAACCACGAACGGCTGGCCCGCAAGTACGGCAACAACACGTTCGTCCTCCTGCTGAAGGTGGTCAACTCGCAGGCGTACGGCCCCGATGTGGCCGAGCTGGTCGCGGACGTGACCCGGGCGGCCCAGGCCCCTCTGCCGACGCCCACTCCTACGCCCAACTCCCACCGCGCCTCCTGAGTTCGCGCACATTTCAACAATCGTTACTCGCACGTAACTTACCGACGGGTTACTTGCGGTAAGCAGCCGCGGTTACCGTCGGGTCACTTTCCACTGACACGAGTGAGGAGTGACCCGTGGGTCTCCCCCGCAAGGCCCTGCGTACGACCGCCGTGGGCGCAGTCTCCGCGACTCTGGCCGCCACAAGCGCCCTCGGGCTCACCCCCACCGCCCAGGCGGCGGACGCCATCCGTTTCGTGGACATCAGCGGTGACGGCGGTACCGTCCTGAAGGCGAACGTCATCACGCCCACCGGCGCCGACGGCACGCACCGCTACCCGCTGCTGGTGCTGCCCACCAGCTGGGGCCTGCCCCAGGTCGAGTACCTCGCCCAGGCCCAGCAGCTCGCGAACTCCGGCTATGTCGTGGTCAGTTACAACGTCCGCGGCTTCTGGCAGTCGGGCGGCGAGATCGACGTGGCGGGCCCGTCCGACACGGCCGACGCGTCCAAGGTCATCGACTGGGCACTGGCCAACACCCCGTCCGACGCGCAGCACATCGGCATGGCGGGCGTCTCCTACGGCGCCGGCATCAGCCTGCTCGCCGCGGCAAAGGACAAGCGGGTCAAGGCGGTTGCCTCGCTCAGCGGCTGGTCCGACCTGATCGGCTCGATCTACTCCGGCCGAACCCAGCACGTCCAGGCCGCCGCCCTGCTGGACGGCGCGAGCCTGGTCACCGGCCGCCAGAGCCCCGAGATCCGGTCGATCTTCGACGACTTCTACGCCTCCGACCTGACCCGGGAACAGGACATCATCAACTGGGGGAAGAAACGTTCGGCCGCCACATACCTGGATCAATTCAACAAGAACGGCACGGCGGTCATGATGGCCAACGCGTGGGGCGACACGATCTTCCCGCCCAACTCGTACGTGGACTTCTACGAGAAGCTCACCGGCCCCAAGCGGCTGGAGCTGCGCCCCGGCGACCACGCCACCGCCGAACTGCCCGGGCTGTTCGGTCTGCCCAACGACGTGTGGAGCGACACCGAGCGCTGGTTCGACCACTACCTCAAGGGCACCGACAACGGCGTCGACCGCGAGCAGCCGGTACGGCTCAAGTCCCGTTCCACCGGCGGCTACGAGGGCTACCCGGACTGGAAGTCGGTCGCCGCGACCGAGCGGAAGATCGCCCTCGCGGGCACGACCACGATCCACACCAACGTCGACTCGGGTGCGGACGGCGGGATCGTCCTGCTGTCCAGCCTCCTCGACCAGGTGGCCCACCTGCCCCCGGTCGCCTCGATCCCCCTGCTCCCCCGCCGCTGGGCCGCCGTGTGGCAGTCGGAGAAGTACGCCACCGCCCAACAGGTGCGCGGCACCGCGAAGGTGCACACCACCGTCACTCCGACCGAGGAGAGCGGCACCCTCGTCGCCTACCTGTACGACGTGGGGCCGCTCGGCCTCGGCAAGCTGGTCAGCAACGCGCCGTACACCTTCCACGGGCTGACACCCGGCGAGCCGTTCGGCGTCGACCTGGAGCTGTACTCCACGGCCTACGACGTTCCGGCAGGGCACCGGCTGGCCCTGGTCGTCGACACGGTCGACCCGCTCTACATCGAGCACAACCCGTCCGGCGCGCGGCTGACCTTCTCCTCACCGGCGGACGACCCGTCGTACGTGTCGATTCCGCTGCGCGAGCAGTGATCTCCGGCCGACGCCGGGCGGGTATGGCTCTGTGACTGCTGCCCCCTTACGGTCCAGGGGCCGTGGGGGGATCCCCACCCGGCAGCAGCGTTCCGGGCGCGACCGCGGCGACGTCCACGGCCTCGGTCTTGGGACTGCGCTGCTCCCGCCGGGACACCCATCCCGCGAACCAGGAGAGCAGCATGCACATCCCGATGTAGATCGGCGAGATCACCAGCACCACGGGGATGAACGGCAAATCGTAGTCCAGGTTGGAGGCGATGAGCTTGCCGGCATGGAGGAACTCCTCGTAGGTGATGAGGTAACCGAGGGAGGTGTCCTTCAGGGCCACCACCAACTGGCTGATGATGGCGGGCAGCATCGCGCGCACCGCCTGTGGCACCAACACATGGGTCATGACCTGGGACTTGCGCATCCCGAGCGCGAACGCGGCCTCCCGCTGGCCGCGTTCGACGCTGCCGATGCCCGAGCGGAAGACCTCGGCGAGCACCGAGCCGTTGTAGAGGGTGAGTCCGGCGACCAGCGCGGGCAGCGGCTGCACCTTCAGTGCCACGAAGACGAAGAAGATCATGACCAGGACGGGCATGGCCCGGAAGAACTCCACGAGCACGGTGGCCAGCCAGCGCACCGGACGGTGGTCCGACAGCCGCCCCGCCGCGAGCAGTCCGCCGAGCGCCAGCGACAGGGCGCCCGCGATCGCGAAGGCCTTCAGCGTGTTGCCCAGACCCCGCAGCAGGAGTTCCTGAATTCCCTTGTACTCGAAGGGCATCCACTTCGCGTACGTGAACTGGCCGGTGTCGAACAGGAGATAGAGGATCCAGCCCAGCAGGCCGAGGATCACGACGGTGGACAGGACACCGTAGGCGAAGTGCCGCCCGCGGGTCCTGGGGCCCGGGATGTCGTAGAGGGCGGAGGCTTCGGTCATCGGGCGATACCCCACTTCCGCTCCAGCACGTTGAACAGGGCACTGATGGCGAGGGTGATGATCAGGTAGCCGACGGCGATCCAGACGAAGGTCCAGACGATGTTGTAGCCGAGCTCGCTGAGCGTCCTGTACGTGCCGAGCAGTTCGGTGACGCTGAACGCGCCGGCGATCGCGGAGTTCTTGGCCAGCGCGATGAGCGTGGAGCCGACCGGCGGGATCACCGCGCGGAACGCCTGCGGCAGCACCACCAGGCCGAGCGTCTGCCCGAAGGTCATGCCGAGGCTGCGGGCCGCCTCTCCCTGCCCCTTGGGCACGGTGTTGATGCCGGAGCGCAGCGCCTCGCAGATGAACGCCGAGGTGTAGCAGCCGAGCGCGAGGATCGCGAACACCTGGAAGGGCAGCACGAGTCCGAAGCGCGGCAGGCCGAGCAGCACCGCGAAGAACAGCAGGGTGAGCGGGGTGTTGCGCAGGACGGTCACCCACGCGGTGCCGAAGACCCGGAAGGACCCGACGGGCGCGACCCGGAAGGACGCCATGACGAAACCGAGAACCAGCGCCAACACCGAGGAGTACACGGTGAGTTCGACCGTGCCGAGGAAGCCGTCGCCGTAGGTGGAGAAGTTGTCTGTGAGTACGTTCATGAGCCGGCCTGGTAGCGGTCGATCGCGGGCGGGGTCGGCGCGGGGACGCCGGACAGGCCGAGCGTGGCCTCGTACGCCTTCGTCCAGTCGCCGTTCTTCTCACGGGCCTCAAGGGCGTCGTCGAGGGCGAGGCGCAGGGCGTTGTCGGAGTGCGGGACGCCGATGCCGTACGGCTCCTTCGAGAACGGCCTGCCGACGACCTTGAGTTCGTCGGGCACCTTCGCCGCGTAGCCGATGAGGATGGCGTCGTCGGTGGTGACCGCGTCGACCTGGTAGGTCAGCAGGTTGTCGACGCAGACCGAGTAGGTGTCGTAGGCGACGAGTTCGGCCTTGGGGTAGTCGTCCTTGATGCGCTGGTACGGCGTCGAACCGGCCGCCGAGCAGACGCGCTTGCCGTCGAGGTCCTGGGGGCCGTGGATGTCGTGCTCGTCGGTGCGGACCAGGAGGGACTGACCGGCCATGTAGTAGGGACCGGCGAAGCCGACGAGCCTCCTGCGGTTGTCGTTGATGGTGTAGGTGCCGACGTAGTAGTCGATCTGGCCGTTCTGCAGGGCGGTTTCACGGTTGGCGGAGGCGATCGTCCTGAAGCGGACCGACTTCGGGGCGAGGCCGAGGGAGGCCGACATCATCTTGGCGATCTCGATGTCGAAGCCGGAGTAGGTGCCGGTCGCCGGGTCCTTCTCGCCGAGGTAGGGCTGGTCCTCCTTGGCGCCGACGACGAAGTGGCCGCGCTTCTCGGCCCGCTTCCAGGTCTTTGACGAGCTCAGCTCGAAGCCCTGCGCCACCCGGTAGTCGGGGAGCCTGTCGGCCGCCGGCCCCTTGCTGGGCGGACTGCCCTCCTTGCCGCAGGCCGCCGCGAGCAGCGCCGCGGACACGGCGAGGGCCGTGCGCACACGTGTGGTACGGAACATGGATCGCGCTCCCCCGCTCAGTGCTTGAGGATCTTTGACAGGAAGTCCCTCGCGCGCTCGCTGCGCGGATCGGTGAAGAACTCCTCGGGGGTGCGGTCCTCCACGACCCGGCCGTCGGCCATGAACACGACGCGGTGGGCGGCGGAGCGGGCGAAGCCCATCTCATGGGTGACGACGACCATCGTCATGCCGTCGCGCGCCAACTGCCGCATGACCTCCAGCACTTCGTTGATCATCTCGGGGTCGAGGGCGGAGGTGGGCTCGTCGAACAGGAGCGCCTTGGGCTCCATGGCGAGAGCACGGGCGATGGCCACGCGCTGCTGCTGGCCACCGGAGAGCTGGGCCGGGTACTTGGGCGCCTGGGAGGCGAGGCCGACGCGGTCGAGCAGGTCGAGGGAGCGTTGGTCGGCGTCCTCGCGCTTGCGGCGGCGCACCTTCGTCTGGGCCAGCGAGACGTTCTGCAGCACCGTCTTGTGGGCGAAGAGGTTGAAGGACTGGAAGACCATGCCGACGTCGGCGCGGAGCCTGGCGAGCGCCTTGCCCTCCTCGGGGAGGGGCCGCCCGTCCAGCAGGATGGTGCCGGACTGGATGGTCTCGAGGCGGTTGACCGTCCTGCACAGGGTCGACTTCCCCGACCCCGAGGGGCCGATGACCACGACCACCTCCCCCTTGCCGACGGTGAGGTTGATGTCCTGCAGGACATGCAGCTCCCCGTAGTACTTGTTGACGTCACGCAGTTCGATCAACGGATCGACGGCCATTCGCAGCCCTACTCACTCTCAGCTGTGTCGTGGTTGCCGCAAACTATCCACACCGGAGAGGAGTTAACGCACGACACGCACTTTTCGGGCATTAGCCGTATTTACGTCGAACTACGGGTCAAAGGTTCACACCTCGGCGACCTCCGCGTACAGCTGGGAGAGTTCCGGAACTCCGGTGTCCGCCCAGTCGTGGCCGGACTCGACGACGTCGAACTCGCGCCCGGACTCGAGCCGGACAACGGGCTGGCCGTCCTCCCGGATCTCCCAGGCCGCGCCGGCCACCGTGCGCACGATGACGGTGCCCAGATAGAGGCCCGCGTCGTTGCCGAGCCACGGCAGCGTCTCCGCGTCGTCCCGCCAGCGCGGCAGCAGTTGGTCAAGCGCCTCCAGCGAGGCGACGGTGTCGTCGAGCCGCACGCCCTCCTGGGACGCCTGTGAGCGGAGCAGTTCGCACTCGGAGAGGAGTTCGCCGACGCCCTCCGCGTCATGCACCGGTGGGACCTCGCGACGCTTGCCCAGGAAAGGGATGTTCATACGTTCAGCCTCGCACCGGGTACCGCCCGGGCACCACAGGCGCGCGGGCCATGGATTCGGCAAGAAGGAGGGTGTGCCACCGAGCGGCGACCGGCCCGCGAGTGTCGCCCACGCATCGCTGTGACCTCCCCTTACCGTCTGCACGTCACTGATCACTGTGTGAAGGGAGACCGGGCGTGCGCCGACGGTCGCAGGGACGAAGAATCACCGCCGTCGCGGTCGTGCTGCTCGGTCTGGTCGCGGTGGCCGGGCCCGCGAGTGCACAGGCCACGGGCCACTCGGCGTCGGCTCGGGCCGAGGAGCCGCTCCCACTGGAGCAGCTCTTCGACAACACGGCCGTCAGCGACGACACCCTTCCGGCTTCGGCGGACTTCGACGGCTCGGGCGCCTCGCTGTCGGCGTCCGACCTCACGAGCGCGGGCTGGACGCCCGGCCGCGCGCTCACCGTGCAGGGCGCCGACCTCACCTGGCCCGCCCGCAGGCCGGGCGAGCCGGACAACGTACGCGCCGCCGGCCAGTCCGTCCTCCTGACCGGCACCGGCGACGCGCTCGCCTTCCTCGTGACGGCCACGGGCGGGACGGCGGTGAGCGGCTCGGGCACGGTCTCGTACGCCGACGGCAGCTCATCGGCGTACCGGCTGACCGCCCCCGACTGGCGTACCGGCCCCCTCGCCACCAAGGCCGTCACGCTCCCCCACGTGAACACGCCCACCGGCCAACTCACCACGCAGGCACGGCTGTACGTCGTCACCGTGCCGATCGCGCCGGGGCGCGAGGTCGTCTCGGTGCGCCTGCCGAGCGCGGCAGGGCTGCATGTGTTCGCGCTGACCGTGCGGGCCAAGTCCGCCGGTTGGACGGGGAGTTGGTCGGCCTCGACGTCCGGGTATCCGGCGGTGGGTCCGTGGACCGACCGGACACTGCGGCTCGTGGTGCACACCTCGGCGGGCGGGCCGCGGGTGCGGCTGCGGTTCGACAACACCTTCGCGGCAGCGCCGGTACGGATCGGGAGCGCGACGGTGGCCGTGCAGTCGGCGGGGGCGACCGCGCGCGACGTGCCGGTCGCGCTGTCCTTCGGAGGCGCGGCGGGCGTCGAAGTCCCGGCGGGGGCCCAGGCGTTCACCGATCCGCTCGGCTTCGAGGTGCCCGCCGACGCCAACCTGCTGGTGAGTTTTCATCTCCCGGACACGGTGGCGGCGGTGGCCGAGCACCGGCTCGCCAAGCAGCGCTCGTACCTGAGCACTCCGGGCGACCACACGGCGGACAGCGCGTCGACGGCGTACACCACTACCCTGACCACCTGGCCGCTGCTGACCGGTGTGGACGTGAGCGGCGGGCCCGGCTCCCTGGTGCTGCTCGGGGACTCGATCACCGACGGCGCCGGGTCCACCACGGACTCCAACCGGCGATGGCCCAACGCGCTGGCCACGCGGCTGCTCGCGCAGAGCGCGGTGCCGCGGTACGGGGTGCTGAACCAGGGGATCTCCGGCAACCGCGTGGTCGCCGAGATCTATCACGGCGAGGGGATCTCCACGGACTCCACCGGGGTCGACGCCCTCAACCGGCTCGACCGGGACGTCCTCGCCCAGACCTCGGTGCGGACGGTGATCGTCTTCGAGGGCATCAACGACGTCCGCTGGCAGGCGACGGCCGCGCAAGTGGTCGCGGGACTGCGGGAGATCGCGGAGCGCGGGCACGAACGGGGGCTGCGGATGCTGGTGGCCACGATCCTGCCCTGCGCGGGCGAGGCGCGGTGCACGGCCGCCGTCGACACCCAGCGGGTCGCCGTCAACGCCTGGATCCGGGCCAACGACGTGTTCGACGGCGTCCTCGACTTCGACACGGCACTGCGCGACCCGGGGCAGCCTGCGCGGCTGCTGCCCGCGTACGACGGCGGCGACCACCTGCATCCGGGAGAGACGGGCCTGGCCGCGCTGGCGGGGGCGGTGGACCTAACGCTCCTGTAGCGAGCGGAGGGGGTCCGCCGGCCGCTGTCGCTACCGCACTTGCGGGTCGACTACTGCACATCCAGGTCGACCACGACGGGCGCGTGGTCCGAGGCGCCCTTGCCCTTGCGCTCCTCGCGGTCGACGTAGGAGTCGGTGACCGCCTTCGCGAACGGCTCGTTGCCGTACACCAGGTCGATGCGCATGCCCCGGTTCTTGGGGAAGGCGAGCTGGCGGTAGTCCCAGTACGTGTACGGGTGGTCGTACTTGAGGGGCCTCGGCACGACGTCCGAGAGGCCGGCCTCGCGCAGGGCGGCGAGGGCGGCGCGCTCGGGGACGGTGACGTGGGTGAGGCCCTCGAAGGCGGCCACGTCGTAGACGTCGTCGTCCGTCGGCGCCACGTTGTAGTCACCCAGGATCGCGAAGGGGCGGCTGCCGGCGGCGTCGGACGCGACGGCCGCCTTCAGGGCCTCGAACCACTGGAGCTTGTAGGCGTAGTGCGGGTGGTCCACCTCGCGTCCGTTCGGCACGTACACCGACCAGACACGGACCCCGCCGCAGGTCGCCGAGACGGCGCGCGGCTCCTCCGCGCCGTCGTACTCGGGACCACCGGGCAGACCCTTGACCACGTCCTCCAGGCCCACCCGGGAGAGCACCGCCACGCCGTTCCACCGGCCGGTCGCGTTGACCGCCGCCTCGTACCCCAGCTCGCGCAGTTGCTCGAACGGGAACTGCGCCTCGGCCAACTTGGCCTCCTGGAGGCACAGCACATCCGTGCCACTGCTCTCCAACCAGGCCAGCAGCCTCGGCAGGCGGGCGGTGATCGAGTTCACGTTCCAGGTCGCGATACGCATGCCTCACAACCTACCGGGCGGGTCTGACAACCCGGTCTCAGACCTCCGCGGAGGCCCCGGGCGCGAGCCGAAGATGCTCCGCGCCGCCGAGCGCGCCGATCTGACCGTCGTAGATCGGGCGGGCCAGGTCGGTGAGGAGGGCGTCGTGAATGTCGTAGGCGCGCTGCGGCTTCACCTCGCGGACGTACTCGATGACCTCGGAGATCTTGTTCCAGGGCGCCATCACGGGGAGCATCAGCGTCTCGACCTGCTGGTCGGGGACGGTGAGGGCGTCGCCGGGGTGGAAGACCTGGCCGCCGTCGACCAGGTAGCCGACGTTGGTGATGCGCGGGATGTCCGGGTGGATCACCGCGTGCAGTTCGCCGTGGACCTGGATGTCGAAGCCTGCGGCGGTGAAGGTGTCGCCGTGGCCGACGGTGTGCACACGGCCGGGGAACGCGGCCGACAGCTGCTGCGCCACGGAGGCGAGGGTCCAGATCTCGACGGCCGGGTCGGCGTCCAGGGCCGCGCGCAGCTTGCCCTCGTCGAAGTGGTCGGGGTGCTCGTGCGTGACCAGGATCGCGTCCGCGCCCGCGGTGGCGTCCTCCTCGGTGAACACTCCGGGGTCCAGGACGAGCGTCCGACCGCCCTTTTCGAGACGTACGCACGCGTGCGACTTCTTCGTGAGCTTCATGGTTCCCATCCTGCCGCTTCGCGCGCGGGGGTGGGCGGTCGAGGCTGGCGGCTTCACTGTCAGGCCGCGTCCGAGCCGGTGCCTACGGTGGTGGCCACAGCCCCGTCACTCCGTCGGGGTCGTCTCCTCCCGGATGACCTGCTGCGCCACCTTGAAGGCGCTGTTCGCGGCGGGCACTCCGCAGTAGACGGCCGCCTGCATGAGCACCTCCTTGATCTCGACGGGGGTCAGACCGTTGCGCAGCGCGGCTCTGGTGTGGAAGGCCAGCTCGTCCAGGTGGCCGCCCGCGACCAGGGCGGTGAGGGTGACGCAGCTGCGGGAGCGCCGGTCGAGGCCGGGCCGGTCCCAGATCTCGCCCCACGCGTACCGGGTGATGAACTCCTGGAAGTCGCCGGAGAACTCGTCGGCCTGCGCCAGCGCCCGGTCGACATGCGCGTCGCCGAGCACCTCCCGGCGGACCTTGATCCCGGCGTCGTACGGATCGGGCCGGCCCATCGGCACGGCCTGCGGCGGTACGACGGCGGGGGCGATCTCGGCGATCGGCGTGGCCTGCAGCGGCGGCGCGCTCAGGACGGGCTTGACCGGGACCGGCGGGATGGCCATCTGGCCGGTGGACGAGTCGAAGGCGGGCTGCCAGGCGGTGGAGAAGTGCCGGACCAGGAGGTCGGTGACCGCGGCGGGCTGTTCGACCGGAACCAGGTGGGAGGCACCGGGGACGACGGCGAGCCGGGCGTCCGGTATCCCGGCCACCAGTGTGCGGGCCTCGGCGGGTCCGGTGACCTGGTCGTCCGAGCCGACCAGGACCAGGGTCGGCACGCCGATCCGCGACAGCTCGGACCGTACGTCGAACGCGGCGAGCGCCTCGCAGGCGGCGATGTAGCAGCCCGGGTCCGTGGTCCGCACCATCTGCACGGCCCAGTCGGTGATCGCGGGCTGCGCGGCGGCGAACCCGCTGGTGAACCAGCGGTCGGGGGACGTACGAGCGATGGGGTCGAGCCCGTTCGTGCGCACGATCACCCCCCGCTGCCGGAACTCGTCGGCCGTGCCGAAGCGCGGCGAGGCCGCGAGCAGCGCGAGCGAGGCGACCCGCTCCGGGTGGCGCAGCGCCAGCTCCATGCCGACCGCCCCTGCGAACGCGCAGCCCGCGTAGCCGAAGCGCTGCACGCCGAGCGCGTCGAGAGTGGCCAGCAGCCGGGCCGCGAGATCCGACACCGAGCCCGCCGGGTAGGCGGGCGCCCCGCCGTGTCCGGGCAGGTCGTAGCGGAACACGCGCCACTGCTTGACCAGCTCGGGGACCTGGCGATCCCACATGTGCCATGTAGTACCGAGGGAGGAACCGAGGATGAGGACCGGGGCGTCTTCCGGGCCGTCGAAGCGGTACTGAAGGGCGGGGGTCTTCGTCTCACTCACCGCTCCACGCTAACCGCCGTTCCTGGGTGCCCGGTCGTGAAGCCCCCAGTCCTTGCACCTCACCGCCGAACATCACCGACGAACCCACACATCGCCTTCACGGGAGGCTGCCGCCGCGCTCAGAGGTCGTTCGGTGAGCCCAGGCCCGTCAGAGCGCCCACCGGGTCCAGGTCCGGGGTGCCTCGGGGCCACCAGTCGTCGTCGCCGGGTTCGGACTCATAGGCGTACCAGAGGCCGTCGCGGCCCAGGCGGAGCTGGACGTGGCCGCGGGGGTGGGTGAGGTGGTTGTGCCACGGGCGGAACGCGGGGAGGTCGGCGGCGAGGAGGAGGGGGCGGGCCCGGTCGAAGCGGCCGGCCGGCGGGTCCCAGGGTTCTTCGAGGACGGCGAGTCCTTCCAGCCCGCCCTGCCGCCAGGCGGCGACCGCTCGCGCCAGGTCGGCCGGGGTCCGGTCGGCGGCCTTGGCGAGGGAGGCGTAGAGCGCGCGGGTGCCCGCGGTGAGGCCGGAGCCGGGACGGGCGGCGGCGAGCCGGACCGCGTCCTGCCACAGCGTCAGCTCCGCCACCGGATCACGGCCGGTACTGAGCAGGGCGTGGGCACGCGCCGCCGCGTCGGTCGCCAACTGGTCCAGCGCGAAGGGGTCCGGGCCGCCCGGGGCCGCCGGATAGACCGGGGGCTGTTCGGGATGCGCCGGCGCGGGCAACGGGTGCGGCAGGCGCGGGAGTTCGCGGCGCGCGATGGCCTCACTGGCGCGTACGCCGGGCACGGGCGCGGGTTCCTGCTCCCGCGCGGCGCGGGCCGCCCGGGTGGCGCTCAGCCGGGAGAGCGCGTCGAGCAGCTCGCGTTCGCCGCGCCCGCGCAGCAGAAGCAGTACGAAGGGGTCGGCGTCGAGCAACCGGGCCGTCTGGTAGCAGAGGGCGGCCGCGTGCTTGCAGGGGTGACCCCGGTCGGGGCAGCTGCAGTGCGGTTCGAGATCGCCCGCCTCGGGCAGCAGCGGCACCCCGCAGTCGGCGAGCGAGTGCGGCAACTCCTTGTCCAGCAGCGCGGCGATGTGCCCGGGGCGCTCGGCGGCGGCGTCCAGGAACCGCTCCCAGTCCTGGTCGGACAGCGTGCGCAGCCGCACCTGTACACGGTACGGGCGCGGCCGGCTGCCCTGCACGTACGCGAGGACGAGCCCGAGCGTGACCGTGATGGCGTCCACATGCCCCTGCGCGGCGTAACCCCGCCCGCGCACCAGCCGTTTGACGTCCAGCGCGCCTTCTTCCAACGCCGTGACCCACGCGTTGCCCCACCACGTCTCCGCGAAGCCGGCGCCGGTGTGGGCCTCGGCATCGGCTTTGGTCTCGGCACGGTTCGGGAGGGCCGGGAAGGTGCGGCGCAGATCTCCGTCGCGGGTGGGGGCGGCCATCGAGCGGAGGAGAAGGGGTGCGGTGGTGTCGGGGGCGAGCGTGTCGGGCGGGGACACAGATGCGGAGGCAGAGACGGAAGCGGAAGCAGAGGCAGAGGCAGAGGCAGAGGCAGAGGCGGCACGGTCAGCGTCCCGCCGGGGTTCCGAACTCTCCTTTTCCGTCCGCTCGTTGGCGTCGTGCTCCGGCTCCGCGTCGTCGTACTCCGTCTCGTCATCGGGCATACGGAAGGCCCCGGCGAGCAACTCTCGTACGTCACGCGCCTGTACGCCGGTGGACCGGCGGCTCGTGGACGAAGGAGCGGGGTAGCGGTGCCGGCGTCCGCCCTCAACTCCCGCCTGCTCGGCCGCCGTCCGAGCCTGCCGTGCCTCGCTCCGAGCGGCCCGCAGTGCCTCGCGCACGGCATCGGCCGGGCGCGCATCCGGACTCGTATCCGGACGCGTATCCGGACGCGTATTCGGGGCGGGGCCGTCGGACGAGGCGTCCGCTACTGCCTCTGGGTCGCCTTCCCCCAGGCCGCGCTTGGCGGAGACCGCCTGCCGCAGTGCCTCCCGCGCGGCGGCGCCGGGCCGTGCCGCCTCGGCGTCCGGAGCGGGCTCAGCGGCGTCCGGTTCCGGCTCCGCACCGGGCTGCGGCCGAGCGTCCTCGGAGGGGACCGCCTCCCGCGTTTCCCGCTCCTCCTGTGCTTCGCGCTCCTCGCGTGCCGTCCGCAGCGCGCGCCGCACCTTGTCGGCGGGGCTGGGGGTCATGACGGCCTCCGCAGGGACACCAGGTCGGACAGCTCGCGGTCGGTCAGTTCCGTCAGGGCCGACTCGCCGGAGCCGAGGATCGCGTCGGCCAGGGCGCGCTTGGCCTCCAGCATCTCGGCGATGCGGTCCTCGACCGTGCCCTCGGTGATGAGGCGGTGCACCTGGACGGGCTGGGTCTGGCCGATGCGGTAGGCGCGGTCGGTGGCCTGCTCCTCCACCGCCGGGTTCCACCAGCGGTCGAAGTGGACGACGTGGCCCGCGCGGGTGAGGTTCAGGCCGGTGCCCGCGGCCTTCAGGGACAGGACGAGGACCGGTGTCGCTCCCTCCTGGAAGCGGTCCACCATGCGTTCGCGCTCCAGCACCGGCGTGCCGCCGTGGAGGAGTTCCACCGGGACCGCGCGGGCGCCCAGGTGGGAGGTGATCAGGCGGGCCATCCCGACGTACTGCGTGAAGACGATCGCCGAGCCGTCCTCGGAGAGCACGGTGTCCAACAGCTCGTCGAGCAGGGCCAGTTTGCCGGAGCGGGCGAGCAGTCCGTCGACGCGCGCCTCCTCCTTCAGGTACAGCGCGGGGTGGTCGCAGATCTGCTTCAGCGCGCCCAGGAGCTTCAGCACCAGGCCGCGGCGCGCGATGCCCTCGGTGGTCTCGATGGCCAGCATGGACTCCCGCACCACCGCCTCGTACAGGGCCGCCTGTTCGCGGGTGAGGGGCACCGGGTGGTCCGTCTCCGTCTTGGGCGGCAGTTCGGGGACGATGCCGGGGTCGGACTTCTTGCGGCGCAGGAGGAACGGACGGACGAGACGGGCAAGGCGGGTCACCGCCTCCTGGTCCTCGCCGTTCTCCACCGCGCGCGCGTGCCGGGCGCGGAAGGACTTCAGGGGGCCAAGGAGCCCCGGGGTCGTCCAGTCGAGGAGGGCCCACAGCTCGGAGAGGTTGTTCTCCACCGGTGTGCCGGTGAGGGCCACGCGCGCGGGGGACGGGATCGTGCGCAGGGCCTTCGCCGTCGCCGAGTAGGGATTCTTGACGTGCTGCGCCTCGTCCGCGACGACCATGCCCCAGCGCTGCTCGGCCAGGCGCGGTGCCGCCGTCCGCATGGTGCCGTACGTCGTCAGGACGAAGCCGCCGGTCACCTCGTCCAGTGAGCGGTCCGGGCCGTGGAAGCGGCGGACGGGGACGCCGGGGGCGAAACGGGTGATCTCCCGCTGCCAGTTGCCCAGCAGGGAGGCCGGGCAGATCACCAACGTCGGCTCGCTGCGCGCGCGTTTGAGGTGCAGGGCGATGAGGGTGATCGTCTTGCCGAGGCCCATGTCGTCGGCGAGGCAGCCGCCGAGACCCAGGGTGGTCATGAGGTCGAGCCAGGCCAGGCCCCGGAGTTGGTAGTCCCGCAGCCGCGCGTCGAGTCCCGGCGGGGGCTCGGCCGGCCGCACTCCGGTCGTCAGGCGGTCGCGCAGGGCGGCCAGGGCGCCGACCGGCACCGCCTCGACGGTCTCGCCGTCCACCTCGGCGCTGCCGGTGAGCGCGACGGAGAGGGCGTCGACCGGGTCGAGCAGGCCCAGTTCGCGCTTGCGGGCCTTGCGGACCAGGGCCGGATCGACGAGCACCCATTGGTCCCGCAGCCGCACGACCGGGCGGTGCGCCTCGGCCAGCGCGTCCATCTCGGCCTCGCTGAGCGGATCACCGCCGAGGGCCAACTGCCAGCGGAACTGGAGGAGTTCCTCGCTCTCGAAGAAGCCCGTGCCGTCGGTCGCCGAGCCGGGCGCCGACCGGACCACCGCGGCCGCCGAGAGGTCCTGCGCCAGGTCCCGCGGCCAGTGCACCGCGACCCCGGCCGCCGCGAGCCGGGTCGCCGCCACGCCCAGCAGGTCACCCAGCTCCTCGTCGGACAGGGCCAGTACGTCCGGCACGTCCTGCTCGGCGAGCCGGTCGAGCGGCGGCCAGATGCGCGCCGCGCGCCGCACGGCGAGGGCCGCGTCCACCCGCGCGCGTGGCCCGAACGCCGCGTCCGCCTCCCCTGCCCACAGCGCCGCCGCGTCGACGACGAGGGTGGGGTCGGCGAGGCTGTGCACCTGGACGATCGCCGCGCCCGCGGTACGCACCCGCTCGCCCCCGTCGAACAGCTCGTACGCCGACAGGTCCAGGCGGAGCGAGACGCGCACGCCCGCGTCCATGCCGGCGGCGACCTCGGCGGCCCAGTCCTGCGCGTCGGGCAGGCGCTGCGGGCGGCGGTCCGCGAAGGGCCGGCCGGAGACGTACGGCGCGGCGGGGGTGCGGGGCAGGGTGTCCGCGACCGCGTCCAGGAAGGAGCGCATCAGCGCCTCGGGCTCGGGCAGCCGGAGCGGACCGGCCCCGGGCAACGGGACCGCGTGACCCTCGTAGGGCAGGGCCGCGGCGACCGCCCTGAGGTGCGCGATGTCGGCCTGGTCCAGGGGCCCTGCCCGCCAGGCGTCATGACCGGTGGCCGTCAGTCCGGGCAGCAGTCGGCCGCGCGCGGTGAGCCGCAGCGCGTGCAGGGTGGCCGCGCCCCAGCAGGCGGTGGCGGGGTGGGCGGCCGGGTCGCGCCGGGCCCGGACGAGGAGGGGCAGGGCCTCGCCGACCGGGAGGGTGAGGGCGGGTGCGGTCCTGCGCCGTACGCTCGCGCCGTGCGGTCGCACGACCGTGAGTTCGGTGTCCGCGGGGGCCGGCAGCTCGGCGCCCTCCGGGTCCCAGAAGGCGACCCGTCCGTCGCGCGGCAGGGGCGCGGGCAGGAAGACGGCCGCCAACCGGAGGGGGATCTCCTCCCCCGTCCGCTCGGCCACCGCAGCCGTGTCGCTCATACGACCTGTCACCTCCCGCCCGTGTGTCGGATCAGACGTCTTCGACTCTACGGGCGGCCTCTGACAATCGGCCCCGGCGACCGGCCGGGGCCCGGCTCCTACGGCACCGCGCGGGAGACGACGTACACCATCGGGTAGATCGCGTTGTACGTGTTCACGACCACGTCCTGCGTCGGCTTCGGGTTCTTCTGCCGGTGGACGAGCCCGAAGTAGTCGCCGCCGCGGGAGCCGGGGCCCGAGAACTTCCAGCCGGTGATCTTCCGGTCGCGGGCGCCGATGGTGACGTCGCCCTTCTTCAGGTCGGCGCGGGTGACGCCCATCTCCGTGAGGAAGGCGTCCAGGCCCGCGTTCGTGGTCTGGAACTGGGCGTAGAGACGGCTGGTCTTCCAGTTGTTCGTCTCGTAGTAGGCGACCTGGTTGGACGGGTGCGGGATCGGTACCTCGTACAGGCGGCGCTGGACCTTCGAGGGCCAGCCCTCGGTGAGGCCGGTCGCGGAGTACTTGGCCTCCTTGTCCTTGCCGCTCTGCCTGCTCTGGTCGGCGGAGATCACCAGGTAGCCGGCCGGGACGCCGATCAGTAGCACGATGATGAGCAGGGTGAGGGCCCGCCGACGGAACTTGTGGCGGGGGTCCTCCGGCGGTCCGGGCGGTTCGTCGGGGGGTGCCGCCTGCCGCGGCAGCGATGCGGTCACGCGGTGTCCCTGGTCGAACGGCGGGCCTGGACGTAGCGCTCGTAGCGCTCGTGCCGCTCGACCCGGCGGCGGTTGGCGCGGCGGAAGCGGCGGGCGACCAGGCGGGCGAGGTCGGCGGCGCCGACCATGCCTGCCTCGGGGCCCAGCTGGGCACGGGCGATGCGCGCCTCGGGGCGGTAGCCGCGGCCGGTGAGCTGGCGCTTGAACGCGTCCCGCGCGGGGCCGATCAGCAGGTCGTCGGCCGCGCTGACGCCACCACCGATGACGAAGCAGGAGGGGTCCAGGGCGGCGGCCAGGTTGGCGATTCCGACGCCGAGCCACTGCCCGATGTCCTGGAGCAGTTCGATGCACATCGCGTCGCCCTCGCGGGCCAGCTCGGTGATCATCGGGCCGGTGATGTCGTCGATGTTGCCCTTGACGTGCTCGATGATCCCGTAGGCGACCGGGGAGTCGGCGGCGGCCAGCTCCTTGGCCTCGCGGACCAGCGCGTTGCCGGAGCTGTACTGCTCCCAGCAGCCGCGGTTGCCGCACGGGCAGCGGTGGCCGCCGGGCACGACCTGCATATGGCCGAACTCGCCCGCGACGCCGTACTTGCCGCGCTTGACCTGGCCGTCCTCCAGTATGGCGCCGCCGATACCGGTACCCAGCGTGATCATGACCAGGTGGTCCTCGCCGCGGCCCGCTCCGAAGCGCCACTCGGCCCAGGCGGCGGAGTTGGCGTCGTTGTCGACCAGGACGGGCACGGCGAGGCGGCCGGCGAGACGGTCGCGCAGCGGCTCGTTGCGCCACGAGAGGTGGGGCGCGAACAGGATGCGGTTGCGGTCGGCGTCGACCCAGCCGGCCGCGCCGATGCCCACCGCGTGCACGTCGTGACGGTCGGACAGGTCCAGGACCAGTTCGACGATGGTGTCCTCGACGACCTTGGGGCTCTTGGACTTGTCCGGCGTCTCCGCGCGGAGCTTCTCCAAGATGTTGCCGTCGGCGTCCACGACGCCGGCCATCACCTTGGTGCCGCCGATGTCGATGCCGACGGTGGGGACGCGGGGAGCGGTCAGGTGTGACCGGCGTTCCCTTGTCCCGACCGTGCGCAGCGCCGGCGCGCGGCGGGAGCCTATGGGGGCGGTGAAGTTGCCGTAGGTGCTCATCAACGCATGATTCTGCCGCATGCTCACGCTGAGTGCCGAACGGGGGAGCGATGGGGGGTGCGCGAGGTGTGCCGAGTGCCGGTTCGTTGTGGCTTGTCGCGCAGTTCCCCGCGTCCCTTCTCGGCATACAGCCGACGGCCCCTAAATGTACTGACATTAGAACTAACCGTAGGGCAATGGGCGACTTCAAGACCGTACGAGCAGCTGGAACTCGAACGAATAGCGCGTCGGGCGGTACGTGTGCGTGCCGAATTCGACCGCCCGGCCCGTGTCGTCGAAGGTGACGCGTTGCATGGTGAGGAGGGGGGCGCCCTCCGGCTCGGCCAGGCGGTCGGCCTCCGCGGCGGTGGCGGCTCGGGCGCCGATGGTCTGGCGGGCGCTGTGCAGGGTGATGCCGACGGCGCGCATCATGCGGTAGAGACCGGTGGCCTCCAGCTGGTCGGTGTTCAGGTCGAGCAGGCCGGGCGGGATGAAGTTGCAGAGGTACGCCATCGGCTCGCCGTGCGCGAGGCGCAGCCGTTCCACCCGGTGCACGTCACTGTCCTCGGCGACGCCCAGGGCCGCGGCGATCTCGGCGGTCGCCGGAACGATGGCGTTGACCAGTACTTTCGTGGCCGGGCGCTGCCCTGCCGCCTCCAGGTCGTCGTAGAGGCTGCTGAGTTCCAGCGGTCGCTTGACCTGGCTGTGCACGACCTGCGTACCGACGCCTCGGCGGCGCACCAGCAGACCCTTGTCGACGAGCGACTGGATGGCCTGGCGGACGGTGGGCCGGGACAGACCCAGCCGGCCGGCCAGCTCGATCTCGTTGCCCAGCAGGCTGCCGGGGGTGAGCGCTCCGTGTTCGATCGCGGCCTCCAGCTGTTGCGACAGCTGGAAGTACAACGGCACCGGGGAACTCCGGTCCACGCTGAGGTCGAGCGACACAGTGGGGTCCACTTCTGGTTTCGGCACGGGCCGAGCGTAGCTCCGTGAGTTGTTGACGGGAAGTTGTGTAGTTCGATTGTCCGGACATACGCATTGACAGCGTACGGTCCTGACCCCCATGTTTTGTTCCATGCGCATCGGGGTCATCGGTACGGGCCGCATCGGCACCATCCACGCGAACACGCTCAGCCGTCATCGCGAGGTCGGTTCCTTGATCCTCACGGACGTGGATCCGGCACGGGCCCAGGAACTCGCCTTCCGCCTCGGGGAGACCGCGGCGCCGGGGGTGGACGAGATCTTCCGGTGGGGCGTGGACGCCGTGGTGATCACGACGGCGACCTCGGCGCACGCCGAACTGATCGGCCGTGCGGCGCGCTCGGGCCTGCCCGTGTTCTGCGAGAAGCCCATCGCGCTCGATCTGCCCGGCACCTTAAGCGCGATCGCCGAGGTCGAGACCGCCGGGACGATTCTGCAGATGGGCTTCCAGCGCCGCTTCGACGCGGGCTACACGGGCGCGCGGGAGGCCGTGCGCTCGGGACGGCTCGGGCGGCTGCACACCGTCCGGGCGCTCACCAGCGACCAGGCCCCGCCCGCCGCTTCCTGGCTGCCGCTGTCCGGCGGGCTGTACCGGGACACCCTGATCCACGACTTCGACGTCCTGCGCTGGGTGACCGGCCACGAGGTCGTCGACGTCTACGCTGCCGGGTCCGACGCCGGTCCCTCGATGTTCCGCGAGGCGGGCGACGTCGACACGGGCGCCGCGCTGCTGCGGCTCGACGACGGCACCCTCGCCACGGCCACCGCGACCCGGCTCAACGGCGCGGGGTACGACGTCCGCATGGAACTGGCCGGGGAACTCGACCAGATCGTCGTCGGCCTGGACGACCGCACGCCGATCGCCTCCACCGAACCGACCGGGCCGCCGGCCGCGGACAAGCCGTGGGCCGGCTTCCTTGAGCGCTTCGGACCCGCCTACGAGGCGGAACTGTCTGCGTTCGTCGAGGTCGTCCTCGGCCGCCGGGCGAACCCCTGTGACGGGCGGGAGGCCCTGCAGGCGCTGCGCATCGCCGAGGCCTGCGAGGTGTCCAGACGCGACCGCAGACCGGTCGCCCTGGCGGAGATCCCCGGCTGGACCGAGTCGGCGTACCGGTAGTTCGCAGCGGGGCCGGGCCGGCATCCAGGCACCCCGCACCCGCAGACCGGTCGCACCCGCACCCGCACCCGCACCCGCCCCCGCACCGGGCAGTCCTACCAGCGCACCTGCAGGCTCCGTACCCCTCGCATCAGCATTCCCGACAGCCAGTCGCCGGGCGGGCCGTCGAGAGTGAGGCCCGGGGCCCGCTCCAGCAGGGTCCGTATCGCCGTACGGCCTTCCAGGCGGGCCAGGGGAGCGCCCAGGCAGAAGTGGATGCCGTGGCCGAAAGCCACATGGCCGCGGGTGTCGCGCCGGATGTCGAAGCGGTCGGGGGCGGGGTACCGCAGTCCGTCGCGGTCGGCCGCGGTGAGGCCGACCATCACCGCGTCGCCCTTCTCGATGTGCGTGCCGCCCATGTCGAAGGACTCCTCGGCGAAACGGAACGTCGCGTTCTCCACCGGTCCCTCGTAGCGCAGGGTCTCCTCGACCGTGCCGTCGACGAGGCTCATGTCGGCCCGCAGAGCGGCGAGTTGGTCCGGGTGGGTGAGCAGGGCGTGGACGGCGTTGGTGATCAGGTTGACCGTCGTCTCGTGGCCCGCGATGAGCAACACGAAGGCCATGCCGCGCAGTTCGCCCGGGGAGAGCCGGTCGCCGTCCTCGGCGGTGGTGCGGATGAGGTCGCTGAGCAGGTCGTCGCTCGGCCCGGCGCAGCGCTTGTCCTCGATGAGCTCGGTGAGGTAGTCGGCGAGCCGGGTGAACGCGGTGTAGCCGCTGTCCGCGTCGGTCGGCACGACCGCCTCGTTGGAGATCTTCCGGAACTCCGTGCGGTCCATCTCGGGCACGCCGAGCAGCTCGCAGATCACGGTGATCGGCAGCGGGTACGCGAAGGAGTCCACCAGGTCGGCCCGGCCCAGCGGCAGCATCGCGTCGAGGAGTTCGTCGGTGATCTGCTGGATCCTGGGCCGCAGTTGCTCGACCCGGCGCATGGTGAAGGCCCGTGAGACCAGCGCGCGCAGACGCGTGTGCTGGGGCGGGTCGGTGGTCAGCAGGTTCTTCCCGATCAGCTCGTCGTCGAGGAACCGCACCCCGATCTTGGTGGCGTCCTTGGCGAGCCGCGGGTCGGCGAGCGCCGCGCGCGCCTCCTCGTGCCCGACGACCAGCCAGGTCTCGTGGTGCTCGTCGGGCGGGGGCAGCCGCACCCGGTGCACCGGTCCGCGCTCGCGCAGTCGCGCGTACACGGGATGCGGGTCACTGCGGAACCCGTCCCCGAACTCCCCCAGGTCGATCACTTCCACCATGGACTCCCCCGTCCTTCCACCCGGACAACGTCCGGCGGCCGCCGCGAGTGCCCCAATCCCCGTTCCCGTCCGCTAGTTGCCGCCCTCTCCCGGTTCCTCCAGCAGCCCCGCGTCGTACACGAGCAACGCGACCTGTACGCGGTTGTTGAGGTCCAGCTTGGCGAGGATGCGGGAGACGTGGGTCTTGACGGTGGCGACGCTCATGAAGAGCTGGGCGGCGATCTCGGCGTTGGACAGACCCCGGCCGACCGTGACGGCGACCTCGCGTTCGCGGTCGTTGAGCGCGGCGATCCGCTCGCGCGCGCGTGCGCGCCGGGTGTCGGCGGCGTTCCCCATCGCGTGCTCCATCAACCGGCGGGTGACCGCGGGCGACAGGACGGGGTCGCCGGCCGCGACCCGCCGCACCGCCTCGACGATCTCCTTGGGCGGCGTGTCCTTGAGGACGAATCCGGCGGCGCCCGCGCGCAGGGCGCGCAGTACCTGTTCGTCGCCGTGGAAGGTGGTGAGGACGATGACCTGGGGCGCGTCCTTGCGGGTGCGCAACCGCTCCGTGGCCGTGAGCCCGTCCACCGTCGGCATCCGGATGTCCATGAGGACGACGTCCGGCCGGGTGCGGTCGACGAGGGCCTCGACCTCGCCGCCGTCCGCGGCCTCGCCGACGACCTCTATGTCGTCCGCGCCGCCCAGCATCAGGGACAGGCCCGCCCGCACCAGCGGATCGTCGTCGACGAGGAGCAGTCTGATCGCAGTCATGGGCCTACGTAATCACGGTTGCGCCGGGCGCACGGCACGGGTGTGGACAGGACCGCTCTCCGGTCAACACGCGCGCGTGGAGGCGGGTTTGGAAAGTGGACTCGGGGTGGAGGCAAGTCTGGAAAGTAACGCGGGGTGGAGGCAGGTTCGGGAATTGGCCGCGGGGCCGGCGGGTGGTTACGGGGTCGAAGGCGGGAGTCGGCTCGGCGAGAAGGCGGCCGGTGCCCCGGGCTCCTCTCCGGGACCGCCCTCACCCCCACGGCAGCCAGGCCCGCACCCGGAACCCCCCGTCCGCCCCGGTCTCGTGCTCCAGCCGTCCGCCGGCCAGCGTCGCCCGCTCGGTGAGGCCGATCAGGCCCTGTCCCGAGCCGGGGACGGCCGGTACGTCGCCCTCGGGGGCGGGGTTGTGCACGGTCACCGTGAGCCCCTCCCCTGGAGCGCCGGTGACGCAGACCGTGACCTCCGTGCCGGGCGCGTGCTTGCGGGCGTTGGTCAGGCCCTCCTGGGCGATGCGGTACGCGGTGCGGCCGACGGAGGCGGGGACGGCGGAGGGGTCGCCGACGCGGTTGTCGAGGACGACCTTCATGCCGGCCTCGCACGACTCGGCGACCAGCGCGGAGATCGCGGCGAGCGTCGGCTGGGGCCGGCCGCTCTCCTCGTTCTCGCCCGCGCGCAGTACGCCGATGATCTCCCGCAGGTCCTGCAGCGCCTCGTGGGCGCTCTCCCGGATGACACCGGCCGCCCGCGCGATCTCCTCGCGGGGCGCGTCCGGGCGGAACTCCAGGGCACCCGCATGCACGCTCAGCAGCGTCAGCCGGTGGGCGAGCACGTCGTGCATCTCCCGGGCGATGGCCTCGCGCGCAAGGCGTTGCGCCTGTTCCGCGCGCAGCCGTGCCTCGGTCTCGGCGCGCTGGGCGCGGTCGCGCAGGCTGAGCATCAGCTGCCGCTTCGACCGTACGAACATGCCCCAGCCGATGACCGTGACCGTGAACAGGGTCGTGAACGCGACGATGCCCGCGTAGGGCAGGTCGGGGTCGGGGCGCAGCCAGAAGAAGAACGGGATCAGGACGAGGCTGATGCCGCCGATCCAGGCCACGTAGCGGAACGGCCGGTGCACGGCGACGGTGAACAGCGCGACCATGGCGGCGCCGCCCGCGGAGTTGGACAGCAGACCCACGGGGATCATGGCGACGGCGAAGCCGACCGGCCAGCGCCTGCGCCCCCAGACGGCGGCGCAGGCGAGCGCGCCGAACAGCTGGTCGACGACGACGAGGCCGGGCGAGAGGTTCGGGTCGTCGGCCACGCTCTGCGCGCCCGCGATGCCGATCAGGGCGGCCAGCAGGAAGGCGCTGAAGTCGACCACCCAGTCGCGTGCGGTGCGCCGTGGACGGCGTCCTGCCGCCGTGGCGTCCGGATCGAGGTCGTGGAGCACCGCGGACGGGAACAGCCATCGGCGGCCGGTGATCGTCTGCGGTGTCGGGGCCGGCTTGTCTGAGCTCACGGTCGACAAATCTATGCGCGGCGGGGCCGGGCCACCGCCTTCCGTACGGGATCGGCGACCAAAGTCTCGCCGCCATGGACTTTCGGCGCGCCGAGGGGCGTCAAGGACCATCCTGCGGCGGGCATGCCTCGCCCCGCGGCCGATGTGGGTGGGGGGACCGCGGGGCGAGGGTGGTGCCATGAAACAGCTGCTGGAACTACTCGGTCTTCTCGCGCTGGTACAGGGTGTGCTGGGCCTGCTGCACGAGTTCACCCGCTGGCACGTGGGCCTCGTACAGAAGCTCGGTTTCCTCGACGGCTACGGGGTCTACGCGAGCGTCGCGCTGGTGGTGCTGGCGATCGCGCTGTTCGCCGCCGCGGAGAGTCTGAAGTCCGGCTGACCGCGGACCGGGCCCCTGACGGGTCGCGCTGTTCCTCGACGGCGGCCGAGCGGGGGAAGTCGCTCAGCAGCCGAAGTTGATCAGGCGGAAGGTGACGTAGTGGTCAGCGGTGTAGTAGTCCTCCTGGGTCCGCTGGCCGGTGACGATGCGCTTGGCGCCGCGTGTGGACGAGCCCGGCGTCTTGACCGTGTACTCGTGGTAGTAGCCGGAGGACTGGGTGGGCAGCACGCCCTCCTGGTTGCGGAAGACCGTGCCGTCCTGCGAGTACGGGAAGGGGCCGCCCGCGTCGATCAGGTCCAGCGTGTCGTACGCCTGGGAGGGCAGGCCGCTGTAGCAGATGCTGCCGACCGAGGTCGCGGCGGCGTCCGCCGTGGTGACGGAGACGGTGCCGCCGACCAGAAGCGCGGACAGGACGGCGGCAGCGGCACCGATGCGGGTGATTCGTGGGGGGAATCTCATGCCCCCCATGATGACGCGCGTAGACAGTGGCATGTCAATGACAACTCCGGAGATTTTCCCATCAAGTCCGATGAGTTTTCCGCGAGTTAACGTGCCGCCGGGGGTGCGCACAAGGTCCCCACACCGACACCCCGGAGGGCAGCGCCCCGGACCGACGTCAGGCGTTTTCCGGCAGCTCGTACGACCCGTACTCCGGCCGGCCCGCCAGGTCGTACGACTGGATCGAGACGCCGGTCGAGGTGACACTGCCGCCCGCGTGCGTGAACGTCGTCGGCACCGCGCCCTCCGCGAAGAGGCGGAAGCCGGAGCCGAGGACGACCGGGAAGGTCAGCAGGTGGAGGGTGTCGACCAGGTCGAGAGCGAGGAGGGACTGGACGAGGGCGCCGCTGCCGTGGATCTGGACCTCGCCGTCGGTGCGTTCCTTGAGGGCCGTGACCTCCTTGGCGAGGTCGCCGTCGAGGACGGTGGTGCCGGACCAGGCGGGGTCCGTCAGGGTGGATGAGGGGACGTACTTCGGCAGGGCGTTGAGTTTGGCCGCGATCGGGTCCTCGGGGTCGGTCACCCTCGGCCAGTGCGAGGCGAAGATGTCGTAGGTGCGGCGGCCGAGGAGAAAGGCGCCGGGGCGTTCGAAGACCTCGGTGACGAACCTGCCGAAGTCGTCGTCGCCGAACGGGAAACTCCACCCGCCGTGCTCGAAGCCTCCCCTGGGATCCTCCGAGGGGCCGCCGGGTGCCTGGTAGACGCCGTCGAGGGTGACGAAGATCGTGGAGACGAGCTTGCCCATGGTGGGTGCCTGCTTCCTGGTGCGGGGTCTGTTGTCATCACCTCAGACCCCGCGGGCCCCCGCAACTCATCGGCCTATCCGGCGTGCGTCGAGAAGAGGCCGCCCGTCGGCCCCTGCTTGTCACCGCCCTGTGCCTTCTTGAGGGCGTTGGCCAGGCTCTCGATGGTGAGGGACTGCAGGATCACCTGGCCGTTGCCCTCCAGGGTCGCCAGGGACAGTCCCTCGCCACCGAAGACGGCGTTCATCAAGCCCTGGCGGTTGAGGCCGCCGACGCGCTGGACGCCGTACTGGATGCCCTCCTCGAAGGCGACGACGCAGCCCGTGTCGACCTCGATACGGCCGCCGAAGTCGGCCGGGTTGAGGTCGATGAAGTTGCCCGCGCCGGCGATGATCACCGTGCCCTGCCCGGTGAACTTCTCCAGGACGAAGCCCTCGCCGCCGCTCATGCCGGTGCGGCCGCCCTGGAAGGCGATGCCGAAGTCGACGGTCGACTCGGCCGCCACGAACGCGTCCTTCTCGGCGAACCACGCGCGCGTGCCGTTGAGCTCCAGGGCGCGCATCTCGCCGGGCAGCACGCCCGCGAAGCCGACCGTGCCCTCGCCGCCCTGGGAGGTGAAGTACTGGAAGGCCAGCGACTCGCCCGCGAGGGCGCGCTGGCCGACCTGCATGGCGGTGCCCATGGCCTGGCGGAGCATGCCGCCCATGCCGCCGCCGGCGCCCTGGGGCTGGCCGCCGCCGCTGTTCGACGGACCGGAGAGGCGTGTCTCCATGGTCACGTTCGTCGTCTTGAACAGGAACTTGCCCGCCTCGCAGTACACGGTCTGACCGGGGCGCAGGCTGACGACCGCCATCTGCATGGCGTTGCCGACAATCTCTTGCTGAAGAGTCACGCCCCTCACAACGCGTGAGGTGGAGCGAATGGTTCCGTCCATTCGGCTTCGATCGTCCGGTTCCGGCCACACGATTTCGGCCGCGCGACCTCGGTGCCACCTCGGTGTCCGTTCGCCGCCGGTACCCGGGGCTCGCGGCGGCTGGGATGGACCCATGACGACGACACGGAGCACGACTCACGGAACCCTCGACAACACTCACGGAACCCTCGACAACAAGGTCGCCCTGGTGACCGGCGGCAGCCGGGGCATCGGCGCGGCCACGGCGGTACGGCTCGCACGGGCAGGCGCGGACGTGGCCCTGACCTACGTGAACGGCAAGGAGGCGGCCGAGGACGTCGTACGCCGGGTCGAGGCGCTCGGGCGGCGGGCGGTGGCCCTGCGCGCGGACTCGGCGGATCCGGCGGAGGCGGCCGGCGCGGTGGAGCGTACGGCCGAGGAGCTGGGCGGGCTCGACGTGCTGGTGAACAACGCGGGCGTGGGGGTGCTCGGCCCGCTGGAGGGCCTCTCGCTCGCCGACGTGGACCGGGTGCTGGCGGTGAACGTCCGGGGCGTGTTCCTGACCTCGCAGGCGGCCGCCGCGCGGATGCCGGCGGGCGGCCGGATCATCACGATCGGCACGTGCATGACGCAGCGGGTCCCCGGCCCGGGCGGCACCCTCTACGCGACGAGCAAGTCGGCCCTGATCGGCCTGACCAAGGCCCTCGCCCGCGAGCTCGGCGCCCGCGGGATCACCGCGAACATCGTCCACCCCGGCCCCACCGACACCGACATGAACCCGGCCGACGGCCCCTACGCCCCCGCCCAGGCCGGGATGACGGCCCTCGGCCGCTTCGGGACGGCGGACGAGGTGGCGGCCACGGTGGCGTATCTGGCGGGGGCGGACTACGTCACGGGGGCCGAGTTCGCGGTGGACGGCGGGCACGCCGCATGACGGCCGAGTGAGCGTCTTCGGACCGGGGCCGGTCAGCCGCCCAGCTCCCGATGGCGTGCCGCCAGGCTCGTCGCCCCCGTCTCCGTCAGCGACCCGAACAGCCGCAGTCGCGAGATGCCCCCGTCCGGATAGATGTCCACGCGTGCGTGGGTGCCGATGGCGGGGGTCGGGAGGACGAAGCGGTGGTTGGTGTCGGGCTGGAGGCGGGTGCGCGGGAGGATCTCCGTCCAGCCGCCGTCCCCGGCCTCCGTGCCGCTCTCGGCGTCCCGCACCGACACCGACGCCCAGCCCGCGCTGTTGCCCTTGAGGTACGCCGTGTCGATCTCGATCGCGCGGATCTGGGACTGGGCTGCGAGGCGGTAGCGGATCCAGTCGTTGCCCTGGTCGCGGCGGCGCCGGGTCTCCCAGCCGTCGTCCATCTTGCGGGAGCGGCCCGGCTGGATGGTGTTGGTCGCCGGGGAGTAGAAGAGGTTCGACGCGTCCTCGGCCTGGCCGCCGTTCTCCAGGGCGACGACGTCGAACGTGCCGAGGACAGCGAGCCAGTTGGGGTCCGGCACGACCTCGCCATGGACGCGCAGGCGGGCGATGCCGCCGTCGGGGTGCTGATTGACGCGAAGGTGCGTGAAGCGCTGCTCGGCCGAGACGGAGAAACCGTTCTCCGCATGTCCGCCGACCCGCGTGCGCGGCACCAGCGTGGTCCACTTCACGTCGTCCGACAGCAGCTGCTCCGGCGACGGGGAACCCGCCACGGACGCGCCCTCGACCGACACGGCCTGCGGGTAGTTGCCCCGGAAGTGGGCGGTGTCGACGACGATCCCGCGGATGACACCGGGCGCGCCCAGGCGCACCAGCGCCCAGTCGTGGTCCTCGGCCGTCGGCCACGGGTGCTCGGCGGACGCGCCACGGCGCCGGCGCGTCTCCCAGCCGTCCATGATCTTGCCCTTGTGCCCGAAGTGCTCGGGGTCGAACTCGGCCCGCCCGGGCACCAGGAGGTTCTCACGCTGGGCGAAGAACTCGTCGTTGGCGGCGATCACACCGGCGCCGAGGCGCCGGTCGGCGAGGTTGGCGTACTGGGTGAAGGGGAGGTCGGCGGTGCGGTAGTCCGCGTACGGGTCGCCGCCTCCGTAGGGGTTCGCGTCGCCGGTGAAGTGAGTCGAGGAAGCCGGGGAGGACTGGCTCTGCGCCGTCACGATGATCTGGTGTCCTTTCGAAGTCGGCCGCTGCGGGTGCGGTGAATCAGGGGGTACGGGTCAGCAGTTGTCCCTTCGGGTCGGTGAACTCACCGTCGGCGACGATGCGTTGGCCGCGCAGCCAGGTGGACTTCACGACGCCGTGCAGGGTTTTGCCCGCGTACGCCGTGACGCGGTTGCGGTGCTGGAGGGCCGCCGGGTCCACGGTGAAGGTCTCGTCGGGCGCGAGGACCGCGAAGTCCGCGTCGCGGCCCGTCTCGATCGCGCCCTTGCGGTCAAGTCCCACCAGTCCGGCGGTGCTTGACGACATCCAGCGGACCACGTCCTCCAGACCGTGACCCCGCTTGCGGGCCTCCGTCCACACCGCCGCGAGGCTCAGCTGGAGCCCTGAGATACCGCCCCACGCGGTCGCGAAGTCGTCGGTCTTCAGGTCGGCCGTGGACGGCGAGTGGTCGGTGACCACGCAGTCGATCGTGCCGTCGGCCAGTGCCTGCCACAGCAGGTCCTGGTTGGCCGATTCACGGATCGGCGGGCAGCACTTGAACTCGCTGGCCCCGTCCGGGACTTCCTCGGCCGTGAGGGTGAGGTAGTGCGGGCAGGTCTCGACGGTGAGGCGCACGCCGTCCGCCTTGGCGGCGGCGATCAGGGGCAGCGCGTCGGAGGAGGACAGGTGCAGCACATGCACGCGCGCGTCCAACCGCCTCGCCTGGGCGATGAGTTGGGCGATCGCCGTGTCCTCCGCGTCCCGTGGCCGCGACGCCAGGAAGTCGGCGTACTTCGGGCCACCCTGGTGCGGTGCCGCGTCCAGGTGGTGCGGGTCCTCGGCGTGCACGATGAGCAGGCCGCCGAAGGAGGCGATCTCGGCCAGGGACAGGGCGAGTTGGTCCTGGTCGAGGTGCGGGAACTCCTCCACGCCGGACGGCGACAGGAACGCCTTGAAGCCGAAGACGCCGGCCTCGTGCAGCGGGCGCAGGTCCTTGACGTTGTCGGGCAGGGCCCCGCCCCAGAAGCCGACGTCGATGTGGGCCTTGGCGGCGGCGACCGCCTGCTTCGTACGGAGGTTGTCGACCGTCGTGGTCGGCGGGAGGGAGTTGAGGGGCATGTCGACGAGGGTGGTGATGCCGCCGGCCGCCGCCGCGCGCGTGGCGGTCCAGAA
The DNA here is from genome assembly GCF_044755245.1 of Streptomyces sp. NPDC092369. Lineage (NCBI taxonomy): Bacteria > Bacillati > Actinomycetota > Actinomycetes > Kitasatosporales > Streptomycetaceae > Streptomyces > Streptomyces sp. NPDC092369. Next base: position 1,579,682 of record NZ_JBIVQP010000001.1, read on the forward strand.
GCCCTCCCACTCGGTGCGGCCGGGGTCGTTGACGTGCACGTGCGTGTCGACCAGGCCGGGCAGCAGGACGTCGTCGCCGAGGTCCTCCAGCCGGGCACCGGAGGGCGCTTCGGCGTCGTACGGGAGGACGGCCGTGATCGTGCCGGCGGCGACCGCGACCGAAGCGGCGCGTGTCCCCTCGGGTGTGATGACGCGCGTCGAGCGCAGCACCAGTTCTACGTCGGACACCCGGACCCCTCTCTGCCGCCGTGTCATTCCGTCCGTCGGCGTTTACTTCCGCGTAACGGAATTCAACTTTCTGTTGAAGGAGTCTTCACTCCCGCCCCCGAGCCGTCAAGGGCACACTTGTCGACAAGGATGCCTGGGCTCACACTCTGGACGTTTCCACAAAGCGGAATTAGAATTCCGGCAAGCAGAACGTAGCTACGCACCACCAGGGAGTCAACCGACCGACGGGTAGGCTTCAGCCCTTCCTGCCAGTCCCGAAAGGAACGCGCCGTGCCGACGTCCAGCGCCAGCACCACCGACTCCGCCAAGTCCACGACCGGTGGGGTCCAGTCACTCGAGCGCGCCTTCGATCTGCTGGAACGGATGGCCGACGCGGGCGGTGAGGTCGGACTGAGCGAGCTCTCCGCGAGCAGCGGGCTGCCGCTGCCCACCATCCACCGTCTCATGCGCACCCTGGTGGCCTGCGGTTACGTCCGCCAGCAGGCCAACCGCCGGTACGCGCTCGGCCCGCGCCTGATCCGCCTCGGCGAGTCCGCCTCGCGCCTGCTCGGCACCTGGGCCCGCCCGTATCTGGCCCGCCTGGTCGAGGAGACCGGCGAGACGGCGAACATGGCGCTGCTGGACGGCGACGAGATCGTCTACGTCGCCCAGGTGCCGTCCAAGCACTCGATGCGGATGTTCACCGAGGTCGGCCGGCGCGTCCTGCCGCACTCCACGGGCGTCGGCAAGGCCCTGCTCGCCGAGGTCCCCGACGACGAGGTGCGCGCCCTGCTCTCCCGTACCGGCATGCCGGCCGCGACGGAGAAGACGATCACCACGCCGGACGGTTTCCTGGCCGCCCTCGCGGAGGTGCGCGGCCTCGGTTACGCGGTCGACGACAACGAGCAGGAGGTCGGCGTCCGCTGCCTCGCGGTCTCCGTGCCCAACTCCCCCACCGCCGCGGCCATTTCGATCTCAGGGCCGGCAGGACGGGTCACCGAGGCGGCGACGGACAAGATCGTGCCGGTGCTCCAGCAGGTGGCCGGGGAGCTGTCCCAGGCGCTGGCCAGCCAGGCCCAGGGATGACCGAACCGGTGTACTGGCCGGGCCGGTACACCGACCGGCACGGCTCGGAGGACGTCGTCTTCGAGACGGACGGCCGGGACGTGATCCGGACGACGATCCGGGGCGTCCGCTTCGAGGGCGACACGATGGACGACCTGGGCGCGCTGAGCGGCGAGCCGCCCGAGCGGGCCTTCTCCTTCTTCGACGGGGGCCTGTGCTCCTGCCTCCTGGAGTGGGAGGTGCCGGTACCGGTCGAGGTCAAGGGCAGCGGTGTACGCCCTGCGGTGCTGCACTGCGCGCTGCGGATGGGGTCGCCCTCCGCCGACCCCAGGAAAGGCCTGGACTCCGAGACGTTGACCACCAGGCTGCACCTCGACGGGTACGACTACTTCAACGTGGCCGGCCAGGACGACCTGGAGGAGGCCCTGTCCGAGGTTCAGCGTCAACTGCCGCGAGCGGCACGGCTCAAGGCGTGCATCTCGTGCGCCTGGTCCGACTACTCCGCCGGCAGCCACAGCCTGATGGGCGGACTCGCCTGCTTCCGCGACGTCAAGGACCGCTACCGCCTGGTCGACGGGAAGAAGGGTCCGCACGGCATCTTCGCGATCTGGCCCGAGCGCACCGAGTTCGTCCAGGAGACCTGGCTCTGCGAGGAGTTCGAGCACAGGATCGGGGACCGGGGCTACCGGGGCCCCTTCCCGTATCCGAGGCGGCCCTAGGGGCAACGCGGCAGATGTGCGTGCCAGGGCCGCGACGCCGGGCTGATCCAGACGGCAGCCCCTAGGCCCTGGCTTCGATCTTCAGGTCGCCCCTCGTCACCTTGCGGATGTGAGCACTGGCGAGCAGGTCGTGCGGGTAGCCGAGTTCGATCGCGCTCGCCTCGTCAAGGCGGGCCGACTGGGCGGCGGTGAACTCGACCTCCAACGCGCCCAGGTTTCCCTCCAGTTGCTCGACGGTGCGGGCGCCGATGATCGGTGCCGTCACGCCCGGCTGCCGCAGGGCCCAGGCGAGCCCGACCTGCGCGGGTGTGCGGCCCAGCTCCGTGGCGACCTCCGTGACCACGTCGGCGATCGCGAGGTTGCGTTCGGTGACCATGCCCAGGCCGGCGTTGAAGCTCTTGCGGGTGCTCTCCCCGGGCGCGGCCGTCGTCGCGGTCAGGTCGGCGCGGCTGTACTTGCCGGTGAGCACGCCGCCCGCCAGCGGTGAGTACGGGGTCACGCCCAGCCCCATCGCCCGTGCCATGGGGATGAGATCGCGTTCCGCGGCCCGGTTGACGAGGTTGTACTCGATCTGCAGCCCGACCAGCGGCGACCAGCCACGCAGGTCGGCGATCGCCTGCATGCGCGCGATCTCCCAGGCCGGCGTGTTGGAGATCGCCACGTACAGAATCTTGCCCTGGCGGACCAGGTCGTCCATGCCGCGCAGGATCTCCTCGACCGGCGTGGTGAAGTCCCACACGTGCAGGTGGAGCAGATCGAGGTAGTCCGTGTTCAGCCGCCGGAGACTTGCTTCCACCGAGGCGAACATGCTCTTGCGGTGGCTTCCCGCGGAATTCGGGTCGCCGGGTCGGCGCAGCGTCGTGTACTTCGTCGCCAGCACCAGGCTCTCGCGGTTGCCGCGGGTGAATTCGCCCAGCTGACGCTCGGAGCTGCCGTCGGTGTAGGTGTTGGCGGTGTCGATGAAGTTGCCGCCGCGCTCGACGTAGGTGTCGAACAGCCGGCGTGCCTCGTCCTTGTCGGCGCCCCAGCCGGACTCGGTGCCGAAGGTCGCCGTGCCCAGCGCGAGCGGTGAGACCCGCAGCCCGGAGCGGCCCAGTAGCCGGTGGCTGTCGAGAGTGAGCGACATCGTGTCCTCCTGCTTGTGATCCGTTGTCGACAGCGAGTCTGTGACCGCCGCGAGGCGGGGGTAAGGGAAGGACCATCCTGGGAAGAGCCGTCCTACCCCGGCTGTTGGACCGGTCATGACGATCTCCACGGTGGACAGGAACCAGGAGCTGGCCGCGTTCCTGCGGACCCGGCGGGAACGCCTGGATCCGCGCGATTTCGGACTGCCGGCGCGTCGGCAGTCCCGGCGGACCCCGGGGCTGCGCCGCGAGGAGGTCGCCGAACTGGCCGGGGTGAGCGTCGACTACGTCGTCCGGCTGGAACAGGCGCGCGGACTGCGGCCCTCCGCGGACGTGGTCGAGGCGCTGGCCCGCGCGCTGCGCCTGGCTCCCGACGAGCGCGCCTACCTCTTCGACCTGACCGTGCGGCGCCCCCGCGATGCCGACAAGCTCGCCACCGCCGCGGCGCAGCCGCTGGCCCACCTGGTGGCCGACCTGTCACCGCTGCCGGCCATGCTCCTGAACCACCGCTACGACATCCTGGCCTGGAACGGCGAAATGGCGGGACTGCTGGTGGATTTCGCCACCCTGCCGCCGGCGCAGCGCAATTCGATGTGGCTGTGCCTGATGCACCCGCAGGTGCGTGAGCTCTACCTCGACCGCGAACGCGTGGTGCGGGAGGGGATCGCCCATCTGCGCGCCGCGTGGGCCGCGCATCCGGACGACCGGGCGCTGACCGGACTCATCGCTCGATTCAGCGCGGGAGACGAGGACTTCGCGCGATGGTGGGCAAAGGGAGACGTGAAGGTCAACGGCCGCGGACGAAAGGTGATGCGGCACCCCGAAGTCGGTGTGATCACCGTGCAGTTCGAAACCCTCAAGCCGCTGCAGGACCCCGACCAACTGCTCGTCATCCACCGCGCGGCGGACGCGGAGAGCCAGTCGGCCCTGGACCGGCTCCGCGCACGATGACGGTGGAGCGATCACGGTGATGGGCGCACGCGTACAGGGACCCCGGATACGGGCCTCAGCCCCGCCCGCGCGGCGGCTCGCCGAACAGCTCCACCGCGTCCCGTACGTCCGACAGTCCCCGCGCCAGCGCGCTGACCGACCCGATCGACCCCGCGATGAGTAAGAGGGAACGGCGCAGCCGCGGCACCTCGGGGGTGCCGTCGATCGTCATCGCGGCGAGGGCGGCGAGTTCGTCCTCGGCGATGCCGCGGTCGGGGAACTCCGCCGGATGCGCCGCGAGTTGGCGGCGCAGCCGGGACACCGCGGTCCGCAGTCCCGCCACTCTAGGGTCCTCACCGCTGCCGGTCACTGGTCTCTGCCCCAAGCTCCGCAACACAGCTCTCCCCCCGCGCACGCCGTCGTGCGCCTGAACGTCGTGATCCCACCGAGTTCACCCGTGGCGTTGGTCGGGCGCCGGGAGACGCGGGTCAGTAAACGCCAACCGATGCGGGGCGCGCCACTGCGCGGACCGAAATTCAACCGTTGGAAACCGGGCACTCGCGCGGGCGTCAGGTAGGGGGTCGGCCCCGGCCTCAGGTATGCAGGACGCATGACGGAGAAGGAAGACGACGTGATCGGACTTCTGCTCGCCGCGGGCGGCGGCCGGCGGCTCGGCGGGCGGCCCAAGGCGCTGCTCGAACACGGGGGCCGGCCGCTCGTCGAACACGCGGTCGGCGTGCTGCGTGCCGGCGGTTGCGCACGCGTGCACGTGGTCCTCGGCGCGCGGGCGGCGGACGTACGCGCGCGTGCCGATCTGGCGGGCTGTGTCCTGGTGGACAACCCGGACTGGGCCGAGGGCATGGGCGGCTCGCTGCGGGCGGGACTCGACTCGCTGGCCGGAACTGGTGCTTCGGCCGCGCTGGTGTCGCTCGTCGACCAGCCCGGGATCGGCCCGGCGGCGGTCGCCCGTGTGCTGGCGGCCCACCACGGCCCTACGTCGCTGGTCTCGGCGGCCTACGACGGTGTGCGCGGCCACCCCGTGCTGTTCGGCGCGGCCCACTGGGCCGGTGTCGCAGCGAGCGCGACCGGGGACCGCGGTGCGCGCGCCTACCTCAGGGCGCACGAGGAGGCGATCACGCTCGTCGAGTGCGGGGATGTGGCCGAGCCGTACGACATCGACACCGAGGCCGACCTGGTCCACCTTGACCGAACGGCTCACCCTGAGTGAGCGGCCCACCTTGAGTGATCACGGTGGCACTGAGCGCCACGTTCCCTCGATCCGAAGAATCTCGATATCAACAAACCATTGAAGTTCCACAATGAGGAAACTAGTATCCACTGCTCAGAAACACGTTGAGAAGGAAGTGACAGCTCATGTCCGCACCAGCGCCGTCCCCGCTGGCCATCGTCGACGCCGAGCCCCTGCCCCGGCAGGAGGAGGTCCTGACCGACGCGGCCCTCGCCTTCGTGGCCGAGCTGCACCGGCGGTTCTCACCGCGCCGCGCGGAACTCCTCGCCCGCCGTGCGGAGCGCCGCGCCGAGATCGCCCGCACCTCCACGCTCGACTTCCTGCCGGAGACGGCCGCGATCCGCGCCGACGACTCCTGGCGGGTGGCCCCCTCCCCCGCGGCCCTGAACGACCGCCGGGTCGAGATCACCGGCCCCACCGACCGGAAGATGACCATCAACGCCCTCAACTCGGGCGCCAGGGTCTGGCTCGCGGACTTCGAGGACGCCTCCGCGCCGACCTGGGAGAACGTGATCCTCGGTCAGGTCAACCTGATCGACGCGTACACGCGGAACATCGACTTCACGGACGCGGGCTCGGGTAAGTCGTACGCGCTCAAGGACGAGGCCGAGCTCGCCACCGTCGTCATGCGCCCGCGCGGCTGGCACCTGAACGAGCGCCACCTCCAGGTGGACGGCGAGCAAGTCCCGGGCGCCTTCGTCGACTTCGGCCTGTACTTCTTCCACAACGCCCAGCGCCTGCTCGACCTCGGCAAGGGTCCGTACTTCTATCTCCCCAAGACCGAGTCGCACCTCGAAGCGCGCCTGTGGAACGACGTGTTCGTCTTCGCGCAGGACTACGTCGGCGTCCCGCAGGGCAGCGTCCGCGCGACCGTCCTGATCGAGACGATCACGGCGGCGTACGAGATGGAGGAGATCCTCTACGAACTCCGCGACCACGCCTCGGGGTTGAACGCGGGCCGCTGGGACTACCTGTTCTCCATCGTGAAGAACTTCCGTGACGGCGGCACCAAGTTCGTCCTGCCGGACCGCAACGCGGTGACGATGACGGCCCCGTTCATGCGGGCGTACACCGAACTCCTCGTGCGCACCTGCCACAAGCGCGGCGCGCACGCGATCGGCGGCATGGCGGCCTTCATCCCCTCCCGTCGGGACGCCGAGGTCAACAAGGTCGCCTTCGAGAAGGTTCGCGCCGACAAGGACCGCGAGGCCAACGACGGTTTCGACGGCTCCTGGGTCGCCCACCCCGACCTGGTTCCGATCGCCATGGAGTCCTTCGACCGGGTCCTGGGCGAGAGGCCGAACCAGAAGGACCGGCTGCGCGAGGACGTCCACGTCGAGGCCGCCGACCTGATCGCGATCGACTCGCTCAAGGCGAAGCCGACGTACCCAGGTCTCGTCAACGCCGTGCAGGTCGGCATCCGTTACATCGAGGCCTGGCTGCGCGGTCTCGGCGCGGTCGCCATCTTCAACCTCATGGAGGACGCGGCCACCGCGGAGATCTCGCGCTCGCAGATCTGGCAGTGGATCAACGCGGGCGTCGAGTTCGAGAACGGCGAACTCGCCACTCCGGAGCTGGCGCGCAAGGTCGCCGCCGAGGAACTCTCCGACATCCGCGCGGAGATCGGCGAGGAGGCCTTCGCGGCCGGCCACTGGCAGCAGGCGCACGACCTGCTGCTCCAGGTGTCCCTGGACGCGGACTACGCGGACTTCCTGACGCTGCCGGCGTACGAGCAGTTGAAGGGCTGACCGTCACGGAGCGGGGGCGGCTGAACGGCCGGCCGCCGGGGAGCAGTTCAGGAGGCAGGCTTGTCCGAGTGGCCCAGGGACCTTCCCGGGGCCACTCGGTCGCGTACGACCTGCTTGACCGCCGTCGGTTCGGGGAAGCCCTGGTCGCGGCGGTCCCAGACCACCTCGTCGTCGACGCGGACGATGAAGACCCCGCCCTTGCCCGGTTTGAGGGCCAGTTCGGACAGTTCCGTCTCGAAGGTGGTCAGGAGTTCCTGGGCCAGCCACGCGGCGCGGGGCAGCCAGCGGCACTGCGTGCAGTACTCGATCTCGACCCGGCCGCTCATTCGAGGTGCACCGTCCCATCGTGTTCCACGGCCGGCCTGCCGTGCAGGTCGGGGACCCGCTTCAGCCACTTGGGCCGGCCTCGCTCCGTCCGCGCCGCGCGCAGGGCCTGCTCGGCGGCGAGTTCCTCCCGGGTGGGGAAGTCGGTGGGCAGCCACGCGGCGGACGCCTGCACGCGCGCGTGGAGGTAGCCGACGTATGCCTCACGCATCTCGTCGGGCGTGCCGAACTCCGTCAGCCAGGCGTCCGGGACCTCGGCCACGACCGCGCGGAGCAGGTCCTCGGTGACCTTGGGCGCCAGTTCGGCGTCGGCGGCGCGCACGTCGGGGGCGTAGTGGCCCAGGGCGTGGTGGCGGAAGTCGTAGGCCTTGGCGGGGTCGGAGGTGTCCCAGCGGTGGTGGAAGACGAGGGCGGCGCCGTGGTCGATCAGCCAGAGGCGGGCCGGTACGGTGCCCAGCGTCGGCCAGATCATCAGGTTGGAGCTGTGGACCGTACGGTCGACGTTGACGGTCAGGGCGTCCAGCCAGACGATCCGGCCGGCCTCCAGGGACTCGACACGGAAGTGCTCGGCGATGTCCGGGGTGAAGTCCTTCGCGCCCGGCAGGTAGTCCATGCCGAGGTTGACGCCCGCGCTCGCCGCGTGCAGGTCGCGCACCTCATGATGCGGCTCGTCGTCGGCGATCGCCGGGTCGAAGTGGACCAGGACGAGTTCGGGGAAGCGCAGCCCCAGGGCACGTGCCAGCTCCCCGACGATCACCTCGGCGACCAGCGCCTTGCGGCCCTGCGCGGAGCCGGTGAACTTCACGACGTAGGTGCCCAGGTCGTCGGCCTCGACGATGCCGGGGACGGAACCGCCGGACGTCAGGGGGGCGACGTAGTGGGTCGCGGTGACCTCTCGCAGCATGTTCTCGGGTCACCCCCTCGTCCGGCGTCCGGCTGAAGTAATTATGGTAACCGAGGGTGATCGTCGGCGTGGCGGCGGTCGGTCGGCGGCCGTCCTGTCCGCGAGGCGGAGCGGCGAGCCGAGCAGCCGACGGGTGTGCGCGGTACGGTGGACGCGGACCTCAACTCCCGACCGTGCGCAGCGGGTTGGGCAGCGGCAGATAGCGCGCGTCGGCGCCGTCCGCGCCCGTCCAGCGGAGCAACAGGTTGGTCTTGCCGGGCAGTTGGGGCGCGGTGAGCAGGGCGGCGGCCTCGGGGAGGTCGTGGCGGGCGAACTCGCGGCGCACGGCGGGCCACGGGTCGAAGCCGGGACGCGGTTCCGCCAGGGCGCCGGCGACCTCGATGAGGTTGTTGACGACCAGGCAGTACACCAGTCGCTCCCAGCCGGCCTCCCGCGTCACGTCCGACAGCAGCTTCACGCCTTCCGCGTCCCGGAAGAGCGCCTGCACCGGAATGCCGTCGGCGTCCACCGCGACGAGCGTGTTCTGAAGGTGCGCCTCCAGTACGACGCCGTACTCGGCGAAGGCCGTCAGGCACGGCGGGACGACCGCCCGCAGGTACGCCTCCCACCAGGCCGCCGGATCCGACAGGGTGGCCATCGGACTGCCCGCGAAGCCCTCCACCAGGCCCGCCGCGAGCAGCGGTGTCGTCCTGGGCGGCAGATGGCCGTGCAGCCCGTCACGCACGAGGACGGCGAGTTCCTCGAAGGCGAAGTCGGCGGTGCGGTAGCCGCGGTCGCTCAGCCAGGCCGCCGGGGTGTCCGTCACGGCGGACGCCGAAGCCACCGCGACGCCCGAATCCGTCGCGGCGGACGCCGAAGCCACCGGATCGCCCGTGCTCATCGCGGCGAACGCCGAGGTCACCGCCGTGTCCGTACGGCGCAGTTTCAGCAGGTCGTGGCGCCACAGCCGGCGGATGTCGTTGGTGATGCGCACATCGAGGCTGAACTTCAGGAACAGGTCGCGCTCGGGGGCGTACACCGTGCGGATCGCGGCCGTCGGCCAGGTGTCGAAGGCGGTCGTGCCGAGGCGGACCAGCCGGCCGTCCGCGAAGGCGGGCGCGAGGTCGGCGCCGAGCAGGTCGAGCTGCCAGGGATGGGCCGGAAGCAGACGGTAGCCGGGCGGGGCCTCGCCGAGGGTGTCGAGCGCCGAGGTGTCGCCCTCCTCGACGACCGTGTCCGCGCGCACCCCGAGCAGCGTCAGCGGGAAGTCGGCGTACGCCTCGGGGGCGTACGGCAGCCAGCCCGCCACCGGGCCGCCGCCGCGCGCCTTGGGCGCCGGGTGGTAGGGGTGGCCGGTGATCAGGGACTGCTCGGAGCGTCGGTACGGGTCCTCGGGCGCCGTCGCTGCGGCGCGGGCGGTGAGCAGCGCGGCGACCGCGTCCCGGCTGTCGGTCATCTCGGCGGGCAGCTCGTGGTTGGACAGACCCGTGGTGCGGCGCAGCTCCTCGGCGACGAGTTTGACCAGCTCGGTGTGGCCGACGCGGTGCCAGCGGCCGGCCGCGTACACCTCGGGCTCGGCCGGTCGTCGTGCGCCACGCACGCGTAGGAGACGATTCACGCCGGGCAGGCGGTACTCGTGGCGCCCGTCGCGCTCGGTGAGCGGTTCGGCCACCTCGCGCAGCAGGCAGTTCAGGAGCGGTGCGGCGGCGTACGCGTCGGCGCGGGCCGGGACATCGGCGCCGGCCGCGGCGTCGTCACCGGAAGGCGGGGGGATGAGAACCACGCGATCCACTCGATCCATTCGTGCCCAGAGGTCCGTACAGGCGAAGATGATCAGTATGTATGCCGTCACTCCCCGTTCGTGACGCCCTACTCGTACCCGAGGAGCCCGCCCGTGCACCGTCCCCACCCCACGGAGGCCGTGGTCGCCGACGAGCTGGCTGTGGTACGTCCCGACCTCCTGTCACGGTACGCGGCCGAGTTGCCGGGCGCCCGGGCGGCCGTGCTGACCCGGCTGTGGCGGGCGCTGGCCCATGAGCCGCTGCCGTGGATCACCGGCCGCGTACCGAACCGCGAGGGGGTCACCCTGCGCCTGCGCGACGGCCGGCGGCTGCACGGTCCGGTCGCCGACCCGTACGCCACGTCCGCGTACGTCACCGTCGTACGACTGGACGAGAGCGCCTACGACGATCCGGCGCGGTTGATGACCGACCTCGGTGTGCCCCACGGCACCGGCTTCGCGGCCGAACTGGCGCACAGCGTGGCCTCGTTGGCGCTGTCACGGGCCGACCAGGGGGAGCTCGCCAAGGAGTGGCCGACGAGCGACTGGGAGTGGGAGCAGCGGGTGGTGGACGGGCATCCGTACCACCCCAACTGCCGTTCCCGGCCCGGCTTCTCGGTGGCCGAGCAGCTCGCCTACGGTCCCGAGCACCGGCCGGTCGTCGAGCTGGGCATGGCGTCCCTGCCGGCGTCGGAGTGCCTGGTGACGGGCGTCTGGCCGGCCGAGATGCGGGACGGGGAGCGGCTGTCGCTGCCGGTGCACCCCTGGCAGGCGCACCACGTGCTCAAGCGGACCTGCCAAGAGGGGCCGCGCGCCCACCCGTTGATGTCGCTGCGCACGCTCGCCGTACCGGGCGGCCCGCACGTCAAGACCGCGCTGAGCGCCCGGCTGACCTCCTCGGTGCGGGACATCTCCGTCTACTCGATCGGCATGTCGGCGACCCTGTCGGCGTTCGCGGAGTCGCTGGCGGCGCGCTCGCACGGGCTGCTGCACGTCACCCGCACGCTGGGCGCGGCCACCGCGGACTCCCCCGACCTCGCGGCCGTGCTGCGGGAGTCGCCGCAGACGTACGCGGCCACCGAACGCGGCGAGCGGATCGTGCCCGTGGCCGCGCTCGCCACCACCGAGCTGCCCGACTCCCCCGCCTGGCTCGCCGAGTTCACCCGCCTCACCCTCACGGTCGGCCTGCGCCTCCTGGAACAGGGCGTGGCCCTTGAGGCACACGGTCAGAACCTCCTGGTCGTCCTGTCGGACTCGGGTGCCCCCCTGCGCCTGGTCTACCGCGATCTCGCCGACATCCGGGTCAGCCCCGTTCGGCTGGCCCGGCACGGCATTCCGGACCCGGGACTGACCGGCCGGGTCGTCACCGACGACGAAACGTCTCTGCGCCGCAAGCTGTTCGGCTCCCTGGTGGCCGGCGCGCTCGCGGCCACCGCGGGTTCCGCACCGGCACTGCGGACCGCGCTGGAGAGCGCCGTACGGGATCTGCCGCGCACCCCCGACGTGGCCGCGCTGCTCCAAGAGCCGCTGCCCGCGAAGGCGTTGACGCTGATGCGGCTGTCGCCGGGCACTCCCGGGGACCAGTGGACGGCGCTGCCCAACCCCCTTCACTGACCGCCGTTTTGGAGCACGGCACCTTTGATCAATAGGATCCGCCGATGATCAGAACTCAACGGCTGGCGGCAGGAGTGTGCGCCCTGCTCGCCGCCATGGCGGCCGGGCTCGCGTTCCCGGCCGCGGCAGCCGCCGGCGAACCCACGGGCGAGAGCGTCGCGAAAGTCGATCTCGTCCTCGACGTCAGCGGGTCCATGCGGGCCCGGGACATCGACGGCGGGACCCGGATGGCGGCGGCGAAGCAGGCGTTCAACGAGGTGCTCGACGCGACGCCCGAGGAGGTGCAGCTCGGCATCCGCACCCTCGGCGCCAACTACCCGGGCGACGACCAGAAGACGGGCTGCAAGGACACCGCGCAGCTCTACCCGGTCGGCCCGCTGGACCGCACCGAGGCGAAGACCGCGGTGGCCACCCTCTCGCCGACGGGCTGGACGCCGATCGGCCCCGCCCTCCTCAAGGCGGCCGACGACCTCGGCGAGGACGCGGGCTCCAAGCGGATCGTGCTGATCAGTGACGGCGAGGACACCTGCGCCCCACTCGACCCGTGCGAAGTGGCCCGCGAGATCGCGGCCAAGGGCATCGGCATGACCATCGACACCCTCGGCCTGGTGCCGAGCACCAAGCTGCGCAAGCAGCTCAGTTGCATCGCCGAGGCGACCGGCGGGACGTACACCTCGGTCGAGCACACCGACGAACTCACCGACAAGGTCAACCAGTTGGTGGACAGGGCGGCCGATCCGGTGGTCACACCGGTGGCCACCGAGGGCGCCGACTCCTGCGCGAAGGCGCCGACGCTCAAGTCCGGTCTCTACACGGACCGCGAGGAGTTCGGCCAGCAGCGCTGGTACCGCGTGGACGTCAACCCCGGTCAGGAGCTGCGCACTTCGGTGAGCGTGTCGGCGGACCGGGCGATGAACCCGGACTACGGCGTACTGCTGCGCGCGGTGACGACGCACGGCCGGGAGATCGTGCGCGGCGAGGCTTCTGGCACCGGCCGCACGGACGTGATCTCGACGGGGCTGCGCTATCCGAAGGCGGAGAGCGACGACGAGGACGCGCCGGCCGAGGCCGTGTGCATCCAGGTGACCAACTCCTACTCGGCGGCGGCCGGGGTGAAGACCACGCCCGGTATGCCGGTGGAGCTGACGGTCGACGTGGTCGACGCGCCCTCGAAGGCGAGCGACGTGGCCTCCTTCGGCCTCGGACGCGGCTGGTGGCTGCTCGGGCTGCTTGTGCTGGTCGGCTTCCTGGCCGGTGTGCTCTGGGGCTGGCTGTCCCGCTGGCGGCTCGCGGTCTGGAGGACCAACTGATGCGCATCACACGAGTGTTGGGCGCGGCCCTGCTGACGCTGGGCCTTGCCGCCTGGCCGGCCGCTGCCGACTCCACCCCGTCGCCGAGCGCGTCGGACGACAGCTCGGCACCGACCTCGGCGGGCACGTCGTTCCGCACGGCGGCCGAGTTCGAGCAGGGGCAGCAGGCCACCGCCGGCGCCTCAACCGGCGACTACCTGTACTGGTCGTTCCCGGCGGACGCGGGCCAACGCCCCACCGTCAAGGCGACGGTGAAGCTGCCGGACGCACACACCGCCCAGACCTGGCAGCTCGACGTGTACGACGGACTGCGCCGCCGCCAGGCCTGCCAGTACGGGGCGCAGACCCGCACCGCGGCCCAGGGCGCGACCACGGTCGACCTGTCCTGCACCCTGCGGACCGTCCGCGCCTGGTCGGAGACCTGGGCGAACGACCCGCTGCCGGGCACGTACTACCTCCGGCTGACCGCGGTGAACCTCGCCACGGCCGACCTGGGTCTGCCCGTGACCACCGAGGTGCGGGTCGACTCCAAGGACGTCGGCGGTTCGGCCGCGGTGGACGGCTCGCTGGCGAAGCCACTGGTGCCGGGCATCGCGGTGACGTCCGGCTCCCAGGACGACGACAAGGATGCGTCGACGTCCGCCGTGCTGTCCAGCATCGAGCCCGATGACGGCTGGTCCTCCGGCTGGTGGTCCGACCGCTGGGTGTGGACCGCGCTGGGCGGTGTGCTGGCCGCGCTGGCCGGCGTCGGCGGGTACGCGCTGACGCGCGGTTCGGGACGTCCGTCCCGGGTGCCACCGGGCGCCTGACGGTACGTCAGGAGGCCCGCCGAACCTGGGGTACGGCGGGCCTCTTGCATGCTCGCAGGCTCTGCCCTCCGCAGCGCCCCCGCTCCGTTCACAGGTCCCGCAGCGCCTTCGCCAACGTGCCGTCCCCGGTCACCTCGATGCGCCCGCCCCGCACCGCGTCGGCCACGCTCAACTCCCCTGCGCCGAGGGCCGCGCCCGCTCCGGCGTCCAGGACCAGCCGGGCGTCGGGTTCGCCGGGCGCGGGTCCGTCGCCGTAGACCGGGCCGTCCTCGGCACCGACGTGCAGGTGGAAGTCCCCCTCCTCCAGCCGGACTTCGACGAGCCCCTCGCCCACGTCGCCCAGCGCCCGCAGGGAGCGCAGCATGGGCAGTGCGAGCCAGTGGGCGCGTACCGCGTCCGTGGGGCGCCGCTCGCCCATCTCACCCTGCCCCCATGCCCCGAGCGCCTGCAGCACCGGCAGCAACTCCCGTCCGCGCGGGGTGAGTTCGTAGACGTAGGCGGCACCGGGCGGGGGCAGTCGGCGGCGGGTGGTGAGGCCGTCACGTTCCATGTCCTTCAGCCGGGAGGCGAGTACGTCCGTGCTCACACCGGGCAGGTCGGCGTGCAGGTCCGTGTAGCGGCGCGGTCCTGCGAGCAGTTCCCGGACGATCAGCAGGGTCCAGCGGTCGCCCACGACGTCGAGGGCTCGGGCTGCGGAACAGTACTGGTCGTAGCTTCGGCGTGGTGACATGCGACGCAGTCTAGACATGTCGTTGGACTTTCCAAGCTCGAACTTGGTAAAACCAAGCAACACACGTAACCGGAGGGGCGAGCGCGCATGGAGTTCCGGCAGTCGAACAAGCTCAGCGAGGTCTGCTACGAGATCCGCGGCCCGGTGATCGAGCAGGCCAACGCGTTGGAGGCGGCGGGCCACAGCGTGCTGCGCCTGAACACCGGCAATCCCGCCCTGTTCGGCTTCGAGGCGCCGGAGGAGATCCTCCAGGACATGATCCGCATGCTCCCGCAGGCGCACGGCTACACGGACTCGCGCGGCATCCTCTCCGCCCGCCGCGCCGTCGCCCAGCGCTACCAGGAACGGGGCCTGGAGGTCGGGGTGGACGATGTCTTCCTCGGCAACGGCGTGTCCGAGCTGGTCTCCATGGCCGTACAGGCGTTGGTCGAGGACGGCGACGAAATCCTCATCCCCGCCCCGGACTTCCCCCTGTGGACCGCCGTCACCACCCTGGCCGGCGGCAAGGCCGTGCACTACCTCTGCGACGAACAGTCCGACTGGTACCCGGACCTGGACGACATGGCGTCGAAGATCACCGACCGCACCAAGGCCGTCGTCATCATCAACCCGAACAACCCCACCGGCGCGGTCTACCCGAAGGAGATCATCGAGGGCATCCTCGATCTGGCCCGCAGGCACGGCCTGATGGTCTTCGCCGACGAGATCTACGACCAGATCCTCTACGACGACGCCGTGCACCACTCGGCCGCGGCGCTCGCCCCCGACCTGGTGGTCCTCACCTTCTGCGGCCTCTCGAAGACGTACCGCGTGGCGGGCTTCCGCTCGGGCTGGCTCGTGGTCACCGGCCCCAAGCAGCACGCGAAGAACTATCTGGAGGGCCTGACCATGCTGGCCTCCATGCGGCTGTGCGCCAACGCGCCCGCCCAGTACGCCATCCAGGCCGCGCTCGGCGGTCGCCAGTCCATCCACGAACTGACCGCGCCGGGCGGCCGGTTGAACGAACAGCGCAGCGTGGCCTGGGAGAAGCTGAACGAGATCCCCGGTGTGTCCTGTGTGCGGCCCAAGGGCGCGCTCTACGCGTTCCCGCGGCTCGACCCCAAGGTGCACAAGATCCACGACGACGAGAAGTTCGTCCTGGACCTGCTGCTGCGGGAGAAGATCCAGGTGGTCCAGGGCACGGGCTTCAACTGGCCGACCCCCGACCACTTCCGCATCCTCACCCTGCCGTACGCGGACGACCTGGAGGCGGCCATCGGCAGGATCGGGCGGTTCCTCAGCGGATACCGGCAGTAGTCGCCGCCTGTTCGCCGATTCGCGGTCGCGGCGAGGGGGGATGCCATAGAGTGCCGCCACTGATCTCGGGGATCGGGGGATGGGGGAACCCCAGATGTTCATGTCTTCTCGGCGTGCCGCGCGCACGCCGTCGGACTTACGCAACCGGCTCGCACCGCTGCTCCTGCTGATCGTCGTCGTGGGCAGCCCGTGGGTGCAACGGCCGGTCAGCGACTACTACTTCCGGCAGTACTACGCCCTCCAGGTCGAGGACGGGCCCCGACGCTGGTTCGTCCAGGCCGTGTTCGTGCCGAGCTGGGGGTACGCCCCCGACGACTTCGGTGGCGTCGGCTACCTACTCGTGAACGACGTCGCCACCGTGCTCCTGCTCGCGGGGATCGTCTTCTTCACCACGCGGCTGTCGGCCCGTCGGGGACCCGGGTTGATCCGCTGTCTCCTCGCGGGCGTGCTGGCCGCGGAGTTCGTGGCCCTGCTCCAGTGCGCCCTGCCCGGCGCCTTCGTCCCGGACTCCTGGGACCTGGCGTTCTCGGGCGAGTTGACGAAGAACCTGCTGCGCTCGGGCCTCGTCTTCGGCCTGGCGGTCGGCGTCCTGCTCGCCCTCCTCACCGCCCGTTCCCCAAGATCCCGTACCGCCACGTCCGTTGACGCCACGAAGGCGTCGCTCCGTCGGAGGAGAAAGGGAGGGCTGGGTATGACGACCGCGCCGGGCTACATGCCGGTCGGGAGCGCACCGGGTGACGTCACCCGCTATCTGTGCGCCGCGGCCTACGTCGACGAGGGGTTCGCCGACCGGGTGGTGGAGGACGTCCTGGCCGACGAGGCCGCCGCCGTGGCCCCCTCCCCCGGTGTCGACCTCCTGGCGGTGGTGCGCCACTGTCTGTCGGCCCAGGAGATCCGCCACCAGCGTGATCTGCGGCTGGCGACGGCCTTCGGGGCGGTGGCCCTGCTCGCGCCGCTGTGGCTCGTCTTCGTCATGGTGTTCCTGTCGGTCGCCCAACGAGGCGGTGTACAGCAGAGCTTCGCCACCCGCGGCCAACGCCAGCCCAGCAGCCGGGCGTTGGTGAACGCCGCCATCACGGTCGGGGTGGTGGTGGTCTTCGCCTTCTACCTCGGTGTCGTCTTCTCGTCCCTGCCCGTGGGCGGCTTCGCGAGCTGGCTGCTCGGTTCCTATCTGGCCGGGGTGCCCGCCGTGCTCGCGTCCGTCGGCGCCGCGGGATTCGCGTACGCGACCGTCGTACGGCACGACCTCGACGTCGACCGCCTGCTGCGCACCACCATGACCCGCGAGACCTTCGCCCGACAGCCCCGCCCGACTGTCCCCCGGCGTAAGTGGATCGCCGCGCGGCTGGCGGCAGTCAAGGAGGCGCGGGACGGCAACGTCACCCTCTACAGCGGCTACAACCCCTTCATCGGCTACTCGGCGACCAGCGCCAAGTCGGCCCTCGCCGTACCGCTGCTGCCCGCCGAGGACCCCACCGGGATCGGCCGACGCACCGCCGAGCCACGGCCGTTCACGGTCACCGAACTCGTCGGCCACGTGCGCGAACAGCTCCACGCGGTGGCCGCGCGCGGCACCGCCGACGGGACACCGGCGGACTCGGTCGCCACCCCGGCCGTGGCTTCGGCCGGCGGGGAGAGCCTGGGCTCCCTCGTGATCGAGGACCGGGTCTTCGCGAGCGGGACCGCCATCGGTGACGACGCTCGGTTCATCAGGAACACGACGCTCGCCCCGGCGACCCGTCTGTCGCCCGAGGCGGTCGAGCGGATCATGCTGCGCCCGACCGGCGCGGTCCGCCACTACCTGGCGATCCATGTACCGCTGTGGGGCGGGGATGTCGTACCGAGCGTCTTCCTGCACTTCTCGACCCTGGGCAGGACGCTGCACCTGAACATCGACGTCCACGTGCTCGGTCCGGTGAACGCCGCGTACCACGTCGTGGACCGCCTGCGTGACCCGCTCACGCCCGAGCGGCGCCGGGGCCTGCTGGCGACCGCCCTCCTCCGCACCGCCCCGGCGTTCTTCGCCGCACCCTTCCGGGCCCTGCGCCACGCCCGCTTCGAGAGCCGCCACAACCGGCGCATGTCCGACGAGATCAAGGCCATGGCGCAGGACCCGGTCTACGACTACGGCGCCCGACTCAGCGTCCGTGAGCTGGCGTTGAGCCCCGACTACCACAACTACTTCCAGGTCGTGGACGCCGAGCGGATCACGTCCCTGGTGCAACGCCACACCTTCGCCGCCATCCGCGAGTTCCTCGACGCGCACGGCTACGACACCAACGACTTCCGCGCCCAGCAGCAGACCATCCTCAACCAGGGCCTGATCCAGCAGGGCGGGACGAGCATCATCGGCAACCAGGCGATCGGCACGGGCGCGACCGCCACGCAGAACATCCCGCAGCAGCCCGGCGCGGCCACCCTCAGTGCCGCCGGTGGTTCCGACAAGTAGTCCGACCAGCAGGCAGGGGTTCCTCATGACAAGCGACGACGACGGGCGACTCGATCCGCCCGTCAACAACGGTGTCGTGATCAACGGCGGTACGCAGTACGTGGGCAACCAGGCCGTGGGACACCGCGCCCAGGCGTTCTCGGGCTCGGTCTCCTTCCAGCCGCAGGACGCGGAACAGTCCGCCCGAACGGCCCAACTCCTGGCCTACGTAGAGCAGTTGCTGACAGAGCACCGTGCGGCCCTCGCCGACCCCGAGGCCACCACCAGGGAGCTGCGACGCCTGCGCGAGGAACTGGAGGAGCCCGAACCGCAGCCGTCGGTCCTCCAGCGCGCCCTGGACCGCCTGAACGCGTTCGTCCAGCCGGTGACCCCGCTGGTCGTGGCGGTCGGCCAGCTCACCCAGTCGGTACAGGGGCTGCCCGGGCTGTCGGGGCACTGAGACCCGAAGGGCAGGGGCCTCGGGACGGCCGTCCGGCCCAGCCCGTCCTGCGGGTCCCCGGAACCCTGTGGCACGGTGCCGGTAGGCGAGCGGGAAGGGCGCGCACGTGGGTGATCTCTTTCTGGTCCGGCACGGGGAGACCGAGTGGTCCCGGTCCGGCCGGCACACGGGTTCGACGGATGTGCCCCTGACCGAGCACGGGCGGGAGGAGGCCCGGCGGCTGATCCCGCTGATCCGCTCGCACCGCATCGGCGCCACCTTCGTCAGCCCGATGCAGCGGGCCCGCGAGACGGCGGAACTGATCGGCGTGAGCGACGCCCGGGTCGACATGGACCTGCGCGAATGGGACTACGGCGGCTACGAGGGCATCACGACCGTCGAGATCCAGCGCACCCGCCCCGGCTGGTTCCTGTTCACGGACGGGGTCGCGGCAGGCCCGCCGGACCATCCCGGGGAGACCCCGGAACAGGTCGGAGCACGCGCCGACCGGATGCTGGCCAAGGTGGACGCGGCGCACGCCAACACCGAGGGCGTCGTCCTGCTGGTGGCCCACGGTCACTTCCTACGGGTGCTCACGGCCCGGCGGCTGGGGCTCGCCCCGTCGGCCGGGGCGCTGTTCCAGCTGGCGACCGGCACGGTGTGCCGACTGGGCACGGAGCACGGCCGGCCGGTGATCTCGGGGTGGAACGTCCGGCCCCCGTCGTAGTCGCCGCCGACCGCACTGTCAGACCCCGGTCGTACGCTTCGAAAGGACCGTCTCAGCACGGTCCGGCCATGGTCGACACCCTGGGGAGGAGCACGCCGTGACCCGACCGCCGACCGCCGCCCAGCGGCGTGTCATCGACGCCGCCGATCCCGTCACCGGGCGCCTGAGGGGTACGCAGACGCAGCTCGCGACCCTGGTCAAGTACGGTCTCGCCTTCCGCCACCCGAGACCGCCGCACGACCACTTCCTCACCCCTGCCGGGCACCGCATACGGGAGTCGGAGCCGACCGAGCCGCCGCCTGCGTCGCCGACCGAGCCCGCGGCGCCCGCCGCCACGGGTGTGTTCGCCGCGCGGGTGGGCGGTGAGCCGGAGGGCGCGGTCGCCTCGCCCGCCCGCGTCCGCGAGGTGCACAGCGCCTGGCAGGGCCTGTTGGAGCTGCGCCGGATGACCAATCCGGACGGGTCCACGGGCCGGCCGTGCGGCTGGGAGCGGAGCCATCTGGTGCCGGCCGCCGCGCTCGCCCTGGAGGCGGCCGGTCACCGTCCGGCGGGCCCGGACGGGCCCGGCTACCGGGTGCGCGCGACCCCGCAGCCGGAGGCCGTAGCCGTCCACGAGCCGGATCCCGAGGCGCTGCGGGCGTGCGCGGGCACGCTGGAGGGGGCGGGATGGCAGGTCGGCGAGTACACGGAGCCGCGGACGCGGGCCCGCTATCTGCTGGCGTCACCACGCCGGGTGTGAGGGACCCGTCCGCTCGGCCGCCCGCACGTGCACATGGCCGTCGAGCGGGAAGACCGGTGGTGCGGCGGGAAGGAGCGCGGTGAGGTCGTACCCGCACTTGTGGGCGACCCGGCAGGAGGCGGTGTTGTCGACCTGGTGGAGCAGTTCCAGGCGGGTCAGTCCGTCGGCGGCGAAGGTGGCGAAGGCCCAGTCCGTCAGGGCGCTCAGCGCCCGGGGCGCCACTCCGCGACCGCGTGCGGGGGCGGCCGTCCAGTAGCCGACCTCGGCGGACGGGGAGTCCGGGGAGACGTCCTTGAGGACGACATGGCCGAGAGGCGGACCGTCGAACGCTTCCGCGCTCTCGCCCGCACGGACTTCCACCACGGCGAACCCGAAGCGGTTCCCCTCCGACCAGCCCCGCTGCTGCTCCCGCACCCAGCGGTCGGCGCCCGCCTCGTCGTCGAGGGCCGCGGTCGTCCAGCGACGCAGGGCCTCGTCCCGGTACAGGTCGACCAGCGCGGCGGCGTCCTCCAACCGCCAAGGGCGGAGGGCCAGTTCGGGGGCGGTGGCCGTGGCCGGTGCCGTCGGCCAGGCGGTGATCCTCTTCATGGCACGAGCGTATGCCGCGCCCGCGCCCGCGCCTCGCTCGATCGCCGGCGGCCCACCCTGCCCACCCGGCCTACCCGTCCACCAACTCCGGCGCGTGCTCGGTGTCGTACTTGGCGCGGGCGTCGGCGACGTAGTGGCGGTTGCGTTCCGCCCAGTCGGTGAGGCGTTGGAGAGTCTCGTGCAACTCGCGTGCCACCGGGGTGAGTTCGTACTCGACCTTGGGCGGGACCGTCGGGTGGACGGTGCGGGTGACCAGACCGTCGCGCTCCAGGTTGCGCAGGGTGAGGGTGAGCATGCGGCGGCTGATGCCCTCGATGCCGCGCTCCAACTCGGTGAAACGGATGGGGCCGTGGGCCGCCGCGACGAGGATCTGGACGCTCCATTTGCCGGCGACCCTGTCAAGAACTTCGCGGACCGGGCACGCGTGCGCGTTCACTGCCTGGACCGTTACACCGGTGTTCCTCTGGGACATCGAACTGCCTCCTTACACCTCTCCTCATGGTCACTGACGATGCACCCAGTTACAAGTCGTGCACTCAGTTACCCATCCGCGAGGAGAGCGAAGGTCATGTCGACCACGATCAAGTCGACGGCACCGGCCGTGCCGTCCCGAACGTACTCCCGCTGGGCGTCTCTCGTCGTCCTGTGCGCGGGAACGCTGATGACGATCCTGGACGGCAACATCGTCACGGTCGCCATGCCGGCCATCCAGAGCGACCTCGGCTTCTCGGCGCCGGGACTCGCCTGGGTCGTCAACGCCTACCTCATCCCCTTCGGCGGCCTTCTCCTGCTCGTGGGCCGGCTCGGCGATCTCGTGGGGCGCAAGCGGATGTTCGCGACCGGGCTCGCCGTGTTCACCGCGGCGTCCGTGCTGTGCGGGGTGGCCACCAGCCAGGGCATGCTGATCGCCGCGCGCGCCGTGCAGGGCGTCGGCGGCGCGATGACCGCGGCCGTGGTGCTCGGCATGCTGGTCGCGCTCTTCCCCGAACCGCGCGAACAGGCCCGCGCGATCGCGGTGTTCAGCGCGGTCGGCGCTGCGGGCGGGGCGCTCGGCACCTTCCTCGGCGGTGCGCTGACCCAGGCCCTGAACTGGCACTGGATCTTCCTCATCAACCTCCCCATCGGCGCCGTCGCCCTCGTCGCGGCCCTGCGTGTCCTCGCCCCCGAACAGGGCGCCGGCCTCGGCAAGGGCGCCGACTACCCGGGTGCCGTGCTGGTCACCGGCGCGCTGATGCTGGCGGTGTTCGTGATCGTCGGCTCCGGCGACCGCTCGCTCACCGCCACGCTCCTCCTCGGCGCCCTGGCCCTCGCCCTGCTGCTGGCGTTCACACTCCGCCAGGCCCGCGCGGCCCGTCCACTCCTGCGCCTGCGCCTGTTCCGCTCCCGGCTGCTCAGCGGCGCGAACGCCGTCCAGATCCTGATGATCGCGGCGATGTTCGGTTTCCAGTTCATCGGCGCGCTCTACGTCCAACGCGTCCTCGGATTCGGTGAGTTGCTCACCGGCACGGCGTTCCTGCCGGCACCGATCGCGATCGGCGTGCTGATGCTGGGGCTGTCGGCGCGGACCATCGGCCGGTTCGGCCCGTACCGCGTACTGCTGGCCGGGCTCGTCCTCGTCGTCGCCGGGATGGCGCTGCTGAGCCGCGCCCCCGACGACGGTTCGTACGCCGTCGACGTGCTGCCGGCGCTCCTGCTGCTCGCCGCCGGGTTCGCCGCCGCGATGCCCGCGCTGACCGGGCTCGCCATGTCGGGTGCCCTGGAGGAGGACGCGGGCCTCGCGTCGGGACTGTTCAACACCACGCAGGTGGTGGGTGGTTCGCTCGGTCTGGCGGTGCTGTCGGTCCTGGCCGCCGACCGCACGGACACGCTCCTCGGCCGAGGCGAGGAACTGGTCGCGGCGACGGCCGCCGGCTACCGGCTGGCGTTCGGCGTGGGGGCGGCGCTCGCGACGGGGGCCCTGGTGCTGGCGGCGGTCGTGCTGCGGCCGCGGCGGGACTGACCGGCACGACACCTCGCCGGGGAGGAGCGGCGGGACCCCCGTTCCCGCCGCTCCTCCGGCAGGCACCGCCCGCCGCCAGCCCAGGGCTCACGACACCCCGAACGCCTCCCGGTGATCCACCACCCACTCCCGGTACGTCCGCGCCGCCCGCCCCAGCACCTGGGGCACATCCCCGGTGACGACGTCGTTCCCGCCCTCCTGGATGAAGCGGGCGGCGATCACGAGGCCGTCCGCGTACGCCTCGCCCAGCCCGGCGGCGAGCAGCTGCTCACGCCGCTGCTCCGGTGACAGGTCGCGGAGCGGCACCGGGCGGCCGAGGATCTCGCCGAGGACGGCGGCCTGCTCGTGCGCGGAGAGCGTTTCGGGACCGGTCAGGGTGTACGTCCGTCCCGAGTGCCGTGGATCGAGCAGCGCGGCCACCGCGATCTCGGCCACGTCCCGCGGGTCGACGACGCCCTGTTTCCCGTCGCCCATCATGTTCAGCGCGGGCGTGCCCTCTTGGATGTTCTGCGTCCAACTCAACGTGTTGGAGGCGAAGTTGGAGGGACGCAGGATCGTCCACTCCAGGCCGCTCGCCCGGACCGCCTCCTCGCCGTGCAGATGCCAGGTACCGAATGCGCCGACGCGCGGGCCGCCTTCGTCCACGTGGGCCTCGCCCCCGGTCAGACGCGGGTCGCCGGTGCCGATCGCGGAGAGCTTCACGATCCGCCGTACGCCGACCTCCCGCGCCGCCGCCACCAGTCCCCGGTCGTACTCCGCGTCCTCCGGTCCGAACACGCCCACCAGGAACGCGGCCTCCGCTCCGGCCATCGCCGCCTCGACCGAGGCCCGGTCGCGGTGATGGCCCGGCGCGGTCTCCACCCCCGAGGGCACCCGGGCCGCCGCCGGGTCCCGGCTCAGGGCGCGCACCTTCTCGCCGCGCGCCGCGAGCTGTCGTACGACTTCACTGCCGATGGTGCCCGTGGCACCGGTCACAAGGATCATGTCCACCACGGTGGGCGGTGGGCGCCCCGGATCTCTTGGAGATTCCGGCACGGTTCCACGGCCCGCGAAGGTGCGCGGGGCGCCTACCGTGGAGGGGTGACGTATGCCGCCGTGTCCCGCCGGATCCTGCCCACGCCCGAGACGCTGCGCCCGTGGATCGCGGGCATCGGGACCGTGACGGTCGACGACGTGCCCACGGAGACGTTCATCCATCTCCCGGAGGCCGCCACCAAGGTCGTCATCCGCGGCGAGGCGAGCGGCGACCGCAGCATCCTGGTCGTCGGCCCGCGCGCCCGCGCCTCCTACCACCGGGGCAAACGCTTCATCTCCTGCGTGGAGTTGCGCCTCGCCCCCGGTCTGGTCCGCCCCCTGCTCGGCGTCCGGGCCGTCGAACTCGTCGGCCGTGCGGTGCCGTTGGGCGACCTGCCCGGTGTCACGGCGCGCCGACTGGCGGCGGAACTGCGCCGGTTGGACCCCGAGGAGTCGTTGGAGCACCTCACGCAGGTGCTGCCGGAGCGGCTCGCCTCCACGGCGGACCGGGCGCGGACCGAGTTGGTGCGGGCGGGGGTCGACGCGATGTCGATCCGGTCCGGGCGCGCCCCCGCGCACGTCGGTGACGTGGCCCGCGAACTGGCCGTCAGCGAGCGGCAGTTGCGCAACCTGTTCGCCGAGGGCGTCGGCCTCTCCCCCAAGCACTTCGCCCGCATCAGCCGCGTCCGGACCGTGCTCGACCATGCCGCCACCCGCCCCTGGGCCGACCTCGCGGCCGCCACCGGCTACTACGACCAGGCGCACATGACGACCGACTTCCGCACCCTGATGGGGGTCCCGCCCCGCTCGTACTTCACGGGCCGGCTGCCGCAGGCAACGCCCTGCCAGGCGCTCCCGCGGCTCTGAAAATCGGCTGCGGTGGTGCCCGAGCGACTGGGATGCTCCGGATCATGTCCGCACGACGCGTCAAGGCAAGTCTCTACATCTCCGTCGACATCGAGGCCGACGGCCCGATCCCCGGCCCCTACTCCATGCTCAGTTTCGGTGCCGCTGTCGCCGGCGTGCAGGACGCCGACACGTTCACGGCCGTGGATCCGCAGCGGCGGACCTTCTACCGCGAACTGCGGCCCATCAGCGAGGAGTTCGTCCCGGAGGCGTTGGCGGTCAGCGGCCTCGACCGGGAGCGGCTGCGGACCGAGGGCGCCGAACCGGCCACCGCGCTGGGCGAGTTCACCGAGTGGGTCCGTGAGGTGGGCGCGGAGGCCGGCGCGCAGCCCGTGATGTGCGGCTATCCGGCCTCGTACGACTGGACCTTTCTGTACTGGTACCTGATCCGCTTCACCGGTTCGAGTCCCTTCGGGCACTCGGGGTGCCTGGACATGAAGACGCTGTACGCGACCAAGGCGGGGGTGCCGCTGCGGGCGGTGGCGAAGGGCACGATGCCGCGCCGGCTGCTGTCGAGGCGCCGGCACACGCATCACGCCCTGGACGACGCCGTCGAGCAGGCCGAACTGCTGGCCAACCTCATGGCGTGGCAGGGCGGTTCACCCACCGCCCCGCACTGACCCCTCGCCGTGACGCGCCGCGCTCAGTGCGCCGCCGCGATCTCCTCGCCCGCCTCCATCGGATGGGTCACGTCCTGTGCGTCCCGGTGCCTGCCGAGGTGGTTGAAGAGCAGGTTCAGCACGACGGCGGCCACGCAGCCCGTCGAGATGCCGGAGTCGAGGACGATCCGCACGGTCTCCGGGAAGGCGTGGTAGAAGTCCGGCGCCGTGATCGGGACGATGCCGACGGCCAGCGATACGGCGACGATCAGGACGTTGTTGTCCTTGTCGAGGCCGGCCCGGACGAGGGTCTGGATGCCGCTCGCGGCGACCGAGCCGAAGAGGACGACACCGGCACCGCCGAGCACCGGGCGCGGGACGACGGCGATGAGCGAGGCCGCCATCGGGCACAGGCCCATCAGGACGAGGAAGCCGCCGCCGGTCGCGACGACGAACCGGCTGCGGATGCGGGTCATGGCGACCAGGCCGATGTTCTGGGCGAAGGCGCTGCACATGAAGCCGTTGAAGAGGGGGCTCAGCGCCGAGCCGAGCGTGTCGGCGCGCAGCCCTGCGGCGATGGTCCGTTCGTCCGCCGGGCGCTCGACGATCTCGCCCAACGCCAGCATGTCCGCGGTGGATTCGGTCATCGAGACCACCATCACCACGATCATCGACACGATCGCGGCGAGCTGGAACTGCGGCGCCCCGAAGTGGAACGGCGTCGGGAAGCCCACCACGTCCGCGTCGGTGACCGGCCCGAAGTCCGTGACGCCGAACGGGATCGCGACCAGCGTGCCCGCGACCAGGCCGAGCAGGACGGCGATCTGCTTGACGAAACCGGTGGTGAAGCGGCGCAGGAGCAGGACGATGAGGAGGGTCAGGCCCGCGAGGCCCAGGAATTTCGTCGAACCGTAGTCGTCCGCCGCGGGGTTGGGGCCCTGCGCCCAGCCGAAGGCGACGGGCAGCAGGGACACGCCGATGAGCGTGATCACTGTGCCGGTGACGACCGGCGGGAAGAAGCGGATCGCCTTGCTGAAGAAGGGCGCCGCCATGAAGCCCAGCAGCCCCGCGACCATGACGGCGCCGAAGATGATCGGCAGCGCGTCGGACCTGTCCTCGGTGGAGGCGACGATCGCGGTCATCGGGGCGACGCCGGCGAAGGTGACGCCGTTGACGAACGGCAGCCTGGCACCGATCTTCCAGATGCCGAGTGTCTGGAGGAAGGTGGCGAGGCCCGCGGTGAAGAGGCAGGCTCCGGTGAGGAAGGTCAGTTCGGTGCCGGAGAGGCCGATGGCCGCCCCGACGATGAGCGGTGGGGCGACGACTCCCGCGTACATGGCGGCCACGTGCTGCAGGCCCGTGGTGGCCATCTTGAGCGCGGGGAGTTTCTCGTCGACCGGATGAACGGCGGGCGGGGCGACGGCCTGGGTGGTGGGTCGGGTGGTCACGGCGGCTCCTCCGGGCGGGTAACACGTCGGCTCCGACGTGGGTTTCAGGAGGTGATGCGCGGTCGTGCGGGACCGGGGGACGGAACCCAGCAAAGGGGATGAACAGGGCCGTTCCGGGGCGCGCACAGTCCATGCACGCCCCGGCCACGGCCACCGGACGAGGGCCGTCCCCCTCGACCGGAGATCTTGAACTGCGGCCCGCCGGCTGGTCGACCGGCCGACCGGTCAACCCTGCGCGGCGATCCGTGCCAGGCGCTGGGCCTCTTCCCGCGTGGAGCGGGCGATGGCGTCCTCGTCGACATGCAACAGGCGGCCCGCGTCGACGATCTGACGGCCGTTCACGAAGGACGCGGTGACCGGGGCCGCCGCGCCGAAGACCAGCGCGGTCACCGGATCGGCGATGGAGGCGTGGGCGAGGGTGTCCAGCTTCCACAGCACCAGGTCGGCCAGCTTGCCGGGCTCCAGGGAGCCGATCTCGGCGGCGCGGCCCAGGACTTGGGCACCGCCGTACGTGCCCAGGCGCAGCGCCTGACGGGCGTTGAGGGCGGCCTCGCGGTGGGTGCCGAGGCGGTTGATGAGGAGGGCGTTGCGCAGTTCGGTGTGGAGTTCGCCGGACTCGTTGGAGGCGGTGCCGTCGACGCCGAGGCCGACCGGGACGCCGGCGGCGAGCATGTCGGGGACGCGGGCGATACCGGCCGCGAGCCGGGCGTTGGAGGAGGGGCAGTGCGCGACGCCGGTCTTCGTGCGGGCGAAGGCGGCGATGTCGGAGTCGTTCATGTGGACGCAGTGCGCCATCCACACGTCCTCGCCGAGCCAGCCCGTGGACTCGAAGTAGTCGGTCGGACCCATGCCGAACAGTTCCTTGCAGAACTGCTCCTCCTCGACCGTCTCCGACCCGTGCGTGTGCAGCCGGACACCGAGCCGGCGGGCCAACTCGGCGCCTTCACGCATGAGTTCGGTGGAGACGGAAAAGGGCGAGCAGGGTGCGACGGCGACCTGGGTCATCGCGTCGAAGGAGGCGTCGTGGTGCTCCCGTACCGTCGCCTCGGTCGCGGCGAGGGCACCCTCCAGGGTCTCGACGGCGAAGTCCGGCGGCAGCCCTCCGTCCTTCTCGCTGCGGTCCATGGAGCCGCGGGCCAGCGTGAAGCGGACGCCCATCTCGCGGGCGGCGCCGATGATGGCTCCGGAGAGGTCGCCGGAGCCCTCCGGGAAGACGTAGTGGTGGTCCAGCGCGGTGGTCACCCCGCCGCGGGCCATCATCGCGAGGGACCCCTGCGCGGCGGCGCGGACCATCGGCTCGTCGATGCGCGCCCAGGTCGGGTACAGGGCGACGAGCCAGTTGAAGAGGTTGTGGTCGGTGGCCAGGCCCCGGGTGATCCACTGGTAGAAGTGGTGGTGGGTGTTGACCAGGCCGGGGGTGACCAGGTGACCGGTCGCGTCGATGCGCCGGACCACGTCCGTGAGCCCCTCGGGCGCCTTGCCCGCACCGAGCGACTCGATGCGGTTGCCGGCGATGACCACGTACCCGGTGGCGTACTCGGTGTCGGCTGCGTCCACTGTCGCGATCGCGCAGTTCTCGATGACGACGCGCTGAACCATCGTTACCATCGTTCGTCTCAACTTCCTTGATTCCGGTCCGAGTTCGCGTCAGAGGTTGGTGAGGTCCACCGGGATCCGCGGCTCGCAGCCGTCCCGCAGGATGGTCGCCTCGATCAGGCCGTAGGGCCGGTCGGCGGCGAAGTACACCTCGTTCTCGTTCTTCAGCCCGAACGGCTCCAGGTCCACAAGGAAATGGTGCTTGTTGGGGAGGGAGAAGCGGACCTCGTCGATCTCGCCGCGGTTGTCGATGATCCGCGAACCCATTTGGTACAGGGTCTGCTGGAGCGAGAGCGAGTACGTCTCGGCGAAGGCCTGGAGCATGTGCTGCCTCGTCCGCTCGTAGGACTCCTCCCAGTCCGGCATCTCCTGTGCGTCGTCCGACCAGTTGAAGCGCCAGCGTCCGGACACCTCGGTCGCCAGGATGCGGTCGTACGCCTCGGGCAGCGTCGTGTACTTGTCCTTGACATAGCCCCAGAACTCGGAGTCCGTCGAGTTGAGTACCGTCAAGTCCTTGAGCCCGGAGACGACTTCCCAGCTCCGGCCGTCGTACGTGATCTGGGTGAGGCGGGTCTCCTGGCCCTTGCGGACGAAGGAGTGACCGCCCGTCGTGCGCTCCCAGGCGTACTCCTCGATGCGGATGCGCGCCGTCCTGATCGGCTCCTGCGAGGTCACGAAGTGCCGGGCGAGGTGGATGCCGAACTGCTCGGCGGACTCGATGCCGTGCTCCTTGGCGAACGCGTACACCGTGTTCTTGGTGGTGTCGGTCGGCAGCACGTTGGCGTTCGAGCCGGAGTAGTGGACCTCGTCCATGTCGCCGCTCAGCGACACGGACACGTTGAGGTCCTTGATGTGGTGGGTGGCGCCGTCCCGCGTGATCTTGACGACTCGGTTCTCGGCCTTGCCGTACTGGTTCTGGCCAAGGACCACGGAGTGGCCCGGGCGGGCATTGTCTGCCATCTTCTGCTAGCTCCCTCGGTAAACGGAGTAGCCGAACGGGTTGAGCAGCAGCGGTACGTGGTAGTGCTCGCCCGGCTTCACGGCGAAGGTGATCGCCACTTCCGGGAAGAACACTCCGGTGCTCGCACCGCTGTCCCGATTCGCGGGGGCGTCCTGCTGCGCATCGGCTTGCTTCTTTTCGAAATACGGCTCCACGGCGAAGTCGAGCCGTACGTGTGTGGTTCCCGTCGGCAACGCCGGCAGGTCCTTGCACCGCCCGTCCGCGTCGGTCGCGGAGCCACCCAGCGGCTGCCACTCCCCCAACGGGCCGCTGCGCGCGGCGAGTTGGACGGCGACGCCCTCGGCGGGACGACCGACGGAGGTGTCCAGGATGTGGGTGGACACGGAGGCGGTGGTGCTCGTGCTCATGCCTGCTCTTCCTGTACGAGGTTGCCGAGCCGGATGCGGTTGATCTTGCCGAGTTCGGCGCGGACGTTCTCGCGCTCCTGCTCGGGCGAGTTGCCGATCCGCTCCTTGACCGCGTCCCGCATCTGCTCGCCGGTCAGGCCGGTGGCGCAGATGAGGAAGACATGACCGAACCGCTCCTGGTAGGCCAGGTTCAACTCCAGCATCTCCGCCCTGAGCTCCTCGGAGGCGCCCGACATACCGCGCTGCTCCCGGCCGGAGGTCGGATCGCCGGGCTTGGGGCGCCCGATCGGCGGGTGCCCGGCCATCGCCTCGGCCAGGTCCTCGGCGCTCAGGTCGGCCATCGCGGCGTCACTCGCGGAGTACAGATCCTCGGGACCGGCGTACGGACGGGCGGCCAGCAGCCGCTTCGTCCACGCCGTCGAGGCGCACGCCTCGTGGAGGACGGCGTAGGCCGCGTGCTCCTCCAGGGCGTTGAACCGGGCGAGCCCCGGGGGCGTGGAAGTCGACGTCACGGGTGCCTCCGTGGCCGCGGAACGGCCTTCGTGCTGAACGGGCTGGGCGACAGCTAACGCCTCCACGCGACACCACGTCAACACTTTGTTGAAAATTCGGCGTAACAACCGGGCGGAGCGGCTCAGCTCTCCTTCTCGCGGTTGAGGTAGTTGTAGACGGTGAAGCGGCTCACCCCGAGCGCGCTCGCGACGGTCTCCACGCCGTGCCGTACCGAGAAGGCGCCGCGCGCCTCCAGTATCCGTACGACCTCCTGCTTGGCCTTGCGGTCCAGCTCCGCCAGCGGCTTGCCCTGCTTGCGCTCCATGGCGGCCAGGATGTGGTCCAGCGAGTCGGCGAGCTGCGGCAGGCGTACGGCGACCACGTCCACGCCCTCCCAGGCGAGCACGACGTCGTCCGGGCCCGCCTCGTCCGGTGGGACCATCTCCCCGCCCATGGCGTCGATCAGCGGCTTCACCGCCGTGATGAAGGGCTCGTCCCCGGTGCCGGTCACGCGTCGCCCTCCCCGATCACGTTGACCTGCAGCGAGATCCGGGTGGCGCCGGCTTCCAGGGTCTTGCGCAGCAGCGCGTCCACGGCGGTGAGTACGGCGTCGGACGCGCCCTCCGCCGTGTTGCCGAACGGTCCGACGTCCACCGCGTCCAGCTCACCGGCCTCGATGACCTCACGGGCGACGACCGCGTGCGCGGGCGCCTCGTCGAGGTCGAAGGGTTCGGTGGTGAACTCCACTCTCAGTCGCATACTGCCCCCAGACACGTTCCTGACCTGCGTGACTCCGGGCACCGGCGACGCCGGTCGGTCCGCCCGTGGGCGACTCTAACGGACCGGGGGATCAGCTCGCCGGGTACACGACAGCGGCCGGCTTCTCACCGCGCAGGAACACGAGGCTGCCGACCACCCCGAGCAGCACCACACCGGCGTTCACCGCGACGGCCGTCTTCAGGCCCCCGAGGACCGCCGCGGGTCCGGTTCCCACCATGGCCGCCGTGGCCACCGCGCTCATCACCGGCGTGCCCACGGTGATGCCGATCTGCTGGGTCATCGTGGCGAGCCCGGTGGCCAGCCCCTGTTCCCGGTCGGCCAGACCCGACGTGGCGGTGACCATGAAGCCGACGATGGCCAGCATGTTGCCGACCCCACCCAGGAAGGTGCCGGTCAGGAGCAGCCACAGCCACGACCGGTCGGCGCCGAGGCCGAGCAGCGCGGCGGTCGCGACGGCCTGGACGAGTCCGCCGTGGACCAGGGTCCACCGGCTGCCGATCCGGCCGATGATCCGGGACGCGGCGAGACCGCCGAGGACCGTGCCGAGGCCGAGCACGCCGAAGCTCAGGCCCGCGGCCAGCGGGGAGAAGCCGAGCACCTCCTGGAGGTAGAGGGTCACCAGGAAGACCAGTGACGTCTCGGTCAGGAAGGCGATCAGACCGGCCGCGTTGCCCCAGGCGACCGACCGCCTGCGGAGCACGCTCGGCGGCACCAGCGGAGCGGGGGCCCGGCGCTCCACGGCGAGGAACGCGAGCAGGAGAACCGCGCCCAGGCCCAGCGCCCCCAGCGCGAGCGGCGAGCCCCAGCCGCGCTCACCGGCCTGCGTGATGCCCAGTACGACGGCCAGCAGGCCGAGCGTGACGGTGACCGCGCCGGGCAGGTCGAGCCGCGGGCGCTCGGCGGGCCGCGACTCCTTGACGACCGCGGGGGCGACGACCAGGACGGCGAGAGCGACGGGGACGTTCAGGAAGAACGCCCACCGCCACGACAGCAGGTCGGTGAGCAGGCCGCCCAGGATCGCACCGGTGGTGAACCCCGCTGACATGAGCGCCCCGTTGAGACCCAGTGCCCGGTCCCGCAGCGGGCCCTCCGGGAACGACGTGGTCAGCAGGGACAGGCCCGCAGGGGTGACCGCCGCGGTCGCGAGGCCTTGCAGGACGCGGGCGGTGATCAGCGCCTCCGGGCTCTGCGCGAGGCCGCCCAGCAGCGAGGCGGCGGCCAGCACGGCGAGGCCGCCGAGGAAGATCCGCCGACGCCCGAACAGGTCCGCGACCCGGCCGAAGAGCAGGGTGAAACCGGCCGCGCACAGCGCGAACGCCGTACCGATCCACTGCAGGTGCGCCAGCGAGAAGTGCAGGCCCTCGCCGATCACGGGCAGGGCCACGTTCAGGATGGAGAAGTCGACGGCCAGCATGAACTGGGCCGCGAGCAGCAGCACCAGGACCAGCCGGAGCCTTGGGGTGAGGGCGGTCGGCCCGGTGCCGGCCGCCCTCGTGTCGGTGACGGTCATGACGTCGTGTTCCTTCCTCGCGGTGATGCAGGAAAGGCTCGTCCGCCCTCGAATGCGCAGCCAGCACCGGGAGGTGGGCAGGCGGCGTGAGGGTGGTCACGGCATGACCACCCTCACGGATCCCGTTCGCGGGCGGTCACCGGCATGATGGAGAGGCGGCACCCGCACCGAGGAGGCAGGCATGGACACCCGGTCCGAGCTGGGCGAGTTCCTCAGATCCCGCCGGGCCGCGCTGCGCCCCGAGCAGCTCGGCCTCACCCCGCACCCGACCCGCCGTCGGGTCACGGGGCTGCGGCGCGAGGAGCTGGCCACGCTGGCGGGCGTCAGCATCACCCACTACACCCGCCTCGAACAGGGCCGCGCGAAAGGCGTCTCGGATTCGGTCCTGTACGCGATCGCCCGCACCCTGCGGCTCGGCGCCGACGAGACCGCCCACCTGCTCGCCCTCGCCCGCCCCGCCGGTGCGTCCGCACCCCGGCCGCCCGCACCGCCCCGCGCCGAGCACGCGAGCGCCTCGGCCCGCCGGCTGGTCGCCGCCATGACCGACGTACCGGCCCTCGTCCTGGACCGCCGAGGCGACGTACTGACCTGGAACCGGCTCGGACACGCCCTGCTCGCGGGGCAGTTGGCGCCGGACGGGCCGGAGCGGCCGGGGGCGCGCCCGAACCTCGTCCGGATGCTGTTCCTGGACGAGCGGTACCGGGCGCTGTACGAGGATCCGGACACGGAGGCCGAACTGGCCGTCGCGTCGCTGCGGTTGGTGGCCGGCCGGCATCCCGACGACCGCGCCCTCGCCGCGCTGGTCGGTGAACTGTCCATCCAGAGCGCCGAGTTCGCCGCCCTCTGGTCCCGGCATCCGGTGCGCACCTGCACCTCGGGCAGCAAGCGGCTGCACCACCCGACGGTCGGCGCGCTGGAACTCGCCTTCGAGAACCTCTGCATACCCGGCACCTCCGGGCAGCGGCTGATCGCCTACACGGCCGCCCCCGACTCCCCCTCGGAAGCCGCACTGCGCCTGCTGAGCAGCCTCACCGCGCCCACGGCCACCGCCGACAGGCTCTGACCCAGCACCTCGTACGGCGACCCACGGCTTCCCTGACGTGGGCGCCTTCGTGTGCCCCACCCCC
Source organism: Streptomyces sp. NPDC092369 (assembly GCF_044755245.1). Taxonomy (NCBI): domain Bacteria; kingdom Bacillati; phylum Actinomycetota; class Actinomycetes; order Kitasatosporales; family Streptomycetaceae; genus Streptomyces; species Streptomyces sp. NPDC092369. Next base: position 1,613,230 of record NZ_JBIVQP010000001.1, read on the forward strand.
TTGACAAGCCTCACCCCTCGACGGCAATCTTCCATTAAGCAGAAACAAACTTCCACAATACGAAATACGGACGCGCAGTACAGACACGGAATCTCGATACGGAAGGGAGCGCGGCCCCCGATGCCAGGTTCTGGATTCAGCACCGCCGCAGACCAGCGCTTCAACGTCAACCTGTCGATCCTCTTCACGGAACTCCCGCTCCTGGAGCGCCCCGCGGCGGCCGCCGCGGCGGGCTTCACCGCGGTCGAGCTGTGGTGGCCCTGGGTCGACTCGCCCACACCGGAGCGCTCCGAGCTCGACGGCCTGAAGAAGGCGATCGAGGACGCGGGCGTCCGGCTCACGGGCCTCAACTTCTACGCCGGGCAGCTGCCGGGCCCCGACCGCGGCGCCCTGTCGATCCCGGGCGCGGAGTCGGAGCGGTTCCGCGCGAACATCGACGTGGCCGCCGACTTCGCCCACTCCCTGGGCGCCACGGCGCTCAACGCGCTCTACGGCAACCGCGTGGACGGCGTCGACCCGGCCGAGCAGGACGCGCTCGCGCTGGAGAACCTGGTCCTCGCCGCGCGAGCGGCCGACCGCATCGGAGCGATCCTCCTGATCGAGGCGCTCAACAAGCCCGAGTCGCCCCTGTACCCGCTGGTGTCGGCTCCGGCCGCCGTCGGGATCGTCGACAAGGTCAACGACGCGTCCGGCCTCGGCAACGCGCGCTTCCTGATGGACCTTTACCACCTGTCCATGAACGGCGAGGACCTGCCGGCGGTGATCGAGCGGTACACGGCGAAGACCGGGCACGTGCAGATCGCGGACAACCCCGGCCGCGGCGCCCCGGGCACCGGCTCGCTCCCCCTCGAAGACCTCCTCCGGCAGCTGGCGAAGGCCGGTTACGACGGCTGGGTCGGCCTGGAGTACAAGCCCGGCGACCGGCCGAGCGCCGAGGCCTTCGACTGGCTCCCGCGCGAAGCGCGCTGAACTTCCTTGACTTTGCTGAGCAGTTAGAGAGGCCCCTTCATGAGCAACCTCGCAGACACCTCCCGCCCGCCGCTCCCCGCGATCGCCTGGATAGGCCTCGGCATCATGGGCTCCCCCATGTCCGAGAACCTGATCAAGGCGGGTTACGACGTCACCGGCTTCACGCTGGAACAGGACAAGCTGGACCGGCTCACCGCCGCCGGCGGCACAGCCGCCGGTTCGATCGCGGAGGCCGTGCGGGACGCCGACGTCGTCATCACGATGGTGCCCGCGTCACCGCAGGTCGAGGCGATCGCGTACGGCCCCGACGGCATCCTGGAGAACGCGCGCTCGGGCGCCCTGCTGATCGACATGTCCTCGATCACCCCGCAGACCTCGGTGGACCTCGCGACGGCCGCCCGGGACAAGGGGATCCGCGTGCTCGACGCCCCCGTCTCCGGCGGCGAGGCGGGTGCCATCGAGGCTGTGCTGTCCATCATGGTCGGCGGCGGACAGTCCGACTTCGAGGAGGCCCAGCCGATCTTCGACGCGCTCGGCAGGACCATCGTGCTGTGCGGTCCGCACGGTTCGGGGCAGACCGTGAAGGCCGCCAACCAGCTGATCGTCGCCGTGAACATCCAGGCGTGCGCCGAGGCCGTGGTCTTCCTGGAGAAGTCGGGCGTGGATCTCGCGGCCGCCCTCGACGTCCTCAACGGCGGACTCGCCGGCTCCACCGTGCTGACGCGGAAGAAGGACAACTTCCTCAGCCGGGACTTCAAGCCGGGCTTCCGGATCGACCTGCACCACAAGGACATGGGCATCGTCACGGACGCGGCCCGCAATGTCGGCGCGGCCCTGCCGGTCGGCGCCGTGGTCGCCCAACTGGTCGCGAGCCTGCGGGCGCAGGGCGACGGCGGGCTCGACCACTCGGCGCTGCTGCGCGCCGTCGAGCGCCTCTCCGGCGCCCAGGTCTGACGCGGGGGCCGAGCCCTGTTCCAGGGGTCGGCCGCACAAGCTCCGGGCGGCGCCGACGCCGACAACTGTCCTGTCGCGCCCAGGCGAGGCGCCGCCCGGAAACCAATCGAAGAGGCGTGTGAGGACCGAGCCCCCGGCCGTGTCCCGCCCGGCGGCCCGGATGAGGGGTGGCCTTACGGGACGGGACACGGTGCGGGTAGGGCGAGGACCGCGGCGGAGTGCGAGCCAGTGCGGTGGTGAAGGATCCGGGTGCCGCCGTCCCGACCAGAGGGAGGGGCGGCCACGGTTCCGTCGCCTCCGCCGCGGTCCCAGCCCGTAGGAACGACAACCGAAGAGCAGAAGGCGCCGGATGCGGAAGATCCCGCATCCGGCGCCTTCGGCATTTCCGGGTGCGCCGCCCCTGCTTCCCCAGCAGGCTGGGGGCATGGCACATCCAACCGAGAACCCGCACATCGTCGTCCACGCGCCGGCCCTCGACGGCTCCCGGCGCGTGACCTCGGGCGACGAGACGCTGGGCATCGCGACCCACATCGACGACGTCGCCGAGATCCTGCGCCGGGCCGACCACTACGTCACCGACGTCGAGAGCAGCGAGCTCATCGACTGGCAGGGCGGCGGCCCCGAGGACTGGCCGGGGCTGTCGGAGCACCACGAGGAGGCATGACCGTGCGCGTACGCCTGGGGACGTAGGACGTGTACGCTATCCTCACATCAAGCACTGAATATAATTCAAGATGCTTCAACCACCCTCACGGGTGGGCACATTCTGGTCACGCGTGAAGCCCGTCGGCACGGGGGCGGCGGGCCTCGCGCGTACCGAAAGAGCGGCTCACCGCAGGGTGAGCCGCTCTTGTGTCGTTCGGGGCGTGTCAGACCTTCAGCGTCCTGATCGAGGTCGGCGCGTGCCCCGGCTCGGTCGCGATCTCCTCGAACTCGACGACGTTGGAGATGTCGTTCGTGGTCGACATGGAGATGTTGGTGACGCGCTCCAGGACGGCCTCGACGACGACCGGGACCTGGAACTGCGCGGCGAGCTTCTTCGCCTGCTCGAAGGCGGCGCCGAGTTCGGCCGGGTCGGTCACGCGGATCGCCTTGCAGCCCAGGCCCTCGGCGACCTTGACGTGGTCGACGCCGTAGGCGCCCAGTTCGGGCGAGTTGATGTTCTCGAACTCCAGGTTGACCTGGAAGTCGATGTCGAAGGCGCGCTGCGCCTGGCGGATCAGGCCCAGGTAGGCGTTGTTGACCAGGACGTGCACGTACGGGATCTTGTGCTGCGCGCCGACCGCCAACTCCTCGATCATGAACTGGAAGTCGTAGTCGCCGGACAGGGCGACCACGGACGCCTCGGGGTTGGCCTTGGCGACGCCCAGCGCGGCCGGGATCGTCCAGCCGAGGGGGCCGGCCTGGCCGCAGTTGATCCAGTGCCGCGGCCGGAAGACGTGCAGCATCTGGGCGCCGGCGATCTGCGAGAGGCCGATCGTGGAGACGTACCGGGTCTCCGGGCCGAAGGCCTTGTTCATCTCCTCGTAGACGCGCTGCGGCTTGATCGGGATGTCGTCGAAGTGCGTACGGCGTTGGAGAGTCGCCTTCTTCTCCTGTGCGGCCGCGGCCCAGGCCGAGCGGTCGGGCAGCCGGCCAGACGCCTTCAACTCCCTTGCCACCTCGACGAACAGCTCCAGGGCCGCCTTCGCGTCGGACGCGATGCCGTAGTCGGGGGCGAAGATCTTGCCGATCTGGGTGGGCTCGATGTCGACGTGGACGAACTTCCGGCCGGCGGTGTAGACGTCCAGCTTGCCGGTGTGGCGGTTGGCCCAGCGGTTGCCGATGCCGAGGACGAAGTCGGACTCCAGGAAGGTCGCGTTGCCGTAGCGGTGCGAGGTCTGCAGGCCGACCATGCCGGCGTTCAGCTCGTGGTCGTCGGGCAGCACGCCCCAGCCCATCAGCGTCGGGACGACCGGGGTGCCGGTCAACTCGGCGAACTCGACGAGGAGTTCGGCCGCGTCGGCGTTGATGACACCGCCGCCGGCGACGATCAGCGGGCGCTCGGAGGCGTTGAGGAGACCGATCGCCTTCTCGATCTGGGCGCGGGTCGCGGCGGGCTTGTACGCCTGCAGCGGCTCGTATGTCTCCGGGTCGAACTCGATCTCGGTGAGCTGGACGTCGATCGGCAGGTCGATGAGGACCGGCCCTGGACGCCCGGAGCGCATGAGGTGGAAGGCCTGCTGGAAGACGCCCGGGACCTGGGCAGCCTCCAGCACGGTGACCGCCATCTTCGTGACCGGCCCCGCGATCGAGGCGATGTCGACGGCCTGGAAGTCCTCTTTGTGGATCACGGCGGTCGGGGCCTGGCCGGTGATGCACAGGATCGGGATGGAGTCGCCGATCGCGGAGTACAACCCCGTGATCATGTCGGTGCCGGCCGGGCCCGAGGTGCCGACGCAGACGCCGATGTTGCCCGCGTGGGTGCGGGTGTAGCCCTCGGCCATGTGCGAGGCGCCCTCCACGTGGCGGGCGAGGGTGTGATGGATGCCGCCGGAGGCCTTGAGCGCCGCGTAGAAGGGGTTGATCGCCGCGCCGGGCACACCGAACGCGTTGCTGACGCCCTCGCGCTTGAGGATCTCAACTGCCGCGCGGGCAGCGGTCATTCGAGCCATTGCGTACTCCTGCTTCGGCTGTCGGAATGGCACTCCCGTCGCGCCCCGCGGGTAGCAGCTCTTCCGTAATGCGGAAAGTATTTTCTACTATCTGGAAGCAATGTAGGTGGAGGGGCGGAGGCCGTCAAGAGAGCGGCGAGCAGTGCACGCACGTCCATCGGGCGGCGCGAAGCGTCGGACAAGCGCGGGTGCGCAGGAGCACTATGGGACCGCCGTCCCGATGCGACGCCTTGGAGTGGCCATGCCCGAGAGCGTGCCGGTGCGCTGCCCGGCCTGCCGGCGCGAGCACCGCTACACCGCACCGTCCTATCCGTGCGTGTGCGGTGCGCCGGTCACCCCGCCGCTGGACCCGGCCGGCACGCCGACGGCCGTCACGCACCGGGTCTGGGACGAGGAGTGGATCGGCGTGCGCTGCGCCTCCTGCGACCGCCTCGACCAGTGGCCGCACCCGGAACTGGGCTGCCCGTGCGGGACCCTGCTGCGGATTCCGGTGGCCGAGGCGGACGGCCGGTCCGCGCCGCCCGCGGGGCCCCCGCATCCGATCCCCACCGCGCCACCACGCGGCGAGACACCGCCGCGCCGGGCCTTCCAGCCGGTGACGATCCGTACGGCGCGGGACGCGGTGACGGCCGCCGCGCTGTACCTGCGGTGGCTCGGCTACGAGGACATCCGTCGGGCCGACCAGAGACCCCCGTCCGGCATCGGGCTGGCCGCCCGCGGCCTGCTGGCCCAGGTGGACCCGACCGTCCGCCCGGCCGCGCTGCGGGACGTGGAGTGCCTGTGGCTGACGGCCATGACGGAGTCGTCGGCCTGCGTCTACTTCTCCCTCGCGGGCTACGACACCGACGCCCGCACCTGCGCCGACTCCCTCGGCATGCCCCTGTTCGTCCTCGACCTCACGGGCACCCCGCAGCCGGTCAACACGGTGGCCGACGACCTGGACGCGGCGGGCGCGTGACCGGCGTCCTGCGGCAGCCAGCTCAGGAACCGTCCGCGTACTTCTCCCGCAGCTCGACCTTGCGTACCTTCCCGGACACCGTCATCGGGAAGGCGTCGAGCAGTTGCAGCCTGCTCGGGATCTTGTAGTGGGCGAGCCGGCCCTCGCAGAAGGCGCGCAGTTCCTCCAGGGTCAGCGGGTCGGCCGGGTCGCGGGTGATGACGCAGGCCAGGACCTCCTCGCCGTAGCGCTCGTGCGGGACGCCGACGACCTGGACGTCCGCGATCTTCGGATGGGCGTACAGGAACTCCTCGATCTCGCGCGGGTAGATGTTCTCGCCGCCGCGGATGATGAGGTCCTTGATGCGGCCGACGATCTCGACGTAGCCGTCGTCGCGCATCATGGCCAGGTCGCCGGTGTGCATCCAGCGGCCGGGGTCGACGGCCTCGGCGGTCTTCTCCGGCTCGTTCCAGTAGCCGAGCATCACGCTGTAGCCGCGGGTGCACAACTCCCCCGCGGTGCCCCGGGGTTGGGTCACCCCGGTGGCCGGGTCGACGACCTTGACCTCGATGTGCGGCAGGACGCGGCCGACCGTGCCGGTGCGGTGTTCGAGGTCGTCGTCCCTGCGGGTCTGGAGGGAGACGGGGGACGTCTCGGTCATGCCGTAGCAGATGGAGACCTCGGCCATGTGCATCTCGGCGACCACGCGCTTCATCACCTCCACCGGGCAGGGCGAGCCCGCCATGATGCCGGTGCGCAGGGTGGAGAGGTCGTAGCTCGCGAAGTCGGGGAGGTTCAACTCCGCGATGAACATGGTCGGTACGCCGTACAGGGAGGTGCAGCGCTCCTGCTGGACCGCCTCCAGGCTGGCCTTCGGGTCGAAGGACGGGGCCGGGATGACCATGCAGGCGCCGTGCGAGGTGGCCGCGAGGTTGGCCATCACCATGCCGAAGCAGTGGTAGAAGGGCACCGGGATGCAGATCCGGTCCTGCTCGGTGTAGGCGATCAACTCGCCCACGAAGTAACCGTTGTTGAGGATGTTGTGGTGGGAGAGCGTGGCCCCCTTGGGGAAGCCCGTCGTGCCCGAGGTGTACTGGATGTTGATGGGGTCGTCGCACGACAGCTCGGGATACGACACCTCATCCGTCGCCCGCCCCAGCAGCGCCTCCCAGCTCGGGTCGCCGATGTACACGACCTCGCGCAACTCGGGGCACCTGCCCCGCACTTGGTCGACCATCGCCCGGTAGTCACTGGTCTTGTGACTGAGGGAGGCGACCAGCAGGGAGATCCCCGCCTGTTTGAGGACGTACTCGACCTCGTGGGTGCGGTACGCCGGGTTGATGTTCACCATGATCGCGCCGATGCGGGCGGTGGCGTACTGAACGAGCACCCACTCCGGGCAGTTGATCGCCCAGATGCCCACCCGGTCGCCCTTGACGACCCCGCTCGCCAGCAGCGCGGACGCCAACTGCTCCACGTCGGCGGCGAATTCGGTGTACGTCCAGCGGCGCCCCGACGGCACGTCGACCAGTGCCTCGCGCTCGGGCCAGGCGGCGACGGTCCGGTCGAGGTCGGCGCCGATCGTGTCACCGAGCAGGGTCGTCCCGCTCGTGCCGTGGGTGTACGAGGGTTGTGGGGTCACCGGAAGTCCTCCTCGCGGTACTCGTCCGCCGAGCCGGCGGCCGTGGCCTCTCGCAGCTCGATCCGGCGGATCTTGCCGGAGACGGTCTTGGGCAGCGTCCCGAACTCAAGGCGGCGGACGCGCTTGTAGGGGGCCAGCACCTCACGGGAGTGCTCGAAGAGCACCTTCGCGGTGTCGGGTCCCGGCTGCCAGCCCTCGGCGAGGACGATGTACGCCTTCGGTACGGCCAGGCGCAGTTCGTCCGGCGCGGGCACGACCGCGGCCTCGGCCACCGCCTCGTGCTCAAGGAGCGCGCTCTCCAGCTCGAAGGGGCTGATCTTGTAGTCGGAGGCCTTGAAGACGTCGTCGGACCGGCCGACGTAGGTGATGTAGCCGTCCGCGTCGCGGGAGCCGATGTCGCCGGTGCGGTAGTAGCCGCCGGCCATCGCCTCCGCCGTACGGTCGGGATCCCCGTGGTAGCCGGTCATCAGGCCGACCGGGTGGGCGGACAGGTCGAGGGAGATCTCGCCCTCGGTGACGCCGGGCGCGCCGCTCACGGGGTCCAGGAGTTCGACCCGGTAGCCCGGGCTGGGCCGTCCCATCGAACCGGTCTTCAGCGGCTGGCCCGGGCTGTTGGCGACCTGCACGGCGGTCTCGGTCTGTCCGAAGCCGTCCCGGACGGTGACTCCCCAGGCGCGCCGCACCTGTTCGATGACCTCGGGGTTGAGCGGCTCCCCCGCGGCCACCACCTCCCGCGGCGGGGTGCGCAGTTGGGTCAGGTCGGCCTGGATGAGCATGCGCCACACGGTCGGCGGGGCGCAGAAGGTGGTGACGCCGGCGCGGTCCATCTCGGCCATCAGCCGGGCCGGGTCGAAGCGCGTGTAGTTGTGGATGAAGACGGTCGCCTCGGCGTTCCACGGCGCGAACAGGTTCGACCAGGCGTGCTTGGCCCAGCCGGGCGAGGAGATGTTCAGATGCACGTCGCCGGGCTTGAGGCCGATCCAGTACAGGGTGGCGAGGTGCCCGATCGGATACGACGTGTGGGTGTGCTCGACCAGCTTGGGGCGGGCGGTGGTTCCCGAGGTGAAGTACAGCATCAGCGGGTCGTCGGCGAGGGTGGGCCCGTCCGGGAGGAACTCGGCGGGGGCGACGTACGCGTCCTCGTACGGCTCCCAGCCCTCCTCCGGCAGACCGCCGACGGAGATGCGCGTGTAGGTGCCCGGTACGTCGGCGAACTTGGCGGTGTCCTCGGCGCGCACGATCGCGTGGGCCACATGGCCGCGCTGGACGCGGTCGCGCAGGTCGGCGGGGCCCAGCAGCGGGGTGGCCGGGATGACGACCGCGCGCAGCTTCATCGCGGCAAGGGCGGTCTCCCACAGTTCGGCCTGGTTGCCGAGCATGACGAGGATGCGGTCCTCGGGGCCGACTCCGCGGTCGCGCAGCCAGTTCGCGATCCGGTCGGAGCGCTCGGAGAGTTCCGCGAAGGACAGGCGGACCTCCGTGCCGTCCTCCTCGACGATGTGCAGGGCCGTACGGTCGTTGCCGTCGGCGATGACGTCGAACCAGTCGAGCGCCCAGTTGAACCGCTCGGGTCGGGGCCAGCTGAACCCCTCGTACGCCTTCGCGTAGTCCTCGCGGTGCTCCAGCAGGAAATCCCGCGCGCCGCGGAAGAGCTCCGTCGCCGTCGTCATCTTGCGTCCTCCTCGTTACCGGACCATTGCCGGGCGGCTCTCTGCCATCGTGTAATCCGTGATGCAGGTCTCACTACCCCCGAACGGGGGTGTGCGCTGCGGGAAAGGGCGATCAGGTGACGACGGACGCGACCGGGTCGGTGGAGATTCAGGGTGCGCTGGTGCGGATGCGGCGCCTGACCGGGCTGCCGGTGGCCTTCGGCGGCCTGGTCGAGGCGGGGCGCGGACAGGTGCGCATCAGCGAGCTCAGCGGCACCGCCACGCCCGCCCTGCGGGCCCTCGCGGTGGCTTCCGGCAACGGTCTGGGCGGCCGGGCGGTCGCACTGGCCCGCCCGTGCGCGGTGGCGGACTACTCGTCCTCGCCGCAGATCAGCCACGAGTACGACGCCCCGGTGGCAGCCGAGGGGCTGCGCTCGATGCTGGCGGTGCCCGTGGTCGTACGGCGCCGGGTGCGCGGTGTGCTGTACGGCGCCCTGCGCTCGGCCCAGCCGCTGGGCGACCGGACGCTGAGCCTGGCGATGGAGGCCGCGCGGGACGTGGAACAGGCGCTGGTCGTCCAGGAGGAGGTGCGCGGTCTGATCGCGGTGGCCGCGCGGACCGAGCCGGACCGGGACCCGGCGGGAGGGGCCGCGGTGGAGCAGGTTCGGCAGGCGCACGCGGCGCTGCGGGCGCTGGCGCCGCGGATCACCGACCCGGTACTGCGGGCCGAACTCCTGGACGCCTGCGAGCTGTTGGCGTCCGGGACCTCGGCCGAGGACGTACGGCTCGCACCCCGGGAACTGGACGTGCTGGCGTGTCTCGCGGCGGGGGCGACCAACGCGGCGGCCGCCGAGCGGCTGGGACTGCGGCCGGAGACGGTGAAGAGCTATCTGCGCTCGGCGATGCGCAGGCTGGGTGCCCACACCCGGGGAGAGGCGGTGGCGTCGGCGCGGCGCGCGGGACTGCTGCCCTAGGACCGCCCGGCGGGCGGGCCCGGTATGCCGGTCCAGGTGTGCCGACTCAGGTGTGCCGGTCCAGGTGTGCCGGGCTTCCCAGGTGGGCAATCTATTCATTCAGCCACGCTTTGAATTTGCTTATGCCCCGCTGTTGTTATATCCCTCACCACCTGGTCCGTCCGAATTTCAATGAGATGTTGCCTAGAATTTGGCCCGGACACGACACACGGAGGGGAGCGGTGACCGTGCCACGGGACTTCAAGGAGCCTGCCAGATGCCGCTCCGACCTGGTCATCGGCAGGGAGGAGCTGTTCGGCGCGGCGCACGAGCAGCTCGCCCACGGCGGCAGTGTGCTGCTCCACGGCCCCGCCGGAATAGGAAAGTCGACCGTGCTGCGGGCATTGGCCACCGAATACGGGGCGCATGCACGTACCGTCTTGCGCTGCTCGGCCACCGAGTCCGAATCCCATCTCCCCTTCCTGGCCCTGGCCGACCTGCTCGGCCTGGTCGCCGACGAGGTCTCCCAGCGGCTGCCCGCCGCCCAGCGCACCGCCCTGGAATCGGCGCTCACCGGTCGCGGCGAATCGACTCTGCAACGCGACGGTCTCGCCCTGCGCCTGGCCGTGCTGTCCACCCTGCGCGCCCTGGCCACCCAGGGCCCCGTGCTGATCGTCGCCGACGACCTCCAGTGGCTGGATCCGGCCAGCGCCGAGCTGCTCGGCTTCGCCGCCCGCCGTCTCGGCGACACCCCCGTCCAACTCCTGTGCGCGGTACGGACCGAGGGGCAGGAGTACGACCGTCATCTACGCGCGTCCCCGCCGGACACCCTCGCCGTCCGGCTCGGCGCGCTCTCCCGCGCCCAGGTCTCGGCGCTGCTCGACCACCGCGGCTACACCGGTCTGCCCCGCTCCACGGTCCGCGACATCCACCGCACCAGCGCCGGCAACCCGCTCTTCGCCCTGGAGCTCGGCCGCGCCCTCGCCGAGAACCCCACCCCGCCCCGCCCCGGCGAGCCGCTCCCGGTGCCGACCTCGCTGCGCGCCCTCGTCCTGAACCGGCTGGACATGCTGCCCGCCGCGGCCCGCCACACCCTCCTGGTGGCCAGCGCCGGCGCCCGCCCCACCCTGGCCCTGCTGCACGCGGCCGGCCGGGAGAACGCCGAGGCCGAGACCGCGCAGGCGGCCGAACTGGGGCTGCTCGCCACGGAACCCGAGGGTCCCGCCGTACGCTTCGCGCACCCGCTGATCTCGGCCGCGCTGTACGCGGAGGCGCCCGCACAGGAGCGGCGGGCCGCGCACGCCGCGCTGTCCACGGCGGCCTCCGACCCCATCGAGCGGGCCCGGCATCTCGCCCTCGCCACCACCGGCACCGACCCGGAGGCCGCGGCCCGGCTCGCCGAGGCCGCAGCACTGGCCCGGGACCGCGGCGCGCCCTCGGTGGCCGCCTCCCTCGGCCTGCTCGCCGCCCGGCACACACCCGCCGACGACACCCCGGGCCCCGACGAGCACCGGCTGCAGGCCGCCGAGGACGCGATCACCGCCGGCGAGGTGGACCTCGCCCGGGACATCGCGCGCGAGGTGCTGACCCGTGCCACCGCGCCCGCCGACCGGGTGCGGGCCTGGATGGTGGTGATCGAGGCCGCCGGACAGGCGATCGGCGAGGTCGACACCGTCTACCCGCAGGTGCTCGCCGACGCCGGCGACGACCCCCGGCTGCTCGGCCTGGTCCACTACCAACTGGCCTGGCGGGGACTGGTGGTGGAGGGCGACTTCGCCATCGGCCGGGAGGAGGCCGCGCACGCGGCGGAGCTGGCGGCCCGGGCCGGCGACCGGCGCACGGAGCTGCTCGCGCTCGCCTTCCAGGCGCAGACCGAGAACCTGATGGGCCACCCGGACGCCCCCGCGACCATCAAACGGGCGCTCAGGGAACCGCAGGATCCCGCCATCTCCTGCCATCACAACGGGCCGGGCGCCGCCCGGTACCGCTGGCTGATCATGAGCGACCAGCTGCCCGACGCCCGCTCGACCGTCACCGCGCTGCTGCGTGAGGCGCGCCGACGCGGCATGGTCGAGAGCGAGGTGCACTTCGTCCGGCTGCTCGCCGAGACGGAACTGCGCTCCGGGCACTGCGGACGCGCCCTCGACCTGGCCCGTGAGAGCATGCGGCTGGCCCGCGACTCCGGGATCGGCGAGATCCCCTCGGCCGTCCTCAACTCCCTCACCGAGGCCTCCGGCGGCGACCCGGAGCGCGCCCTCGCCCTCGCCCACGAGGCCGTCGAGCAGGCCGAGCAGGTCGGCGACCAGATGTACGTCTCCCGGGGACTGACCGCGCTCGGGTTCGCCCAGCTGGTCGCCGGGGACGCCGAGGGCGCGGCGCGGTCGCTGCGCCGGGTGCGGGAGTTGGAGCACGGCCTCGGCATCACCGACCCGGCGCGCGGACGCTGGCAGGGCGACCTCGCCGAGGCTCTCGTCCGGATCGGCGAGGTCGAGGAGGCGCGCCAGCTGGTCGCCGTGACGCGCGAGCACGCGCTGCGTCTGGGCCGTGAGAGCGTGCTCGCCGTACTGGACCGGGCCGAGGCGTTGGTGCGGGCCGCGCGCGGCGAGCACGAGGCCGCGCTCGCCCAGCTGACGTCGGTTCAGGACCGGCTCGCCAAGCTGGGGTACGGACTCGAGGAGGCGCGTGCCGCGTTCGCGCTTGCCGGCCTGCGCACCGCCCCGCACGTGCTCGGCCTCGCCGGACCTAGCGACCTCGCGAGACCGGGCGGGACCCTCGTGCCGGGACCGACGACGTACGACGAGGCGGCCCGGTTGTTCCGGCGCTGCCGGGCGCTGCCGTGGTTGCGTCAGGTGGACGCGGCGGCCTCCGCGGGACCGAGGGAACCGATCACCCCCTCCGCCGCGTCAGAGGGCGCGGAGGGACTCACCGCACTGGAGGGGCTCGCCGCGATGGAGCGTCAGGTCGCCGCACTTGTCATGGAGGGCGCGACCAACCGGGAGATCGCCGCACGTCTGTTCATCAGCGTGAAGACGGTCGAGGCGACGCTCACCCGGGTCTACCGCAAGCTGGGGATCCGCTCCCGGGTGGACATCGTCCGACTGGCGGCGGGGCGCCGTACGAAGTGAGGCCGGCCCGGGTTTACTGAGGGCGACCGAGGGTTTTCCCTGCCCAACTCCCCTAGGGGGTTCCCTCATTGGGCGCGAGGTGTGCCGGGTTCTAGCGTGAGGACGTGCCGCTCGCCCGGGCACACGGGGGCCGGTCCCGCGGCCCCCGTGCACCACCCCCACACCCGCGCGAACCCCCACCGGCAACCCCCACTGAGGAGACTCATGTTCGGGCTCAACCGCGCAAAGAAGACCGCCGCCGTGCTCGCGGCGACCGCGGCCGCCGCGGCGACCGCACTGCTCAGCGCCCCCACCGCTGTGGCAGCCCCCCAGCCCATCGTGGGCGGCACGACGACCACGACGACGACGTACCCGTTCATGATGCAGATCACGGACGCCTCGCAGAACCAGTTCTGCGGCGGCACCCTGGTATCCGCGACCAAGGTCGTCACGGCGGCCCACTGTATGGTCGGCGAGACCACCAGCAGCGTCAGAGTCGTCGGCGGCCGCACCTACCTGAACGGCACCAACGGCACGGTCAGCCGGGTCAGCAAGATCTGGATCAACCCGGACTACACGGACGCCACCAACGGCGACGACGTGGCCGTTCTGACCCTCTCGACGTCGATGCCGTACACCAAGGCCTCATACGTCTCCTCCTCCCAGACCGGGGTGTACGCGGCCGGCACGACGGCCCGCATCATCGGCTGGGGCACCACCTCGGAGAACGGCAGCTCCTCCAACCAGCTGCGGACCGCGACCGTCCCGACGGTGTCCGACTCCAGCTGCCGCTCCTCCTACGGTTCCGACTACGTCGCGACCGACATGGTTTGCGCCGGATACACATCCGGCGGCGTAGACACCTGCCAGGGCGACAGCGGCGGTCCCCTGCTCATCGGGGGCGTCCTGGCAGGGATCACTTCTTGGGGCGAGGGCTGCGCGGAGGCCGGTTACCCGGGTGTCTACACCCGGCTGACCACCTTCTCCAGCCTGGTGACCGCGCAGGTCAACTCGTAGCCCAGAAGATCTCCTGAGCACCCCTCAGGTGAAATACCAGGGGGCGTTGCGAGCTTCCACGAGCAGCTCGCAACGCCCCCTATCCATGTCCGTATCCACTTCGATCTCCCTGGGATCGGCCCTAGAGGAGCCTGCCCTCCGCCTGTTTCAATGACGGCCGAGGGAGTTGATACGCATGGTGTCCACGGACCGTTTCCTGGCCTTCGCGGCCATGTCGCTGCTGGTGATCGTGATCCCCGGGCCGAGCGTCCTGTTCGTCATCGGACGGGCCCTGGCACACGGCCGCCGCACCGCCGTCGCGACGGCGGTCGGCAACGTCTTCGGCTCGTATCTGCTGGTCGTGGCGGTCGCGGTGGGCATCGGCTCGCTGGTGGAGCGGTCGGTCACGCTCTACCTGGCGGTGAAACTGGCGGGCGCGGCCTATCTCGTCTATTTGGGTGTCCAGGCCTTCCGGCACCGCAAGGAGCTGAGGGCATCGGCGATGGCGGCCGACTCCACCCAGCCGGCCCGCGGCGATCTCCGCACGGTGCTCGACGGCGCGCTCGTCGGGGTCACCAACCCCAAGGGCGTGGTGTTCTTCGCCGCCGTACTCCCCCAGTTCGTGGACCACTCGGCGGGCCACGTTCCGCTGCAGATGCTGGTGCTGGGCCTGATCCCGATCTCGATCGGCCTGGTCACGGACACCCTGTGGGGTCTGACCGCCTCGGCCGCCCGCGGCTGGTTCGCCCGCTCCGACCGCCGCCTGTCCATGATCGGCGGCGCGGGCGGCTTCACGATGATCGGCCTGGGCGTGACGGTGGCGGTGACGGGCCGCGCGGACTGAGCCCGCCACAGACACGTTCACTGTCCTACGACGGTCCCGAACCGGATGTCGTACGACGTCCCCGGGTGCATGACGCCGAGCATCCGCGCGCCTTCCTCGACCACGTCCGCCCGCTCGGCCCTGGTCAGCTTTCCGAAGGGCTCGACGACGAGCGCGTCCTCCGTCAGCTTCCACACGCCCGCGAGGAAGCCGTCGACCAGGAAGGTGGAGTAGGCGAAGTTGCCCAGCCAGCTGCGGCCCCGGTACTCGGGCGGTACGACACGGCTGCGGTCGGCGTGGGAGAGGAGCAGGTTGTCGAACTCGGGGAGGAAGCGCGGCGGGGCCGGGGTGTCCGCGTCGGGGCGCGGGGCGTCGGGGAGGTCGAACAGCTCGACGCCGTTCGGGTCGCGGAAGGTGACGAGCTGCGGGCGGAGGCGTTCGAAGACCTCGCGCAGCCGGGTCAGGCCCGCCCAGGTCTGCATGTCCTTGACGGAGGCGGGACCGAAGGCGGCGAGGTAGCGCAGCACGGTGGCGTCCGGGGCGGGCGCGGGCGCGGCGGGCCGGCCCAGCCAGTGCTCGGCGGTGGTGAGCGCGACCTGGCCGCTGCTTCCCCACAGTCCGCGCGGGGTGACCTGCACGAGCGGGAGCCGGCAGCGGGCGGCGATGCCGAGGGCCTGCGGGTCGGCGTCCGGCCACTCGACGAGCAGCGCCTCACGCAACTGCTTCAGGGTGCGCGGCTCGGTCTCGACGAGGTCGCGGGCGAGGGCGGCGAGGCGGTCGAGGTCGACGCCGACAAGTCCCTTGCGGAACATGGTGAGTTCGCGTTCCCGGGCCGCCTGGACGAGCGGGCGCAGGGTGAGGCAGTCGTCGGCGGTGTGGGTGTGGATGGTCGAGCGCATGGTGACGATGCGGACGACCTCGCGGCCGGCCATCAGCGCGGAGAGCTCCTCGGGGGCGAACCCGTCGAGGCGGGCGGCGAGGGCGTAGTACGGCGGCTTGACGTTCTGGGCCTGGAGGCCGAGGAGGTGCTCGACGGCCGCCGCGGCGCCGAGCCGGGCGGGGCGCAGCAGCAGCTGCCGGTCGAGGGTCGCGCGGTTGAGCTCGCGGATGCCGAGCACGGGAGCCGTCGCCGCGGCCGTCCCTGTCGTCTTCGTCATACCCCGCACGCTAACGGCCATCGCGGACAGCTACGGTCCGCAACTCTCACCGAATCCGGTTCCGCAGGCCACCCGAGCGCCGTTTGCCCCGTATATCCTGCGGTTGATCACGCCAGTGCCGGCCCGTCCCGTCCCGGCCCGACCTGCCCCGGGCCCCGCGTCCCGCAGCCGCGGGCTCGACCCCGAGAGGCAGTCGTATGTCCGAGCGACGCGCCCGTCCCGCCTCCAGGAACCCGGTGAAGTCGGCCTGGCGCCGGGCCCTGACCCCGCCGCAGCCGCCCGAGGCGCAGCCTTCTCCCCCGTCGGCCGAACCGGCGCCCCAGAACCCGGCCGAGCCGGACAGCATCGTCCAGGCCGCCCTGTACCGCGACGGCGTACGCGTCTCCGCCCCGGACTCCCTCGCCGACACCTTCCGCGAACTGCGGGAGCAGCCGTCCGGCATGGCGTGGATCGGTCTTGCCCGCCCGACGGAGGCCGAACTCCTCTCCCTCGCCGCCGAGTTCGACCTCCACCCGCTCGCGGTCGAGGACGCGATGGAGGCCCACCAGCGCCCCAAGCTGGAGCGCTACGGCGACACCCTCTTCGTCGTCCTGCGGGCCGCCCGCTATCTGGACGCCCCGGAGGAGGTCGACTTCGGCGAACTGCACGTGTTCGTCGGCCCCGACTTCGTGATCACGGTCCGGCACGGCGCGGCCCCCGACCTGTCGGCGGTGCGCCAACGCATGGAGGAGACACCCGAGTTGCTGAAGCTCGGCCCCGAGGCGGTCCTCTACGCCATCCTCGACTCCGTCGTCGACGGCTACGCGCCCGTCGTCTCCGGCGTGCAGAACGACATCGACGAGATCGAGACCGAGGTCTTCCGCGGCGACCCGGCGGTCTCCCGCCGCATCTACGAACTCTCCCGCGAGATGGTCGAGTTCCAGCGCGCCACCCGTCCCCTGGTCGGCATGCTGCACGGCCTGATCGCCGGCTTCTCCAAGTACGACACCGACGAGGAACTCCAGCGCTACCTGCGCGACGTCGCCGACCACGTCACCCACACCAGCGAACGCGTCGACAGCTTCCGCCAGGCCCTCCAGGACATCCTCACGGTGAACGCGACCCTGGTCACCCAGCAACAGAACGCGGAGATGCGGGCGTTGGCGGAGGCGGGGTTCGAGCAGAACGAGGAGATCAAGAAGATCTCCTCGTGGGCCGCCATCCTGTTCGCGCCGACGCTGGTGGGGACGATCTACGGGATGAACTTCGAGCACATGCCCGAGTTGGGCTGGAGCTTCGGATACCCCTTCGCGATCGGGTTGATGGGGGTTGTCTGCGCGAGTCTGTACGTGATCTTCAAGCGACGGGACTGGCTCTAGAACCCTGAGGTGACGCTCAGTTCCCCGACCGCTCCCTCCCGGAGCTCATCAGGCGCCGAACACCTGCAGCTCCGAGACCTGACCCGCCGGCCAACCGGTGTTGGCGGTGAACGTGAGCCGTACATACCGGGTGCTGGTCGTGGTGGGGAGCGTGAGAGTCGCGGTGTTGCCCGATGCCGGGTTGAAGGTGTACGCCGCCGCGGCGAGCAGTTGCGTGGAGGTGCCGGCGTCCGTGCCGCCCTGGACGGAGATGGTCTGGGTGCGGGTGGCCCAGGCGGTGGCCGGGGGGAGGTTGAGGACGATCCGTTTGACCCCGGTGGCGGCGCCCAGGTCGACCTGGATCCACTGCGGGAAGGCGTTGTTGGCGGACTCCCAGTAGGTGTTGGTGTCGCCGTCGGTCGCGTTGCCGGAGCCGTAGGTCTGGGTGTGGCTGCTCTCCGAAGTGGGGCGGTGGAGAGCGAGGTTGGTGGTGCCGGACGGCGGGTCGGTGGTGACGGTGACCTGGGGGGACGGTTGCGACACGTTGTTCGCGGCGTCGACGGCCACGACCGCGAAGGTGTACGCGGTGGACGCGCCAAGTCCCGTGACAGTGAAGGAGGTTGACCCGGTCGTGCCCACCTGGGTGCTGGTCGACCCGGACACCTGGAGGATCCGGTAGCCGGTCACGGCGACGTTGTCCGTCGACGGATTCCAGTTCAGCGAGGCCGAGTTGCTGGTGTGCCCGGTGACCGTCAGGGCGCTCGGCGCGGTGGGCGGTGCGGTGTCGCCCCCGGTGGGAACCACCGGCTGGGTGGGACGGGTCGCGGTCAGCGCGATCTGGCCCTTGAGCATGCGGCCGCCGTCCCCGGTCAGGCGCAGGTAGTAGTCGGACGAGCAGGCGGTGCCGTCCTCGTCGAGGGCGAGGAAGCCGGAGTTGGTGGGCACCCACGCCTGCGTCTCGGCGGTCTTGGCGATCTGGTTGCCCTCGTTGTACTCGTCGAACATCGAGATGTAGATGCCCTGCACCCCGGCCCGCACCATGTTGTAGAACTGCCGCCACATGAAGTCGCCGTGCGCGCGCTGCCGTCCCGAGACGTCCCCGGGCAGGACGCAGGGCTGGAAGTCGATGCCGTTGGCGTTGCAGTCCGCCTGGTCGGGGACGGTGTACGTGTTGTACGCGTTGTCGGCCTCGTTCACGTTGCCGATGGCGCCGACCATCCACGGCGAGATCATGTTGAACGCGTGGTAGACGCCCAGGAAGCCGGGCTGCGAGCCCCCGGTGCCGGTCCGCCATTCGCGCGGGACGCCGCCGATGACGTAACAGCCCTGGCCCTTGAACCAGTTGACGACGTCGAGACAGGCGGCGGGGGTGAAGGGGTGGTTGGGGTCGTTGAAGCCGAAGCCCCAGATGCAGACGACCGGCTTGCCGTTCTGCCTCGCGTAGGCCGGACTCGCGGTGTGCGCCGACATCTTGTTCGTCCAGTCCGTCTTGATCTCGGACTGCATGTTCGTCCAGTTGGAGACGTCGTACATGATGTAGAACTTCCGGCCGTACGACTCGGCCGCGCTGCGCACCTTGGTCGCCATGGCGTCGCGGGTGGGGCCCTCGCCGCCGGTGGGGTTGAAGCGTTGCAGGGCCGCGGTGTCGATGTTGTTCTGCTGCATCCACAGGAAGTGGGTGTTCACGGTCTGCTGGTCGTAGGAGGAGAACAGCTTGGCCGGCTGCCCGTTGCCCAGGGCGGCGTACGACGTCTGGTAGGTGGTGGTGTACTCCCGCACGTCGGGCCAGCAGCTGATGCCGGTGTTGGTCGGGGACGGCGGCTGGCCCCAGTTCTGGGTCCAGTGCCACCAGCCGTTGATGGGCGCGCCGTCGCCGATGCAGGCGAACCAGCCCTGGTAGCCGACGGTGATCTTGCCGACCACGTCGCCCGGCGGACTGGCCGCGGACGCGCTCGCGGCGAGTACGGTCTCGGCCGCTCCCACGGTTCCCACCGCGCCGGCCGCGACCGCGGCCCTCAGGAACACCCTGCGTGTGACACCCATCTGCACTCCTCCGGGCTCTTGTTGGCTCCTCTTGGCCCCCCGCTTCGGTGGTCGGTGCCGCCGAGCGCGCTCACGCTCGCGCTCGGCGGCACCATCGGGTCGGATCAGGTGCTCCAGACCTGGAACTCCGAGACCTGACCCGCCGGCCAGCCGTTGTTCGCCGTGATGTTCACCCGCACGTAGCGCTGGGTGGCCGCGGTGAACGTGATGGTGACCGTGTTGTTGGTGGTGGGATCGAAGGTGTACGTCGCCGACGACTTGAGGGTGTTGAAGGACGAGCCGTCGGTGCTGCCCGAGACGGACAGCGTCTGGTTGCGGGCACCCCAGGCCGCGGGGAGTTGGAGGACCACGCGGCCGACGCTCTGCGCGGAGCCGAGGTCGACCTGGACCCACTGCGGGAAGGCGTTGTTGGCGCTCTCCCAGTAGGTGCCCTGGTTGCCGTCCGTCACGTTCGACGACGGGTACACGGAGGTGTGGCTGGACTCGGTGGTGGCCGCGCCCGCCGCCAGGTTCCGGCTCACCGTGCCGGCCCCGACACCCGTGAGGGCGACGGTGGTTGTGCCGTTCGACGCGTTGCTCGCGATGGTGAGATCACCGGTGCGGGTGCCGGACGCGGTGGGCCTGAACGTGACGTTCACCGTGCAGGAGGCGCCCGCCGCGATCGACGTACCGCAGGTGTTGGTCTGCGAGAAGTCGCCCGTGACGGTGACGCCGGAGACGGTCGCGGCGGCGGTACCGGTGTTGGTCACCGTCACCGTCCGCGCGCTGCTGTCGGTGTTGAGCGCCTGGGTGGGATACGACAGGGACGTCGGGTCGGCCGACAGGGTCGCCGGCGAGGAGCCGCCGCCGCTGGGGAAGACCTCCAGGTCCGACAACTGGGCAGCGTTCCAGCCCGTGTTGGCGGTGATGTTCACCCGTACGTATCTCGCCGTGGCGGCGCTGAACGTGATGGTCGCCGTGTTGTTGTTGGAGTTGGGGTCGAAGGTGTACCCGGCCGAGGCCTTGATGGTGGAGAAGCTGGAGCCGTCCGTGGATCCCTGTACCGACAGGGTCTCGGTGCGGGCCGACCACGCGGTCGCGGGCGGGAGCTTCAGCACGACCTTGCCGACGCTGTAGTTCTGGCCGAGGTCGACCTGGGCCCACTGCGGGAACGAACCGTTGGTGCCCTCCCAGTACGTCGAGGCGTCCGGGTCGGTGAGGTTGGACGCGACGTACGGGCTGTTGCCCGAACTCGCCGTCGCAGGACGCCCGGCGGCGATGTTGGTGGTGCTGTCGATACCGCTGCCGGTCAGGGAGACGGTGGTCGGGCTGTTGTTGGCGTTGCTGGTGACGGTCAGCGTGCCGCCCCGGGTGCCGCCCGTGGTGGGCTTGAAGCCGACGGTGACCGTGCAGGAGGCGCCGACCGCGAGGGTGGAGCAGTTGTTGGTCTGGCTGAAGTCACCGCTCGCGGCGACGGCCGAGACGCTCGCCGACGCGGTGCCCGAGTTGGTCACCGTCACCGTCTGCGTGCCGGCCGACGAGCCGACCACCGTGGCCGGGAAGGAGACGCTCGACGGGTCGGTGTTCAGCACCGGGCCCGGCGCGGTGCCGGTACCGGACAGGCTGACCGTGTTGGTGGTGCCGCCCGCGTTGACGGTCAGCGATCCGTTACGGCTGCCGGTCGCCGTCGGCGCGAACTTCACGCTGACGGTGCACGAGCCGTTCGCCGGGATCGACGAACCGCACGTGTTGGTCTGGGAGTAGTCGCCGCTGGTGGAGACCGACGACACGGACGCGGCCGCGTTGGTCGGGTTGGAGACCGTCACGGTCTGCGCGGCGCTCGTCGAACCGGTCGCCACGGAACCGAAGTTGAGCGCGCCGGGGGTGGCCGTCACGCCTTCGGGCGGATAGGGCGGGAAGACCGGGGCCGGCCATCCGCCGCAGTACGGGGTGCCGCCGATGCCGGAGTTGCCGCCGCCGTCGGTGACGACGAAGTTGCCGCCCGAGCAGTTGTAGACCGGGGAGGAGTAACCGACGCCGGTCGCCGTGACGTTGGTGAACTTCGCCGCGCCGCCGGTCTGTTCCTGGAGGGCGAACGTGCCGGTGCCGGCGATGGTCACGTTGTTGAGGTTGACGCCGCTGATGGTTCCTTCGACCCACTGGACGGCTTCGTAGGGACTCTGCTGGATCAGCGCGTTGGTCACGTTGATCGGGCCGTTGATCGCGCCCTGGCTGCCGTCGAACCACAACGCGCCCACGCCGAACTGCCAGTTGGGGTCGAGGCTGCCGGCCCGGATCATGGTGTTGTCGGAGATCGTGGTGAGGCCGACCGGTGTCGACGTGAAGCGCTGCCCCACGTGGATGCCGCCGCCCTGGGCGATGCCGGTGTCGACCACGCGGTTGCCGCTGACGGTGTTGTCGTGGCCGCCGTAGATCGCGATGGCGTTGGCGAGGATCTGCAGGGACACGGTGTTGTTGGAGATCGTGTCGTTGGCGTCGGCGCCGATGGCGGCGTCCGCCCAGGTGGCGATGCCGTCGTCGCCGGTGTTGCGGATGTCGCTGTTGGTCACCTTCGAGTTGGTGACGCCGCCGTGGAAGTTGATGCCGTCCGCGGTGGTGTCCCGGATGCGCAGACCGGTGAAGGTCAGCCCGTCCATCGGACCGTCCATCCAGGCGCCGACCTTCATGTGGTCGATCCACAGGTTGGAGACGGTCGAGTCGCTCATCGCGCCGCCGATGCCGTTGACCTGCGCGCTGTCGTCGCGTTCCTGCACGTTGCCGAAGATCGCGAAGTTCTGCAGGCGCACACCGGTGCTCGCGTTGGGCGCGGAGTTACCGTAGAAGCCGGGGGCCGTGCCGATGACGGTCGAGTACCACATGCCGGCGCCGGCGATCGTGACGTTGTTGACGCTGATGTGGCCGGGGATGTTGTAGCTGCCCGGCGGGATCCACACCGTGCCGCCGGGGCCCGCCGAGCTGATCGCGGCGTTGAAGGCGCTGGTCGCGTCGGCCACACCGGTGGGGTCGGCGCCCTTGCTGGTCACCGACACCGCCCCCGAGGGCGCGGTCAGGGCGGCGCCGACCTGCTCGAAGTCGGCGAAGTCGATCGTGTACGAGGAGGCGGTGTTCCCCGCGTCGACCTGCAGCTTGAAGGTCGTGCCCGCCGGATACGTGGTGGAGAAGAGGCGGTGGGCCTCGTCGTAGAAGTGGTGCGGGTTGCTGCCCGGGGTGTTGGTGAAGGGGTAGCTGCCGTAGTACCAGCTGTAGGCGTTGGTCAGGGTGAAGTCGGGCTGCTTGACGTTGTTGACGTACAGCGACAGCGCGGCGGTGTACACCGAGCCGTTCGAGGTGTCGGGGATGCTGTAGCGGAAGTTGATCGAGTTGGTCGCCACCGGCGTGGTGAAGGTGACGTACTTGCCGGTGCCCTGCAGCGTCGTCGCCTTGCGGTACGACGCCTCGTCGGCCAGCTGGCCCTGGGTGTAACTCGGGCCGATGTCGGAGCCGTTGGTGTCGGAGTTCTCCGCCTGCACCTCGACGTAGGGCAGGCTCGCGCCGCTGCCGCCGGTGGCGGTGGACGCCGCCAGGGCGGGCTGGACGGTCAGCACGACGACGCCGACGGCGGCCAGCATCACGGTGCTCACCGCCCAGACGAGGACGCGTCTCAGATCTCGGATGGAATGGAACACGTGCCACTCCTTACGTAACCAAATGCCGAAAATGTCCCGCTAGCGCCGCCAGGGAGGGAGGGGAGGCAGGGGGTTGGTGACGATGCATGGGGGACCGTAATATCGTTGGCATGATCACGCAATAACAAGACAGAACTCTGCAACAAATAAAAATGCGGCCTGCAAGATCTAAGGCGTCCGCGCGCATGGCGGTGCCGCCGGACGCAGCGTCCGGCGGCACCGTGGGGAGCGTGGGGTCAGGCGGCCCAGATCTGGAACTCCGAGACCTGGCCGGCGGGCCACCCGTTGTTGGCCGTGACGGTGACGCGGTAGTAGCGCTGAGCGGTGGCGGGGAAGGTGAGCGTGACCGTGTTCTTGGTGCTCGGGTCGAAGGCGTAGGCGGCCGAGGGCTTCAGGGTGGTGAAGGTGGTGCCGTCGGTGCTGCCCGCGAGAGTGAGGGTCTGACTGCGGGCGCCCCAGGTGGTGGGCAGTTGCAGAACCACACGCGAGGCGCTGCGGGCCGCGCCGAGATCGACCTGGACCCACTGCGGGAACCTGTGGTTGGCGCTTTCCCAGTAGGAACCCTGGTTGCCGTCCGTCACGTTCGAGGACGGGTAGACGTCGGTGTGACTGGACTCGCTGGTGGGTCTGCCTGCGGCGAGATTGGTCGCGGGAGTGTCGGTACTCCCGGTGAAACTCAGGTAGTTGATGTTCCAGCCGCCGGTGTCCTGATGGAGGGTCAGGATCTGTCGGCCGGCGGGCAGGGTGACGTGGGTGGTCGCGGTGCCCCAGGTCTGCCAGTCGCCGGTGGCGGGCAGGTCCACCGGTCCGGTGAGGTTCGTACCGGAGGCGTCCGACAGATGCAGTGCCCCGGGCGCCGCGGTCGGGACCGCGACGCGCAGGTCGAGGGTGTAGGTGCCGGCCGTGGCGACGTCGACGGTGTAGCGGAACCACTGTCCGGCGCCGGTCCAGCCCAGGTTGTAACCGCCGCCGGTGTCCGAGGTGTTGTCCAGGTCGATGCCGTCGGCGCGGTAGGAGTTGGCGTTGCCGTTGACGGAGGTGACGTTGTACGCGACCCCCTGGCCGCCGGTGTCGTAGTTCTCCGCCTGCACCGTGCCGGGCACGGCGGCCGGGGTGCCGCCGTAAGGGGCCTCGGGAGCGGGCGGCGGCCAGTGGTTGTCACTCAACGTGGCGGTGAATCCGGTGGAGTTGTTGACGAAGGCCGAGGCACCGGCGGTGAGCCCGGTGACCGTGTTGCCGGTGATCGTCGCGGAGCCGGTGGGCGCCGGATAGAACGACGGTGAGATCGCGATGCCGTTGCGGCCCGGGGCGTTGACCGTGTTGTCCTGGAGCAGGGTGTTGGTCGAGGTGGAGAAGGCGATCCCGTCGTAGAGGGAGTCGTTGACGGTGTTGCCGGTCACCGTGACCTTGTCGACGATCCCGGTGTTCTGGCCGTCGCCGCCGTTGCCGATGTGCAGGGCGGGCTGGCCCTGGCTGTAGGCGTTGCCGCCGGAGCGGACCACGGTGTTGCCGGTCACGGTCGCGGACAGCAGGTCGCTGCCGTTGACTCCGAAGCGCCCGGCGCCCAGACCGATGTAACGGGCCGTGTCGCTGATGTAGTTGTTCCTGACCTGGTGACCGCTGCCTCCGTAGATCCCGACGCCCTTGCCGCCCCAGGGCGCGATCGAGGTGTTGTCACTGACGGTGACATTGGTCATCGGGTGGTAGAAGGTCTGTGAGCCGTCACCGTTGGTGTTGTAGTTCACCGAGTTGATGGCGATCGCGTCGTCGCCCGTACCGCGTACGAAGTTGTTGGTGACCGTCAGGTCGTTGCCTGTATCCGCGTTCAGCGAGACGTTGTTGACGTTGATCCCGTCCGCCCAGATCGAGGTCAGCCTGCTGTTCTTCACCGTCCCACCAGTACCGGAGGCCCAGAAGCCGGACATGGTGTGCTGGGTCCAGATGCCCTCGGCCAGCCAGTCGGTGCCGGTGGTGTCCATCGCGCCGCCGTCCCCGCCGATGGTGCTCCGGCTGACGGCGTTGGCGTCGATGTGGAAGTTGCGCACCGTGCAGGACGTCAGGTCGAACAGGGCGGCCAGTGGTGTGGTGTTGGGGACCGGGACGTCTCGGTAGATCGTGCTGTACCAGAGGCCCGCGCCCGCGATGGTGATGCCCTGCGCGTTCAGTCCGGCGGTGCCCTTCACGTAGAAGGTGCCCTGCGGGATCCACAGGATCCTGCCCTGCGTCTGAGCTTGGTCGATGCAGGTCTGGATGGCGGCCCGGCTGTCCACGGCCTGGCTGTCGGCCGCGCCGTTGGTCGGGGCGCTGGACGCCACCGCGCCGCAGCTCGTGATCGAGATCGAGTTCGCCGGCTGCGCCTGCGGCGCCGGCGGGTTCTCCACGTCGACGGAGTCCACGTCGTAGAAGGACGCGCTGTTGGCGGCGTCCTTGCGCAGCGAGAACGTGGCGCCCGCCGGGATCGGGGCGCCGGTGACGAAGGTGTGCGACTCGTCCCAGAAGACCCTCGGGTCGCCGTCGGCCGGGTTCTGGTTGTCGCTCGTGTTGTAGTTGCCGTTGCCCTCGTACACCCAGGTCTGCTTCGAGTTGAGGTTCAGCGCCTGCCGGAACACCCCGTTGACGTACAGGTCCAGCGTTCCGGTGATGCCGCCGCCGGACGCCGAATCCGGGATGCTCGCGCGGACGTTGAGGAACGAGATCGGCTGCCCGGTGGTGTTCGTCCACTGCACCGACTGGCCCGTGCCGTCCAGGTGGACGTACGCATGGCCCGAAGCCTCCAGGCTCGCGCTCGAGTACTGGGTCGTCGGCGCCGAGGTCAGCGACCGGACGGCCGCGCCCCCGGCCGGCACTCCCGCCTCGGCCTCGTAGATCTTGAACGACGTGGTCGCACCCACGGCCGCGGTGGGTGCGGCAGCGCCCGTGGTGGGTGCGGCGACGGCCGGTGGAACGGACACGCACATCGCGCCGACCGCGCCGACGGCGACGACGACCGCCGCCAGTCGCCGGGGTCTGAGGATCGTCAGCATGTGGGGCTCCTTCAGGGGGTGGGGGGAGACCGGCGCCCCGACCGTACTGAGCCCTCTTCCACTCCGCTAGATTCCGACGAAGTAAAGAATGTGCCGCGCAAGTCACTGCAAGTTTCTTGCTAAAGATACGCAATTTCAGAACAGCGCGGATGTGCCGTCCGGCAGCGGCATGTAACCCGGATCACAGCCCTGAAGTGCAGCGCGGGGTGGGGTCCAGAGCCTTTCTCTCTGTGTAAGGGGCTTTGCCCGCACGGGGACGGTGGACGGTACGGATGGAACAGAGTCGGGCCGAGGGGTTCGACGGCTTCGTGGCAGCGCGCTGGTCGACGCTGTTCCATCTGGCCTGTCTGCTCGCGGGAGGCGATCGGCACCGCGCCGAGGACCTGCTCCAGGAGGCCATGGTCAAGCTCTGGTTCGCCTGGCCGAAGGTCGGCGAGGAGGCACCTGAACCGTACGTGCGCAAGATCCTGGCGCGGGCTGCGGCCCGTTCGGCGCGGCGGCGCTGGTGGGGTGAGCGCCCGGTCGAGCAGTTGCCGGACCTCGCGCAGGTGGACGACGTGTCCGCCGCCGTGGCGGAACGCTCACGGCTGGAGGCGGCGCTGGCCCAGCTGTCGCCGGCGCAGCGGGCCGCCGTGGTCCTGCGCTACTACCAGGACCTGCCCGACAAGCAGGTCGCCGAAGTGCTGGGGTGTCCGGTCGGCACCGCCCGGTCCCACGCGTCACGGGGCGTGGCGCGGCTGCGCCGGATCCTCGGCGATGTCATCGAGACGGTGGGATGAGGGGGCGTTGATGGACCACTTCGAGCGGGAGCTCGCGCGGATGATGCGCGACGCCCAGGAAACGACCCCCTTCGAGCCACGGCACCGGACCCGTCTCCGGGACGGCGTACGGGCCCGGCGCCGCGTCCGTGCGGCACGCAGGGCGGTCGGCTCCGTCCTGGCCGTCGCCGGACTCGGCCTCGGCTTCTTCCTGGTGCCCCATGCTCAGGTGGACAACGGGCCACAGTCCCCGCTGCCCCGACCCGCCGTGAGCCCGACGCTCCCGACGGTCGGCCCGACCCTGACACCGGACGCGTCCTCGAGCACGACCACCGGCCCGACACCGACAGGCACCAGCGGGTCATCCATCGGGTCGTCCGGCACCCCGACCTCGACCCCGACCGGAGGTTCGTCCATCGGGTCCTCGGGCCCACCCGCGACCAACTCGGCGGCGCCGCCGTCCGGCACCGCGACGACCGACTCGCCCACGGGTCAGAGCACTTCGTCGGGGTCGGTCACGACACCGCCGGCGACGGAGAGATCCGCGACCCGGGGCACGGCGAGCTCCGGGTAACCGGGCACCGCCGACCACCCTCACCCCCCACCCTCACCCCCACCCGCACCCCTGACCGCGGCACCGCCCTCAGGCGATGCCGGCATGCCCCGCGACGGCCCAACGACCTGGACAGAACGTGACAATGCTGATGAGTCAGACGAGCCAGATGAGCCAACTGCCGTTCCGCACACCGCTGTCGGCACACCAGCGCGAGCCCGTCCTCGACGTGGTCGTCCCCGTGTTCAACGAGCAGCGGGACCTGGAACGGAGCGTACGGCGGCTGCACGCACACCTGCGGGAGACGTTCCCGTACCCGTTCCGCATCACCGTCGCGGACAACGCGAGCACCGACGAGACCCCGCGCATCGCGGCCCGACTGGCCGCCGAACTGGCCGAGTTGGAGTGGCTGCGGCTCGACGAGAAGGGCCGCGGCCGGGCGCTGCACGCGGCCTGGTCCGGGTCACGGGCGCCCGTGCTCGCCTACGTGGACGTCGATCTGTCGACCGACCTGGCGGCGCTCCTGCCGCTGGTCGCCCCGCTGATCTCCGGCCACTCCGACATCGCGATCGGCACCCGCCTGGCCCGTGGCTCCCGGGTGGTGCGCGGCCCCAGACGGGAGGCCATCTCCCGTTGCTACAACGCCCTGTTGCGCTCCACCCTGGGCGTCGGCTTCTCCGACGCGCAGTGCGGTTTCAAGGCGGTACGGCGTGATGTCGCCGAACGGCTGCTGCCCCTGGTGAAGGACTCGGGGTGGTTCTTCGACACCGAGCTGCTGGTGATCGCCGAGCGGGCCGGACTGCGCATCCACGAGGTGCCGGTCGACTGGGTGGACGACCCCGACAGCCGGGTCGACATCCTGTCCACGGCCCTGGCCGACCTGCGCGGAATCGCCCGCATCGGACGGGAGTTGGCGCGCGGCACGCTCCCGACGGCCGAGCTGCGGCGGGGCACGGACGGTTCGCCCGCGGGCGGTCTGGCCGGCCAACTGACGCGCTTCGCCGCCGTGGGCGCGGTGAGCTCCGTCGGATACGTGCTGCTGTACGTGGCGTTGCGCCCGGAGACGGGAGGACAGGCCGCCAACGCGCTGGCCCTGCTGATCTGCGCGCTGGCCAACACCGCCGCGAACCGCCGCCTCACCTTCGGACTGCGCGGGCGCGGCGGCGCACTGCGCCACCAGGCCCAGGGCCTCCTGGTCTTCACGGTCGGCCTGGCCCTCACCAGCGGCTCACTGACACTCCTGCACCGCACGACCCCAACTCCCGCGCGCGGCACGGAGATCGGGGTCCTGGTCGCCGCCAACCTCGCCGCCACTCTCGTCCGCTTCCTGCTCTTCCGGGCCTGGGTGTTCCCCACAGCGCGCCGCCGCGAGGGGAAGGCGACCGCGAAGTGAGCGACACGACGACCTTGGTGCCACCCGCCGCCGAAGCCACGCGAGACGCCGCAACTGCCTTGTCACGTGAGGAGATCGGCGACCACCTCCTCCGCACGGTCAGGTACTACGGCCCCGTGCTCGCGCTGTACGGCGTGCTGAAGCTGATCGGCTTCGCCGTCTTCATGTACCTCTTGGACTCCGACGGCGGTTTCCGGACGAGGGATCCGCGCTTCGGCGGCGGCGCCCACGTCTGGGACGTACTCGCCACCTGGGACGGCTGGTGGTACCAGCAGATCGCGGCGGACGGCTACCACCCCGCGCTCGTCAAGATCCCCGGCGCCGCCGGACTGATCACCCTCGAAGGCAATTCGGCGGCCTTCTTCCCGCTCTATCCCGCGACGATGCGACTGGTCTCCGACTGCACGGGCCTGGGTCTGTACGGCTCCGGCATGCTGGTCTCGGTCGTCGCCTCGTTCGCCGCCGCGCTCGGCATCTACGCCGTCACCGCCCGGTTCGGCGGCAGGCGGGCCGGGTTGGCCGCCGCCGGACTGTGGGCCGTCTGGCCCGGCTCGGGCACCGAGTGGTCGGCCTACTCGGACTCCCTCTACATCGCCCTCGCCGTCTGGGCCTGCCACGCCGTCATGACCGACCGCTGGCTCACCGCGGGCGTCCTCACCTTCGCCGCCGGTCTGGGCCGACCCACCGCGGTCGCACTCATCGCCGCCCTCGCCGTGGCCGCACTGCGGACGCTCCACCGCAGCCGGGAGAACCTCACGGGTCCATGGATCGCGATGGCGATCGCCCCGCTCGGTCTGCTCGGCTACCTCCTGTGGGTCGGCGACCAAATGGGCGACCTGACCGGCTACTTCAAGCTCCAGACCGGCGCCTGGGCGCACACCTTCGACTACGGCGAGCACACCGTCGACGTCGTCGGCTCCCTCGCGACCGGCCGCTACGACTACCTGTTCGCGTACCCCCTCGAAGACGTCGTCGGCGTGGCCGTCGTCCTGCTGACCGCGCTCCTGCTTCCTCTCCTGATCCGGCTCCGCCCACCGGCCGTCCTGCTCGTCCACACGGTGCTCACCATCGCCCTGGTCCTCGGCAGCCGGCAGATATTCGGCAACGTCTCCCGCTATCTGCTCCCGTGCTTCCCCCTCTTCATCCCGTTGGCGGTCAAACTCCGCACCCTCGGCCTGCCCACGCTGTGCCTGCTGCTCGGCATCGCGGCGGTCGCGTCGGGGTCGTACGCCGGGTATGTGCTGTTCGAGGTGGGGGTGCCGTAGGAAACGGGCTCGGCAGGGTCCGGTCCGGCCGGGCCGGCACCCACCAGGCACTCCGGCCCGCGAACTCGACACCGAGAACAGGGCGGGCACGGTGCCCGAGGCGGTCCGGCGCGGGCTGTTCGATGTCGGTGGCTGAGAGGGATCGGTGAACGGGCCGTCCGCGTCGACCTCGCGGGACGCTACTGCTTGACCGCGCCGGCCAGGCCGTTGATGAAGAACCGCTGCAGCACGATGAAGATCACGACGATGGGCAGCAGGGTGATGACCGAGCCCGCGCACACCAGGGTCCAGGCGGTGGAGTTCTGGCCGATGAAGTTGAACATGCCCACCGAGAGGGTGTGCAGTTCGGGGCGGGAGAGGGTGAAGACCAGCGGGATGAAGAAGCTGTTCCAGGCGGTGATGCAGGCGAACAGGCCGACGGTCGCGAGCATGGGCCCGGACAGCGGCAGCATGATCCGCCAGAAGATCTGGTGGAAGTTCGCCCCGTCCACGCGGGCCGCGTCCTCCAACCCCCGGTCGATCGTCGTGAAGTAGCCCATGAAGAGGAAGGTGCCGAAGACCATCCCGCCCGCCGACTGGACGATGACCACCGACCAGAGGGTATTGAGGAGATGGAGGCGCTGGATCAGGTCGAAGACCGGGATGATCGTGTAGCCGTGCGGCAGGAAGAGCGTCACCCCGATCAGGCCCAGCCAGATCTTCTTGCCGGGGAAATCGGTGCGGGCCAGGACATAGCCCGCCATCGAGGTGGCCAGGAGCGTGACGACGACCGTTCCCATGGCGAACAGGACCGTGTTGACGAAGAACCGGCTGAAGTCCGCCTGCGTCCAGGCCTCGCTGTAGTTGGACCAGTGGAACTCGGAGGGGATCGGGTTCAGCCCGCCGTCGAAGAAGCCGTCGGTGCTCTTGAGCGAACTGCCCAGCGCCCACAGGAACGGGTACAGCCAGACGAGCCCGCCGCCGAGCAGCGCGAGGTAGAGCAGGCCGCGTCGGCCTTGGCGCAGACTCAACCGCGTTCGGGGGCGGGGACGTTGGGACAGTGTGGACATCGACGTAACCCTTTACTGGTTGGCGGCCGTGCGCCGACGGGTGAGCCGGCGCAGGGCGAGGACCTGCAGCGCGGAGAAGACGATGAGCAGCAGTCCGTAGAGGAAGGAGGCCGCGGAGGCCAGGCCGACGTCGGGCTGGGCGGCGGCGCCGGCCGAGCCGCCGAAGGCCAGGTGGTAGATGTAGGTGTTGACGACCTCGGTGGCGAAGTAGGGGCCGCCGCCGGTGAGGACCTGCACCAGGTCGAAGACCTGGAAGCTCCCGATGAACGCCAACACCACGATGACGACGCCGACTTGGCGCAGCATCGGGACGGTGATGCGGAAGAAGGACTGCACCGGCCCGCAGCCGTCGAGCTTCGCCGCCTCGTACAACTCGGCCGGGATGGTCTGCAGTCCGGCGAGGAAGTAGACGAGGTTGTACCCGAGGGTGTGCCAGATCCCGATCGCGATGATCACGGCCAGAGCGGTGTGCGGGTCGCCGAGCCAGTCGATCTGCCCGTCGCTCACCCCGGTCCTGGCGAGCAGACTGCCCGCCGAGTCACCGAAGTTGGCGAGCATGAGCTGGATGACGACGCCGACGACCGCCGCCGAGGTGACGACGGGGATGAAGTAGACGGTCCGGAAGAACAGAGCGAACCTGAGCTTCGGGTTGTTCAGTACGAGGGCGAGCGCCAACGCCAGCAGGAGCTGCACCGGGACGAGCACGAACGCGTACACGAAGGTGTGCTCCACGGCGCCCCAGAAGATGCGGTCCTGGAGGATCTGCCGGAAGTTGGCGAGGCCCACGTAGTCGCCGGGCTCACCGATGCCGTTCCAGCGGTAGAAGGTGTAGCCGAAGGAGGCGAGGATCGGATAGACCACGAAGGCCAGCAACAGCACGGCCATCGGGGCGAGATAGACGTACGACCACGTGGCGGCGCGGATGCGGCGGCCGAGGCCGGGCCGGGGAGCGACCGGTGGTGCGGTACGGGACGGCGGGTGGCGCCGGCGGGTGGCGAGGAGTGACATGGCGGCGGCTCAGGCCTTCTTCGTCGTGTACGGCTTGGTGGGATTCCAGTCCGCGAAGACGTAGTCGGCCGTGCTGACCTTCTTGCCCTTCCTGGCCACGGCGGCTACCGCGTCGGACAGGAGCTGGAACTTCTTGTCCGCCAGGCTGCTCAACTCCCCTTGTACGTCCTTGATCTGGCCGGTGTAGACGCCGGTCACCACGTCGCTGATGTCCGGCTTGGGGACGCTGGGTGCGACGGCGGCCAGCTCCGGGTTGCGCACGAGGGGCACCGGGCCGCTCAGTACCTGCCTGGTCATACCGACGAAGGCGGCGAAGGGCTTGGAGTCGATGCCGTCCGGGTCGTTGTTCGCGGGGTGGGCCGAGACGCCGTTGAGATCCTCCACCCAGCGGCGCCCTGCGGCGGGGGACGTCAGCGCGTCCAGCCACTGGAACGCCTCGTGCGCCTTCTTGCTCTTGGCGGAGACGGCGGCGAAGGAGCCGTTGCCGACCGGATCGGCGTAGTAGTAGCCCTTGGGTGTCGCGGTGGGCGAGGGCAGGGTGACCAGGCTGTAGTCGGTGAACTTGTGCTGGGTCCACTCGGGTTGGTTCCACACGCCGCCGACGGTCATGCCGAACTTGCCCCGCTCGAAGAACGCGCGGGCCGCTTCGTCGGAGAGGCTGACGGAGTTGGGGTGGAAGAAACCGCGCTTCTTCCACTCGACGAACAGCTCCAGGAAGTCGGCATACGCCCGGTCGGTGGCGAAGGTCCACTTGCCGACGCGGTAGTCCAGGCCGGCGCCGGGGAGGGTGGGGGCGCCGCCGGGTGCGCCCGCGCCCCGGACGAACAGGTCCAGCCACCAGGCGAGTACGCCGATGCCGTCGGCGTTGCCGAAGCCGAGGCCGTAGGACTTGCCGCCGCTTTTCTTGGTGATCGTCTGAGCGGCGCTGGTCACCTCGTCCCAGGTCCTTGGCACCTTCACGCTCCCGTCCGGGTTGGTGAGGCCGACGGACTTGAAGACGCCGTTGTGGACATAGAGCTGGTACTGCGGGCCCGAGCCCTTCAGCGGGGCCGAATACACCTTGCCGTCGAAGACGTTGGCGCCTTCCAGGAAGGTGCCCTCGGGGAAGCGCGCCTGCCACTTCGGGGTCGCCCACTCGTCGAGCGGGTGCAGCCAGCCCTTGGCGACCTGCTCGGCGACGCTCGGCACCTGCGGGATCATGAAGACGTCCGGCGGGTTGCCGCTGCGGTTGGCGAGCGCGACCAGGTCGGCGTACTTGGCGTTCTGCTGGGTCGTCTTCTTGACGCTGACTCCGCTGTGCCCCTTCTCGAAGAGGTCGATCTCGTTGTCGACCCAGGGGGCCTGGGTGACGTACCAGTCCCAGTAGGTGAGCGCGTCCGCCGCCGAGGAGGACGAGCCGGACCCGCAGGCGCTCAGGCCGCCGCCCACCGCGAGGGTGCCGGCGCCGAGTGCGGCGGTGCGCAGGAGGGCGCGTCTGGAGACGTTCGACGAAGTCATCTGGTGTTCCTCCGGCATGTAACGTTCACTGAACCGTTTACAGTAACGGGGACGTTAGGGGGGCACTTCCCGGCCGTCAAGAGGTTCGGCACCGCTATGGAAACTCCGGACAGGCGCCTGCACCTGGGCGTAGAGAATCCCTGGCCGGTTGTGTAACTTTTTCATCGGTGTTACTTACATCGGCCGTTCACCGGGGCGAGGAGAAGCAGAGCATGGCTCAAGGTCGGGGTTCCGCAGGTCGGGCGACGATCCGTGACGTGGCGTCGCGCGCGGGCGTGTCCGTCGCCACCGTGTCGCGGATCCTCAGCGAGGCGTACACGGCGCCTCCGGCCACGCACGAGCGCGTGATGCAGGCCGTGCGCGACCTCGACTACGTGGTCAACGCCAACGCCCGTACCCTCAGCACGACTTCGGGGCTGGTGGCGATGGTGGTCAACGACATCACCTCGCCGTTCTTCATGAACGTCGCCTCCGGGGTGGAGGAGCAGGCCGTCGCTGACGGCCGGGTCTGCCTGGTCTGTTCCACCCAGGGGGTCCCGGAGCGCGAGCTGTCGGTGATCAACCTGATGCGCCAGCGTGGCGCGGAGGCGATCATCCTGGTCGGCGGCATGGCCGAGACCGAGGAGCATCTCACCCAACTCGCCGCCGCCGCCGAGGGGATGGACCGGGCCGGCGCCCGCCTGGTGCTCTGTGCCCGGCCGTGGAAGGGCCCGAAGGCGCCGGTGGACGTGGTGGAGTGCGACATGGAGGCCGGCGCCTTCGCCGCCACCAGCCATCTGCTCTCCGCCGGCCACACCCGCGTGGCCCATCTGGCGGGCCCGCACGAGTTCAGCGTGGCCGGTCAGCGCCTCGAAGGATACGAACGGGCACTGCGCGCACACGGCATCAAGCCCGACCCGGCGCTCGTCGCCGAGACCGACATGACACGCGAGTCCGGATACGAGGCGGCCTCCCGTCTGTTGACCGACACCGACGCCACCGCGATCTTCTGCGCCAGCGACATGAGCGCCGCCGGCGCCATCGCCGCCGCCCGCGACCTGGGCCGTACGGTCCCCGACGACCTCTCCGTGGTCGGCTTCGACGACATCCCGCTCGCCGAGGACCTCTACCCGCGTCTGACCACCGTGCACGTCCCCCAGCAGGAACTCGGCCGCTCCGCCACCCGCCTGGCCCTGCACCGCCGCCCCGCGGATCCGCCGAACCGCCGTGTGGTGCTCGGCTCGCACGTCGTCGTACGTCAGTCGGTGGCACCCCCGGCCCGCCTCAACACCGTCGGAAAGGCGGACAGTTGATACCTGAAGACCGGTTCCTCTCCCCGTACACCGGCTGGACGCGTACGCACTGGGAGGCGCTGGCCGACGCCCAGCTGGCCGCCGTCCGCCCGTACGCCACCGACCGGCACGCCCTGCTCCACCTGCCCGGCCCGGCCAGCCGCTCGGGCCGGCACAGCGACGGCCTCGAAGGGTTCGCCCGCACCTTCCTGCTCGCCGGCTTCCGTCTGGCCCAATCGGGCGACAACGACCCGGGAAATCAAGCCAGTTGGTACGCCGAGGGCCTGACCGCCGGCACCGACCCGAGCTCGCCGGACCACTGGCCGAGCATGCGTGAGTGCGGGCAGGCCAAGGTGGAGTGCGCGTCGGTGGCGATCGCGCTGCACGAGACACGGCGCTGGATCTGGGACCGGCTGGACGAGGGCGTACGACAACGGATCGTCGCCTGGATGACGGACCTGCTCGGCAGTGACGTGCCGGACAACAACTGGGTCTGGTTCAGGGCGATCACGTCGGCGTTCCTGCGCTCGGTCGGCGCCCCGTGGAGCGCGCCCGACATCGACCACGCGATCGCGCGGACGGAGGCCTGGTACGCGGGCGAGGGCTGGTACGCCGACGGCGGCGGAACGGCCGGTCCACTCCGGCACTTCGACTACTACTCGGGCTGGGCCATGCAGTACTACCCCCTCTGGTACTGCCGCATCTCGGGCACCGCCGCCCACCCCGACCTGCTCCCCCGCTACCGGGCCCGGCTGCGCCGCTACCTCGACGACGCCCAGCACCTCGTGGCGGCCGACGGCGCCCCGCTGTACCAGGGCCGCTCCCTCACCTACCGCTACGCGATGCTCTGCCCGCTGTGGGTGGGCGCCGTCTTCGACGCCACTCCCCTGCCGGCGGGCCGCACCCGTCGCCTGGCGAGCGGAGTGCTGCGGCACTTCGCCGAAGCCGGCTGCTTCGACGAACGTGGGCTCCAACCACTGGGCTGGCACGGGGAGTTCACGGCCGTCCGGCAGCCCTACTCGGGTCCTGGCTCGCCTTACTGGTCGAGCAAGGGCTTCGCCGGACTGGTGCTGCCGGCGGAACACCCGGTGTGGACGGAGAAGGAGGAGGCCCTGCCGATCGAGACCCGGGACGTGCGGCGGACGTTGACCGCCCCGGGGTGGCTCGTCTCCGGCACGGCCGCGGACGGGGTCGTACGCGTCGTCAACCACGGCAGCGACCACGCCTCCGGCGACGGCGTCGACGCCGAGGCGGACGACCCGACGTACGCCCGCCTCGCCTACGCCACCCACGCGGCCCCCGACAGCACGGAGGCGAGCCTGAACGACCCGCTCGACTCGCACATCGCCCTGCTCGACGCCGACGAACGCCCTTCCCACCGCCGCCCGTTGACCCGGCTCCACCTCGGCGTCCGCACCGCCGTCTCCCGCCACCGCGCCCACTGGCCGCTCGGCCCGGTACCCACCCCGTACGCCCACGACCCCGCACCCTCCTTCCGCACGGGACCGTGGATCACGACGGCGTCCATGCTGAACGGCCCGTTGGAAGTGCGGCTCGCACGCGTCGACGGCCCGCTCGACGAACCGCTGCGGCTGCGGCTCGGCGGCTACTGCCTGGCCGCCGCCGAACCGCCGCTCGGGTACGAGGAGAGCTGGCCTGCCGCTTGGGTCCGGCACTCAACGGGCCTGTCCAGCACGGTGGTCGGGCTGCGCGGTTTCGACCAGGCGGGCATCGCCACCGCACGCGACGCCAACGCCTTCGGCCCGCACTCGGCGACACCCTGGCTGGCCACCACGGCGGAGGTCGAACCCGGCGCGGTGTACGCCGCGTTGGTCTGTCTCTCCGGAGTGGTCGAGGGACCCGGTGCCGCCGAAGCCGTACGCCTGGACGTCGTCCACGACGGTGACGGCACCGCCCTCGCCGGCGTCACCTGGCCCGACGGCACCCAGGACAACGTCCGCCTGGAGCCGCCGAGTTGACCCGCAGGCCGAGGTCAGGTGCCGTACGTCCCGTTCACGTGCCGTCGATGAGCCGGACCGCGAGCGCGGGGCTGAACTGACCGGCCGGGACGGTCGGGGCGATGCCGCACTGTCCGTCGGAGTTGCCCGGTGTCTTGACCCACAGCAGCAGGTCCTCGCCACCGCCCACGCGGGAGGTGACGCCGAGCCTGCGCTCGGCCGGGTTGCACCACTCGCCGTTGGAGCCGTTGCCGTTGCGGCTGGTGTCGACGACGAAGTGGGAGCCGCCGCCGAGCGCCGAGTTGATCGAGTTGCCGTAGGTCTCCGAGGACGAGGTGGTGTAGAAGTTCGAGACGTTCACGGAGAAGCCCCGGACGTTGGCGACGCCCGCGGACCTCAGCCGGCTCGCCATGGTCGCGGAGGCGACCCAGTTGGTGTGTCCGGCGTCCAGATAGGCCCAGGTGTTGGGTGCCTTCTGCTGGAACATCTGGGCGGCGTAGGCGAGCATCGCGAGGCGGTCGCCGGTCTGCGCGGCGGTCAGGCAGCTGAAGTCCGACAGGGCGTCCGGCTCGATGACGACCACGGCGGGGCGGTCGCCGACCGCCGCCGCGAAGGTGGAGATCCAGGTGCGGTACTCCGCCACACTGCCCGCGCCGCCGGACGAGTGACCGCCGCACGCGTCCCGGAGCGGGATGTTGTACGCGACGAGGACCGGCAGTCTGTCGTGGCTGTCGGCCGCGCCGACATAACTGGAGACGGCCGGTCCGATGCCCCCGCTCTCGGCGGCGAACCAGCGGGCGATCGGTTGCGAGGCGATGGCCGACTGGATGCGCGCGGCACGGGAGTCGGAAGGGTTGTCGCGGACCCAGACGGCCGGGCCCGAGTCGGGGTTGGAGTAGAAGCCGCTCGTCAGGGAGACGGGGCTGGCGGCGGCCGCCGGACCGGCCGTCAGGAGCGGCAGCGGGGCAACGAGCAGACAGATCAGGGCGGTTCGGAGGGCTTTCCAGCGCATAGGGAATCCCTTCCTCTCAGCGGGCCGAGTCCGCGGCGAAGCTCGCCACCCAGGCGAGCGCGGAGTTCCAGTTGATGGCGATCTCGTTGGTCGAGTACGAGTAGATGTCGTCGATGTAGCAGGTGGCGGGGGCGCAGCCGACCAGGTTCTGCTGCGCGACCGGGTCCTGGAGGGCCGAGTCGGGGCCGCCGGCCAGTGAACCGGGCGGCGGGCTCGGCAACTTGGGGTCGATCTGGTGGGCCCAGATGCGGTTGTGCTGGTTGTGGCTGAACTGAGTGCCGTAGCCGGTGACGAAGGACTGGTTCAGGGCGTTGCGGCCGAGGAGATAGTCCAATGACTCCAGTACGGCGCCGCGGTAGACGTCCCTGTGGGTGAGGTCGTAGGCGGTCGCGATGACCACGGCGTTGTTCGCGGTGACGCTGTTGGAGCCCCAGGCGTAGGCGCCGTCGGCGGGCAGGCTGGGGTTGGGGTAGCCCTGCGACCGCTCGTCCCGCACGAACCCGTCCGCGACGGCGAGGACCCGCTTGCGGGCGGCGGCGACCATGCGGTCGGGGAAGCGGTCCGGCAGCCGGACGACGGTCAGGTCGGCGAGCGCGCCGGTGTCCCGCCAGGAGAACCCGGCCGGGGTGATCTCCGTGTCGATCCGGGACAGGTAGGCACGGTCGTGCGTGGTGGCGTACAACTCCGCCCCGGCCCAGGAGAATTCGTCGCTCACGTCCGTGTCGGCGTACGCTCCGCCGCCGACGCTGTCGCCGTTCGGGGCGTACACGTCGGGGTGGGCGAGCGCGGCCTTCCAGGCGGTCTCGGCGGCGGTCAGGCAGGTGTGCGCGAAGTCCGCGTCGTAGCGGGCCCAGACGCGAGCGCACTGGGCGGCCGCGGCGGCGAGGTTGAGGGTGGCGGCCGTGGACGGCGCGTGCAGGTAACGGGGTTGGGAGTCCTGGTCGGGCTGCGTGGGCAGGGCGCTCCAGGCCAGGTCGTGGATCTTGTGGTGGGCCATGCCGGCCAGCGGCTCGCCCGCCGGCACCTGCATGCTCAGCAGGAACTCCGTCTCCCAGCGGGACTCGTCGAGGACGTCCGGTACGCCGTTGTCGTTCTCGGGGATGCTCAGCAGTCCGTCCCGCAGGCCCGCGATGTCGCCCTGAGCGCGGGAGCGTTCGTAGGAGTCCATCAACTGCCATGCCGCGACGGCTCCGTTGACGACGTACTTGCCCTGGTCGCCGGCGTCGTACCAACCACCGTGGACGTCCAGGGCGTAGCCGCAGGTACCGGGCAGGCAGGGCACGTCGGTGTCGCCCTTGTTGGGGGCCACGCCGACATGTCCGGCGGGGCGGGCGTAGGCCTCGCCGGCGTACCGGGCTTCTGTCGGCGTGCCGCTGCGGACGTCGTAGAAGTAGCCGAGCGCGTCCTTGCGCAGGGAGGGGTACGGGTTGTCCGCGATGGCGAACGGGTAGCTGGTCGCGTCGCCGACCGCGAGCGTGTATCCCGTACCGGCCCTGTGCACCAAGCTGAAGTCGGCCAGGTGCACGTGGTCACCCGAGGCGGGGTCGGTGCCCTGGACGTGGGTGCGCCCGGTCCTGACGACCTCGCCGGAGGCGTCCAGCAGGCGCCAACGGACCGGATCTGCCGATGAGTTGACGATGGACGCCCTCTTGGGGCCGTGGACCGCGTAGCCGTACTGGTTCGTCCGCACCGGGGAGCCGAAGTCGCGTCCGCCGCCCGGGGGTGTGGCGCCACCGGTGAGGGAGACGTCGTCGAGGCAGAGGGTGAACGGCTGGGTGGCGCCGCCCTGTTGGAAGGAGAGCTGGGCGTGCAGGTCGGCGCGCGTGGAGGTGCCGGTGAACTGGAAGGTCTTGGGCGCGGTGGTGACGGCGGCCGTTTTGTTCAGGGTGGTCGTGACCGGGGCGGTGGGCACCTGCAGCACGGCATGGATCGACACGTCCCGGGTGGCGGACGCGGTGAAGCGGAGCGTGTAGGGCTGACCTGCCTCCAGAGGGATGTCGTTCTGGCCGATCATGGAGTCCCATACGTTGACGGTCCCCGCGGGGACGTTCGCGCACAGGCGGCCCAGGTCGACGGTGGACGGCGTGTTGCCACTGCTCCACCACGGGGTCTTCACGCTGTCGAACGTGCCGTTGAGCACGCGTTCGTAGGGTGCTTCCGCGGCGTGCGCGGGCGTTACGGGGGTCGCGGCCAGGGTGGCGGCGGTCAGGGCGGGCGCGAGGAGGACCGCGCCCCATCTGGTCCTGCGGAATCTGGTCTTGCGGAACATACCGGACCCTTCTCGGTGACAGGGTTCCCGGCTCGGTGCGGCGTCAGTGCCAGATGGTGGGTGGGGGCGGCGAGGCTGTCAAGACGTCGCACACAGCGGTCCTTCGGAAGTCTTTTCCGCGTCCAGACCCTTCACAGACTGAACATGCCGCTCCTACTCTGCGACTGTAAGCGCTTCCAATCTTCCCTGGAAACCTCGCACAGGTACCGGCCGAGCTGTGGCGTCAACCCAGCTTCACCCCAGTTCAGAAGGCATATGCAGGTCGAGAACGAGGGCGCTCCGATTGTTATCGCTCTCCGATATCCCGCAGAGGGAGGTTCAACGCAGTGAGTACGTTCGCTCCCGGCTTCCTGTGGGGCGCCGCCACATCGAGCTACCAGATCGAGGGCGCGGTCGAGGAGGACGGCCGGTCTCCCTCCATCTGGGACACCTTCGCGGCCACCCCGGGCGCCGTCCGGAACGGTGACACCGGAGCCGTAGCGGCCGACCATTACCACCGCGGCGGCCTGTGACGCCCCGGACTCCGTGCGCGCCTACAGTGCTGCTACCGCCCGTCCCGTCCGCAGGAACAGGAGCCGCCCCACATGACCAGACGGCCGCCGACGCTCGACGAGGTGGCGCTGCGCGCCGGGGTGTCGGTCGGGACCGTCTCGCGGGTGATCAACAACCGTCAGCACGTGAGCAAGAAGGCGCGCCAGGCGGTGGAGAGTGCCGTGGCGGAGCTGGGCTACGTGCCCAACATGGCCGCCCGTTCGCTCGCTTCCCAGCGTCGCGGCGCGGTCGTACTGGCGATCTCCAGTGACGACCCCGCGCTCTTCGCCAACCTCTTCTTCGCCGAGGTGATCACCGGCGTCAACGCGGTCATCGAGGAGACGGACCTCGAACTGCTGCTGGTCCTGGCCGCCTCCGAGCGCGGCCGCACCCGGCTGGCCCGCATCCTCCGGTCCCGGGGCGCGGACGGCGTCATGCTGCTGGCCCTGCGCGAGAACGATCCGCTGGCGAAGGTGGCCGAGGCGGGAGGCGTGCCCGTCGTGCACGGCGGCCGCTCCCTGGACCGGGCCCCGCGCTGGTACGTGGACGCCGACAACCGCGGCGGGGCGCGCCAGGCCGTGGAGTACCTGATCTCGACGGGCCGCCGTGCCATCGGGACCGTCACCGGCCCGCAGGACATGCACGCGGGTGTCTCCCGTTATCTGGGCTTCCGCGAAGCGGTCGCGCTGGCCGGTCTGTCGGACCACCGGGTGGTCCACGCCGACTTCAGCGAGGTGGGCGGTGCCACGGCGACCGCCCGGCTCCTCGACGAACACCCTGATGTGGACGCGGTGTTCGTCGCCTCGGACGCCATGGCAGCGGGTGCGCTGCAGGTCCTGCGCGAGCGCGGCCGGTCCGTCCCGGAGGACATCGCGGTCGTCGGGTTCAACGACGTCCTCACGGCCCAGCACACCCGGCCGGCCCTGACGACGGTCCACCAGCCGATCGTCGCCCTCGGCCGCGAGATGACCCGCATGCTGGTGCGCGTCCTGGACGGCGAGCAACCGACACCGCTGATTCTGCCGACGGAACTGGTGATCCGGGAATCCGCGTAACGGGGTCCCTCGGCACGGCGGGGACCACCTGCGCCCTGAACCTCGCCGCGGCAGCGCGCGGGCCGGTCAAGCGAGCTTGAGCAGCAGATCGGTGAGTTCGGCCGGTGCGGTGATCATGCAGTCGTGGCCGGTGGTCAGTTCCCACACCTGGGCCGGGGTGCCGCCCGGCTGGGTCGCGGGGACGGGGCGCCGCTCGAAGCCTTCCGGTTCGCTTCCCACGCAGTGGATGTGGGTTCGGGGGATGGCGTTCACGGCGGGGTTGTCCAGGCGGACCGGCTGCTGGAGGCAGAGGGCCGACTGGTCCGACAGCGTGGTGCGCAGCCAGGCGATGTCCGCCGGGTCGGTGACGCCGAACAGGCCGCCGGGCGGCGGGAGTTCGGGCATCGGGGGAATCCGCCAGCCGGTGCCGGACCGCGCGGCGAGGTCGATCAGCGTCTGCGTCACGGGCAGGACATCCCTCGCGCTCTCGCCGTCCCGGGGGACCATCGCGTCGAGGTAGACCAGGTGGGCGATCCGGTCGGGGACCTGGTTCGCCGCGGACGATACGACCAGCCCCGCGTAACTGTGTCCCACGAGGACCACGTCGGTGAGGTCCTCCTCGACGATCAGGCCGACCACGTCGTCGACGTGCGTGTCGAGGCCGACCTCGGGGCCGAGCAGGTGTGCCTTGTCGCCGTGGCCGGTCAGCGAC
The DNA here is from genome assembly GCF_044755245.1 of Streptomyces sp. NPDC092369. Classification (NCBI taxonomy): domain Bacteria; kingdom Bacillati; phylum Actinomycetota; class Actinomycetes; order Kitasatosporales; family Streptomycetaceae; genus Streptomyces; species Streptomyces sp. NPDC092369. Next base: position 1,655,446 of record NZ_JBIVQP010000001.1, read on the forward strand.
GGCGCGAGCACCCGGTGTCCGGCCGCCGTCAGCAGCGGGACCACCCGCTCCCAGGCCTGTCCGCTGTGCCAGGCTCCGTGGACCAGTAGATACGTGGACATGGCTGTCACTCCTCGTCGTGGTGGGGTGGCCGGCGCCTCGTCGTGGCGGGAGTGGGCGGCGCCGCTGATCGGCGCGCCCTCGGCCGGCCACCGCTCACGCTGGCGCCCGGGCGCCACCCGAGCCAGGGCCCCCGCGATCCTGGGGGTGACAGGACCAGGCAGGCGCGCGAGCGCGCGACCTACAGTGGGGAGATGCCGGACGCATCGAATCCGCTGGGCGAGTACGTGCGCGCCCGCCGCGAGCTCGTCACCCCTGAGCAGGTCGGTATCCCCGTGATCGGGGTACGGCGGGTGCCGGGGCTGCGCCGGGAAGAGGTCGCGATGCTCGCCGGTATCAGCGCCGACTACTACCTGCGCCTGGAGCAGGGCCGCGACCGCAACCCCTCCGTACAGGTCCTGGAGTCCATCGCGCGCGTGCTGCTGCTCGACGCCGACGCGACGGCGCACCTGCTGCTGCTCGGCGCAGACCGGCCCCGGCGGCATCGCACCAGGCCCCGGCCGCGGCAGGAGGCGGTCCCGCCGGGCATCGCCAAGCTCGTCGCCACGCTCCCGCTCCCCGCGCTGGTCGAGGGGCGTTACTTCGACGTCCTCGCCGCCAACTCCCTGGCGACGGCGCTGTCGCCCCGCTTCACGGCGGGCGCCAACCGGCTGCGGTCGCTGTTCCTCGACCCGGCCGAGCAGGCGCTCTACCCGTACTGGGAAGGCGCGGCCGGGGGCATGGTGGCCGGCTTCCGCGAGTCGGTCGGCACCGACACGGACGACCCCCGGTTCATCGAGCTGGTCGGTGAACTCTCCCTCGCCAGCCCCCTGTTCAGCCGGCTCTGGGCCCGGCACGACGTACTGGCCTGCGAAGCCGCGCCCAAGTACATCGACCACCCGCAGGTCGGGGGGCTGCGGTTGAACCGGGAGCGGCTGAGCATCGACGGCGCGGCCGGTCAGACGCTCGTCGTCTACCACCCGGACCCCGGCACCGACAGCGCCGACAGACTGGCGCTGCTCGCCTCGGCCGCGCAGACACCAGCCGCCGGCGCCGGATCCGTCTGAGGTATTACCTGCCGTGGCCGTCGGAGCGCTTGCGGTGGAGAGTGAAGTTCTCGAAGACCGACAGCTCGCCGTGCGGCTTGTTCACGTTGTAGTAGGTGACGTGCATGCGGGTGGTGTCGCCGGGGTGGCGGCCGGGGTCGACGGTGAACGCGGCGAAGCCGTAGGGGTGTTCGGTGTCGCGGACGCCGATCCAGACCGCGTCCTCCTTGACGTACGTGGAGGTGCGCTTGCCGTTGGAGCCGGGGGTCGCCGACACGGCGGTGATGACCTTGCCGGTGCCGTCCTTGAAGAAGGCCTGGTTCGTGGTGCCGGAGACGCCACCGCCGCCGAGGATCATGTGGACGGTGCCGAGGCCGGTGTCGATGGAGTCGGTGGCGTGTGAGACCGGGTTGGGGGTGAGCGTCTCGCTGCCGTTGACCACACCACGAACGGCCAGTGAGCGCTCGTAGTTGTGCTCGTGGCCACACAGCACCAGGTCCACGCCGTAGCGGTCGAAGAGGGGGCCGTACTTCTGCCGCAGGCCGAGGTCGGCGCCGTTGGCGTCGGAGGAGCTGATCATCACCTGGTGCATGGCGACGACCACCCAGTCCACGTCACGGGAGGCCCGCGCCGCCTTCAACTCCTTCTCCAGGAAGGCGAGCTGGCGTCCGCCGGAGTAGCCGCTGATGTAGACGTCACCGCCGTCCTGGAGGCAGTTGTCGTCGTTCTGCAGCACGATCACGCGGACGGAACCGGCCGTGAACGCGTACCACAGGCCCGCGAGTTCATCGTCGGTCTCGGTCGAGGGGAGGTCGAAGTAGGTCTGGTAGGCGCCCAGGCCGATCGGGCCGTTGGCCTTCTCGATCTCGTGGTTGCCGGCCGCCGGCATCCAGGGGCGGAAGCGCGCCGAACGGGTGTTGTTGGTGAAGAAGTTGTTCCAGGTGCGCACCCGGTCGACGTCCAGGTTGGCGTAGCAGAGGTCGCCGTTGAGCAGGTGGAAGAGCGGGGCGACCTGCTCGATTCCGGTGACGATGTCCTTGGTCGCGGGGGTGGAGTTCGCGTCCAGCGCGACCGTGCCGTCGGCCGCCCAGGTCACCTGCGGCGCGGACTGGTCGCCGAAGCTGGTGAAGGTGAGCGGCTTGCGTCCGCGCGGGGCCGTGCGGAACGTACCGCTGTCCGGTGTCGTGCCCTCGTGCGTGGCGAGGTAGAGGTAGTCGGTGTCCGGGGTGAGCCGGTTGAGCGCGGCGTGGTGGACGTAGACGGTGCGGTTGGAGGTGCCGTCCGCGTAGGTGACGGTCCGGGCCTTCGCGCTGGAGCCGAAGCCGTGCTCCAGGGTGCCGTAGCGCACCAGCGGTTTGGACACCGGTCTGTCGGTGATCCACGACACCGTCATCTGGGTGCGCGGATCCGCGCCGAAGGTCAGGTGCAGCCCCTGGACCGGGGGTGCGCCGGAGGAGTCGGCGGTGAGGTGAAAGGCCGGGTCGGCGCGCGGAGCCGCGTCCGCGCTGCCCGCCCCCAGCAACGGAGTGACGGCGGCGCCGGCCCCCGCGCTGCCGAGCAGACCCAGCGCGTGCCGACGGCTGAACCCCTCGGAGGATTCGGAATTTTTGGTCGACCCGTCCGATGTCCCCGCATGTGCGGTCATGGTGCCCTCCCTGACGAGCAGTTGAGCTGAACGACCGCACCCTGGCGGGCCACAAAGACCCCTGAGTGAACGTTGCGTGGCCAGTGGGTCGTTGCGCCGCGTGTGGCGGGCCGGGGAGGAGAACCTTGCCCGTGCCTTTGCCGACGGTCGCCCAGCTGTTGGCACGACCGGGGGTGAACCGGCGCGCCGGGAGGGCTTGTTCGTTACTGCACGGGAGGGCTGGTCGGCTACTTCACGGAAGGTCCGGTCGGCTACTTCAGGACGTCGGGCTCATGCGCCACCCCATCCCCGCGTCACGCCGGGGCGCGGCCGGCTGATCACCCCGGCGCACCCGGCCGCGACCGTCCGCACGAGGGCGAGGCCGACGCCGTGACCGCCCCGCTCAGTCGTCCGGGACGCCGGCGCCGCTCAGCGCGGTGACGGTCTCCTCGGTGCGGGCGAGGGAGCGGGCGCCGATGCGGAACTGGGCGAGTCTGTCGACGATGGTCTGTCCGACCGGGGTGTGGCCCCAGATGCTGATGCCCTGGTGGGTGCTGGGCTGCCAGGTGGACTCGTCGACGACGACCGGGTTCCAGCCGACCTCCCACTCGAAGCCCGAGGGCGTGACGGCGTAGTACGACAGCTCCTTGTCGTTGGTGTGCCGGCCCACGGACAGGGCCATGCCGAAGCCGAGTTCGTGCACGCGCTGGTAGCTGCGGGCCACGTCGTCGAGCGTGGCCGCCTGGATGTTGAGGTGCTGGACGCGGGTGCGGACGGGGTCGACGGGCAACCCCTTGAGTGCGGCCACCGCGATGGAGTGGTGGCGTTCGTTGACGCGCAGGAAGCGGATCCTGAGCTTGACGCCGCTGATCGTCTCCTCGATGCAGTCGGTCAGGCGGGCGTCGAAGACGGTCGCGAAGTAGCCGCGGATCCCGGCCGGTCGAGTGGAAGTCAGCGCGATGTGCCCCATACCGGAGTCTCCGGTGACGAACCCGGACGCGAGCATGCGCAGCGGCTCGGGCGAGGTCAGCGGGGTCGTGTAGATCTCCTGGGCGATGCCCTTGGGACCCGGGAAGCGCAGCAGGCGTTCGACACCTCTCAACTGCGCCTCCTCCGCGGTCCCTTGGGAGACGGGGACGCCGTGGGCCCGGATCCGTGCCTCGATCCGCTCGAAGGTGACGTGGTCGTCGATGTGCCAGCCGGTGGCGACGACGTCCTCGGCCGGGCCGCGCCGCAGCAGGAAGCGACACTCCTGGTCGTCGAGTCGGAACCGCATCAGGCCGGTGTCGAGGGCGTCGTGGTGCATGCCGATGGCGTCGGTGCCGAAGCGGCGCCAGTCCGTGAGGCGTTCGGTCTCCACGACGATGTAGCCGAGGTGCACGGAGCCGAAGACGGACGCTTCTCCCGGGGCGCTCATCGCCGGCCCGCCAGGAAGTCGGCGCAGACGCGGTTGAACAGTGCGGCGCGCTCGAACTGCACCCAGTGGCCCGTGTTGGCGACCAGATAGAGATCGCAGTCGGGCAGCCGCTCGGCCAGCATGCGGCCGCCGGAGGGCCGGTTGACCTGGTCGGCGGCGCCCCACAGAACCAGGGTGGGCACGGGCAGTCGGGCCAGGCGCTCGTCGCGTGTGAAGTCCATCTTCCACAGCGTCCGCAGCGCGTTCGGCCCCGACGGGCGGGTCAGCGGCGGCGCCGCGACGACCTCCGGGTCGACGCTGTCCCGGTAGCGCGCGTCGATGACGCTGTCGGGCACGTCGGCCGCGTTGAAGACGAGGTACTGCCGGATGAACTTCTCCAGCTTCGGCCGTGAAGGCCCGTCCTCCGAGTAGTAGTTGAGGAGGCTGCGCAGACCCGGCGTGGGCAGGGCTCGCGTGGTGCCGACACCGCCCGGCCCCATCAGGACCATACGGTCGACCCGGTCGGGGGTGTCGAGCGCGAGCCGGAGCGCGCAGGCCCCGCCGTAGGAGTTGCCGACCAAGTGGGCGCGGTCCAGGCCGAGTCGGTCCAGCACACCGCGTATCGCGCCGGCCAGGTGTCCGAAGGGGTCGGTGGCGTCGACGCCCTTGGTGCTGCGGCCGTAGCCGGGCAGGTCGGGCACGATCACCCGGTACGTCTTCGCCAGCTCGGCGATGTTGCGCGCGTAGTTGGCGACGCCGGAGGCGCCCGGCCCGCCGCCGTGCAACAGCACCACGGGCGGGCCGTCACCGGTCTCGGCGACGAAGATCTCCTTGCCGGAGACGTCGAGCAGGTACTCCTGCATGGCGGGCAGTTCGGTGTGTGTGGTCATGACGGTCCTCATCCCGTGGTCGTGACGGTCGGACGGAGTGCCGGGGTGAAACCGGCCGGTGGTGGCGGGAGTTGAGCCCCGGCCCGGGCGGCCGCGTAGACATAGCCGTCCGGGCGCAGGGCGACGACGGTCGCGCGGTGCTCGGCCAGCCACGGCAGCAGCACGCCGTCGCTGTCGACGACCGTGCCCTCGGCGGGACGGGATCCGGCGGGTGTGACGGTCAACGCGAGGACGTTCCAGCGGGGTTGGGCCGTGGGAGTACGTGCGTGCAGCAGCAGCCAACGGCCGGCGAGTACGTCGTCCAGCCGGGCGCGCGTCCCGTCGGGCGCGGTCACCCAGGGCTGGGGGATCTGGTTGCCGGACGCCTTGGTGCGCGGACGGGCCTGGAGTCCCAACTCGTAGCGTGCGACGGGTATCCACTGGGAGTCCTGCAGCCGGTCACCGAAGCCGGGCACCCGCCCGAGCACCCACAGCCCGCGGTCGCGGACGGCCGCGACCGCGCGCCGGCGCTCGGTGATGACCCGGCCGACGAACACCGCGCGCCCGGTGACCTCTTTGACATGCGGTTTCCGCTCGGCCTCGTAGCTGTCGAGCACGTCCTCGCCCAACTCGCCCCGCACTACCGCGTCGAGCTTCCAGCACAGGTTCGCCGCGTCCCGCACCCCGGCCGCCATCCCCTGCCCGATCCACGGCGGCATGGCGTGCGCGGCGTCCCCCGCGAGGAAGACCCGGCCCACCCGGAAGCGGTGGGCGAAGCGGACGTGATGGCTGGAGACGGTGGCCCGCTGGATCCTGATGTCGTCCTCGCCGATGCCGTACCGCGCGACCAGTTCATGGATCGCCTCGTCGGTCGTCAGATACGTCTCGTCGTCGCCCGGCAGGATCGGGAACTCCCAGCGGTGGTGGCCGAGCGGGGTCGGACAGTCCACCGCGGGCCGGGCCGGGTCGCAGCGGAACCGCAGCCGGTCGTGGCCGGGCCACGGCTTCAGCATCTCGGTGTCGATGACGACCCAGCGGTCCTCGTAGGTCCGTCCCTCGTAGCCGACGTTCAACTGGGCGCGGGTCAGGCTGGATCCGCCGTCGGCGGCGATGACGTAGGCGGCGCGGATCCGTCGTACCGAGTCGTCGTCGATGGAGACCACGGTCAGCTCCACGCCGTCGGCGTCCTGGCGCAGCCGCAGGCATTCGTGCCGCAGCAGCACCTCCACGTTCGGGTAGCGGTCGACGCCCTCGCGCAGGACCTGCTCCAACGCGGGCTGGTAGATGAACATCTGCGGCGGATGGCCGTGGCCGCGCGGCGTCGGGCAGGCGCTGAGGAAGGACCGGCCCCGCGCGTCCACGAAGTCGACCGGCCGCTCGGCGAGCATGTCCCGCTTCAGCCGCTCGGCGAGGCCCGCGCGCTGCCAGATCCGTACGACCTCCTCGTCGGTGGAGATCGCTCGGGCCCGGGAGTGGACCTCGGCGTCCCGCTCCAGGACGACCACCCGCAGACCCGTCGCCCCGAGCAGGTTCGCGGCGGTGACGCCCGTGGGCCCGTAGCCGATCACCGCCACGTCGTAGGCACCGTCTGTGTCCATCAGCCACCTCACTGTGGTCGTGCTGCACTGCCGCGGCTCATTGATGTAACGCTCACTCCAATTGGAATGGTCGATACGGTAAGCTCGTCGTCAGAGCCGGTCAAGGGCCGGGCGGGAGCCGAGCAGGACAGGAGGGCGCATCCCATGAACAGCGGGAGCACCACGCGCAAGCAGCGCGCCAACGGGGTGGAGTCGCGACGGCGCATCCTGGACGCGGCCGTGGAGATCGCCGGCGAGCGCGGCTACGAGGGCACCTCCATCGCGGCCGTGAGCGCCAAGTGCGGTCTGCCCGCCAGCTCCATCTACTGGCACTTCAAGGACAAGGACGACCTCATCGCGGCCGTCATCGAGCGCAGCTTCGAGACCTGGCTGACCGCGGTCGAACTCCCCGGCGAGGACACGGGAACTCCTCTCGAACGTGTCCTGGTCATGGCCGCGAACATCGCCAACTCGCTTGTGGACGCACCGGACTTCCTCCGCCTCGGCCTGATGCTCGCGCTCGAACGCCGGCCCACCGAACCCCGTGGGCGGACGGTGTTCCTCCAGGTCCGCGAGATCTCCCGGCAGCGGATCGCCGAAGTGGCCGCGACCCTCTTCCCCGACCTGGGCGCGAAGGACGTCGAGACGCTCACCGCCTATGCCGTCGCCGGTGCCGACGGGCTGTTCGTGCACCGGGAGATCAACGGCGACTCCGTGGACCTCGTGGCGATGTTCGAACTGCACGCCCGGCTGGTCCACGACGCGGCCGTCCGCATGGCAGGCACGGCGAGCACGGCGGAGGGGAACCAGGGATGACCGCGGCCGTCCGTCGCATCGACGTGCACCAGCACCTCGTACCGCCCTTCTACCGCGATCTGCTCGCCGAGGCGGGTCTCACCGAGGCCGGTGGGCGGGCGTTGCCGGAGTGGAGTGCTCAATCCGCGCTGGAGGCAATGGACTTGCTGGGTACGGAGACGGCTTTCGTGTCGGTCTCCACGCCGGGCACCGCCTTCCTGGACTCGCCGACCGAGGCGGCCGATCTGGCGCGCCGGCTCAACGACCACTCCGCCGCCCTGCCCGCCCAACACCCGGGCCGCTTCGGGTACTTCGCCACCCTCCCGATGCCCGATGTCACCGCCTCCGCCGCGGAGGCCGTGCGGGCGCTGGACGAACTCGGCGCCGACGGGGTCACGTTGCTCGCCAACAATCAGGGCGTCTACCTCGGCACGGGCGGCGAGGACGCGCTGTGGCGGGTCCTGGACGAGCGGGCTGCCGTGGTGTTCGTCCACCCGGCCGAGCTGCCCGCCCCGCCGGTCGACGGCATCCCGCCGTTCGCCGCCGACTTCCTCCTGGACACCACGCGGGCCGCCTACCTCCTCGTGCGCAACGGCGTGGTGCGCACGTACCCGAACATCCGGTTCGTCCTCAGCCACGCGGGCGGCTTCATGCCGTACGCCTCGCACCGCATGGCCGTCTCCCTCGCCGGGGACGTCGGACGCAGCCCGCTGGACACCCTGGACGACTTCCAAAGCTTCCACTTCGACACCGCGCTGTCCTCCAGCCCGGCCGCGCTGCCGACGCTGCTGGCCTTCGCCCGGCCCGGGCACGTCCTGTTCGGCAGCGACTGGCCCTTCGCACCCGCACCGGCCGGCCAGTACTTCGCCCAGGGCCTCGACACCGGCGTGACGCCCGAGCTCCTGCACGCCGTCAACCGCACGAACGCCGAAGCCCTGTTCCCTCGCCTGGGCGGCACACCGGCCCCCGTTCCTCCCGTGCGACTGCGGCAGACCGCTCGCCGAGCGGCCGCCCGCCTCCTGTTCAAGCTCGTCCAGCCCGGCACCGGCTGAGCACCGGCCGAGGAACCCGAGGGGCGGCTCGGCCGTTGGATCATCAGGACGGTCGTGGTGCAGCCGGAACGGGGAGCTACATGGCACGGGTACTGGTCATCGGCGGCGGTATCGCCGGTACGACGGCGGCGCTGGCCCTGCGCAAGGCGGGACTCGACGTCGTCGTGTACGAGGCGCACCCCGACTCGGCCGAGGACATCGGCGCGTTCCTGACCCTGGCGAGCAACGGCATGCGGGCCCTCGCGCAGCTCGACGCGTCGGCGGCGGTCGGCGCGGCCGGCTTCCCGCTGACCTCGATGCGCGTACTCGACGACAGCGGTGCGCAGGTGGCGCAGGTGCCCCTGGGCGAGGCGAACGACCCGCCGCTGAGATACCGGTGCCTGCGCCGCGGCGAGCTCAACACCGCCCTCCAGGAGGAGGCGCGGCGCCGGGGCATCGACATCCGCCACGGCACACGGCTCGCCGGCGTCGAGGAGAGCCCGGCCGGAGTGACGGTCCGCTTCACCGACGGCAGCACGGACTCGGGCGACCTGCTCCTTGGCGCGGACGGGTTGAACTCCACGGTCCGGACGACGTTCGCCCCGGAGGTGCGGCCGGTTTATGCGGGGCAGCGGGTGTTCTACGGGTATGTGGGGGGCCGGGGTGGGGCGGGGGCCGAGCCCTCGGCGGATCCCGAGTCCGTCACCTCGGCGGATCCCGACCCCGTCACCTCGGCGGATCCCGACCCCGGCACCTCGGCGGATCCCGACTCCGTCATCTCGGCGGAAGCCGCACCCGTCACCTCCGCCGATCCCGCACCCGCCGCTTCGGCGCACCCGGCACCCGCCGCTTCGGCAGACCCCGCGTCCAGCACCTCGGCATCCTCCCCTGCCTCCGCGGACGACGCCCGCATCACCATGGTGCGCGGCAGCGCCGTCGCTTTCGGCTACGCGGTGTCGCCCGCCGGGGAGACCTTCTGGTTCGCGCGTGTGGCCGGCGACCCGCTGTCCGCCGAGGAGTTGGCGCAGGGCACGCCCGCCGACTGGCGCGAGCAGCTCGTGCCGTTGCTGCGCAAGGACACCACGCCCGCCGCCGACCTGGTCGTTGCCACCTCCGACGAGCTCATGGTCACCAACGCCACCGAGATCCCCACGGGCACACGCTGGCGCTCCGGCCGGACCCTGCTCATCGGCGACGCCGCCCACGCCGCCTCCCCCGCGACCGGGCAGGGCGCGTCGATGGCCATGGAGGACGCGGTCATCCTCGCCAAGTGCCTGCGCGACGCCCCGGACACCGACTCCGCGCTCTCCCTGTACGAGACGCTTCGCCGTCCGCGCGTGGAGCACAACATCACCGTGAGCGGGAACATCTCCCGAGGTGCGCAGGCCCCGTCGCGGCCGGGTGCCGAGGGGGCTCCGTCCAGGCCGGGCGCCGGGGGACCTCCGCCCCGACCGGCCCCGAGCGCCCCACCCACCCGACCGGACAAGGCCGCGCCGCCCAACCGGCCCGACCCGAGCGCACCGCCGACGCGCCCCGGTCCCCCGGCTCCCCCGTCCCGTCCCGGCGAGGACGACCTCGTCCGGCACCTGGACTGGGACACCGACATCTGGGCGCCGAAGGGCTGTTGACCGAGGAGCCAGGGCCCATCACCGCCGGATGCCGGCTCAGGCCCGCTGCCCCGCGGTGACCCTCCCGCCCTGCTGTGCCAACCTCTCCGTGGCGAGCCGCTGAGCCTCGCGCAGCGGCGTCGTGCCGTTCCTGCGGGCCGCGTCCAGCAGCACGGCGACCGTGTCCCCGATGCCCTCGACCCGTCGTACCGCCTCCTGCCGGTCGAGCCGGTCGATCTCGCGGCCGAGGGTGTGGACGACGCCACCCGCGCTCGCGACGAAGTCCGGCACCCACACGACGCCCCGTTCGGCGAGGAGGTCGGCGACCGAGTCGTCGGTGAGCTGGTTGTTCGCCGGGCCGATCACGAGCCGTACATCGAGCAGGGGCGCCGTCCGCGGGCTCAGCACCCCGCCGACGGCGGCCGGGACCAGGACGTCCGCCCGTGTGCCGAGCACCGCGTCGGGGTCGACCCAGTCGAGGCCGGACCGCGCGGCGACCGCCCGCTTCGCCGGGTCCACGTCGGAGACCAGCACCCGCGCGCCGTCCGCGGCGAGGCCGGCCGCGACCCGGCTGCCGACCGAGCCGAAGCCGCTGACCAGGACGGTGCGGCCGGCGAGGGACGGCGCCCCGAAGACGTGGTCCGCACCGGCCCGCAGGGCGGCGAGCACACCGCCGGCCGTCGGGACACCGGAGTCGCCGGTGCCGCCCTGCTCCTCGGGGAGGCAGAAGACGTACGGGGAGGAGCGGCGCAGCACGACCATGTCGTCGGGCGTGGTGCCCACATCGGGGCCCGCGCGATAGGAGCCGCCGAAGGAGGCGATGACCTCGCCCAGGTCGACCAGAGCCGACTCCCGTAGTTCCGGGGTGAGTTCGGTGTGCTCGTCGAGGGCGACCACGCTCTTGGCGCCGCCGAAGTCCAGCCCGGACGCGGCGCACTTGTAGGTCATGGCCTCGGACAGCCGCAGCGCGTCGGTGAGTCCGTCGCGCCAACTGCCGTAGCGCCGCATCCGGCAGCCGCCGACGGCGGGGCCCAGGGCGCGGGAGTGGATCGCGACGATGATCGGGAGCCCTGAGCGGGGGCCTCGGCGGAGGGTCACCTCTTCGTGCTCGAATGTTTGCGTCATGGGCGAGAAGCTAGGGCGATGTACCGGACCCTGGTGAAGATCCCGAACGAAATTCGGCAACGCCGACGCGGAGGCGATCGTGGACGAACTTGATACGGCGATCCTGCGGCATCTGCAGGAGGACGCACGGCAGTCCAACCGGGCCATCGCGGAGAAGGTCGGCATCGCCCCCTCCACCTGTCTGGAGCGCATCCGGCTGCTGCGGCAGCGCGGGGTGATCCGGGGCTATCGCGCGCAGGTCGCGCTGCCGGCGCTGAACCGCGGGGTGCAGGCGATGGTGGCCGCGACGGTCCGGCCGCTGAGCCGTGAGGTGGTGGCGGCCTTCGAGCAGTCGGTGTCCCGGCTGCCCGAAGTCCTGTCCGTCTACACGATGGCGGGCAACGACGACTTCCTGGTCCATGTCGCGGTCCAGGACATCGAGCACCTGCACGCCTTCCTGCTCGACCGGCTCACCAACCGCCGCGAGATCCTTAGCTTCCGCACGATGATCATCTACCAGCATCTGGCCAACCCGGTTCTGGAGCCGCTGCCGGTCCCCGGGGCCGACCTCACCCGCTGAGGGCCGCGCGTCCTCGCTGAGCAGGTCACACGCTGAGCGCCTCCCGCACCGCCCGCTCCGACTCCGCGCCGCCTTCGCCCGTGGAGGTGACCCGGCCCGCTTCGAGCACGTAGTACCGCTCGGCCGCGCGCATGGCGAACCCCACGTACTGCTCGACGAGCAGGACCGACAGGCCGCCACGCCGGGCCAGCGCCAGGATCGTCTCCTCTATCTCGGCGACCACGGAGGGCTGGATTCCCTCGGTCGGTTCGTCGAGCAGCAGCAGCCTCGGCCGGGTCACCAGGGCGCGGGCGAGGGCGAGTTGCTGGCGCTGGCCGCCGGAGAGCAACCCGGCCCGGCGGCCGGAGAGTTCACGCAGGACGGGGAAGAGGTCGAGGGCCTCCGCGATCGCCTCCTTCCCTCCCCCACTGCGCGAACGGCGCGGGGGGACCCCCAGGCGTCCGTCGGCGACGAGTTGGAGGTTCTCGGCGGTGGTCAGGTGCGGGAAGGACTGCTGGCCCTGCGGCACATAGGCCATCCCGCGGGCCACCCGCTGGTGCGGGGCGAGGCGGGTGATGTCCTCGCCGTCCAGCAGCACGGTCCCCGACTTCGGCTTCAACAGGCCCATCGCCGTGCGCAGCAGCGTGCTCTTGCCGGCACCGTTGTGACCGAGGACGGCCGCGACACCGTCCTTGGGGACGGACACGGTCACGCCGTGCAGGACGGGGCTGCGGTCGTAACCGGCCCGGACGTCGCTCAACTCCAGCATGGCGTCACGCCTCCTCGGTGACAGAAACAGCGGCGGGTTCCGGTTCCGAGGCGCGGCCCAGGTAGACCTCCTGCACCTTCGCGTCGGCCTGCACCTCGGCCACCGTGCCCTCGCTCAGGACCTTGCCGGCGTGCAGGACGCTCACGCTGCGGGCGAAGGAGCGCATGAAGTCCATGTCGTGCTCGATGACGACGACCGTGCGCTCGGCGCTGACCCGGCGCAGCAACTCGCCTGTGGCCTCCCGCTCTTCGTGGCTCATGCCCGCCACCGGCTCGTCCAGCAGCAGGAGTTGGACGTCCTGCACGAGCAGCATGCCGATCTCCAGCCACTGTTTCTGGCCGTGCGCGAGAACGCCGGCCGGGCGGTCGCGCAGGTCGGTCAGGCCGGTGGTCTCCAGCGCCTTGGTGACCGACTCCGGGATTCCGGTACGCCGCCGCAGCATGGTCAGCGGTCCGCGCCCGGCGCCGGCGGCGATGTCCAGGTTCTGCAGCACCGTCAACTGCTCGAAGACGGTGGCCGTTTGGAACGTACGGCCGATCCCGAGGCGGGCGATCCGGTGCACCGGCTTGCCCAGCAGCTCGTCGCCGCCGAAGCGCACCGACCCGGTCGCCTTCACCAGGCCGGTGACCGCGTCGACGAGCGTCGTCTTGCCCGCGCCGTTCGGGCCGATGAGGAAACGCAGGTCGCCGGGGCGGATGTCGAGGTCGACGCCGTCGACCGCGGTGAAGCCGTCGAAGGTGACCCGCAGGTCGCGAACGGTCAGGCCTCCGTCGTTCGTACCCTCGCCCTTCAGTCCCTCGATGCTCATGCCGTCTCCCCCACCGTCACGGCAACCGGTTCTTCCGTACGGGTCACAGGCATGGCAGGACGCGTGCGCCGCCTGCGCAGGACCACCCACAGGGACGCGAGTCCGCCCGGCAGGAAGCCGACCGCCAGCACGAACAGCAGGCCCTGGAGGTAGGTCCACGCGGCCGGGAAGGCGTCGGAGAGGGTGCTCTGCGCCCAGGCCACGGCGATCGCGCCGAGCACCGCGCCGACCAGCGAGGCCCGGCCGCCGACGGCCGCGCCGATCACGAAGCCGATGGACGGCACGATCCCGATCAGCGCGGGCGAGATGATGCCGACGGCCGGTACGAACAGGGCGCCCGCGAGTCCCGCCATGCCGGCCGCGACGACGTACGCGACGAGCTTCACGTTGGCGGGGTCGTAGCCGAGGAAGCGGACCCGTTCCTCCGAGTCCCGTACCGCGACGAGGAGTTCGCCGTAACGGCTGACGAACAGCTGGCGGGCCAGGGCCATCAGCAGAAGCAGCACGGCGGCGATGACGAAGTACACCATCCGCTGATTGACCGGGTCGTCCAGCGAGTAGCCGAAGAAGCCCTGGATGTCGGTGAGTCCGTTGGTGCCGCCGGTGGTGGCCTGCTGGCCGATCAGCCAGATCGACAGGGCGGCGGCGAGCGCCTGGCTGAGGATCGCGAAGTACGCACCCTTCACCCGGCGCCGGAAGACGAAGAAGCCGAGCACCGCGGCGACGGCCATGGGCAGCAGCACGGTCATGGCGAGCGCGAAGAGCGGGTTGGTGAACGGTTCCCACCACCAGGGCAGCGCGTCCGAAGTGCCGTACAGCTGCATGAAGTCGGGGAGTTTCTCGCCGCTGGCGGCGGCGTCGGTGAGCTTGAGGTGCATGGCCATGGCGTAGCCGCCGAGGCCGAAGAAGACGCCCTGGCCCAGCACCATCAGTCCGCCACGGCCCCAGGCGAGGCTGACGCCGACGGCGACGATGGCGTAGCAGAGGTACTTGGCGAACAGCGAGAGGCGGAAGTCGGAGAGGGCGAGCGGGGCGACGCCCAGCAGCAGGACGGCGCCGAGGAGGAAGGCGCCCGGGACGCGGAGGCGGGTGAGGGTCGTCGTCATGCCAGGCTCCGGGTGCGCAGGGTGTACAGGCCCTGGGGCCGCCACTGGAGGAAGGCGACGATCGCCACCAGCACGCCGACCTTGGCGACGCTGACCGTGGTCGAGTATTCGAGGACCGACTGCAGCACGCCCAGCGCGAAGGCCGTGATGACGGCGCCCTTGAGCTGTCCGATGCCGCCGACGACCACGACGAGGAAGGCGTCGACGATGTAGTTGGTACCCATCGTCGGACCGATCGGGCCGACCAGGGTGAGCGCGACGCCGGCCACGCCCGCGAGGCCCGAGCCGATGAAGAAGGTGATCCGGTCGACCTGGCCGGTCGCGATGCCGGAGACCTCGGCGAGGTCGCGGTTCTGCACGACGGCCCGGATGCGGCGGCCGAGCGGGGTGAACCGCAGGACGAGCGTGAGGCCGAGGACGCACAGGAGCGCCAACCCCAGGATGAACAGGCGGTTGTTGGCGAAGGTGACCCCGCCGGCCGAGATGTTGCCGGTGAGCAGATCGGGCGCGGCCGTCTGCACGTTGGGGGCGCCGAAGACGTCCCGGGCCAGCTGCTGGAGCATCAGGGAGACACCCCAGGTGACCAGCAGGGTGTCCAGGGGGCGGGTGTACAGGCGCCGGATGAGCAGCCATTCGAGCAGTGCGCCCATGGCGCCGGCCACGAGGAAGGCCAGCGGCAGAGCGACGAGCAGGGAGGCGCCGGCGCTGCTGATGGACTTCTGCAGGACGTACGTCGTGTAGGCGCCGGCCATGATGAACTCGCCGTGGGCCATGTTGATCACGCCCATCTGACCGAACGTCAGGGTGAGGCCGAGGGCGATGAGAAGCAGGACGGCACCGATGCTGATGCCGGTGAACGACTGGTTGAGGACGACCGTCATGAAGCGGCTCCGGGGGCTCCGGGAGGGGACGGGGGTGCGGGTGCCGGTGCGGGCGACAGCGAACTGACGGACACTCAGGAAAGGCTGCTCGCCCAGGAGTAGCCCTTCAGGTACGGGTCCGGCTTGATCGGCTTGCCGGAGTTCCAGACCTCCTCGATCAGGCCGTCGGAGCCGACCTTGCCGATGCGGGCCGTCTTGTAGACGTGCTGGGTGGCGCCGTCGACGGTGACCTTGCCCTCGGGGGCGTCGAGGAGGATGCCGTCGCTCGCCGCCTTGACCTTGGCGACGTCGAAGGAGCCGGCCTTCTCGACCATCTCCTTCCACAGGTAGAGGGAGATGTAGGCGGCCTCCATCGGGTCGGAGGTCGGCTTGTCCTTGCCGTAGGCGGCCTGATAGGCCTTCACGAACGTGGTGTTGGCGGCGCCGGGAGTGGTCTCGTAGTAGTTCCAGGCGGTCAACTGGCCTTCCAGGTACTGCGTTCCGATGCTCTTGACCTCTTCCTCGGCGATCGAGACGGAGAGCACCGGCAGGCTCTTGGCGCTCAGGCCCGCGGACTTGTACTCCTTGAAGAAGGCCACGTTGCTGTCGCCGTTGAGGGTGTTGAAGACGGCGTCCGCGCCGGCGCTCTTGACCTTGTTGGTGATGGTGCTGAACTCGGTGGAGCCCAGCGGCGCGTAGTCCTCGCCGACCACGGTCATGCCCTTGGCCTTCGCGTAGGCCTTGATGATCTTGTTGGCGGTGCGCGGGAAGACGTAGTCGCTGCCGACCAGGTAGAGGCGGGTCAGGCCCTGCTTCTTGAGGTAGTCGAGGGCGGGCACGATCTGCTGGTTGGTGGTGGCGCCGACGTAGAAGATGTACGGCGACTGCTCCAGGCCCTCGTACTGCACCGGGTAGAACAGCAGCGACCTGTAGCGCTCGAAGACCGGCTTGACGGCCTTGCGGCTGGCCGAGGTCCAGCAGCCGAAGGTGGCGACGACCTTGTCGTCCTTGATCAGGGCCTCCGCCTTCTCGGCGAAGGTCGGCCAGTCGGAGGCGCCGTCCTGGCTGATCGGCTTGAGCGTCTTGCCCAGCACACCGCCGGCCGCGTTGATCTCCTTCACGGCGAGCAGCAGGGCGTTGTGGACGGTCACTTCGCTGATGGCCATGGTGCCCGAGAGCGAGTTCAGCAGGCCCACCTTGACGGTGCTGCCGGAGGTGTCGGCCTTGGCACCGGCGCCGGACGAGCTCTCCGTACCGGTCTTGGCGCCACAGGCGCTGAGCGCGGCGGACGCGCCGACGGCCGAGGCGCCGACCAGCAGACCACGTCGGCTGAGGCTGAAGCCGGACATGCAATACCTCCTTGCCCGAAGGCGGATGAAAAGAGATCGTGAAATTCGGGAAGGGAAATACGAACCGCCCACGCACCGGCCTGAGCTGCGGAAGCGCGGACCACAGACTGCGCCGGGCCTGTTTCCTTCGCGTTTCGCGGCGATTGATGAACCGTTGCGCTTGACGCACGGCAAAAGAATCAACAACCGTCTGGAGATGCATGGTTGGCGGCATCTCAGTAAGGGCAATTATTACTTCCTGCGGAAACTATCCACTTCACCGAGTCCCGCGGGTGGATGATTGCGCTGCTGGGCCAAGTGCGTGACGGGCCGGTGAACACGCCGTTGAGCAGCCGCGATTCCCTACGATCGTGTCGTGGTCACCTTCGAGCTCGAACGCACGGCACCCCTCCCGCTGGCCGAGGCATGGCGCCGCCTCACCGAGTGGCCCCGGCACGGCGAGGTGGTCCCGCTGACCCGGGTCACCGTGGCCACCCCCTCACCGACGCACGTGGGCACGGTGTTCGTGGCCCGCTCGGGGCTGGGCCCGCTCGGCTTCGACGACCGGATGGAGGTCACGCTGTGGCGGCCCCCGTCGGACGACGAGCCGGGCCTGTGCCGGCTGGAGAAGCGGGGGCGGGTCGTGCGGGGCTGGGCCGAGATCGAGGTGCGGCCCGGGCCCGGCGGGCGCAGCCGGGTGGTGTGGCGAGAGGAGTTGGGGGTGCGGCTGCTGCCTGGGCTCTTCGACCCGGTGCTCGTGCGGGCGGCCCGGTTCGTGTTCGGGCGGGCGGTCAACCGACTGCTCAGGATGGAGTGACCGGAGGTGACCGACCGGTCGGTTCCCCGGTCGGTGCAAGGGCCCGTGAACCGACGCCCTAGTCTGAACCCCTTGAGCGGTCCGTCCAGGCCAGGGAGTGGGGAAAGGTGACCGGCGCATGTCGCTGAGCTCCGGAAGTGCCGGGTCCGACGGCGCGTCCATAGCCGGCTACACCCTGATCGACCGGCTGGGCAGCGGCGGTATGGGCGTGGTGCACCTGGGGCTCTCGGCCTCGGGGCGACAGGTCGCGATCAAGGTCGTGCACGCGCAGTACGCGCTCGACGAGGAGTTCCGGGCCCGCTTCCGGCAGGAGGTCGCGGCGGCGAGACGGGTGAGCGGCGCGTTCACCGCGCCCGTCGTGGACGCCGATCCCGACGCCGAGCAGCCGTGGATGGCGACGCTGTACGTGCCCGGCCGCACGCTGAGCGAAGTGGTCGCCGAGCAGGGCCCGTTGAGCGGGCGCCGGCTGCGCACCCTCGCGCTGGGCCTGGTCGAGGCGTTGCGGGACATCCATCGGGCGGGGGTCGTGCACCGGGACCTGAAGCCGAGCAACGTCCTGATCGCGGAGGACGGTCCGCGCGTCATCGACTTCGGCATCTCGCGCGCCGCCGACAACGAGGACCTCACCGTGACCGGCCGGCTGATCGGCACCCCGCCCTTCATGTCGCCGGAGCAGTTCTCCTCCCCCAAGGACGTCACCGCCGCCTCGGACGTCTTCTCGCTCGGCTCGCTCCTGGTGTACGCGGCCACCGGGAACCGCCCCTTCGAGGGCGGAAGTCCGTACCTGACGGGCTATCAAGTGATGTACGAGGCGCCGAAGTTGGCCGGGGTGCGCGAACCCCTCCGCTCCCTCGCCGCCCGCTGCCTGGAGAAGGACCCGGCGGCCCGGCCCGGTCTGGACGAACTCCACCGCGACCTGCTGGCGCTGCCGGTGGACGAGTCCGCGGAGTCCCAGGCCGACGTCGCCTCCCACCTCACCGTGCCGGACGGCGTGACGGGGGTGGGGTCCGGCCGTGGTTCCCGTCCGGGTCCCGGAGCGGCGGCCCACCAGGCGGACACCGCGACGGGTACGGGATCCGGTGCGTCCGCGGGGCGTGGCCGTCCGACCCGGCGTGTCCTGCTCGGCCTCGGCGCCGTCCTGGCCGTGACCGCGATCGGCATCACCACGGCGCATCTCGCGTCGAGCGGTGGGACCGGCTCGCCCGCCTCGGGTGCCTCCGCGAGCCCGTCCGCTCCCGCCGTGAGCCTGCCCGCCGACTGGCGCCCCTGGCGGGCGAGCCTGCTCTCCGAGAAGAAGGGCGACCCCCTCGACGAACTCAAGTCCGGTTGCGTGGCGGGCGGTTCGACCGCCGTGTACTGCGCGGGCACCGGCTTCACGACCGTCCGGCTGAACGCCGCCTCCGGCCGGGTCGAGTGGCGCGAGGGCACCAGCCCCGAGACCTCGCGCCCCATCGGCGTCCGGGACGGCCACGTCTACACCTACGTCAAGCCGGACTCGACCGAGACCTACATCCCCCGGCGCCTGGTCGCCCTGGACACGGGGACCGGCACCCAGCTCTGGGCCCACCCGGTCAGCGAGGACCGTGACGCCGTCCTCTTCGACGGCGGGGTCGTGGCGATGGACGAGAAGGCGACGCAGTACGTCGCCTACGACGAGAGGGGCCGTCGGCTGTGGACTACGCGCGCCTCGTCGAGCGTCGGCGACGCCTGCACCCCGGCGGTCCTCGGCGGTACCCCGTACGGCCTGTGCACACCCGCGGACGATCCCTCCAAGGGCGAGGTCGCCCTGGTGCACCTGGACCCCGTCGACGGCACGGCGAAGGAGATCGCCACCCTGCCCACGGGGGCCGTGCCGCTGGGCATGGCCGAAGGGCGGCCGCTGTTCGCGGTACCGCAGTTGCCGGAGGGTTCCTTCGGCAGCGGTGAGGACCAGCCGTACACCACCCTCGTGCAGGTGGACCCTCTCGGCGGGGGCCGGCGGATCCCGCTGCCCGGCGCGACACGCGGCACGCCCACGCTGGTCGGGGGTGTCGTCCACTTCGTCCGCCCCAACGGCACGGTCACCGCCGTGCGGGTGAGCGACGGCAAGCGCCTGTGGCAGCGGGAGACGGACACCGAGAACCTGTCGACGCCGGTGTACTCGGCGAAGTCCGGCACGCTGTACCTCGCCAACCAGTACGGCCGGCTGCTGGCCCTGAACGCCCGTACCGGCGTGGTGCGTTGGCGCACCTCCGCGCTCCAGGACCCCGGTGACTCCGCGAGCGACACCACTCCCTCGCTCCTGCTCGTCAAGGACGCGATCGTGGCCGTGGCGGGCGACACGGCCTTCTCGGTGCGCCCGGACAGGCCGAAGGCCGTGGCGAAGTGACCTTCCCGCTCGAACCCCCTGGCCCGTGAGGTCCGTTCAGGCCACCGACCCGATCCGCCGGGGTGGCGTCGACGCGGGGTCGTGGTGGATCGGCGTGTGCGCGCCGGTGAGGGAGATCCCGCTGCCGCCGCGCCGGTCGGCGACGATCTCGGAGGCGATCGACAGCGCCACCTCCTCCGGCGTCCGGGCGCCCAGGTCGAGACCGATGGGCGAGCGCAGCCGCGCCAACTCGACCTCGGTCACGCCGACTTCGCGCAGCCGCTCGTTGCGGTCGAGGTGGGTGCGGCGGGAGCCCATCGCGCCGACGTAGGCGACCGGCAGGCGCAACGCCAGTTGAAGCAGCGGGACATCGAACTTGGCGTCGTGGGTGAGCACGCACAGGACGGTACGGCCGTCGACCCGCGTCCGCTCCAGGTACCTGTGGGGCCACTCCACGACGATCTCGTCGGCCTCCGGGAAGCGGGCACGGGTCGCGAAGACGGGACGCGCGTCGCACACCGTCACGCGGTAGCCCAGGAACGTGCCGATCCGGACCAGCGCGGACGCGAAGTCGATCGCGCCGAAGACGATCATCCGGGGTGGCGGCACCGAGGACTCGACGAGGAGCGTGAGCGGCGCCCCGCAGCGCGAGCCCTGCTCGCCGATCTCCAGGGTGCCGGTGCGGCCCGCGTCCAGGAAGGCGCCGGCCTCGGCGGCGACCGTGCGGTCCAGTTCCGGGTGGGCGCCGAAGCCACCCTCGTAGGAGCCGTCCGGGCGGACCACGAGCGCGCGGCCGGCCAGGTCCGCGGGGCCGGAGACGATCCGCGCGACCGCCGCTGCCTCACCGTTCGCGGCGGCGGCCAGCGCGGCGGCGACCACCGGCCGGGCGGGATCGCCGACCCGTACCGGGGTCACGAGGATGTCGATGACTCCGCCGCAGGTCAGACCGACGGCGAAGGCGTCCTCGTCGCTGTAGCCGAAGCGCTCCAGGACGGTCTCGCCGTCCTCCAGGGCCTGTCGGCACAGCTCGTACACCGCGCCCTCCACGCAACCGCCGGACACCGAGCCGATCGCCGTGCCGTCGGCGTCCACCGCGAGGGCGGCGCCCGGCTGACGGGGGGCGCTGCCGCCGACGGCCACGACGGTGGCCACGGCGAAGTCGCGGCCGCGCTCGACCCACCGGTTCAACTCGTCGGCGATGTCCAGCATCTCTCGGTCTCCTTGACAGCGGTTGCGTGGCGGGCGGTTGGCGGGGCGCTAGTGCACGCCCATCCAGCTCTCAATGGGATTGAGGGCGAAATAGACCAGGAAGATCACTGTCAGGCCCCACATGAAAGCACCGATCTCCCGCGCCTTGCCCTGGGCGATCTTGATGGCGACGTACGAGACGACGCCGGCCGCGACACCCGCCGTGATCGAGTACGTGAACGGCATGATCACCACGGTCAGGAAGACCGGGATAGCGGTGGCCCGGTCGGACCAGTCCACGTGCCGCGCGTTCATCATCATCATGGCGCCGATGACCACCAGGGCGGCGGCCGCGACCTCGCCCGGGACGATCGCGGTGAGCGGGGTGAAGAAGAGACAGGCCGCGAAGAACAGACCCGTGACGACGGAGGCGAGTCCGGTACGGGCCCCCTCGCCGATCCCCGTCGCCGACTCGACGAACACGGTCTGCCCCGAGGCGCCCGCGACGCCGCCGATCGCGCCGCCCGCGCCGTCGATGAACAGCGCCTTGGACAGACCCGGCATCCGCCCCTGCGCGTCCGCCAGTTTCGCCTCGGTGCCGACGCCGATGATGGTCGCCATCGCGTCGAAGAAGCCGGCCAGCACGAGCGTGAACACGATCATGCCGACGGTCATCGCGCCGACCTGCCCCCAGCCGCCGAACTCGACCCTGCCGAAGATCGAGAAGTCCGGCATGGAGACCGCGCTGCCGTGCAGTTCGGGAGCGCCGCTCGCCCACTGCTTGGGCGCGATGGCGCCGACCGCGTTCAGGATCACGGCGAGCACGGTGCCGCCGACGATGCCGATCAGGATGGCGCCCGGGATGCCGCGCGCCTGGAGCATGAAGATCGCGAGGAGGGTGACGGCGAACAACAGCACGGGCCAGCCCGCCAGTTCACCGGTCGGGCCCAGGGTGACCGGGGTCGCCTTGCCCTGGTGCACGAAGCCGGCCTTGTAGAAGCCGATGAGCGCGATGAACAGGCCGATGCCCATGGTGATCGCGTGTTTCAGCGCGAGCGGGATCGCGTTCATGATCAGCTCGCGCAGGCCGGTGACGACCAGCAGCATGATGACCACGCCGTACATCACGCACATCCCCATGGCCTGCGGCCAGGTCATCTGCGGGGCGACCTGCGAGGAGAGCACACCGGAGACGGACAGGCCGGCGGCGAGGGCGAGCGGCACCTTGCCGAAGAAGCCCATCAGGAGCGTGCTGAAGGCCGCGGCGAACGCGGTCGCGGTGATGAGCGCGTTCTGGCCGAGGGTGTGCCCCGCCACGTCCTTGCCGGACAGGATCAGCGGGTTGAGCAGGAGGATGTACGCCATCGCCATGAAGGTGGTGACGCCGCCGCGCACTTCGCGTGCGACGGAGGATCCGCGTTGGGTGATGTGGAAGTACCGGTCGAGCCAGGACCTGCCGGCCGGGACGCGGGTGCCTTCGCCCGCGTCTTCGGCTGTGGTCCTGGGCTCAAGGGACTGCTGGGTCATGGTGCCGTCTCCCAAGGTTCAAAGGTGCACCCGTGAACGACCTTGCGTTCAGCGGGATTTGGGATGTGCACGACCCGGGGGACGGCCCAGGACGAACAGCTGGGACCCGGGGGACGATCCCCCAGGAAAATAGGCGCCGGTCACAACTCCCGGAGGGTCACGTGCCCGTGAGGTGCTCGGGGCGTACCGGCGTCCGGTTCAGTTCCAAACCGGTGGCGTTGCGGATGGCGGCCAGGACCGCCGGCGTCGACGACAGGGTCGGCGCCTCGCCGATGCCACGCAGCCCGTACGGGGCGTGGTCGTCGGCGAGTTCGAGGACGTCGACCGGGATGGTCGGCGTGTCGAGGATGGTCGGGATGAGGTAGTCCGTGAAGGAGGGGTTCCTGACCTTCGCGGTCTTCGGGTCGACGATGATCTCCTCCATCACCGCGACGCCGAGCCCCTGGGTCGTGCCGCCCTGGATCTGGCCGACGACGGAGAGCGGGTTGAGCGCCTTGCCGACGTCCTGGGCGCAGGCCAGTTCGATGACCTTGACCAGGCCGAGCTCGGTGTCGACCTCGACGACGGCCCGGTGCGCGGCGAAGGTGTACTGGACGTGCCCGAAGCCCTGCCCGGTACGGAGGTCGAAGGGCTCGGTCGGCCGGTGCCGCCACTCCGCCTCGACCTCGACGGCCTCTCCGTCGAGCACGTCGACCAGGTGGGCGAGGACCTCGCCGCCGTCGGTGACGACCTTGCCGCCCTCCAGGAGGAGTTCCGCGGTGGCCCAAGCGGGGTGATACGTACCGAACTTGCGGCGCCCCAGCTCCAGGACCTTCTCGCGGACCAGCTCGCAGGAGTTCTTGACGGCGCCGCCGGTGACGTAGGTCTGGCGGGAGGCCGAGGTCGAACCGGCGCTGCCCACCTGGGTGTCGGCCGGATGGATCGTCACCTGCGTGACGCCCAGCTCGGTGCGGGCGATCTGCGCGTGGACGGTGACACCGCCCTGGCCGACCTCCGCCATCGCGGTGTGCACGGTCGCGACCGGTTCACCGCCGACGACTTCCATACGGACCTTGGCCGTCGAGTAGTCGTCGAAGCCCTCGGAGAAGCCGACGTTCTTGATGCCGACCGCGTAGCCGACCCCGCGGACGACGCCTTCGCCGTGCGTGGTGTTGGACAGGCCGCCCGGCAACTGCCGTACATCCGCGGCCTCTCCGGCCGTGACCCACTGCTGCTCCGGAGGCATGGGCATCGCCTGAACGCGGCGCAGGAGTTCGGCGACGGGCGCCGGGGAGTCGACCACCTGCCCGGTCGGCATCACCGTCCCCTGCTCCATCGCGTTGAGCTGACGGAACGCGACCCGGTCCATGCCCACCTTGTCGGCGAGCTTGTCCATCTGGGCCTCGTAGGCGAAGCACGCCTGGACCGCGCCGAAGCCGCGCATCGCGCCGCAGGGCGGGTTGTTGGTGTAGAGGGCGATGGCCTCGATGTCGACGTTGTCGATGACGTAGGGGCCGGCGCCGAGCGAGGAGGCGTTGCCGACGACCGCCGGGGAGGCCGACGCGTAGGCGCCACCGTCCAGGACGATCCGGGCCTTGAGGTGCGTGAGCTTGCCGTCCTTCGTCGCGCCGTGCTCGTAGTGGAGCTTGGCGGGGTGGCGGTGGACGTGGCCGAAGAAGGACTCGAAGCGGTTGTAGACGATCTTCACGGGTTTGCCGGTGCGCAGGGCCAGCAGACAGGCGTGGATCTGCATCGACAGGTCCTCGCGGCCGCCGAACGCGCCGCCGACGCCGGACAGGGTCATGCGGACCTTGTCCTCGGGCAGGCCGAGGACGGGCGCGATCTGCTTGAGGTCCGAGTGCAGCCACTGGGTGGCGATGTAGAGGTCGACGCCGCCGTCCTCGGCGGGCACCGCGAGACCCGACTCCGGGCCCAGGAACGCCTGGTCCTGCATACCGAAGGTGTACTCGCCCTCGACGATGAAGTCGGCGCGCTCGCGGGCGGCTTCGACGTCTCCGCGGACGATCGGCTGGCGGTGCACGATGTTCGGGTGCGGGACATGGCCGATGTGGTGGTCGTCGCGGCCCTCGTGGACGAGGATCGCGTCCGGCGCGGTCGCCGACAACTCGTCGGTGATGACCGGGAGTTCGCGGTACTCGACCTTGATCTTCGCGGCCGCACGGCGTGCGGTCTCCGGGTGGTCGGCGGCGACGATCGCGACCGGCTCGCCGTGGTGGCGGACCTTGCCGTGCGCGAGAACAGGGGTGTCCTGGATCTCCAGGCCGTAGTTCTTCACGTCGGTCGGCAGGTCGTCGTACGTCATGACGGCGTACACGCCCGGGGTCTTCAGCGCCTCGACGGTGTCGATGGAGACGATCTCGGCGTGCGCGACCGTGGAGCGCAGGATCTGGCCCCAGAGCATGTCCTCGTGCCACATGTCCGAGGAGTACGCGAACTCGCCGGTGACCTTGAGCGTGCCGTCCGGGCGGAGTGTGGACTCACCGATGCCGCCCTTGGTCTTCGAACCCTGGGTGACCTTGGTGGGAGTGCCGATGGGGGTGCCTTTGACGGGCATGTCAGACCGCCTCTCCCTGCCGGGCCGCTGCCAGGCGGACCGCGTCCATGATCTTCTCGTAGCCGGTGCAGCGGCACAGGTTGCCGGAGAGCGCCTCGCGGATGTCCGCGTCGGTCGGAGTCGGGTTGTGCTCCAGCATCTCGTCGGCCGCAACGAGGAGCCCGGGGGTGCAGAAGCCGCACTGGACGGCGCCGGCGTCGATGAAAGCCTGCTGGATGGGGGCGAGTTCGACGCCTTCGCCGGTCTGCGAGTCCAGCGGCTTCGCGTTCCAACCCTTGGCTTCGTCAAGTGACGTACCGCAGGCACCCGTCCCGCAATTCCCGTGCTCGGCACGCTGCTTGGCGAAGTCCGCGAGGCCTTCCACGGTCACCACGTCCCGGCCCTCGGCCTGTCCGGCCGCGACCAGACAGGAACACACCGGCACGCCGTCCAGGCGGACCGTGCAGGAGCCGCATTCGCCTTGCTCACAGGCGTTCTTGGAGCCGGGCAGGCCCATCCGCTCGCGCAGGACGTACAGCAGGGACTCGCCCTCCCACACGTCGTCCGCTTCCTGCGGGCGGCCGTTGACAGTGAAGTTGACGCGCATTACGCAGCTCCCTCCGAGGCGCGGCGGGCGCCGCGGTAGGACTCCCAGGTCCAGGTCAGGGTGCGGCGGGCCATGATGCCGACCGCGTGGCGGCGGTAGCTCGCGGTGCCCCGGACGTCGTCGATCGGGTTGCAGGCGGCGGCGCACAGGTCCGCGAACTGCTTGGCGAGCGACGGGATGATGACCTTGCCGTTGTCCCAGAAGCCGCCCTCGTCGAGCGCCGCGTTCAGGAACTCCTCGGCGGTCTTCGCACGCACCGGGGTGGGCGCGGCCGAGCCGATGCCGGTGCGGACCGTGCGGGTCTTGGGGTGCAGGGCGAGGCCGAAGGCGCACACGGCGATCACCATGGCGTTGCGGGTGCCGACCTTCGAGTACTGCTGCGGGCCGTCCGCCTTCTTGATGTGGACGGCGCGGATCAGTTCGTCGGGCGCCAGCGCGTTGCGCTTCACGCCGGTGTAGAAGGCGTCGATGGGGATCAGTCGGGTGCCGCGCACCGACTCGGCCTCGACCTCGGCGCCGGCCGCCAGCAGGGCGGGGTGGGCGTCGCCGGCCGGGGAGGCGGTGCCGAGGTTGCCGCCGACGCCGCCGCGGTTGCGGATCTGCGGGGAGGCGACCGTGTGCGAGGCGAGGGCGAGCCCCGGCAGCTCGGGCCGCAGGTGCTCCATGATCCTCGTGTACGGGACGGAGGCGCCGAGCCGCACGCTGTCCTCGCCGACCTCCCACTCGTAGAGGTCGGCGACACGGGTCAGGTCGAGCAGGTACTCGGGCCGACGGTGGTCGAAGTTGATCTCGACCATCACGTCGGTGCCGCCCGCAATCGGCACAGCGGTGGGGTGCTCGGCCTTCGCGGCGAGCGCCTCCTCCCAGCTGGCGGGGCGAAGGAAGTCCATGACCGGCTCTCTTCTTCGTCTCGTGGGTCGTACGGAATGAGCCAGATCGTGTGCGGCGGCCCCGGCTCGTTCATGTGCTGTTTACGCGGAGTGGGCTCAGTACACAGCGCCGTACTCCACCAGGGTCAGTCACCGAAACCATGAAGGAGTTGGCTGGCCAACGCGGGCATCTTGTAGATTCGTATGAATAGAGGTCATCAGCAACCTCTCCGATTTCCTGTGGAAACGTGGGACCCGGTCCCGCGCCCACGACCCCTCAGGATTCATCGTAGTTTTCGAGACACGGAACGGCGGCGACGAGATGCGGCTGCGCGCACTTCTGGACACGGATGCGTTGGGCCTCAGACTGCTCGGCGGTGCGGACGAGCTGGATCGCACCGTACGGGGTGTCATGACCACCGACCTCAGGGACCCCAGCCGCTATCTGTCCGGCGGCGAGCTGGTCCTCACCGGTCTGGCCTGGCGCCACGACGCCACCGACTCCGAACCGTTCGTACGGCTCCTGTCGCAGGCCGGGGTGGCGGGCCTGGCGGCCGGCGAGGCGGAGCTCGGAGCCATCCCGGACGACCTGGTGGCGGCCTGCGCCCGGCACCGGCTGCCGCTGTTCGCGGTGCACGAGTCGGTCGCCTTCGCGACGATCACCGAGCATGTCGTACGGCAGGTCAGCGGGGAGCGCGCCGGGGACCTGGCGGCGGTCGTCGACCGGCACCGCCGGATGATGACCTCGGGCCCGACGGGCGGCGGCCCGGACGTGGTCCTGGACCTGCTCGGCTCCGACCTGGACCTGCGGGCCTGGGTCCTGTCCCCCACCGGCCGCCTGATCGCGGGCCCCAAGGTGAGCGGCGCGCTGCCCGCGGACACCTGCGCCAAGCTCGCCGGCGCGCAGCTCGCCGCCGCCCGCACCGGCCGCCGCGGCCCCCACCGGGTGACGCTCGGCCCGGCGACGTACAGCCTCTTCCCGATCCGCAGCACCGGCCGCCCCGCGCCGGCCGGCCGGGACGTGCGCGAGACGGTGCTGTCGGACTGGCTGCTGGCCGTCGAGGCGGACGCGGGCGACTGGCCGGCGGAGCGCCTCGACCTGCTCCAGGGCGTCACCCAGCTGATCTCGGTCGAGCGGGACCGCCGGGACGCGGCGCGCACGGTCCGCCGGCGCCTGGCCCAGGAGGTCCTCGAACTCGTCCAGGCCGGCGCGGCCCCCGGCGAGATCGCGGCCCGGCTGAGAGTCGCGGCCCCGGTGCTGCTGCCTGGCCTGGGCGCGGCCCCGCACTGGCAGGTGGTCGTGGCGCGGGTCGACTGGGCGGGCACCGACATCGAGCCGGGACCGGTCGCGCAGGCCCTCCTGGAGGAGATCCTGGTCGACCCGCTCGCCACCGGGCCCGAGCCCTCCGACCGCATCGCCGTGGCCCACACCGGCGACGAGGCGGTCGCCCTGGTCCCGCTGCCCGCCGTCTCCGCGGAGCACGACGGCTCGGAGTCCGGGATCGTCGCCGACGCGCTCCTGGAGTCCGTACGGCAGCCGCTGTCGGCCGGTCTCGACGACGACGGACAGGTCACGCTCGGCGTGAGCGCGGCCGTGCACTCGGCGGAGGGACTGCGCGGCGCTCTGGAGGAGGCCCGGCACGCCCGCCGGGTGGCCGCGGCCCGCCCGGGCCGGGTCAGCGCGGCCGGTCATCAGGAACTGGCCTCGCACGTCCTGCTGCTGCCGTTCGTCCCGGACGACGTCCGCCGCGCCTTCACCGCCCGCCTCCTGGACCCGCTGCGCGAGTACGACCGCCGCCACCGCGCCGAGCTGATCCCCACCCTTGAGGCCTTCCTGGACTGCGACGGGTCCTGGACCCGCTGCGCTACCCGGCTCCACCTGCACGTCAACACGCTGCGCTACCGCGTCGGCCGGATCGAGCAGTTGACGAGCCGTGATCTCTCCCGCCTTGAGGACAAGCTGGATTTCTTCCTGGCACTGCGGATGAGCTGATCTCCGGCGGGGCCTCGGGCTCCGCCGACACCCACGACTTTGTGAAATCCTTCACCTACCCCCTTGGCCCGGTACCTGGATTCGTGCTGAGATGCGGCCACCACTCAAAGCTCGATGGCGTGCTCGGGGAGGGCAACGTGGCGCATACCGCCATGTCTGGTACCGGAACGACCGCAGGTGACGATCCCCTCCAGACCGCGGTATGGCGGCTGCGCTCGCGGGCCTGCTGGGCCGACGCGGCGGCCCTGCTCCAACCGGTCACGGCGCCGGCCGCGCTGCAGCGGGCGTCGCTGCTGGTCGAACGGTGTCTGTACACCGAGCAGGGCTGGGAGGACGCCGAGGACGCGCTGCGGACGGCCGAGGCGCTGGCCCATGCCGACGAGGAGCGGGGCGCCGCCGCTTGTGAACGCGGGTACCTTGCCTACGCGGCCACGCTGCACACCGTGCGGGACCGGGCCGACGAGGCGCGGGCCGCGCTGGGTCGGGCGGCCGCGCTGATCCCTCCGGGGGCTCAGGGGAGGGCTCTGCTGGACTTTCGGCGGGGGCTGCTCGCGGAGAATCTGACCGGGTCGCCTCAGTCCGCGCGGGCCGCCTATCGGCGGGCGCATGCGGGAGCCACCGCGTTGGGGGATCCGTTGTTGCTGTCGTTCACCTGGCGGCACCTGGCCGGACTCTCGTTGCGGGACGGGGAGTTGGCCGAGGCGCGGCACGGCTTCGCCGAATCGCTGAGGATCCGGGAGGAGTTGGGGTATCTGGTGGGGACCGCGCCTGCGTTGGCGTCCCTTGCCGATGCCGAGTCCGAGCCGGAGGCCTCGCGGTTGCGGGAGGAGGCTCGGCGGTTGTTCCGGTTGCTGGGTGGGGTGCCGACGTGGTTGGCGCGGCAGTTGGCCCCGCCGGCGCCGGATGCGGCCAGCGCTTAGAGCTTCGGAGGCAGTGCCGCGCTGCGTTGGGTGCTTGGTGCGGCGCCGTCGTGGCTGGTTGCGCCCACGCGGCGGAGCCGCATGTCGATACAGCCCCGCGCCCCTAGGGACGTTGGCGGCCACGCCCACTCAAGCCATCCCCGTGAAGTGCTCGCCCACCAAGCCCCGTACCGCCTCCACGTCCCTGGCGATCAGTGCCTCCAGCAGGACCGTGTGTTCCGACGCGTCCGCCAGGAGGTCGGCTCGTCCTCGGGTCGGGGGGCCGCCCACCAGGGGCCATTGGGCTCGGCGGTGCAAGTCGTCGGCGATCTGGACCAGTTGGCCGTTGCCGGAGAGGGAGAGGACCGCGCGGTGGAAGGTGCGGTCGGACTCCGCGTAGGTGGCCCGGCAGCCGGAGGTGGCCGCGCGGACCGTGGCCTCGGCGAGAGGGCGCAGGTCGGACCAGCGTTCCGGCGGGACCGTGCGGGCGAGGCGGAGCATGACGGGGACCTCTATGAGGGCGCGTATCTCGGCGAGTTCGGCCAGTTCCCGGGCGCCGCGTTCGATGACTCGGAAGCCTCGGTTGGGGACGACCTCCACGGCGCCCTCTTGGGCGAGTTGCTGCATCGCCTCGCGGACCGGTGTGGCCGATACGCCGAAGCGGTCGCCGAGGGCGGGGGCGGAGTACACCTCGCCGGGTATGAGGTCGCCGGCGACCAGCGCGGTGCGCAGGGCGTCGAGGATCTGGCCGCGGACGGAGGCCCGCTGGACGGGGCGGGGGGCCGGGATCGGCAGTTCGCTGTGGGTGTGCTCGCCCCGGGTGGCTCCGGCGGCGACGGCCCGCTCCCGTCGCACGTCGGCCGCGCCCGCCTGGGGCGGCACCCTGGTCGCGCCGGTCCAGGTCCGAGGGATTCCCGTCTCCGCGGAGCTCGGCGTGCTCTGCCTCACGGGTCCTCCTCGGACGTTTCGGTACTTGGGGTCATTAACGGCGCGATGTTACTCGTCCGTCAAGCACCATAAGCGCACAAGCCGTCAGTTCAAACACCGATGATCTTGGGTAAGGTAAGCCTTACCTCTAGACGATCGCGGATGGGGTGGTCCTCGCATGCCGGTGTCCGGCTCGCCGCTCACTGCCGCGTACGCCCGCCTCAGCGAGGTCCTTCCGGGTCTGGAGGTCGTGGAACGGCCCGCCGGGGAGCCCGTCCCGCGGACCGACGGCTGGATCGCCGCCGAATCGCTCGCGGCGGGCGGGGCCGGGCTTGACGCGTTCCTGGCCTGGGACGACGACCAGGTGGTGCGGGACTACGGGCAGCGCGCCCGCCCCGATGTCGTGGCGAGCTTCGGACTGCACCGGTACGCCTGGCCGGCCTGCCTCCTGATCACCGTGCCGTGGTTCCTGCTGCGCCGGGTGCCGCGCTACCCCGTGACCCACGTCTCGTACGACCGCACCGTGCCGGATCTCGACATGGGCCGCCTGTCGGTGCGGGCGGCCGGCTTCGCCTGTCTGCCCGGCGATCCGGCGGCGGCCCTGCCCGGCGCCCGGGTGGTCGCCGACGAGGAGGCGCTGCGGGCCGAGGTGCGGGCCGCCGTCGCCGAGCACCTCGAACCCGTACTCGCCGGTTTCGGCCCGCGCATGCGGCGGCGCGGCCGGGCCCTGTGGGGCATGGCGACCGACGAGATCGTGGAGGGGCTCTGGTACGTCGGCCATCTGGTCGGCGAGGAGCAGCGGGCCAAGCGCGAGCTGGAGGAGCTGCTGCCGGGGGCCACCCGGCCCTACGTCGGCTCGGCGGCGTTCCGTCAACTCACCGGCCCCGACGGGGAGTCGCTGTCCACCCGGGACCGGGCGAGCTGCTGCATGTTCTACACGCTGCGCCCGGAGGACACCTGCGTCACCTGCCCCCGCACCGGTGACGCCGAGCGGGTCACCAGGCTGCTGCCGCAGGCGAGTTGAGGGACCCTCAGGCACGGGGCCCGCGAGCCGTCCCGTAAGATCACCCGCGAACGAGGCTTCCGGCGGGTTACAGGGGATTCACAATTTCCTCACTTGCCGCAGGAACTTTCCGTGGAACCACCCGTACGGGTAGTCTTATTCGAACTCAACTCCCGCCCCTCAAGTGGCAGTTCGAGCAGAATGTCGCCCTGGGCATCCCCTTGCACTTCCTTGGCGGCCTCTTGCCCCGAAAACGCCTGAGGGCCGTTGGGATTGGGCCACTATGGCGGGCGTTACGCCCTATCCCAATGCAAGGGACCCCAGATGAGACTGACCGACATATCGCTGAACTGGTTGCTTCCGGGCGCCGTACTGCTCCTGGGCATGCTGGCGGCGGTAGCGGTGCTCGCGCGGAGCAAGCGGTCCGGCGGGGAGCACGCGAAAGACGACTCGTGGGAGCGCAGCGAGGAGCGCCGCAGGCGGAAGGAAGCCATATACGGCACCGCCTCCTACGTCCTTCTGTTCTGCTGTGCGGCGGTGGCGGCCGCCCTCTCCTTCCGCGGCCTGGTCGGCTTCGGCGAGGAGAACCTGAGCCTCACCGGCGGCTGGCAGTACCTGGTGCCGTTCGGCCTGGACGGCGCGGCCATGTTCTGCTCCGTCCTCGCGGTGCGCGAGGCCAGCCACGGTGACGCGGCGCTCGGCTCCCGGATACTGGTGTGGACGTTCGCGGGTGCCGCGGCCTGGTTCAACTGGGTGCACGCGCCCAGGGGTCTGGGTCACGACGGCGCTCCGCAGTTCTTCTCCGGCATGTCGCTGTCCGCGGCCGTGCTGTTCGACCGCGCGCTGAAGCAGACCCGCCGGGCCGCGCTGCGCGAGCAGGGTCTGGTGCCGCGTCCGCTGCCGCAGATCCGTATCGTGCGCTGGCTGCGCGCACCGCGCGAGACCTACAAGGCCTGGTCGCTGATGCTCCTCGAGAACGTGCGCAGTCTCGACGAGGCGGTCGACGAGGTGCGCGAGGACAAGCGGATGAAGGAGCAGAACCGGCTGCGCCGCCGGGAGCAGGACCGTCTGGAGCGCGCTCAGCTCAAGGCCATCAGCCGGGGCCACCGCGGCTTCGTCGGCCGCGGCGGCGGCAACGGCGGGCGCCAGATCGAGGCCCTGGAGCGGGTGTCCGCCCCGGTGCCCGCGGAGAACGCCATATCGGCGCCCGAGCCCCTGCCCGTCCGCACGCGGCCCTCGCTCCAGCCCGTCCGCAAGGCCGGCGCCGAACAGGTGACCGTCGACCTCACCGCGGAGGACGACACAATGGCCCTGCCGCGCCTTGACTCCCTGGAGCGCAAGCTCAAGGACCTGGAGCAGCAGTTCGGTTAGCCGAGCGGGCTCTTGCAACGGCGGAAGGGGCGCGACCCACGGGTCGCGCCCCTTCCGCGTGTCCGGACACGTCGGACGCGTGCCCGCGGACCTCAGGCGGCCTCGGCATCGTCCAGCTCGAACCACACCGCCTTGCCCACCGCGTGCGACCGCACACCCCAGGCGTCCGCGAGGGACTGCACCAGGATCAGGCCCCTGCCGTTCGTGCCCTCGTCGGCACTCGGTACCCGCAGCCTCGGCCTGCGAGCCACGAAGTCCCGTACCTCCACCCGCAGTCCGTGCGGTCCGACGGTGGCCGTCAGGACCGCGTCGTGGTCGGTGTGGACGAGTGCGTTGGTGACGAGCTCGCTGGTGAGCAGCTCCGCTATCTCCGATCGTCCGGGCCGGCCCCACTGCCTCAGCAGTTCACGCAACGCCCGGCGTGCCTCGGGCACTTCCTTCAGATCGGCGCGCCCGAGTCGGCGCCGAAGCTGTGGCGACCGCGCCTCTTCCATGGCACCGTCGTCCTCTTCCTCCACTGTCCTGGCCGAGGAGGCCCCGATCGCCACAGGACCGCCCCCTCGTGCGTACCTCTTCATGACCCCCGCCCGCGTGCCGATGTCGGTTCCCCTCCTTGTCGAACACGTTCACGGGGATCCATGCCCTCTGGGACACGCGCCAGTCATGTCCAATCCTGGACGACCGGGTGTTCGGCCACGGATGCGGCCCCGCCCGACGGGTGGATGACACCCTGGACCGAGCCGTCCGAGCGTGGAGGGAGCCGCCGTGCACGACGACCGACTGTTGGTTGAGGCCCGACTGGAGCGCGCGGTACGGCAGTTCGTGCGGCCCGCGCAGTACGCGGCGCGGGTGCCCCTGGCTCTGTCCGTGTGGCATGTGCCCGGCGAGCCGGTCCCGGTGGACCAGGCGCTGCAGGCCGCCTACGAGCCCTTCACGACCGGGACGGAGTGGGGAAAGCCCTGGTCGACGAGTTGGTTCCGGCTGGCCGGACGGGTGCCCGAGGAGTGGGCGGGACGTCGGGTCGAGGCGGTGATCGACCCCGGATTCACCGGCGACGGGCCGGGTTTCCAGGCGGAGGGACTGCTGTACGACGCCGCGGGCGTCCCCCTCAAAGGCATTCACCCGCGCAACCGCCACCTGACCCTCGGCGCCCCGGCGGGCGGAGGTGAACCGGTGCATCTGCTCCTGGAGGCGGCCGCCAATCCGGCCGTACTGCACGGCTTCGAGCCTACGCATCTGGGCGACGTCCTGACCGCCGGCGATGCGCCCATCTACCGATTCCGCGCTGCCGACCTGGCCGTACTCGACGAAGAGGTGTGGCGGTTGGGCCTCGACATCGAGGTGCTCTCGGAGCTGATGCACGAGCTGCCGATGGACCGGGCGCGGCGCCACGAGGTGCTGCGCGCCCTGGAGGACATGCTCGACGCGCTGGACCTGCACGACGTGTCCGGCACGGCGCGGGACGCTCGCGCGGCGCTCGCGGAGGTGCTGTCGCGGCCGGCGTCGGCGAGCGCGCACCGGGTCGTCGCGACCGGGCACGCGCACATCGACTCGGCCTGGCTGTGGCCGCTGCGCGAGACGGTCCGCAAGGCCTCGCGCACCTTCGCCAACGTCACCGCGCTCGCCGTCGACTACCCCGAGCTGGTCTTCTCCTGCTCGCAGGCCCAGCAGTACGCGTGGGTGAAGGAGCACCAGCCGCACATCTGGGAGCGGATCAGGAAGGCCGTGCGGGAGGGCAACTGGGCACCGGTGGGCTCGATGTGGGTCGAGTCGGACGCCAACATGCCCGGCGGCGAGGCACTGGCCCGCCAACTCGTGCACGGGAAGCGGTTCTTCGCCGAGGAGCTCGGCACCGAGACGGAGGAGGTCTGGCTGCCGGACTCCTTCGGCTACACGGCCGCCTTCCCGCAGCTCGCGAAACTGGCCGGAATCCGTTGGTTCCTGACCCAGAAACTGAGCTGGAACCAGTCGAACCGGATGCCCCACCACACTTTCTGGTGGGAGGGCATCGACGGCACCCGCGTCTTCACCCACTTCCCGCCGGTCGACACGTACAACTCGCAACTGCACGGTCGCGAACTCGCGCACGCGGAGCGCAACTTCGCCGACAAGGGCCGCGCCACCCGCTCGCTGGTCCCCTTCGGCTGGGGCGACGGCGGTGGCGGTCCGACCCGCGAAATGCTGGAGAAGGCACGGCGGTTGCGCTCCCTGGAGGGCTCACCGCGGGTCACGGTCGACAAGCCGTCCGCCTTCTTCGCCGCCGCCGAGGAGGAGTACGGCCCCCAGGCACCGGTCTGGTCGGGCGAGCTGTATCTGGAGCTGCACCGGGCCACCTACACCACCCAGGCCAAGACCAAGCAGGGCAACCGGCGCTCGGAACACGCCCTGCGTGAGGCCGAGTTGTGGTGCGCGACGGCGGCGGTGCGCGATCCCTCGTACGCCTACCCGTACGAGGCGCTGGACCGGCTGTGGAAGACGGTGCTGCTGCACCAGTTCCACGACATCCTGCCCGGCTCCTCGATCGCGTGGGTGCACCGGGAGGCACGGGAGACGTACACGCGGGTGCTGGCGGAGATCGAGGAGATCACCGCGGCGTCGGTGGCCGCGCTGGGATCGGGCGGCCCGAGTGTCCTCAACGCCTCGCCGTACGCGCGCACCGAGGTCGTGGGCGACGGTCTGGTGACCGTGCCGGGGCTGGGCAGCGCGCCGGTGCCGGAGACGGCGGACGAGAGCGTCCGGGCCGAACGGGTCGGCGACACCCACGTGTTGGAGAACTCCCGGCTCCGGGTCACCGTGGACGCACGGGGTCTGCTCACCTCGGTCCGGGACCTGCGCGCCGGCCGCGAGGTGCTGTCAGGACCCGGCAACCTCCTCCAGCTGCATCCCGACCACCCCAACGCCTGGGACGCCTGGGACATCGACCGGCACTACCGGCGCCGGCACACCGACCTGACGGACGTCGAGTCGGTGGAACTGGTCGCGGACGGGCCGCTGCTGGCATCGGTGCGGGTGACGCGGACCTTCGGGACGTCGCGGATCACGCAGGAGATCCGGCTGGCCGCGGCGGGCCGCCGGGTGGACATCGTCACGGACGTCGACTGGCAGGAGTCGGAGAAGGTCCTCAAGGCCGCCTTCCCGCTGGACGTGCACGCCGAACGCTCCACCGCGGAGATCCAGTTCGGGCACGTCCACCGTCCCACCCACGCCAACACGTCCTGGGACGCGGCCCGTTTCGAGATCTGCGCGCACCGCTGGATCCGGGTCGCCGAGGAGGACTACGGCGTCGCGGTCCTCAACGACTCGACGTACGGCCACGACGTGACCCGCACCCCCCACGCCGACGGCCTCGGCACGACCGTACGCCTGACCCTGCTGCGCGCCCCACACAGCCCGGACCCGGAGACGGACCTGGGCCGACACCGCCTCACCTATGCCCTGTTGCCCGGCGGCGACGTCGTGCACGCGGTCGCCGAGGGGCTGGCCCTGAACCTCCCGCTGCGGGTGGCCGAGGCGCCGGTCGTGGCACCCCTCGTGCGGGTCGACCACCCGGGCGTGACCGTCGAGTCGGTCAAGCTCGCGGAGGACCGCAGCGGCGATGTCGTGGTCCGGCTCTACGAGTGCCGGGGCGGCCGGGCGCGGGCCACGCTCGGCGCCGGGTTCCCGGTGGCCCGGGCCGAGGTGACGGACCTGCTGGAACGGCCGCTGCACGAAAGCGACTTGACCTTCGAACTGCGGCCGTTCCGGATCCTCACCCTGCGACTGCGCCCGGAGTGACTCCCTCCCGGCCTACTTCTTGGCCAGGCCCTTCGCACCGATGTGGTAGATCGCGCGGCTGTCGCGGGCCATGTCGACGACGACCTTGGTGGTGCTGTTCTTGCTCCAGGTGAGGGTGACCACGGCCTCCGTGTACTTCTTCGTGGAGCCGTTGTCGGTGACCTTCCAGGAGAGCGGGACGTTCTGGGCGCGCAGGACGCCGTCGGCGTGCTCCCTGTCCTCCCAGGCGGACAGCTGCTTCTGGTAGGCGGCCGTCAGGTAGTGCCCCCGCAGCGAGTCGCCGAGGTCGCCGCTGCCCTCGTCGGTCACGGCGTCGATGTAGGCGCCGTAGAAGTCGGCGATGCGGGTGATGTTGTCGGACGGCGTCCCGCTGACGCTGCGCGGCGCTCCGGCGGAGGCCTGAGCGGTGATGCCGAGGCCGAGGGCCAGGGCGAGGCCGGCGGCCACGGTGGAACGGCGGGCGATGCTCTTCTTGCTGGTCA
The DNA here is from genome assembly GCF_044755245.1 of Streptomyces sp. NPDC092369. Classification (NCBI taxonomy): domain Bacteria; kingdom Bacillati; phylum Actinomycetota; class Actinomycetes; order Kitasatosporales; family Streptomycetaceae; genus Streptomyces; species Streptomyces sp. NPDC092369. The sequence goes on from NZ_JBIVQP010000001.1 coordinate 1,692,340, forward strand.
TGTCTGTTTCCCCGTTTTTTGTCGTGCGTCGCTGGTCGTGCGTCGCTGTCGTGTGCTGTGTGCGATGAGAGGTATGGGGCCGCCCGCCCGACCCCCGTGCGGGAGGGCGGCCCCAGCTGGTGGCGGCGGTCAGTGGAGCTTGTTGACCGCCGTGACGGTCGTCTTCTTGAAGGCCTTCACGGGCGCGTCCTTGAGGTCGCCCATCTGGGCCCAGTTCACGACCGTGACCGTCTTCCCGTCCCGGCCGACCGAGACGAGACGGACGTCGCTGGCGCCCCAGGAGGCCTCGGTGTGCACGCCGTAGACGTGGGCGCCCTCTTCGACGGCCACCGTCCCGTAGTCCTTGCCGGAGGCCTTGAGGTCCGGGTCGGCGTCGAGCCGCGTCGGGCAGGACTTGAGGTCCTTGTTCAGCTTCGAGACCAAGGCCTTGGCGGCCTTGGTGTTCGCCAGGGTGACGCTGATCTGGCGGGCGTTCGTGTCCAGGTCGGTCCGGAAGTCACGGTGCCAGGCGTTCTTCTGGCCCGGCAGGGCCCGCAGGCAGGTGTCCCACTCCGTCTCCTCCGGCACACCGGCGGTGACCTTGTCGGCCGTCCAGATGGAGCTGGGGTGCGGCGGCAGCTCCTTGGCCGCGAGGAAGCCGGGCGCCTTCGGAGCCGCGCTCGCCGGTGCGGCGAGTGAGGTACCGAGAGCGAGACCCGCGATGGCGAGTACGGTGAGCGCGCCGGCTCTGGTGCGCTTGGGCATGGGTGTCCCCCGTGGATGAGTGCATGAGTGTCGGAGTCGTACCGGCGGCGGATGGTCGGTCCGGCCCTGGTCGGTGCGACACCAAGAGCATCGGCCGTCACCGGAGCCGGCCGCAAGCGCCGACGCCGGATGCGTCATGATGGAACCATCCCAGCCCATCTGACGTGCAGGTATATGGAGTGCCTGGGATACGGGTCCGAGCCTGGGATCCGACATATGACGGGGGTACGGTGTCGACTCGGGACGACGTCGAGGAGTTCGCGGCGCTGCTGCGGCGGCTGAAGGCGCGCACGGACCGGAGCTACGGCTCACTGGCCCGGCGGCTGAACATGAACACCTCCACGCTGCACCGCTACTGCGCGGGCGAAGCGGTGCCGACGGACTTCGCTCCTGTGGAGCGGTTCGCCGCCTTCTGTGATGCGACGCCTGAGGAGCGGCACGAACTGCACCGCCTGTGGCTGCTCGCGGTGGCGGCCCGGCAGCGTCCGCGAGCCGCCGAACCGGCGTCGGCCGAGAACACGGAGGAGAGCGCGAACGCCGAGGGCGGGCTGCCCGGGCCGGCCTCCGCCCCCGCGCCGGCCCACCCCTGGTACCGCAAGCGCCGCATCCTGGTCGGCGCCGCCGCGGCCTCCGTCCTGATGCTCACGCTGGGCAGCCTGTCCGCTCTGTCGGACGACCGTCCCCCGGCCAAGTCGGCCAGTACGCCGGACACCTCCCGTACGACGGAGGCCGGCACCGCCACCCGCTCGGCGACCCCGAGCGGCAGCCCCTCCCCCAGCCGCTCGGCCTCGTCGTCGCCGTCGTCCGGCAAGAAGTCCTCGGCGTCCCCGACCCCCAGGAAGGAGGGGCCGACGGGCAAGGGCACCAGCGGACCCGCCTCGGGCGGCAGCGGTACGCCGTTGACCTGGACGGCCGACGACCAGATCTGGGAGGGGACCTGCGGTCACGACTACGTCATCGACAAGCCGATCACCGAGGTCCCGCCGCCGCCGGCCCAGCAGGACGCCGGTGTGTGGGCGGCGACCCAGGGCGCGGTGCACGGGCGGCTGACCAAGGTGCAGATCACGGTGCAGGGACGGTCCTCGACCGCGGTGGTCCTCGAAGGCCTGCGGGTCCGTGTCGTCGGCCGCGCCGCCCCGATGGCCGGCATCGACTACGCCATGGACCAGGGCTGCGGCGGCGGGCTCACCCCCCGCTACTTCTCCGTGAACCTCGACAAGGACCGCCCGGTCGCCCATGCCCAGGCGGGCAACGACACCGGGTCGCCGATCCCGGCGGTGAAGTTCCCGTACAAGGTGTCCGCCCAGGACCCCGAGGTGCTGCTGGTCGACGCGACGACCTCGACCTGTGACTGCAGCTGGTACCTGGAGCTGGAGTGGTCCTCCGGGGGCCGCACCGGCACCGTCCGCATCGACGACCACGGCAGTCCGTTCCGTACCACCAGCGCCAAGGGTCTGCCGCGCTACTGGTACGGGACGAACGACGCCGGCGCGCGGGCGTGGGTGCCGACAGTGGGCTACTGAGCGGCGATCGGACCGCCCTTACGGCCGGGGCACGTTGCGCAGGTTGGAGCGGGCCATCGTGAGCATGCGGCCGACCCCTCCGTCCAGGACGATCTTCGAGGCGGACAGGGCGAAGCCGGTCACCATCTCGGCGCTGATCTTCGGCGGGATGGACAGGGCGTTGGGGTCGGTGACGACGTCGACGAGGGCCGGGCCCTTGTGCTTGAGGGCGTCCTTCAGGGCGCCTGCCAGATCCTTGGGCTTCTCCACCCGCACGCCGTAGGCACCGCAGGCGCGGGCGACGGCCGCGAAGTCGGGGTTCTTGTTGGTGGTGCCGTAGGAGGGCAGCCCGGCGACCAGCATCTCCAACTCGACCATGCCGAGGGAGGAGTTGTTGAAGAGGACGACCTTCACGGGAAGGTCGTACTGCACCAGCGTCAGGAAGTCCCCCATCAGCATGGAGAATCCGCCGTCCCCGGACATCGACACGACCTGTCGCTCCCGGTCGGTGAACTGGGCGCCGATCGCCATGGGCAGCGCGTTCGCCATCGAGCCGTGGGAGAACGAACCGATCACGCGGCGGCGGCCGTTGGGGGTGATGTAGCGGGCGGCCCAGACGTTGCACATACCGGTGTCGACCGTGAACACGGCGTCCTCGTCGGCGAGTTCGTCCAGTACGGACGCCACGTACTCGGGATGGATCGGGGTGTGCTTCTCCACCTTGCGGGTGTAGGCCTTGACCACCCCCTCCAGCGCGTCCGCGTGCTTCTTGAGCATCTTGTCGAGGAAGCGCCGGTTCTCCTTGGGCTTCACCCGCGGGGTCAGACAGCGCAGGGTCTCCTTCACATCGCCCCACACGGCCAGGTCCAGCTTGGAGCGGCGCCCCAAGTGCTCGGGCCTGACGTCGACCTGAGCGATCGTCACGTCGTCGGGGAGGAAGGCGTTGTAGGGGAAGTCGGTGCCGAGCAGGATCAGCAGGTCGCACTCGTGGGTGGCCTCGTAGGCGGCCCCGTAGCCGAGCAGACCGCTCATGCCGACGTCGAACTTGTTGTCGTACTGGATCCACTCCTTTCCGCGCAGCGCGTGGCCGATGGGCGACTTGATCTTCTCCGCGAACTCCATCACCTCGGCGTGCGCGCCCGCCGTGCCGCTGCCGCAGAAGAGGGTGACCTTCTCGGCCCGGTCGATCAGGTCGACGAGCTTGTCGATCTCGGCGTCGCCCGGCCGGACGGTGGGCCGGGAGGTGACGAGGGCGGTCTCGACGGCCTTGTCGGGGGCGGGTTCGGCGGCGATGTCACCGGGGAGGGAGACGACGCTGACGCCCGACTGCCCGACGGCGTGCTGGATCGCGGTCTGCAGCAGCCGCGGCATCTGCTTCGGGCTGGAGATCAGCTCGCTGTAGTGGCTGCACTCGGTGAACAGCCGGTCGGGGTGGGTCTCCTGGAAGTAGCCCAGACCGATCTCGCTGGAGGGGATCTGCGAGGCGAGGGCGAGGACGGGCGCCATCGAACGGTGGGCGTCGTACAGGCCGTTGATGAGGTGGAGGTTGCCGGGCCCGCAGGAACCGGCGCAGGCGGCGAGCTTCCCGGTGATCTGCGCCTCCGCGCCGGCGGCGAAGGCGGCGGTCTCCTCGTGGCGCACGTGCACCCAGTCGATGGCGGAGTTGCGGCGGATCGCGTCGACGACGGGGTTGAGGCTGTCGCCGACGACTCCGTAGAGGCGTTTGACTCCGGCACGGACGAGGATGTCGACAAACTGTTCGGCGACGTTCTGCTTGGCCATGGTTCTGGGTGCCCCTTAGGTCTCCGCTGGATCTCGCGATCTTTCCGGTCCCCCTGGGTTCCATGAATTCACAGCCCGACGCCTCACGCCTCCCAAACGGCCGCGGCGGTCCGGTCGTCGGCGTAACCCTTGACCCTGACTTGGGTGTCGGCGAGGAAGGCGGCGAGCCCGGGCGCACCGCCTCCGGCCCATCGGCCGGTCAGATACCGGCACAGATCGGGTTCGCCCCGCAGCGGCTCGGCCAGTCCGCCCGTGCACATCAGGAGCGTGTCACCCGATTGGGCCACCGAGGCGCGGAAGCGGAAGGGTTCGTGGGGCGGCTCGGGAGCGGGCTCGTACGGGCTCGGCGGGGTCGGGATGCCCAGGTCCATGGTGAGCCGGTCGCCCTCGGGCGTCTCGGAGGGCAGCGAGCCGAAGCCGACGACGGCGTCGCCGGTGACATCGGTGACGCGCGGTTCGATGTCCTGCCACTCGCCGTCCCTGAGCCGGAACAGCCCGCCCGTGCCGACACCGAAGAAGACACGCGTACGGCACTCGGGGTCCGCCGGCAGCAACAGACAGCGCAGGGTCGCGGAGTACTCCTCCGGGTCGACGCCCTGCTCGGCGGCGCCCGCCCGGAGCTTACCGAGGCTGCGGTCGGTCAGCCGGTGCAGCCCCGACTTCAGGTCACCGCGCCGGCCGGACCTGATGTCCTCGGCGAGCCGGGCGTGGCTGCGGCCGACGGCCCGCCCGATCCAGTGGCAGGCCTCGGCGGCGGCCCGGTGCGCCCCCGGCGTGGCCCGGGCGCCGGTCGCCATCGCCACCAGCACCAGCGCGTCCGCGCCGGTGCCGAACCGCGCGGTGAGCAACGAGTCGCGGCGCGGCTCGCCCCGGAACCGCGCGGAGTCCCCGCGCACGGACACGGCCCGCAGCGTGCAGGCCCCGTACCGGGCGCCGTCCAGCACGGTGTCCGCGACCAGATCGTCGAGATCGTCCGGATCGGCGGGCGGCAGCGCGGTGGGCTCGGCGTCGTAGGTGGGCGGCCCGGAGCCGACGTAGTCGACGTGGGGCGGGGGAAGGGTCGGGAGGTCCAGGTGGGTGGCGGTGCGGAGGACCGGGGAGGTGGAGGGGGCGGGTGGGGCGTCCTGGACGGAAGCGATGAAGCCGGCCGGCGGGGGCCCGAGCGGGGTCGGCGGGGTGCCGGGCGGTGTGCGGGGTTCGGGGGGTGGTGCGGTGGGGGCCGGTGGGGCCGCCACCGCAGGCTCCGGAGCTTGGGGTGCGGCGAGCGGTGGTTCCCATGGAACGCGGTCCTGGACGTGGCCCGTGCGAGGAGCCTCCGGGGCGTCGGTGCCGGTGATCGCCGGCCGCTGCGCGGGAACGCCGGTCCCCGCCCGGTCGCCGGCACCCCACGCCACGGCACCGCCGCTGACGTCCGCACCGCCATTGCCGCCTGCGCCGGCACTCGCACCCGCGTTCCCACCGGAACCGTCCGTCACCGCTTCCGTCGCCGACGCGAAACGGTCGTCGAGGGAGTCGGCGGCGCCCGCCGGGCCCGTGTCCTCGGTGGAGTCGTCGTACAGCTGTCCCCACCAGTCGTCCTCGTGACCGGTGGGACTTCCCCCCTGCTGGCTCATGCCCCTAATTGTCCACCGCGCGGGCCGGATGAAAACGGGGCATCAGCAAAAACCGGTACGACATCGCGCATCGAACGGCGTGTCGAGTGAACTGTCGAACAGTGATGCGGGAGTGGCGAGTTGGAGCCGCCGGACGGTTCCACCCCCCACGGGAGAACCGCCCGGCGACAGCGAGGTGACCCGGGCCCGGATCCCCTGCGTGCCGACGACACGTCTCGGGCCCGGATCACGTTCTGAGTGACCGCGTCCCGCTCCGCGTCTGCCGGACCGGCCTGATTGTGCCCCCGCACCCTGAAGACCAGCTGTGATCCAGGAATGCGTCCGCGGTGGCGCCACCTTGGCAGAGGGACGGGTGGTACGGCGATGATGTGCGGAGGCGGGTTTGCGCCATGGCTGTTTTCCGCCATACGCGGGCACGCGCGAGGCCGGTTCGACGGGGAGGGCGACAGCTGATGCTGGGAGTACTGGGGCTGGACGAGACGCACGAGTCGGCGTACCGCGCACTGGTGTCCGTGGGCGCCGCCGACGTGTCCGCCCTGGCCCGGCGACTGACGCTCGGCGAGCACGACACGGAGCGCGCGCTGCGCCGCCTCGAGCGGCACGGGCTGGCCGCCCAGTCCTCGGCCCGACCGGGCCGCTGGGTCGCCGCCCCGCCCGGCGTGGCCCTGGGCGCCCTCCTCACCCAGCAACGGCACGAACTGGAGAAGGCGGAACTGGCGGCGGCCCTGCTGGCCGAGGAGTACCGGGCGACGGCGGCCGAGCCCGCCGTGCACGACCTGGTCGAGGTGGTGATCGGCGCGGCGGCGGTCGCCCAGCGCTTCCTGCAGCTCCAGCTCGGCGCGAGCGAGGAGGTCTGCGCCCTGGTCACCGGCAACCCGGCCGTCGTCTCCGGCGGCGAGAACGAGGCGGAGGAGCAGGCCACCGACCGCGGTGTGGTCTACCGGGTGGTGGTGGAGCGGTCCGTCCTCGACCTGCCGGACGGCATGACCGAGCTGTCCGCCGCGCTCGCCCGCGAGGAGCGGATCCGGGTGGTGGAGCGGGTCCCGACCAAGCTGGTGGTGGCCGACCGGACGACGGCCCTGGTGCCGCTCACCTCGCACACCTCGGAACCCGCCGCGCTGGTGGTCCACGCGAGCGGCCTCCTCGAACTGCTCTCCGGCCTGTTCGAGTCGGTGTGGCGGGACGCGCTGCCGCTGCGCCTCGGCGCGTCCGGGGTCACCGAGGAGACCCCGGACGGCCCCGACACCACCGACCTGGAGGTGCTGTCCCTGCTGCTGGCCGGCCTGACCGACGCGAGCGTCGCCAAACAGCTGGACCTGGGCCTGCGGACCGTGCAGCGCCGGGTGAAGCGCCTGATGGAACTGACCGGCGTGACGACCCGCCTGCAGCTGGGCTGGCACGCCTACGAGCGGGGCTGGGTGACCAGGGACGGGTCCTTGTGACCCGCGCCCGCCCGGCCCTCCCGACCCCCGACCGCCCCTTGCCGGCCGGTCCTGATCTGCGGCTTCGTCTCCCCTCCGGCACTCTGGTCAGATGGGAGTGTGGGACCTCCTGCTGGTCGGCCTGGTCCTCCTGCTCGGCCTGTGTGGAGTACTCGTGCCCGGGGTGCCGGGATCGTGGCTCGTATGGGCCGCGGTTCTGTGGTGGGCGCTGAAGGACCCGCAGCCGGTGGCATGGGGTGTCCTGGTGGGCGCCACGATCGCGCTCCTGCTCAGCCAGGTGGTGCGCTGGATGCTGCCCCCGAGAAGGCTGCGCGCGAGCGGAGCCACCCCCCGGATGGGCGTGTACGCGGGGGCGGGCGCGCTGCTGGGCTTCGTCCTGATCCCCGTGCTGGGCGCGATACCCGGCTTCATGGCCGGTATCTACGTCGGCGAACGGCTCCGCCTGGGCGGCCACGGAGAGGCGCGGGCGGCCCTGCGGACGGCGATGCGCTCGGGCGGGTCCAGTGTGCTGGCGGAGCTGTTCACCTGCCTGCTGATCGCGGGGGCGTGGCTGGGGGCGGTGATCTGGGGCTGACGGCACGGACGGCCGGCGGGGGCGTAAGCCCACGGTCCTGGTCCGTGCGGCCGATGTGCGGGCCCGCCCCGGGTGCTTGGCTTGCTGCCATGACCGAATTCAGCGAGGCGGAGCGTACGTATCTGAGGTCGCAGCGGCTGGGCCGACTGGCCACCGTCGACCCGCACGGGCAGCCGCAGGCGAACCCGGTCGGCTTCTTCCTCCAGGACGACGGCACCATCTTGATCGGCGGCTACGCGATGGGCTCCACCAAGAAGTGGCGCAACCTCCTGAAGAACCCGAAGGCAGCCCTGGTCGTCGACGACATCGCGAGCCTGCACCCCTGGCGGGTACGCGGCGTGGACATCCGCGGCGCCGCCGAACTCCTCAGCGGCCCGCACGAGTTGGGCCCGCACTTCAGCGAAGAGGTGATCCGCGTCCACCCGCGCCGGATCCACAGCTGGGGCCTGGACCAGGTGGACACGGAGCCCTAGAGCACGCCCTCCAAGGACAGCAGTGCGGTCTTGCGCTCCAGACCGCCCGCATACCCGGTCAGTGAACCGTCGGCGCCGATCACCCGATGGCAAGGCCGCACGATGAGCAGGGGATTGGCGCCGATCGCACCACCGACGGCCCGAACGGCCGCCCGGGAGGCGCCGATTCGCGCGGCGATCTCACCGTAGGTCGTGGTCTCCCCGTACGGCACCGACCCGAGAGCCCCCCACACCCGCTCCCGGAACTCACTCCCGTCGCTGCGCAACTCCAGCTCGAAGTCCTTCAGTTCACCACCGAAGTAGGCGGCGAGCTGTTCGCCGGCGGCACGGAAGATGTCGGGCGTGTGCACCCAACCCTCCTGGACCGTACGGCCGTTCTTCTGCCCGGGCACGGTGAGGGAGGTCAGTGCGCCGTCGTCGGGGTCGGCGGTGAGCAGCAGCGCGCCGACGGGGCTGTCGACATACGCATAGCGCACGGGGTCACTCATCGGAACTCCAACTCCCCTGCGGCACGCAGGTGTTGCAAGGCGTACGAGCGCCAGGGGCGCCAGCTGTCGGGTGTGTCGAGGAGGGGCGGCGCGACGTCGGGGTCGCCGAGGGCGCGGGCCCGGATCGTGGCGACGGTGGCCGCGTCCATGCCGGGCAGGGCGAGCAGGGCCGCCGCCGCGTCGTCACGGTCGACGCCGGCATCGAGGCGTACGGCACCGTCGGCGAGGGCGGCGGTGAGCGCGCCCAGGGTGCCGTGCGGTTCGGCCTCGGCGAGGACCGCCGGTTCGGGAAAGAGGTGGGTGAGGCTGCCGCAGGGCGCGTCGAGCGCCTTGCCGTACCGCTGGACGAGCCGCTCGGCCGCGTCCCGCCCGACGAGTGCCCGCACGGCCAGTTCGGCCGGATCGGCGGCACCGGGCGACCGTATCCCCGGCCGGGCGGCGACCATGGGCGCGAGCCGCTCGTCGCCGCCGAGCCGCTCGTCGACCGCGTACGGATCGGCGTCGAGGTCGAACAGCAGCCGCAGCCGCTGTACGGCGGTGGTCAGGTCGCGGGGGTCGGTGAGGTGCAGCCGGGCATCGAGCCACCCGCCCGGGTGAGCGCCGGTCGCGGACCGGACGGTACCGCCCCGTTCGTCGACGGCGACGATGCCGGTGCCGTGCGGAAGCCGCAGGGTGCGCCGGTACACGCGCCGCCCCGGCACCCCACTGACGTCCTCCACCCCGGCCACGGCCTCGGCGGCGAGCAGATCGAAGACGGCACCGGCCTGATAGGGCCCGCGATGGGCGAGCCGCAACGGGATCCCGGCCGTCGGGGTGGCCACCCGCGGCCCACCCCTGCCGGTCTGCGGCGCGGCGGCCCGCAGGCCGCTCGGCGTGGCCGCGTACACGGCCCGCACCGTGTCGTTGAACTGCCGCACACTGGCGAACCCGGACGCGAACGCGATCTCCGTGATCGGCAGGTCGGTGGTCTGCACGAGCACCCGCGCGGTGTGCGCCCGCTGGGCCCGGGCAAGCGCGACGGGCCCGGCACCGAGCTCGGCGGTGAGCTGCCGCTGCACCTGCCGAGCGCTGTACCCGAGCCGCGTGGCGAGCCCGGCGACCCCTTCGCGGTCAACGACACCGTCGCCGATCAACCGCATGGCCCGCCCCACCACGTCCGCCCGCACGTTCCAGTCGGCGGACCCCGGCACGGCGTCGGGCCGACACCGCCGGCAGGCCCGGAACCCCGACCCCTGCGCGGCGGCGGCCGTGGCGAAGAACCGCACGTTCCGCCGCTTCGGCGTCACCGCCGGGCAGCTGGGCCGACAGTAGATCCCGGTGGTCAGCACGGCGAAGAAGAACTCCCCGTCGAACCGCCCGTCCCTGCTCCGCACGGCCTCGTACCTGCTGTCGTCGTCCATCACGTGTCCAAGTCTCCGCCGGGAGGAGCCACCGGGCTAGCGGAAATCAGACGTCGAGCCGGAAAAGCGGGGGCCTGGGGGCGGCAGCCCCCGGACGGCCACGACAACCCCGGTCACCACCGACCCCGCTTCGCCTCCATCGCCGCCTTCCCGTCAGAACCCTTCCGCTTCCACTCCCGCCGAAGCTCCGCACGGACCCGCGCATCGGTCTTGGCCACGATCCACTGGTTCTCCCGCATCAACTTCCGATAGCTCTCCAGCCGCCGCACCGACAGCTCCCCCGAGTCGAGCGCGGCAAGCACCGCGCACCCCGGCTCGCTCTCGTGCGCGCAGTCCTGGAAACGGCAGCGTCCGGACAGTTCCTCGATCTCGGCGAAGACCTGGCCGACCCCGGTCCCGGCGTCCCAGAGGCCGACGCCCCGGAGTCCGGGTGTGTCGATGAGGACACCGCCGCCCGGCAGGGAGAGGAGGTTGCGGGTGGTCGTCGTATGGCGGCCCTTTCCGTCCGCGTCCCGGGTGGCGCGTACGTCCATGACGTCGTCGCCGAGGAGCGCGTTCGCGAGGGTGGACTTGCCCGCGCCGGACTGGCCGAGCAGCACGGACGTACCGCCGGAGACGAGGGCCACGAGGACGTCGAGGCCTTCACCGCGTACGGCGCTGACCGTGAGCACGGGGACGCCGGGGGCGGTGGACTCGACGTCCTCGACGAGGTACGACAGGCCCACCGGGTCCGGCACGAGGTCGGCCTTGGTGAGCACGACGACGGGCTGGGCGCCCGATTCCCAGGCCAGGGCGAGGAAGCGTTCCACGCGGCCGAGGTCGAGTTCGACGGCGAGCGAGACCGCGATGATCGCGTGGTCGACGTTGGCGGCGAGGATCTGCCCCTCGGACCGCTTGGAGGAGGTGGAACGGACGAAGGCGGTACGGCGTGGCAGCAGCGCTCGCACATACTGCGGATCGCTGCCTTCCGGGTCGACGGCGGCCCAGTCCCCCGTGCACACGACCTTCATCGGATCGCGGGGGACGACGAACTCGGTGTCGGCCCGCACGGTACCGACGGGGGTGACGACGTCGCACTGCCCGCGGTCGACGCGGACGACCCGCCCGGGCAGGAGGCCCTCGCTGTCATAGCGGGCGAACTCGTCCGCCCATGCCTCGTCCCAGCCGTAGGGAGCGAGCACGGAGAGAGCAGGGGAAACGGAGCTGGAACTGCTGGAAGTCAAGGGAGATCCTTCACAAGGACGGCCCCGGCCGACGAAGTTGAGGTCAGCCGGCTGCCAGGGAGGTGGACTTGATGAACTCGTGGATGCGGGCAGCGCCCGGCGCGACGGCAGTCATCGGTCAACACCTCCCAGGTCTTCCTCGTGAACGGACACGATCGGAACGAGCACGACCTTAGGGGCACTCGGGCCACGACGCCACCGAATTACAGCGGCCCACATGGCAGCGCACCGGATCACAGCGCACCGAGATGCTCCCGCACCCGCCCCATCGGCCACACCTCGCCGATCTTGTGCTTGATGTCGAAGAGGTTCGCCGCGTGGATGCCGGCGTCCCGGTCGCCGACGGCCTCCTCGACCACGATGGGCACGAACCCGTACTGCATGGCGTCCAGCGCGCTGGCGCGGACGCAGCCGCTCGTCGACAGTCCGCCGATGAACAGGGTGTCGATGCCGTTCGCCGTGAGGTGAGCGGCAAGTCCGGTGCCGAAGAAGGCACTCGGGTACTGCTTCGTCACGGTCAGTTCGTCCGCCGTCGGGGCCAGCCCGTCGATGAATTCGCCGAAGGGACTGCCTTCGACGAAGGCCCGCAGGACGGGCACCTTGCGGAAGAAGAGGCCGCCGTCACTGCCGTCCGCCCGCAGCAGCACCCTCGTGATGATCACCGGAATCCCGGCCCGGCGCGCGTCGGCCAGCAGGAGTCCCATCGCCTCGACCGCCGGTTCGACCCCCGCGTAGAGCGGGCAGTCCGGGTCGACGTAGGCGCGGGCGGGGTCCACCAGGAGGAGGGCCGGGGAGGTGCCGGGGGTGAGCCGGCCGCCGAATCCGGCGTGCTCGTAGTCCTGCTGCCGGGAGGCGGTCATGGCGATCCCCTTCGTGAAGTGGCGGACTCCGGGCGGGCGTTGACGGCGACCGCGTCGGCCGTACGCGGCGCTCGCAGCGACCGCGGAAACGCCAGGCAGATCACTCCGCCCGCCACCACGATGCCCGTGAGGACGAACCCCGTGACGCGGATGTTGGCGACGAAGCGGTTCAGCTCGCCCGACCCGAGGACGTTCAGCGTGTTCAGTGTCCCGTCGTACGCGGCGTGCCGGGCCGGTTCGCTCAGCCCGGTCGTCGTGAACGCGAGCGCGAGCGCCGTACTGAGCAGGTAACCCACGTTCTGTGTGGTCGACCGCAGGCCGTTGGCCATCCCGCGCCGGTCCGCCGGCGCGCTGAGCATCAGGGCGCTCGTGCTGGGGGTCATGAACAGCCCGGTGCCGGCCCCGACGAGGAAGAGGAACGGGGCCACCGCCAGGAAAGGCACCGCCGTCGTCGAGAGCGTCAGCGAGAAGCCCAGCAGTCCGCACGCCGTCATGGCGGTGCCCGCCGTCGTCAGCGCGCGCGGGGTGAAGCGGCCGAACAGGGAACCGGCGACGGCCGAGGTCGTCAGCGTGCCGACCGCGACCGGTGTCACCAACACTCCCGCCCGCAGGGACGTGGCGCCGGCGACCGCCTGCTCGTGCAGGGAGGCCAGCAGTACGACGGCGTAGGAGCCGATCGCGTTGGCGAGCACGGCGCCGAGCACCAGGGCGATCGCCCGGGTGCGCAGCAACGCGACGTCGACCAGGGGGTGCGACCGCCGTGCCTGGACGACGACGAAGGCCGTGAACAGCGCGAGGGTCGCGCCGGCGCAGATCCACGGCAGCCGGCCGGAGACGGTGGCCGTGGCGCCGGGCGTCAGGGCGAGGACCAGCGCGGTCAGCATCGCCGTGGAGAGCAGCGCGCCCGGCAGGTCGAACGGTTCGCGGGCGCCGCCGGCCCGCTGGGCGGTGCCGCCCGCGCTCACCGGAACGACCAGCGCCGACGCGACGATCGCGAGCAGCCCGATCGGCACGCAGACGACGAACAGCCCGCGCCAGCCGAGGAGTTGGGTCGCCGCGCCGCCGACGAGCGGTCCGGCGAGCTGGGCCAGCGCGGCCACGGTCACGTTCCAGCCGAGGGCCCGGCCCAGGCTCCGCGCGGGGAAGACGTCGGTCAGCAGGGCGGTGTTGTTGGTGATCACGGCGGCGGCCCCGGCCCCCTGCACGACCCGGGCCGCGATCAGGAACTCCGCCGTCGGGGCGAGCGCCGCCAGCCCGGTCGCGGCGGTGAAGACGACGAGCCCGGCGAGATAGAGCCTGCGGCGGCCGACCAGGTCGGCGATCCGGCCGAAGACGAGGATCAGAGCGGTGGTGACCAGCATGTAGCCGAGCAGGATCCAGTCGGCCTGCCCGGGGCCCGCACCCAACTCCCGGGCGATCGTGGGCAGCGCGACGGCGAGGCCGCTCATGTTCAGGAACACGGCGACCACGCCCACGGCGGTGGCGGCGAACACCCACCGCGGGTCACGGCCGGCGGACCCCGCCCCGGGCATCAGGCCGGCCACACGTCCGGCCCACCGAGGGAGGCGTCCGGCGGGTCCGGTACGGGGGCGGTTCTCACCGCGGGACCGAGCGCGACTTCATCAGCGGCTGGATGCGCGTTCCGAAGTTCTCCAGGCCTTCGAGGAAGTCGTCGAAAACGAGCATGATCCCCTTGGTGCCTTCGACCTCGGCGACCTCGTCGAGCAGTTTCGCGACGGTCTCGTAGGACCCGACCAGCGTGCCCATGTTGAAGTTCACCGCGCCTTCGGGCAGCGCGATGGTCCGGGCGGTCGAGGTGCCGTCGGAGGTGGTGTCCGTGGCCGTCTCGCCCGCCATGTACGCCAGCGCCGCGTGGTCGGCGTTGTCGTGGTAGTCCTGCCACTTGGCGTGGGCGGCCTCGTCGGTCTCGTCCGCGATGACCATGAACAGCGAGAGCGCGCCGACGTCCCGGCCGGTCTGCTCGGCCGCCTCGACGAGACCGGCCGTGGTGTCCGAGAGCGCGAGCGGGGTGTTGACGCCGCTGCCGAGGATGAAGTTGTACTGGGCGTGCTCGGCGGCGAACTTCATGCCGGTGCTGCTCTGGCCGGCGGCGACGATGTCGATGTGCCCGTCCGTCGGGCGCGGCGACAGCACGCAGTCGTCCATCTGGTAGAACTCGCCCTTGAAGTTGCTGACGCCCTCGCTCCACAGCTCCTTCATCACCGTGACGTACTCGGCGGCGCGCGCGTAGCGGTTGCCGAAGTGCTGGTCGCCGGGCCACAGGCCCATCTGGGAGTACTCGCCGGGGGCCCAGCCGGTGACGATGTTGATGCCGAAGCGGCCGGGGGCGATCGAGTCGATCGTCACCGCCATGCGCGCGACGATGGCGGGCTCCAGCGCGAGGATCGGGGTGGAGGCGTACAGCTTGATGCGCTCGGTCACGGCGGCCAGGCCCGCCATCAGCGTGAACGACTCCAGGTTGTGGTCCCAGAACTCCGTCTCGCCGCCGAACCCCTTGAGCTTGATCATCGACAGCGCGAAGTCGAGCCCGTGCTCCTCCGCCTTCTGCACGATGGCCTTGTTCAGCTCGAAGCTCGGCAGGTACTGGGGTGAACTCTTCGATATGAGCCAGCCGTTGTTGCCGATGGGGATGAAGACGCCGATGTCCATACCGCTCCTCGCTGGCGGGTGGGGTGGATCTGACGGGGTGACAACGCCCTTACGTGATCGCGGAGTTCCAGGAATTCCGGGATGCCCTCAAATGTATTCGTCGATCATTACCGCCCCCCGCCCGGTCCGTGAACGCCGCGCTACACGGCGTCCGACCCGCCGCACGGCAGGGCGCGCGCCACACAGCGTGACGGATCTTGATCTCAGTGTGACTTGCCGGTAACTCTCCCTGAATTTACGTCAGTTGAGCGTGCGGCGGTGCTCGGGACCGCTGGTGGGAATCATGCGAAGCTGTACGTCACCTGAGGCCGGAACGGTAAAGTCCACGGTATGAACGCGCGTCTGGCTCTCCTCGGCACGGTGGACCCCGGCGTGGCGGAGAGCGAGGTCTTCCGGCTGGCGCTCCAGCACGCCGTGGGCGAGCTGAGCGCCCTCGGGGGAACGATTCACCTGCGCGGCCCCATGTCCATGCTCCGGCTGGTGTCGTCGACCGGTCTGCCGCCCGCGCTCGCCCGCTCCTGGGAGATCATCAACCAGGAGGGCCCGTCGGCGCAGGCCCGGGCCCTGTACCAGGGCCGTGGCGTGTGGGTGCCGCTGGAGTCCACGTCCGAGGACACGGCGGCCCCGGATCTCAGCTGGCCCGGCACCGGCCTGGCCGCCCTGCCGCTGTTCGGCGGCGACCGCAGCATCGGCGCGCTCACGGTCCTGGCCGGTGACCAGGGCGAACCCACCGCGAAGCAGTGGGACTTCCTCCACGATCTGACCGCCTGGACCGAGGAGCGGATGAGCCAGGCCGCGCCGCCCTCCACCCCCTCCCGGACGGACCTGACCGGCTCCCGCGACCGTCTGCGGCAGGCCCTGAAGGAGGTCAGCGTCGGCTCGTGGGACTGGGACATCCAGGGCGGCGAACTGCTGTGGGACGAAGCGGCCATGGAGCTGTACGGCTTCCGGCCGGAGGACTACACCGCGCGGGTCGAGAACTGGATGGTGTGCGTCCACCCCGACGACCTGGCGCCGACCCTCGACGCGGTGGACCGGGCGATCCGCGACCACGGCGTGTTCGAGGCCGAGTACCGGGTACGGCGGCTGGACGGCACGTACGGCTGGACGCAGGCCCGCGCGCGGGTGACGTACCACGAGAACGGCGAGCCTCACCGGATGATCGGCGTGGGCTGGGAGAGCAACGAGTCCCGGTCCGCCCGGGACGCGCTCGGCCGCGCCCTGCGCCACATGAGCGACGGCTTCCTGGCGGTGGACGACGAGTGGCGGATCACCTTCGCCAACCTGGAGGCGGAGCGCACGCTCGGCTTCTCCGAGGAGGAGCTGTTCGGGCAGCTGCTGTGGGAGCTGCCCGCCACCCGCGAGGTGCCCGGCATGGAGAGCCGCTGCCGGGAGGCCGCCGCCGAGGAGAGGTCCGTCGGGTTCGACGTGCGGATGGGTGACAGCGGCCGGCGCCACCACGTGCGCCTGGTGCCGGGCCCCGACGGCCGCACCCTCTACTTCACCGACGTCACCGAGAAGCGGCAGCACGAGGAGGAGCGCCGCGCCTCCGAGCGCGCCGCGGTCGAACGCGCGGCCCGGATGGGCGAGTTGACGACGGCCCTGGCCAAGGCGACGACCTCGCAGGACGTGGTGGCCGCGGTCGCCCGCCGGGTGCTGCCGCCGTTCGCCGCGGCCGGTCTCCTGGTGCAGGCCGTCGAGGGCGACCGGCTGCACACCGTGGGAGCGGACGGCTACCCCGAGGACTTCCTCGCCACCGTCGACGGCCACTCCCGGACATCCGGTGAGCCGTCCTGGGACGTGATCGCGTCCGGTCTGCCGCTGTTCCTCTCCTCGGTCGAGGAGTACACGGCCCGCTACCCCGCGCTGACCGGCAGGCCGGACCGGGCCGAGAAGCAGGCGTGGGCGTTCCTGCCGCTGACGGCGTCCGGCAAGACCTTCGGCGTCTGCGTCGTCGCCTTCGAGCGCTCCCGCCGGCTCTCCGACGAGGAGCGCACGCTGCTGACCACGATCAGCGCCCTCGTCGCCCAGGCCCTGGAGCGGGCCCGGCTCTACGACGCCGAGCACACCCGTTCCCGCGAACTCCAGCGCAGTCTGCTCCCCCGGGACCTGCCCGATCTGCCGGCGTGCACCGCGGCCGCCCGCTACCTTCCGGCCGGCCAGGGCATGGACGTGGGCGGCGACTGGTACGACATCATCCCGCTCTCGGGCGGCCAGGTCGCCCTGGTGGTGGGCGATGTGATGGGCCACGGCCTGCCGGAGGCGGCGACGATGGGCCGCCTGCGCACGGCGGTCCACACCCTGGCCGACCTGGAACTCCCGCCCGACGAGATCATGAGCCACCTCAACGACCTGGTCGCCGGCATGGGCGAGGAGTCGTACGCGACCTGTCTGTACGCGCTCTACGACTCGACCTCGCGGATCTGCTCCATCGCACGGGCCGGGCATCCGCCGCCCGCGGTGGTCCACCCCGACGGCACGGTCCACTTCCCGCCCCTGGAGGCGGACCCGCCGCTCGGCGCGGCCGAACCCCCTTTCGAGACGGTCGAGTTGACGGTTCCGGAGGGCAGCCTGCTGGTGCTCTACACCGACGGCCTGGTGGAGTCGTCCAAGCGCGAGATGGAAGAGGGCATGGCGGACCTGGCGCGGCTGCTGCACGAGGCGCACCAGGCCGATCCGGGCACGGACATGGACCTGGAGCGCCTCTGCGACACCCTGACGGCGGGGCTGCTGCCCGCCGAGAGCGCGACGACGGACGACGCGGCCCTGCTGGTCGCCCGCCTGCACGCCCTCACCGGCGACCGCATGGCGTCCTGGTCGCTGCCCGAGGACCCGCGAGCCGCCGGCCAGGCCCGCCGCCACGTGCGTGAACAGCTCGTCCTGTGGGGTCTGGACGACCTGATCCCGACCACGGAACTGCTGGCCAGCGAGATGGTGGGCAACGTGATCCGCCACGCCAGGGGCCCGCTGCGGCTACGGCTCCTGCACGGCGCCGAGCTGATCTGCGAGGTCTTCGACGGCAGTCTGACGATGCCCCGGATCCGCCGTGCGACGGACACGGACGAGGGCGGTCGCGGCCTGCAGCTGATCACGGCCCTCTCCCAGCGGTGGGGCACGCGCTACACGGCCACGGGCAAGTGCATCTGGACGGAACAGGCACTGCTCGCACCGGAGAACCGGCCGGAGCCGACGTCCGACCCCCTGGACCTGATGTTCCTCAACACGGGTGATTTCACGGGGGACCTGGACGCCCTGCTCCTGGGGGACGAGGACCGCTAGCGGTCCTCGTCCGGAGGGTGTCGCGAGGTCAGGACTTCGCGCAGCTCTGCCCGTTCAGCGTGACGTCGTACGGCGGGGAGTTCTTGCCCGACCAGGTGGCGATGAAGCCGAAGGAGAGAGTGCCGTTCGCGGGGACCGACTCGTTGTAGTCGGCGGCGGTGGCGGTGACCCGGGAGCCGTTCTGGGCGAAGTTGGCGTCCCACATCTGGCCGACCCGCTGGCCGTCCTTGAAGGACCAGGCCACCCGCCAGTCGCCGATGGCCTTCCCGGTGGTGACGCTGATGGTGGCCTGGAAACCGTCGGGCCACTGGTTGACGAGGTCGAACTCGAACGCGCAGGTGGGCGAGGCGCTCTTGCCCGGGGACGACTTGTCGTCGGCCGTGGACGAGGAGGCGCCCTGGGGCTCCGGGTCCGGGTCCGCCTTCTTGCCCCGGCCGGTCGGCGTCGCCGTCGTGGTGGCGGACGGGGTCGGGGAGGCCGTCTTCGGGAGCGGTACCGAGGACGGCCGGGACGGCTGCGGCGCGGCCACCGGGCCGGTGTCGGCCGAGGGGCCGCCGGAGCCCGACGCGTCGTCGTCCATGCCACCGCCCATCGGCATCATCGACACGGCGAGCGCCAGCAGCGACACCAGGACGGCGGCGACGAGCAGACCGTTGCGCACGGCCTTCGCCCGCTTGGCACCCTCCTGCGGCTCACCGCCCGAGCCGGCGGTCAACTCCGGGCGTCCGACGCCCAGTCGCACCTCGGCGGCCCGGCGGCGGCGCTCCAGATAGGCCAGGCCGCCCCAGCCGATCACCCCGCCGGCCAGCGCCACGGGCAGCCCGCCGCTGGTGGGCCGCAGACAGGCGGCGGCCTCCGCACAGCCCACGCACCGGGCGAGGTGGTGCGAGAGGTCCTCGGGGATGTCGGCGGTGGGCGACCGGGTGACCGCGTCGAGCAGCCGCACATAGCTGCGGCACTGCGCGTCCATCGGTGTGTCGACGTGGTTGCGGTGGCAGCGGTCCCGGAACAGGCCGCGCACCTGGGCGAGTTCGTCGGCGACGAGGGCCGGGTCCAGGCCCAGGCGCCGGGCCACCACGGGCAGCGGCAGCGCCTCCACCTCGGCCAGCCACAGCAGCGTGGCGTCCGCTTCCTGCAGGTCACGCAGACCGCGCAGGGCGATCGGGCGCAGCAGCGGCGGTCCGGTGTAGCGCGCGGCGTTGTCGGAGTTGAGCCACAGCCGCAGATCGGAGTCGAGGTCGTGACCCTGTCCACCCGCTTCCCAGGCCGCCGCAGTGGTGCGTACGGCGGTCAGCAGCAGGGGAATCACGGGGAGGTTGGGCGCGCGGCGGCCGGTGCTCCTGGCATGGCCGCTCTCCGCGGCGCGTGCTTCGCGTATGCCGAGGGCGAATGCCTCCGTGGCCAGCTGTGTGGCCGCGGTGGAGCCCGCGGTGCACAGATCGGCGTAGGACAGCACGGCGTCCCAGCACTCCGAGAACAGCGCGGCCTCGGCGGCGTCCTTCGGGGTCGGCAGGTCGGGCATGGGTCTCCTGCATCCACAAGCGAGGTCAACTCACCATGTTGGCAACGGAGTTGTGGGGAGCCTCGCGGCAGGGCCCGAGCCTTTCACGTTCTCGACACAACTGACAAGCGCCCGTTTCAATTCCGGTTACCGGCGGTCGCCTGACGACGACCGCCGGTGCACCCCCCGCTGCCGCTCCTGCGTCCACTCCTCGTTGCTACGAGAGTTATACGGAAGGAACGCCAGGAAGTATCGATGCGATGCCACTCCGTGTCCCCCGGGACCCCGGGACCCCGGGAGTCACACCTGGGTCGGCTCCGGCGTGGAGGTGCTGTCCTCGCGGGCCGGCAGGCTGTCCATGAAGGAGCTGACGGAGAACACGGCGCGGCCGGGGCCGGGTTCGCCGTATCCGGGCGGGGACTGGAGCCCGAAGTCCTCCATGGTGGCGCGGTAGGCCTCCAGCAGCCGGATGTGGTACTCCAGCGGGGCACCCTGCGGGTTGGCCTTGCCGAGCGGGGTGGTGGGCTCGGGGCACCAGGTGGTGAAGCGGGGCGTGATGCCCTGCGACATGAAGAAGCGCAGGCCTTCGGTGGTCGACGCGATGGCCTCGTCGACGGTCTTGAAGCCGAACGGCTCCGCCATCTCCACGCCCGCCACGAAGTTGGGGATCACGTTGCGCGCGCCGAAGATCTCCGCCGAGTCGAGGATCCGCTTGTGCCACTCGGCGCGGCCGACGTAGCGCTCCTTGCCCGGGCAGTGCAGCTTGAACAGGTACTCGTCCCACACCTCGTAGTTGGGGTGGTAGATCTGCACGCCGTAGTCCTTGAAGCGCTGCACGTCGTCCTTCGGCAGGGCCTGGGCGACGACCTTGCCGATCCAGCGGCCCGGGAAGCGCTCCTCGATGGCCTTGGCGTAGTGCCCGTAGAAGTCGGCCTCGTCGCGCCCCGCGACGGTCTTGGTGATCGCGCCGCCGGTGAGGGTGTAGGCGGTGGACACCTTCGCGGTGTCGTAGCGGTCGATGATCTCGAGCGCCTCCAGCACCTCCTCCACGTCCTTGACGCCCGTGTACGGCCGCCCGGCCGCCTTGTGCTGGCGCCAGTTGTGGTTGATGTCGCAGTACTGGCACTCCTCCTTGGCGCCGAAGTACTGGCAGACGCGGAAGACGGTGAGGTAGATCAGGTAGCCCCACTGGATGGTCGGGGCCACCTCCATCACGGACTTCCCGTTGGCGAGCTTGTGCCGGTAGTACTCGGGCATCGGCGGCACACCGACATCGGCGATGCGCTTGCCGTCGAGATACAGCCCGAGGACACCGTCGTCGTCGGAGGCGACGCGGTACGGCGAG
Organism: Streptomyces sp. NPDC092369; assembly: GCF_044755245.1. Classification (NCBI taxonomy): domain Bacteria; kingdom Bacillati; phylum Actinomycetota; class Actinomycetes; order Kitasatosporales; family Streptomycetaceae; genus Streptomyces; species Streptomyces sp. NPDC092369. Next base: position 1,713,236 of record NZ_JBIVQP010000001.1, read on the forward strand.
GCCGGGTTCACGCGCACGGAGACGACGGTCCGTCGCAGGTCGTAGGGGCCGCCCGTGAGGATGATCTCCTCCGGGGGCCGGCGCAGCGCGGCCTCGCCCAGCTCCGGCAGCGTGCCGTGGTCGAAGGAGAAGATGAAGTACGACTTCGGCTTGACCTCGCCGCCCTCGTTGTCACTCAGCGCGGAGGGGTCGAAGGCGACACCGCCGCGCAGCAGGTCCTCCTTGAAGACGGCTTCCCGCGGCACATGCGGAAAGCGCTCCATCAGATCCTCGACCAGCGCGGTGCGGCTGCCCATCCCGTAATCTCCTCCCGGCTCAGGCGCCCTGCTTCAGGCGTACGACTCTTCACGGTATGCCCCCGCTCGTTCATTCCCCGTGCCGGGTCCCTCCACGACGGGCGATATGTTCCGGTACGGGAGTGTTCGACGGCAGGGCCGGGTCCGCGACCGGGGTACCCCACGTCGACGTCAGCGGCAGCGTGCCCGCCCATATCCCCAGCTCCGCGTCAGGTCCCTCGCCGTCGTCCGGCGGGCCCGTGCGGATCTTGACCGATGCCTCCTCCAGGGACAGGGCGAGCAGGGTGGTGGCGGCGAGTTCCTTGCGGCTCGGGCGGCGGGCGTACGTCCACTGCCCGGGTGTCGCGTGTTCGGTGAGGGCGCGCAGGCCGGCCAGCTTCTCGTCGGGGTCGGTGATCTTGCGCGGGACGCCGTGGATCATCGCGCTGCGGTAGTTCACGCCGTGCTCGAACACCGACCGGGCCAGGACCAGGCCGTCGACATGGGTGACCGTGACGCAGACCGGCGTGCCGGCGGCGAGGCTGCGGCTGGCCACGGAACCGTGCAGATAGAGCTGCCGCTCGTCACGGCCGTACACCGTCGGTACGACCAGGGGCCGGCCCTCGACCAGCACACCCAGGTGGCACACGAACCCGGCGTCCAGGATCGCGTCCAGGTCCGCCCGGTCGAGGCTGCCCTGCTCGCGCAGACGGCGGTGCCGGGTCAGCTCGGTCTGCGGGAGGGCGGCGGGCAGGGCGGGCGGCGGGCTCGACGTCATGGACGCAAAGCTAACGAAAGCGCACCCCGGACGGATAGGGGGCGACGTGATCCGTTGCCGTGAACGCCCAGCGCAACGAAATTCGTCGCGCAGCCCCGCCGGGTACCCGCTGCGCGACTCCCGGACGCGCGAGGTAGGTTCCCCTGTGAGGTCGTGGCTCTCGATGCCACGGGGAGGGACAACGGGATGACCGGGACCGTCACCAACTGGGCGGGCAACATCACCTATGCCGCCAAGGAACTGCACCGCCCGCACTCGCTCGACGCGCTCAAGGCCCTGGTGGCCGACAGCGCGAGGGTGCGCGTGCTGGGCAGCGGGCACTCCTTCAACGAGATCGCCGAACCGGGTCCCGACGGCGTCCTGCTGTCGACCGCCGGACTGCCCCCGGTGATCGACGTGGACACCACGGCCCGCACGGTACGGGTCTCGGGCGGCGTCCGATACGCGGAACTGGCCCGGGTCGTGGACGCGCACGGCCTCGCCCTGCCCAACATGGCCTCCCTGCCGCACATCTCCGTGGCCGGTTCGGTGGCCACCGGCACCCACGGCTCGGGCGTGGCCAACGGCTCCCTCGCGTCGGCCGTGCGCGAGGTCGAGATCGTCACCGCGGACGGCTCCACCGTGACGATCGGACGCGGCGACGACCGCTTCGACGGCGCCGTCACCTCGCTGGGCGCGCTCGGCGTCGTCACCACCCTCACTCTCGACCTGCAGCCGGGCTTCGACGTCGAGCAGTACGTGTTCACCGAACTCCCCCTCGAAGGCCTGGACTTCGAGACGGTCGCCGCGACGGCGTACAGCGTGAGCCTGTTCACCGACTGGCGCGCGCCGGGCTTCCGGCAGGTGTGGCTGAAGCGGCGCTCCGACCAGCCGCTCGCGGACTTCCCGTGGGCCGCCCCGGCGACCGAGAAGATGCACCCGGTGCCGGGGATGCCCGCCCGCAACTGCACCGAGCAGTTCGGCGTACCGGGCCCGTGGCACGAGCGACTCCCGCATTTCCGGGCGGAGTTCACGCCGAGCAGCGGCTCCGAGCTGCAGTCCGAGTACCTGCTGCCGAGGCCGCACGCCCGCGACGCGCTGCGCGCGCTGGACGTGATCCGGGCGACCATCGCGCCCCTGCTGCAGGTCTGCGAGGTGCGCACGGTGGCCGCCGACGCGCAGTGGCTCAGCCCGGCGTACGGGCGGGACACGGTGGCCCTGCACTTCACCTGGGTCGACGACACCGAGGCCGTGCTGCCGGTGGTGCGCGCGGTGGAGGTGGCGCTGGACGCCTTCGACGCCCGGCCGCACTGGGGCAAGGTGTTCACGACGGAGGCGCGGGTGCTGCGCGAGCGCTACCCCCGGCTCGGCGACTTCCGGGAGCTGGCCCGTACGCTGGACCCCGGCGGCAAGTTCGCCAACACCTTCGTGCGGGACGTACTCGGCGACTGAGCCTCCGCCCCCTTGGGCCCGCTCCCTGGACCGAGACTTTATAAAGCCCCTTTCCTAACCCCTTGTCGAAAGACGTCGGCAGCCCATAGCCTTGCGCCGCGCCGGTGCCGTCGTGTCCCGGTCCGCAGGAGCGAAGGGACGGGGGACAGACTCGGTGAAGCGCACATCACGTGACATCCGTACGGCGAACCGATACGAGGTGCTGCGTCAGATCATCGCCGCCTCCCCCACCTCCCGGCAGGAGTTGGCGGCCGCCACCGGACTGAGCCTGGCCACGGTCGCCACCCTGGTCGGCGAGTTGCTCGACCTGCGGATGATCACGGAGGTCGGGTTCGAGGACTCGGCGGGCGGCCGGCCCCGGGGCCTGGTCGCCGTCAACGCGTCCGGGGGCGCGCTGATCGGCGTCGACATCGCGGAGACGTACGTCCATGTCGAGCTGTTCGACCTGGCGTTGAACGTGCTGGCCCGCGCCGACGAGGACATGCGCCCCGGCGAGAGCCTGCCCGAGCAGGTGGTCAGCCATGTCGCCGCCGCCGTCGGCTCGGTGGTCGCGCAGGCCGGCATCGAGGGCGCCCGGGTGCTCGGCGTCGGGGTGAGCGTGCCGGGCCAGGTCGACCGTGAGACCGGCTTCTCGGAGTACGCGCCGAACTGGAACTGGCACGACGTGCCGCTGCTCGACCTGCTCACCGAGCACATCGCCTACCCGCTCTACCTGGACAACCCGCTGCGCGCGTCCGCGGTGGCCGAGCTCTGGTTCGGGGCCGCGCGCGGACGCGGGGACGCCGTGGTGGTCAACCTCGGCACGGGCGTGGGCGCCGGGCTCGTCCTGGGCGGCGCGCTGCACCGGGGCGTGAGCAACAGCGCCGGCGAGTGGGGCCACACCACGATCGTGCTGGACGGCCGGCTGTGCCGCTGCGGCAAGCAGGGTTGCGTCGAGGCCTATGTCGGCGCGTCCGGAATCATGCTGAATCTGCGGGAGTTGAGCCCCGACAGCACTCTGCTGCACCCGGAGGACCAGACGGCCACCATCGCCGCGCTGGCCGAGGGACTGCGCACGCGGGACCCGATCGCGGTGAAGGCGATCCGCGACACCGTCAAGTACCTCGGCGCCGGAGTGGCCGACCTGGTCAACCTGTTCAACCCCGAGGTGGTCGTGCTCAGCAGCTGGGTCGCGGCCGCCCTGGGCGAACCCCTGGTCGCGGAGGTGCGCGAGGCCGTCGCCCGGCACGCGCTGCCCCGCCCGTTCGCCGCCACCGAGATCGTCCTCTCCCCCATCCCCACCGACCCGGTCTGCCTGGGCGCGGCCACGTTCGCGCTCGAAGGGGCGCTGCAGTCCGTGGGGCAGAGGACCGGCACCAAACGCGCCACCCCCGCAAGGAGTCGTACCGCACCGCCTTCATGACGACGGAAGGGATGCACATGACCCACCCCCACCCGCGCCCCCACCCCAGGAGACCGTTCCTGCTGACGGCGGCGGCCGCACTCGCCGTCGCGGGACCCCTCGTATCGGCCCCGCCCGCCTCGGCCGCCACCACGTCGGCCCAGGTCTCCCCGCACGCCGCCCAGACCATCGACGACATCGGCGCGTCCGGCGCCTGGTGGGTCAACGACCTCCAGCACTTCTCGCCCAAGGCGCAGGCCCGGGTGGCGAAGCTGCTCTTCTCCGAGCAGGGCCTGGACCTGAGTTCGTACCGCTACAACATCGGCGGTGGCGGAGCCGCGGTCACCACCCCGGCCCGCGCCGCCGAGGACTTCCTGAACTCCGACGGCAGCTACGACTGGAGCAAGGACAAGGGCGGCCGTACGTTCCTGAAGTACGCGGCGAAGTACGGCGTCCGGGACCTGATCGGCTTCGTCAACAGCGCGCCGGCCCGGTGGACGACCAACGGGCAGAGCTGCGGCGGGCAGTTGAAGGCCGAGAACGTGCGGGACTTCGCCGAGTACGTGGCCGACGTGACCGCGCACTTCGCCAAGGAGGGCGCGAGGTTCGACTACATCAGCCCCTTCAACGAACCCGACAACGACTTCGGCTCCTGCGGCCAGGAGGGCATGCAGGTCACCGTCGACCAACGCGACGACATCGTGCGGGCGTTGGGCGCCGAGCAGACGGCCCGGCACCAGCGGACCGGGATCATCGCCGACGAGTCCAGCAGCACCGTCCAGTTCAGCACCGAGGTCCCGCAGTGGATCAACCAGCCGGACACCGCGCAGTACGTCGACAAGCTGGCCCACCACACGTACAACAACCCCGGCGACGGCCAGTTGGGCAACGTCTACGAGACGGCGAAGTCGGTCGGGAAGACCTCCTGGGCCACCGAGATCTGCTGCTTCGGCAAGGGCACGACCGGCTGGAACCAGGAGTACGACCCGGGCATCGACAACGCCCTGCTGATGTCCCGGATCATCTACAAGGACTTCGCGAGCTCCCACGACTCCGCGTTCCAGTGGTGGGTGGCGCTCGCGAGCGGCTACGGCAGCGACCCGTACACGAGGAACGACGAGGGCTGGAACGACGGTCTGATCTACTACGACCCCGACTACGCGGCCAACGGCGACCAGTCGCTGTACTTCACCAAGCGGTACTACGCGCTGGGCCAGTACAGCCGGTTCGTGAAACCCGGCTCGGTCGCGCACAACGTGACCGGCGTGCCGGCCGGCGTCGAGGTGTCGACGTACGACCGGGACGGCACGTGGGTGGTCGTGGTCAACAACCACAACGCCACGGACACGCCCCTGAGTCTGCACTTCAACAGCCGTACCCCGGTGCGGACTTCACAGGCCGTGCGGACCTCGGCCACCGAGGACTGGGCCAAGGCGGCGAAGCCGTCGGTGAGTTCGGGCACGGTCGACGCGACGCTCGCCGCCCGCTCGATCACGACGTACGTCCTCGACCAGAAGGGCCACGGCAGTACGGCGGTCACGGGCGCGCTGGTAGGGAAGCAGTCCGGCAAGTGCCTGCTCGCGGACGCCTCAGGGGCCACGATCGGTACCTGCACCGGTGACGTGGGGCAGTCCTGGTCGTACGACGCGAAGGGCCGCCTGAAGGGCGTGAACGGCTATCTGACGGCGGGGAGTTCGGGTGGCCTCACGGCGACCGCGGACGCCACCGGTGACGCCTCGCAGCGCTGGCTGCTGAACGCCAACGGGCAGGTCCTCAGCGAGGCGTCCGGCACGTGCCTGGACGTCAGCAGACAGGCGACCGGGGACGGCGGCAAGGTGATCCTCTACAGCTGCAACGGCGGGTCCAACGAGGTCTGGACCAGGAGCGGTTAGCTTTCGCCTGTTCGGCATCCCGAACCGTGGGCAACGCTTCGAACAGACTTCGTCCAACCCCTTGCCGAAGGCTTAGCCGAAGGTTAACGTCCCGCACCGCACCTGATTTCAGCCACCTGGCCGCTGAGCCGTGGAGCCCCAGCCGCACTCGACAGACAAGGACGTCAGCATGTCGGCAATGAGCAACAGCAACTGGTCCCGCCGATCGATCTTCCGGGCCGCCGCGGGCATGGCAGCGGCGGGGACGCTGGCCGCGTGCGGGGGGAACAACGGGCGTGGGGGCGGGAGCGGTTCGGGCGAGCAGCTCGTGCAGTACTTCCACGCGTACGGCGAGGCCGGGACCGAGCAGGCCATCAAGCGGTACGCGAAGGCGTACTCCAAGGCGGACGTGACCACGAACTGGATCACCGGCAACAACTTCGAGGCCAAGCTGTTCTCGTCACTGCTCACCAAGCAGGCACCCGACGTCTTCGAGTTCCACCCGCAGTTGCAGCTGGTCAAGAGCGGTCAGGTGGCCGACCTCAGCGACATCATCGATCCGGTCAAGGACGACTTCAACCCGGCCGACATCAAGTCGCACACCGTGGACGGAAAGATCTACGGGGTCCGCATGATCGACGACCCGCAGTTCTTCTACTACCGCAAGTCGATGCTGGAGAAGGCCAAGGTCGAGGTCCCGACCACGCTGGACGAGCTGCTGGAGGCCGCCGCCAAGCTCACCACCGGCAAGGTCAAGGGCGCCTTCCTCGGCAACGACTTCACCGCGATCCAGAACCCGATCATCTGGTCGGCCGGCGCCGACACACTCGACGACAAGAACGAGATCGCCTACCACACGGACGGCGTCGTCGAGGGCCTCAAGAAGCTCCGCCAGCTGTTCACCAGCGGTCATGTGCTCCTGGACGCCCCGACCGACTTCTGGGACCCGTCCTCGCTCAACCAGGGCCTGTGCGCCATCCAGTGGGGCGGCATGTGGTCCATGCCGGCCATGCAGCAGGCGCTCGGCGACGACCTCGGCGTCTTCCCCTTCCCGAGCATCGGCAGCAGCGGCAAGCAGTCGGTCTACAACGGCGGCTGGTCGATGTTCGTCAACGCCAAGGGCGACAACGTCGAGGCGGCCAAGGCGTACGTCAAGTGGCTGTGGATCGACCAGAAGAAGTACCAGGAGGACTGGGCGCTGTCCTACGGCTTCCACATCCCGCCCCGGTCCTCGATAGCCGCCGGCGCCACCAAGCTCAAGTCCGGCCTCCCCGCGGAGGGGGTCAAGCTCTTCACCGACTACGGGCACTTCGACAACATCGGCTTCGACCAGACCATGCTCACCGCGTTCGCCGACGTGATCGCCAACTCCGTCCGCAAGAACGGCAACCCGGAGGCCGCGCTCGACGCCTGCGACAAGAAGGTCAACGTCGAGCTCAAGAAGCTGTTCGGATAGGCCGGCGGACGGAACCCGAGATGTCGACCACCACCACGCGCGGGGTCGCCCAGCCCGCCGCGGCCAAGGCCTCCCAGGCCCGGCCGCGGCGCGGCCTGCGGTCCAACGCCACCCTGAACTTCTGGCTCTTCACCGGCCCGTTCCTCATCGGCCTGGTGATCTTCGTCTTCGTCCCCATCGGATGGAGCATCTGGCTCAGCTTCTTCGACGCCCGCTACACCGTCACGCCGAGCCACTTCATCGGCTTCGACAACTACAAGCAGATCCTGACCAACAGCAACTTCCCCCAGTCGCTGCTGACGTTCACGGTGTTCGCCGCGTTCATCGTGCCGACCACCTGGGCGCTGTCGCTGGGCCTCGCGCTGCTGGTGAACCAACTGCGGTTCATGCGGGCGTTCTTCCGGTCGGTGTTCTTCCTGCCGACCGCCGTCTCCTACGTCGCCGCCGCGCTGATCTGGAAGATGTCCATCTTCAGCGGTGTCCGCTTCGGCCTGATGAACACGGTCCTCGGCTGGTTCGGCGTCGACAACATCGCCTACCTCGCCAACCCGAGCCCGCCCTGGTACTGGCTGGTCATCGTGACCCTGCGCCTGTGGATCCAGGCCGGCTTCTACATGATCCTGTTCCTGGCGGCGCTGCAGAACATCCCGGCCGAGTTGTACGAGGCCGCCGAGATCGACGGCGCCAAGCCCGGCTGGCAGACCTTCCGTTACATCACGCTGCCCCAGCTCCGCGCCACCTCCACGGCGGTGGTCCTGCTGCTGCTCGTCGCGGCGTACCAGGCGTTCGACGAGTTCTTCAACATCATCAGCACCAAGGCCACCTGGGCCCAGACCCCGCTCATGGAGCTCTACAAGACGGCCCTCGGCAACAGCCAGGACTACGGCGCCGGCAGCGCGGGAGCGGTCATCCTGTCGCTGCTGATCTGCGTCGTCACCCTCGCCCAGGGCCGGATCCTGGGCTTCGGAAGGGGGGAGGAGTCCAAGTGACCACCACCGCACCGCAGGTCGGCAAGGGCCGCAGGAAGCGCGGCGGCGTCCTCGGCAACACGGGCCTGTACCTGGCCGTCGGCGTCGCCGCCCTGCTCTTCCTGATCCCCTTCTACCTGATCGTCCGCAACGCCCTCTCCACGGACCCGGAGATCACCGGCGAGAACTGGAAGCTGCTCCCCTCCTTCCAGTGGGGCAACGTCTCCGAACTCTTCGACGACCAGACCGTCCAGTTCGGCCGCGCCCTGTGGAACTCGACCGTCGTCGCCGTCCTGATGACCGTCGGCACCCTCCTGGTGTGCTCGCTGGCCGGCTACGGCCTGGCCCGCATCCCCTACCGGCACGCCAACAAGGTCTTCTACGCCGTCCTGGCGACCCTGATGGTTCCCACGGCCGTCACCTTCGTGCCGAGCTTCGTTCTCGTCTCCTCCCTCGGCTGGGTCGACACCTACCGGGGCCTCATCATCCCGGGCCTCTTCAGTGGTTTCACCTGCTTCCTGTTCCGGCAGTACTTCCTGGGGTTCCCCAAGGAACTGGAGGAGGCGGCACGCGTGGACGGGCTCGGCTACTGGGGCGCGTACTGGCGGATCGTCGTACCCAATTCGCTGAACTTCTTCGCGGCGATCGCCACGATCACCTTCATCGGCGGCTGGAACGCCTTCCTGTGGCCGCTGGTCATCGGGCAGGATCCGAGTTCCTGGACCGTGCAGATAGCGCTGTCCTCGTTCATGACCAACCAGACCGTCAACTTCCATCTGATCTTCATGGCCACCGCCGTCTCGATCCTGCCCCTGGTCTTCGTCTTCCTCTTCCTCCAGCGCTGGCTGGTGCAGGGAATCGCGCAGACCGGTATCAAGGGCTGACACACCCGTCCCAAGACCCAAGACCTGGAGTCCGATGTCTTTCCGCACAACAACGGCCGTCGACTACGTCGAGGACGTGTCGCCCGGCAACGGCGCCCTCCCGCCCCGCGCCTGGTACGCGTCCTCGGACGCCGCGTCCCTCTCCCTGAACGGCGCGTGGAGCCTGCGGGTGTCGGCGACCGCCGACGCCGAGGACGACGCGTTCGCCGAGCCCGGGTTCGACGCCGGGGACTGGGCCGAGGTCCAGGTCCCCGGTCACTGGGTCCTCCAGGGCGACGGCGCGTTCGGCTCGCCCATCTACACCAACCACCTCTACCCCTTCCCGGTCGACCCGCCCCGCGTGCCGACGGAGAACCCGACCGGCGACCACCTGCGCGTCTTCGACCTGCCCGCGGACTGGCCCGACCTGTCCGAGGGCGGTGTCGTGCTGCGCTTCGACGGCGTCGAGTCCTGTGCCCGGGTCTGGCTCAACGGCACGGACATCGGGGAGTTCAAGGGCTCCCGGCTGCCGCACGAGTTCGCGGTCGGGCATCTGCTGAAGGCGAGCGGCAACGTGCTCGCCGTCCGCGTGCACCAGTGGTCGGCGGGTTCCTACCTGGAGGACCAGGACCAGTGGTGGCTGCCCGGCATTTTCCGTGACGTGACCCTGCTGCACCGCCCGGCGGGCAGTGTCCTCGACTATTTCGTGCACGCCTCCTACGACCATGTCAGCGGCGAGGGCACCCTGCGTGTCGACTCCGACGTCGACGGCCGGGTGTCCGTGCCCGGCCTGGACATCGATGTCGCGACCGGGGAGACGGTCACGGTGGCGGTGCGGCCGTGGACCGCCGAGAGCCCGGTGCTGTACGACGGTGAGCTGGTCACCGAGGGCGAGCGGGTGCCGCTGCGCGTCGGTTTCCGTACCGTCGTGCTGGAGAACGGTCTGATCAAGGTCAACGGAACTCCCCTGCTCTTCAAGGGAGTCAACCGGCACGAGTGGCACCCCGAGAAAGGCCGCGCCCTCGACCTGGAGACCATGCGCGCCGATGTGCTGCTGATGAAGCGGCACAACCTCAACGCCGTCCGCACCTCGCACTACCCGCCGCACCCGGCCTTCCTGGACCTGTGCGACGAGTACGGGCTGTGGGTGATCGACGAGTGCGACCTGGAGACCCACGGCTTCGTGGAGCAGGCCTGGCGCGACAACCCCGTCGACGACGACCGCTGGACACCGGCCCTCCTCGACCGGGCCGCGCGCATGGTCGAGCGGGACAAGAACCACCCCTCGGTCGTCATCTGGTCGCTCGGCAACGAGGCCGGCACCGGTCGCGGGCTGACCGCGATGGCCGAGTGGATCCACGACCGTGACCGCTCACGGCTCGTGCACTACGAGGGCGACATCGACTGCCGCGACACGGACATGTACTCGCGGATGTACGCCTTTCACGAGGAAGTCGACCGGATCGGGAAGGACTTGGACGGGGGCACGCACAAGCGGCGCGGACTCCCCTTCATCCTGTGCGAGTACGGGCACGCCATGGGCAACGGTCCGGGCGGGATCGCCGACTACCAGCGGCTGTTCGAGGCGCACGAGCGGCTCCAGGGCGGCTTCATCTGGGAGTGGATCGACCACGGCATCAAGGACGAGCGGTACGACTTCGCCTACGGCGGCGACTTCGGCGAGGAACTGCACGACGGCAACTTCGTCTGCGACGGCCTCGTCTTCCCGGACCGGCAACCCTCCCCCGGGCTCGTCGAGTTCAAGAAGGTCATCGAGCCGGTCGGCATCGAGGGCGACGGTTCGGACGGCACCGTACGGATCACGAACAAGCAGGACTTCGCCGATCTGTCCGCGTTCGCGTTTGAGTGGTCTTACCAAGTGGACGGCGAAACGGTCGAGTTGGGCAGTCTGTCCGTGCCTGAGCTCGCGGCCGGTGAGTCCGCGGACGTCAAGCTGCCCGGTGCTCCGGACGGCCGGGGCGCCGAGACGGGCTGGACGGTACGGGCGGTGCTCGCCGAGGACACCCTCTGGGCGCCGAAGGGGCACGAGGTGGCATGGGGCCAAGTGGCCGTCACCGCGCGCCCGTTGCCGTCCATCGCCGCGTCCGACGCACCTGTCGTCGGGGAACGGCTGATCACCCTCGGCCCGGCCACCTTCGACGCGCGCACGGGCGAGTTGCGCACGATCGGCGGGGTGCAGGTGAACGGCCTGCGGCTGGACGTGTGGCGGGCGCCGACGGACAACGACGACGGCGCCGAGTGGCAGTCGGACACGCGCTACGGGCTGCTGTGGCGCAAGTTGGGCCTGCACCGGATGCGGCACCGGCTGGACGCGGTGGAGGTCGGCGAGGACGCGCTGACCGTGCGTACCCGGGTCGCGCCGGCCGCCTGGGAGGTGGGTCTGAGCACGGTGTACCGCTGGACCTCCGACGGCGACCGGCTGCGGCTGACGGTGTCCGTGGGGCCCGAGGGCGACTGGACCGTGCCGCTGCCGCGGCTCGGCGTGCGCTTCGGGATCGACGGTTCGGCGGACCGGGTGCGGTGGTTCGGCGGCGGTCCGGGCGAGGGCTACCCGGACACCAAATCGGCCTCGCGGCTGGCCCGTTGGAATGCGACCGTCGACGAGCTCCAGACGCCGTACGTGCGTCCGCAGGAGAACGGCGCGCGGGCCGACGTCCGGTGGGCGGAGATCGGCGGGCTGCGGATCGACGGCGACCCGGAGTTCTTCTTCACCGCCAGGCGCTGGACGACCGAGCAGCTGGCGGCGGCCACCCACCTCCCGGACCTCACACCGGGCGACACCGTGTGGGTCAACCTCGACCACGGGCTGCACGGCATCGGTTCGCAGTCCTGCGGTCCGGGCCCGCTGCCGCAGTACTACCTGCGTGCGGAGCCCGCCGAGTTCTCGTTCGTGTTCTCGGACGTCAGTTGAGCGACACAGCCCTCGGGACCCCCGCGGCCGGCCGGTTGTTCACCCGGCCGGCCGCGGTCGCGTCCTGTGTCGGCTTCGTCCTCATCGGCATGTTCCAGGCGCTGTACGGCCCGTCCGTCCCGGGCCTGCGCGCGGAGTTCGGCCTGTCCCCCTCGGGCGCCGGACTCGGCCTGAGCCTGCACTTCACGGGCGGGGTCGCGGGCGTCCTCGCCTTCAACGCGATCCACTCCCGGATCAGCAACAGAACCCTGCTGTCGGCGAGTTACATCCTGATGGCGCTGGGCGCGGCGGGCTTCGCGCTCGCCCCGAACTGGCCGCTCGCCCTGGCCGCCGCCTTCCTGGGCGGCCTCGGCTTCGGCGGTGTCGACTACGGCCTCAACCTCCTGTTCGCGGCCGGCTTCGGCGACCGCTCCACGGCCATGCTGAACGTCCTGAACGCCCACTTCGGCATCGGGGCGGTACTCGGTCCGGCGGTGGTGGCATGGCTGGGGCCGGACTCGTACCCGTACGCCTTCGGGGCGTGCGCGGTGCTGGCGGTGGCGCTGATCGTGCCGGGATCGAGTGGCGTACGGACAGAGGTGGTCGACGGGACACCGCCTGCCGCCGGGACGGCACCCGGTCTCGGTCTCTCCCGCGTCCTCGTCGGGTTCCTCGCACTCTACATCCTCAATGTGGCCGTCGAGTTGGGCGTCGGGGGCTGGGAGCCCACCCACCTGGAGACCGTCGGTCACAGCGCGACGGCCGCCGCCTCGGCCACCTCCGTGTACTGGCTGATGATGACGGTGGGCCGCTTCCTCGTCGTACCGCTCGCCCTCACGTACTCCCCCGAGCGCATCCTGACCATCTGCGCGACCGGCATGACGGTGTGCCTGCTCCTGACGCTGACAAAAGGAGTGGCGCCCGTGGCGTACGCGGGTGTTGGGTTGTTCATCGCGCCGGTCTTCCCGACCGGACTGCCCTGGCTGAACAGGGCGCTTCCCCAGGCGAGGCGTGCCGGTGCCTGGGTCATCGCCGCGTCGATGATCGGCGGAGTGGCAGCGCCGCCACTGCTGGGCGTGGGCATCGAGGCCTGGGGCATCCACGCGGTCCCCTGGCTGCTTGCCGCGCTCTCCGCCGCCTCGCTCGCGGCCACCGTCTGGCTGATCCAGCTCACCCGGAGGTTCGTCGAGTGATCGGCAGCATCGAGGTCCGCGGGCTGTCCCGCACCTTCCACACCACCGTCCGCCGCCCGGGTTTCACGGGCGCGCTCCGCTCCCTGGTCAATCCGGAGCGGGCCGTCAAACACGCCGTCTCCGACATCACCTTCGACGTGGCCGGGGGCGAACTCCTCGCCCTGCTCGGCCCGAACGGCGCCGGCAAGTCCACCACCATCAAGATGCTCACCGGCATCCTCACGCCCACCTCCGGCGAGGCCCGGGTGGCGGGCGTGGTGCCGTACCGGGAACGGGAACGCAACGCCCGTAACATCGGCGCGGTGTTCGGGCAGCGCACCCAGCTGTGGTGGGACCTGCCGGTGCGGGAGTCGTTCGCGATCCTGCGGGACATCTACGAGGTGCCCAGGGCCGAACACGCGGCCCGGCTGCGGGAGTTCGACGACATCCTCGAACTGTCCGCCTTCTGGGACACCCGGGTCCGCCATCTCTCCCTCGGCCAGCGGGTGCGCTGCGACCTGGCCGCCGCGCTGCTGCACGACCCGATGGTCGTCTTCCTCGACGAGCCGACCATCGGCATGGACGTGGTGGTGAAGGAACAGGTGCGGGAGTTCCTGCGGCACCAGGTGGAGGAGCGCGGGCGGACCGTCCTGCTCACCACGCACGACATGACGGAGGTCGAGCGGCTCGCCGAGCGGGTGGTGCTGATCAACCACGGGCGGCTGGTGCTCGACGGCACGCTCGACGAGATCCGCGGCCGGTTCGGCTCGACCTGGCAGGTGCGGGCGACGCTGGCCGATCCGCACACGCCGGTCGGCCCGCTCCCTGGCATCGCGCTGGTGCGCCGGGACGGCCCGCAGGTGGTGTTCGGCCCGGACGGGCCGGCCGCGCCGACGGTTCACAAGGCGCTGAAGCTGGTCATCGAGCGGTACGAGGTGACCGGCGTCGCCGTCGACGAGGCGGACCTGGAGGACGTGATGCGGGCCGCGTACGTGCAGGCCCGGGCCGAGGCGGTCTGAGATGGCGAGCCTGTACGCCTGGCGCGCGATGCGCGTCACCCCGCTCGGCGAGCTGTACACACCGCCCCGGATCACCGCGGCCGTGCTCCGGCTGACGGTGCAGATCGTGCTGGTCGCGTCCCTGTGGCACGGCCTGTACGCGCACACCGGCACGACGGCAGGCCTGACCCGCGACCAGGCGGTCACGTACGCCGTGCTGGCCGTACTGGCCTCCCGGCTGCGGGAGTTGGACCAGTACGCGGCCCGGGACACGGTCGTGCAGCACCTGCACTACGGCACGATCGTCTACTGGTACCTGCGCCCGCTCCCACCGCACCGCTACTACGCGCTGCGGGCGCTCGGCGAGCAACTGTACGGCTTCGCCTGGGCGTTCACCGGCTACGTGATCTGCCTGGCGGTCGGAGTGGTCGAACCGCCCAGGTCGGCCGCCGTGACCGGGGTGTTCGCGCTCAGCCTCCTCCTGGGCCAGTGGGTCCTGCACTACGTCATGCTGCTCATCGACCAGTTGTGCTTCTGGACGCTGCGCAACGACGCCGCGATCCTCATCCTGATCTTCGCGCAGAACCTGCTGTCCGGGGTGTACGCGCCGCTGTGGTTCTTCCCGGACTGGTTCCTCACGCTGAGCGCCTTCCTGCCCTTCCAGGCCACGCTCAGCGTGCCGTTGTCGCTGTACGTGGGCCGTATCCCGCTGTCCGACGCGGGCGCCCAACTGGCCCTGCAGGCGGCCTGGGTCGTCGTCCTCGGCCTGCTCACCAGATTCCTCTGGCGGCGGGCCGCCCGCCGTGTCGTCTCCCAGGGAGGTTGAGGCCCATGAACGCCGTCCGGATCATGTGGCGCGTCACGCGTCTCAACTTCCGTGCCCAGCTGGAGTACCGCACCGAGTTCATGATGATGATCGCGATCGGCGCGATCTGGCAGGTCTCGGTGATCGTCTTCGCGACCGTGCTGCTGACCCGGTTCACCGGGATGGGCGGCTGGGACAGCTCGGACGTACTGCTCATCCCGGCCACCCGGATGCTGGCGCACGGCCTGTTCGTCCTGTTCCTCGGGCGAGTGCACGGCCTCGGCCGGCACATCCAGGAGGGCAAGATCGACGCGTACCTCCTGCGCCCGATGCCGGTGTACCGCCAGATCCAGCTCCAGTACTT
Source organism: Streptomyces sp. NPDC092369 (assembly GCF_044755245.1). Lineage (NCBI taxonomy): Bacteria > Bacillati > Actinomycetota > Actinomycetes > Kitasatosporales > Streptomycetaceae > Streptomyces > Streptomyces sp. NPDC092369. Next base: position 1,728,509 of record NZ_JBIVQP010000001.1, read on the forward strand.
CCCGACCAACGCGATCGGCGACCTGACCGTGGCGACCGGCCTGATGGTCGGCGCGATCAGCCGCAGCGACCTGGACTGGACGGCAGGCCGCATCGCGTACCTGATCGCGGCCGTGCTGGGCGGGATGCTCCTGGAGGCGGCCCTGTTCACGGTGGTCGCGTCGGCGTCCCTGCGCTTCCCGGCCGCGGACTACTGGGGCCGCTGGCTGGAGGAACTCCTCGGCACCTTCGGCAGCTACCCGCTCAACGTCCTGCCGAGAGCGGTGGGCGGCTTCCTGACCTTCGGCCTCCCGCTCGCGTTCGTCGCCTACTTCCCGGCAGCGGTCCTCACGGGCCACGGCCACTCCACGGGAACGCCGTACTGGCTGGCGGCGGCGTCACCGCTGCTGGGCCTGGTCGGCTACCTGGCCGCACGACTCCTGTGGCGCTGGAGCCTGAACCACTACACGGGGGTGAACGGATAACGGCGCGGGTGGCTCCGGCGTCGTCACGTTCAGTGGTCCGCACGTTCAGTGGTCCGCGCAGCAGGGTGTCGGATCCGGCACCTCGAACGGTACGAGCGCGTCGCCCGCCGCAGGCATCGCGGTGAGGACGAGTTCCCCGGACGGTGTCCATTGCGGGCGGACGTGGTCCCGGGTCACCAGGCGGGTGTCCGGGGCGGGTTCGTCGGGTGAGCCCAGGACCGTGACCCGGTCGATCGCGGAGTCGGACAGCAGGTCCGCGACCGTCAGCGTGCCGGTGAGGGCCCCGGCGCCCGGGAAGAGGACCGCGCGGCCCAGGTCGTCCGGGGTGCCGGGGGTCACCTCAAGGCCCGCCCCCGTGAGCCGCTCAAGGGCGGTGCGCAGGAGCGGCTCCGAGGGGAGGGTGAGGGACACGGCGACCCGTGGGCGGTCGTCGCGGACCAGGTGCGTGCAGCCGAACACGCCCTCCGGGAGGGCGAGTTCGGCGGCCAGCGTGCGGAGCAGGTGGTCCGCGGCGGGAAGGTCGCGCAGGCCGGCGTCCACCGTGAAGGCGTACGAGGTCACGAGGGCAGGACCCACACGGGGTTGGAGTAGAACCACAGGTCCTTCCACGGGTCGGCCGAGCCGACGACGTCGATCGCCGGACCGGCCGGGTCGACCGCCGCGCCCATCGCGCCGGCGGCGGACCGGTTGCCGTCGCTGCCGCGCAGTCGCACGTAGCGCGGGGTGTCGACGCGGCCGAGGTCGTAGCTGAGCCGGACGGTGCCGGTGGACTTGTTCACCTCGAACGTCTTGACGACCTTGGCCGTCGGCGCGGTGAAGGTGTCCTTGTCCGCGACCGGTCCCGTCACATCGCCCTGGATGACGTCGACGCGGGCCAACGACGGCGTGAAACCTGCCCAGTTGGGGCCGCCGGCCAGTGCCACGTCCACGGTGAGGGTGACGCGGGTGCCCTTGCGGACGTGCAGCGCGCCGCCCAGCGTGGCCCAGCGGCTGCCGCCCGACAGCCGCGCGTCGAGGCCGCTGATCAGCTGGCCGTGGTCGACCCAGACGCGGCCGGCGCGGATGCCGTCCATGACGGCGCCGTAGGAGAAGCCGTCGGAGCCGACGTGCGTGCGGCTGTAGTGGCCGGGCCAGAAGTCGCCCTGGGTGATGTCGATCTGGCCGTTGTAGATCGGGTCCGGGTGGCGGCCGTCGGTGTCGAAGTTGCCGCCGGTGCCACGGGCCGCGGTGTCGGCGTAGATCTGGTGGGAGTCGGAGTTGGCGGTGATCCACCAGGGCCGGCCCTCGGCGAGCAGGCTGTCCCACAGGCCGCCGACGGTGGCGGTCATCCAGTCGAAGCCGCCCCAGGTGCGGTAGCTCTCCGGCGGGTAGCCGGCGAAGGAGTCGACGCTGGGGTTGTTGTCGTAGATGCCCCGGGCCCGGCCCATGCCGAGCGGTGCGGGGAGACCGGCGGCCTGGTGGCCCGGAGCGCCCTCGAAGCCGACGGCTATCTGGTGGTCCGCGGAGGTCGCGTCGCGCCAGGCGCGGATCTCGTGCGGGGAGTCGACACCGCGCCGCGCCGGGTGGTTGGCGAGCATCAGCGCGTCCTTGACCTTGCGCCGCCTGACCTGCTCGCCGAGGAAGGCGAGCCCCGCGATCGCGAGGGCCTCGTTGGCGGGCGAGGAGCCGGAGGCGTTCTTGACGCTGCCGTCGTAGTCGTTCTCGAACTGCTTGAGGACGGACACCTCGTTCGTGCCGGGGTGCACGAACACCGTGCCGTGCTCGGCGCCCGGGATGTTCCACTCCAGGCCCTGGAAGACGAGGGTGTCGTCGTAGGCGTCACGGGCGGCGCGGATGTCCGGATTCACCTTGTCCACGCCGATCTTGGCGTGCGCCACGCTGCCGTGGTCGGTGATGACCATCCAGTCCAGGCCGTGCCGCGCACCCTGACGGACCTGGTCGACGACGCGGTACTTGCCGTCGCTGCTGTACTGCGTGTGGATGTGGTGATCCCCGGCCAGCCACAGGAAGCCGTTCTTGCGGCGGCCGTTGGAGGCGGAGGAAGCGGACGACGCGTAGGCGGGCGCGGCACCCGCGGCACCGGCCAGCACACCACCGGCGGCCAGGCCCGCGCCGAGCAGACCGGCCCGGCGCAGCATCGCGCGGCGCGAGGACTGCTCGGGGGACAGGGCCTCGTCGGGCACGGAGGTGTCGAAGGCGGCGGGCAGCGGTGCCGTCACCCCGTCGTGCGAGTGATCGTGCCCGTGGCCGTGCCCGTGGTCGTGACCGTGATGGTGCGGTCCGTGTGTGTGCCCGTGCCCCATGGAACCCTCCCGATGCCGCTGCCTGACAGAGCGGCTGCCTTCGCGACGCGACCACGTCGCGTGAGGAGAATTGGAGTGCATGGGCGGTCGGCAGGTTCTGGCGGCACGGCGCTTACTGACCGGGACGCTGGACGGGGAGCTGCCGGAGCGCCGGCTGGCCGACGCGGCCCGCTCGGTCGTTGCCGAACTGGGCACGCGGGAGCGGCTGTTGGAGCTGATCGCCGAACTCGCCTGCGGTGAGGGCGATCCGGAGTGGTGCGCCCGGCTGTCGTACCGCCATGTCCTCGGCTTCGACAAGCTCCTGCTGATCGACGGCGGACCGCGCCACATGCTCCGCGCCCACCTGTGGCACCGCGGATCGGGCGCGATCGGCGAGGAGGACATCCACAACCACCGCTCGCCGCTGGCCTCTTACATCGTCCTCGGCCGGCTCGCGATGGAGTTGTACGAGGTCGAGCGCGGCGGCGGAGAGGGTATCGCCGCCGCCCGCTACGAGGAGTCCCTGGAGGAGGGTTCGGCGGACTGGCTGCTGGAACCGACCGGCCCGGCGCGGCTGCGGCTGACCCACGTGGGCCAGTACGCGGCGGGCAGTTCCTACGCCCTGCCGGCGCACACCCTGCACCGCGCCTGGTGCGAGACGGACGAGCCGACGGTGACGCTGTTCCTGGAGACGGGCAGCGGACGCCGCGAGCACACCGACGTGTTCACGGCGGCGGGGCCGCATCCGGGAGCGGTGCCGAAGGTGCCGTTGGACACGGAGGAGTATCTGGCGGCGCTGCGGGGGTTGGCCGAGCTGCTCAGGAGCACATGAGCGGTCGAGGGGTCAGTACGAGAACGCCTGGCGGACGACGTCGAGGTTGTAGTCGTCGATGTCGACCTCGGTCAGCCGCCCGAGGCTGAGCCACTTGCTGTCCTGATCGGCCTCGGGGAGCTTGATCTCGCCGGGGTCGGACAGCAATCGCACGCGGAAGTTCTGCTGCCAGTTCTTGATCTCGTGCCCGCGGTACTCGCTCACGAAGGACGACTCGCCGATGCGGGCCACGACCTCGCCGCGCAGCCCGGTCTCTTCCTTCAGCTCGCGCAGCACACCGGCCTCGGGACTCTCCCCCGGCTCCAGCTTGCCGCAGGGAACACCCCACACCCGTGGCAGGAACCGTTCCTTCTCGCTCCGGCGCACGAGCAGCACCCGGTCGTCGTCGTCCATCACGACGGCCGCCGCGAGGCGCCTGTCGCCGGGGATCTCCATGTCCATGGTTCCTCGGTCCCTCGCCGGTGATGAGTCCAAAGGTTCTGATACCCAAGAAAGTCTCGACTCTACCAGGATGGCCCATCGGAGCGCTGTGAGACAGGTCGCTGGGTCAGTGCCCCCGCGCCGTCGACCGTGCGCCGGTCGTCGAGGACCGGGGCGCCCGGACCGAGGAGCCGCTGGACCTCCTCCCGGGTGCGGTCCTCGGGCTGGAGGTCGAAATGCAGACGGCTCTTGACGGTCTTGACCTCCGGGACGGTGACGAAGAGCAGTCCCGCGTCCTCGACGAGCGGGCGACCGCGTGGGCGTCGGCGCAGTCGATGGTCACGTGACCATGAGGAGAAGACCTGCGCCAGCCCCGGAGAGCGCGAAGCCCGTTCCGGTTCAGCCGGAGACCGTGACCCGCCCAGCCGCCAGCCGCACTTCACACACAGGTCCGTCCGTCCAGCCGACGACGAACGCGTCCGGCCCGGTCACGTCGACCCTGACCGCTTCCGTCGGCGGCGCCGGATCCGTATCGGCGGTGAGCCCGGCCAGCGCGATGAAGAGCGTCGGCTCGGTGTCGATCACGCCGGTCAACTCGGCGGCAGGCGCGCCCTGTTCGCCGGCACCGTCCGGCGGCGACAGCGCCTCCGGACTCGACAGCCCCACCACAGGCAGGAGTCGCGAGCACAGACCCTCGCCCGCCGCCCACCCGGTGACCCGCACCGCGGTCCCGATCTCGGCTCCGGAGATCAGAAACGCCCGCACCTCCACGGCCCCCCGCGCCAGCACGACGCTGGTCACCCGAGCGCCACCACCCGCCACATGCCGAGACGCCACCCAGCCCTCGCCCACGCCAAGCGGTTCGATCTCCGTACGGCTCGGGTCGTCGCCGACGATCACGCTGTTGTCGTACGACGACGAGGGCTCCGTCGCCGTCGAGTACGCGAGCCGCGTGTAGTACGGGTCGTAGCGGACGTCCTCGCTGCCGTGGTTGTGGAGGCGGACCAGGCCGTCCGAACGGGTGGACTGGAGCAGCCAGTTGGCGGGGGCGATCGGGGTGACCGCGTCCGCCCGTTCCGCCGGGCCCGGCTCCTCCGGTGCGGTCCACACCTCGTGGTCCGGCGGGAGGAGCAGACCGAGGAAGCCCTTGCTGGCCCAGTACGGGGAGGCCGGGCCCGAATAGCCCTGCAGCAGAGCTGAGTTGGGGCCGTGCCAGCCCAGGGTCAGCAAGCCCCGTTCGTCGACCGCGCCCCGGTCCAGGAAGTACTTCAACGCGCCCGACGCCAGCCGCCGTGTCTCGCCCGGCGGCAACGGCGTACGGCCGACCAGTGCGCCCAGCCACAGCGGGGCCGTCGTCGCGAAGCGGTAGGTGAGGGAGCGGCCCTGGTGCATGGGGGCGCCGTCGGCGCCGAACAGGCGGGCGTAGTCGGCGAGATGGCGGGAGAGGCGGTCGCCGTAGTGGGCGAGCAGGCGGGGGTCGTCGGCCAGCCAGGCGTGCAGGACCGGGTAGAGGTGCATCGCCCAGCCGTTGTAGTAGTCGAACTTTCGGCCGTCGCCGTCGGTGTACCAGCCGTCGCCGACGTACCACTCCTCGATGCGCTCCAGGCCGCGGTCGATCGCCTTGCGGGACTCGTCGGGCTCGTGGCCGATCTCCTGGAGGAAGCCGCCGACGGTGACCGGGAACAACTCCCAGTTGCAGGGCCAGGGTTCGGCGCTCAGCGCGTCGCCGAGCCAGGCCGCCGCCCGCTGCCGTACGCCGTCGTCGAGCCGGTCCCACAGCAGGGGGCGGGTCAGGCGCAGGGCGAGGGCGATGGACGCGGCCTCGACCAGGGGCTGGCTGCGGTCCTCGATACGGGGCCAGACGCCCCCCACGCCGGCCGCGAGTCCGTCGGCGTACCGCTGCAGGACCGTCTCGTCCCGGCGGAAGGCCGCCAGCAGCAGCGTACGGGCGTAGCCCTCAAGGCCGTCGGAGAGCCGGCCGGACCAACTGGTGTGCTCGCCGGGCAGGTCGTAGAGCGCGCCGCCCTCGACCGCGTACGGCTCGACCGCGGCGAGCAGGGCATCGGCGGCGGCCTCCCAGTGGGCGCGGGTGTAGCCGGTGCGCGGGCTGAGGGCGCGGTCTTCGGTGGGCGGCTGCATCGGCTCTCTCTACGACGGTTGGCTACGAACTACGACGGTCGTCCACGAAGGTTCTCCGCTACGGCTCTCTACGGCGGCTCTCTCTACGGCTCCGCGCGCAGGGCCTCGCACTCGGGCCCTGCGCGCCGCGCCGGGACTCGCCGCGCGGGGGCGGCGGTCGAGGCCTGGGGCGCCCCGGTTCCGGTCGGGACGCCCCAGGGTTTCATCCCACCCGCACCAGGGCCGCGGGCACCAGATGCCGTGCGACGAGTTCGTCGCGCACCAGGCCCGCGTACACGGTGGCGCCGTGCACGGAGGTGTGGGTGTTGTCTCTCTTCTCGTTGTACAAGTAGATCGCCTTGGAGCCCTCCACGCCGAGGGATTCGACCAGAGTCTTCGTCCTGTCCGTCAGATCGATCAGCGGAACGTCCTGTTCGTCCGCTATCGAGCGGATGACGGCAGGATGGTTCACGCCGAGCCCGTTGACCAGTAGCGCCGTGTCGTTGTTCAGGGTGCCGTCCGCATTGAACCAGCGCCGCACGACAGGTGTCACCAGCACCGGCCGTCCACCCCTCTCCCGTACGCCCGCCACCAGTGTCTCCAAGTTGGCGCGGTACGTCGCCTCGTCGGTCGTCTTGTCATTGTGGGCGAGTTGGATCAGGACGAGGTCGCCGGGGCGGATCAACGACCGCACCGTGCCCCACAGTTGCGGGTTCCCCAGGTAGGTAACCGTACTCTCGCCGGAGTCCGCGTAGTTGGCCACGGACAGGCCCGCGCGCAGGTATTGGGGCAGTTGCTGACCCCAGCCGGAGTAGGGGTCGCCGGGCTGGTCGCAGACGGTGGAGTCGCCGACCAGGAGGATCTGCCGGGCGTGCCGGGCGGGCGTGACGCGGATGTCGGCGAGTGCCGGGGCCGTGCCGCCGAGGACGAGGTCGAGGCCGGGCGTGCCGTCGGGGCCGGTCGGTTCGCCCTCGGGGGTGCGGACGTTCACGGTGAAGCCGCGGGTCACGGTCTGCCCGGCGGCGGTGGCCGTCTCGGGGAGCAGGGCGCGCCGGGTCTCACCGGTGACGGCCGTACTCGCCGCCGCCTCGCCGCCGAGACGGACCATGACGTCGTAGGTGCCGGGCGCGACGTCGAAGTGGCAGGCGGTCGCGGTGCAGTTGGCGATGCCGAGCGGGGGCGTGCGGTCGTGGGCCTGTGCGGGTGCGGTCGACAGGGCGGTGCTCAGGGTCACCGCGGCCAGCAGGGCGATGGTGAAACGTCTCATCCGTGGCTCCTCCGTCCGACGACAAGGCCTGGCGGTGGACCGTACCGCTCTGGACAAGCGCTTTCTAGTCCCCTGCCATGTTTCACAGCATTGCCAACCCCCGGGCTGTGAAAGCCCTTTCGCGAAATCGATTCAACTGTCACCCTCCAAAGCACCCGCACCCCCACCTCCCGAAGGAGGCACCCCCATGTCCGGTTCTGTGAACAGACCGGTCCGTCGCCGCACCTTCGTCCTCGGTACGGCTGCCGTTGCCGGTACGGCGGCGCTCGCCAAGACAGCCTCGGCCGCGAGTTTCGGCTACACCGACGACGGCTCGAACTACGTCGTCGACACCGGCGCGAGCCTCGTGTTCAAGGTCAGCAAGACGACCGGCGACCTGACCTCGCTGGTCTACAAGGGCACCGAGTACCAGGGCTACGGCGGCATGAACTCGCATGTCGAGTCCGGCCTCGGCGCCTCCACGGTGACCCTCGCACAGTCCGGCACGACCATCCTGATCTCCGTCACGCACGGCACGCTGAAGCACTACTACGCGGCCCGCAGCGGCGAGAACAACGTCTACCTGTGGACCAACAAGGCCGACACCTCGGTCAGCGCGACCCGCTACATCGTGCGCGTCAAGGCCGGCCTGTTCCTCAACGACGAGCCGGATTCCTACACTTACGCGCCGACCACCATCGAGGCCTCGGACGTCTTCGAGAAGTCCGACGGCCAGACCCGCTCCAAGCACTACTCGAAACTGCGGGTCGCCGACTACGACTACATCGGCTGGAGCACCGGCAGCGTCGGCCTCTACGTCGTCCGCTCCAACCACGAGAAGGCCTCCGGCGGCCCGTTCTACCGCTCCCTGCTGCGCCACCAGAGCGCCGACGGCGGCGGTCTGTACGAGATCCTGTACTACGGCGAGAACCAGACGGAGGCCCAGCGCTTCGGTCTCCAGGGCCCGTACGTCATCGCCTTCACGGACGGCGGCGCGCCCTCCTCCGCGCTGTACCACGCCAACCTCACCACCTCCTGGGCCGATGCGCTCGGTATCTCCGGTTACGTCGCCGCGAGCGGCCGGGGCCGGGTCGCGGGCGTCGGGATCAGCGGCCGGAACACGGCGTACGCGTACACGGTCGGGCTCGCCAACTCGGCTGCCCAGTACTGGGGTTCGGCCCGCTCCTCGGACGGCTACTTCACCGTCGGCGGAGTCCTGCCGGGGACGTACACGTTGACTGTCTTCAAGGGTGAACTCGCCGTCTACACCGGGTCGGTGACGGTAACCGCCGGGAGCACGACCACGCTGAACACCATCGCGATCCCGTCCTCGAACGACCCGTCCAACGCGAGCGCGATCTGGCGGATCAACGACTGGGACGGCACGCCGGGCGGCTTCAAGAACGCGGCCCTGATGACGTACGCCCATCCGTCCGACGTCCGGGCCGCGGCCTGGACCGGCAATGTCGTCATCGGCAGCGGCAGCGAGACCTCGGCGTTCCCCTGCTACCTCTGGAAGGACGTCAACAGCGGGATCGTCGTCTACTTCAAGCTGACCGCGGCGCAGGCCGCCGCCGCGCACACCCTGCGCATCGGTGTGACGACCGCCTACGCCAACGGCCGGCCGCAGGTCGTCGTCAACGACACCTGGACCTCCGCCGTCCCCTCTCCGCCCACCCAGCCGAGCACCCGGTCGCTGACCGTGGGCTCCTACCGGGGCAACAACCACACGTTCACCTACAACGTCCCGGCGTCCGCCTGGCTGACGGACACCGGCGCGTACAACACGCTGAAGATCTATGTGGCGAGTGGCTCGGGTTCGACGTCCTTCCTCAGCGCGGGCACGGCGATCGACGCGATCGACCTGCTGGCGTGACGTCAGGTCCCGCGTGTCCACTGCTGGTTGGTCGCTCCGCCGCACGTGTAGGTGATGATCGCGGCGGAGTTGGCGGTGGACGCGCCGGACACGTCCAGGCACTCGCCGCTGGCGCGGGCCTTGACGAGGACGTAACTGCCCGACGTCGTCAGGCTCCACTGCTGGGTGGTGGCTCCGGTGCAGTTCTCCTGCGTGACGTTCGTGGCGTTCTCCTGGAGGCACAAGGAGCTGCCCCGGCCGACGAGTTCGTAGTAGCCGGTGCCGAGGTCCTTGAACCACCACTTCTGGTTGGTTCCGCTGTTGCAGGTGTACTGGCTGATCGCGACGCCCTGCCACAGGGACTGGCTCGGGACGTCCGCGCACTTCGAACTGTTGCGGGCGATCAGGGTGTTGTAGGTGGCGCTCGTCCCGCTGATCGTCCCGGCGGTGGTGTCGACGGTGACCTCCGGGTACCAGGACATGGACATCGTGGTGGAGGTCGGGAAGGTCAACGGCAGCCAGACGTAACGGGAGTCGTTGACGGTGCCGCCGAAGGAGTTGCCCCAGCGGTCGCCCATGTACAGGTACGAGGTGCCCGAAGTGCCGGTCACCGGCAGGACGTAGGCGGTCTGCGAGTTGTACGCCGTGGAGTCGCCGACGTTCGTGAAGGACGTCCAGGGGCCGGCGAGGCTGGTGGCGGTGGCGTACTGCTGCTGGTTGGCGCTCCAGCCGGTCGCCCCCGAGGTCAGCATGAAGTAGACGCTGCCCCGCTTGAAGAGAGCCGGGGCCTCGCGGTGGCCGCCCGCCCAGGGGTTGGCGACCAGGCTGTCGATGCCGGTGTAGGCGGAGTTGAGCTTGTAGATGTGCAGGTCGTAGTTCTCGTTGGCGGCGGAGACCATGTAGGCCGTGCCGTCGGTGTCGACGTAGGTGGTGATGTCCCGGGACATGTACTGGCCGAGCGGCCGGAAGCTGCCCTGGTAGGTGTAGCCACCGTCGACGGTGTCGGAGACGGCGACGGCCGCGCGGGCCTCGCTGTAGTCGACGCCGTTCTCCTTGTGCATCCACATGACGAACTTGCCGGTGGAGGCGTTGTAGATGACCTTGGGCCGCTCGATGTAGGCGGTGCCGAGCTCTGAGGCGCTGGACTGGGTCAGGACGTGGTTCCTGAACTCCCAGGTCTTCAGGTCGGTGGAGCGGTAGGCGTCCACGTACTTGAAGGTGTTGTCGGCGTTGCGGTCCTCGCCGAACCAGTAGTAGTAGGAGCCGACCTTGATGACCCCGCCGCCGTGGGCGTGCACGACGTTGCCCGACGTGTCGGTGAACTGGGTGCCGTTGGGGACGGTCTGTGCGGCGGCCTGGGCCGGGCCCGCCGTCACCAGGGCGGCGGCGAGGGCGCAGACCAGGGCGAGCAGAACGGCGTACGCACGTCTCATCTCACACACTCTCCTTCACCGTGTCTGCCACGGGGACGCCGAAGTCGGGGGTGCCGTCCGGGTGCCAGCCGAGCTTCTGGATCCGGGTGTGGCGGTTGGGGTCGTTCAGGGGGTCGCCGGTGATCTCCTTGTACTGGCGGGCGTGGTAGACGAGGACGTCGCTGCGGCCGTCCTCGGCGACCGTGAAGCAGTTGTGGCCTGGGCCGTACTGCCGGGTGGTGTCGTTGCTGGTGAAGACTGGGGTCGGCGACTTGGACCAGTTCGCGGGGTCCATGAGGTCGGCGTTCGCGTCCACGGTCAACAGGCCCATGCAGTAGTGCCAGTCGGTGGCGCTGGCCGAGTACGACAGGAACAGGCGGCCCTGGCGGGCGATGACGGCCGGGCCCTCGTTGACCTTGTAACCGACGGTCTCCCAGTCGTACTCCGGTGTGGACAGGCGTATTTGAGGACCTGTCAGGGTCCACGGGTTGGCCATCCTCGACAGCCACAGGGCGGTGTTGTTGTCCATGCCGGGCTCGTGCTGGGCCCAGGCGAGATAGCGGGTGCCCCGGTGGGTGAAGGTGGTGGCGTCCAGGGAGAAGGTCTCCCAGGCCGTCTTGAGCTGGCCCTTCTCCTGCCAAGTGCCCCGGAAGGGATCGGGGTTGGCGTTCTCCAGGACCCAGATGCGGATGTCCCAGACGCTCTCGGCGGGCGCTGAGGCGAAGTAGACGTACCACTTGCCGCCGATGCGATGGATCTCTGGCGCCCAGATGTGGGCGCCCATCACACCGGTCGCGTGCTTGGTCCAGATCACCGACTCGGCGGCGGTGGCAAGGCCGTTGAGGGTGCGGGAGCGGCGCAGCACTATGCGGTCGTACTCGGGGACGGTGGCGGTGAAGTAGTAGTGGCCGTCGGCGTGCCGGTGGATGTACGGGTCGGCACGTTGGCGGACGAGCGGGTTCACGAAGGGGGCTGCTTTCGGGGACGCGGTCGCCGGGGTCGAAGGGATGGCCAGGGCGCCCGCGGCCAGGGCGGCTCCCTTGAGCATCAGCCTTCGGCTCGGGGCGTGCACCGACCTTCGGCCGGGGGCATGGGGCAGGTCGTCGTTGCGGCTCATACGGCTGCCTCTCGGGAACGTTCGAGATGGCGAACGCCATCTGTCATTACGAACGGCTCGAACGCCGAAAAGGTAAGGGGGTGGCACCGCGAGGTCAACGGGTCCGACGAGACAAAGAGAGAGCGCTTTCCCCCGCTCTTTCATCTCGGGCCGAGTTTTCTGTTATCCCGGGGTGCCCCGACCCGTCTCCACTCCCGTGCGCAGCCATATCCACACGACAGCAGCAGCCGCCGGCGCCCTCGCCGCGATCGCCGCCCTTCTCGCCACCGCTCCCCCGGCCGCGGCGGCCGGTACCGGTTCCGGTCCCCGGGACGTGACCGCCGACGTCCTGGCCGACCGGGACGTCTCGCTGACCGGCGACACGGTGGTCACCGTGCCGTCCGGGACGACGACGTACGACGGTGTCCTGCGCGGTGAGGGCACGCTCACCGTGCGCGGCAGCGGGACGTTGGTGCTGACCAAGGACAGCGACTTCACGCTCCCGAAGGCGCGGCAGCGGCAGGTCGTGAAGACGCGGGGCGGCAACCACCCGTACACCACGGTCACCCACCCGGACCCGCCGGCGATCACGGTGCAGCGCGGGGCGACCCTCCAGTACGGCACGGGCGGCGGCACCGGCCTCATCGGGCACTTCCCGTACAGCACCCCCGGCTACCGGCTCAATCAGCTCAACGTCCGGGTCGACGGGACCCTGCGGTTGTCGCTGACCCGCACCTTCAACATCGGCACCATCAGCGGCTCGGGCCTGGTCACCCAGCCGCGCGACATGTGGGGCACCCTCGACCTCGCCGGAACCCACCCGTTCTCAGGAGTGATCGACAACGGCACCGGCATGGCTGTCGGCCGTCCCGAGTACCCGGTGGCCCTGCCCAACGCCCGCGCGATCCTCAACCAGGGCTCCTGGATCATCGACACCCCGCTCCACCGGACGATCACCCTGCGCCAGAACTTCTACCAGCGCGCGTACGGCAGTGACGTCAACGTCCGCACCCGGCCGGGCAGCAAGGTCGTGCTCACCGGCCAGTACAGCTACAGCGACGGGGGCGGCGACACCAACCCCTCACTCAGCGACCCGAACCTCAACTGGACTGCCGTCGCCCATCAGTTGAACAAGCGCGGCACCAACATCGAGGGCGCGGACGTGCACTGGGGCGACGGCACGACGCACCAGATCTTCATGCCGGGCACGAAGGACACCGTCTACATCAACCTGCACGAGGCGAGCGGGCGCCGCTCCAGGCTGACCTTCGACTACAACGGCCGGGTGACGCTGGGTGCGCCGATCGGCGGCGGCCGCTACCACAACACGCTGGCCGCGCCCGGCGCCGGGGACGTCGTCATCGCGGGGACGCGCGGGAACGACGTGACCTTCGCGGCGAAGCAGTACTACGACGGCTCGACCACCGTCGAGAAGGGGGCGACACTCCGGCTGGGGCTCGGCACCTCGGCCCAGGGCGACGGCTCCCTGCTGACGGGGACGGACCGCCGCCGGGTGGTGAACAACGGAACCGTGGTCGTACGCAACGCCTCCACCGCCGTCTCCCTGTCCCGGATCGGCGGCTCCGGCTCGCTCGTCCAGTCGGGCACGGCGACGACCACGCTGACGGGCAGCGCGGTGACGTACACCGGGAAGACGACGGTCACCAAGGGCACCCTGGCGCTGCGCGGCGGGGCGACTCTCGCCCACAGCACGGCGATTCGGCTCACGTCGACGGACGCACGCCTCGACCCGGGCCCTGCCGGGCTACGGGTGGAGACCACGCTGAGCGGCAAGGGCACGGTGAAGGGAGCGGTGACCAACGACGGTGTGGTCGCGGGCGGGGTCACCGTGGCCGGTGACTACACGCAGAGCGCGAAGGGCGAACTGGTCCTCGCGCAACACCCGTTGACGGTAGGCGGCTCCGTCCGACTGACCGGCGACCTCGACCTCTCGGCGGCCGGCACCGCACCCACCCGCACGATCACCGTCCTGAACAACACCGGCACGGCGAAGACGACGGGCGCCTTCAAGGGCCTCAAGGAGGGCGCCCGCCTGAAACTCGCCGACACGACCTACCGCATCAGCTACGAGGCCGGCGACGGCAACGACGTCGTCCTCACCGCGACCACGGCCACTCCCGCACGGTCGGCGAACCACCCCGACACGACCTCCGGCACCCCGACCGCCGCAGTCACCCTCCACACCACCAACACCGCCAACTCCAGGCTCGGTTGGTGGCCCTACGTCCTCGCGGTGGGCCTGCTCATCGGACTGGCGATACCGGCGGTGCGGCGCGGAGGGCACCGGGGCGGCGGGGGCGGTCGGCATGCGGCTCCGCACGAGTAGGTGACGAAGCCCCGCTCCCGACGTCCCACATACTGGGCGATTTGTTCAGTCATCGGACGGACTCCGCCCTCGCGCGCCCCTTCGGCTAGCGTCGGGGCATGACCAGCGACGCCCCGTTCCCGCCTGCCCATCTCTCCCGCTCGTTCGCCGACTCGGTCGCGGCCGGGCCGCTCGTGCTCGACGGCGGTATGTCCAACCAGCTGAGGTCCGCCGGGCACGACCTGAGCGACGAGTTGTGGTCGGCGCGGCTGCTGGCCGACTCGCCCGAGGCGATCACCGAAGCGCACCTCGCCTACTTCGAGGCGGGCGCGGACGTGGCGATCACCGCCAGCTACCAGGCCACCGTCGAGGGCTTCGCGCGGCGCCGGGTCAAGCGCGACAAGGCGCTCGAACTCATCGGGCTGAGTGTGGAGTTGGCACTGGACGCGGCGACCGAGGCGTGGCGGCGGGGGGTCGACCGGCCCCTCTACGTGGCGGCTTCGGTCGGCCCGTACGGCGCGATGCTCGCGGACGGCTCCGAGTACCGGGGCCGGTACGGGCTGAGCGTGGCCGAGCTCGCGGACTTCCACCGGCCCCGCCTGGAGGCGCTGGCCGCCGTCGGTCCCGACGTGCTGGCTCTGGAGACGATCCCGGACACCGTCGAGGCCGAGGCGCTGCTCGGGGCGGTGCGCGACTTCGACGTACCCGTCTGGCTGTCGTACTCGATCGCGGGCGACCGTACGCGGGCGGGTCAGCCCCTGGAGGAGGCGTTCGCCCTGGCCGCCGACAGCGACCAGGTGATCGCGGTCGGCGTGAACTGCTGTACCCCCGAGGACGTCGACAACGCCGTCGCCACCGCCGCCCGCGTCACCGGCAAGCCCGTCGTCGCCTATCCCAACAGCGGAGAGACCTGGGACGCCGAGGCCCGCGCCTGGAACGGCCGCGCCACCTTCGCGCCGGAGCAGGTCACGGGCTGGCGGGACGCGGGCGCCCGGTTGATCGGCGGGTGCTGCCGGGTGGGCCCGGAGGGGATCTCGGGGATCAGGAAGGTGCTGGCGGGGGCGTAGGCGACCCCGCGCTGACAACGGTCCATGTCCCCTACGAGGAGTTGGGCCGTCCGGCCGTCCGCACGGCCCTGGGTCGGACGCCCGAAACCCCTGACGAACACCTGCTGTTGGGCACGCACGTGGTGGTGCGCGGTGCGGTGGCCCCGCGCAAGGAGTAACAGCCTCGGAGCAGTCCCGGGGCAGTCCCGGGGCGGCGGCGAGCAGCTCGAAGCAGGCGGCTTGTACAACCCCCTCGCCCCGAGCGCCCCCTTGTCCGCATCGTCCCCGTTTCCTAGGCTCGCGCCGTCGGAAAACGGCTTCTCATCCCGGAGCGCCCAGTATGAGCACTGGCCCGATCCGTCCCACCGGCCGCGCGCACACCGCCTTGCGCCCGGCCTCCGCGGCGCGGATCACGGGCGGCTTCTGGGCCGCGCGGCGCCGCACCAACGCCGAGGCGAGCATTCCGAAGGGCCTCGCGCGGCTGGAGGCGGCCGGGAACCTCGCCAACTTCCGGGCCGCCGCCGACGGCAAGGGCACCTTCGTCGGCGACTACCCCTTCCAGGACTCGGATGTGCACAAGTGGCTGGAGGCCGCCTCCTGGCAACTCGCCGACCGGTCCGAGAAAGACCACGAAAACCACGAAAACCACGAGACCCACGAGGACTACGAGGACCACGACGCAGCCGAACTGACCGCGTGCGTCGACGAGTTGATCGGCCTGCTGGCCGGCGCCCAGGAAGCCGACGGCTATCTGCAGACGTACTACCGGCTCGCCCGGCCCGAGCAGCGGTGGCAGGACCTGCGCTGGGGGCACGAGTTGTACTGCGCGGGCCATCTCCTCCAGGCGGCCGTGGCACACCACCGGGCGACCGGGAAGTTCGAACTCCTCGCCATCGGCGTGCGGTTCGCGGTTCTCGTCGACGCGCTCTTCGGGCCGGACCGGGCGATCGACGGGGTGTGCGGTCACCCCGAGATCGAGACCGCGTTGATCGAGCTGTACCGGGAGACCGAGGAGCAGCGCTGGCTCGACCTGGCCGCCTACTTCGTCGAGCGGCGCGGACAGGGCCTGTTGAGCGAGGGTCCCGGCCGCGACCCGGGCGCCGGTTACTGGCAGGACCACGTCCCGGTGCGCGAGGCGACGACGGTCACCGGTCATGCCGTACGGCAGCTGTATCTGCTGGCGGGCGCGACCGATCTGGCGGTGGAGACCGGGGACGCGGGGCTGCGGGCCGCGCTGGAGCGGATCTGGGCCGCGATGGCGGGCACCAAGACCTACCTCACCGGCGGGCTCGGCGCGCGTTGCGACCGGGAGTCCTTCGGTGACCCGTACGAACTGCCCTCGGACCGCGCCTACGCCGAGACCTGCGCCGCGATCGCCTCCGTCCAGTGGTCGTGGCGGATGGCACTGCTGACGGGCGAGGCGAAGTACTCGGACCTGGTCGAGCGGACGCTGTTCAACGGATTCCTGTCCGGCGTGGGCCTGGACGGCGACAGCTGGCTGTACGTCAATCCGCTCCAAGTCCGGGAAGCGCACGAGGAGTTCGGCGGTGACGACTCGGTGCGCCGCACACCCTGGTTCCGCTGCGCCTGCTGCCCGCCCAACGTGATGCGGCTGCTGGCCTCGCTCCCCCACTACATGGCGAGCGGCGACGCCGAGGGACTGCAGCTGCACCAGTACGCGACGGGTGTGTACGAGGCCGGCGGCGGCCGGGTCCGGGTCGAGACCGACTATCCCTGGCGGGGCCGCATCGAGGTGACCGTCGAGGCGGCGCCCGCCGACGCCGACTGGACGCTGTCGCTGCGCATCCCGTCCTGGTGCCCGGACTTCACGGCGACCGCCCCGAACGGGGACTCGCCTGCCGAGACGGTGCCGGGCTGGCTGCGGCTGCGCCGGCGCTGGCACCCCGGGGACACGCTCACCGTCGACCTCGACCTGAGCCCCCGGCTGACCCGGCCCGACCCGCGCGTGGACGGCGTACGCGGCTGTGTCGCGATCGAGCGCGGCCCGCTGGTGCACTGCCTGGAGGGCGAGGACCAGCGGGCCGGCATCCCGTTCGAGGAGCTCACGCTCCCGCACGACACCCACCTCGGCGTCCGGCACGAGCCGGAGCTGCTGGGTGGGGTCACCGTGGTCACGGCCGACGGACGGAGCCGGGGAGGCGCAGACGTCGTACCACTGACCGCAGTTCCGTACCACGTGTGGGCGAACCGAGGGGCGGGACCGATGCGGGTGTGGATTCCGCGGGAGTGAGGTCGGCCGCCCACAGGGCGAACTCGGCGTCGCGCGGCCCGTACGCGGTGTGCGGCTCGCCCGCGTCGAAGATCCGCACCGGGTGGGAGTCGTCCCAGCGCTGCCAGCCGGGGTCCCCGTCGGTCGCGAACCGCACCCACGCGCCGTGCATGGCGTCGGCCAGCGCCTGCGGGGCGTGGTCGCCGGCCAGTTTGCGGGACTCGGGCACGTCCCCGGTGTCGAAGACGAAGCCCAGCTCCAGGCCGTGGCAGGAGCCGAGGTCGGGCAGGCCGGAGGGCCAGGCGAACTCGTAGACGTACGACCGCTCGGGGCGGGCCTCGGCCAGGCGGTGCAGCGGGAGGCGCAGCAGGTGGTCGGTGACGAGCTGGCCGACGATCTCGGCGGTGCCGGCCTCCGGGTGCAGGGCGCGGTAGCCGCGCGGCACCTCGGCCGCGCAGTGGCAACGGGCCATGGCCCCGGCCAGGGCGACCGCGCCGAGCCGGTCGACACGCTCCAGGAGCCCGCCGGGGACCAGCCAGAGGCGGTACTCGTCGCGGGTCCAGCCCAGCATCAGGTCGACGCCCTTCGAGGCGTCGCCGTCGACGAGCGCCTCCAGCGGGTCGCGCGGGACGAGGTCGCCGTCGACGACGAGCCCGAAGGTGGGGCCGCCGAGCACGGGACTGCTGAGTCGGCCGACGTCGGCCTGGACGCGCAGCAGCAGCTCACGGTCGACCTCGGCGAAGGCCGCGGCGGTGGCGGGGATCTTCAGCCGGGTGGCCATACGGCGCACCATCCGCCGTACCTTGTCCCGGTCGAACGCCTCGGGCGGCCCGCTCTGCAGGACCGCCCGCCGCATCAGGCCCCGCGCCTGCGGGGCGGCGAGCAGGGCGCCGATGCTGATGGCTCCGGCCGACTGTCCGGCGAGCGTGATCCGGTCCGGGTCGCCGCCGAACGCGCCGATCGCCCGGTGCACCCACTCCAGCGCGGCCAGCTGGTCACGCAGTCCGGGGTTGGCGGGGGCGTCCGGGAACAGCCCGTAGCCCTCCACACCCAGCCGGTAGTTCACCGACACGAAGACCACGCCGTCCCGCGCGAAGGTGTGCCCGTCGTACACCGGCACAGCCGAGGAACCCCTGGTCAGGGCGCCGCCATGCAGCCATACGAGCACCGGGAGTCTGGCTCCCGGGCCCGGCTCCGGGGTCCAGACGTTGAGGTTCAGGCAGTCGTCGCCGGGCACGACCGGGTCGGCGAGCAGCTTCGCGAAGGCTTCGGAGTACGGCGGTTTCGGCGCCGTCGGCCCGAAGGCGCCCGCGTCCCGCACCCCGTCCCAGGGCTCGGGCGGCACGGGCGGCCGGAACCGGCGGGGACCGAAGGGGGGCGCCGCGTAGGGGATGCCCCGGAAGACCGCGGTCCCGCGCTCGTACCGGCCGCGCACGGCCCCGTACGGCGTGCTCACCACGGGGTCCGCCTGCACCTCTGCCCTGACTGCTGTCATCTGCCCACCAGCCTTCCCACCGCGCTACCGCACCGTGAACAACAGAGCACCACAGATCGCTCGGGTATTCCGGTGCAGAGCACGGCCGGAGGGCTACTTGGCGTACACGCGGCCCGTATCTGGCAACCGGTCGGTGGGCGAGCCCGAGTGATTGACCGGTCCTTCTCGGGAGACCTACGGCGATCTACGATAGAAGGCGCTTTCTGAAAATGTTTCTGCCCCCGTGCTCAGATCTCGTGGTCAGGAGAGTCATGCCCAACCCGCAGCCCAGGGCCGTGTTCGCGATGGATCCGGTGCACCTTCCCCTGCTCTTCCCGCCGCCGCTCATGGCCCGGCTGACGCACGCCGCCGACCTCGACCCCACGCTCGTGGTACGGGACTTCACCGACCCGGCGGCGGCCGGCGCCCTCGCCGACGCCGAGGTCCTGATCACCGGCTGGGGCTGCCCCCGCCTCGACGCCGATGTGCTGGCCGCCGCGCCGCGACTCCGCACCGTCCTGCACGCCGCCGGCTCCGTCCGCTCACTCGTCGGGGACGCGGTGTGGGAACGCGGGATCACCGTCTCCAGCGCGGTGGCCGGCAACGCGCTGCCGGTCGCGGAGTACACGCTGGCGATGATCCTGCTCACCGGGAAGGACGCGTTCGCCCACCGGGAGCGGTTCCGCGCGGAGCACCGGTTTCCCTCGCATGCGGAGACCGCGGGCACGGGCAATGTCGGGCGGCGGGTCGGGGTCATCGGGGCTTCGCGGGTGGGGCGGCGGTTGCTGGAGCTGTTGCGGCCGTTCAACTTCTCGGTGCTGCTGTACGACCCGTATGTGGGGGTGAGTGAGGCCGCGGAGTTGGGGGCCGAGTCGGTGGGGTTGGAGGAGCTGTTGCGGCGGAGCGACATCGTGACGCTGCATGCGCCGGACATCCCGGAGACGTATCGGATGCTCGACGCGTCTCGGCTCGCGTTGATCCGGGACGGGGGTGTGCTGATCAATACGTCTCGGGGGGCGTTGGTCGATCCCGACGCGCTGGTGGAGGAGTTGGTTTCCGGGCGGTTGTGCGGGGTGCTCGATGTGACGGAGCCTGAGCCGCTGCCGGGGGAGTCGCCCTTGTACCGGCTGCCCAATGTCTTTCTCACGCCTCATATCGCCGGGTCCCTCGGGAACGAGCTGGAGCGGCTCGGGCTGATCGTGGTGGAGGAGTTGGAGCGGGTGGCGGAGGGGGTGGGGTTGGGGCATGAGGTGCGGTATGCGGATTTGGTTCGGGTGGCTTGAGGTGAGCTGAGGGAGGGTTAGGTGGGTGAGGGTGGCTTGAGGTGAGGTGAGTTGGGCGAGGGCGGCTTGGGTGGGCGTGAGGGTGAGGGTGAGGTGAGTTGGGCGAGGGGGACTGAACAGGGTTTGCGTGCACGGCATTTGGCTGTGACTTCTAGATGTGCCGTGCCGAATTTCTTGCTCGGTCGCCTTCGGGGCGCTCTATGCCGGTGTCGAGAGCTCGATCGTGCTCAGCGCTTCGCGCCTCCGCGCGTTCGATCTCTCGACACCGGCGCGCCCCTACGGCTCCCTCGCGGCCGGCGCGTTGGCACACAAACCGTTGGTGGGCCCTTGCCGTTGGCCTGTGGTGGATTGGGGGGACCGGGTTTTGGATGGGATACGGGTTCCGTTCACCGCCGACTTCGCCGGGTTTCGGCTCAACTGTCGGTAGCCGGCCTGTTCGAAGTTTCGAAAGTCAGGGACGTTCCAAGCCTGCGAAGTCCAACCTCTTCCCGGCGCCTTGCGGTGAACCTAGGGTAGGAAGCGCTTACCGCTTCGTCGCTGGTCGAAATTTTCGCTGGCCCTCGGGCGGGCCGGAGAGGTGGTTCCCGATGGTCCGTACGGGGAATGCGAGCGTGGCCGCCGGGCCGACGCTCGCGGTCGTGGCCCGCGAGGCGGGGGTGTCCGTGCCGACCGCGTCCAAGGTGGTCAACGGGCGGGAGGATGTGGCGCCCGAGACGCGTCGGCGGGTGACGGAGGCGCTCGACCGGCTCGGTTACGTGCGCAGACCCCGCTTCGACACGACGAAGGTGCCCGGTCTGGTCGACCTCGTGGTCCACGCGCTCGACACCTCCTGGTCGGGGGCGGTGCTGCACGGCGTGGAAGCGGCGGCGCACGACGCGGGCCTGGAGGTCGTGGTCTCGGCGGCCCTGAACCGGACCAGGTCGGGGCATCCGGAACGCGGCTGGCTGGACAAGCTCGTCGTGCGCGGCTCGTCCGGAGTGCTCTTCGATCTGGCCGAGTTGACGCCCGCCCAGTACTCCTGGCTCGAACAGCGCCGGATCCCGTTCGTGTTGATCGACCCGGTGCTCGAACCGCCGCCGGGCGTGGTGTCGGTGGGCGCGGCCAACTGGCAGGGCGGGGTCACCGCGACCGAGCATCTGCTGGCCCTCGGCCATGAGCGCATCGCGGTCGTCGCGGGCCACCCGCGCAAGATGTGCTCCGGCGCGCGGGTGGCCGGTTACCGTTCGGCGCTCGCGGCGGCCGGGGTGCGCCACCGCGCGGAGTACGTCCGGCACGCCGGCTTCGACGAGAGCGTGGCCCGGCGCCGGATGCTGGAGCTGCTCGATCTGCGCGAGCCGCCGACGGCGGTGTTCGTGTGCTCGGACCGGATGGCGCTGGGTGTCTACGAGGCCCTGGCGGAACGGGGGTTGAGCGTGCCGGACGACGTCAGCGTGGTCGGTTTCGACGATCTGCCCGAGTCCCGCTGGATCGCCCCGGCCCTCACCACGGTCCGCCAGCCGCTGGCCGAGATGGCGGCGACGGCCCTGCGGCTGCTGGTCCGCATGATGCAGGGCGAGCGCCCGGAGAGCACGCGTACGGAGTTGTCGACGCGGTTGGTGGAGCGGAGCAGCACGGCTCGCCCAGCGGCGTAGCCCGGCGGCGACTTCAGTCGGCACGTGTGATGTCGGCGAGGCCATTACCTCCTTTCCGGCTCCTGTGCCTGCTTCCTTTCCAACCTCGGTGGAAGTTGCGTCGGTTCGGGTGCCTGTGCCCGGCAGGCTCGGCACAATGCGTTCATGTCCGATGACTGGCAGCAACAGATCGACGCGCTCCACGAGGAGTTGATCCGTCGGGACGACCCCGCCGCCTGGGTGCGCGAGGCCGACGCGATGGAGGGGGCGCGGCGCTATCCCCGACTCGCCCTGCGGGGACCGGTGTTCGGGATCGCCGCCCAGGATCCGGCGGTGGGTCCCCAGTGGCGGGTGCTGAAGCCGGTCGTGGACCGGGTGCCGCAGATGGCGCGGGACGGGTTGCAGTCGTATCTGTTCTTCACCGCGAAGGACCACACCGACGACCGGGCCGTACGGCGTGAACTGCTGGCGGGCGTCGCCGTGTTGGAGCGCGAGCGGGCGGACGAGGTGACGGCTTGCGGGGTGCGCTACCGCGTCGTGCGCGGGGACGAGTTCGCGCGGATCGGCGACGATGGTCCGGAGCCGCCGCGGCCCACCGATCCCGAGCCGACGATCCGGCTGTGGGACCGGCAGGCGCGCGACCACAAGCTGCGGGACATCGGCTTCACGATCGATCCGGGGCTCGCCGAGGGCCCGTCCGCGGGGGCGATCCAACTCGGGCTGCGCGCCTTCACGTACACGGGCGCCCACTTCCCCGTCGAGGTCCGCACGGACTCCGAGAAGTCCGTCGCCACCCACCCGGAGCCGGTCCTGCTCCCCACCGGTTTCGGGGTGGTCGAGCGGGTCGAGCGGGAGGGTGGCTGGCGACCGCTCGGCGTGCTGGCACCGACCCCGCACGCGGCCCGCCAGATGCTGTACGACGGTCTGGCCGAGGTGTGGGCGCTGCTGTACAGCCTCGACGACAGGACCAGGGCCAGGTACGCGGCGGCGGCCGAGGAGTTCCGCGCCCTCGGGCGTGCGAACGAGTTCCGCGTCGACGACCGTCTCTTCCGGATCTGCCGTGTGGAACGCATCCTCCGCACCGGACCCAGGGGCCCGGAGTCGCCTCGCCCTTCGGACGTGGACGCGTACGGCCCCATGAAGCTGCACCCGAGGATGTCGGAGGACGGCACGCTCACGCACGGCGATTAGAAGCCTCCGCTCCCCGCCACACAGGTGTTCCATTCAGGCCACCGCTGCCCGTAGCCTCGGCTGCGATGAACGCCATTCCCGCGCGACTGGACCATCTCGTCCTCGCTACCCCCGATCTGGCCGCGACGGTCGCCGACTTCACGCGGCGCACCGGTGTGGCGCCCGCGCCCGGCGGTGTCCATGTCGGCTTCGGCACCCGCAACTACCTTGTGTCGCTGGGCGGGCGCAGCTATCTGGAGATCATCGGGCCCGACCCGGAGCAGCCGGAGCCGAGCGGTCCCCGCCCGTTCGACGTCGACGCGTTGGCCGTCGCGCGGACGGTGACCTGGGCGATCAGCCCGGCCGACCTCGACGCGGCGGTCGCGGGTGCGCGGGCGCGTGGCTACGATCCCGGCCGCGTCCACTCGATGAGCCGGCGCCGGCCCGACGGCACGCTGCTGGAGTGGCGGCTGACCGACGGCGACACCGCGCATCCGTCAGGGCTGGTCCCGTTCCTCATCGACTGGCAGGAATCCGACCACCCGACGGCGTCCTCCCTGCCCGCCACTCCCCTGCTGACGCTGTCCGCGACGGCCCCCGACCCGGACGAGATCCGGCCGCTGCTGGCGGCGGTGGAGGCGGAACTCGCGCTGTCCGAGGGTCCGTTCGGTATCTCGTTCACCGTGGACACGCCTCGGGGGCCGGTCACGTTCTGAGGGCAGGGCCGAGGTCGAGTCGGCGTGTCCGATTCCTTCAAGACCAGGCGCCCGTGACCTGCCTACGGTGATCGCATGACTCCACAATTCTCTGTGATCGGCCTTGTCGTCTCCGACCTGGCCGCCTCGCTCGCCTTCTACCGTCGGCTCGGGCTCGTCTTTCCGGACGGGGCCGAGGAGTTGCCCCATGTCGAGGCCGAGTTGCCCGGTGGGCTGAAGCTGGCCCTGGACACGGAGGAGACCGTCCGGTCATTCCATGCCGGATGGCGGGCGCCGACCGGGGGTGGGCGGGTCGCGCTCGCCTTCCTGTGCGCGGGGCCCGCCGAAGTCGACTCGGTGTACGAGGAGTTGGTCGGCGCCGGGTACCACGGGGAGCTCAAGCCGTGGGACGCGGTCTGGGGGCAGCGGTACGCGACGGTGCACGACCCGGACGGAAACGGCGTCGATCTGTTCGCGCCGCTGCCTCGGTAGACCCGCTCTCGCGGACCCTATTTCAGTAGCTCGCCCAGTGGCAGGCCCGCCAACTCCTTGACGTCCCGCGCCAGATGGGCCTGGTCGGCGAAGCCGGCCTCGGCCGCGGTTTCCGCGAACGGCATGCCCCGGCGGGCCAGCCGCAGGGCGCGTTGCAGCCGCAGGACCCGGGCCAGTGTCTTGGGGCCGTAGCCGAAGGCGGACCGGGCGCGGCGGTGCAACTGGCGGGCGCCCAGGCCGAGTTCGTCGGCGGTGGCGGCGATGGGCCGGCCCGCGTCGAGCGCCGTGACGAGGTGGCCGAGGAGCGGGTCGGGGGCTTCGGCGTCCGCCGCCAGGCGCAGGGCCGCCTCGTCGAGGCCGTGTGCCGGGTCGGGCGCCGCGTTCACGCGTGCGGTGAGCCGGTGCGCGCGGGCGGTCGGCCACAGGTCGGTGAGCTCCACGCGCCGGTCGCGCAGTTCGTGCGCGGGCACGCCCAGGAGCGCGGGCGCCGTACCGGGGTAGAAGCGGACGCCCGCCCAGGTGCTGGGTGCGCCCTCGGTGACGTATCCCCGGGTGTCGGGCCCCGCGACCAGGAGCCGGCCCTCGTGCCACAGCAGGTCCATGCAGCCGTCGGGCAGCACCCGCCCCGGTGCGGCCGGGGACGGCGTGTTCGTCCAGACGACCGCGCCGGTCAGCGCGGATGCCCGTTCCGTGTACACGGGGGCCAGGCTACGCCTGGTGCCATGGGCGGGCGGCGACGAACGGGGCGGACCCGCGGCCGGGAAGGCAGCACCTGACCCGACCCCCTGCCCGGAGGCGGCCCGCCCGCCCACGCGCCGCGCCGGTCAGGTGGGACGGCCGTTCCAGCTACCCGTCGGTCAAGCCACTCCCGGGATCAGGACCCGGCGCCGATCAGTGGTGCGTCCTCCGCCGCGCGGGCCCGGTGTTCCTGGGGACTGACGCCGTAGACCCGTTTGAAGGCGCTGGACAGGGCGAAGGCGCTGCCGTAGCCGACCTGGCGGGCGATGCTGTCGAGGGTGGCGTCGGAGGCGCGCAGGCGGTCGGCGGCCAGGGCCAGGCGCCAGCCGGTCAGGTAGGTCATCGGGGGCTCGCCGACCAGCTCGGAGAAGCGGCGGGCCAGGGCCGCGCGGGAGACGCCGGCCTTGGCGGCGAGGGACGCGACCGTCCACGGGTGGGCGGGGTCGTCCTGGAGGAGCCGCAGGACGCGGCCGACCACGGGGTCCGCGAGTGCCTGGTACCAGGCGGGTGCCGCGGCCTCGGGGCGGGAGAACCAGGCCCTGAGCGCGGCGATGACCAGCAGGTCGAGGAGGCGGTCCAGGACGACCTCCTGGCCCGGCTCGTCGCGGCCGATCTCCTCCATGAGGAGCGCGGTGAGCGGGCACTCCCAGACGTCGCCGGGGAGGGAGAGCAGCGGGGGCAGCGCGTCGAGCAGGCGCCCGCTGATCTCGCCCTGCATCAGGTACGTACCGATCAGCATGACGGTGGAACCGCCGAGGTTGTCGCCCCAGGTGCGTACCCCCAGGTCCATCGAGCCCTGGAGGGGGCGGCCGTCGGGGTAGGAGCACTCCGCGCCCGGCAGGATCAGTGCCTGCGGGGGCGTGGCGGGGTCGTCGGCGCAGGTGTACGGGTCGGGGCCGCGGGCGATGGCGAGGTCGCCGGCGTGCAGCCGCAACGGAGGTCCGGTGTCCGGGGTGATCCAGGCGTCGCCGCGCACCACCAGCATCACGGTGAGCGGGGCGCGGTCCTCGACCCGGATCGCCCAGGGCGGGTCGAAGCACGCACGGATCATGAAGGCGCCACGCGCGCGTGGACCCTCCAGCAGGCCTGCGAGTGCGTCCATGAAGTCAGCGTAGACGCGCGATTATGGGAATGAGCCGTTCAGCGATGGTTCCTTGTGAAGTGCGCCAGTTGACTGGCCGGTATGACAGAGGACACGCGGAACGAGCAGGCAATGACGGTCGTGGTGACGGGCGCCTCCGGGCGGACCGGGAGCCGGGTGGCGCAGGCCGCGGAGGCGGCGGGGCTGACGGTGCGGGGGGCGTCGCGGGCGCAGGGGTTCGACTGGCAGGACCGGTCGACGTGGGCGAGCACGTTGCGGGGCGCGGACGCGGCCTATCTGGCCTATCCGTCGGATGTGGGTTCGCCGGACGCGGCCCGGGACGTCGAGCTGTTGGCGCGCGAGGCGGTGGAACTGGGCGTGCGGCGGCTGGTGTTGTTGTCGTCGCGTGGCGAGGACCAGGCGCGGCCCACGGAGGAGGCGCTGCGGGAGTCCGGGGCGGAGTGGACGGTCGTACGGGCCGCGTGGTTCGCGCAGAACTTCAGCGAGGGGCCGTTGGTCGAGGAGCTGCGCCGGAGCGGGGAGTTGGTGTTTCCCGGTGGTGAGGTGCGGGAGCCGTTCATCGACGTGCGGGACATCGCGGACGTGGTGTTGGCGGTGCTGACGGCGGGCGGGCGGTACGTGGGGCAGGAGATCGAGATCTCGGGGCCGCGGCTGCTGACCTTCGGGGACGGGGTCACCGAGATCGCGCGGGCGACGGGGCGTGAGCTGACGTACCGGGCGGTGTCACCGCGCGAGTACGGGGCGCGGCTGGCCGGGTTCGGGGTGCCGGAGCCGGAGGTGGAGTTCCTGGTGGAGCTGTTCGGCACGCTGCTGGACGGCCGCAACTCCCGTCTGTCGGGCGGCGTCCAGGAGATCCTCGGGCGCGAGCCGCGCGACTTCGCGGACTTCGCACGGGAGGCCGCGGCGGCCGGCACTTGGAAGGCCTGAGCCGAAGGACTCCGAGCCGACGGACTCTGGGCCGACGAACTCTGAGCCGACCGACCGCTCAAGACCCCTCGCGCTTGCGTGGTGGATGCGTGCTCTTCGCGTGGGTGCGCAGGCGGGAGGTCACGTCCTCGGGGGGCAGGAAGCGGGACCAGCGTTCGGGGAACTCCGAGGGCATGTCCGGGTCCTCGGGGTCCTGGTCGGGGTCGCGGTGGGTGGCGGCGCGAGCCGCGTACTCGGCGACCTGGGCCTCGCGCAGCCGCTCGTTGGAGGCGCGCGCCGCGGCCGTGGCGGCGGTCGGCCAGATCCGGTCGATCGCCGCGTTGACCGCGGCCCCGACCAGGACGGCGAACGCGGACACGCCGATCCACAGCAGCACGGCGACGGCCGCGGCGAGCGAGCCGTAGATCGTGGCGCCCTCGATGGTGCCGGTGATGTAGATGCGCAGCAGGAAGCTGCCGAGCACCCACATGGCCAGCGCCACCAGGGCGCCGGGCACGTCCTCGATCCAGGGCGAGCGCACGGGGACGGACACGTGGTAGAGCGTCGTCAGGAAGACGACGGACAGGACGATCACCACGGGCCAGTACAGGACTTGGACGAGCGTCTCCGACCACGGCACGATCCCGACCACCGCGTCGGGTCCCGCCACCATCAGCGGCAGCGCGACCGAGCCGATCAGCAGGCCCACGATGAACAGCAGGAACGACATCACGCGGGTCTTGACGATGCCGCGGACGCCGTCGAGGCCGTACATGACGGTGATGGTGTCGATGAAGACGTTCACCGCGCGGGAGCCCGACCACAGGGCGAAGAGGAAGCCGACGGAGATGACGTCGGGCCGGCCGCCCTTCACCACGTCGTGCAGGATCGGCTGGGCGATCTCGGCCACGCCCTTGTCGGACAGGACGGTCCGGGACGCCTCCAGGATGTTGTTCTCGAGGCTGGTGATGGTGTCGGTGCCGGTCCAGTCGTCGACGTAGCCGAGCAGGCCGATGAGGCTGAGCAGCAGCGGTGGCACGGACAGCAGGGTGAAGAACGCGGCCTCGGCCGCGAGACCGAGGATCCGGTACTCCATGCACGAGTTGACGGTGTCCTTGAGCAGCAGCCAGGCGGTCCTGCGCTTCGAGACGTTCCGATAGAGGGCACGCACCCGGTGGAGACGACCGGAGGGCCGTTGCGGGGAGTCACTTGCTGGCTGCACGACCTAAAGGTATCCGCCGTGGCTGAGTGCACTCATCCCCGGCCCGACGGAAACGAACGAATTTTCTGTCATGCCCGTGATGGCCGGTTTGTTCACTCGCCCAATCGGCCCTTTCTGTAAACGCCACACGTCGGCGACTTGATCACGAATTCCCGAGGGTCTTAAACCAGCCAATGGCTGAAACCCCCTTGAACCATTCGTGAAGTTTCCGAAAGAATTCGCCTTGCATTCGTTGCGTTCGCTGAGGACGACTCAGACGCACACGACACGGGGGACATCGAGGGTCTCTGACCAGGACCCGATCCAGTCGCGTTACCCGTGGTCCGCATGGGATCCATGCGGATCGCGCCGTGCTGCCCTGCGCCATTTTCACGCGACCACTCGACGCACACCCGCATCATTTCGAACTCGAATCCCACCCTTTCCCAATCTTCCGGAATTCCGCCCTGCCCTGAACAGCGGAGCGAATTCCTTCGTACTCCTTCTCGGGGAATTCGTATGCCTGTTCCGTATCCGTTGACACGCACACCACCGCCGCCACAGTCACCGCCGGACGGCGCGCACGCCGCCGCGCCGCGGATCGTCGGGGTCGACACCGCCCGCGGCCTCGCGCTGCTCGGGATGTTCTCCGTACACGTGTACGGCGCCTTCGCGTCGGACGGTTCGCCCACCCCGGCCTGGATGTTCGCGGGCGGCCGCTCGGCGGCCACGTTCGCGCTGCTGGCCGGGGTGGGCCTGGCGTTCACCACCGGCGGGCGCCGGCCGGTCGTGGGGCGCCCGCAGTACGCGGCGGTCGCCGCCCGGGCGGCGCTGATCGGGCTCACCGGGCTCCTGCTGGGCTATGCCTCGCGGGCCGCGGACCTCGGCGTGGACGTGATCCTCGCGTTCTACGCCCTGCTGTTCTTGTTGTCGGTCCCCTTACTGCGCCTGCGCCCCCGCACCCTGGCGGCGCTCTCCCTCACCCTGGCCCTGGCCGGTCCCGTCGCCGTGCACCTCCTGCGCGGTGTGCTGCCCGAACCGGCCTTCGAGGGCGATCCCGTTTTCACCGACCTGTTCACCGATCCGCTCGGGCTGCTCTCGTTCCTGCTGGTGCACGGCAACTACCCGGTGCTCGCATGGATGACGTATCTGTGCGCGGGACTCGCCGTAGGCCGGCTGGACCTGACGTCCGTACGGATCGCACGACGGCTGCTCCTGGGCGGGCTGGCACTGGCGGCCGGCGCCTGGCTCACCGCCACCGCCTGGCTCACCCGATTCGACGGCCTGTGGCACCTGTGGCGGGCCGAGTTCCCGGACACGCCCTGGCGTGAGGCGCGGCCCGAAGTGCTGTGGGACACCGGCGACGACGCCACGTGGTGGTCGCTCATCTCCCGCGCCCCGCACTCGACCTCACCGTTCGACCTGCTCCAGACCCTCGGTTCGGCGTGCGCCCTGGTCGGCGCCGCCCTGCTGCTGACCCGGCTCACCCCCACCCGCCGGCTGCTCGGTCCCCTCACCGCGGCGGGCACCATGCCGCTCACCCTCTACTGCGCCCACGTCCTGCTCCTCGCCACGGGCGCCCTCGGCGACTCCCCCGACCTCCTCTACGGCCTGCTCGCCCTCGGCTCCCTGCTCTTCGCCGTCTGCTGGCGGCGCGTGGTGGGCCGCGGACCGCTGGAAGCGGGCATCGCGGTGATCGCCGGAAAGGCGCGCCAAGTTACCCGGCCGTCGGCGGAACCGCAGAGCTCACAAAGCTCGTAAAGCATGTAAAACCAGTAAGGAGCACACGTGGTGGGAAAAACCGACACCGTCACCGAGAGCGTCCTCGCGGAGGTGCTGGCCGGGGTGGTACGCAAGGAACACATACCGGTCGACAGCCACTTCTTCGACGATCTCGGCGCCAACTCCCTGGTCATGGCCCACTTCTGTGCCCGCGTCAGGAAGCGGGACGACCTCCCGTCGGTCTCGATGAAGGACGTCTACGGTCATCCCACCATCCGCCGCCTGGCCGCGGCCCTCGACACCGCACCGGCCGCCGCGCCGACCGCGGAGATCGCGGTCCCGACGACTCCGCTCGGCTCCACCCCGCGCTATCTCCTGTGCGGCACGCTCCAGTTGCTCGTCTTCGCCGCCTACTGTCTGCTCGCCGGACTGGTGTTGGGCAAGGGCTACGAGTGGATCTCCGCCACCGACGCCGTGGTCTCGGTCTACCTGCGGTCGCTGGTCTTCGGCGCCGCGGTGTTCGCCGGCGCGTGCGTGCTGCCGGTGGTCGCGAAGTGGCTGCTGGTGGGCCGCTGGAAGGAGACGGAGTTCCCGGTCTGGAGCCTGGCCTACGTCCGCTTCTGGACCGTCAAGGCGCTGCTGCACGCCAACCCGCTGATCCTGTTCACCGGCAGCCCGCTGTACGTGCTGTACCTGCGGGCGCTGGGCGCGCGCATCGGCAAGGGCGTGACGATCCTGTCCCACTCGGTGCCGGTCTGCACCGACCTGCTGACGGTCGGCGCCGGCTCGGTGATCCGCAAGGACTCGTACGTCCTCTGTTACCGCGCGGAGGCCGGCCGCATCCGCACCGGTCGGGTGACCCTCGGCAGCGACGTGTACATCGGCGAGAAGACCGTCCTGGAGATCAGCACGACGATGGGCGACGGCGCCCAACTCGGCCACTCCTCCGCCCTGTACGGCGGCGCCGCGGTCCCGGCGGGCGAGCACTGGCACGGTTCCCCGGCCGTCCGCACGGACGTCGACTACGTCCGCGTACCCCCGGCCCGCTGCACCACCCTGCGCCGCACCCTGTTCGGGCTCGGCGGTCTGCTACAGACGCTGTTCGTGTACGTCCCGCTCGCGGTCGGAGGCTCGTATCTGCTGCTCACCCTGGTGCCCGCCCTGGACACCCTGCTCGACCCGACCAGCCAGCAGCTGGACTCGGCCGAGTTCTACAGCGAGGCACTGGGTCTGTCCGTCGGCCTGTTCGTGGGCTCCCTCGTCGTCGGCCTCGCCGCCGTGTCCCTGATCCCGCGCCTGCTGAAGCCGTTCCTGCGCCCGGACCGCGTCTATCCGCTCTACGGCTTCCACTACTCGGTGCAGCGCGCGATCGCCCGCATGACCAACATCAAGTTCTTCAAGTGGCTGTGCGGTGACAGCTCGTACATCGTCCATTACCTGCGGGCCATCGGCTACGACCTCTCGCACGTGGAGCAGACCGGCTCCAACTTCGGTACGGAGGTGTCGCACGAGACGCCGTACCTGGCGACCGTGGGCAGCGGCACGATGGTCGCGGACGGTCTGTCGATCGTGAACGCCGACTTCTCCGCGACCTCCTTCCGGGTCAGCCGGGCGACGATCGGACCGCACAACTTCCTCGGCAACAACATCGCCTACCCCAGCGGCGGCCGCACCGGCGACAACTGCCTGCTGGCGACCAAGGTGATGGTCCCGCTGGACGGCGAACTCCGCGAGGGCGTGGGCCTGTTGGGCTCGCCCTCCTTCGAGATCCCGCGTTCGGTGGAGCGGGATTCCCGCTTCGACCACCTGCGCGAGGGGCCCGAGCTGGCGCGCCGGCTGGCCGCGAAGAACCGCTACAACCTGCGCTCCATGGGCCTGTTCCTGTTCGTGCGCTGGCTGCACTGGTTCGCGATGACGGTCCTCGGCTTCGCCGCCGTCGACCTCTACGGCGCCGGCGGTGCGCTCGGCGGGCTGCTGATCGGCGCCTCGCTCGTGGTGGGCCTGGTGTTCAGCACCGGCTACTACGTGCTGGTGGAGCGGCTGATCGGGCGGTTCCGGGCGTTGGAGCCGACGCTGTGCTCGATCTACGACCCGTGGTTCTGGTGGCAGGAGCGCCTGTGGAAGGTGCCGGACAACCACCTGGTCGTCTTCAACGGGACGCCGTTCAAGAGCTTCGTCTGGCGGCTGCTGGGCGTCCGCATGGGCCGTCGGGTCTTCGACGACGGCGCCTACATCACCGAGCGCACGCTGACCGCGATCGGCGACGACTGCACGCTCGCCGCGCACACCAAGGTGCAGGCCCATTCCCAGGAGGACGGCACCTACAAGTCCGAGCGCATCACCATCGGCGCCGGCTGCACGCTCGGCACCGGCGCGCTGGTGCACTACGGCGTCTCGATGGGCGACGGCGCCCTGCTGGCACCCGACTCCTTCCTGATGAAGGGCGAGGAGATGCCGGCGGGCGCGGCCTGGGGCGGGAATCCGGCGGTGCCCGTGACGGCGGCGCCGGTGACAGGGGGGTCCGCGCGAGCGGTGCCTGTGAACGGGGCGTCCCGCAACGGGGTGCCCGCCAAGGGGGGAAAGACATGAGGGAACCGATCCCGCACTGGACGCTGGCTCCGGTGCCGGGCACGGCGGAGTACGAGGTCCCGCTGCCGCCGGGACAGCCGATCGGGCCGAGGGCGCTCGCGTCCGCGCACGCCAAGGTGCTGGCCGCGCTGACCGGTGAGCCGGGCGCCGAGGACCACGACCTGGACGTGAGCGTCGCGGACGGCGTACTGCGGCTGCGCTACCGCACCGACGTCCTGGACGCCGAGGCCGCCGCGCGGGTCGCCGGCTACCACCTGACCGCGCTCGCCGAACCCGACCGGCCCACGCTGCTGTCGGAGAAGGAACTCCGGTTCCAGCTCGACGAGTTGGCGGGACCCGTCCGGGAACTGCCGGACCGGCGGGTGCACGAGCTGTTCGAGGAGCGGGTCGCCGCCCACCCGGACGCCGTCGCCGCCGTGCAGGGCGACCGGCAGTGGACGTACCGGGAGCTCAACTCCCGGGCCAACCAAGTCGGTCGGGCGCTGCTCGCCCGTGGTCTGGAGCGCGAGGGCGTGGTCGCCGTCGTGATGGAGCGCAACCTGGACTGGCTCGCGTCGGTCTTGGCCGTCCTGAAGGCGGGCGGGGTGTATCTGCCGGTCGAGCCGCACTTCCCGGCCGACCGCATCGCCCGCACTCTCGGCCGGGCCGGCTGCGGCCTCGTCCTCACCGAGCGGGGCAGCGACACCAACCTGGCGGCGCTGGACCGGCTGTTCGTGGAGACGGCGTACGCGGAGGACCACGCCGACGGTGATCTGGGCGTGCCCGTCACCGCGGACCAGGCCGCGTACATCTACTTCACCTCCGGCTCCACGGGCGAGCCCAAGGGTGCGATGTGCGAGCACGCCGGGTTCGTCAACCACGTCCTGGCCAAGATCGAGGACCTGGGCTTCGAGGGCGGGGGCACGGTCGCGCAGACGGCACCGCAGTGCTTCGACATCTCCCTGTGGCAGCTGGTCTCGGCGCTGCTGGTCGGCGGGCGCACGCTGCTGGTCGGGCAGGACACGATCCTCGACGTGTCGGCCTTCGTGGACACGATCGCGCGCGGCCGGGTGAACGTGGTGCAGATCGTGCCGTCGTATCTGGAGGCCGTGCTCGCGGAGTTGGAGCAGCGACCGCGCGAACTGCCGGACCTGCGCTGTGTGTCGGTCACCGGCGAGGCGGTCAAGCAGGAGCTGGTGCAGCGCTGGTTCACCGCGATGCCCGGCATCCGGCTCGTCAACGCCTATGGCCTGACGGAGACTTCGGACGACACCAACCACGAGGTCATGCACGAGGTGCCGGCCGGGGACCGGGTGCCGCTGGGGCGACCGATCCGCAATGTGCGGGTGTACGTCGTCGACGAGGACCTGGTGCCCGTACCGCTGGGCGCGCCCGGCGAGATCGTCTTCTCCGGGGTCTGCGTCGGGCGCGGCTACGTCAACGACCCCGAGCGCACCCGGGCCGCCTTCACCGAGGACCCCTACCGGCCCGGCGAGCGGCTGTACCGCAGCGGCGACCACGGGCGCTGGCGGCCCGACGGGAAGCTGGAGT
This sequence comes from Streptomyces sp. NPDC092369, assembly GCF_044755245.1. Classification (NCBI taxonomy): domain Bacteria; kingdom Bacillati; phylum Actinomycetota; class Actinomycetes; order Kitasatosporales; family Streptomycetaceae; genus Streptomyces; species Streptomyces sp. NPDC092369. The sequence continues at coordinate 1,762,347 of NZ_JBIVQP010000001.1, forward strand.
TCCTCGGCCGGCGCGACAGCCAGGTGAAGATCCGCGGCTTCCGCGTGGAACTCGGCGAGGTCGAGAACGCGCTGCTGCGGGTGCCCGGCGTGCGGGACGGCGCGGTGGTGGTCGTGGGCGGGGTGCGCCTGGTCGCGTTCTGCACCGGGCCGTACCCGGTGGACGCCGAGAAGGTACGGGAGGTACTGGGGGCCTCGCTCCCGGCCTACATGGTCCCGTCCCTCGTGCACTGGCGGGAGACGCTGCCGCTGACCGCCAACGGCAAGACCGACCGCAAGTCGCTGACCGCGCTCGCCGCGGACCTCGACGACTCCGGGTCCGGCACCCCGGGCACGCCCGGTGAGCGGCGGCTGGCCGCGGCCTGGGCCGAGGTGCTGGGCATCCCGGAGCAGCGGATCGGCCGCCGGGACCACTTCTTCGACCGCGGCGGCACCTCGATGTCCGCCGTGAAGCTCGCGATCGTCCTGGACCGGGCGATCACCCTCAAGGACGTCACCCGTCACCCGGTCCTCGCGGACCTGGCCGGGCTGCTCGACCAGCACCACTGAAAGGGACAACCCGCAATGTCGTACACGTCTCAAGCCACGCTTCCGGGCCTGGAACTCGCGCCCGGCGCTCCACCGCTGCTGCACGCCAAGTCCGATCTCCACCCCGCCAATTGGGTCGCCGCCCACCGGGACGCGCTGCACGCCGTCCTCCTTGAGCACGGCTGTGTGCTGGTGCGCGGGCTGGGGCTCGCCGACCCCGACGCGACCGAGGCCGTCGCGCGCCGGCTGGCCGACCGGCTGATGTCCGACCGGGAGCCCTTCGCGCCCCGGCGCGGCTACGCGGACGGCGTGTACTCGTCGACCAAGTGGCCGCCGAACCAGCAGATGTGCATGCACCACGAGGTCAGCTACGGCCTGGAGTTCCCCGGCCTGCTGCTGTTCGCCTGTCTGGAGGCGCCCGAGTCCGGCGGCGCGACCGCGGTCGCCGACGCGTCGGCGGTGCTGCGGGACCTGCCCGCCGCGCTGGTCGAGCGGTTCGAGCGGGAGGGCTGGCTGCTGACCCGCTCGTACAACGACGAGATCGGGGCCTCGGTCCAGGAGGCCTTCGGCACCGACGACCGCGGCGCGATCGAGCGCTACTGCCGGGCCCAGGGCATCGAGTTCGCCTGGCAGGGCGACGGCTCGCTGCGCACCCGGCAGCGGCGCGGTGCGGTGCTGCGCCATCCGGTGAGCGGGCGGCGCAGCTGGTTCAACCAGATCGCCTTCCTCAGCGAGTGGACCATGGAACCCGAAGTGCGCGAATACCTGGTGGACGAGTACGGGTCCGACGGGCTGCCGTTCAACACCCGCTTCGGCGACGGCGATCCGATCGGCGAGGACGTGGTGCGGGAGATCAACGAGGTCTACGCGGCGCACACCGTGCGCGAGCCGTGGCGCTCGGGGGATCTGCTGCTGGTGGACAACCTCCGTACCGCGCACGGGCGGGAGCCGTTCGACGGGCCGCGCGAGGTGCTGGTCGCGTTCGGGAACCCGGTGGGGCGCGCCGAGTGCGAGGTGAGCGCCGGATGAGCACGGCCGCACCGGACTTCGCCGTCATCTCAGGCGAGCAGGTCCAACAGGCGTTGAGCGGACGGGAGTCCGAGATCGGCGAACTCGTGGAGGCCGTGTACCGGCTGCACGGGGAGGGCGACTCGGTGAACCCGCCGTCGTACTTCCTGCGCTTCCCGGACCGTCCCTCGTCCCGGATCATCGCGCTGCCCGCCTCGCTGGGCGGGCCGTTGCCGGTGGACGGGCTGAAGTGGATCTCCAGTTTTCCGGAGAACACCAAGTCGGGGCTGCCGCGGGCGTCGGCGGTGCTGATCCTGAACGACCCCGAGACGGGCTATCCGTTCGCCTGTCTGGAGAGTTCGGTGATCAGCGCGACGCGGACGGCGTCCTCGGCGGCGCTGGCCGCGGACCGGCTGAGCCGGACGCGGACGCGTCCGACGCGGGTCGGTTTCATCGGCACGGGGCTCATCGCGCGCTATGTGCACACTCATCTCACCGGCACCGGCTGGGAGTTCGAGGAGACCGGTGTGCACGACCTGAACGCCGACAGCGCGGCGGGGTTCAGCGGCTACCTCGAACGGTCGGGAGCCGGGGGCCGGATCACCGTGCACGACGACCCGGAGTCCCTGATCCGCTCCTCGGACCTGGTGGTCTTCGCGACCGTCGCGTCCGCGCCGTACATCCACGACCCGTCCTGGTTCGCCCACCATCCGCTGGTGCTGCATGTGTCGCTGCGGGACCTCGACCCGAAGATCCTGCTCGACTCGGCGAACTTCGTCGACGATGTCGAGCACTGTCTGAAGGCCGAGACGTCCCCGCACCTGGCCGAACAGCTCACCGGCGGGCGGGAGTTCCTGGACGGGACGCTGAACGACGTACTGACCGGGCGGGCCACCGTCCCGGGTGACCGGACGGTGGTGTTCTCGCCGTTCGGACTGGGGGTGCTCGACCTCGCGGTCGGCAGGTACGTCCATGACGAAGTGGCCCGAAGGGGCGGGCTGCACGTCGTCGACGGGTTCTTCCACGAGCTGCGCCGGTACGGCTGACGGCCACGCACGTGGCGCATGAGGAGGGGGGCGTCATGCCCGTAATTTCTGAACCTGCACAGTTCAACGAGGACGAGCTCTATGTCGACCTGCGGGCGGCGCTGGGGCTGCCGCTCTACCTGAAGTGCGAGGGATTCAACTTCGCCGGCTCCGTCAAGCTGAAGGCGGCGACCGAGATGGTCGACGCCGCCGAGCGGCAGGGCCTGTTGCGGCCCGGCTCGGTGCTCGTCGAGTCGTCGTCCGGGAACCTGGGGGTCGCCCTGAGCGTGATCGCCGCGAGCCGGGGCCACCGGTTCCTGTGCGTGACCGACTCGCGCTGCAACCTGCCGACGATCCGGCTGATGGAGGCGCTCGGCACCCGGGTGCACGTCATCAGGGAACCGGACGTGCACGGGGGGTTCCTGGGCGCGCGGATCGCGTACGTACGGGCGCTGTGCGCGTCCGACGACCGGTACGTGTGGCTCAACCAGTACACCAACCAGGGCAATTGGCGGGCACACTTCCGCACCACCGCGCCCGCTATCGCCCGCCGCTTCCCGGACCTGGACGTCCTGTTCGTCGGGGCCGGCACGACCGGGACCCTGATGGGCTGCGCCCGCTGGTTCTGGCAGTGGCGGCGCCGGGTGCACATCGTCGCCGTCGACAGCGTCGGCTCGGTCAGTTTCGGCGGCCCGGCGGGCCCGCGGATGATCCCCGGACTCGGCACCAGCGTCCCGCCGCCCATGCTCGACGAGACCTACGTCAACGACGTGGTCCGCGTCGAGGAGACCGACACCGTGCTCGCCTGCCGTCGACTCGCCGCCCGCGGCTTCCTGTTCGGCGGTTCGACGGGCACGGTCGTCAGCGGCGCCGGCCAGTGGCTGGCCCGCAACGGCCGCGCCGGCCTCACCTCGGTGGCCATCGCCCCCGACCTCGGCGAACGCTACCTCGACACCGTCTACCACGAGGACTGGCAGATCCCGGCGCCGGAGACGGCCGAGACGCTCGACACGGAGGAGGCGGTGGCGATGGCCCACCCGGCCTGACCGGGAGACGAGCACGGGCCCGGCCGGTGCGTCCGTGCGGGTCCGTGCGGGGTAGGTTCGCGGGCATGGCACGTACCACCCACACCGTGACCAACCAGTCCCCGCCTCTGACCGGGTACGACGTCTACTCCGCCGACCGCGTCCTGACGGAGGCGGTCGAGCGGCATCTCGATCCGGAGCTGTCCGAGGAGGCCGGTGACGAACTGGCCGCCCTCGGGCGGGCGGCCGGGTCGACGCAGGTGCAGGAGTGGGGGGTTCAGGCCGACGAGAACACGCCGCGGCTGCGTACGCACGACCGGCACGGGCATCGGATCGACGAGGTGGAGTTCCATCCGGCCTGGCACCGGCTGCTCGGCAAGGGCGTCGCGGCGGGGCTGACGGCCGCCTGGAACCGGCCCGGCGGCCACGTCCGCCGGGCCGCCGCGTTCCTGGTGTGGACGCAGGTCGAGGCCGGCAACTGCTGCCCCCTGTCGATGACTCACGCGGCGGTGCCCGCCCTGCGCACCGACCCGGAACTGGCCGCGGAGTGGGAGCCGCGGCTGACGTCGACCATCTACGACCGCGAGCTGCGCCCCGCCCACCTGAAAGCCGGGGCGCTGTTCGGGATGGGGATGACGGAGAAGCAGGGTGGGAGCGATGTGCGGGCGAACACCACTGCCGCACGGCCGCTCGACGAGGACGGGACCTACGAGCTGACCGGGCACAAGTGGTTCTGCTCGGCGCCCATGTCGGACGGTTTCCTGGTGCTCGCCCAGGCTCCGGGCGGGCTGACCTGCTTCCTGGTGCCGCGCGTGCTGGCGGACGGCACCCGCAACGTGTTCCTGCTCCAGCGGCTCAAGGACAAGCTGGGCAACCGGTCGAACGCTTCGGGCGAGGTCGAGTTCGACGGGACCTGGGCGCGGAGGGTCGGTGCGGAGGGGCAGGGGGTGCGCACGATCATCGACATGGTGACGGCGACCCGGCTGGACTGCGTGATCGGGTCGGCAGGGCTGATGCGGCAGGCCGTCGCGCAGGCGGTCCATCACTGCGGCCACCGCGAGGTGTTCGGCGCCAAGCTCGTCGACCAGCCGCTGATGCGCAATGTGCTGGCCGACCTCGCGCTGGAGTCCGAGGCGGCCACCACCCTCGCCCTGCGGCTCGCGGCGGCCTACGACGACGGGGGCGAGCAGGAACGGGCGCTGCTGCGGATCGCGGTGCCGGCCGCCAAGTACTGGGTGACCAAACGGTGTTCGCCGGTCGCGGTCGAAGCGGCAGAGTGTCTGGGCGGCAACGGCTATGTCGAGGAGTCCGGACTGCCCCGGCTGGTGCGCGAGTCGCCGCTCAACTCGGTGTGGGAGGGGGCGGGCAACGTCCAGGCGCTGGACGTGCTGCGGGCGCTGCGCCGGGAGCCGGCCGCGCTGGACGCGTACCTCCAGGAGGTCGGCCGGGCGCGCGGCGCGGACCACCGGCTGGACGGCGCGATCAAGGGCGTGCTGACCGAACTCGCCGATCTGCAGGGCATCGAGGGGCGGGCGCGACGGCTGGTGGAGCGGCTCGCACTGGTGCTGCAGGGGTCACTGCTGGTCCGGTTCGCGCCATCCGAGGTCGCGGACGCCTTCTGCGCCGCACGGTTGGGCCATGACGGGGGCGCGACCTTCGGGACACTGCCGTCCACGCTCGACCTCGCGTCGGTGGTGGAACGGGCCCGGCCACGGCCCTGACCTGCACGGAGGGCCGGACGCGGGGGTGGTGCTGCGCCGACACGGCACCACCCCCGCCCAGTGGCCCGTAGACAGGCCTGGCACGCCGCTCGGGACGGCGTTGCTCAAGTTTCAACCAGGGTTTGGCAGTTCACCAGGGTTGCAGAGGGTTGCAACTTGCTGCTTTCTGTGGCTGGACCGTGCACGTCCTTGGGACGGGAACGACACTATGAGACGGTCAGTCAACGGACTGCCGGCTCCGTGGCCGAATCGCGACGGTGTCCCGGCGGTTCCGACCCCTTCTCCCTGGAGGTCCCGTGGCGCTCTCGCCGACGGACGTCACCCAGCTCGCCGCGGTCGACACCACGCGCGCGGCGCGTGTGCTCAGCGAGGTCCGCTCCGCCACACTCGCCGGGCAGCGCGCGCCCGTCGCGCCGCGACCGGTGATCGAGCAGTCCTGGGGGCGCACCCTGCGCAGCGGTGTCGATCCCGAACGCGACCTGCGGGCCGGGGTGCTCTCCGCCGACGAGGTGCGGCGCCGGCGGGAGTCGTCGGAGCTGCGCCATGTGCTGCCGGTGCTGCGGGAGGGGCTGTTGTCGGTCGCGGACGTCGCCCACCACATCATGGTGGTGGCGGGCCCGGACGGCCGGGTGCTGTGGCGGGAGGGCAGCACACCGGTGCTGCGCCGGGCCGACGGACTGGGCTTCGAGGTCGGCGCCGACTGGCGCGAGGAGGTCGTCGGCACCAACGGCGTGGGCACCCCGGCGGTGGTGCGCCGGCCCGTACAGGTCTTCGCCTCCGAGCACTTCGTGCGCTCGCTGGCCACCTGGACCTGTACCGGCGCCCCCATCACCGACCCGCGCGACGGGCGGCTGCTGGGGGTCGTGGACGTCAGCGGACCGCTGGAGACGATGCACCCGGCCACACTCGCCTGGGTCGACTCGGTGGCCAAGCTCGCCGAGGCCCGGCTGCGCGAACTGCATCTCACGTCGCTGGAGCGGCTGCGCGCGGTGGCGGCCCCGGTGCTGGCCCGGCTGTCGGGGCGGGCCCTGGTGGTGGACCGGGACGGCTGGACCGCAGCGGTGACCGGACTGCCGGCCCCCACCCGGATCACGCTGCCCAAGTCCCTGGCGCCGGGCCGCCGATGGCTGCCGCCGCTGGGGCCGTGCTCGGTGGAGCCGCTGGCCGGCGGCTGGCTGATCAGGGCGTCCGACGAACCGACGCCGCGCCGCGCCACCCGGATCGTGCTGGATCTGACCCGCCCGCGCCGCTGGACGGTGACGGTGACGGAGTGCGCGGGGTCATGGAGCCGCGAACTGAGTCCCCGGCACGCCGAGTTGCTCTATCTGCTGGCGCTGCACCGCGCCGGGCGCAGTGCGGCGGGCCTGGCCGAGGACGTGTTCGGCGACGCGGGCCGCACGGTGACCGTGCGGGCCGAGATGTCACGGGTACGCCGGTATCTCGGGGGCCTGTTGGAGCATCGCCCGTACCGGTTCCGCGAGCAGGCCGAGGTCGAGGTGCTCGTCCCCGACGACCCGCTGGACCTGCTGCCGTACTCGACGGCCCCCGCGCTGACGGCGGGACGGACTCCGACGGGGACCCACTGAATACACCCGCGAATATGCCCGTTCCGTCACCGTGCGTGCCCGAGCGACGGCATCTTCCGCATATTTGCAGGGTCTTCGTCCCCCGTGACCCTCGCCTGCCGTAGCATCCCCCTACGGGCCACCCCACCTGCTCCTTGGTCAACGCTCGGACCAACAGCCGCAGTTGGCTCGCCTCGGGAGGTTCGATGAAGCAACGCGGCAGACACCGCAGGCAAAGGCGCGGCCAGGCGGTGCGCGGCTTCCTCGCCGGGACCGCGCTCGCCCTCACCGCGGCCGCCACCATGATCAGCGCTTCACAGGCCACCGTCAGTGACAGCCCCGGCGGCCTGAAGCCGCTGGCCACCGACGCCAAGGGAGCCGACCTCGGGCTGCAGGAACACCTGGTCCCGCAGGGCACCCTCGACCGCCTCTCCGCCGCCATGGGCAAGCCGGTCGGCGTCCGCGCGGTCCTCGACGACAGCGACCGCACCCTGCGCGAGGCGGCCGACTGCACCACCTCCGAGCGCGGCGCCCTGCCCGTCGAACCGGCGGCCACGCGCGCGTACTGCTGGGACAGCGCCGACACCGACGGCTGGCAGGCCGGTGCGGTCACCACCTCAGGGGACGCGGACGACGACGGCCGCTGGGGCGGGGACCGGGTGATCCTGTCCGGCTGGAGCCACGACACCGCGCGGGGCAAGGGCTCCGGCATCGCCCGGGTCGCCTTCGTGAACGCCGACGATCCCGCGCATCTGACGTACACCTGGGCGGTCCTCGTGGTCCCGGTGGACGGCGGACGCGACTACCGAGGGCTGCCCTCCGCGGTCTCCGGCATGGTCTGGTACCAGGGCAAGCTGCTGGTCACCACCGCCACCGGCCTCTACGCGTACGACATGCGCCGCGTGCAGCGGGCCACCGTCGACAGCCGCAAGGTCGGCAAGGTGCGGGGCGGCTGGGCGGCGTACGGCTACAGGTACGTACTGCCGGCGGTCGGCTCGTACACGCTGGGCAGCGGGTCGCCCCGTCCCACGGCGATCTCCCTGGACCGCAGCACCGTGCCGGACAGTCTGGTCGCGAGCGAGCGGGTGCCCGCGGACGACGATCTGCGCACCCGGCTGTGGCGCTACGCGTTCAGCTCGGACCCGGCGCGGGCCGGGCTGCTGGCCACGGACTCGGCCGGGCACGCGGTCGCGGACGCGGCCTACGAGACGAAGGTGACCGACGTCGCGGGCGTCCTCTCGCACGGCTCGACCTGGTACCTGGACCGTGCGGCGGGCACCGCGGGCGACCACGGCACGCTCTGGCGGCAGGACGCGGACGAGGCGAAGACCACCGAGTGCGGCTCGGACGCCTCGCACCAGTGCTGGAGCGGCAGAGGGGGTTCCCTCTCCTACTGGGCGGAGACCGGCGAGGTCTGGTCCCAGTCCGGCCGGATGCTGTACGCGCTGCCGCTGTCCTCGATCGACAAATCCGCCGGCCGGTAATCGACAAGTCTCCGGGCCGGATGATTCCCTGACGGGCATGAGCACCTTCCCCGTGACCACCTGGTCCCTGGAGCAGACCGCCCCGACCGACCTGCTGCCGGCCGCCGCGCCGGACGGGGACGTGCGGATCGTCCGCTCCGAGCTGCCCTCCCCCGAGTTCAGCCGCTTCCTGTACGCCTCCGTCGGCGGCGACATCCGCTGGATCGACCGGCTCGGCTGGCCGTACGCGCGCTGGGAGCAGTATCTGGACCGGCCGGGCGTGGAGACGTGGGTCGCGTACGAGCGCGGGACGCCCGCCGGGTACGTGGAGCTGGACCCGCAGGACGACGGGGTCGTGGAGATCGCCTACTTCGGGCTGATCCCCGCCTTCCGGGGCCGGCGGATCGGCGGTCACCTGCTGGCGCACGGCGCCGCCCGCGCCTGGGATCTCGCGGACCGCTGGCCGGGAATCCCCCCGACCAAGCGGGTCTGGCTGCATACATGCAGCAAGGACGGGGAGCACGCCATGGACAACTATCTCCGCCGGGGCTTCACGCTCTTCGACACCAAGGTCGAGGAGGAGCGGGAGGTGGCCACGCCGGGTCCCTGGCCCGGGGCATACCCCGCCTGACCTGCGCGGACAAGACCGCGTGCGGCGCATGTGACCGATGACACCCGCGTCTCGCACTTCGAGACCAGGGTGTCCGCATGTCGGACGAAGCTGGACTGTGTCCAGATCGCCATGACACGCTTCCGTCATGTCCGGAACTGGAATTGCCTTGGTGAGTCGGCGGCACGTCGATCTCGGCCGCATGTCCAGCGCCATCTGTCCGGTGAGCTGAGAGCCGCAGCGACACCGACATCTCCTGCATACGCCTCACCCCGCGCAACGACGCGCACGTACACGCATGCGCCCGTACCCGCAGGTAAGAGCCGCTCCCGTCTGTCCCGGAGGACCCAGAAACATGGCCGCCACCCCGCAGAACCCTGCCGCCGCAGCGCCCCGCCGCAAGGTGAGCCGTCACCGCGGTGAGGGTCAGTGGGCAGCGGGACACTTCACCCCGCTCAACGGCAACGAGCAGTTCAAGAAGGACGACGACGGTCTCAATGTGCGGACACGCATTGAGACGATCTATTCCAAGCGCGGCTTCGACTCGATCGACCCGAACGACCTGCGTGGCCGGATGCGCTGGTGGGGTCTCTACACCCAGCGCAAGCCCGGGATCGACGGCGGCAAGACCGCGATCCTGGAGCCGGAGGAGCTGGACGACAAGTACTTCATGCTGCGCGTCCGCATCGACGGCGGCCGGCTGACCACGGAGCAGCTGCGGGTGATCGGCGAGATCTCGCAGGAGTTCGCGCGCGGCACGGCCGACCTCACCGACCGGCAGAACGTGCAGTACCACTGGATCCGCATCGAGGACGTGCCCGAGATCTGGAACCGCCTGGAGGCGGTCGGTCTCTCCACCACCGAGGCCTGCGGTGACACGCCCCGCGTGATCCTCGGCTCGCCCGTCGCCGGCATCGCCGAGGACGAGATCATCGACGGCACCCCGGCCATCGACGAGATCCACAGCCGCTACATCGGCACCAAGGAATTCTCCAACCTGCCGCGCAAGTTCAAGACCGCGGTCTCCGGCTCCCCGCTCCTGGACGTGGCCCACGAGATCAACGACATCGCGTTCGTCGGCGTCGAGCACCCCGAGCACGGTCCCGGCTTCGACCTGTGGGTCGGCGGCGGCCTGTCCACCAACCCGAAGATCGGCGTCCGGCTCGGCGCCTGGGTCCCCCTGGACGAGGTCCCTGACGTCTGGGCCGGCGTCATCGGCATCTTCCGCGACTACGGCTACCGGCGCCTGCGCACCCGCGCCCGCCTGAAGTTCCTCGTCGCCGACTGGGGCCAGGAGAAGTTCCGCCAGGTCCTTGAGGACGAGTACCTGAAGCGCAAGCTCGTCGACGGCCCCGCGCCCGCCCAGCCGGTGGCCCGCTGGCGCGACCACGTCGGCGTCCACCGCCAGCAGGACGGACGTTTCTACGTCGGTTTCGCGCCGCGTGTCGGCCGGATCGACGGCGCCACGCTCACGAAGATCGCCGAGCTGGCCGAGGCGCACGGCTCGGGCCGGGTCCGTACCACCGTCGAGCAGAAGATGATCGTGCTCGACGTCGAGGAGGGCCAGGTCGACTCGCTGGTCGAGGGCCTCGCCGCGCTCGACCTGACCGCCAGGCCCTCCTCCTTCCGGCGCGGCACCATGGCCTGCACCGGCATCGAGTACTGCAAGCTCGCCATCGTCGAGACCAAGGCGCGCGGCGCCGCGCTGATCGACGAACTGGAGCGCCGCATCCCGGAGTTCGACGAGCCGATCACCATCAACATCAACGGCTGCCCGAACGCCTGCGCCCGCATCCAGGTCGCGGACATCGGTCTCAAGGGCCAGTTGGTCCTCAACGACAAGGGCGAGCAGGTCGAGGGCTTCCAGGTGCACCTCGGCGGCGCGCTCGGTCTGGAGGCCGGGTTCGGCCGCAAGGTCCGTGGTCTGAAGGTGACTTCGGAGGAGCTGACCGACTACGTCGAGCGCGTCCTGAAGCGGTTCCAGGCCGAGCGCGAGGACGGCGAGCGGTTCGCGACCTGGGCCACCCGCGCCTCCGAGGAGGCCCTGTCGTGAGCGAGCGGGCGGCCCCCTTCTACTGCCCCTACTGCGGCGACGAGGACCTGCGTCCCAGCGAGCAGGGCCACGGCGCGTGGGAATGCGGAGCGTGCAATCGAGCCTTCCAGTTGAAGTTCCTCGGGCTGCTGTCCCGAGGGCTTCAGCGCACCGAAACGGGAGGGGACGAGATATGACCACCGTTCAGGAAGACCGCACGACCGACGACTTGAAGGCCCTTGCCGAGCAGGCGGGCCGCGACCTGGAGGACGCCTCCGCGCTGGAGATCCTCCAGTGGGCCGTCGACACCTTCGGCAAGCGGTTCTGCGTGACCTCCTCCATGGAGGACGCGGTGGTCGCCCACCTCGCCTCCCGGGCCAGGCCCGGCGTGGACGTCGTGTTCCTCGACACCGGCTACCACTTCCCCGAGACCATCGGCACCCGCGACGCGGTCGAGGCCGTGATGGACGTCAACGTCATCACGCTCACCCCGCGTCGGACGGTCGCCGAGCAGGACGCGGAGTACGGCCCCAGGCTGCACGACCGCGACCCGGACCTGTGCTGCAAGCTGCGCAAGGTCCAGCCCCTGGAGCAGGGCCTGACCGCGTACACGGCCTGGGCGACCGGACTGCGCCGCGACGAGTCCCCGACCCGGGCGAACACCCCGGTCGTCGGCTGGGACGAGAAGCGGCAGAAGGTCAAGGTCTCGCCGATCGCCCGCTGGACCCAGGACGACGTGGACGCCTACGTCGCCGAACACGGCGTACTGACCAACCCGTTGCTGATGGACGGCTACGCGTCCGTCGGCTGCGCCCCCTGCACGCGCCGCGTCCTTGAGGGCGAGGACGCCCGGGCCGGGCGCTGGGCGGGCCGCAACAAGACCGAGTGCGGGCTGCACGGCTGACCATGACGACCACTCAGGAGATACAGGAGACACACGTGACGACCGGAGCCACCGTCTGGCTCACGGGTCTGCCGAGCGCCGGCAAGACCACCATCGCCTACGAGCTGGCCGGCCGGCTGCGCGAGGAGGGCCACCGCGTCGAGGTGCTCGACGGGGACGAGATCCGCGAGTTCATCTCCGCGGGCCTCGGCTTCTCCCGCGCGGACCGGCACACCAACGTGCAGCGGATCGGCTTCCTCGCCGAACTGCTCGCCCGTAACGGCGTGAAGGCGCTGGTCCCGGTCATCGCGCCCTATGCGGACAGCCGCGAGGAGGTGCGCAAGCGCCACCAGGAGAGCGGTGCCGCGTACCTGGAGGTGCATGTGGCGACCCCGGTCGAGGTGTGCTCCGAGCGCGACGTGAAGGGTCTGTACGCCAAGCAGGCGGCGGGTGAACTCAGCGGGCTCACCGGGGTCGACGACCCCTATGAGGCGCCCGAGTCGCCCGACCTGCGCATCGAGTCCCAGCACCAGACCGTCCAGGAGTCCGCGGCCGCACTCCACGCGCTGCTCACCGAGAGGGGCCTGGCATGACGACCGTCGCCACGACGGAGGACGGTACGGCCAGTCCGTACGCCCTCTCCCACCTGGACGCGCTGGAGTCCGAGGCGGTGCACATCTTCCGCGAGGTGGCCGGCGAGTTCGAGCGCCCGGTGATCCTCTTCTCCGGCGGCAAGGACTCCATCGTCATGCTGCACCTGGCGCTGAAGGCGTTCGCGCCCGCGCCGATTCCCTTCTCGCTGCTGCACGTCGACACCGGGCACAACTTCCCCGAGGTCCTCGAATACCGGGACCGCACGGTCGAGAAGCACGGGCTGCGGCTGCATGTGGCCTCCGTGCAGGACTACATCGACCGGGGCGTGCTCAAGGAGCGTCCCGACGGAACCCGTAATCCGCTCCAGACGCTGCCGTTGACCGAGAAGATCCAGGCCGAGAAGTTCGACGCGGTCTTCGGTGGCGGGCGGCGGGACGAGGAGAAGGCCCGGGCCAAGGAGCGGGTGTTCAGCCTGCGGGACGAGTTCTCGCAGTGGGATCCGCGCCGGCAGCGGCCCGAGCTGTGGAACCTGTACAACGGCCGCCACGCGCCCGGCGAACACGTCCGCGTCTTCCCGCTCTCCAACTGGACCGAACTGGACGTCTGGCAGTACATCGCCCGTGAGGGCATCGAGCTGCCGCAGATCTACTTCGCGCACGAGCGCGAGGTGTTCCAGCGGGCCGGTATGTGGCTGACCGCGGGCGAGTGGGGCGGGCCGCGCGCGAGCGAGACCGTCGAGAAGCGGCTCGTGCGCTACCGGACCGTCGGTGACATGTCCTGCACGGGCGCCGTCGACTCCGACGCGACCACGCTGGACACCGTCATCGCCGAGATCACCGCCTCCCGGCTGACCGAGCGCGGCGCGACCCGGGCCGACGACAAGCTGTCCGAGGCCGCGATGGAAGACCGCAAGCGCGAGGGGTACTTCTAAGCATGAGCACCACCACGGAGATCACGGGACTCACCGAGACGACCCTGCTGCGGTTCGCGACGGCCGGTTCCGTCGACGACGGCAAGTCGACGCTCGTCGGGCGCCTGTTGCACGACTCCAAGTCGATCCTCACCGATCAGCTGGAGGCCGTGGAGCGTGCCTCGGCGAGCCGCGGCGCCGAGGGCCCGGACCTCGCGCTGCTGACCGACGGGCTGCGCGCCGAGCGCGAGCAGGGCATCACCATCGACGTCGCCTACCGCTACTTCGCCACCCCCAAGCGGCGGTTCATCCTCGCCGACACCCCCGGCCACGTGCAGTACACCCGCAACATGGTCACCGGTGCCTCCACGGCCGAGCTGACGGTGATCCTGGTGGACGCGCGCAACGGCGTGGTGGAGCAGACCCGCCGGCACGCGGCGATCGCGGCCCTGCTGCGTGTCCCGCACGCGGTGCTCGCCGTCAACAAGATGGACCTGGTCGAGTACAAGGAGTCCGTCTTCGCCGCGATCGCCGAGGAATTCACGGCGTACGCCCACGAGTTGGGCGTCCCGGAGGTCACCGCGATCCCGATCTCGGCGCTCGCCGGTGACAACGTGGTGGAGCCGTCCGCGAACATGGACTGGTACGGCGGCCCGACGGTCCTGGAGCACCTGGAGACAGTGCCGGTCGCCCACGACCTGAGCCACTGCCACGCCCGGCTGCCCGTGCAGTACGTGATCCGGCCGCAGACCGCCGAGCACCCGGACTACCGGGGCTACGCGGGCCAGATCGCCGCCGGCAGCTTCCACGTCGGCGAGCCCGTCACCGTACTGCCCTCGGGCCGTGCCTCCCGGATCGCCGCCATCGACCTGCTCGGCGAGCCGGTCGACGCCGCCTGGACCACGCAGTCGGTGACCCTCCTGCTGGAGGACGACATCGACATCTCGCGCGGCGACCTGATCGTGCCCAGCAAGGACGCCCCGGCGACCACGCAGGACGTCGAGGCGACCGTGTGCCATGTCGCCGACCAGCCGCTCACCGTCGGCCACCGGGTGCTGCTCAAGCACGGCACCCGCACGGTCAAGGCGATCGTCAAGGACATCCCGTCCCGTCTCACGCTCGACGACCTGTCCCTGCACCCGCACCCGGGACAGCTCGTCGCCAACGACATCGGCCGGGTGAAGATCCGCACCGCGGAACCCCTGCCGGTGGACTCCTACGCCGACTCCCGGCGCACGGGCTCGTTCATCCTGATCGACCCGAACGACGGCACCACGCTCACCGCCGGCATGGTCGGCGAGTCGTTCGCGTCCCCGGAACCGGTCAAGAACGAGAACGACGACGACAGTTGGGACTTCTGACATGAACTCCCCCGACTTCTACTCCACGTTCGCCAAGGAGGGCGGCCGCGTCGGCAGCGGCGCCCTCGGCAGCGGGCAGGGCGGAGTCGCGCGATGTGTGCGCTGACGTACGCGCACCGCTTGCGCGCCCAATCCCCCCACCCGACGTCCCGGACACGACGAAGACCCCCGCCGAACTTCCCGGCCACGACCTGAGAGACCGTGACCCGCCGGGCCAACGAGAGGAACGCCTCCCGTGCCTGCCAACCGCTCACCATTCCTCCGCCGCGGCATCGCCGTGGTCGCCGCACTTCCCCTGCTGGCGCTCGCCGCCTGCGGCTACGGGTCGGACTCCAAGGACGACACCTCGGGCACCAAGGTCGCCGCCGGGTCCAAGAAGATCGACGGCCTCGACTCCGTCAAGATCGGCTACTTCGGCAACCTGACCCACGCCACCGCGCTCGTGGGCGTGCAGAAGGGCTTCTTCCAGAAGGAGCTGGGCGCCACCAAGGTCGCGCCCGCCATCTTCAACGCGGGCCCCTCGGAGATCGAGGCGCTGAACGCGGGCTCCATCGACATCGGCTGGATCGGCCCCTCGCCGTCGATCAACGGCTACACCAAGTCCAACGGCAAGAGCCTGAAGATCATCGGCGGTTCGGCCTCGGGCGGCGTGAAGCTGGTCGTCAACCCGAAGAAGATCAAGTCCCTGAAGGACGTCAAGGGCAAGAAGATCGCGACGCCCCAGCTGGGCAACACGCAGGACGTGGCGTTCCTCAACTGGGCCGCCGACCAGGGCTGGAAGGTCGACGCGCAGAGCGGCAAGGGTGACGTCACCGTCGTCCGCACCGACAACAAGATCACGCCGGACGCCTACAAGGCCGGTTCCATCGACGGCGCCTGGGTGCCGGAGCCGACCGCGTCCAAGCTGGTCGCCGAGGGCGCCAAGGTGCTCCTCGACGAGTCGGACCTGTGGCCGGACAAGAAGTTCGTGATCACGAACATCATCGTGTCGCAGAAGTTCCTCAAGGCGCACCCCAAGGCCGTCGAGGCCGTGCTGAAGGCCTCCGTCGAGACCAACAAGTGGATCAACGCCAACCCGGACGCGGCGAAGGCCTCGGCGAACAAGCAGCTGGAGATCGACTCCGGCAAGGCGCTGCCCGCCGACGTCCTGGACCCGGCGTGGAAGTCGATCCAGATCACCAACGACCCGCTGGCCTCCACCCTCAACTCCGAGGCGGAGCACGCGGTCAAGGCCGGTCTGCTGGAGAAGCCGAACCTGGACGGCATCTACGACCTCACGCTCCTGAACAAGGTCCTCAAGGCCGCGGGTGAGAGCCCGGTCGACGCCGCCGGTCTCGGCACCAGCTGACGTACCCGACGAGTCCCAGGAGGTGACGACCATGGCCACGACCACGACACTCGCCAAGGCCGACGAGTCCGTCGAGTACGCCGCACGCCTTGAGCATGTCTCGAAGTCCTTCGCGACGCCGGGCGGGCAGCAGCTCGTGCTGGACGACATCAGCATCGATGTCGCTCCGGGCGAGTTCGTCACCCTCCTGGGCGCCTCGGGCTGCGGCAAGTCCACGCTGCTGAACCTGGTGGCGGGCCTCGACCGGCCCACCGGCGGCTCCATCACGACGGAGGGCCGCCCGGCCCTGATGTTCCAGGAGCACGCCCTCTTCCCGTGGCTGACCGCGGGCAAGAACATCGAACTCGCCCTGAAGCTCAGGGGAGTTCCCAAGCCGGAGCGGCGCGGCAGGGCCGAGGAACTGCTCGAACTGGTCCGGCTGACGGACGCGTACGGCAAGCGCGTGCACGAACTGTCCGGCGGTATGCGCCAACGCGTGGCGCTGGCCCGCTCGTTGGCGCAGCAGAGCAACCTGCTGCTGATGGACGAGCCGTTCGCCGCGCTCGACGCCATCACGCGGGACGTGATGCACGACGAGATCACCCGGATCTGGGCGGAGACCGGGATCTCCGTCCTGTTCGTCACCCACAACGTGCGTGAGGCGGTGCGGCTCGCGCAGCGGGTGATCCTGCTCTCCTCCCGGCCCGGCCGGATCGCGCGCGAGTGGACGGTCGACATCCCCCAGCCGCGCCGCATCGAGGACGCGCCCGTGGCCGAACTGTCCCTTGAGATCACCGATGTCCTGCGTGGGGAGATCCGCCGTCATGGCCAGCACTGAGACGACACCGGTCCAGGACGCCGGCGCCGGCAACGGCAGCGTCGAGGCGGGCCTGGACGCACTGGAGACCGCGACCACCGGCCGCCCGACCTTCCGGCAGACCTTCGTCAACAAGATCCTGCCGCCGATCATCGCGCTCGGGGTGGTCCTCGCCGTCTGGTTCATCCTGTACCCGATCGTGGACGACCCCTCCAAGCTGCCCTCCCCCGGCGCCGTGGGCAGCGCCTTCAAGGAGGCCTGGCTCGCGGGCGATCTGCTCGGCTACATCTGGACCAGCGTCTCGCGCGGTCTGCTCGGCTTCTTCTTCGCGCTGCTCATCGGCACCCCGCTGGGCCTGCTCGTGGCGCGGGTGAAGTTCATCCGCGCGGCCATCGGTCCGATCCTGTCCGGGCTCCAGTCCCTGCCGTCGGTGGCGTGGGTGCCGCCGGCCGTGATCTGGCTGGGCCTGAACAACTCGATGATGTACGCGGTGATCCTGCTGGGCGCGGTCCCCTCGATCGCCAACGGCCTTGTCTCCGGCGTCGATCAGGTGCCGCCGCTGTTCCTGCGCGCGGGCCGCACCATGGGCGCGACCGGGCTCAAGGGCATCTGGCATGTCACCCTGCCGGCCGCGCTGCCCGGCTATGTGGCCGGTCTCAAGCAGGGCTGGGCGTTCTCCTGGCGCTCGCTGATGGCGGCCGAGATCATCGCCAGTTTCCCCGATCTGGGCGTGGGTCTGGGCCAGTTGCTGGAGAACGCGCGCACCGCGAGCGACATGGCGATGGTGTTCGAGGCGATCCTGCTCATCCTGTTCGTCGGCATCGCGATCGACCTGCTGATCTTCAGTCCGCTGGAGCGGTGGGTACTGCGCAGCCGAGGCCTGCTGGTGAAGGGCTGAACAACGCCATGCGCTCCCCGGTCCTCCTCGTCATCGCCCACGGCAGCCGTGACCCACGGCATGCGGCGACCGTGCACGCCCTGGTACGGCGGGTACGGGCGGCGCGGCCGGGGGTGCGGGTGGAGACCGGCTTCCTGGACTTCAACATCCCGTCTGTTCAAGGGGTGTTGGAGTCACTGGACGCGGAGGGTGTGCGTGACGTCGTGGCCCTGCCGCTGCTGCTGACACGGGCGTTCCACGCGAAGTCCGACATCCCGGCGGTGCTGGGGTCCGCGCCGGCGCGGTTGCGGATTCGGCAGGCGGAGGTGCTGGGCCCGTCCCCCCTGCTCCTCGCCGCCCTCGAACGGCGTCTGTACGAGGCGGGGTTGACGCCCGCCGACAGGTCCTCGACCGGGGTCGTGCTGGCCTCGGCGGGGTCCAGCGACCCGGAGGCGATCGCGGTGATCGCGGACATCGCGCGGGAGTGGCGGGACACCGGTTGGCGCGCCGTGCGGCCGGCGTTCGCCTCCGCGTCCCTTCCCCGGACCGAGGACGCGGTACGGGAACTCAGGGCGTCGGGCTGTGCGCGGGTGGCCGTCGCCCCCTACGTTCTCGCCCCCGGCTTCCTGCCGGACCGCATCGCGCGGGGCGCGGCGGAGGCGGACGTACTCGCCGATGTGCTCGGTCCGGCGCCGGAGGTGGCCCGGGTGCTGCTGGAGCGGTACGACGCGGCTCGGGTGCCGCGGCTGGCGGCCGTCGGCGCCTGATCGAGCGGGGCCGGTCCCTACCGCCCTGTCCGTCCTGTGCGCGAGCCGGGTCGTGCCGTCCCGCCGTGCTCGGGGCACGGCGGGACGGGGTGTCGGCTGCCGGACCTGGTGGCTTCAGGACCTGGTGGTCGCCTTGACCGTGGCCGTCGGCCCGGTGCCCGCCGCTGTCACCGCGACGACCGTCACGGTGTACGAGGTCGCGGGCTTCAGGCCGCCGATCACCCGGAACATGCTCTTGGCGGAGGGCTGGGTGACCAGGACGTCCCGGCCGGTGACGTCGATCGGGTCACGGCCGTCGGAGACGGTCACCCGGTAGCCGGTGATCTTCGCGTCCCCGATCGCGGTGGGCGGGGTCCAGGCGAGGGTGGCCGCCGTGGACGCCGTGCGCAGCTTGGGACTTGTGGGTGCGCCGGGCAGGGCGACCGCCGCCGTGGGAGTCAGCGGCAGCGAGGCGAGGGACGGGGCGCTGCTGCCGTACGCGTTGTTCGCCGCGACCGTCACCGTGAACGGGCCGCCGGACGACGGCAGTTCATCGACGCGTACCAGCGCCATCCGCTTGAACTCGGCTGCCTGCACGTCCTGTCGGGCCACCGGTGTGCCCGAGGCGTCGTACACCCGTGCCGTGTACGAACGCACCGGCGAACCCCCGTCGGCGAAGGTCGGGTTGAAGGTGACGTACAGCGCGTCCGTGCCCGCCGTGCTGGTCCCGACCCGGGACGGCGCCTCGGGGACGGACGCCGCTGCGATCCGGCGGTCGAGCAACCCCCGGTAGGCGGGTTCGAGTCCGGCGTTGTCGAGGATCTGCGACGGCACGTCGGACAGGGCGGCCATGGTCTTGTTGCCCGTCGTCACCAGCCCCTTGTTGTCACCGTCGGCCGTGCCCTCCTCCCACCAGTTGTCCTTGACGAGGGTCGGGTCGTTGTTGCCGAGGGCGTCGCGGTAGTCCGTGTGGCGGGAGGCGACGTTGGCGTAGGAGGCGTGGTAGAGGACGTTGCCCTCGACGGTCTCGTAGGTGCAGCCGTTGTCGGTGTAGACGTTCTTGCCCAGGCCCCACTGGTCGTGGATGACGTTTCCGGTGACCTTCTCGCCGTCCGTCATGGATGTCCCCGTCAGCCCTTGGGTGTAGATGCCTCCACCGTCGTCGAGCATCTGCATGTAGTCGTGGACGAGGTTGTCCCGCACGGTGTTGTCGTGGCTCGCGTTGGGAGTGGCCGGGTCCCCTATCTTGTCGGGCCAGCCGCCCCAGCCCATCGAGATCGCCGAGTAGCCGACGTGGTCGATCTGGTTGTGGGCGATGGTGTTGTGCTGGGTGTAGCCGTTGAGGACGGCGACACCGCCGTGGTACTCGCGGGGCAGGCCGTAGAGGTGGTTGTTCGTCACCTGCACGCCCGAGGCCGGCGTGCGGCCGTCCACTCCGCCGATCTCCAGGCCGTTGCCGGAGATGTCGGTGAAGATGCTTGCCCGGACCGAGGAGTCCTCGCTCCCGGTGCCCAAGTCCAGTCCAGCGGCGCCGAGGTGGGCGAAGACGTCGTCGGCGAACTCGATGCGCTGCCCGTACGCGAAGGACACGTTGCCGGGCATCTTGGTCCAGGACGCGAACGGGCATGTGCCGCCCTCGACGTACTGGCACAGGCCCTGTGTGGCCCAGCCCTGGTCACCGGTGACGGTGTAGCCGGCCTGGATCTCGGAGAAGCCCTCGGGCCGGGAGGGCGTCAGCCAGGTCGCGTAGCTGAACCGGATGCCGCGGAAGGCGAGGTCGTGCACGGGCGCGTCGGCCGTGCCCCGCCCGTCGACGAGTTGCTCGGCCGCGGCGGCCTCGACGTCGGCGCGGGCCAGGTTCTCGCCCTCGCGGGGCAGGTAGTAGACCTTGTGGGCACTCCGGTCGAGGTACCACTCGCCGGGCTGGTCGAGGAGTTCGTAGGCGTTCTCGACGTACGTCGCCTTTCCGCTGTTCGTCAGATGCCCCGGGCCGACCATGCCGACCGTGCGCCCGGGGATGTCGGGGAACTCGACCCGCTTGTTGGAGTTGTCCCAGCAGGGCTGGACCATCGTGATCGTGGTGCCCTCGGCCGAGGCGATCCGGCAGCGCGGTTCGGTCCACTGGCCGAGGCCGTTGCGCTCGATGTTCCACAGGGCCTCGCCGCTGGTGTAGACGAACTCGGCGTCCGCGGGGTGCTTCCAGTGGGCGATGGTGTCGGAGGAGGCGGTGTAGCCGGCCGCCGTCTGCGTCAGTTGGACGGGTACGGCGCCACGGGCGCGCTGGGCGCGCACTCCGTCGACGTACAACTGCCGTGTATCGGTGAGTCCTTGGGGTGCGGGGGCGGACCACAGCCCCTTGCGGTCCGGGACCTGGCGCCAGCCGACGACCTGGCGGCCGCCGCTGACCTCGGTGTCTCCGGTGCCCTGCCAGATCACCCGGTGGCCGTTCGTGCCGGAGTCGCGGGCGTCGAGGGTGAGCGGACCCGACTGGCGGTAGGTGCCGGAGGCGAGGTGGACCGTGAGGTCGGACCTCAGCCGGCCGGCCCGGGTGCGGACCAGGTCGCGGGCGCGCTGCAGGGTGCGGACGGGATGTCGTGCGCTGCCGTCGGCGTGGTCGTCGCCGGTCGGTGAGACGTAGAGGTCGGGGGCCGCGGCCTGGGCCGGGACCGCGAGACCCGGGACCCCGAGGGCCAGTACAGCGGTGACAAGGGTGACGAGGGCGGCTCTTCGGTGCGTGGGCATATACCCCTCCCGTGGGATCAGCCTGAACCCAACGCCGGGAAAGGTAGGAGCATTTGTGGGGCACGGTCAATGAAGGAGGCAGAAAATGGTGAGACCGTCTCCCTCCGTAACTTGATTCATCCGATCAGTCGAAGCGAAGTGATCCCGTGCGTGTGCGCTTGAGCTCGAAGAAGTCGGGGTCGCCGGCCAGGACGCGGAAGCTGTCGAAGAGTTCGGCCGCGCGGGGTCCTCGCGGGATCGCGCGCAGGACGGGGCCGAACCACACCGTTCCGTCGACATGGATGGTGGGCGTGCCCACGTAGCCGCCGGAGTCGGGCTCGACGCCGGCCTCGTGGCTGCGGCGCACGGCGTCGTCGTACGCCGCGTCGCGCGCGGCGGCGGCCAGGTCGGCGGGGAGACCCAGTTCGGCGAGGGAGTCGGCGATCACCGCGTCGAAGTCCTCGGCCTTGTCCTCGTGGATGCGGGTGCCGAACGCGGTGTACAGATCGCGCAGGACCTTCTCCCCGTGCCGCTCGGCGGCGGCCACGGCGACCCGGACGGGGCCGATGGACTTGTCGACCAACTCCCGGTACCAGTCGGGGAGTTCGTTGCCGGCATTGTGCAGATACAGGCTCATGGCATGGAAGCGGAGGTCGAGCGGACGCGCGCGCTCGACCTCCAGCAGCCAGCGGGAGGTGATCCAGGCGAAGGGGCAGGCGGAGTCGAACCAGAAGTCGACACGGGTGACTGTGGCGGCGGATGCGTTGGTCGTCATGCCGTCGACACTAGGCGGCGATTGGATCGGCGTACTGAACCAATCGATCGAATATTTACTGGTCCACTCAGGGACCTTGCACAGACGCGACAGCCTCGTCGGCCCGCCGGACCAGTTCCCCGATCGGCATCGATCCCGCCGCGCGGCGCTCGCGCGCGAAGGTGTTGGCGAGCCGCTGGAGCAGGTCACTGAGCGGTGTCGGGACGCCGTGCAACCGGCCCAGGAGGACGATCTCGCCGTTGAGGTAGTCCGCCTCGATCGTGCCCGTGCCTCGGGTGAGGGACTGCCAGGTCGAGCCGCCTCCGCGCGGGGCGCCTTCCAAGGGGACCAGGTCCACCTTGTGGCCGCGCAGGGCTCGCTGTTCCTCGAGGCTCGCGTACGGGATTCCGGCGGCGTCCAGCACGGACTCGCCCTCGGCGCGGACCCGCTCGTAGAGTGCCTGCGCCTCCTCGCCGGTGACCGGGCCGGCGACCGCCTCCAGCGCGTTGCCGAGGTTGCCCAGGAGTTTGGCGTACTGCCAGCGGGAGACGTCCGGGACGACCGGGGCCTCGAAGTGGGACTTCTCCAGGTCGGCGGCGACCAGGCGGATGGTCTCGTCGGTGCCGTGCGGGTGGCGGCCGAGGTGGAGAATGCCGGTGAGAGGGGCGCCGCCCGCGGAGACGGAGCCGGGTTCCAGGAAGGTGGCCGGCAGCCAGACGCAGACGCCGTACACGTGCCGGAAGACCCGGAGGGCCAGGCGCTGGCCCTCGACGCCGTTCTGGGCGCAGAACAGGGGCAGGCGCTCGGCCGCCGTGCCGCCGCCGGCGACCGGTGCCGGTCCCCAGGCCGCGAGGGCGGCGACCGTGTCCTGGGCCTTGACGGCGAGGATCAGGACGTCGTCGGCGCGCAGTTCACCGAGTCCGTCGGGCCCCTCGACGGCCGGCAGGCGGTACGTGAACTCGCCGTCCGGAACCCGCAGTCGCAGGCCGCCGTCCCGCAGGGCCGCGAGGTGGGCGCCCCGCGCGACCAGGGCGACCTCGTGTCCGGCCCCCGCCAGGCGTCCGCCGATCGCACCGCCGACGGCACCTGCTCCGATGATGATGTAGCGCATGGCACGAGCCTCGCACAGCAATGTGTAGCGCTCATCAAAGGTTCGTGAAAGACCGATCGGTCCGACCCGGTCAGGCCGCCGGTGAGGTGAGCTCCACCAGCTTGGCCACGGTGTTCCAGTTGCGGGTCGTGGCGATCAGGCCTTTGTTGATGCGGGGCTTGGCGAGATGTTCGGCGAGCTTGGAGCGGCCGAGACCGTCGGGGGCGTAGAGGTACAGGGCGCGGTCGCCGAGGCGGAACTCCTCCGGGAGGTAGGTGTCCCGGCCGATCTCCGCGAAGCGGTCGGCGTCGACGGGGGCGGAGAAGTACGTGACGTGGAGTTGCTTGGGTTCGAGGTCCGCGGCCGGGAAGGGACAGGCCTCCGCGATCGCCGCCAGGTAGGTGTGGTCGCGCACGATCACGTCCACCGGGAAGCCGAACTGCTTCTCGATCGCCTCCGTGAGCTCCGCCGCCAACGACTCCTCGTCGCCGTGGGCGGTGGTGAAGACCGCCTGGCCGCTCTGCAGATGGGTGCGTACGCCGTCGTGGCCGAGGCCGTCCATGAGCTGACGCAGCTCGGCCATCGGGAGCTTCTTCCTGCCACCCACGTTGATCCCGCGCAGCAGCGCCGCGTACGTCGTCGTCATGCGCACACCATAAGACGGCCGTCGTGCCCCGTGGGGGTGGGCACGACGGCCGAGGCCGCGCGGGCGGAGTACGCGAGCGGGCTGCGCGAAACTCTCGTCGATGGGCGGGCCGGGGGCAACACCTCCACCCAGCTGTGACTTGTTCAATGAGGTTTCGTAATCACAAACCGGATCCTGCCCGACGGACCGGACACCCCGGCGGTCCGCGCCCTTGATGCCGGGCCCCCACCCCGGATAGATGTAGGGGCCCCTTGTCCTCCCAGACGGTGACACCCGGGGGTTTACCGGTGGGTCGTGGGGAGGACCCCGGCCGGAACACCTCACCGGCGAGCACGATGAGATGCGTTTACCCGGCCCATACCTTCGAAAGGACAGGTGGCGGCAGGGGTCGTCACCGTGACGAGGGGGCAAGCCCGTCATGGGGAACGGAGAATCGCGGGTGCGGGGCGTAGCGGCCCGAGCCGGTGGCTGGAGCGCTCGGCACCGTTGGGCGGCGATCGGCATATGGGTGCTGTTCGTCGTCCTGGCGATGGGGCTCGGTTCGGCCGCGGGGCGGGTCGACGTCAAGGACAGCGACCAGCTCAAGGGGGAGACACACACCGCAGCGAAGATCATCGAGGACGCGGGGATCGACGAGCCGGCCAGTGAGACGGTTCTCGTCCAGGCGAAGGGCGGCGGGGTCAAGGCGACGGACGCCCGCTTCCGGGCCGCTGTCGACGCGGTCGTCAAGGCGGTCGAGGGGACCGGCAAGGCCACGGACGTGACGTCGCCGTACGACACGGACACCATCTCCAAGGACGGGCGCAGCGCGCTGGTGCAGTTCGACATGCGCGGCGACTCCGAGACCGCGGGCGAGCGGGTGGAGCCGGTGCTGAAGGCCGTCGAGGGGGTGCAGAAGGAGCACGAGACGCTGCGGATCGAGGAGATCGGCGGCGCGAGCATGCAGAAGACCTTCGACGACGCCTTCGGGGACGACTTCAAGAAGGCCGAACTCTCCGCGGTGCCGGTGGCCCTCGGCATTCTGCTCATCGCCTTCGGCGCGCTGGTGGCCGCTCTGCTGCCGGTAGCTCTGGCGATCACCGCGATCGTGGCGACGATGGGTCTGATGGGCGTCGTCAGCCATGTGATGCCGATGAGCGACACCGCCAACTCCGTGATGCTGCTGGTCGGTCTGGCCGTCGGCGTCGACTACTGCCTGTTCTATCTGCGCCGTGAGCGCGAGGAGCGCGCCGCCGGCCACGACGCCGGCACGGCCCTGCGGATCGCCGCCGCCACCAGCGGCCGCGCGATCATCGTCTCCGGTGTCACGGTGTGCGTGGCGATGGCGGGCATGCTCTTCACCGGGCTCGCCGAGTTCGAGGCGATGGGCCTGGCCTCGCTGATGGTCGTGGCGGTCGCCATGGTCGGCTCCGTGACGGTGCTGCCCGCGGTGCTCTCGCTGCTGGGTGAGCGGGTCGAGAAGGGCCGTATCCCCTTCCTGCGCAAGGCCATGGAGCGCCGGGCCGCCCGCACGGGCGGGGAGAGCCGGTTCTGGACCGCCGTCCTGCGCGGGGTGCTCGCCAAGCCGCTGGTGGCGGTGCTGGTCGCGGCCGGCGCGCTGCTGGCGATCGCGGCGCCGGCGCTCGGCATGAAGACCCAGAACCTCACGCTGGACCAGGAGTTCGGGGACTCGCTGCCGATCGTGCAGACGTACAACCGCGTCAACGACGCCTTCCCGGGCGGCTCCGAGCCGGCCGAGGTGGTCGTCAAGGCGAAGGACATCAACGCACCCGCGGTGAAGTCCGCGCTCGCCGACTTCCGTGCGCGGGCGATCAGTTCGGGCGCCTCGCGCGGCCCGGTCGAGATCAAGCTGCACAACGCGCAGAACATCGCCTACGTCTACGTCCCGCTGGTCGGCGGCTCCGATCTGGACAAGGCGGGCGCGAGCCTGACGAAGCTGCGCGACGAGGTACGGCCCGCGACCCTGGGCAAGGTGGACGGCGTCCAGGCGCCGATCACCGGACAGGTCGCCGGCTCGCAGGACTTCAACGACCAGCTCGGCGGCGCCGTCGTCCCGGTCTTCGTGTTCGTGGTGGTCTTCGCCTTCGCGCTGATGCTGCTGTCGTTCCGGTCGCTGACGATCGCGATCACCTCGATCGTGCTCAACCTGCTGTCGGTGGGCGCCGCCTACGGCATCCTCGTGGCCGTCTTCCAGCACGGCTGGGGCGCGTCCCTGGTGGGCGCGGAGGGGGTCGGCGCGATCATCACCTGGCTGCCGCTGTTCCTCTTCGTGATCCTGTTCGGCCTGTCGATGGACTACCACGTGTTCGTGGTCTCGCGGATCCGCGAGGCGCGGCTGCGCGGGCGCACCACGCGGGACGCGATCCAGCACGGTGTGGTCACCACGGCCGGTGTCGTGACCAGCGCCGCGGTCATCATGGTCGCCGTGTTCGCGATCTTCGGGACGCTGTCCATGCAGTCCATGAAGCAGATGGGTGTCGGCCTGGCGGCCGCGGTGCTCATCGACGCGACGATCATCCGGGGCGTGCTGCTCCCCGCGGTGATGGCCCTGCTGGGCGAGCGCAACTGGTACTTCCCGAAGTGGATGAACCGGCTGCCCGACCTCACGCACGACGAGTCCGCCGAACTCGCGGCGCCGCCGGTGGCGCGGGACGACGAGGGCGAGCGGGTCAGGGTCTGACCCTCCGCGGGGTCCGAACCCCCGCACACGGAGGGCCCGTTGGCATCCCGGGGGAGCCAGCGGGCCCTCTCCTATGCGCGTACGGCGGGCAGTTCGGCCTCGATCAGGTCCACCGCCCTTCGGGTACCCCCTTCTTGGGACATGTCGGTCTGGATCTCCTTGAGTCGGCGGGCCACTTCGGGGTCGTCGACCAGGGACAGGGCGGCCGTGCGCAGTGCTTCGGGCGTCGCCTCCTCCGTGGGCAGACGGCGGGCCACACCGAGGGACGTGAGCATGTCCGCGTTGCCGAACTGGTCGACGGCCTGCGGTACGGCGATCATCGGGGTGGCGGTGGCCAGCCCCTCCTGGCTGCCACCCGCTCCGGCGTGCGTCACGAACAGGTCGGCCTGCTTGAGGATCGCCAACTGCGGGACCCACGAGTGGACTTCCACGTTCGCCGGTACGTCACCGAGGACCGCGGGGTCCACGTGCCGGCCGATCTGCAGGACGAGGTGCCAGCCCGGCAGCCCGCCGAACGCCTCGACACAGGCCCGGTAGAAGTCGGGCCGGTCGGTGAAGCTCGACCCGAGCGACACGAGCGCCACCTTGTCGGCATCCGCCGGCCGCCGCCACTCCCCCTCGGCCGCGCGGTCGCCCTGGCAGGCGCCGACGAAGGAGTACACCGACTCGTCGACCCGGTCGGCGTTCGGCTGCAGCGCCCTGGGGATCAGGACGATCGAACGGGCGGGGCGCCCCACGAACGGGTCCGGGTGCTCGGTGATCCCGTTCTCCTCCAGCCAGGCCCGGAAGCGGGCGTAGTAGGCCTGGCCACGCTCGGTCCTCCTCGGCTCGGCCCACATCGGCTCGGCGACCTCCTCCTCGTAGCCCTCCCAGGCCACGAGGTTGGGTGAGAGCGAGATCGCGGGTACGCCCCAGCGGTGGGCGAGGACCATCGCGGGGTACGCCGTGATGTCGTGCACGACGAGGTCCGGCTCGTCACCGTCGTAGGCCTCGATCAGTTGGGGCAGCGCCTGGATCGCGTCGTTCAGGAATAGCTCGACGTGGTCGAGGAGGGCGCTGCCCCAGTCCGCCGGATCGGCGTCGGGCCCCGGCAGCGTGGAGTGCCACACCTTGGGCTCGGCACCGGTCTCGGCGACCTTCTCCACGAACGCCGGTGGGATCGCGTAGGTGACCCGATGGCCACGGGCGACGAGCTCACGGATCACTTCGAGACTCGGGTTCACGTGGCCGTGGGCGGCGATGGAGAACATGGCGATGTGGGCGGGGCGAGGGCGGTCGGTCATGGGAGTGACCATAAGCGAGACGATACGTATCGTCTATTCATTTCTCCAGCACCTCGTGCAGCCGCAGCCACCTCCCGGGCGACACCTCCCCCACCAGCACCCGCGGATCCAGCCCCGCGGCCCGGAACGCGGCATCGACCCGGCGCCGGGGACGGGCCCGCCGCAGCGAGGCGTGCAACGAGCCGCCGACGCCCGAGAAGCCCAGCTCGACCAGGTGCCGCCAGCTCTCGTGCGCGGCCGGTTCGAGCAACGGGATACGGCGCCGCTCGATCCGGACGATCCCCCCGTCGACGCGCGGCACCGGCCGGAACCGGGTCCGTGCGACGCGACCGACCAGGCGCCATTCGAAGCGCGGCCAGCTGCGGACGGTGAGCAGGGTCCAACTGCCGTAGTCGCCGGTGCGTTTGCGGGCGTATTCGAGCTGGGTGAGCAGCGTGGCGTCGGTGAGGGCGGGTGCCCGCAGACACCAGTCGACGATGGCGGCGGTACGGGAGAAGGGCACGTTCCCGGCGACGGCGAAGGGCGTCCGTGGGGGCCGGGTGGCCGTGAAGTCCCCGGCGACCACGCGCACTTGGGGCGTGGCGGAGAAGCGGGTGCGGAGCTCGCGCACGAGTCGGGGGTCGATCTCGTGGGCGTGCAGCTCCCGGCAGCGGGGCACGAGACACGCGGTCAACGCGCCTTTCCCTGCCCCCACTTCGAGCAGCAGGGGTACCTGTCGTCCGCGCGGGACGGCGAGGCGGGCGACGTACTCGGCGGTGGCGCGGTCGGCGAGGAAGTTCTGCGAGAGCGCGCGAGAAGTCCGGGTGGGGCGGGCCATGGCCTGCGGTCCTTGTCTTCCGTGAAAGGGGAAAGGGCAGCCGAAGGCCCTGACCGGAAGACAGGAGGAATCACGGACCCCTGGGGGTCGGCGGTGAAGTCAGCGGGCGCGGGCGCCCGGGCCGGTCAGGGCACCGGAGCCGCGACGCATGCGGATCGCATGCGTGCAGCCCCGGCCGAGACCGGAGTCGAAAATCGCGTTGAAGGCCGCCATGGACGGCACGCTATGGGGTCCCCACGGCCCGGGCAACGGGAATATCCGCGTCAACGCTGATAGCGGGTGAGCACCAGGTTCCCGTCCTTCTCCAGCCGTTCACGCAGCTCGTCCAGGCCGATCGCCCCGCTGTAGTACTCCTGGAACGCGGGCGTCGCCACTTTGTCCTTCCACTCCGGATAGCCCCGCACGGACTGCGCGGGCGCCGGGCGCAGGTACCGCGCCAGGGCCGTGCCCGTGGCCCAGCCGTTCTCGGCGGTGTGCAGGGCCGGGGCCTTGAGGGCCTGGGTGCCGGTGGGCAGCATCCAGTCGCCGAGGGCGAGGCGCACCATGTTCTTGGGCCGCAGCAGGAAGTCGATGAACTGCGCGGCCTCCTTCTTGTGCGGGCTGTCCTCGGCGATGGACAGGGTCTGCGGGCTGACGCCCTGAGTCAGTCCGCCGGCGCCGGCCGGGGCGGGCAGCACCTGCCATGTGAAGCCCTTGGGTGCCTGCTGCACGATCTGCTGGCGGTAGGAGAAGCCGAGCGGGACCATCGCGTACCTGCCGCCGAAGAACCCGGGCAGGGTGTCCGAGCCGCCACTGCCGAGGGTCGAACTCGGCGCGCTGTCATCGGTGTTCACCTGGTCGTGCACCGTACGCGGCACCACCTCGTCGCTCGGCTCGAACCGGACGGTCACCTTGCCGTCGGCGCCCCGGTGGAAGAGCTGTCCGCCGCTCGACAGGGACAGGTTGAGCGTGGCGGAGACGGGCTCCTTCAGCGGCCAGGCGACGCCGTACTTCCCGTCCCCGCTGAGCTGACGGGTGACCTCTCTGAACTCCGTCCAGCTCCACGGGTGTTCGGGAGTCGGGATGCGTACGCCCGACTCCTTCAGCCAGGTCGCGTTGGCGATCAGCACGCGCGGCTCCTGGAGGAACGGCACGCCGTAGACGCCCTTACCGAAGGTCGCCGTCTCCCAACTCCGCTGCGGGATGTCGGACTTCAGCCGCTCGGGCAGCAGCTCTCGCAGATCGGCGAGGTAGCCGCCGTAGGCGAAGTCGGCCAGGTCGTCGGAGGCGTCATGGATGATGTCGGGCGCCTCACCGCCCTCGAAGGAGGTGAGGAGCTGGTCGTGGACGCTGTCCCAACTGCCCTGGACGTACTCGACCTTGACGTCCGGGTGGGTCCTGTTCCACTCCGCGACCAGCTCCTTGTTGGCCTTGACCGACTCCTCCTGCCAGGCCAGGGACTGGAAGCGGAGGGTGATACGCCCGTCGGCCGAGTCACCGCCCCCGCTCGTGCAGCCGGCCAGCAGGAGGGCCAGCGCGGTCAGGAGAGCCGTGACCGCGGGGAGGATGCCGGTTGTCCTGCCGCGCATCAGTTCTTCACCGCCCCGGTGAGCATGCCGCCGGTGATCCGGCGTTGGATGACCGCGAAGACGACCAGTGAGGGCAGGGTCGCGAGGAAGGCCGCCGCCGCGAGCGGGCCGAGGTCCGCCACGCCCTCGGCGCCGATGAAGTGGGTGAGCACCACCGGCAGGGTCTGTTTGTCGGAGGTCTTCAGCAGGACCAGCGCGAAGAAGAACTCGTTCCACGCGGTGACGAAGGCGAACAGCGCGGTCGCCACGATCCCGGGCATGAGCAGCGGCGCCACCACCGACACCAGCGTGCGCAGCCGCCCGGCCCCGTCGACCGCGGCCGCCTCCTCCAACTCGGCCGGGACCGCCCGGACATAACCGGCCAGCATCCACAGCGAGAACGGCAGCGCCCAGACGACGTAGACGAGGATCAGTCCGACCAGGGAGTCGATCAGGCGCAGGTTCTTCAGCACCAGGAAGAGCGGGATGATCACCAGGACGAGCGGGAAGGCCTGGCTGACCACCACCCAGCCGGTCGCGGCCCGGGTGAGCGGTCCGCGCTGCCGCGCCATGACGTAGGCCAGCGGGGTCGCGATGACCACGGCGACCAGCGCGGCACCGGCCGCGGCGAGCAGGGAGTTGAACGCCGCGTGCAGCAGGGGCTGTTCGTCGAAGGCCTGGCGGAAGTTGTCCAGGGTGGGGTGGTCGGGGATCCAGGTGGGGTGCAGACTGCCCAGCTCGCGCGGGGACTTGAAGGCGGTGGAGATGAGCCAGAGGAAGGGGAAGGCGAGGAAGACGAGATAGGCGAGCAGGGCCGCGTACTGGCCGACTCGGGCGCTGGTCCGGGTCCTCATGTGTCGTCGCCTCCCCTGAGGCGGCCCACCAGGAAGAGGGCGAGCAGCACCGAGATCGCGGCCACCATCACGCAGCCCATGGCCGCCGCGTAGCCGAACTGCCCGTAGCGGAAGGCCTCTTCGTAGGCGAACAGCATGGGCAGCCGGGTGCGGCCGCCGGGGCCGCCGCTGGTCAGCACGTAGACCAGGGCGAAGGAGTTGAAGTTCCAGATCAGGTTGAGGGCGGTGATGGCGAGGGCGATCGGTCTGAGGGCGGGCCAGGTGACCGTGCGGAAGCGGCGCCAGGCACCGGCGCCGTCGACCGCCGCCGCCTCGTGGAGTTCGCGCGGGGTGTTCTGCAGCCCGGCGAGCAGTGCGACCGTGGTCTGCGGCATGCCCGCCCAGACGCCTACGACGATCACCGCGGGCAGGGCGGTGCCCAGGCCGCTGAGCCAGTCCCGGCCGTCACCGAGGCCGAGGTCGCTCAGGGTCTCGTTGAGGACGCCCGCGTCCGGGTTGTAGACGAGCCGCCACATGATGCCGACGACGACCTCGGGCATGGCCCAGGGGACGATGGCGAGGGCGCGGGCCAGCCAACGCAGCCGCAGGTCCTGGTTGAGCAGCAGGGCGAGGCCGAGCGCGAGCAGGAACTGCGGCACGGTCACCCCGACGGCCCACACCAGCCCGATCCGGAAGGACTCCCAGAACAGGGTGTCGTGCAGCAGGTCCTGGAAGTTGAGACCGCCGATCCACTGGGTGGACCGGGTCCGGCCCGACTGGGCGTCGGTGAAGGCCAGCAGGATTCCGTAGAGCAGGGGTCCGACGCTGAGCACGAGGATCGGCAGCAAGGCGGGCAGCACGAGGAACCATGCGGTGCGTTCGCCGGGGCGCGCGGTCGGTCTCCCGGCATTCGACACCAGCGCCACGGAATCTTCCCCTTTGCTCGACTCTCCTTTGTCCGGCTCTCCCTTGTTCGGCGTGGCCAAACCCGGTCATGGTCGTGAAGGCGAACCACCTCGTCAAGGGCGTACGCACCAGGTCTCACCTGTATGGATGCGAGACTGAACGTCCGATGGCGAGAACCCGACCCCAACGCGAGGTCGAGCACGGAGGCGGACGATGGACGAGGCACGGGCGCGGGACGTACTGGCCGCGGCGGACGTACTGCCCGGCCCGGCGCGGGACGCGCGGCTCCTCGCCCTCGGTGAGAACGCGGTGTTCGCCGCCGGTGACCTGGTTGTCAAGGTGGGCCGCGACGCCGAACTCCTGGACCGGGCGCGCCGCGAACTGGATATCGCGCTGTGGCTCGCCGAGTCGGGCGTACCGGCGGTGCGCGCGGCACAGCCGAAGCCGCTGCTGGTCGAGGGTCATCCGGTGACCGTGTGGCACCGCATGCCCGATCCCGTACGCCCCGCCGAGCCCCGGGATTTGGCCGAACTGCTACGCCTCGTCCACGCCCTCCCCTCACCCGCCCCCGGCTCCCTCCCACTCCCGCCCCGCGAGCTGCTGGGCGGAGTGGAGCGCTGGCTGCGGCTCGCGGGCGACGCGATCGACCCGGCGGACGCGGCGTATCTGCGCGAGCGCCGGGACGGTTTCGCGTCGGCATCGGCCGCGCTCACCCCGCAGTTGCCGCCCGGCCCGATCCACGGCGACGCGCTGCCCCGCAATGTGCACGTCGGCCCGGACGGGCCGGTCCTGGTCGACCTGGAGACCTTCTCCGCCGATCTGCGTGAGCACGACCTGGTGGTGATGGCCCTCTCCCGCGACCGCTACGGCCTGCCGGCCGAGGCCTACGACTCCTTCACCGAGGCGTACGGCTGGGACGTGCGCGAGTGGGAGGGCTGCTCGGTGCTGCGGGGCGCCCGCGAGACGGCCAGCTGCGCCTGGGTCGCCCAGCACGCGCCGAGCAACCCCACGGCACGGGCCGAGTTCGAACGCCGGGTGGCGTCACTGCGGGACGGGGACGAGTCGGTGCGCTGGTATCCGTTCTGAGCCTTGCTCAGCCCTGCTGAGTCCTTCTGGACCCTTCTAGAGCCTTGTGGGGCAGGGCTGTTCAGACGGTCTCGTCGGCCGGCTCGCGCAGTGGCCAGACGCCGTCGACCACCGCCGTCTCGTCGCCCTTGCCGCGCAGGAAGCTCTGGAAGTCCGCCGCCCACTCGGCGTACCACTCGATCTGACGGCGGTGCAGCTCCGCCGGGCCGAGGGTCGCGATCTTGGGGTGGCGGTCGGCTATGGCGCCGGCCAGCCGGGCCGCGGCCAGCGCGTCGGCCGAGGCGTCATGGGCGGAGTCGAGCGGGACGCCGTACTCCGTGCAGACCGCCTCCAGGTTGCGCTTGCCGCGGCGGTAGCGGTCGACCCAGCGGTCGATGGTGTACGGGTCGATGACCGGGGCCGGGTCGACACCGCCCAGGCGGTCGCGCAGGGACGGCAGGGCGTACCTGCGCAGTTCGGCGGAGAGCAGGCTCAGGTCGAAGGCCGCGTTGTACGCGACGACCGGGACACCCGTCTTCCAGTACCCCGTAAGGACGTTCGCGATGGCGTCCGCCACCTGGTCGGCGGGGCGGCCCTCGCCGGCCGCCCGTTCGTTGCTGATCCCGTGCACGGCGACCGCGTCCGCCGGGATCTCCACGCCCGGGTCGGCGAGCCACTCGCGGTGCCCGGCGACCTCGCCCGCCCTGACCTCGATCACGGCACCGGTGACGATGCGCGCCCGGCGCGGATCGGTCCCGGTCGTCTCCAGATCGAAGCCGACCAGCAGCTCCTGGTGCCAGCCCATCGGCGGCCCCCCTTCTTGGTGGTGCTTTCCCCCAGTGGTCTCCACGATCCCATGTGCCACTGACAATCAGAGGACCGCCTTCCGCTTACCGGGAGGTGTGCACGACACTTCAGGACACGGGCCGCGAATCCGCCCAGGACGTCTCGAACTCCTCGCGGTAGGTCGGGAAGAGGCCGGTGTCGTCCACATCGCCCGACTTGACCACCCGGTTCCCGTTGCGCAGGACGAGCACGGGGCCCTCCATGCCTCGGGAGCGCCGCAGATAGGACTGGACGACCGCTATCCCGTCGGCGCCGTCGCCGTCCACGAGGTAGGCCGTGAAGCGCGGGGTCTCGTCGTAGACCTGGATCTCGAAGGCGCCCGGGTCGCGCAGCCGGGAGCGGACCCGGCGCATGTGCAGGATGTTCATCTCGACCGCGCGGCTCAACTCGCCGCGTTTCATGCCCAGTTCGCGCTCGCGCCGCTTGACCGCGCTGGAGGCCGGGTTGAGGAAGAGCAGTCGCACCCGGCAGCCGGCCTCGGCCAGGCGCACCAGCCGGCGCCCGGAGAAGTTCTGCACGAGGAGGTTGAGGCCGATGCCGACGGCGTCCAGCCGGCGGGCGCCGCCGAAGATGTCCTCGGCGGGGAACTGGCGCAACAGCCGCACCCGGTCGGTGTGCACGGCGACCACGTCCGCGTACCGGTCGCCGACCAGGTCCTCGACCGCGTCCACGGGCAGCCGGCGCGCGGACGGCACGTCCCCGCCGGCGCCGAGGACGTCAAGGAGCTTCGCCGAGGCCCGCTCGGCCTGGTTGAGGACGGCCTCGGACAGGGCCCGGTTGCGGGAGACGACGTTGCGGGTCACCTCCAGCTCATCCAGAGCGAGTTCGACGTCCCGGCGGTCGTCTATGTAGGGCTCGAAGCACGGCCAGTGCTGCACCATCAGCTCACGCAGCTGGGGCAGGGTGAGGAAGCTGAGGACGTTGTCGTCGGCAGGGTCGAGCAAGTAGCCCTTGCGGCGGCTGACTTCGCGGACGGCGACGGCCCGCTGGACCCACTCCTGGCCGGCCGGTCCGGCGGCGGCGACCACCCAGTCGTCGGCGTGGACGGGTTCGTAGATGGGACGCAGAACAGCGGCCACGACAGCTCGCAGCCGCTGTTCGACGAGGTTCAGCCAGATGTAGGCCCGGCCGGCTCGCTGGGCGCGCGTACGCACCTCGCGCCAGGCGTCGGCGTCCCAGTCCAGCTCCGGCCCGATGGAACTCGTCTCCATGGGCCTGGCCAGGGACACCGTGCCGGGCGGGACGTCTGTGGAGTTCCCCTCGTGACCCTCGTCACCAGGGGGCAGCTCCAGCCCTCCCGAGCCCACCCGCGCACCGCCTTCCGCTCCCCCGAGCACTCTCCGTGTCAACGATCAAGGAAGGGTACTCCGGGAGCGGTCGGCGGTGCAGCCGCTTGGACAGGGTCGTTTCTCAACTACTCGGTCGCCAGTGGCCGTTCTGTGACGCGAGGGCGTCGGGAGTGAGCGGATTCATAGCCGTGACGTCGCGCGGGGAGATCGAGAAGCCCTGCCAGTGGATCGGCATGGGCTGCTGGTCCTCGTCCCGGGCGATGTGGTGGAAGCCCACGTTCATCCAGACGATCGGGTGGGTGAGGGTCTGCCCGTTGACCCACTTGTCCACCGACTTGCCCGCCGGAGCAGGGCAGTTGCCCGGGTTGTTGCTGGCGTACTGCTCGCACTTGTTGTACTGGGTGAAGTACACGTCGTGCTTGGTGAAGCTGCGCCCCGGGTACTTGGTCGTGGTGCCCGGCACTATCTCGTACGAGCGCGCGTGGTTGTCCTTGTTCTTGCCGGTCGCGCTGACCATGCGCCACCAGCGATAGGTCTTGGCGTCGCCCGCCAGCTCCTTGGTGACGCTGGTGCGGGTGGTCTTGGTGCTCGGGGCCTGCCGGCCGGGCGCGGGCGCGGTGACGGCCGAGTCGTACTGCTCGACCTTGCCCTTGGAGGAGCCGTCCAGGCCGAAGTCGAGCCGCCAGAAGACGTTGTGGGCGTGGCTGGTGGCGAATGCCTTGGCGCCCTTGCCGATGGGCCAGCCGCGGCCGTCGCCGGCATCGTAGTCCTCGTAGGAGAGGCTGCCGGTGGCGCCGACGTTCATGTTGATGGTGCCGTCGTCCTGGAAGCGCCACTCGGTCATGTACTCGTACCAGCCGACCTGGTTGACCGTGTAGACGAGCAGGTCCTTGCCCTGGGCCTGGTAGACCTGGTTGGCGCTGTTGCCCTGCATACGGTAGGCGTGGCCGCGCGAACGCGTGGTGGTGCACAGGCCCTTGACGTTCGGGTGCTGCGGGTCCCAGGCGTCGGGGACCTTGATGGTCTTGATGGTGCCGCCGGGGCACTCGCCGGGCGCCAGGTTCACCAGGCCCTGGGCGAAGCCGAAGCCGGTGAGGTCGTCGTACTCGACGCTGCCGTCGTCGTAGGGGACGTCGATCTGGGCGAGGCGGGCGCTGTTGAGGACCTTGATCGGCTTGGTCTCGCCCTTGGGCTGGTAGGACACGTTGTCCAGGACCAGGCCGGCCTTGCTGTCGTAGCGGTAGCACATCCGCCAGGTGGTGCCGGTGGAGAGCTTCTGCTCGATCTTGTAGGCGGCACTGCACTCGGCGGCCGCCGCGGGGGCCGCCTTCGGCTGGGCGACGGCCGGTCCGGCGCCGGTGGTCGCCCCGGCCGCCAGCGCGGCCACCGAGAGGCCGATGGCCGTACGGGTGCGGGCGCGACTGAGTCTGTTCACGCGCATGACGAGGTAACTCCCCTTGCAGGAGGTGTCAGTTGGACAAGTGGATGGTGTTCGGCGGGCGGGACTCAGCCGCGGTCGAGGCGGGCGACCTTGCGGGCGCTCAGGTCGATCACGAGCTCACGAGCGTCGATCCAGGGCCCGTTCTTCACCTTCGGGAACAGCCGCACGCACCGGTGTTCGCCGCACTGGTCGAGCGCGGCGGGCTGGGCGCCCGGAGTGGCCCGGTACACCGCGCCGTTGAACAACAGCTGGTCCGGGGAGGTGAGTTCGTTGCCGGTGGCGTCCTTGTAGTCGGCCTTCAGGCCCGCGCCGAGCGGATCGGCGATCAGCAGCCTGCCCGCCTCGACGTTCTCGGCGCGGCTCAGCGGAGGCTGGACGCCGTGCTGGGTGCCGGTCTGTTCGACCTTGCCCGTGTCGAGGTTGACGGTCTTGGTGACGAGCGTGTCGTCCTTGTAGTCGTAGAACGTGACATCGGCGCGCCGCGGCGCGTCCGCGTCGTCCGTCTCGTTGTTCTCGGGGTCGGCGAGATCCACGGTGAGCCGCTGCGGACCGCGCTGACCGGTCACGTTCTCGGTGGAGTTGAGCAACTGCCGGTTGGCGGCGATCTGCTCGGCCCGCTCGGTCTCGTCGTCGGTGAGCGGGTCGCCGCCCGTGCCCTTGTCGCCCTCGGCCGGCGCCTGCTGGACGACGCCGGGCTGAACCGCCCCGTCCTGCCCTGCCTGTTGCGCGGCCTGGCTACCGGCGCTCTTGCCGGTTCCGGTTTCGTCGGCCCCGGCCGTGCCCGGCAGGGTGATCCCGATCATCACGGCGGTGCCGGCGACCGCGATGGCCGCACCGGCCACCACCTTGCCCAGATGGCGGTGCACTATATTGCGCACTTCTTCCCCCTACTCCCCCTTGGTCACAGGGAGTACGTGTCTGCCCCACTTGTTCGGCATACCGCGTATGCCCACTGGTCGATCGGTAAGAGGGACGTAAGTCATAGGTGGTTCCATCACTTTCGGGGAGACTGATGACCAAGGCGCCTCCGACGGCGCGCTCCACCTGAAAGAGTCGTGACCATGCAGGTCTGGCCTGGCGAGGCATATCCGCTCGGTGCCACGTATGACGGCGCCGGCACCAATTTCGCGGTCTTCACGGAAGCCGCGGACCGAGTAGAGCTGTGTCTGCTGCACGACGACGGCTCGGAGACGGCGGTGGAACTGCGCGAGAGCGACGCTTTCGTGCGCCACGCGTACGTGCCCGGCATCATGCCCGGACAGCGTTACGGCTTCCGGGCGCACGGCCCGTACGCCCCCGAGCGCGGTCTGCGCTGCAACTCGGCGAAGCTGCTGCTCGACCCGTACGCGAAGGCGATCAGCGGCTCGATCGGCTGGGGCGAGGAGGTGTACGGCTACCACTTCGGCGCCCCCGAGGAGCGCAACGACCTCGACTCGGCGCCGCACACGATGACCTCCGTCGTGGTCAACCCCTACTTCGACTGGGGCGACGACCGTCGTCCGCGCCACGGCTACCACGAGACGGTGCTCTACGAGGCCCATGTGAAGGGCCTCACCATGCGCCACCCGGGGCTGCCGGAGGAACTGCGCGGCACCTACGCGGCGCTCGCGCACCCGGCGATCATCGAGCACCTGACCGAGCTGGGCGTCACGGCCC
This sequence comes from Streptomyces sp. NPDC092369, assembly GCF_044755245.1. Lineage (NCBI taxonomy): Bacteria > Bacillati > Actinomycetota > Actinomycetes > Kitasatosporales > Streptomycetaceae > Streptomyces > Streptomyces sp. NPDC092369. Next base: position 1,800,412 of record NZ_JBIVQP010000001.1, read on the forward strand.
TGGAGCTGATGCCGGTCCACCAGTTCGTCAACGACCACCGCCTGGTGGACATGGGCCTCAACAACTACTGGGGCTACAACACGATCGGCTTCTTCGCCCCGCACAACGCGTACGCCTCCTGGGGCGACCGCGGCCAGCAGGTGCTGGAGTTCAAGTCGGCGGTGCGGGCGCTGCACGAGGCCGGTATCGAGGTCATCCTGGACGTGGTCTACAACCACACGGCGGAGGGCAACCATCTGGGCCCGACGCTGTCCTTCCGCGGCCTGGACAACCCGTCGTACTACCGCCTCACGGACGATCCCCGCTACTACATGGACACCACGGGCACCGGGAACTCCCTGCTCATGCGGTCCCCGCACGTGCTCCAGCTGATCATGGACTCGCTGCGGTACTGGGTCACCGAGATGCACGTCGACGGCTTCCGCTTCGACCTCGCGGCCACCCTGGCCCGCCAGTTCCACGAGGTGGACCGGCTGTCGTCGTTCTTCGATCTGGTGCAGCAGGACCCGGTGGTCTCCCAGGTGAAGCTGATCGCCGAGCCGTGGGACGTGGGCGAGGGCGGCTACCAGGTGGGCAACTTCCCGCCGCTGTGGACCGAGTGGAACGGCAAGTACCGCGACACCGTGCGGGACATGTGGCGCGGCGAGCAGCGCACGCTCGCGGAGTTCGCGTCCCGGCTGACGGGCTCCTCGGACCTCTACCAGGACGACGGCCGGCGCCCGCTGGCCTCGATCAACTTCGTGACCTGTCACGACGGTTTCACCCTGCACGACCTGGTCTCCTACAACGACAAGCACAACGACGCCAACGGCGAGGACAACCGGGACGGCGAGAGCCACAACCGGTCCTGGAACTGCGGGGTGGAGGGCGAGACCGACGATCCCGAGGTCCAGGGGCTGCGGGCCCGCCAGATGCGCAACTTCGTGGCCACACTGATGCTCTCCCAGGGCGTCCCGATGATCAGCCACGGCGACGAGTTCGCGCGCACGCAAGGGGGCAACAACAACGCCTACTGCCAGGACAATGAGGTCGCCTGGGTGGAGTGGCCCACCGAGGACAGCGAACTGCTGGCCTTCACGCGCGCGATGGTGTGGCTGCGCAAGGACCACCCGGTCTTCCGCAGGCGGCGCTTCTTCCACGGCCGGCCCGTGGAGGGCACCCACGACGAGCTGTCGGACATCGCCTGGTTCACGCCCGAGGGCGAGGAGATGATCCAGCGCGACTGGGACTCGGCCCGGGCCTCGGCGCTGACGGTGTTCCTGAACGGCAACGCGATCTCCGAACCCAGCGCGCGCGGTGAGCGGATCGGCGACGACTCGTTCCTGCTGATGTTCAACGCCTCGCCGAAGACGCTGGAGTTCGTGATCCCGGTCAATCACGGCCGGCAGTGGCAGGTGGTGGTCGACACCGCCCGCTCGGACGGGATGCCTCCCGACGGCGAGAAGAAAGTGCAGGCCGGGGACCGGCTGACGTTGGTGGACCGGAGCATGACGGTGCTGCGACGGCCGGTCTAGGACCCGGCCGGCGCCCCCTGGCCGACGGCGTGCACCCGCCACCCGTCGGCCGGGCGGGCACACGCATGGCGGTCGCGATGACACGAAAGGCGGCGGGGCGGGTACGTAGGTCTGCATGACACCTGAGCGACCCGACCCCGCGGTGCCCACGGCCACCTACCGACTCCAGCTGCAGCCCGAGTTCCCCTTCGCGGCCGCCGCGGCGGCCGTGCCGTACCTGGCCTCGCTCGGCGTCTCGCACCTGCACCTGTCGCCGGTGCTGGAGTCCGTGCCGGGCTCGGCGCACGGCTACGACGTCGTGGACCACGCGCGCGTGCGCGAGGAACTGGGCGGCGAGGAGGGGCTGCGCGCCCTGGCGCGCACCGCGCGGGAGCACGGCGTCGGCCTGGTGGTGGACATCGTGCCGAACCACATGGCGGCGCTCCCGCGCCACAACCACGCCCTGTGGGAGGTGCTGCGGGAGGGTCCCAAGTCGCCCTACGCGCGCTGGTTCGACATCGACTGGGAGGCGCAGGGCGGCCAGATGCTGCTGCCGGTGCTCGGGCAGCCGCTCGGGCAGGCCCTGGCGGACCTGCGGGTCGAGGACGGCGTACTGCGCTACTACGACCAGGAGTTCCCGCTGCGCGAGGGGACCGAAGAGCTCCCGCTGCCGCAGCTCGTCGACGCGCAGTGGTACCGCCCGGTGTGGTGGCGGCTGGCCCGCACCGAGCTCAACTACCGGCGTTTCTTCAGCATCTCGGAGCTCATCGGGGTGCGGGTCGAGGACCCGGAGGTGTTCGAGGCCACGCACGCCAAGACCCTCCAGCTGCTGCGCGAGGGCGTGATCGACGGGCTGCGCGTCGACCATCCCGACGGGCTCGCCGACCCCGACGCGTATCTGGACCGGCTGCACGAGGCGACCGGCGGGCGCTGGACCGTGGTGGAGAAGATCCTGGCGGACGGGGAGACCCTGCCCGCCTCCTGGCCGGTCGCAGGGACCACCGGCTACGACGCCCTGCGGCACGTCGACGGCGTCTTCACCGACCCGGCCGGGTTCGGTGAACTGCTGGGCCAGTACCGCCGGTTCGCGGCTCCGCAGCCGGACCGGGGCGGCGACTGGGCGGCGACCGTGCGGCGGGCCGCCTACCGGGTGCTCACGCACGAGCTGGCCGCCGAGATGGACCGGCTGACCCGGGTGACCGCCCGGCTGTGCGCGACCTCGCCGGATCCCGCGCTGCGCGACCGGGCGCCCTGGGCACTGCGCACGGCGCTGCAGGAGCTGCTGGTGCGCATGGAGGTCTACCGGCCCTACACCTCCGGTGACGCGGCGGCCGTCGTCACCGAGGAGGCCGCCGCCGAGGCCAAGCTCGCCTTCGTCGTCCCGGAGGAGGCGGGAGCGGTCGACGTGGTGCACGACCTGGTGCTGGGGCGGGCCGGTGAGGGGCCCGCGCTCACCGAGTTCCAGGTCCGGTTCGCGCAGACCTCCTCGGCGCTGCGCGCCAAGTCCGTTGAGGACACGGCGTTCTACCGCTACGTACCGCTGCTGTCGGCGACCGAGGTGGGCGGCGATCCGGGCAGCCCGGCGGTGTCCGTGGCGGACTTCCACGCGTACTGCGCGCGCGTGCAGCGCGACTGGCCGCTGACCGGGACCGCCCTGTCGACGCACGACGCCAAGCGCAGCTCCGATGTGCGGGCCGCGCTGGCCGTGCTCACCGAGGGCCCGCAGCGCTGGGCGGACCTCGTGGCCGAGGTGACCGCGGCGGGCGACGGCGTGCCGGACCCGCAGCTCGCGTGGGCGGCCTGGCAGACGGTGTTCGGGCTCGGCGAGACGGACGCGGACCGCGTCGGACAGGCCCTGCTGAAGCACGTACGAGAGGCCGGGCTGCACACGAGCTGGACCGAGCAGGAGCCGGCCTACGAGGAGGCCGTGGCGGCGTTCGTCGCGGCGGGCCCGTGCGGGCCGCCCGGTGAGCAGGTCGTCGCCCTGCGCCGCGCACTGGCGCCGCACATCCGGGCGAACGTGCTGGGCACCGCCCTGGTCCACCTGACGATGCCGGGGGTGCCGGACCTCTACCAGGGCACGGAGAGCGAGTACCGGGCCCTGGTGGACCCGGACAACCGGCGCCCGGTGCCGTTCCCGGCGACGGACCCCGGCGAGAAGGACGCGGTGACGGCGGCGGCGCTGCGGCTGCGCGCCCGCAGGCCGGGCGCCTTCGGCGACACGGCGACCTACACGCCCCTGGAGGCCGAGGGCCCGGCGGCGGCCCACTGCGTGGCGTTCACGCGCTCCGGAGAGACCGTGACGGCCGTGACCCGTCTGTCCCTGCGCCTCGCGGAGGCGGGCGGCTGGCGCGACACCGCCCTCGCGCTGCCGCCTGGCCGCTGGGCCGATGCCCTGGCCCCGGACCGGGAGTTCACGGGGCACGCACGCGTGGAGGACCTTTTCGAGCGACTGCCGGTGGCGCTGCTGGAGCGGGTGGGGGACGCCTGAGGAGGGGGAGAAGAGGTACGGCCGGTCGGGCACCCGGCCTCGATCCGCTTCGGCTCGCCGCCGTAGGTGGCGCATGACGGCCGCGGGCGGTCCGGGGCGCCCCGGGCGGCTGCGGGCGGTCCGTTGACCGGTGGGGCTGCGGGCGGCCCGCCGGGCGGTGCGGCTGCTGGCGGTCCACTGACCGGTGCGGCTCCGAGCGGTCCGCCGACCTGTGCGGCTGCGGGCGGCCCGCAGACCGGAGCGGCTGCGGCAGCCAGCCGGACCGTTTAGCTGCGGCAGCCCGGCGGACCGTTTGGCTGCGGCAGCCCGCCGAAGGACATGGCTGTGGGCAGCCCGCCGACCGGTGCGACTGCGGGCGGTCCGCCGTACGGTGCGACTGCGGGCGGCCCGCCGTACGGTGCGACTGCGGGCGGCCCGCCGTACGGTGCGACTGCGGGCAGTCCGCCGTACGGTGCGACTGCGGGCAGTCCGCCGTACGGTGCGACTGCGGGCGGCCCGCCGGACGGCGCGACTGCGGGCGGCCCGCCGGACGTTTGGCTGCGGCAGCCCGCCGACCCGCGCGGCCGCGGGGTGGTCCAGCGTGCCCCCGTCGTGGCCGTCGGCAGCCCGGGCGGATCCGCGCGCGGAACCTCGCGGCGCGCCCGTACGTCGTACCGGCCACCGGCTCGTGTCCGCGCGCGCTCCCGGTGCCGGCGCCGGGCGGCCGGCGCGCGGTGCCGGGCGGCGACGGCCGGTGCACGCCCGGGCTCCCCGCCACCGTCCGGCCACCGTCCCGCCGCCGCCCGCCCCCGTCCCGCGGCACTCCCGGTGCCGGGCGGCGGCGGAATCGGCCGGTCCACTCGCCGTTCACCAAATGGCGGCCGGCGACCGGGTGTTCGGCACCCACCCGGTGGGCTCCGACGCCCGCACGCCGGTGCCCACGCCCCCGGGCTCTCGGGCACCGCACCCCCGCTGGCAGCAACGTCCCTTCCCGCTGGCGGTAAATGCCTCTGGGCGCCCCCTGGAGCCTCCCCCGTGCCGTCCTTGACAGGCCCCGAACCGCCGTGGGGTACTGCGAATGCGAAGCCGGGCGGACGTGACGGGGGTGAGTCTCCTGCCGCAGCTGCGCTACCCCACCCTGGCCCAACTCTTAGTATTCGCGCAGGATTTGGCCGCACGCCGGCCGGCCCTCTGCGCGCTGCGACAAGTGGGCGTCTCCCGCGCGGGCAGGCCCCTCCACCTGCTGTCCGTGGGCCATGCCCGACGCGCCGTACTCGTCGTCGCCGGGGCCCACGCCAACGAACCCACCGGCGGTGCCACCGTCCGCGCGCTCGCCGAACGCGTGCTGGAGGAACGGGAGTTGCGCTCCGGCACGTCCTGGCACTTCCTGCTCTGCGCGGACCCCGACGGGGCGAGCCTGCACGTCACACCCGCACCGCGCAGCCTCTACGAGTACCACCGCGGTTTCTTCCGGCCGGCCGCCGAGGAACAGCCGGAGTGGGCGCCTTCGGTGCTGCCGCCGGACCGGCTGCCGCCCGAGACCCGGACGCTGACCCGGGTCATCGACGAGCTGCGCCCCTACCTCCAGGTGACCCTGCACGGCACCGATCTGGGCGGCAGCTGGGTCCAGTTGACCAAGGACCTGCCGGGGCTCGCCGAACCGTTCGCCAAGTCCGCGGCCGAACTGCACATCCCGGTGGAGACCGGCGCCTCGGACGCGGCCGGCTGGTCGGCCTCCGGACCCGGCGTGCACGTGATGCCCTCACCCGGCGCGGGCGCCGCGTACCCGAGCATGCCGGACGACGCACGGCACAGCACCTGGTACCACGCCCATCGCCACGGCGGCCTGACCGCGGTGGTCGAGGTGCCGATGTGGGCGAGCGACCTGGTGGACGACGCGGCCCCGCATCCCGCGCCGGCCGCGGCGATCCGTCAACTGGGGCGCCGGCTGCTGCGGGACGGCAGGCAGGTCGACCGGGTGCTCGCCGAGGCGCTGCCGCGGCTGGCGGGTGTCGACGGGCCGCTGCTGCGGGCCGCCAGGTGGGCGCTGGAGCTGATACCGGGCCTGGCCGCCGACTGGATGCACACACCGCCTGCCGACAACACGATGGCGTACGTCGGCAGTGTGGACGCCTTCGCCCGGCGGCTGCCGCTGCGCGCCGCCGCCATGCTGCTGCGGGTCCTGCGGGAGACCGACGACGTCGCGGCACCGCGCCTGGACCGGCTCGTGGCGATCTGGAGCGACGCGTTCGCGGACCGCTTCCGCGCCCGCTGGGTGCCGCTGGAGCACCAGATCGAGCACCAGTCCCGCACGGTCGTGGCGGCGGCGCTGTACGCGCGCGAGCGGGCCGGGTGAACCACGCACGCGTACAGCTCGTCGCCGTGGCGGCGCCCCCTGCTCTCAACCGTCCAGCGCGAACACCGATCCCGTCCGTGCCGCCATCACGCACGCGTTGGAGAAGGTCTGCGCGTACTCGACAGGGCGGCCCCGCCACTCCCCGCGCGCGTGCACGCTGACCGGCGCGTAGACCATCGAGCAGAAGACGTCCTTCGCCGGGATCGCGGTGATGTCGCCGTCCGCCGCCGCGAGTTCGGCGCAGGCCTCGGCCGCCTGGTGATGGCCCTGGGGCGGGTCGCACAGCAGCAGGGTGCCGCGGGTGTCGCTGGAACGGGCGTCACCTTTGGTGACGGTGAGGTAGAGGTGGTTGCCGGGGAAGGCGTCCGTGGGCGCCGCCACCGCGGGGGCCGCACAGGCGAGGAGCAGGAGAGCGGCCACCGACAGCCCACACCGGGTCGCGGTCGAAGCAGATGCAGTCATTCCCGATGCATCGGCACGGCGGCCTCGGATCCCCACCCCGGCTCACCCGAACGGGAGCGCGCGGACGCCTGGCGTCCGGCGAGTTCGAACGCGGCGAGCACGACCCGCGACTGGTACTCGACCTGGCGCGAGACCGGGATCCAGCGCGCCCCGCACCCGTCCCGGTAGTCGGCGCACCACTCGTCGATCAGGCGGTCGAGGTCCGCCCGTACCCGGGCCTGGTCGCGTCCTGCCCGCGTGACGAGTTGGTGCAGCAGTCCCGCGGTGCGCAGCGCCAGGCGCCGTCCCGCGATGCGCAGCGCGGCCAGGTGGGCGGTGCTGAGCGGCGGCAACGGGCGGGCACCGGCGGTGATGTCGGGGTCCCAGGTGTCGGCGAGGCCGGGGCAGACCAGTAAATAGTCGTCCACCGGGGCGAGCAGGCGTGCCGCGTCCGGCACGCCCGCGAGGTGCGGGCGGATGCGGGCGAGGAGGTCCGCCAGGCGCCGGGCGTCGTGGCGCAGGGTGTGGCTGACCGTGCGCAGGACGGCGGTCCCGTCGGCGGGCGGCGAACCGTCCGCCACGGCGTCCACGGCCCACATGGGCGCCTCGACGACGGCTGTCACGGTCCCGTGCCGGTAGGGGTGGAACCAGGTCGACTCGACGGCCGCCTCGGTGATGGCGGCGGCCAGGTCGCCGGGCTGGGGCGGCGGGATGCGGTAGACGGCGGGCCCGAGGCTGGGCCAGTACAGGGTGTCGTACGGGCCCAGTTCGCGCGGTACGCCGAGTCGGGCGGCGGTGTGCGCGACGCGGCGCGCGAGGCCGGGCAGGTCGTGGGTGAGTTCGACGAAGCCGCCGCCGACGTCGACGCCGTGCAGGGAGCACTGCAGAAAGGGCCGCAGTTCGTCCTGGAGGTCGAGGAGGGTGCGGGTCTCCGGCAGGGCGGCGCCGGCCGCTCCGTCGGGCAGCCACTCGGGCTGTTCCATGAAGCCGGGCCGGAAGAAGTTCCGGAAGTACCGGCCCAGTGTGTACGGGCCCGGCAGCCAGCCCTCGTTGCGGCGCAGTCCGTCGGGGTCGAGGCAGAGCAGCAGGTTCCAGGTGGCGTCGGCGCCCTCGGTGAGGCGGGGGTCGGCGAGGGCGCGTTCGGCGAGGCGCAGCACGGTGGCGCCGCCGACAGGTTCGTTGGCGTGCGGGCCGGCGACGACGAGGGCCTGTCTGACGCCGTGTCCGACCGAAAGGAGCCACAGGGGGGTGCCCGCGCGTGAGGTGCCTACCCTGCGCAGCCGGGCGTCCTGGGGACGCCGGGCGACCAGAGCCGCCGCCCGCGCGCCGAGTTCGTCGACGGTCGGGTAGCGGAGGAGGGGTACCAGGGCACACCTCCACATAGTGGTGCCGTCGATTCACCGGATGTGCATGGTGTACGCACAGTCAGTCACGGCCGGGGAGGTACGTCAACACCGCTGCCGGGAAAGGGATTCGGGCCCGCGCGAGAGGTCGACAGCCTGTCATGCCCAGGCCAAAGCTGGCCGGAAGCCGACGGTCGTGGACCTGCGGGAGGGACCAGCGGACGAAGGTCGTCGTGGAGCGGGGCGGAAGCGGTCAGTCGACGGCGAGCCGGTACGTCATCCGTCCGAACCCGATCTGGTCGCCCTCGCGGACGACGGCGGCACCGATGACGCGCCGTCCGTTCACCGTCGTGCCGTTGGTCGAACCGAGGTCCCGCAGCACCCACATGCCGCCCTGCCGGCTGAGTTCGGCGTGCACCCGGGAGACCGTCTCGTGGGTCAGGCGCAGTCCGTTCGCCGGGTCGCGGCCGATGCGCAGCGGGTAGCCGCTCGCCGGGTGGGGCAGCAGCAGCTTGGGCAGCCGCTCGGCCTGCCAGGCCCTGCGCAGCCGTACGGTGAAGCCGGAGACGGCCTCCACGGTGCCGAACACCAGGCGCGAGACGCGGCTCTCGGTGGGCAGATCGGCGGTGAGCGCGGCCAGTTCGTCGGAGCGACGGGCGGCCAGCGCGACCTCCATCCGGCGGATGAACGTGTCGTGCGACAGCCGTCCCATGGCGACGCCGTCACGGAGCACCTTCAGCGCCTTGTCGCGCTCCGCGTCGGACAGCCGCGCGGGGTACGTGTTGAACTCGAAGGACGACGTCACGTTCGTGATTGTCGGGCAGCGAACTCCGGGTGTCCAGAAAACGAGAAAACGGTCACCACGCGTGCGTACCTGACGACACCCACCGCAAAAGGGCGGTTCCAAAAGCGGATTGATCGCGTTTGAAGCACGATGGTGTGGCTACATCCCGGTGAGCAGACGAAGGGGAACCGTCCGTGCAGTTCGAGGTGTGGGCACCGCAGGCCGATCGTGTGACGCTCCATTGCGACGGCGCCACGCGCGCGTTGGAGCGCGATCCGGGGCGCGAGGGCTGGTGGCGGGGCGAGGCGGAGGCGCGGGACGGCACGCGCTACGGATACGCGCTGGACGACGGCCCGGTGCTGCCGGACCCGCGCTCGCGACGGCAGCCGGACGGCCCCGACGGGCTGAGCGCGGTCGTCGACCAGGGCAGCTACGAGTGGCGCGCCGAGTGGGCCGGACGGCCGCTGCCGGGCGCGGTCCTGTACGAGCTGCACGTGGGCACGTACACGCCCGAGGGCACCCTGGACGCGGCGGCCGGGCGGCTTGAGCATCTCGCCGAACTGGGCGTCACGCACGTGGAGTTGATGCCTCTGTGCCCCTTCCCCGGCCGGAACGGCTGGGGCTACGAGGGTGTGTCGCTGTGGGCGGTGCACGAGCCGTACGGCGGTCCCGAGGCGCTGAAACGGTTCGTCGACCGGGCGCACGAACTGGGCCTGGGCGTCGTCCTGGACGTCGTGCACAATCACCTCGGTCCCTCCGGCAACTACCTGCCGGCGTTCGGGCCGTACTTCACGGACACGCACCACACGCCGTGGGGTTCGGCCGTGAACCTGGACGCGCCGGGTTCGGACGAGGTGCGGGCCTATCTGCTGGGCAGCGCCCTTTCCTGGCTGCGCGACCACCGGATCGACGGGCTGCGCCTGGACGCGGTGCACGCGCTGGCGGACACGCGCGCGGTCCACTTCCTGGAGGAACTGTCCACCGCCGTCGACGCCCTCGCCGTCGACCTCGGCCGGCCGCTGTTCCTGATCGCCGAGACCGACCTGAACGACCCGCGGCTGATCACCCCGCGCGCGGAGGGCGGCCTCGGGCTGCACGCGCAGTGGAACGACGACTTCCACCACTCCCTGCACACCGCGCTGACCGGTGAATCGCAGGGCTACTACGCCGACTTCGCGCGCGCCCCGCTGGCCGCGGTCGCCAAGACGCTCACCGGCGGCTACTTCCACGACAACACCTGGTCCAGCTTCCGCGGCCGTCACCACGGACGCCCCCTGGACCGGGTACGCGTGGCGGCCCACCGTCTGCTGGGCTACACCCAGACGCACGACCAGGTCGGCAACCGCGCCCAGGGCGACCGTCTGTCCGCCGCTCTCTCCCCCGGCCTGCTCGCCTGCGCGGCCACCCTCACGCTGACCGCGCCCTTCACACCGATGCTGTTCATGGGCGAGGAGTGGGCGGCCGGCACGCCCTGGCAGTTCTTCACCGACCACACCGACCCCGAGCTCGCGGATGCCGTACGGCGGGGCAGGCGGCGGGAGTTCGCGCCGCACGGGTGGGCCGCGGAGGACGTGCCCGACCCGCAGGACCCGGCGACCCGCGACCGCTCCGTCCTCGACTGGAGCGAACTCGACGACGAGCCGCACGCGCGCGTACTGGCCTGGTACCGCCGCCTGCTCGCCCTGCGCCGGGAGCAGCCCGACCTCACCGACCCGGACCTCGCCGACACCAAGGTGGCGTACGACGAGGGCGAACGCTGGCTCGCCTTCCGGCGCGGGGACGTACGGGTGGCCGTGAACCTCGCCAAGGAGCCCGCGGCGATCCCGCTGGGCCCGCGCCGGGCGCGCGTGCTCGCCGCCTGGGAGCCGGTCGAGGCGCCGGGCGCGGACGGGGTGCTGAATCTGCCCGGGGAGTCGGCTGTGGTGCTGTTGCAGGGGTAAGTGCGCCGGAGACAGGGCCGGGGGGCGCCGGGCCCCTCGGAATCCTCGTCCGAGCCCGCCCCTCGGGTCAGAACTCCCCGTCCGAGCCGTCCTCCCGCAGTTCCGTGACGCGTTCCAGCAGGATCGCCTCCCAGGCGTGCCGGAGTTGCAGCGCGAGCAGAGGCAAGGAGGCGGTGTCCTTGCCCTTCACGGCCGCGGCGAGGCGGATCACGGTGTCGCAGCGGGCCAGCCACAGGCCGCGCAGACAGGGGCGGGCGCCGTAGCCGGCGAGGGTCGCGGCGCGGACGGCGGCGGGTGAGCCGACGGCGACGGCGAGTCCGGCGATGTCCTCGGCGGGGTCGCCGAGGGCCGCGTCGGTCCAGTCCAGGACACCGCGCACCCGGCCGTCGGCGCTGACCACGAGGTGCTCGCCCCGGAGGGCGTGGTGGACGAGGACGGCGCCGCCGCTCTGGGCCGCAGCCAGCTGGACGGCGGCCTGCGGGGGCAGTTGGTGCAGCCGTGCCGGGTCGAACTCGTCGGCGGCGCCCAGGCGTTCGGCGTCCTGCACCGCCATCCGGCGCAGCGCCTCCAGGGAGCGCGGCGCGACGCGCGGCACCCCGAACACCTCGGCCTGCCGCGCGGGCACCTCGCGCAGCCCCGTCAGCAGTCCGGCGAGATCGGCCTCGCCGACGGCGGACACGTCGTGCTCGCCCGCCGTGCCGCCGGGCACCAGGGTGTCGAGCGTGTACGTCAGCCCGGGCGACCACTCCCCGTGCGCCACGCTGGTCGGCACCGCGACGGGCAGGTGCGGGCGCACGAGGTCGCGCAGGCGCAGTTCGCGGCGCTGGCGGACGGTGGCCTCGCGGTCGGGGGCCAGACGCAGCACATGGCGGGTGCCGACCCACCAGGTGAAGTGCCCGCCGCCCTCGGCGACGGGCCGCACGGCGGGGCCCGTGCCGCTGTCCGTGCCGTCCTTGAGCAGGGAACGGACCAGTCGGCGGACGGTGTCCGCGGTGGGCGGGGGTGTCGAAGTGTGGGTCATGCTCGCGCCGTTGTCGCTCGGGGGTGTGCGGGGGCTGTCCACGCGGCCGGTCAGTCCACCACGACCAGTTCGCGATCGGTGTTGTTGAGCCGCCGGCCGCCGTCCTCGGTGACCGTGACGATGTCCTCGATGCGCACGCCGAACCGGCCCGGCAGATAGACGCCGGGCTCCACGGAGAAGCACATCCCGGGTACGAGGGGCTGCTGTTCGCCCTCGATCATGTACGGCGGCTCGTGCGTGGTGACGCCGATGCCGTGCCCGGTGCGGTGGATGAAGTACTCGCCGTACCCGGCGTCCGCGATGACCGCGCGGGCGGCCCGGTCGACCTCCTGGCAGGCGACGCCGGGACGCACCGCCCGGAAGCCCGCCTCCTGGGCCGCGCGCACCAGGTCGTGCACCCGGCGCTCCTCGTCGGTGGGTTCGCCGACGTGGACCGTGCGGGAGGTGTCGGAGCCGTAGCCGTCCTTGAGGCCGCCGAAGTCGAGGACGACCATGTCGCCCCGCTCGATGACGCGCTCGCCGACCTCATGGTGCGGGTCGGCGCCGTTGGGACCCGAGGCGACGATGGTGAAGTCGACCTGGGAGTGGCCGAAGCCGAGCAGCAGGTCGGCGAGGTCGGCGCCGACCTCGGACTCCTTGCGGCCGCCGAAGGGAACCTTCCGGATCTCCTCGAACGTTGCGTCGGCAGCCGCGCCCGCGGCTGCCATCAGTTCCAGTTCCGCCGCGTCCTTGACGGCCCGGAGCATCGGCAGGGCATCGGTGAGGGCCGCGTACGTGGTGCCGGGCAGGGTCCGCTGGAGGCCGAGCAGGTGCATCGCCCAGGCGTTGTCGCTGACGCCGAAGCGGCCGGTGGAGTCGAGCAGGGCGGCGGTGGCGGCGTAGGGGTCCTTGCCGTCGGTCCAGTCGCGCAGGTTCAGCGCGGGCGCACCCGGGGCCTTGGCCGCGTCCGGGGCCTCCAGGGTGGGGACGACCAGGACGGGAGCCCGGCCGGGGGCGAGGACCAGCAGGGTGAGACGTTCCGTGATCGCCGTGGGCGCGTAGCCGGTGAGCCACACCATGTCGGGCCCGGGGGCCACCAGGAGCCCGGCGAGACCGGCCTCGGCCGCGGTCCGGGCGGCGCGCTCCATGCGGGCCCGGTAGTCGTCGGCGGTGAAGGGCGCGGGCGTGCTGCCGGTCATCCGGGCCTCCCTGGACGGGTGCGGGAACCACTGGGGCCTACGGGGAGCATCCTGCCCGGACACAGGGGGTCGCGCGAGCCGGTTCGCGGGTCTCGCACCCGCCCGACGGGCATGCCGTCAGCCCTCCAGGGCGAGGCGGACGCCCAGGAGCAGCAGCACACCGCCGGAGACCTGCTCCAGACGCCGGCGCACTCCCGCGCGGGACAGCAGGGTCCGCAGCCGGCCCACGAACCACACGTACAGGCCGTAGTAGCCGACCTCGTAGACCGCCCAGAGCGCGGCCAGACCCACCGTCGTGAGCAGGTGGGGGGCGCCCTGGGGCACGAACTGCGGCAGGAAGGAGAGGGCGAAGACGGCCGCCTTGGGGTTGGCGAGGTTGAGCAGCAGCCCACGACGGTAGGCGGCCCAACCGCTCTCCCCTACCCCCTCCCACGACTCGCCCTCCGTCGCCTCCTGTGCCGTCCCCTTCGCCCGGCGCGCCTGGCGCAGCGCCTGGACGCCGAAGCCGACCAGGACCACCGCGCCGACGATCCGCATCACGTCGTAGGCCATCCGGGAGGCCGCGAGCAGGGCGCTCAGGCCGAACGCGGCGGCGACACCCCAGACGAAGACGCCGGTCTCGTTGCCGAGCACGGTGAGGAAACCGGAGCGTCGGCTGCGCAGGGACTGCTTGATGATCAGCACGGTGCTGGGGCCCGGTGAGGCCGCGATCAGGGTGCAGGCGCCGAGGAAGGCGAGGAGGGTGCTCAGCATGGCGCTCATCGTGGCCCGCGTCCGGGGGCCGGACCACCGAATTTCCCGGTCCCCGCACATGGCCGCCCGTGCGCGGCGGCTCGCCTCCGCCGCCGGGTGGTCAGGTGACGATGCCCGGTACGGTCGTCAACTGCTGGTAGTTGCCGCTCTGATGACGGACCGTCAGGGTCACCTCATGGCCGGGGCGGGCGTCGGCGACGGCTCGGGCGAGGTCGGCGGCCGAGTCGATACGGGTCTTGTCGACGTTGAGGAGTACGTCGCCGCGGATCAGGCCCGCCGAGTAGCCGGGGCCGGGCACATGGACGCCGACGACCAGGGCGCCGGTCTTCTCGGCGTCCACGGCCTCGACGCCGAGCGTGGCGGCGGGAGTGGTCCGCGACGGGGCCGAGGGCGGGTCCGAGGCGTGCGCGGAGTCGGAGGTCACCGACGAGCCCGGTGCCGTCCCCGATGCCGGGGGTGCGGAGACCGCGCCCGCCTGGGGCTTCGGCGCATGCTGGGCCGCCTCGCGCTGCATGTCGGCGAGTTTGCTCATGCCGATGACGGTGGCGCCGACGGTGCCGAGGCCGACCCCGGACAGCACCAGGATCGTGCCGACGAACAGGGCGAACAGCAGGGCCCTGAGCCGGCGCCCGCGCCGGCGCGCGGCGTGCGGGCGCCGGGCGGGGTCGGTCGGGGCGCCGCCGCCGGGCTCCTGGCCTGGCATGGGCTTGGGACGCAACGCGGTCTGTGCCATGGATCGCCTCCGTGGTTCGGCCTCCGGGAGGGATCTACCCGGGGCACCGGCGGCCGACATGCCACGAAAGAGTGAGACTGACCCGGAAAATACGGTTCGCGCCCGCACCCGGTGTCCGGGTGCGGGCGCGAACAGGGATGGATCGGGCCGGTGTTCTCAGCCGACCGGCAACGACACCGGCGCCGGCACCTGGTCCGGCAGGAAGGTGTGGGTGCGGCGGGCCAGGTACTCCGCCTTGTAACGGTCCACCTTCTGGTGCCAGTTGAGGATGCCGGCCAGCCAGTTCCGCAGGTCCGCCACATAGCCCCGCATGACCTCGCGTGCCTCCTCGGAGAGGTCGAAGTCGTCGTACATGACCGGCAGTTCGTGCTCGGCGACGTGCTGGAACTGTTCCATGCGCTGGGTCATGAGGTCGTGGACGACGGACAGGGCGGTCGGGTAGTCGATGCCGAAGAAGTTCTGCACGACGAGGATCGCGTTGTGGATCTCGCCCTCGTACTCGATCTCCTTCTGGTAGGAGAAGACGTCGTTGACCAGGCACGCGTAGTCGAAGGCCGCGTTCTCCAGGGAGCGGACGGGGCCGCTGAGGTAGACCTCGGGCGGGACGGCGGGGCCGTGGCCCATGCGGCACAGGCCCGCGGTGAGGTCGGAGCCGAAGGTGGAGCGGCGCATCTCCAGGTAGTCGACCGGGTCGGGGATGCGGTTCTGGATCTGGTTGGACAGCTCCCACACCCAACTCTCGGTCATCTTGTCGACCGCGTCCTTGAGGGTGCGTCGCTGCGCGGGGGACATCTGTGCCGTCGTGCGCGCCCACAGGTCGATCAGGCCGCGCTCCATGCCGTTGAGCGGGACCGGGACCGGCTCCCCGTCGACGGGCATGCAGTCCGACAGGCGCAGCGTGGTCAGCCGGGCGGCAGCCAGGTCGCGGCGGTGGCCGAAGACGAGCGGGTAGTAGTCGTCGCCGTAGGTCCCCCAGGCGAGCCACGCCGAGCTCAGGTCGAGGGAGTCGGCCGTGGCGTCCGGGTCGAGGCCCGCCGCGCACAGCGGCAGATCGGCGGCGGCGAGCCGGTCCTCGTCCCACACGCCTTCCTCCAGCATGCCCATGGCGTGCGTCCACGCGGCGAGCCGGGGCCGGGCGGCGTCCAGGTGCGGATTCAGCTCGACCTCGAAGGGCATGTGGAAGTCGGGCAGCAGGGACGGGCCGACCTTCTGGTACGGCACGTGCGTGTACGCGCGCAGCCGCTCCGCGCCGGCCGCCGCGAGCAGCGCGCCGACGTCGACGGCCGAGGTGCCGGGGCCGGTCGGGGCCTGCCAGGGGGTGGTGGCACGCGCGCGTGCGTTCATGTAGCGGCTGGAGCGCATGTGCCATTCGTGGCCGCCGGACTGCCAGTCCTGAAGGCCCTGCGTGTACTTGGCGACCGCGGCCACCTCGACCGGGGTGAGACCTTTCTCCAGGGCGACGGCGGGCACCTCGGTGAGCGCGGTGTGCTCGAACTGGTGCAGGCGTGAGGTCAGTACGTCGTTGACGATCTCGGCGGCCTCCTGGGTGGTGCAGCCGAAGAACGTCTCCAGGACGAGCACGCCGTTGCTCAACTCGCCCTCGTCCTCGACCTCGCGCTGGTAGGAGAACAGGTCGTTGCGCAGGTGCACGGCGTCGGAGAACGTCTCCATCAGCACCCGCAGGGGCCTGGCCCCCGCGACGGAGGCGGGCACCTCGGCGGTGGCGTACTCCACCAGCCCCGCCGACCAGGGCGCCCCGCCCACCTTGCGGCGCATCTCGATGTACTCGACCGGGTTGGAGATCCGGCCCTCGTTGATGTTGGACAGCTCCCACAGGGACTCGTTGAGGAGGTGCTCGGTGGCGATCGAGAAGCGGCGCCGCCACTCCTGCGACATGGCCGGCACCGTACGCGTCCACAGGTCGGCGAGGCCGGCCTCGACCGGGTTCTGCGGCTCGGGCATCGGCGTGGACAGGTCCATCGGCATGAACAGCGGGAGCCGGTCCAGATAGGCCTTGCCGCCGGCGCGGTCCTGGGTGCGCTTGAAGATCTCCAGGAAGTGGTCGTCGAAGAAGAAGACCCACACGTACCAGTCGGTGATCAGCGAAAGGGCGGGGCCGTCGCACTCGGGATGGGTGTAGGCGCACAGCAGGCCGTAGTCGTGCGCGTCGAGGTCGGACTGCTCCCAGACCCCGGACCCCTCCAGCATGCCCATCTCGCGCGCCCACGCGGTCGAGTGGGCGCGCGCCTCGTCGACATGCGGGTTGAGCCGCGCGGGATACGGCATGTAGAAGTGCGGGAGTTCAAAGGGCTGCTGCGTCATGGCCGGGCCCTACCCGCGCCCCTCCGGGGGCATCCGCGCGGCGGCACATGATCACACCATCGCGTGAATCAGGGCGAAGTCGAGTGCCAGGACGCCCTCTTGTGGCGTTCACCTTCACGCGCGCGTGCCGCCACCGCACACGCGCGCGTCGACCACCTCAGTCCTTGGCGAAGTGCGGAAGGATCTCGTCGGCGACCCAGCCGAGCGCGTCCGGCAGCTCGTCAGTGGACACCAGCAGCCACAGCGAGCACGCGGCGAGCCCGGCCTCGGCCAGCGCCCCGAGTTCGTCGCGCACGCTCTCGGCGCTCGGGTCCGCGCCGCCCAGCGGCCGGCCGGGCACCGGGACGGACGGCGCGAAACCAGGCGGCACCAGGAAGGCACCCGTGGTCAGCGCGAGCGTCCCCGGGTCGCGCCCTGTCCCCTCGGCGAGCCCGTCGAGGCGCTCCCGTACGGCGGTGAGTCCGGCGGCGTCGAGTCCGGCCCCGTGCCAGGCGTCGCCGTACCGCAGCGCCCTGCGCAGCGCCGCGTCGCTTCCCCCGCCGACCCACACCTGCGGACCGCCCTCGGTGCGCGGCAGCACCCCGAGCCGCGCCTCGCCCTCACCGCGCCACAACTTCCTCACGGTGCCCAGCTGTTCGTCCATCCGGCGGCCCCGCCCGGCGAACGGGACGCCGACGGCCGCGAACTCGGACGCGTCCCAGCCGGTGCCGACGCCCAGGGTGAACCGGCCGCCGGAGAGCCGGTCGAGGGTGGCGGCCTGGTGGGCGAGGACGATCGTGTTGTAGAGCGGCAGGACGAGGATGCTGGTGACCAGGCCGATGCGCTCGGTGGCCCCGGCCACGGCGGCCAGCGTCACCAGCGGGTCCGGGGTCACGCCGGAGTCGCCCGCCACAGCGTGGCCGCTCGCGAAGACGTGGTCGAAGCCCAGTTCCTCGGCCGTGCGGGCGGTCGCCAGGACCCCGTCGACCTCCTCCTCCCGCGCGGGCCACAGGCGGTGCGGTGCCACTCCGATACGCAGCATGTCGTTCGGTACTCCCTCGGTGTGCGGTGCCGGTTCCTGAACCGACCACGCTAGAGCCCGCGTCCGCGCCCGTGCGGATTCTGCGACCTGAGCGCGCGCACCACGTCATCTCGGTCGCATACGCGTTCCCCCAGGGCCTGCTGACATGACGTCAGACGCGCACCTGGAGCAGCGCGTGGGTGCCGCCGGTCCGCCAGCGCTGTCCCTCGGCCGCCACCAGCGCGGCCTCCGTCTCGGCGGTCAGGCCGGTGATGACATCGGACTTGAGGGTGCGCAGGGCGGCCACCGGGCCGGGGAAGTACGCGGTCACGTCCGGGAAGGGGGTGGTCGGCGGCCAGCGGCGATCGCCCACCAGGCGGCGGTAGTTGAGGTCGCCCTTGACCACGGTCAGCTCGGCGCCGGCGAGTTCGGCGCGCAGGTCGTCGGGCATCGACGAGAAGGGCAGGGGCGCGGCGGCGAAGGGGTGGGCGCGGACGGTGAGGGTGCCGTCGGCCGTCGCGGACCACAGGGTGCGGCCGTGGCCGGCGGCGGCGCCGCTCGCGCCGGTCAACTTGCGCAGGGCGTCGACGAAGTCGGTGGTCGTGGCGTCCGAGACGTAGTACGGATACGGCTTGAGGTGCAGGACGGCTCCCCGTACGCGCCCCTCCTCAAGGAGGTGGGCGATGAGCAGGAGGTCGGGGATGAGTTCGCGGCCCGCGTTGTCGGCGATCAGGTGCAGCGTGCCGGTGCCTGCGGGCGGGAGCAGCGACCAGAAGGCGTCGCTGTCGTCGGCGACCAGTGCGGGGGCGACCTCCGCGTCGGCCGCGCTCGCGTCGGAGAGGCGGAAGCCGAGGTCGGCGCGGTTGCCCCAGAGGGAGCCGTGCAGCAGGGCGCGTCCGCGCTCGTCGGCCGGCTTGTCCGCGAGGTCGTCGAGGGCGGCGAGCTCCTCGTCCGTCTCCGGGCCGTCCAGTTCGGCCAGCTTGAAGGGGCGGAACGGGTCGATGCCCTGCCAGGGTCCCGGGGTGAAGTAGCCGACGGCGTCGAGGAGTCGGCGGTAGAACCAGCTCTCCGACCACAGCCACGGCACGTCGAACCAGGACCGGCCGAGGTACTCGGGCAGACCCCAGGCCGTCCAGCGTTCCCGGTCGGTCGCGTCGGCGGGGAGGGGTTCGATGACGCCCTTGGTGCAGTTCTCCAGGAGCGCGTCGAGCGCGCGGTGCTGGGCGGGGCCGTACGGGAAGGCCTCTCGCACCTGCCGGATGATCGCGGGGTGGCGCTCGGCGAGCACGCTGTGCGGGAACGATCCGGGTTCGTCGGCCAGGAGCACGGGCGCGGACGGGGTGGGGGGCATGCGCCTCACCGTATCGCGCGGGTCAGGCGGGGCGGATCTCCCGCTCCAGGCGCGAGGCGAGGCTCAGATAGCGGGCGCGGCGGGTGACCGGGACCAGGCCGCGGATCATCACGTGCCACATCTCGGCGACCCGGCGGGGCTGGCGGGCGACGGGTTCGAGGGAGCGGCCGACCACGCGGGTGCCGACGAACCAGCTGACGAGGGCGTGGGCGACGGCCTCGACGTCGATGTCCGGGTGGACGTCGGACTCCTTGACCGCGCTGTGCAGCTTGCGGGCGGCCAGGTCGCGCCACTCGGTGAAGGGGTGCGTGAGGGGTGGCGGCATGGCGACGACCCCGGTGGCGAGCCGGAGTCCGGCGCGCGGGACGGGGTCCTCCACGGACAGGCGCGCGACGCCGAACGTGAAGCGGATCAGGGATTCCAGCGACGAGTAGCCCCGGCCCTCCAGCTCGCTCGCCACCTCGCGCGAGACCCTGGACTGGAGCTCCATGATGGCGTGCGCGAGATCTTCCTTCGCGGCGAAGTGGAAGTAGAGGGCGCCTTTGGTGACTTGGGCGTGTTCGACGATGTCGCTGAGGCTGGTCGATTCATAGCCGTGCCGGTCGAACAGGTCGGCGGCGGCTGCGATGATCGTCGCTCGGGTCTGCTCGGCGCGTAACTGCCTCGGCATCGACTGAACACTCCTGGGACTGGAAAGAACGGGTCATGCCGTTTGTTCTTCACTCCCCGTACACGATAGCTCACCGTACGACGGCCCCGACCTGCGCACCTCAAGATCGTCGACCCGGACGGGCGGCTCGTCCGTCGGGGTTCGACGACACGTGTCACCTCGGTACTCGTTGCCGACAAACCGGACGGATGGGTTCCCATGCCGTTGACCGCCAAGAGTACGAGGCGACCGGTTGGTTTTCAATGCGGCGCCGACTGGGCGCCGGTCCGGTCCTGTTGACCGGTATCGCCCCTCTTCGCGCCCGGTGTCACACGATGAACGCGCCGCCCCCTTTTCCCGTACTCCACGGGAGCACCCCGTTCCCATGCCGGCCGAGGAGACGTTCCGGATGCCCCGGATGACCGCACACCGCACCGCCCTGGCGGCGGCCCTCGTGACCCCGTTCCTGCTGCCCCTGTGGGCGGCGGGCCCCGCGCAGGCGCACGGCGCCCCGACGGATCCGGTCAGCCGGGTGTACGCCTGCTCCCCCGACGGCGGTTCGGCGGGCACCTCGGCCTGCCGGGCGGCGATCGCCGCGAACGGCGCGCCCTTCACGCTGTGGGACAACCTGCGCGTGGCGGACGTCAACGGCCGGGACCGGCAGACGATTCCGGACGGCAAGCTGTGCAGCGGCGGCCTGCCCGCCTACAAGGGCCTCGACCTGACCCGCTCCGACTGGCCCTCGACCCAGTTGAAGCCCGGCGCGACGATGACGATGAAGTACGCCTCGACCATCCCGCACACCGGCACCTTCAAGCTGTATCTGACCAAGCCCGGTTACGACCCGGGCAAGCCGCTGACCTGGTCCGAGATTCCGGACCAGCCGTTCGCCGCGGTCACCGACCCGGCCCTGACCAACGGCGCCTACCGCATCACCGCGAAGCTGCCGGCGGACCGGACCGGACACCACGTCCTGTATACGATCTGGCAGAACACCAGCACGTCGGACACCTACTATTCCTGCTCCGACGTGGTGTTCCCGGCGGCCAAGTCCGGCGGTACGGGCACGAAGGCCACGTCGTCGACCGGAGGAAGCGGGCAGAGCACGAGGAAGCCCGCGAGCAAGTCCCCTTCGCCGACGGCCAGTCCGCGTCCCTCGCAGGCGAGTCCCACGCCCACGACCGCGGATGCACCGGCCGCGTCGACGCCCGACAGCACTCCGCTCGCCTCCACGCCCACCGCCGACTCCAGCCCGTCCGCGCCCATGGTGGCAGGCGGCGCCGCCGCCGTGCTGGTGCTCACCGGCGGCGCCGCCCTGGCACTGCGCCTGCGCCGACGCTGAAGCCAGCGCCGGCGCAAGCTCATTGACGGACCGTCAGTTGACGTAGACGGTCGCGCCGTTGGAGGTGACCGGGGCGTACTTGGCGGTGAAGTAGCCGGCGCTGAAGCAGAGCGACGAGCCCGACGTCTTGGTGAACGCCTGGTTGGCGAAGGCGATGCTGGCGTCGGCGTTGCTCGTCGTGCCGGTCAGGCTCGGGGCCTGGTAGACGCAGGTGATGCTGCCCAGCAGGGTGGTCAGCTTGACCGTGGTCTGGATGGTGGAGCCGGCGGCCGGGGTCACGGTCAGGGTGCCGTCCGAGGCCACGGTGGTGTTGTAGGGCAGGTTGTCGACCGTGATGCTGCTGACGCCGAGCACGCCCAGGACGTTGCTGGTGCAGCTGCTGGTGGCGAAGGTCTGCGCGGTGGCCGACTCGGTGGCCGTGCCGGGCGCCGTCGGGTTGTCGGTGACGGTGGCGGTGAGCTGGGACGACGTGCACTTGATGCCGCTGGTGCCGGTCGCGCTCGAGTAGAGCGTGGCGGTGGTGCCGCTGGCCAGCGGCGCGGTCAGCACGTCGCCGACGGCGACGGGGGTGCCGCCGAGGGAGCCGGTGGTCAGGACGGGGGTGTCGGCCGCCGAGGCGGGCACGACGGCCGCCGGGATCGAGAGGGCGGCGACGGCTCCGACGAGGGTGATGAGGGTGCGAGTGCGCATGCGGGCGTGCCTCTTTCCAGGAGTGGGGCTCAAGGGGTTGGGGGGACCGAGGGAGCTTCCTCGGAGCTCGAGGGAGCTTCCTGGGGATCGGGGGTGGGCGGACGCCGACGGGCGTCCGTCGTCGCCGGTCCGTAACGCCTTCTCCGTACGCGACGGACCGGCGACGACGACCGGCCGGCCTCCCGCCGAAGACCCGTGGGGAGGGCCGTCGGCGGGGCCGGGCGGGAAGAGCGTCCGACACGGACTCAGGGGGGATGTGCCCGTGCTGGACAGGAGGGTTCCGGGAGACGCGGGCAGTGCCGCGCGGCGGGATCCGGCGCCACGGATCCGGGGGAAGCCAGGGGCAGTTCTAGACCTGGCGGTCCGTCAACGTCAATAGTCCGTACGGGAGTTGACGTTCGTTCAAGAAGCGGCGAGGGGGCGCATCATGACGTGACGCACAGATGACACATAACCAACACTCTTTTTGCACAACTCCCTTGCCACGGGATGTAACCACCGGTAACTTCCTCGGCGGCTACTGCGGAGTACGAGTAAGCCCTTGCGCCCACCGGGAGCAGTGAGGAGCGTGCGCCGCAGCCGCTGTCCGCGCCAGGACAACGTGCCGTGATGCCCAACCCGCACTGACTATGCACATGGGAGCAGAAATGGCCACGTCCGCCGACAACACCCCGGAGAACCCAGAAAGCGGTTCCCCGACCGAACCCGCCAGACGCGGCCGGGTCCGGTTGCGCCGCGCCGCCGTGCTGGCGGTTCCCGCCGTCGCGGTCACCGCCGGCCTCGCGATCCTCACCGCCGAGGGTGCCCTCGGCGTGCAGTTCTCGATCTCCGGCATGCCCTTCACGGTCACCGCCAAGTCACTGGACGGCACCGGCTTCGAGCAGTTCGGCGACCTCGACAACATGATCGAGAACAGCCCCAACGCGGGTGACACCGGCGGTCAGGTGCTGATCGTCACGTCCGCGATCAAGAACGCGACGCTCGACAGCCTCTGCCAGAGCGTCGACCTCGGCGGCATCAACCTGCTCATCAAGGCGGGTTCCGGTGCGACCAAGGTCACCGCGAGCGATCTCACCACCGACTCGACCGAGCTGTCGGGCGACGCGGCCTTCAACAACATCGAGATCGGCAACGACGCCAGCACGCTGAACAAGGCCGGGGTGCAGGGCAAGAAGGGCGTCTTCAGCCAGCAGGCCGACACCGTGCACATCGCCAACCTGCGGCAGACCAACTACGCCACCACGGCCGGGGTGTTCAAGCTGCCGGGCCTGAAGCTCAGCTTCAGCGACACGGGTTGCTGATGAAGGGCCGTTCGATACAGGACGTGCGGTCCGCCTTCCAAGGTTGGCGGGCCGCCCGGCCGTACTGGGGCGGGCTGCTGCTCACCCTGGGCGGCGCCGAGATCCTGGCCACCGAGAAGATCTCGCTGAAGGTCGCCATGCACATCGGCATGCAGGGCCTGACCGGCTACCTGCTGCCCGCGCTGATGATGCTGTGCGGGCTGCTGACGCTCTTCAGCCCCGCCCAGCGCCTGTTCTACTCGATCGTCGGCATCCTGGCCGCCCTGGGCAGCTGGGTCACCTCGAACCTGGGCGGCTTCTTCATCGGCCTGCTCCTCGGGGTGGTCGGCGCCAGCATGATCTTCGGCTGGCTCCCGGACCAGGAACCCCGCGTCAGCCGCCGGCGCCGCAGGAAAGAGGCACGGGCGGCGAAGGCGGCGGTCCAGCTGTAACCCCCTAGGCCGCTCCCCCGACTGCGGGTCCACGTCCGTGGGCCCGCCGGTCGCGCGCTCCCACGGGCCCTCTTCGCCGAGGGTCCCTCAGGCATGCCCGTCGAGCCGCTCCGGTCCGGGTCCGGTGAGGCTCAAGTGGTTTGCGATGTGCGGGAGTTGACGAAGTACCCGAGAGAGCCGGCCCCCGACGAGAGGAGCGAACGCCGTGTCCGACGACAGTGCCCCACCGCCCGGCCGCATCGACACCGGGACCGCGCACGCCGCGCGGATCTACGACTGCGTCCTCGGCGGCAAGGACCACTACCCGCCGGACCGGGAGGCGGCCGACGCCATGTGCCGCGAGTGGCCCGCCCTGCCGATCCACATGCGCGCCAACCGCGACTGGCTGAACCGCGCCGTGCACCGGCTGACCGCGGAGGCAGGTGTCCGCCAGTTCCTGGACATCGGCACCGGCCTGCCCACCTCGCCGAACATCCACGAGATCGCCCAGGCGGCGGCCCCGTCGTCCCGGGTCGTCCACGTCGACAACGACCCGCTCGTCCTCGAACTCTCCCGCGACCTGCTCGCCGGCACCCCCGAGGGCCGCACGGCGTACATCGAGGCGGACATGCGCGACCCGGCGGCGGTCCTGGACGCGCCCGCCTTCCGCGACACCCTCGACCTGACCGAGCCGGTCGCCCTCACCGTCGTCGCGATCGTCCACTTCCTGCTCGACGAGGACGACGCCGTCGGCATCGTCCGCCGCCTCATGGAGCCGCTCCCGTCCGGCAGTTACCTCGCGATGTCCATCGGCACGGCCGAGTTCGCGCCCGCCGAGGTCGGCCGGGTCGCCCGCGAGTACGCGGCCCGCGGCATGCCGATGCGGTTGCGCACGTTCACCGAGGCGAACGAGTTCTTCGCCGGGCTCGAACTCGTCGACCCGGGCGTCGTCCAGGTCCACAAGTGGCACCCGGACGACACGGACGACGGCGGGATCCGCGACGAGGACATCGCGATGTACGGGGCCGTGGCCCGTAAGCCGTGATGTTCCCGCCACCTGGAACCCGCACTGTCCCGCCGGCCGGAACACCATCACGATGGGGCGTCGACAACTCACTCCAAGTGGCTGCTCACTTGACTACCGGTGGTCACACACGATTGGCTCCGGCGAGCGAGAGTCACCCGGTCGGCGTACGCGCAAGGACGCCGTCCGGAAGGCTCCTTCTCGCCGTTCCTCCAGCTCTGCGCACAGCGAGGTGCCGCACCCTCATGAACACTCCCCCACCCCCCGCGTCCCACAGGCTCCCCCGCGCCGCCGTCCTGGCGGCCGTGGTCGGGCTGCTCGTGGCTGGCTGCTCCTCCGGCGGCGGGTCGGACTCCGGCACGGACTCCGCCGGCAAGGCGGGCGCCGGGCTCAAGGTCGCCCTGGTGACGCACGGCGGCAAGGGCGACGCCTTCTGGGACCTGGTGCGCAAGGGTGCGGAGACGGCCGCCGCGAAGGACGGCGTCCAACTGACCTACGCCAGCGACCCCGACCCGACGGGCCAGGCCGAACTGGTGCGGGACGCGGTGCGCGACAAGGTCGACGGCATCGCGCTGACCCTCGCCAAGCCGCAGGCCATGACGGGCGCGGTGGCCGAGGCGAAGGCGGCAGGCATCCCCGTGGTCGGCCTCAACTCCGGTATCGACGCCTGGCAGTCGGTGGGACTGCTGGAGTACTTCGGCCAGGACGAGAGCGTGGCGGGCCGGGCGGTCGGCGACAAACTGGACGACCTCAAGGCCAAGCACGCCCTGTGCGTCATCCACGAGCGCGGCAACGTGGCCCTGGAGGCGCGCTGCGCCGGTGTGAAGAAGACCTTCGCCGGCCAGACCGACATGCTCTACGTCGAGGGCACCGACTTCGACGCGACCGAGGCCATGATCACGGCCAGGCTGCGGCAGGACCCGACGATCGACGAAGTCATCGCCAACGGCGCGCAGTTCGCGCTCACCGCGGTCAAGTCCGTGAAGTCGGCGGGCAGCAGGGCCCATGTCGCGACCTTCGATCTCAACAGCGACCTGGTGAAAGCCGTGCAGAGCGGCTCCGTTCAGTTCGCGGTGGATCAACAGCCGTATCTGCAGGGCTATCTTGCGGTGGATTCGCTGTGGCTCTACAGGACCAACGGCAACGTCAGCGGCGGCGGGGTGTCGCCCGTACTGACCGGCCCGGCGTTCGTGACCAAGACCAACGTGGCCTCGGTGGCGAAGCTCGCGGCCGCGGGCACCCGTTGACGGACACATCCGTTCCGGTTGTCGGCTCCGATTCGGTGACCTGCGCCACGTGCGGTCACTTGTGCGGATAGCATCCTGAACACCCCTTGTCCCCTTTCCCGTTCCCGCCCCGCTGATCGCCTAGGACGACGATGTCTCCACGGACAGGTGCCCGGCGCCGTCTCGGCTCCATACGTCTCTCCCTGATCCTTCTGGCCCTGGTGCCGAGCGTCACGCTCGCCGCCGTGTGGGGCGTGACGACGACCCAGATGTTCGCCGAGGGGTTGCGGCTGCGCGGACAGACGGACCTGAGCCGCTCCACCGGCGCGATGGGCACCGACGCGACGCTCGCGCTGCAGCGGGAGCGCAGTCTGTCGGCCGTGTGGCTGGCCGGTGCGCCGGCGGGTTCCCGGGAGGCGCTGGACAAGCAGCGCGCGGAGACCGACCGGGCGGTCGCCAAGCTGGTCCGCCAGTCCGACGCGATCCAGAACGCGCCCTCACGCATCTCGGACCGGCTCTACTCGGTCCTGGGTTCGGTGGGCAGCCTGGAGTACTACCGCGGTCAGGTCGACAAGCCGGCGGACATCACCGCCGCGCAGTCCCTCGACCAGTACAGCTCGATCATCGACGACCAGATCCACGCCTTCCAGGAGCTCTCCCAGGTCGACGACGGCGACCTCACCTCGCAGGCCGGACCGCTGATCGCGCTGGAGCACGCGGCGGAGATGGTCTCCCAGGAGGACGCGCAGCTCACCCTGGCCTTCCCGACCGGGCACTTCGACGCCGCGTCATGGAGCGTGTTCACCAAGGTCGTCAACACCCGCCGGTGGCTGGTCTCGGACCAGATCGTCCCCTCGCTGCGCGGCAGCGCGAAGACGGAGACCGAGAGGATCCTGCAGAGCCCTTCGTGGCGGACCCTCCAGAGCATCGAGGACCGCGTGCTCGCGGCCCGGCCCAAGGGCGCCGACGGGAACGTGGCGCTGCCCGACGAGGCGAAGCAGTGGCGGGCCGCGCTGATCGAGGTCGGCGACGAGTACGGGAAGCTGATCCAGCGTCAGACGACCGGACTCCTCGACCGCAGCTCCGACAAGGCGGACAGCCTGCTGATCACCGCCGCCTCACTGAGCCTGGGCGGCCTGGTCGCGCTGCTGCTGTGCGTGATCATGTCCTGGCGGATCACCCGCTCGCTCTCCCGCCGCCTGCGCGGTCTGCGGGAGGCCACCCTGAGCCTGGCCGAGGAGCGGCTGCCGGACGTGGTGGCCCGCCTGGACCGCGGCGAGACCGTCGACGCGGACCTCGCGACCCCGCCACTCGACTACGGCGACGACGAACTCGGCCAGGTGGCACGGGCGTTCAACAAGGCGCAGCGCACGGCGGTGCACACAGCCGTCGAACTCGCCGACACCCGGCGCGGGTTCCAGAAGGTCATCCTGGGCATCGCCCGGCAGAGCCAGAACCTGGTCAACCTCCAGCTCACCAAGCTGGACACCCTGGAGCGCCGGCACAACGACCCCGACGTCCTCAAGGGCCTGTACGAACTGGACTCCACGGCCAGCCAGTTGCGCCGGTACGAGGAGAACCTGGTCATCATCAGCGGTGAGCAGCCGCGCCGCAGCTGGCGGGAGCCGGTCGCACTGATCGACATCCTGCGCAGCGCCGTCGGTGAGGTCGCCGAGTACCAGCGGGTGGAGGTGCACACCGACGAGGACGTGTACCTCGCGCCGCCGGCGGTGGCCGACGTGATCCACCTGCTGGCCGAGCTGATCGACAACGCGACCGTGTACTCGCCCGCGCCGGCCCCGGTCGGCGTCCGCGCCGCCCTGGTCGCCAAGGGCCTGGCCGTCGAGGTGGAGGACCGGGGCCTGGGCATGTCGGAGGAGGAATACGCCTCTCTCAACGCCCAGTTGGGGCAGCCGCCGCAGTTCGACGTGGTGGCGCTCGCCGACGACCTGCGCCTGGGCATGTTCGTCATCGCCCGCCTCGCGACCCAGCACGGCATCCAGGTCACCCTGCGCCCCTCGCCGTACGGCGGCACGACGGCGATCGTGCTGCTCCCGCACGACATCGTCGTACAGGACGTACCCGAGGACACCGCCGCACCCGGCACGTCCGACGCACCGGCCGTGCCCGCCCCGCGGAAGGCCCCGGAGCGGGACGACGCCCGGGAGGAGAGCCACAGCCATGCCGAGGAGAGCCCCTCGGAGGGGGTACGGGAGCCCCGTCCCGCTCCGGCGCGCGGTGCGCCGTCGGCCGTCGTCCGCGCCGAGGGGCTGACACCGCTCCCCCGCCGGGTCCCGCAGACGAGTCTGGCCGCCGAGCTGCGCGAGGAGGCCGCGCCCGCCGAAGAGGACGCAGACGGCGACGAGTTCACCGCCGATCGCGCCGCGTCCTCGCTCGCCGGTTTCCAGCGCGGCACGCTCCAGGCACGTGACGACGACACCGAGGAGCGGTACGACCGGGAGGAACCGTCCCCGCCGCCGGGTGCCCATGTCCCGGCAGGCGGCACCCCTGTCACCTCGACTCCGCCCGCCGCCGACAGCTGACGAAGGACACCGCCATGACACGCCCGATTCCCGCCACGCACACTCAACTGGACCAGCTGCTGACCGGTCTTGTGGACCGGGTCGCCGAGGTGAACCACGCCGTGGTCCTCTCCGAGGACGGGCTGGTGGTCAGCAAGTCGACCGGGTTCCTGCGCGACGACGCCGAACGCCTCGCGGCGACCGCGTCGGGGCTGATGAGCCTGAGCAAGGGCGTCTCCATGGACTTCCGCGGCGGCCCGGTGCGGCAGGCGCTGATCGAGATGGCGCACAGCTACCTGATCCTGACCGCGGCCGGGCCGGGCGCCCACCTGGTCGTGCTCACCAGCCAGGGCGCGGACGTCGGTGTGGTGGCGTACCAGATGAACATGCTGGTGAAGAAGATCGGCGAGCACCTCAGCGCGGCCCCGCGGGCGGGCATCGGGCCCACCGCCGACACCGGCGCGTGAGGTGAGCGGAGGCGACACGGCGGGCCGGCTGGTACGGCCGTTCACGCTGACCGGCGGGCGGACCTCGCCCAGCCGCGCCGACTTCACCCTCATCACGACCGTGACCACGGTGGACCCGCCGCCGACCTGGGCCATCCGGTCACAGCCCGAGCACCAGCGCATCCTGCGCCGGTGCGTCGAGCCGATCGCCGTCGCGGAGCTCGCGGCCCTGCTCGACCTGCCGGTGAGCGTGGTCGTGATCATGCTCTGCGACCTGCTGGAGGAGGGCTGGATCACCGCCCGCCCGCCGCACCCCGTCTCCCGGACCCCGGACCTGGACCTGCTGCAGAAAGTGAGGGACGGCCTTGGCCGGCTCTGACGTCACCACCCGGACGGCACCCGACACGGTCAAGATCCTGATCGCCGGGGGATTCGGCGTCGGCAAGACCACCATGGTCGGCGCGGTCAGCGAGATCGTCCCGCTGCGCACCGAGGAGCCGCTGACCTCGGCGGGCCTGCACATCGACGATCTCGACGGCATCGAGGAGAAGACGGCCACCACCGTGGCCCTGGACTTCGGCCGCATCACCATCAGCCAGGAACTGGTCCTGTACCTGTTCGGCACCCCGGGTCAGCAGCGCTTCTGGTTCATGTGGAACGACCTGGCCATCGGCGCCCTCGGCGCGGTCGTCCTGATCGACGTCCGCCGCCCCGAGTCCAGCTTCGCCGCCATCGACTTCTTCGAACGCCGGGGCATCCCCTTCGTCGTCGGCGTCAACGGCTTCCACGGCAGCCACCCCTACCCGGCCGAGGAGATCCGCGACTCCCTGGCCCTGCCGGACCATGTGCAGGTACTGCTGTGCGACGCGCGGGAACGCGGGTCGTGCCGGGACGTGTTGATCGCGCTGATCGACCAGTTGATCGCCACCGCGTCGGGGTCGGACGGGACCGGCCGGCTCACTCGTCAGGGCCCGTGAGGGGCTGATCGGACGGCGCGACGAGACGGGCCGTGAGGTCGGGCTCGGGCATCTCCGGGTCGAAGGGGAACATCGGGCGGCGGATGCGGTGGTGGCCCAGGCGGGTCAGGTCCTGGTCGACGCCGCCCGGGGTGAGGGCCATCTTCCAGTCCGCGGCCATCGCGAACAGCTCGGGCTCCAGGTAGCCGATCTTGACGACGACGAGGTCCGCCTGACGAGGGCTCAGATCCAGGTCCGTGAAGTCGTGTTCGTGGTGGTACGGCTTGCGCAGCCGGGTCAGGATCACGTGCACGCTGCCGACCTTCAGCACGACCTCCGTCCCGGCGTCCCGGTCGCCGTGCCGGATCGCGTGCACCACACCGGTGAGGGTCAACGGTCCGGCGTGGCGGTCGTCGACCTCCGCGCCCGCGGTGACGGTGACCGTCGCCCCGATGCCGGCCCGCTCGGCCGTGTCGACGGCGGCGGGGCCCGGCAGGGAAGCGTAGATCGCCACCGGGCCGGTGTCGTCCTTGAACTCCGGGCGGGACAGCAGGTGTTGGAGGCCCCACGTCACGTCTCCCGCGCCACCCGCCGTCGGGTTGTCGCCCGTGTCGCTGACGAAGTAGGGGCGGGCGGCGGAGGCGAGGGCCGCGTCGAGGCACTCGTCCAGGGTGCCGGTCGGGGCGACGAACGCGAAGTCGCGCCGCGCCTCCCAGAAGCCGCGGGCCAGGCGTTCGGCGCCCGCCGCGACGGCCGCCTCGTCCGGTCCGGTGACCACGACCGCCGCCCGGTTGCGCGGCTCGTCGGCCCAGGCGTAGCCGACCCAGATCGCCGCGTCCGTCACGCCCTCGGCCGCCTCCACCTCCTCGACCGCCGCGTACACGCTCTTCGCGGGCTCGATCCGGGTCGAGGTCTGCTCGCCGGCCAGCAACACCGGTACCGGCACCCAGGCCTTGACCGGCCGGGGCGCGCCGCTCGTCAGGAGGTCGACGAGATTGCGGGCGGCGCGTTCCTTGGTGTCCATGGCGTCCTCGTGCGGGGCCATGCGGTAGCAGGTGATCAGGTCGCTGCGGTGGACGAGTTCGCGGGAGACGTTGCCGTGCAGGTCCATGGAGGTGGAGACGATGACGTCCGGGCCGATCACCTCCCGTATCCGGGCGAGGAGTTCGGCCTCGGCATCGTCCACGCCCTCGACCGTCATGGCGCCGTGGATGTCGTACCAGAGGCCGTCGATCGGCCCCAACTCCCGCAGTCGGTTCAGTAGTTCGGCCGTCAGGTCGGCGTATGCGGACGCCGTCACCGTGCCGCCGGGGAGTGCCTTGCCGACGAGGGCGACGCGCCACTCGGCGGCGGTGCGGAGTTCGGTACCCGGGTTCAGGAAGGGGTAACGGGTGAGGACGTCCTGGCCCCGCTGTGGGTGGAAGGCGGGGGCGTCGGTGCGGGCTGGTGAGAAGGTTGAGGATTCGATGCCGAGGCCTGCGATGGCGATGACAGGAAGAGAAGAAGGCAAAGGGGGCTCCAGGTCGCGTGTTGACTGCTGGTTCGTCGTGGCTGGTCGCGCAGTTCCCCGCGCCCCTAAGTAGGTCACTGCAGCGCTGATTGGCCAGTCACCTTCTGAAGGGCCTGGGCCAAGGAGCGTTGGAGGGCGAACTGGCCCGCGCCTACCAGGCCCGCGTCCGCGCCGAGGCTGGCCCGGTCGATCACCAGGTGTTCCGTTACCAACGGGTGGCAGCCTTCGTAGAGTTGGCTGCGGACTGCCGCCACGAACGGCTCCAGGGTGGAGAGGATGCCGCCCAGGTACACGGCATCCGGGTTGAAGAAGTTGACGTTGGCGGCCAGCACTTGTCCGAGGTAGCGGCCGGCCTGGCGGACCGCGCGGGTCGCCTCCGGGTCGGCGTCGGAGGCGAGGCGTACGACGTCCTCGGTGGAGGTGACCGGCAGTCCCCGTTCGCGCAGGATGCGGACCAGGGCCGCGCCCGAGGCGACCGTCTCCAGGCAGCCGGTGTTCCCGCACGAGCAGGGGATGTCGTGGGCGGCCTCGACCCGGACGTGGGTGATCTCGCCTGCCGCGCCGGTGCCGCCCCGGTAGAGGCGGCCGTCGGCGATGACGCCGGCGCCGATCGCGGTGCCGGTCTTGACCATGATCGACTGACGGCGTCCGACGGGCTGGACGGTGTGCTCGCCGACGGCCATGCAGTTGGCGTCGTTCTCGATGGCCGCGGGCACGCCGAAGCGGTCGTCCAGCCAGGCGCGGACGGGGAAGCGGTTCCAGCCGGGCATCCGGGACGGGAGGGTGACGACGCCCTGGTCCACGTCGACCGGGCCCGGCAGGGAGAGGCCGACGCCCCGCAGCAGGGACCGTCCGTGCTTGTCGGCGAGCGCCTCCAGCGTCTCGGCGAGTCCCGGCAGCGCCGCCTCGGGTCCGTCCGCCGTCGGGAACGGCACGGTGGAGACGTCGGTGATCCCGCCGCCCGGCAGTACGACACCCACGTGCGCGTGCCGGCCGCCGAGTTCGGCCGCCACCGCGAAGCCGTCGCTGCCGCCGAGCCGCAGCACCTTGCGGGGGCGCCCGCCCGCGGAGGCCACCGTGCCCTCCTCGGCGACGAGCCCGTGGTCGAGCAGCTGGCCCACCGTGAACGAGATCGTCGAAGGCGCGGCACCGAGCAGACCGGCCAACTCCGTGCGGGTCGCGGCCTGTCCGGAGGCGAGGAGTTCGAGGACCCGCTCGGCCAGTGAGGAGAAGCCCGCTGCGTGACGCCGGGGCGCAGGGCTTTTTTCAACCATGAGCGAAGTAACTTCCGATCTCGACGGCCGGGGCGTCGAGAGTAAGCCTCACGGGCACCCTCAAGGGTTTTTTCAGAACAGCAGTAACAGGCTTTTTACAGCGGCACGCCTGTTTCTTCGCCCCCACGAGTCGTTCACTGGGCTCACTCCGCCCCTCAGACCCTTTGCCTTCGAGGAGAGCCATGTCCCCTGCTCGCACGAGACTCCTCACCGGAGCCGCCCTCAGCGCGGGCACGCTGCTGCTCGCGGGCTGTTCCGGGTCGAGCGGTACGTCGTCCTCCGGGTCGCACGACTCGATCAACTACGCGCTGCCGGCCAACTTCACGCCGAACTGGATCCTGCCGATCGGCACGGCCGCGCACCTCAACACCAACAACATCTCCATCGCGAACACGCTGTGGGAACCGCTCGTCGCCTACGACGGCTCCACCGGCACCATCGGCTGGAACAAGAAGGGGTCGGTGGCCACGGCCGCCGACTTCGCCGCCGACAACAAGAGCGTCACGATCACGCTGGGCGACCGGCACTGGAGCGACGGCAAGCCAATCACCTCCGCCGACGTGAAGTTCTGGTTCGACCTCATCAAGGCGAACAAGTCCGAGTGGGCGGGCTACAACCCGGGCAAGGCGCCGGACAACTGGACGTCCTTCAAGACGGTGGACGCCCGCCACTTCACGATCACCTTCGACAAGGCCTACAACCCGCAGTGGATGCTGGCCAACGAGTTGAGCGCGATCAACCCCCTGCCCCAGCACGTCTGGGACAAGGCGGGGGACGCCAAGCAGGACTGGACGTACCTGAACAACGCGGCGAAGAACATAGGCGGTTACGCCTCCAACGCCCTGTGGAAGACGACCGACGGCCCCTACACCGTGAAGTCCTTCTCGACGGCCGGCAAGGTCGTGCTCACCGCGAACAAGAAGTACGACGGCGGCGAGAAGCCCGGTATCCCCACGGTGAACCTGCTCCCCTTCACCACGGCGGACGCCGAGAAGAACGCGCTGCGGTCGGGGACCGTGGACTACGGCTACATCGAGGCGACCGACCTCGACCAGAAGGACAGCTTCACCGCCCAGGGCTACGAGGTGAAGCCGTGGTCCGGCTGGGCGATCACGTACATGCCGTACAACTTCAACAACCCGTCGATGGGCGCGGTGTTCAAGCAGCTGTACGCCCGCCAGGCGGTCCAACGCTCCATCGACCAGACCACGTTGGCGAAAGTCGTCTTCAACGGCACGGCGGTGCCCGGCTACGGGCCGGTCCCGCAGGCCCAGACGTCCGACTTCGTGTCGTCGACGCAGAAGGCCAACCCGTACCCGTTCTCGACGTCGGCCGCCAAGTCCCTGCTGACCGGGCACGGTTGGACCGAGCAGGGCGGGGTCATGACCTGCACCGGCCCGGGGACCGGCGCCTCGCAGTGCGGTGAAGGGGTGGCCAAGGGCACGAAGTTCCAGATGCAGGTGCTGTCGCAGTCGGGCTCGACGGTGACCGACAACATGATGAGCGCGATCCAGTCCTCGCTCGCGAAGACCGGCATCAAGTTCTCCATCAAGACCGCGCCCGTCAACTCGGTGCTCTCGCAGACCCCGCAGTGCACGGCGGGCCAGTCGATCTGCAAGTGGCAGCTGTCCTTCTTCGGCACGATGGGCAGTTGGTACTTCAACGCCTTCCCGACCGGCGACTCGCTCTTCCAGACCAAGGGCGGCTCGAACTTCGGCAACTACTCCAACACGGCGGTCGACCAGCTCATCTCCGCGTCCACGACGTCGAGTTCGAACCAGGCCGTCCAGGAGTACAGCGCGGCGCTCGCCAAGGATCTGCCGGTGATCTGGCTGCCGGAGCCCGACTACCAGATCTCGGTGATGAAGAAGGGCCTGGGCGGCTTCTCGCAGGACTCGCTCGCCAACTTCCACCCGGCGCAGTGGAAGTGGACCAGCTGAGGCATGGAGACTCTCGGCTACCTGGCCCGGCGGGTGCTCCAGTCCCTCGTGGTGATCCTCATCGTCACGGTCGTGGTCTTCTGCCTGCTGCACGCGCTGCCCGGGGGTCCCGCACGCGGGATCCTCGGCCCGCAGGCGACCGCCCAGCAGATCGCGTCCTTCAACCACGAACAGGAGCTGGACCGCTCGTTGCCCGTCCAGTACGTCCACTATCTCGGCACCCTGCTGCACGGTGACCTCGGCACGTCCTACACGCTCAACGAGGCGGTCTCCAAGCTCATCGAGCAACGGCTCCCGAAGACACTGGTGTTGACGGTGCTGTCCGCGCTGGCCGGGCTGCTGCTCGCGATTCCGCTCGGCATGTGGCAGGCGGTGCGGCGCAACAAGCCGGCGGACTACGTGATCACGACCTTGAGCTTCGTCGCGTACTCGACGCCCGTGTACTTCCTGGGGCTGATCCTGGTGCTGGTCTTCACGCAGACCCTGCACTGGTTCCCCTCCCAGGCGCCCCAAGGGGACACGCTGGCCGACGTGTTCGCGGATCCGGTGGGGCTCGTGCTGCCGGTGGTCACGGGGGCCGCGTCCATGGTGGCCGTCTTCAGTCGGTACATGCGGGCCTCGACGCTGGAGAACCTCTCCGAGGACTACGTCCGCACCGCGCGGGCCGGTGGGGCTCGGCAGGGGGCGATTCTCTTCCGGCATGTGTTCCGCAACTCGCTGACGCCGGTGATCGCGATGCTCGGGTACTACGTGCCGGTGCTGTTCGGCGGGGCGCTGGTGGTGGAGCAGCTCTTCAACTACCCGGGGATGGGGCTGCTGTTCTGGAGCGCGGCGCAGTCCTCCGACTATCCGGTGCTGCTGGGGTGCGTGCTGGTCATCTCCGTGGCGACGGTCGTCGGAACACTGCTGGCGGATGTCGTCCAACGGATCGTCGATCCCCGAGTGAAGGCGGGCCAGGTATGACAGCCGTACTGCAGACCACGCCCACGGCCGAGCCGGTGGCCAACTACCGCCTGTCGCTGCGACGGTTCACGCGCAACAAGCTGGCCGTCGCCGGGCTCACCGTGGTCGTCCTCTTCCTTCTGTTCTGTTTCGTGGGCCCTCTCCTCTACTCCACCGACCAGACCCACACGGACCTCACGCAGGTCAACCTCGGTCCGGGCGGCTCGCATTGGCTCGGGACGGACGCCGTCGGGCACGACGAGCTCGGGCGGTTGATGTACGGCGGGAAGGTCTCGATGCTCGTCGGGCTGGCGGCCGGGATCCTGGCCACCGTCATCGGCACGCTGTGGGGCGCCACCGCCGGGTATGCCGGCGGTTGGCTGGACGCGGTGATGATGCGGATCGTGGACGCCGGTATCGCCATTCCCGCGTTGTTCATCCTGCTGGTCGTCTCCGCGATCACGACCCCGGACACGCTCGGTCTGATCATCGTGCTCGGTCTGGTGTCGTGGCTGGTGCCGTCCCGGCTCGTGCGGGCGGAGACGCTCACGCTCAAGAGCCGGGACTACGTGTTGACGTTGCGCGCGACCGGCGGCACCCACGGCCGGGCCATCCGGCGGCACATCCTGCCGAACTCGGTGTCGACGATCGTCGTGGCGGCCACTTTCCAGGTCGCCGACGCGATCCTGCTCGTCGCCTACGTCTCGTATCTCGGCCTGGGCGTCCAGCCGCCGAAGACCGACTGGGGCGGCATGCTGTCCGCCGGACTGACGGCGGCGTACTCCGGGCGCTGGTGGCTGATCGTTCCGCCGGGTCTCGCGATCATCCTCGTCGTGTGCGCGTTCAACGCGATCGGCGACGGGCTGCGCGACGCCTTCGACGTGAGGGGCCGAGGGTGAGGGAAACAGAGGGGCCGAAGGTGGCGAACATCCTGGAGGTCGAGGATCTCGGGGTCACCTTCGCCACCGACACCGGTGACGTGCCCGCCGTGCGCGAGGTGTCGTTGCACGTCCGGCCCGGCGAGACACTGGCGTTGGTCGGCGAGTCCGGGTCCGGGAAGTCGACGGTGGCGCTCGCGGCGATGGGGCTGCTGCCGTCCAACGCCCGTGCGTCGGGGCGGATCTCGGTCGACGGCACGCAGGTGGTCGGAGCCGGTGAGGTCGAACTGTCCCGGCTGCGCGGCCGTACCGCGTCGATGGTGTTCCAGGAACCGGCCACCGCGCTCGATCCGCTGACCCGGGTCGGTGCGCAGATCGCCGAAGTCGTACGCAATCACCGGGCCGTCTCCCGTGCCGAGGCCGCCCGCGAGGCCGTCGGACTCCTGCGCAGGGTCGGGATTCCCGAGCCGGAGCGGCGAGCGTCTGCGTTTCCGTTCCAGCTGTCGGGCGGACAGCGGCAGCGGGTCGTCATCGCGATGGCGATCGCCAACTCGCCGGGTCTGCTGATCGCGGACGAGCCGACGACCGCGCTCGACGTGACCGTGCAGGCCGAGATCCTGGATCTGCTGCGGGCGTTGGCGGCCGACTCCGGTACCGGCGTGCTGCTGGTGACGCACAACATGGGCGTCGTCGCCGACTTCGCCGACCGGGTCGCCGTCATGCTGAGCGGCGAGGTCGTGGAGAGCGGGCCGGTGGAGCAGGTGCTGTTGCACCCGCGACACGAGTACACGCAGCGGCTGTTGGCGGCCGTTCCGCGACTGGCCGTGGAGGTGCCGGTGGTGGCGGAATCGGCCGTGGAGACGGCGACGGCCTCGGATGTGCCCCGGGAGGTGGTCGGTGCGCCGGTGGTCGCGAAGGCCGAGCCGCCGGTCCCGGAGGGGGACGCCGTGGTCGAACTCCGAGGCGTCTCCGTGCGGTTCGGGCGTGGTCCTGGAGCCGTGCAGGCCCTTCAGGACGTGTCGCTCACCGTGCGGCCCGGCGAGACGGTCGGGCTGGTGGGTGAGTCGGGGTCCGGCAAGTCGACGGCGGCGAGGGTGGCGCTCGGGCTGGTCGCGCCGAGTGGCGGGACGGTGTCGCTGTTCGGGCGGGAGCTCGGGCGGATGCGGGGGCGTGCGCGGCGGGCCCTGCTGTCCGGAGTCGGTGTGGTGCTCCAGGACCCGGTGGCCTCGCTGGACGCCCGGATGAGTGTCGGGGAGTGCGTGGCCGAGCCGTTGCGGATGCACCGCCGGGGTCTGTCGGCGGCCGAGCGGCGGGCGCTGGTCGCGGAGGTGCTGGAACGGGTGCGGCTGCCGCGGGAGTTGGCGGGGCGCGGACCCCGTGAACTGTCCGGCGGGCAGCGGCAACGGGTCAGCCTCGCGCGGGCGTTGGTGCTGCAACCGCGGCTGCTGGTCGCGGACGAGCCGACCAGCGCGCTGGACGTGAGTGTGCAGCGGACGGTCCTTGAGGTGATCGCGGAGTTGCAGGGCGAACTCGGGTTCGCGTGTCTCTTCGTGTCGCACGACCTCGCGGTGGTCCAGCAGTTCGCCCAGCGGGTCGTCGTCATGCGGGCCGGACGCGTCGAGGAACAGGGGCCGACCATGACCACGCTGCTGCGTCCGAAGACGGAGTACACGCGCCGGCTCATCGCGGCCGTGCCCGTGCCGGACCCGGTCGTGCAGCGCCGCCGCCGGGCAGCCCTGCGGACGGGGGTCACCGCGTGACGCGCACTCCCGAGGTGGTCGCGGGCGTCGACATCGGCGGCACGACGACCCAAGTCGTGCTGTGCGCCGCAGACTTCGGCATCTCCGACCGCCTGGAGGTGCCCACCCCCGCGGACCGGGGCGGGGCGGCGATGGTCGGCGCCGCACTGGACGCCGTACGGCTGCTGCTTGAGCGAACTCCTGGGCGGGTACTCGGAGTTGGCGTCGGAGCGGCCGGGCTGGTGGACGTGCGGGCCGGGCGGATCCTGGTCGCCAGCGACTCCTTCCGGGACTGGGCCGGGTTCGAGGTGACGGCGACGGTCGAAGGTGCCCTGGGCGTACCGGCGTTCCTCGACAACGACGTCAACGCGTTCCTTCGCGGCGAGGCGGCGGCCGGTGCGGTCGCCGGCGAACCGTATGTGCTCGGCATGACCTTGGGCACCGGGGTCGGTGGGGCGCTGTGGCTGGATGGCGCCCTTTACGAGGGCCCGCACGGGGCGGCCGGCGAGATCGGGCATGTGCCCGGGTTCGGCGAGTTGCCGTGCACCTGCGGCGGGCGCGGCCACCTGGAGACGCTGGCGTCGGGCCGCTCGATCGCCGCCCGGTACCGCGAGCGCACCGGCCGGGATGTGACCGCCCACGAGGTCGCCGAAGCGGCGGGCCGGGGCGAGGCGGACGCCCTCGCCGTCTACGCGGCGGCGGGTGCCGGTGTGGCCCGGGCGCTGCTGGTCACGGCGGGTCTGCTGGACATCACCACGTGCGTGATCGGCGGCGGTGTCAGCCGGTCGTGGTCACTGCTTGAGCCCGCCGTGCAGCGGACGCTGACCGTCGAGCCGCCCGTCAGCGGCCGTGCCCTGCGGGTGCTGCCCGCCGCCCTCGGCGGTGACGCCGTGGCGGTCGGGGCGGCGGCCCGGGCATGGGCGGAGCTGGGCGCGGTGGGGGCGGCGGACGGGGAGCGGGCGGTCGAATCCAGCCAAGCGTGACCGGGCGATTGACGCTCACGCGTCACATCCCTACCTTCTGATCGGTTTATCGAACCTTGTTCGATATATCGACATTCGGGCACCCCCGCGCCCCCGCACGCCTCTGGAGAGCCGATGAACGCCAGACCGCACCCTGGTCCCCACCCCGGTCCGCGCCCCTCCCGCCGCCTGTTCCTCGGTATGGCCGCGACCGTGCCGCTCGCCGCCACCGGCGCCCTGACGCTCGGCGCCGGCACCGCCCACGCCGCCGACTCGGCGTACGTGATGGCCTACTTCACCGAGTCGCCGGACATGCTCGCCGCCAACTACGGCCTGCATCTCGCCATCAGCACCGACGGTCTGCAGTGGACCCCGCTCAACCAGAACGCGCCCGTGGCCACGCCGACCGCCGGCTCCCTCGGTCTGCGCGACCCCTTCATCCTGCGCAAGCAGGACGGCACCTTCGTGGTCCTCGCCACCGACCTCAACGGCACCGACTGGACGTACGTCAGCCAGTACCTCCATGTCTGGGACTCCCCCGACCTGCGTACCTTCACCGGCTACCGGCGCATGAAGGTGCACGACCTGGACACCCACGCCTGGGCGCCGGAGGCGTTCTGGGACGCGGGGCGGGGGCAGTACGCGGTGATCTACTCGGCCGTCAACTCCAGCGGTCACAACGTGATCATGGTGAACTACACCACCGACTTCGTGACCGCCGGTTCCCCGCAGGTCTTCTTCGACCCCGGATACGACGTCATCGACGGGGACATGGCCGTCGGCGTGGGCGGCTACAACTACCTGTACTTCAAGAAGAACTCGACCCTGGTCGGCGCCCGCTCCACCTCACTGGACCCGGGCAGCTTCACCGAGTTCAGCACCGCCGTCTCGCACAACGGCACCGAGGCCCCGACGGTGGTCAAGTCCCTCACATCCGGCCCGACTTGGTACCTGTGGGGCGACACCTGGTCGCCGAACGGCGTCTTCTACGCCTGGCAGACCAGCAGCCTGGCCGCCGGCACCTGGACCGCGCTCGACCAGAAGACGTACACCCAGCCCCTGAACTCCAAGCACTGCGGCATCCAGCCGATCACCACGGCCCAGTACAGCAATCTGGTCGCCAAGTGGGGCACACCCGCCTGGAACCGGCTGAAGTCCTACAACTACCCGGCCCGGTACGTCCGGCACAGCAACTACATCGGCCGGATGGACGAGTACGCCTTCGATCCGTACGCCGACTCCCAGTGGAAGCTGGTCCCCGGTCTCGCCGACAGTTCGGGGGTGTCCTTCCAGTCGGTGAACTACCCGACCAGGTATCTGCGGCACTACGACTACGCGCTCCGACTCGACGTGAACGACGGCACGTCGACGTTCGCGGGGGACGCGACCTTCTACCGCACGGCGGGCCTCGCCGACGCGAGCTGGGCGTCGTTCCGCTCGTACAACAACCCGACCCGCTACATCCGGCACTCCAACTACGTCCTGCGCATCGACCCGATCTCGACGTCGACCGAGCAGCAGGACGCGACCTTCTACGTCGGCTACGGACACGAGACGTCGGTACTGCGCAGGCGGCACGACGAAGGCGGGCGCCCCTCCCGGAAAGGCCCGGAGAGGGACGCCCGCCTCGAAGGTCCGGGGGTCAGCCCAGGCCGACCGTCTTCAGCCAGGCCTTCGCGACGTCCAGCGGGTCCTTGTTGTCGAGCTGGACCTGCGAGTCCAGGTCGAGCAGGGCCTTGGTGTCGAGCTTGGCCGAGACCGCGTTGAGCGCGGCGACGCCGTCCGAGGACAGGCCGCTCTTGTATACCAAGGGCTGCACGTTCTCGAAGCCGAAGAGGTTCTCCGGGTCCTGGAGGACGACGTGCTTCTCCTTGATGATGGTCGGGTCCGTGGTGAAGAGGTCCGCCGCCTGGACGGTGTTCTTCGTCAGCGCCGCCTGGGTCAGCGGGCCGCCCGCGTCCAGCGCCTTGAAGGACTTGAACTCCAGGCCATACACCGACTTCAGGCCGACCAGGCCCTGCTGGCGGGTCTGGAACTCCGGCGAGGCACCGATCGACAGGTCCTTCGCGATGTCCTTGAGGTCCGCGATGCTGGACTCGGCGGTCAGGTTGTACTTCTTCGCGGTGGCCGCGTTGACCGTGACCGAGTCCTTGTCCTGCGCCGAGGCCGGGTCGAGCAGCGTCAGCTTGGTGTCGAGCTTGGCGTCGATGGCGGCCGTGGTGGCCTCCACCGTCTTCGGGGTGGCCTTCGGGTCGAGGTAGGCCAGCAGTGCGCCGTTGTACTCGGGCAGCACGGTGATGGAGCCGTTCTTCAGCAGGCCGTAGGTGGTCTCACGGCTGCCGATGTTCGGCTTGTAGGTGACCTTGATGCCCTTCGCCTTGAGCGCCTCGCCGTAGATGTCGGCGATCAGGATGCTCTCGGCGAAGTTGTTGGATCCGACGACGACGGTCTTGCCGTCGGACTTGTCCCCGGCCAGGGGGTCGGACTTGTCGTCGGAAGAAGAGGAACATCCCGCCAGCAGGGCCGTGGTGGCGGCGAGCGCTACGGCGGCCGCGGGATGAATCCTGAAGGACCTGCTGCGTGGGGCGTTGGAAGTCACGATTCCCGTTCCGGACTCTGGGGATTGGTGTGAAGCGAGCGCTGCAACTGATCCAATCCAGCCTGTTCTCACTCAGTCAAGAGCAGCCTGGTCACCGATTGGACTCAATGCGTGATCGCTTACGCCTCAATGCGTGATCGTCTGTGAAGGAACGGCGAACGGACAGGTGAGGAACCGGAGGCTCTTTGTAACGGATTCTTGACGTAGGGCGACACCCTTGATCGTTCAAAGAGGCGGTAGTCTCACGGCAGTTGGCGTCGGTCACAGCGGTGTGCGGGGGCCGCTTCGGTGTCTTCGGCACCATTTCCGGGGTCCGGCCCATCGATCAGAATCGGTCACGCGCATCGACGCGCCCGATGAGAACATGCACGAAGGAGGACCGGTGTCCACGACCGAAGTGGACGCGCCCGCCCGGCAGGCCCCGCCGCCGTCGAGGGGCGGTATTCGGAGCTTCGCCGACCGGTGGCCGTTCAGGCGCAAACTCAACCTCCTGGTCGGCATTCCACTCGCCGTGGTGGCCGTCCTGCTCGCCTATCTCGTCGTCGACCAGGTGGGCCAGTCGACCTCCGCGTCCGATGCGGCGCGGCTGGTCCGCAACAGCGCCCAGGTCGCCACGCTGGTGGACCGGGTGGAGGCCGAGCACCAGCAGGCCATCCTCCTCTCCGTGCGGTTCGAGGCCGTGGACGGGGGCGCCAAGCCCTCGCTGTCCGGGTACCGGACCGCGCAGCAGGCGGTGTCCCAGCAGGTCGAGAAGGTGCGCGACGCCTTCGGCGACCAGCTGCCGAGCACCGAGGCACAGGCGCTGCGCGAGGTCGAGGGCCTGACCAGCCTGCGCGAGACGATCGAGCAGGGCTATCTGCCCGCCGACAACATCGACCCGGCGTACACCAACGCCTCCAAGGGTCTGATCGACGGCCTGGGCCTGGACCGCAACGAGTCGCTCGCCGCGACCTTCACCGGCAACCTGCTGGACTCGCTGCTGCGCGCCGACGCCGCCCACAGCTCCTTCGAGACCAGCGTGTTCTCCGCGCGCACCGGCGACACCAACGCGCTGATCGAGTTCATCAACGCGGTCGGCGCCTACGAGCTCTACAGCCACCAGGCGGAGCGCTTCGCGCGGTTCGCCTCGGAGGAGCAGACCGACCGGCTGGGCGGCATCGAGCACAACTCCGCGCAGGCGACGATCACCCAGCACTACGCCGAGCTGCAGATCGACCCGAGCGGGCTGTCGGCGCAGTCGCCGGTGCAGATCGGCAAGGCGCTGTCGGCCGCGCTGGCCGACTACCCCGACTACCGCGACCAGTCCGCGACCCGGCTGAAGATCACCGCCTCGCTCATCGGTGACATCGCCGACCGGGCCGACGAGGCCTCCGGCGACGCCTCGCTGCGCGCGGCGCTGCTGCTCGGCATCGGTCTGATCGGCTTCGTCCTGTGGATCGCCTTCTCCGTGGTGGTACGCCGCTCGGTGGTCCGTCCGGTGATGGCCCTGACCGGCGCCGCGCAGGAGGTCGCCGAGGTGGCCGGGCGCGAGCTGGCCCGGGTGGCCGACGACGACACCGAGGACTCCGGGCCGCCGATGCTGCGCGAGATGCCGGTGACGGCGAACGACGAGATCGGCACGCTGGCCGAGGTGTTCAACCGGGTGCAGACCACCTCGATCGCCCTTCTGGAGCGTCAGGTGCTCAGCCGCCGCAACGTCGCCGAGATGTTCGGCAACGTCGGCCGCCGGGTCAGCAACCTCACCACCCGCCAGCTGGCCCTGATCGACGCGGTGGAGCGCGGCGAGACGGATCCGGCGCTGCTGGAACGCCTCTACTCCATCGACCACATCGCCGTGCGTCTACGCCGCAACGCCGACTCCCTGATGCTGCTGGCCGGCATCCGCGAGACGGTCCTGGACTCCGGGCCGACCGAGCTCACCAACGTCGTACGTGCCGCGCTCGGTCAGATCGAGGGCTTCCAGCGGGTACGGCTGCAGGCCCGCACCGAGATCATGGTGGAGCCGGACATCATCGGCGACCTGACCCTGATGGTGGCCGAGCTCCTGGAGAACGCGGTGTCGTTCTCGCCGGCCGGCAGCCCGGTCGAGGTGGCCGTACGGGACGCGTCCGTCGAGGACGGCTCGGGCGCCTCGATCGTCATCGCGGACCACGGTCTGGGCATGAGCGGCGAGCGGCTCGCCGAGGAGAACGCCCGGCTGATCCGCCGCGAGCGCCTGGACCTCGTACCGACGAAGGTCCTCGGCCTGTTCGTGGTCGGCACGCTGGCCCGCCGCTGGGACGTCGGCGTCACCCTCTCCCGCACCCCGGGCGGCGGCGTCACGGCCGAGGTGACGGTCCCCTCGTCCCTGCTGCTGACGATGAGCCCCGTCGGAACGATGGCCTCCGGCGGTTCGGCGGCCAAGGACCTGCAGTCGGCAGGCGGCGGCCGGGACGCATGGGCCGGGATCGACAGCGGCCCGGTGGGTTCCACCGACGCCGTCGCACCCGAGTCCGCGACCGCTCTCGGTGCGCCCGAGCGGGACTCGACGGCGGCCACCCCCGTGCGGGCCGCGTGGGACGCGGTCGGGCCCGGCAGCGGCGTCGGTGGCGCCACCGAGCGGGACGGCTCCTCGGCCGCCCGCGACGGCGCCGCGCCGGCGTCGGCCACCACTCCCAGCTGGGCCGTCCAGGACGACTCGGCCGTCGATCACGTGTCAGGCCGGCGGCAGCCAACCGGCGTCGAGGAGGACACCGGATTGTCGGATCACGCCCCGACCGACGGGCGGCCGGACCCGCTCCCCCGTCGCGTTCCCAAGCGGGAGGCGACGGAGCCCGACCCGCCGTTCATTCCCAAGGCCCGTACCGAGACAGCCCCGGCGCCGACAACGGTGTCCGCCGAGGACGGCGCGACGCGCCCGCTGCGCCGCCGTGTCCGCGGGGCGACGCTGCACACCACCGCCGACGCCCAGCAGTCGGCACGGCAGGCCCCCCGGCCCGCCGACGCGGACGCCGTCCGTGACTCGCTCGACGAGTTCGAGGCGGCGGTGGAGCGGGCCAACCGCGACAGCACCGGCGCCGGGACCGGCGTACGCACGACCCCCGATCCG
This sequence comes from Streptomyces sp. NPDC092369, assembly GCF_044755245.1. NCBI lineage: Bacteria > Bacillati > Actinomycetota > Actinomycetes > Kitasatosporales > Streptomycetaceae > Streptomyces > Streptomyces sp. NPDC092369. Next base: position 1,845,095 of record NZ_JBIVQP010000001.1, read on the forward strand.
CAAGACCAGAACCACCTCCCGGAAGGAGCGGAGCAGTGAGTACGTCGACAGGTGACACTCCGACGGGAAGCACCACGCCGACCGATCTGCAGGCCGCCGCAGCAGACTTCAACTGGCTGCTCAACCGATTCGCCACCGAGACCGCGGGCGTCGTGGACGCCATCGCCGTCTCCTCCGACGGGCTGCTGATCGCCGTGTCGGAGCTGCGCGAGCGGGCCCACTCCGAGCGGCTGGCGGCCATCGTCTCGGGCATCACCAGCCTGGCCGCCGGAGCCTCCGGCAACTACGGTCTGGGCGGCCTGAACAAGGTCATCATCGACCTGGAGGGCGGACACGTCATCGTCTCCGCGATCGGCAGCGGCGCCGTGCTCGGCGTGGTCGCCGACAAGGAGGCCAAGCTCGGCAACATCGCCTACGAGATGACGCTGTTCGCCAACCGGGCCGGGGCCGCGCTCAGCCCCCAGCTCGTGCTCGAACTGAAGAACACCGTCGGCGTCCCGTCGAAGCGCTGACCCGGTCGCCGACCGGTCCGAAGAGGAGGACGACAGCTGATGACGGACGGCCGTGCACCGGCCGGCGAGGACGGTACGCAGCGACCGGGGCCGGCCCCGGTCGGCCCCGCCTCCGCCGTACGGCCGTTCCTGGTCACCGCGGGGCGGGTGGCGCCCACCGCGGCGGTCGGCCGTCCGGTGCCCGTGGAGACCCAGGTGGTGGCCACCGCCGAGGGGCTCGCGGTGCTCGACTCGCTCTCCTTCGAGCAGCACGACATCGTCGCCGCCTGCCGGGTGCCCCAGTCCATCGCGGAACTGGCGGCCCGGCTGCGGCTGCACCTCAACGTCGTCCGGGTCCTCGCCGAGGACCTGCGTGCCGCCGGGCAGCTGGCGGTGCACGTTCCCGACTCCGGCGTCACCCATGACGCCACCGTCCTGCGCAGGGTCATCGACGCCCTGCGCGCCATACCCGACTCCCGAGGGGCAGTCCGTGACACCGACTGAACCGGCCACGCGCGGCACGGCCGCTCCGGTGGCCGCCGTACGTCCGCCGCTCCCGGTGAAGATGGTGATCGCCGGCGGTTTCGGCGTGGGCAAGACCACCGCCGTCGGCGCGATCTCCGAGATCGAGCCGCTGACCACCGAGGCCGCCATCACCGAGGTCGCCGCGGGGGTGGACGACCTCAGCCACACCCCGCGCAAGACCACCACCACGGTCGCCATGGACTTCGGCTGTCTCACCATCGACCCGACCCTGAAGCTGTACCTGTTCGGCACGCCCGGGCAGGAGCGGTTCGGGTTCATGTGGGACGACATCGTGGAGGGCGCGGTCGGCGGACTCGTCATCGTCGACACCCGCCGCCTCGACGACTGCTACGCGGCCGTCGACTACTTCGAGCACCGGCAGATCCCGTTCGCGGTCGCGGTCAACGCCTTCGACGGGAAGATCGAGCACACGCTGGAGGAGGTCCGCTGGGCCCTCGACGTCGCCGATCCCGTCCCGGTGGTGGTCTTCGACGCCCGTGAGCGCGGCTCGGTCCGCGACGCCCTGCTCGTCGTACTGGAACTGGCGCTGGCGCGTTCGCAGGCGTAGCAGCACGAGAGCGGGCCTGGAGCGGACGGTACGTCCGCTCCAGGCCCGCTTCGTGTGCCGTCAGGCGCCGCGGCGTACGCCCGCGGAGACCGTGAAGCGGTTGATCGCCCAGAACAGTCCGAGCGTGATCAGGGCGAGGATCGCCACCAGGGTGGCGCCGCCGACGACCTTCTCGTAGTTGCGCTGGTAGAGGCCGTCGACGATGTAGCGGCCGAGGCCGCCCAGGCTGACGTAGGCGGCGATGGTGGCCGTCGAGACGATCTGGATGGCCGCCGAGCGCAGTCCGCTGAGGATCAGCGGGAGCGCGACGGGGAGTTCGACCTGGAACAGGATCCGCGGCTCCGCCATGCCCATGCCGCGCGCAGCGTCCACCGGGGAGGGGTCGACGGACCGCATCGCCTCGTACGTCGTCACCAGGATCGGCGGGACGGCGAGGACGACCAGCGGGATCATCACGGGCAGATGTCCGAGGCCGAGCAGCACGAACATCAGCACCAGCAGACCGAAGCTGGGCAGGGCGCGGGCGGCGGTGGCGATGAGCGCCAGGGAGTTGCCGCCGCGCCCGGTGTGGCCGGTGAGCAGGCCGATGGGCAGGCCGATGGCGGCGGCGATGGCGAGGGCGGTCAGCGAGTACTGGATGTGCTCGCGCAGCCGGGTGGGGATGCCGTCGTAGCCGTGCCAGTGGGCGCTGTTGCTGAAGAAGTCGCTGACGTAGTGCAGTACGTTCACCGGACCGCGTCCTCCAGGGCGGGCACGGCCGGTTCGGGCCGGGCCGGTTCGTCGACGGGGCGTGTCCTGCGGCCGCCGCGCGGCATCCAGGGCGTGATGACCAGCCGGATGACGACCAGGAGGGCGTCCGCGAGGATCGCGAGCACGGCGGTGCCGATGACGGACAGCCAGATCAGGCGCGGCTGGTGGTAGATCATGCCGTCGTTGAGCAGGTTGCCGAGGCCGCCCTGGTTGCCGATCAGCATGCCGACGCTGACCAGCGAGATGCTCGACACGGTCGCCACCCGCAGGCCCGCGATGATCGCGGGCGCGGCGATCGGCAGCTGTACCTGGACGTAGCGGCGGATCGGTCCCAGGCCCATGGCGGTGGCCGCGTCGAGGGTCTCCTGCGGCACCGAGCGGACGCCGTCGACGATCGCCGGCACGAACACGACCAGGCTGTAGACGGCCAGCGGGATCATCACCGTGGTCTCGGTCTGGCCGGTGTAGTCGATCAGGACGACGAAGAAGGCGAGCGAGGGGATCGCGTAGAGCACGGTCGTGATCCACAGCACCGGCGGGTACAGCCAGCGCAGCCGCACACACAGCTGGGCGATCGGCAGCGCCACGAGCAGGCCGGCCAGGACCGGGATCAGGGCCTCGCGCAGATGCAGTCCGACCAGGCCCCAGTAGGTGTTCTGGAGGTCGCTGGGTATGTCGAAGAAGCCGTTCATCCGGCGACCTTGGCGTCGGCGCGGCCCTCGGCGTGGGCGGCGCGGATGGCCTCGCCGATGGTCTGCTGCGAGACGACGCCGGCCGCCCGGCCCTCGGTGTCGACCGCGACGGCCCAGCCGGTCGGCGAGAGCACCGCGCCGTCGAGGGCGGCGCGCAGCGACTCCTTGCCGTGCACGAAGGGCCGGCCGTGCGACACCAGGCGCGCGGGGTCGATCCGGCCCGCGGCCAGCGCGCCCGGCTCGCTCCAGCCGAGCGGCTTGCCGTCCAGGTCGGTGACCAGGAGGTAGGGCGCCTCCGGGGTGGTGCGGGCGGCGATCTGCTCGGCGGTGGCGTCGACGGCCACGATCGGCGTGGTCAGCAGGTCCAGGCCGGCGGAGGAGAAGAAGGAGAGCCGGCGGATGCCGCGGTCCGCGCCGAGGAAGTCCTCGACGAACGGGTCGGCGGGGCTGGACAGCAGCTCGGCGGGCGGTGCGAACTGGGCGAGCTTTCCACCGGTGCGCATCACGGCGACCATCGTGCCGATCTTGACGGCCTCGTCGATGTCGTGCGTGACGAAGACGATGGTCTTGCCCAACTCCTCCTGGATGCGCAGGAGTTCGTCCTGCAGACCCTTGCGGACCACGGGGTCGACGGCCGAGAAGGGCTCGTCCATGAGGAGCACCGGCGGATCCGCGGCGAGCGCCCTGGCCACGCCTACGCGCTGCTGCTGGCCGCCGGAGAGCTGGTAGGGGTAGCGCTTGGCGAGCGAGGCGTCGAGGCCGACCCGGCCCATCAGCTCGCGGGCCCGCTCCCGGGCCTTGTCCTTGCTCCAGCCGAGCAGCCGGGGCACGGTCGCTATGTTGTCGATGATCGTGCGGTGCTGGAAGAGCCCCGCGTTCTGGATCACGTAGCCCATCGACCGGCGCAGGGTGTTGACCGGCTGTTTCATGACGTCTTTGCCGTCGATGAGGATGGTGCCCTCGGTCGGCTCGATCATCCGGTTGATCATGCGCAGGGTCGTGGTCTTGCCGCAGCCCGAAGGTCCGACGAGGACGGTGATCGAGCGGTCGGGTATCTCCAAGGAGAGGCGATCGACCGCCACCGTGCCGTCCGGGTACCGCTTGGTGACTGAATCTATCCGTATCAAAACGCCGAATACCCTTCGGGACTGGCAGAAAATGCCCGCTTTGGCCAACGGTCACAGGCCGTTGCCGGGAGAGTCTAAACCGTCCGGGTTTCGGCGTATCGCCTGGAGCGGACGAGATTCATCCGCCCGTTACGAAAAGGGTCGGCGCCCTCGCCGCGGGGCCGGATTCCTGGAGCCCGCCGTCACCGCACTGTGTCCTGCCTGTGAGTTCCCTGATTCTCACGCTCCGCTCAGGGGTCGCTCAGGGATCCCCCAGAAGCGGGCCGGATGGTCACCGGCATGACGACCCTCGCCCCGCCGCCCGCGCCTCCGGCAGACCGGAGCCGCCACCGGGCCACCACTCCGCCGGCCACCCGTGTCCGCAGGCTGTTCCTCGGCGCTCCCGAGGACCCGCGCTGGGCCCGCCCCGCCCTGTGGGCGATCCTGATCCTGGCCACGGCGCTGTACGCGTGGAACCTCTCCTCGATCACCGGCAACACCTTCTACGACGCGGCCGTCTACTCCGGCACCAAAAGCTGGAAGGCGTTCTTCTTCGGCGCGCTGGACTCCGGCAGCTTCATCACAGTCGACAAACCGCCGTTCGCGCTGTGGGTGATGGGCCTGTCGGCCCGCGTGTTCGGCTACGGCACCTGGCAGTTGATGCTGCCGATGGTCGCGGTCGGCACGGGCTCGGTCGCCCTCCTGTACCGCATGGTCAAGCGTGACTTCGGCGTCGTGGCGGGCACGATCTCCGCGCTCGTGCTCACCCTCACCCCGATCACGGTCGCCATCAACCGTGACACCAACCCCGACCCGATCCTCGTCTTCCTGATGCTGCTGGGCGCGGCCGCCCTGATGAAGGCCGTCCGCACCGGCAGGCTGATGCCGCTGGTGTGGTCCGGGGTCGCGATCGGCTTCGCGTTCAACACGAAGATGATGCAGGCGTACGTCGTCCTGCCCGCGTTCTTCCTCGTCCATCTGTGGGCCACGCGCATCTCCCTGGGCCGCCGCATCCGCAACCTCGCCGTCGGCACAGTGGCGTTGATCGCCTCCAGCGCCTGGTGGATGGTGGTCGTCGACCTGATCCCCGCCTCCTCCCGCCCCTACATCGGCGGCTCGACCGACAACACCGTCTGGGACCTGGTCATCGGCTACAACGGCTTCGGCCGTATCTTCGGGGCGAGTTCGTCGGTCGGCTCGCAGGGCAACGGCGCGAGCTTCGGCGGCGAGTCGGGGCTCCACCGGCTGTTCAACAGCATCATGGGCGGCCAGATCTCCTGGCTGATCCCCTTCGCGGCGATCGCCCTCATCGGCGGCCTGGTGCTGCGCGGCCGCGCGCCCCGCACGGACGCCAAGCGGGCGGCCCTGCTGCTGTGGGGTGGCTGGTTCGTCCTGCACTACCTGACCTTCGCCCTCGCCGAGGGCACGTTCCACCCCTACTACGTCACCGCCATGGCGCCCGGCATCGCGGCACTGGCCGGCGCCGGCGGGGTCATGCTGTACCGCGCCTTCAAGGAAGGCTCGGCGGCGAAGTGGGCCTGGGTGCTGCCCGCAGCGATCGCGGCGAGTTCGGTCTGGGCGATCGTCCTGCTCCAGCGGGTCTCCGGCTCCGGGACGCTGTACACGGTCGCGGAGGTCGTGGCCGGGGTCGCCGGTGCGGCCGCGGTGACCGGCCTGCTGGTCGGGCGGTTCACGAAGCGCCGGCGGCTCATGGGGATCGCGGCACTGGCGGCGATCGTGGCGCTGCTCGCCGGGCCCGCCGCGTACTCGGTGTCGGCGGCGACCTCCAGCACCAACGGCACCAACCCGACGGCCGGTCCGAGCACAGGTGGCGGGATGGGCGGCGGCGGTGGCAATGGCGGCGGCCAGCGGCCCAGCGGCAACGGCGGTCCCGGCGGCAGCGGTTCGAGCGCGAAGAGCGGCTCGGGCGGCCAGTCGACGGGGACGCCTCCGTCGGGAAGCGGGTCTTCTAGCGGCGGCTCGTCGTCCGAGGCGGAGTCCGGCAGCACTTCGGGCACGGAGGACGCGACCGGCGGCGGCATGGGAGGTGGTTCGCAGGTCTCCTCCGCGGAGATCACGTACCTCAAGAAGCATCAGGACGGCGCCACTTGGCTGGTGGCCGTGGCCACCGACCAGACCGCGTCCTCGATCATCCTGGAGTCCGGCCAGCCCGTGATCTCCATGGGCGGCTGGTCCGGTTCCGACAACGCGATGACCCTGGCCAAGCTCAAGAGCCTGGTGAAGTCGGGCACGTTGCACTACATCGTCGTCAGCAGTGACGGCGGACAGGGCACCAACTCCGAGATCTCCACCTGGGTCAAGGAGCACGGCACGGCGGTGAGCGACTACAGCGGGCTGTACCGCCTGGACGCCTCCGACGTCGGCTGACACAACGGCCAAGGGCGGGCCGCCGGTTGAGAACCCGGCGGCCCGCCCTTGCTCGTACGCCTGCTAGGCCGCCGCGGCGCGCTCCTTCGCGACGCTCGGGAAGCCGGGCGTGCGCAGCACCCCCCGGTCGGCGGTGACCGCGAACACCTCGCAACCGTCCAGCGAGGCCGCCCAGTCGATGCCTTCCGTGCCCATCGCGAAGGCCGCCGTGGCGACCGAGTCGGCCTCCGTGAGGGTGCCGGCGACGACGGTCAGGCTGAGCAGACCGGTCGCGGGACGCCCCGTGCGGCCGTCGATGATGTGGTCGCCGCGCTCGTAGCGGGCGGAGGTGGCGACCGCGCCGTCGGTCAGCTCCAGGACGGTGCACAGCCGGTCGGCGTGCTCGGGGTGCCGTACCCCCACCCGCCAGGGCCCGCCGGACGCGACCACGTCTCCCCCGGCGTTGAGGCAGAACCTCCGGGCGCCGGCGGACGTCAGCAGCTCCGCCGCCCGCTGCACGGACCAGCCCTTGACGACCGCGCAGGGGTCGAGGGCGCGGCCGGGCAGCCGGACGTCGAAGGCGCCTCCCGTGGCGAGGCGGTAGTGCTCGCACAGGGCGAGGATCTCGTCGAGGTCGGCGCTGAGTTCGTGGCGCTCCACCTCACCGCGGTCGTAACGGGACACCTCACTGTCCGCCCTGAACGGGCTGAAGCGGGCGTCGACTTCGCGCAGCCAGGCGAAGAGGGCATCGGCTGCGGCCTCGAACTCGCCCTCCCCGTCGGCCTCTTCATCGATGCGGAGCGACACCGGGAAGCCCATGACATGGTCGACTCGGCGCATCTCAGCCCGCCTTCGCGTCGAGGGCGGCCTGGAGGGACTCCTTGTAGCCGTCGCTGGTGATCGTCGCGCCGGACACCGTGTCGATGTCCGCGCTCTGCTTCTCCAGCGTCTGCGAGATCAACTGCGGTACGGCGGCCGTGGTCTGCGGGTGGTTCGGCTGCTGGAGCATCTTCACGGCGGTGATCTTGTCGCCCTCAAGGGTCACCTGGACCTGCACGGGACCCTTGTCCGTTTTCACGGTCGAACCGGAGAGGGTCTGCGAGACGGACGCAGGGGACGAAGAGGGCGAGGCCGACGGGGAGTCGGACGCCGACGGGGACGCCGACACCGCCTCGTCCTGCGCGTCGATCGCGGCCTGGAGGGACTCCTTGTAGGCGCCGCTGGTGATCGTCGCCCCGGACACCGTGTCGATGTCCGCGCTCTGTGCCTCCAGCGTCTCCGAGACCAGCACCGGCACGGCGGCCGTGGTCTGCGGATGGTTCGGCTGCTGAAGCATCTTCACGGCGGTGATCTTGTCGCCGTCGAAGGCCACCTGGACCTGGACGGGACCCTTCTCGGTGTTCACCAGCGTGCCCTTGACGACCGCGCCGGAGGACGAGGTGCCCGAAGAGGCGGACGGGGTCGAGGCGGGCTCGCTCGCTTCGGTGGTCGTCGTGCCGAGGGACGGCTCGTAGCGCCAGACCGGGACGAGACCGGCGATGCTCAGGACGACGACGGGTATGGCTCGCTTCACGATGGCTCTCTCAGTCTCTCTCAACCGGCCAGGCTGAAGCGCTCGAAGTGGATCTGCTGCTTGGGCACGCCCAGGTCGCCGAGGCTGCGCAGCACCGCGTTCATCATCGGGGGCGGTCCGCACAGGAAGACGTCCCGGTCGCCGATGTCCGGGACCAGCCGGGCCAGTTCGCGCGGCGCCAGCTTGTCGGGTACGGGCGGTCCGGTGACCAGGTGGAGTTCGGCGCCCTTGGCGAGGGCGAGGTCGCGCAGTTCGTCGTAGAGGACGGCGTCGCGGTCGGAGGCGACGCGGTACAGGACGACGGCGTGGCCCTCCAGGTCTTCCAGCAGGGCCCGGATCGGGGTGACGCCGACGCCGCCGGCGATGAGCAGGGACTCCGCCTTGGTGCGGTGCAGGGTGGTGAAGGCGCCGTAGGGGCCCTCGGCGAAGACGCGCGTGCCGACCTTCAGGTGGCGCAGGGCGGCGCTGCCCTCGCCGGCCGCCTTGGCGGTGAGGCGCAGGCTGCGGCCGTCGGGGGCGGCGGAGAGGGAGAAGGGGTTGGCCTGCCACCAGCGGTCCCGGGTCAGGAAGCGCCACAGGAAGAACTGGCCGGCCTGCGCGGGCAGTTTGTCGAGGTCCTTGCCGGTGATGGTGATCGAGACGACGTTGGGGGACTCGGGCACGACCGCCGCGACGCGGAACTGGTGGCGGGCGTTGCGCCACAGCGGCAGGACCACGCGGCCCAGGACCACCGAGCCGAGGGCGACGCCCCAGACCCCGTACCAGTACGTGGTCGCGGCGGACGAGGACGTGAACGTCGTACCGACCGCGACCTGGTGGGTGAAGGCGAGCACCACGGCGACGTAGGTGTAGAGGTGGATGAAGTGCCAGGTCTCGTAGGCGAGGCGGCGGCGGGCGTAGCGGGCGGAGACCGCGCCGACCACGAGGATGATGCCGAAGGCGACGACCGCGCGGAAGACGCCCTCGGTCGTCCGGGCCAGGTCGATGATCTCGCTGATCGGGCCGACGCCGGTGCCGTCCGCGTAGCCGAAGGTGATGAAGACGACGTGCGCCAGCAGCGTCCACAGGATGCCGAAGCCGGTCCAGCGGTGCCAGGACGTCAGCCGGTCCATGCCGATGCGGCGGTCGAGCCAGGGCAGCCGGGCCACGAGGACCAGCTGGAAGGCCATGAGGAGGGCGCCGTAGAGGCCGGCGATCCGGCCGATCACGATCAGCGCGTTGGAGGCGAAGCCTGCTTGGGCGAAGAAGTAGGCGACCACGGCCACGTTCGCGGCCAGCACGGCGTACAGGCTCGTGCGCGCCACCACCCTGGGCCGTATCGCCGTGGGGGGCGCGGGGGGCGATTGGACGGTCGTCACGGGACGGCAGCTCCTAGATCGGGACCTGGATACCCGAAGCTTGGCTGGCGGGAGCTGTCGTTTTACTGTCGGACAACTTTCAAGTACTTATCGATACGGTCGCCCGAGGACACCGGCCGTGGCATTCAGGCCTGAGTGGCGCACTATGTGCGGGTGGAAAAAGTACGACTCCTCGTCGTGGACGACGACCCGCCGATCGCCGACCTCGTCGCGACGGTCGCCCGCTACGAGGGCTGGGAGGCGGTCACCGCGAACTCCGGTGAGGAGGCGTTGCGGCGGGCCGCCGAGTTCCATCCGGACATCGTGGTGCTCGACCTGATGCTGCCGGACCTGGACGGCTTCGGCGTGCTCGACCGGCTGCGCGGCTCGGGGACGATGGTGCCGGTGGTGTTCCTGACCGCGCGGGACGCGGTCGCCGACCGGGTGGCCGGGCTGACCCGGGGCGGTGACGACTACCTGGTCAAGCCGTTCGCGGTGGAGGAGCTGATGGCCCGGCTGCGGACCGTGCTGCGGCGCAGCGCCGGGCCCGGGTTCCAGCGCTCGGTCCTCCAGGTCGCCGACCTGACGATGGACGAGGACACCCGCGAGGTGCGGCGGGGCGACAAGCTGCTCACGCTCACCCCGACCGAGTACGAGGTGCTGCGCTTCCTGATGCGCAAGTCGCCGACCGTGATGACCAAGGCGCAGATCCTCGACCATGTGTGGGAGTACGGCTTCGGGGGCCGCTCGAACGTCGTCGAGCTGGTCGTCAGCCGGCTGCGCCGCAAGCTCGACGACACCGGTGAGCCGCTGATCCACACCGTGCGGGGGTTCGGGTACGTGGTCCGGCAGGTCGCGGAGTGATCGGGCGGCTGCGCCGGACGTACGGGAGGCTGCGGCTCGGTACCCGCCTCGCGCTCGGGCTCGGGGCGCTGGCCCTGGTGGCGTTCGCCGTCGTCGGCACGAGCCTGACGATGTACATGCGGGACTATCTGTCGGCCCAGCTCGACGACCAGCTCGGCCTCGCGCAGACCGCCCAGTCCAAGAACATCGCGGCGAAGGGCACCCTGGAGGGCAAGAAGTACTACCGCTGGTACTACGCGGTGTACGACGTCAAGGACGGCGACCCGGTGCTGCGCAAGCCCGAGGACAGCTCGGACCTGCCCGCGGACATAAAGGACCTGACCGCCCTGGCCAAGGCGCAGGCCTCCGCCAAGTCGGAACTGCTGCGCACCCGGAACATCACGGGCGAGGGCGAGTACCGGCTGCGCGCCTGCGAGGTGCAGCCCGGGGTGGTGCTGGTCAGTGGGGCGCCGATGGACAACATCTACGACACCGTCCAGCAGCTGGTCGTCATCCAGGTGGTCGCCTTCGGGGCCGCGCTGCTGGCCCTGGTGGTGTTCGGCCGCCGGCTGCTGCGGCGCGGTCTGCAGCCGCTGAGCGACATGGCGCACACCGCGCACGGCATCGCCTCGCACGACCTGACCGAGTCGGCGGCGCGGCTGCCGCTGCGCGCGGACGAGCGGGGCGGCGGCCCGGAGGTCGAGGAGCTGCGTACGGCCTTCAACACGATGCTGGAGCACATCGACGACTCCCTCGCGGTCCGCGCGGAGGCGGAACAGCGCCTGCGCCGCTTCGTCGCCGACGCCTCCCACGAGCTGCGCACCCCTCTCATGTCGGTACGGGGCTACGCGGACCTCTTCCAGTACGCCGCCGCCAACGCCCCCGAGGAACGCGACAAGCACCTGGCCCGGCTGCGTGCCGAGGCCGCCCGCATGGGCGTGCTCCTGGACGACCTGCTGCTGCTCGCCCGCCTCGACGCGGCGGAGGTCGAGGCCCCGCTGCGGATGCGGGACGCGGACCTGGTGGAACTGGTCGAGGAGGCGTCGGACGCGTTCCGCGCGAGCCACTCCGACCATCCGCTGACGGTCGAGAAGGGTCCCGAGTCGCTCCGGCTGCGCCTGGACCCGCAACGCGTCCGCCAGGTCCTGGACAACCTCCTCACCAACGCGGCCGTCCACACACCCGTCGGCACACCCGTCTCGATCTCGGTCGCGGCCGAAGGCTCCGGCGCGGTGGTCCGGGTCACGGACGCGGGCCCCGGCATCCCGGCCGCCGACCGGGAACGCGTCTTCGACCGCTTCTACCGCGTGGACAAAGCCCGCAGCCGCGACCGGGGCGGCAGCGGCCTGGGCCTGTCGGTCGCGAACGCGCTGATCCGGGCGCACGGCGGGACGATCGAGCTGGGCGGCGGGCCGGGCGGAACGGTGTTCACCGTCCGGCTCCCGCTCGGCGGCACGGCAGGTCTTACGGACCCGTGACGTACGGGGCGTGAGCCCTCGCCGAGCCGGGTCGGCGCCCTAGCGTGGACGCATGCGTGTACTGGTCACCGGCGGTGCCGGGTTCATCGGGTCCCATGTCGTGCGGGCACTTCAGGCACACGGGCACGAGCCCGTCGTGTACGACGACCGCGCCGACCCCGCCCACGACGTACGGGACCCGGACGCCGTCCGCCGCGCCCTGTCAGGCGTCGACGCGGTCTGCCACCAGGCGGCGATGGTCGGCCTCGGCACCGGTTTCGCGGACGCCGCACAGTACGTCTCCCGCAACGACCTCGGCACCGCCGTGCTGCTCACCGCGATGGCCGAGTCGGGCGTACGGCGCCTCGTGCTCGCCGGGTCGATGGTCGTGTACGGCGAGGGGCGGTACGTCTGCTCCGCGCACGGGGTCGTCCGGCCCGGCCCGCGTGCGGTCGCCGACCTCGACGCCGGCCGCTTCGAACCGCCCTGTCCCACCTGCGGGGCGGACCTCTCGCGCGGACTGGTCGCGGAGGACGCCCCGGTCGACCCGCGGAACGTGTACGCGACGACCAAGCTGACCCAGGAGCACCTGGCGGCGGCGTGGGCCCGTGCCACCCCCGGTGCCTCGGCGGTGTCGCTGCGCTATCACAACGTGTACGGACCCGGCATGCCCCGCGACACCCCGTACGCGGGCGTCGCCTCCTTCTTCCGCTCGTCGCTGGCCCGCGGCGAGGCGCCGCGCGTCTTCGAGGACGGGCGCCAGCTGCGGGACTTCGTGCACGTACGGGATGTGGCGGCGGCCAACGTGGCCGCGCTGGAGGCGAGTTCGGCCGAAGGTGCGCTGACGGTCTACAACACCGGCAGCGGCGAGCCGCACACGGTCGGCGAGATGGCCCGCGCGCTGGCCGCCGCGCACGGCGGCCCGGAGCCGGTGGTCACCGGGGAGTACCGGCTCGGCGACGTACGGCACATCGCGGCCGACTCGACGCGGCTGCGGACGGAGTTGGGGTGGAAGGCGGGGGTGGGGTTCGAGGAGGGGATGCGGGAGTTCGCGGCGGCGGAGTGAAGGGAGTACAGGGGGTGGGACGAGGTGGGCGGCTCACCCCTCCGGCACGGGAACCGGCAGTGTCACCTCGAAGCGGCATCCCCCGGGAATGTTCCGTACGGTGGCCCGGCCTTGGTGGGCTTCCACGATGCCCCGCACGATGGCGAGGCCAAGGCCCGCCCCCGCAGGGGGAGTTCGGGCGTGAGTGCCGCGCCATCCGGTGTCGAAGACGCGGGGGAGGTCCTCCTCCGGGATGCCTCCGCAGCCGTCCGTGACGGACAACACCACACCTTCCGGGGAGCGTTCGGCGGCCACCGCGACCGTGCCGTCGGCCGGGGTGCGCCGGATCGCGTTGATGAGCAGATTGCCCAGCACGCGACTCATCTCCTTGCCGTCCACCTCCACCGGCACGGGCTCGACCCGGTCCCCGATCAGCCGTACACCGTGCTCGCTGGCCAGTGCGTCGGCCCCGGCGAGGGCGTCCCCGACGAGGTCGAACAGGGAGATCCGACTGGGGCTCAGCGCCAGCGCCCCCGCGTGGATACGGGAGAGTTCGAAGAGGTCGCCGACCATGTCGTTGAGGCGCTCGACCTCGGTACGGATCTGGCGCAGGTAGCGGTCGGGGTCGGCGGCGACGCCGTCCTCCAGGGCCTCGGACATCGCGCGCAGCCCGGCCAGCGGGGTGCGCAGGTCGTGGGAGATCCAGGCGACGAGTTCGCGCCGGGAGGACTCCAGGGCGCGTTCGCGTTCCCGGGACTCGGCGAGGCGGGCGCTGGTGCTCTCCAACTCCCTGCTGAGGGCGGCGAGTTCGGCGGTCGCCGGGCCCTCGGGGGTGGTGAAGTCGCCGCCGTCGCCGAAGGAGCGGGCGGCGAGCGCGAGGGCCTTGCTGCGGCCGACGACCCAGCGGCCGAGCAGCAGCGCGGTGGCCAGGGAGACCACGGTGGCCATGGCGACGACCGTCGTGACGACGCTCAGGTCATGGCTGGAGAGGAACATCGCCTGCGCGACGGCCAGCGTGCCCGCGAGCATCGCGGTGACGGCGACGGCGGCCACCACGGCGAGGTGCGCGACGACCGAGCGCCGCCGGATCAGCAGGAGTACGCCGGCCCCGAGGAGACCGGCCGCGGCGGCGCCGAGGAAGGCGAAGAGAGCTATGAGGACGGTGTCACGCATGGCTCAGGCCTCCTGTCCGGCGGCGTCGGGCCCTGCGGCATCCTGCCCCGACGCGTCGAACCGATAGCCGACGCCCCACACCGTCTGGATCAGGCGCGGCCGGGCCGGATCGTCCTCGACCTTGCCGCGCAGGCGCCGGACGTGGACCGTCACGGTCGACAGGTCGCCGAAGTCCCACCCCCACACCTCCCGCATCAGGTCCTCCCGGCTGTAGACGCGCCCGGGATGCCGCAGGAAGAAGGCGAGGAGGTCGAACTCCCGGATGGTGAGGGCGAGTTCGGCGCCGTCCTTGTCGGCGCGACGGGCCGCCGGGTCGAGTGAGAGACCGGCCGCGCGCAACGGGCCGCGCGGCGCCGACACGGGCCGGGCGCGGCGCAGGACGGACTCGACGCGCAGCACCAGTTCGCGGGGGCTGAAGGGCTTGGTGACGTAGTCGTCGGCGCCGACCTCCAGACCGAGGATGCGGTCGTCCTCGTCGCCGCGCGCGGTGAGCATGATGACCGGCACGGGCCCCTGCCCCCGCATCCGCCGGCACACCTCCAGGCCGTCCATGCCGGGCAGCATCAGATCGAGGACGACGAGATCCGGCCAGTGCGCGGCGGCCCTGGCCAGCGCGTCGGGGCCGTCGCCGGCCCGGTCGACCACGTATCCGGCCCGGTCGAGGTATCCGGAGACGACCTCGGCGACGGTGGGATCGTCGTCCACGACGAGGACCCTCGCCCCGTCCGGTGCGTACGGCTGCTGCTGCTCCATGCCGCCAGCCTCGCACCCGGCACACGCCGATGCCGCCGCAGGCCTCTGACGTCCGTGTTTCGTAAGGATCCGAAGTCCAAAATGCCCGTTTCCCATTCGTAGGGTGAGTCCGTGACGACCACCCCCTCCCCTTCTCCCTTCCCGGCCACGGCGCCTTCCGGCGTCGACGTCGTGCTCCCGTGTCTCGACGAGGCCGAGGCGCTGCCCGACGTCCTGGCGCGGGTGCCGGCCGGCTGGCGCGCCCTCGTCGTGGACAACGGCTCCACGGACGGTTCGGCCGACCTCGCCCGCGCGCTCGGCGCGACCGTCGTGCGTGAGGAGCGGCGCGGTTTCGGCGCCGCCTGCCACGCGGGCCTGCTGGCCGCCACGGCGGACATCGTCTGCTTCTGCGACTGCGACGCGTCCCTCGACCCGGCCGACCTGGTGCCCTTCGTGGACCGGATCCGATCCGGTGAGGCCGATCTGGTCCTGGGCCGGCGCCGACCGCAGGGCCGCGGCAGCTGGCCGCCGCACGCCCGGGCAGGCAACCTCGCTCTGGCCCAACTCCTGCGCCGCCGCACCGGGTTGCGCCTGCACGACCTGGGTCCTCTGCGCGCGGCCCGCCGCGAACCCCTCCTCGCCCTCGGCCTCACCGACCGCCGCAGCGGCTACCCGCTCCAGATGGTCGTGCGCGCCGCCGAGTCGGGCTGGCGGGTCGCCGAGTACGACGTCCCCTACCGCCCGCGCCTGGGCGCCTCGAAGGTGACCGGGACCTGGCGCGGCACCTGGCAGGCGGTACGGGACATGAACCGCGTACTGGCCGAGCGTCCCGCCGACGAGGGAGCCCTGCGATGACCACGACCACGCTCCTCGTCATCGCCAAGGAACCCCGCCCCGGCCGGGTCAAGACGCGACTGACCCCGCCGTTCACCCCGGAGGAGGCCGCGTCCCTCGCCGAGGCGGCGCTGGCGGACACCCTCGACACCGTGGCGCGCACCCCGGCCGACCGCCGGGTCCTGGTCCTCGACGGCGCGCCCGGCCCCTGGCTGCCGCCCGGCTTCGAGGTGGTACCGCAGTGCGAAGGCGGCCTCGACGTCCGGCTCGCCGCGGCCTTCGCCGGCTGCACCGGCCCGGCCCTCCTCGTCGGCATGGACACTCCCCAGATCACCCCGGACCTCCTCACCGTCGACTTCGCCGACTGCGACGCGTACTTCGGACCGGCCGAGGACGGCGGCTTCTGGTCCCTGGGCCTGGCCGCCCCCGACCCCGCCCTCCTCCTCGGCGTCCCCATGTCGACCCCGCACACCGGCGCCGCCCAACGGGCCCGGCTGGCGGGCCTGCGGGTACGGGAGCTGCCGTGCCTGCGCGATGTGGACACCGCGTACGACGCGGAGGTCGTGGCGGGAGCGGCGGCCGGGAGTCGATTCGCCGCGCGATGGACCGAGTTGAGCGGGGCGGGGGTCAGGTGAGCGGGGTGGCGAAGGTGGCCGAGCGGAGCGTCCGGCAGGGCGGCTCGGTCGAGGGGCGGCCCTGGTCCGCGGATCCGTACTCCGACGCCCTGCGCAGCGGTCGGGGCCCGCTCTTCCTGCGGCGGGCCGATGGCTGGTTGCTGCCGTTGGAGGTCGAGCGGTGGTGCGCTGACGCCGACGCGGCCGACCTGGAGGTGCTGCGGCGGTGCGAGGGCGCGGTGCTGGACGTCGGCTGCGGGCCGGGGCGGCTGGTGGCGGCTTTGGCCGGACGGGGCCGGCGGGTGCTCGGCATCGACGTGAGCGAGGCGGCCGTGGCCCGCACGGTCGCCCTCGGCGGCCAGGCCCTGCACCGGTCGGTCTTCGAACCACTGCCCGCTGAGGGCCGCTGGGGCACCGCGCTGCTGATCGACGGGAACGTCGGCATCGGCGGCGACCCGCGCGCCCTGCTCGACCGCACCGCCCGACTTCTCGCCCCCGGCGGCCTGTTGATCGTCGAGACGGTGGCGGGACTGGACGTCGACGAGCAGATCCACGTACGCGTCACCGACGCCCGCGGAACGGTCGGCACCGCCTTCCCGTGGGCACGGCTCGGCACGCCGGCCCTGCTGCGGCTCGGGGACCGCGCGGGCTGGCGTGCCGTCGATCAGTGGTCGGCCGACGGCCGCTCCTTCGTCGCCCTGCGCAGCCGCACGGTGCAGCGCAGGACGTAGAGCAGGGCCGAGCCGCCGAACAGCGCCGCCGTCAGCAGCAGCCAGCGGGTCGCGAAGCCGTCGGCGGACAGGCCGGTGGCGGCGGTGTAACGCCCCGCCACCTCGCCGCCGATGAGCGGGAACCACACCAGCAGAAGGAGCCCGGACAGGGCGGCGGGCACCCGGACGTACATCACCGCGCTCCGGTGCCGGCCCGCCACCCGCACGAGCGCGCGGTCCGCCGCCGCGTACAGCGGCAGCAGGACCAGGTCGTGGAGCAGGGCCGCACCGACGATCCACAGCGCGACGTCGAACCAGTCGCGGTCGAGGAGTCGCACCACCGCGTAGGCGGCGAGCGCGAACGAGCAGGCCAGCAGCAGGAGTTGGAAGGGGCTGCCGAGCGGGAGGCGCAAGCGCAAGGGGCTGCCTGGCCGCAGTCGGGGGCGGAAGGGGGTGCCGAACTGGAACCGGGGGCGCATCACAGAACTCCTGAGGTCGGTCGCGTCGCGGGTCGCCGGCAAGTCGTCGGCATCACAGGTCTCCGAAGGTCAACCGGCCCACCCACTTGGTGTTGAGCACTCCGGGCGCCGCGGGCACGATGATCCGCGCCGGGTGACCGTGGTCGGGGGTCAGTTCCGCTCCGTTGACGAAGAGGGCGAGCAGGGAGCGCGGGTCGGCCACCTGGTTGGCGCGCAGGGCCGCCCGGCGGAACGAACCGTGCATCTGCAGCGACTCGACGAAGACGTCGGTCGGCTCGTCGTGCCCGACCAGGGCGGCGAGGTCCCGCAGCCGTACCCCGCGCCACAGTTGGTCGGAGGTCGCCCAGCCCTCGACGCAGGCGATGGGCAGCGCGGCGCTGTGCAGGGGATGCCGGAGCAACTCGGCCCGGCTGAGCCGGACGGTGCCACCACGCCCCGTCACGACCAGCCGCCAGGCCTCCTCGCTCCTCTCGGCCGCGCTGATCCCGGCGTACGCGGCCGTCTTGTTGATCTGGAAGGCGCCGGGTCCGTTCCCGGGTTCGGCGCCACCGTGCGGGGCGAGGATCGCGCTCCACCGCAGCCCGTCGAAGCTCCGCCCCACCGTCGTAGCGAACAGCAGCAGCGAGCCGCCCCCGACGAACGCGACCGCTCCGCGGCGGGACACGGTGGTGGGACCGGGGTTCGGGGAGGTCAACTCGTTGCCGTCGCCCCGTAGTTCGCCCGGTCCGCCCGGCCGGCGCAGTTCGCGCAGATTCCGCAGGGCCACCGGCGTCTTCAGCACGGCGTGCGCGACGAACGCGGCGAAGAACACCCAGGCTCCGTAGAAGTGCAGGGTGTAGAAGGAGCCGGGGAAGATGTAGTCGAGCTGGACGTTCAGGACGCCGGTGACGAACTCGAACAGGCCGCCGCCGACGAGGAGCAACAGCGAGAGGCGTTCCAGGGCATGGGCCAGGGAGCGGGCCGGTGGCAGCGTGAACAGCTTGGGCACGACCGACCACAGCTTGGCCAGCAGGACGGGGATCAGCGTGATCCCGAGGGTGACGTGGACACCTTGGGTGAGCCGGTACAGCCAGTGCGGGTCGGTCGGCCAGGCGAACAGGTAGAAGCCGAGCAGCCCCTTGCCCGGGGTCTTGTCGTTCACCGGCGACAGGTCCGGGTTGTAGGCGGCGTACGACAGCAGTCCCGTCACGAACAGCACCGTGATCCCGCCGAGCAGGACGAGGCCGAGCAGCGAGGTGAACCGGGGTCCGCGCAACGGGCTGCGCCAGAACGCGGGCGAGAAGGGAGAGCGTGGCATGCCCCGACGGTAGGTCCGCGACCACCCTTGAGAGGGTCTGCGAATCATGACGAAAGTCTGACGTCCGCCCACGTCAGCGCCTCGGACGGGCCGCGGCGGCCTAGCGTTCCCGCGTGTACCGCGACCTTCTCCCCGGCCTGTCCCGCGTCCTTCGCCGACCCCCGGCCCATACCCCGCACCGCGACCTCGGCCGTGATGACCGTCGCCACAGCCGTCGCGATGTCCGTCGTGATCTCTACGCTGTCCTCGCCGCGGTCCTCCTAGTCCTTGCCGCCGTTCTCGTCGGCCGCGCGATCCAGCACCGCGACGGCTCCCTTCACGTCAACTGGCCGCCCCTGCTGGCGGACTGGGACCCGCACGTGGGCCCGGGCACCCCGGCCGCCATCGCCGTCGCGGTCGGCGTCGTCGCCTACGGCCCCGCGCTCGCCGCCCGGCTCCCCTGGCGCCCGCTGCTTCTCGCGGTCTGGGCGGCGGGGTCGGCGTGGACGTGGTCCCTGGCTCTGGTGGACGGCTGGTACCGGGGTGTCGCCGAGCAGCTGACGACGCGGAACGAGTACCTGCGCTCCGTCGGCAGCTTCCACGACATCCCGTACGCCCTGCGGGACTTCACCCGTCACATCCTCATCGACTCGCCCGACAACTGGCCCGCGCACGTCGCCGGGCACCCGCCGGGCGCCACCCTCACCTTCGTCCTGCTGGACCGGATCGGACTGGGCGGCGGTGGCTGGGCCGGCGCCTTCGTCATCACCGTCGGCACCACCGCGGCGGTCGCGGTCCTGGTCACCGTACGCGCCCTGGCCGACGAGGAGCTGGCCCGGCGCGCGGCCCCCTTCCTCGTACTGGCACCGGCCGCGGTATGGGTGGGCACCTCGGCGGACGGCTACTTCGCGGCCGTCGCCGCGTGGGCACTCGCGCTGCTCGGGCTGGCGGTCACGGGACACCGGCCGCGAGGGACCGGCCTCGCGTCCGGTCTGCTCTTCGGCCTGAGCGCCTATCTCTCGTACGGTCTCACCCTCTTCGCCCTGATCGCGGCGGCCGTGCTTCTCCTGGGCCACGTCCGCGCCCGCCCGCTGCCCTTCGTCCTGGCCGGACTCGCCGTCGCACCCGTCGTGTTCACCGCACTGGGCTTCAACTGGTGGGAGGCGTACCGCCTGTTGGTCACCCGCTATCACCAAGGCGCGGGTGGGGTGCGCCCGTACGGCTACTGGGTGTGGGCGAACCTGGCCGGTACGGCGATCATCGTGGGCCCGACGACGGCGGC
This sequence comes from Streptomyces sp. NPDC092369, assembly GCF_044755245.1. NCBI lineage: Bacteria > Bacillati > Actinomycetota > Actinomycetes > Kitasatosporales > Streptomycetaceae > Streptomyces > Streptomyces sp. NPDC092369. The sequence goes on from NZ_JBIVQP010000001.1 coordinate 1,864,949, forward strand.
CGGCCTGCGCCGTACCGGGGCGACCCTCCTGCGCCCCGGCCGGACGTCCGCCGCGCGCCTCGCGTTCCTCGTCGCCGCCGCACTGCTCGCCCTGCTCGTCGCGGACCTGTCCGGTATGAGCAAGGCGGAGACGGAGCGGATCTGGTTGCCCTTCGCCCTGTGGCTGCTGCCGGCCGGCGCGTTCCTGACGGCGCCGCGTGCGTGGCTGGCCGGACAGGCAGTGCTCGCGCTGCTCGTCAATCACCTGTTGCTGACGGGCTGGTGAGAAACGCGGCCGGGGAGAAAGCGCTGACATTCCGCCGTAGTCGACTGACATTACAACAGCGGCTTTTGGCTGCGGATGGACGGAATTCAGCGAGGAACAATTCCGCGCACAACTCACACGCCGACCGCGATACGAAATGTTTACGTGGGCTCCGCTCCCTGTCCGTAACGTTTCGGAGGCATGTGACGCGAGTGAATGCGAGCGCGGCTCGGGGGAATTTGGTCGCGGAATGGCCGGATTTTCGGATGTTTGGGATGAGCTGGCGCGACTGGCTGGATCAAGGCGAGACGCCGATCAGGCACGTAGGCGTTGTTGACCCATGGGTAACCGTAGGGCTAGCTTTTCACTAGTTATCCACACGACTTTCCACGCATAACGGCGTCCCCTTTCGCACCGGTTCGCCGCTCGTAGGCCGTTTCCCCCCACCGTGCAGTTTCGCCGTTCATTCGGAGAATCATGACGTCTGCCCTGCGCGCCGAAGACCTGATCATTGGAATCACGCCGCTGCGTGAACCGGACGCCCGACTCGCCGCGGCGATCAGCCGCGCCGGCGGTCTGGGCGTACTGGATCTGGGCGCGGGTGACCGAAGAACGAGAGAGGCCCTGGCACGGTTGCGCCGCTGGGTGCCCGGGCCCTACGGGGTGCGCATCGGGGCCGGCTGCCGGATCCGGGCCGGTGAGATCACGGACGGCCCGACGACCGTGATCCTGGCCGCCGACGCCCCCTTAGGGACCGTGGATCTCGCCGGGAGTCATCGCGTACTCGTCGAGGTCACCGACCTGGACCAGGCCCTGGACGCGGTCCGCTCCGGAGCGCACGGGCTGATCGCCCGTGGCAGTGAAAGCGGAGGGCGCGTCGGCGAGTTGAGCACCTTCGTGCTCCTGCAGCAGGTGCTGGCCGACCCCCGCGTGGACGTCCCGGTCTGGGCCTGCGGGGGCATCGGTCCCCGTACGGCCGCCGCGGCGGTGGCCGGCGGGGCGGCCGGGGTCGTGCTCGACAGTCAGCTCGCGCTGCTGGCCGAGTCCGGGCTGCCCGAGGCGGCAGCCGCGGCGCTGCGTTCGATGGACGGCTCCGAGACGACGGTCGTGGCCGGTCACCGGGTGCTGCACCGGCGGGGACCCGACGCCCCGAAGGTGCGTACCGAGGACCCGGTCGAGGTGGCCCGCTCCCTCGGCGCCCAGGATCTCCGCACCCAGCTCCTCCCCGTGGGCCAAGACGGCTTCCTGGCAGCCCGGTTCGCCGAGCGGTGGGGGGACGTCGGCGGTGTGGTCCGCGGGCTGACCGCCGCCGTGCGGGAGGCCGTGCGGGACGACGGGCCCGCCCTGGCACTGCGCCACGACTCCCCCATGAGCCAGGCCCTCGGAACCGAACTGCCCATCGCCCAGGGCCCGATGACCCGGGTCAGCGACCAGGCGGGGTTCGCCGCCGCGGTCGCCGAAGGGGACGGACTGCCGTTCATCGCGCTGGCGTTGGCGAACGGCGAGCAGACGCAGGCGATGCTCACCGAGACCCGGGACGCCGTGGCCGGTCGCCCCTGGGGCGTCGGAGTGCTCGGCTTCGCGCCCGAGGAGACCAGGAACGCCCAGCTCGAAGCCGTACGCCGACTCCGGCCCACGCACGCGATCATCGCCGGCGGCCGGCCCTCGCAGGCCGAGGCGCTGGAGAGCGCCGGGATCCGCACCTTCCTGCACGTGCCCTCACCGGGACTGCTGCGGCAGTTCCTTGAGGCGGGCGTCCGCCGGTTCGTCTTCGAGGGCTCGGAATGCGGCGGCCACGTCGGCCCCCGCAACAGCTTTCCGCTCTGGGAGGCCCAACTCGCCGTACTGGAGGACTTCCCCGAGGCCGAGGGCCTGGAGGTGTTCTTCGCGGGCGGTGTGCACGACGAGCGGTCCGCCGCGATGGTGGCCGCACTCGCCGCTCCACTGACGGCACGCGGCGCGGCCGTCGGCGTCCTGATGGGCACCGCCTACCTCTTCACCGAGGAGGCGGTGGCGCGCGGGGCGATCCGGCCCCTGTTCCAGGAACAGGTCGTAGGGGCGACCGGGACCGCCCTGCTGGAGACCGCGCCCGGCCATGCGACCCGCTGCGTACGGAGCCCGTTCAGCGACGGGTTCCGGGAGTTGGGGGACCGGCTGCGGGAGCGGGGTGTGCCCGACCGGCGGATGTGGGAGGAGCTGGAGCGGCTCAACGTCGGCCGCCTGCGCATCGCGAGCAAGGGCGTCGAGCGGGACGAGAGCGGTCGGTTGGCGCCTGTCGACGAGGAACGCCAGCTCGCCGAGGGGATGTTCATGGCCGGCGAGGTGGCCGTGCTGCGCTCGGCGACCACGACCGTCGGCGCGCTGCACCGCTCGGTGACGGCGGGCGCCGCCGAGTTCTACGCGGGCAGGTCGCGTGAACTCCTGGGCGGGGAAGCGGACTTGGCCGAGGAGGACGTGCCCGAGCCGCTCGATGTCGCGGTCGTCGGCATGGCCTGCATGTTCCCGGGAGCACCCGACCTCGCCTCCTTCTGGGCCAACGTCCTGGGCGGCCACGACGCGGTGGGCGAGGTGCCGGCCACCCGCTGGGACCCCGCCGTGCACTGGTCCGAGGACGGCACCGGCGCCACCCCGTCCAAGTGGGGCGGCTTCCTGCCCGAGATCCCCTTCGACCCGCTGCGCTACGGCATCCCGCCGACCTCCCTCGGCAACATCGAGCCGGTGCAGCTGCTGGCCCTCGAAGCGGCCCGGCGCGCACTGGAGGACGCCGGATACGGCGAGCGGGGACGGGAGTTCGACCGGGCCCGCACCTCGGTGGTGTTCGGCGCGGAGGCGGGCAGCGACCTCTCCAACGCGACCACCCTGCGGGCCGTACTGCCCTCGTACTACGGCAAGGTCCCCGACGGGCTGGCCGAGCAGCTGCCGGACCTCACCGAGGACTCCTTCCCGGGGATGCTTGCCAACGTTGTCTCCGGCCGGATCGCCAACCGGCTCGACCTCGGCGGCGCCAACTACACGGTGGACGCGGCCTGCGCGTCCTCGCTGGCCGCGCTGGACGTGGCCTGCAAGGAACTCGTGGGCGGCACCAGCGACGTCGTGCTGTGCGGCGGCGCCGACCTGCACAACGGCATCAACGACTACGTGCTCTTCTCATCCGTGCACGCCCTCTCCCCCACCGGCCGCTCCCGGGCCTTCGACAGTTCCGCCGACGGCATCGCGCTCGGCGAGGGCGTCGCGTGCGTCGTCCTGAAGCGGCTGGCGGACGCCGAGCGCGATGGCGACCGGATCTACGGCGTGGTCAAGGGAGTCGGCAGCTCCAGCGACGGCCGCTCACTGGGCCTCACCGCACCGCGCCCGGAGGGACAGCGGGCCGCGCTGCAGCGGGCGTACCGCAACGCGGGTGTCTCGCCGGCCGAGGTCGGTCTCGTCGAGGCGCACGGCACCGGGACCGTGGTCGGCGACCGTACCGAACTCACCATCCTCAGCGAGGTGTTCACCGAGTCCGGTGCCGCGCCCGGCAGTTGCGCGCTCGGCTCGGTCAAGTCGCAGATCGGGCACACCAAGTGTGCCGCGGGGCTCGCGGGACTGATCAAGACCGTGCTGTCCCTGTACACCGGGGTCAAGCCGCCCACGCTGCACGTACGGCGGCCCAACGCGGCCTGGCGGGAGGGCGAGAGCCCCTTCGTCTTCCACACCGAGGCCCGTCCCTGGGCGGCGCCGGCCGGTGAACGGATCGCGGGACTGAGCGCGTTCGGCTTCGGCGGCACGAACTTCCACGCCGTGATCGAGGCCCACGCCGACGCCGTACCGCCGGCCCATGGCCTCAACGCCTGGCCGGCCGAGCTGTTCACCTTCCGCGGCACGGACCAGGCGGCCGCCCGACGCGGCATGGAGATTCTCCTGAAGACCGCGGAGTCCTCCGGCACCGACGGCCGACTGCCGTGGCGCCTACGGGATCTCGCACTCGCCGCGTCCCGCAGATCGGACGCACGCCACGACCCCGTCCACGCGGCCGTGGTCGCGACGGACGTCGAGGGACTGGTGACGCAGCTGCGGCGGGCGCTGGCCGGTGAGCACGATCCGGGGGCGGGCATTCATCTGGCGGCCGCCATCGTGGGGGGCGACGCGGAGACCGGCGTGGGGAGCGTCGCGGAAGCCGGCGTGAGCGGCGGCGCGACTTCCGGCGCGGGGCGCGTGTCGGTACCCGGCGCGGAGCAGGGAGCGGAAGCCGGCGTGAGCGGCGCCGCGACTTCCGGCGCGGGGCGCGTGTCGGCACCCGGCGCGGAGCAGGGACCGGAAGCCGGCGTGGAGCGCTTCGCGGGGCTCGGCGCGGAGCGCGGTGCGAGGAGCGGAACGGAATCCGGCGTACAGCCTGCCCCGGAGTCGCCCGGCAAAGTCGCCTTCCTCTTCCCCGGTCAGGGCAGCCAGCGTCCCGGGATGCTCGCGGACGTCTTCGTCGCCTTTCCCGAGCTGCAGTACTACCTGCAGCTCGGCCGCGACCACGCCGCCGCGCTCTATCCGCCGGCCGCGTTCGACGACGCCGCACAGGACCGTGCGCAGGCCGACCTGACCGACACCCGGGTCGCCCAGCCGGCCCTCGGCATCACCTCGCTCGCCGCGTACGCCCTGCTCGGGGCGGCGGGCGTGCGGCCCGACATGGCGGCCGGGCACAGTTACGGCGAGCTGGCCGCCCTGTGCGCGGCCGGCGTGATCGAGCCCGAGGCGCTGCTGGAGCTGAGCGCCGAGCGCGCGGCGGCGATCCTCGCGGCCACCGGCGGGGACGACCCCGGCACCATGGCCGCGGTCGCCGCCGGCGCCGAGGAGGTCGCGGCGGCTCTGCGGGCGGCCGGCGCCCCCGAGTCGGTCGTCCTCGCCAACCACAACTCGCCCAGCCAGACAGTCATTTCGGGCCCGACCGACGCGGTCACCGCCGCCGTACGACTGCTGCGCGAGGCCGGTCTCGGCGCCAAGCGCATCTCCGTGGCCTGTGCCTTCCACAGCCCCCTGGTGGCGGACGCGGGCGAGCGGTTCGCGCAGGCGCTCGCGGCCCGGCCCGTGCACGCGCCGGAGTTCCCGGTGTGGTCCAACCGCACCGCCGCCCCCTACGCCGGTGACGCCGACGCGATCCGCGCCGAACTCGCCGCCCAGATCGGCGCGCCGGTCCGTTTCGTCGCGCAGATCGAGGCGATGTACGAGGCCGGGGCGCGGATCTTCGTGGAGGCGGGGCCCGGGACGGTACTGACCCGACTGGTCGGCCAGATCCTCGGCGACCGCCCGCATCAGGTCGTCGCGTGCGAGCCCCGGCCCGGCAGCGGGCTGCGCGGCTGGCTCGACGCGCTGGCCCAACTGGCCGTCGCCGGCGTGCCGGTGCGCACCGGATGGCTGTTCCAGGGGCGTGACGCCGTCGACGCGACCCGGGCGACCGCGCCCAGGCGCCCCGGCTGGACGGTCGACGGCCAGTTGGTCCGTACGGCCGCAGGAGACACCCTTCCCGGTGCGCTCGCACCGGCTCGACGCGTTGTGGAGACGACCGTGACGACGAACCAGCCGGGCCCCGCCCCGGTCAACCGGGACGAGCTGATCGCCGAATTCCTGCGCACCAGCCGGGAGATGGTGGCCGCACAACGGGACGTCCTGCTGACGTACTTCGGTGCGACGGCCCCGGGTCAGTGGGTTCCCGCGCCCGCGGCCCCACCCATGGAGTGGGTACCGGGAGCCACCAGCGCACCGGTTCCGGCAGCCGTCGCCGCCGTCCCGCAGACGGCGCCCCTGCCTCAACTCCCCGTGGCCGCGCAGGAATTCGCGCCCGCCACCGACGCCCTCGGCGAGGCCGACGTGCTCGCTGTCGTTCTGGAGATCATCAGCGAACGGACCGGCTACCCCGTCGACATGATCGAGCCCGACCTCGACCTGGAGGCGGACCTCAGCATCGACTCGATCAAACGGGCCGAGATAGCGGGCGAGTTGGCGAAGCGGCTGGGCATCGGCGCCGGAACGGACGTGACCGCGCTGGACGACTCCGAGCTGGAGGACCTGGCGAAGGCCCGCACGGCGGCCGCGGTGACGGACTGGCTGGCGGCGCGTCTGAGCGGACCCACGACGACGGCGCCCGAGCAGCCGGCGGCGGCCCCTGACACCCCGAGTGCCCCCGCCACTCCGACCGCGCCGGACACCCCGGACGTCGCCGGCGTGGCTCCCCGGCGCTTCGTGCTCCGGCCCATTCTCCTCCCCGACCACGGAAGCGCCCCCGCCGGCGAGGGCGCTTCCGTCGGCCCCAACTCCCTTGCACTCTCCGGGAAACGGTTCGTCATCCTCGGTGACGACGACACCGCGGCCGTGGCCCGTGCGGTCGCCGCCCGGCTCGCCGCGCACGGAGCCGAGGTCACCCCGCTCGCCGCCGACCACCTGCTCACCGAGGCCGACGGGACCGTGGACGGCGTCCTGTTCCTCGACCCGCTCGCGAGCGCCCGGCCTCCGGTGCTGCCCGAGGCGTTCTCCGTCCTCCAAGCGGTCCTGCGCCGCGCGCCACGCCACCTGCTGGCGGTACGCCCCGCCGAGCCGCACCTCCGCGCCGCGGGCCTGCACGGGGTGTTCCGCACGGTCGCCCGGGAGTACCCGGAGACCCGCGCGCGGATCGTCGACGTCGACGACCTCGCCCCGGCCGCCGTGGCGGACGCGGTCATCGGCGAGCTGACCGCCGCCGACGACGCCCCCGTGGTGGTGCGCGGGGCGTCCGGGCGGCACGGCCTGGAGCTGACCGAGGTGCCGCTCGGGGCGCTCGCCACCAACGGGGCCGGACCGGCCGGTGACGGCGCCGCCGAGGCCGCCGCGCTCGGCCTCGACCGGGACGCGGTGGTGCTGCTGGTCGGCGGCGCGCGGGGCATCACCGCGAAATTCGCCGCCGCACTCGCCGGGGCCTCCAGGTGCCGGATCGAACTGCTCGGCCGTACACCCGCCCCGGTCGGACCCGAGGACCCGGCGACCGCCGCCGCCGGCACCCCCGCCGAACTGCGCGCGGCCCTCGCCGCCCAGGGCGGCCGCTCCCCCGCCGACATCAACCGCGCCGCCGAACTCCTCCTGGCCCAGCGGGAGATCACGGCCACCCTTGCGGAACTCGCCGCGCTCGGCAGCCCGGCGCGCTACCACTCCGTCGACTTCCGCGAACCCGACGGCGCCCTCCAGGCGGTGAAGGAGATCCACGCCGAGCACGGCCGCCTCGACGGGGTCGTCTACGCGGCCGGGGTGATCGAGGACCGGCTGATCGCGGAGAAGACCGCCGAGTCCTTCGGGCGGGTCTACGGCACCAAGACGGAGGGCGCCGAGACCCTGCTCTCCGCCCTGGCCGAACTCCCCAACGGCCCTGCCTTCGCCGTGCTGTTCGGCAGCATCTCGGCCGTCCTCGGCAACCGCGGACAGGTCGACTACGCCGCCGCCAACGACGCGCTGGAGAGCCTCGGTACCGCGTGGGCGGCCCGCACCGGGCGGCGCGCGCTGACCGTGCACTGGGGGCCGTGGGCGCCCACCGGCGGTCATCACGGCATGGTGACACCGGAGTTGGGCCGCGAGTACGCCCGGCGCGGGATCGGCCTGATCGACCCGGAGGAGGGCACCGCGGCGCTGCTGCGCGAACTCGCCTGGGGCGAGGAGTCGGCCCGCTCCGTCGTCTACACCGCGTCGGGCTGGTGACATGACCAGCCCCGTGGCCATCGTGGGCATGTCGGTGCTGCTGCCGGGCGCCCCGGACCTGGACACCTACTGGCGCAATCTGCTGGACGGCACCGACGCCATCACGGACGTGCCGGACGGCAGGTGGGACGCGGACGCGTACTACCGGCCGGGCTCCGCCGGCGGTCCGGCCGTCGCCGACCAGGTGTACTGCCGGCGCGGCGGGTTCGTCGACTCGCTGGCGGAGGTCGAGGTCACCCGGTTCGGGATCATGCCGAACTCGGTGGCCGGGACCGAGCCGGACCAGCTGATCGCGCTGAAGGTGGCAGCGCAGGCCGTCGCCGACGCGGGCGGCGAGGACCGGCTGCCCGACCGCGACCGCGTCGGGATCATCCTGGGCCGGGGCGGCTATCTGACCCCCGGCCTGGTCCGGCTCGACCAGCGGGTGCGTACGGCGGGGCAACTCGTGCGCACGCTGGGCGAGTTGCTGCCCGACCTGACACCCGGCCAACTCGCCCGGGTGCGGACGGCGTTCACCGAGCGGCTCGGCCCGGACAGCCCCGAGTCGGCCATCGGCCTGGTGCCCAACCTGGCCGCCTCCCGGGTCGCCAACCGTCTCGACCTGCGCGGTCCGGCGTACACGGTGGACGCGGCCTGCGCGTCCTCGCTGGTCGCCGTCGACCAGGCGGTGACCGAACTCGACTCCGGCCGCTGCGACTTGATGCTGGCCGGAGGCGTCCACCACTGCCACGACATCACGCTCTGGAGCGTCTTCTCCCAACTGCGCGCCCTCTCCCCGAGTCAGCGCATCCGGCCCTTCCACCGGGGCGCCGACGGCATCCTCATCGGCGAGGGCACCGGCGTGGTCGTCCTCAAGCGTCTCGCCGACGCCGAACGCGACGGCGACCGGATCTACGCCGTGATCCGGGGCACCGGGGTCGCGAGCGACGGCCGCGCGGCGAGCCTCTTCAACCCCGACTCGGCCGGCCAGACCCACGCCGTACGCCAGGCGTGGCGGGCGGCGGGTCTCGATCCGGCGGAGCCCGGTTCGATCGGCCTCCTGGAGGCCCACGGCACGGCGACACCCGCCGGTGACGGCGCCGAACTGGCCACTCTGGCGGAGGTGTTCGGCCGCAGCGGGAGATCGGGGCGGGGCGAGCCAGCCGGTCGGGGCGAGGGCGACGCGGTCATCGGCTCGGTGAAGTCGATGATCGGCCACACCATGCCCGCCGCCGGAGTCGCCGGCCTGATCAAGGCGGCCCTCGCCGTGCACCACGGCATGCTCCTGCCGACCCTGCACTGCGACGACCCGCACCCCGCACTCATGGCGACCCGCTTCCGCCCGCTGGAGAAGGCGACGCCCTGGGAGACCTCGGCCGAGCGTCCGGTGCGACGGGCGGCCGTCAACGCGTTCGGGTTCGGCGGGATCAACGCACACGTGGTGCTGGAGGAGGCGCCGGGTGCGGTACGACCGGGACAGTCACGTCCGGTGACCGTCACCGAACCCGAGCGCGTCCTCGCCCTCGCCGCAGACACCCCCGAAAACCTCGCCGCTCTGCTCGACGCCGACGACAGTGCCGTACTGGCCGCGGGCCTCGACACCGCGCGCCCCTCGACCACGGCGGGCGGCGCGCGGCTCGGCATCGTCGACCCGACCGCGAAGCGACTCGCGCTGGCCCGGCGCGCGGTCGCCAAGGGGCGGGCCTGGCAGGGGCGCAGTGATGTGTGGTTCGCGCCGCGCCCGCTGACCGGCACGACCGCCTTCCTCTTCCCCGGCCTGGAGGGCGACTTCGACCCGCAAGTCGACGACGTGGCCGACCACTTCGGGCTGCCGCCGATCCGTTCGGCGGGCCCGGCACGGGTCGGGGACGTGGGCCGGCACGGCCTGGGTGTCGTCTCCGTCGGCCGGCTTCTCGACGCCGCCCTGCGCCGCATGGGTGTGGTCCCTGACGCGGTCGCCGGGCACAGCGTGGGCGAGTGGACCGCGATGGTGGCGGCCGGGGTGTACGCGGGGGACGAGGTCGGCGCCTTCATGGACTCCTTCGACCCGGACCAACTGACCGTCCCGGGGCTGGCGTTCGGCGCGATCGGCACGTCCGCCGAACGGGTCCTCGCCGCGCTGGACGGGAAGTGGGCGGCCGCCGGTGTCGTCCTCTCGCACGAAAACGCGCCGGGCCAGTCGATGGTGTGCGGCCCGGTCGAGGCCGTGACGGAGTTCGTTCGGGCCTTCCGGGCGGAGGGTGTGCTGAGTCAGGTGCTGCCGTTCCAGTCCGGCTTCCACACCCCCATGTTGAAGCCGTACCTCGGTCCCATCGAGGAGGCCACCGACCGCTTCCGGCTCCACGCGCCGACGGTCCCCCTGTGGTCGGGGACGACCGCGTCACCGTTCCCCGAGGACGAGGCCGCCATCCGGGCGCTGTTCGTCCGGCATCTGCTGGAGCCGGTCCGGTTCCGGCAGCTCGTCGAGGGGCTGTACACCGCCGGCCACCGCGTCTTCGTCCAGGTCGGCACCGGTCAGCTAGGCTCCCTGGTCGGCGACACCCTCGGCTCCCGCGACCATCTGGTCGTCGCCGCCAACTCGCCCCACCGCACGGGCCTCGCCCAACTCCGCCGAGTGGCGACCGCGTTGTGGACAACGGGGGCGGAGATCGCACCGGACCTGCCAGCGCGGGGACTTACACCTCAGGGACGTACATCTCAGGGACATACAGCTCTGGGGCGTACACGAACCGGCCGTCCACCCATCCACCTCGACCTGGGCGGGGCGCTGGTGTCGTTCGATGCCGCAACCCTCACGGAACTCCACGCGGAGCTACGGCCGATGACCATCGCGCCCGCACCCGCGGCGGCAACTCCCCCTCCCCAGACGTCAGTCGGCACCTCCCCCACCCTCGAAGCCCTCGTCGCCGACTCCCCCGTCGCCGCCGAACTCTCCGCCCTCCTCCGCGACACCGCCGACACCGCCGCCGCGCTGATCACGGCGAGCGTCGGTCACGCGTCCTCGTCTTCACCCGCACCCACGTCATTCGCCCCGCCCACCAACGACCACCGCGTCCAGGCGCCCCCGCCCACCAAGGGCCACCATGTCCGGACACCCCCGCCCACCGGCCACCGCACCAGCCTCCACGTCTCCCCCGACGCCATGCCCTACCTGCTCGACCACTGCTTCTTCCCGCAGCGTCCCGGCTGGCCCGACGTCGCCGACCGGTGGCCGGTCGTGCCCGCGACGACGATCGTGCAGCACATCATGGACGCGGCCGAGGCAACCGCTCCCGGCATGCGGGCGGTCGCGGTCCACGGCGCACGCTTCGACCAGTGGCTGACGGCGACACCCCCCGTCGACGTGCCGGTGACCGTCACCCCCGACGGCCCCAACCGCCTCGCCGTCACCTTCGGCCCCGGCGCCCGAGCCGTCGTGGAACTGGCCCCCGCCTACCCGGCCGCCCCCGCGCACCACCCCCACCCCGGCGGGGACCGCACCCCCGAGCACACCGCCGCCCAGCTCTACGGCGAACGCTGGATGTTCCACGGCCCGGCGTTCCAGGGCGTCACCGAACTGACCGGCATCGGCGACCATCACGTCCGCGGGGTCATCACGACCCCGCCGGCCCCCGGTGCGCTCCTCGACAACGTCGGCCAGATCCTCGGCTACTGGATCATGGCGACCCGCAAGAACCGCACGGTGGTCTTCCCGGTCCAGATGCGCGAGATGCGCTTCTACGGTCCTCATCCGCGCCCCGGCACGGACGTGGAGTGCGTGGTCTCGATCACCTCCCTGACCGCCGCCGTCCTCGAAGCCGACATCCGGCTGAGCGTCGGCGGGCAGGTCTGGGCGGAGTTGACCGGCTGGCAGGACCGGCGCTTCGACAACGACCCCAAGACCCGTCCCGTCGAGCGCTTCCCGGACCGCAACACCCTCTCCGAAGCGCGCCCCGGCGGCTGGAGTCTGCTGCACGAGCGCTGGCCCGACCTCGCCTCGCGCGACCTGATCATGCGCAACTCACTGAGCGGCGCGGAGCGTTCGCAGTACGCCGAGCACGCCCCGCGCGGCCGCAGGCAGTGGCTGCTCGGGCGGATCGCGCTCAAGGACGCGGTACGGCAGTGGCTGTGGGACCAGGGCGAGGGGCCCGTCTTCCCGGCGGAGATCCGGGTGCACAACGACGACCTGGGCCGCCCCTACGTCACCGGCCTGCACGGACGTGAACTGCCCGCGCTGGACGTCTCCTTGGCGCACCGAGCCGAGTCGGCGGTCGCGATCGTACGGCCGCACACGCCAGGTCCCGGCCCCGGCATCGACCTCGAAGAGGTCGTGGAGCGCGACCCGTCGACCGTCACCACCGCACTCGGCCCGGCCGAACTGCGGCTCCTGCACGCCGTATGCGCCGACACGGGCGAGTCCGAAGCCCTGTGGTTCACCCGCTTCTGGGCCGCCAAGGAGGCGGTCGCCAAGGCCGAGGGCACCGGCTTCGGCGGACGCCCCCGGGACTTCGAGATCCTCGAAGTCACCGACACAGAGCGGCTGTTGGTCTCGGGGCGGCTCGAACGCGCGTACACCGTGCACCTCGAACGCACCGGCAATCCCCCCGCACTGCCCGACCGGGACTACGTCGTGGCCTGGACCACGGGCCCGCAGCACGCAGAGGAGTCGTACGACCGATGACCGATCCCACCGCCCCTTCCACCGCCACGGAAGAGTCCACCCCCACGGACGAGGACGCGGTTCTCGCCGACATCACCGGCATGCTGGCGCGCCTGCTGGAGGACGAGTACGGCCTCGACGACGTCGAGATCGGCATGACGACCACGTTCAACCGCGATCTGGAGCTGGAGAGCATCGACCTGGTGACGCTCGCCGGGCTCTTGCAGGAGAAGTACGGCAGGCGGGTCAACTTCGCTGAGTTCCTGGCCGACATGGAGTTCGACGAGATCATCGAGCTCACCGTCGGCCGGCTGGTCGAGTACGTGGTGCAGAGCCTGAAGTCGGCGGAGGCGGGCTGAGTCATGGCACTGGTCGACACCGGTCAACTCCGCATGCACGTACAGAGAATGGGACCCCGCGAAGGCGGCGCCCCGAACGCCACGGTGGTCCTGGTCCACGGCCTGCTCACCGACAGCCTGGCCAGCTACTACTTCACGATCGGGCCGCCGTTCGCGGCGGCCGGCCTCGACGTCGTCATGTACGACCTGCGCGGCCACGGCCGCAGCGAGCGCCCGGCGAGCGGCTACACCCTCGACGACAACCTCGACGACCTGGAGGCCTTGCTCGACACCCTGGAGGTGACGGGCCCAGTGCACCTGGTCGGCAACTCCTACGGCGGCACCATCGCCTTCGGCTACGCGGCCCGCCACCCTCAGCGGGCGGCGAGCGTCTCCCTCATCGAGTCCCAGCCGGCGACCGCGACCTGGTCGGAGAAGATGGACGAGGTCCTCCAACAGGTGCTGCACGAGCTGGCGTTCAACGAGGCCGACGCGCTCGCGTGGATCGCCGTCAACCGCAGCCACAACACCGCCCGGCTGGCCAAGAGCGCGGCCCGGCTGGCCCGTGAGACCAGCCTCGCGCAGGACATCGCCGCCAGCCGCGTGCTGACGGAGGATCAGATCGGTGCGGTGAGCTGCCCGGTGCTCGGGGTGTTCGGCGCCGACTCGGGACTCGCGCTGCTGACCCCGTGGCTGGAGGGCCTGCTGCCCGACTGCCGGACGGTCGTCCTGCCGGGGCACGAGCACTCGGTGCTGGTGGAGGCGGCGGGTGCGGTGGGCGACCACGTGCTGGAGCACATCCGGGACGCCACCGAGCGGACCCGTGCGAGCAGCCCGGCGGCCGTCCGGTGAGCAGATTCCTGTTCGTCGTGCCGCCCCTGGTGGGGCACATCAACCCGACCGTCGGTGTGGCCGCCGAACTCGCCGCCCGGGGCCACGAGTCGGCGTGGGCCTGCGCCGATCCCGCTCTGGTCCGGCGGCTGGCGGGGGACGGCGTCCGGGTGTACCCGTGCGCGGGACCGATGCTGGGCTCGGGTGACGGTTCACGGCCGCCGGAGCTGCGCGGCCCGGAGGCGCTGAAGTTCCTGTGGGAACGGTTCCTGGTGCCGCTGGCCGTCGAGATGGCGCCCGGAGTGGAGGCCGCTGTCGCGAAGTTCGCGCCGGACGCGGTCGTCGCCGACCAACAGACCCTGGCCGGCGGCCTGGTGGCCGAGCGGCTCGGCGTCCCGTGGGCCACCTCGGCGACCACGTCGGCCGAACTCACCGACGCGCTGGCGGGTTTGCCCAAGGTCAGGCGCTGGCTGGACGACGAGATCCACGCCCTGCGCGTCCGCGTCGGCGACCCGGTGGGAAGCTCCGACCCCCGGTTCTCCCCGCACCTCGTACTCGCCTTCAGCACAAGGGAGTTGGCCGGTCCCGAGGCGTTGGAGGGCGAGAGCATCCGCTGGGTCGGCCCGTCGATCGCGTCCCGCCCGGCGGCACCCGGTTTCCCCTGGGACTGGCTCGACCCCTCCCGCGACCGGGTCCTGGTCACCCTGGGCACCGCCAACACCGACGTCGGCGGACGTTTCCTCGCCGAGTGCCTGACCGCGCTGCGGGCGCGGGCGGACCGGGTGCAGTCGGTGATCGTGGACCCGGGCGGCACGCTCACGGGACCCGACGCCGGTACCGCCCTCGACAACGCCACCCACGGCGACCCCACCGACGACAAGGACGTACTGGTCGTCCCCTCCGTCCCCCAACTCCCGCTGCTCGAAAGGGTCGACGCGGTCGTCTGCCACGCCGGGCACAACACGGTCTGTGAGGCCCTGTGGCACGGGGTCCCGCTCGTCGTGGCACCGATCCGTGACGACCAGCCGGTCATCGCGGGTCAGGTCACCGCCGCGGGAGCCGGGGTCCGGGTCCGTTTCGGCCGGGTGACCGCGGTGAGGCTGGGCGCGGCGATCGACGCGGTGCTGCACGAGCCGGAACACCGCGTGGCCGCGGACCGGATCGCCACGGCCTTCCGCGCGGCCGGCGGCACCGCGACGGCGGCCACCCACCTGGAACGACTGGCGCGTCCTGAGCCGGAACAGCCGGCGCGTCCTTCGAAGGAGGACCAGTGAGCAGCACCCCCGAGCCACCCGAAGCACCGACGCCACCCGAACCCGCTGCCCCCTCGCGCACCGAACAGGTCGCCGCCCTGCGCCCGGCCTACCAGGCCGACCTCGCGGACGGCACAGCCCGCTTCTTCGAACCCCGCCGCACCACCTGCCCCTGGTGCGACTCGGTGGAGCTGAAGACCCGGCTGCGCACCACGGACCTGCTCCAGCACAAGCCCGGTGCCTTCGTCCTGGACCACTGCCAGAGCTGCCGGCACACCTTCCAGAACCCCCGACTGAGCGAGGCGGGGCTGGAGTTCTACTACCGGGACTTCTACGACGGCCTGGGCGAGAAGCAGGTCGGCACCACCTTCGGGGGCCGGACGAAGATGTACGAGGAGCGCGCGCGGTCGCTTCTCGCGCACTCGCCGACCCCCAAGAACTGGCTGGACGTCGGGACGGGTCACGGCCACTTCTGCGAGTCCGCCCGCACGGTCTACCCGGACACCGCCTTCGACGGTCTCGACTTCACGGACGGCGCCGAACTCGCCGAGCGGGAAGGGCGGGTGGAGCGCGGATACCGCGGGAGCTTCCCCGAACTGGCGCCGGAGTTCTCGGGCCACTACGACGTCTTGAGCATGTTCCACTACCTGGAGCACAGCACGCAGCCCGACCTGGAGCTCAGGGCCGCGCACCGGGTGATCCGTCCCGGTGGCCACCTGTTGATCGAAGTGCCGGACCCGGAAAGCCGGTTGGCCCGGTTGCTCGGCCGCTGGTGGCTGCCCTGGCTCCAGCCGCAGCACCTGCACTTCGTCCCGGTGGCGAACCTGCGGGGCCGACTGGCGGAGTTGGGCTTCACGGTGGTCGCGGAGCAGCACGCCGAGCCCCACGATCCGGTCGATCTGCTGGCCGCCGTATGGCTGGGTCTGGACGCGGCCGTGCCCGACGACGTGCCCTGGCACGCAAAGCCGCCGTCCGCGGTTCGGCGCTGTGTGCGGACCGCCGTCCTGATCGCCGGCATCCCGGCGTTCTTGCTGGGCACGCTCCTGGACCGGTTCGCCGTGAAGCCGCTCTCGGGCAGGCTGCGGCTGTCGAACGCCTACCGGTTGGTGGCTCGCCGGGACTGAGCCCGTCGGGGCACTGTCAGCTCGCGGTGCGTCGGATCCGGCCGGCGTACCGCTTCTCCAGCTCCAGGTTGCCCTCGAAGCCGCCGGGCACATTGGCCGAGACGTAGACGGGCGGGCGGTCGCCGGTGGCGAGGAGTTGGCGGGATGCCTCGGCGACCGCCATCTGGATCAGCATCACGCCGGTGAGCGTGGACAGGGCGCAGACGGCGCCGCCGCCGGGGAGGTCGAGGAGAGCGTCACCGCGCGGGGCCCGGTTGTCGAGGACGACGTCGGCGAGGTCGGCGAGCTTCTTGCCGCTGGCGTGGCCGGCCGGGACGGCGCGGGTGTGGGCGAGCGAGGTGATGGCCAGGAGGCGGTGGCCCTGCTCCTTGGCCAGCAGGGCGGTTTCGACGATCACGTTGTTCACGCCGGAGTTGGAGATGACGACGAAGAGGTCCTGGGGGCGTGGAGCGGCGAGCCGGTAGATCCGCTCGGCGACACCCGCGCGGCGCTCCAGGAGCGGGTCGTCCAGGACGCCGGGGTCCTCACCGCCGTAGAGGACGAGGTCGGCGATGCTCAGCCGGTTGGTGGGCACCAACCCGCCCGCGCGGCCCGCGAGTTCGAGGACCATCGCCTGGGAGTGGCCGGTGCCGAAGGCCTGGATGACGCCGTCGCCGCGCACGCAGTCGGCGATCAGTTCGGCGGCGCGTGTCACCTCGTCGTGTGCGGACCGGGCGAGGTCCTGGAGGACGGCCAGGCCCTCGCGCGCGAAGCCCTCGGCGCTCACGGACTCGACGGACACGCGACCTCCCCACTGGTGGATCGAACCACCTCGTGTATGACCCATCTAGTGAATCAATAAATCACATGTCCGGGATCCGGGGCAATGAGCCGATGTCGGCGGCACTGTCGGGTCCTGGTATTCAAACTGCCTTCTCATCGGTGGCTGATACCTTCCCTTCATGCCCTCGACGGACGTCACCACACTGATCCGCACCGAGCTGCCGCGGCTGGCCGGATCGCTCCGGAAGGTCGGTGAGCTGATCCTTGAGGATCCCGCCGCCGTGACCCATTGTTCGGCCGCCGAGCTGGGCCGCCGGACCGGTACCTCGCAGGCCACGGTGACCCGTTTCTGCCGCGCCGTCGGGCTCGACTCCTACCAGCATCTGCTGATCGAACTGGCCCAGGAGCGCGGCCGGGGCGAGGTCTCCGACTGGGGCTCCGCGGAGATCGGCCCCGACATCTCCCCGGACGACGACCTGGAGCGGGTCGTCCAGGTGGTCGGCGCGGCCGACCTGCGCGCCATCCAGCAGACGATCGACCGGATCGACCTCGACGCGATCGAGCGCGCGGCCCAGGCCCTGGCCCGCGCGCGCCGGATCGACGTGTACGGCGTGGGCGGCAGCGGCGCGGTGGCGCAGGAGACGGAGACCCGGCTGTTCCGGATCGGCTGCGCGGTGCGCGGCTGGACCGAGGTGCACGCGGCGGCCACCTCCGCGGCCCTGCTCACCCCCGCGGACGTGGCCATCGGCATCTCCCACTCGGGGGCGACCCGCGAGACGATCGAACCGTTCGAGATGGCCAAGGAGCGAGGTGCCACCGCCATCGCGCTGACCACGGACCCGCGCTCGCCGCTGGCCCGGGCCGCCGACATCCGACTCGTCTCGGCCACCTCGGAGACCAGCTTCCGCACCGGCAGCATCGGCGGCCGGCACTCGGTCCTGATGCTCATCGACTGCCTGTACGTCCGGGTCGCCCAGCTCTCCTACCAGCGCGCGAGCGCCTCCCTGGCGCTGACCGACCACATCACCCCGCAGCACGCCGTGAAGTCCCGCCGGACGAGGTGAGTCCGGCCGAGACTGCGTGGATGAACCACCGAGGAAACGTGAAGATGGTTGTTTGAACCATCCCGGCGGTGCCAGGATGGGGCTTCGCCGAGCTTCCTCGTAGGAGACCCATGCGTGTCACGGCCGCCGAGTCGACCGAGCTCTTCGTCGGGACCGCCGAGCACCCGCACCAGGTGGTGGTCGCCGAGATCGAGGACGTCCCGGGCCGGACGGTCCTGTGCACGGTCGAGGGCCCGGGGGTATCCGGGGACGGCGTCGCCACCCCGGGCGAGGACGGCAGGGTGTGCGTCGAGATAGCCGTGAGCGTCGACGGTCTCGCGCCGGGCGACCGCGGCGAGGTCACGCTCACTGCCGTCAGCGGAGCCCAAGTCGCCCGGCACGCGGTCCAGTTCACGGTGGCCGAGCCCTTGAGAACGGCCGCCGAACCCGACCCGGCCGGCCTGCCGCACCGCACCTTCGACCCGCCGGTGGCCGTGCGCTTCTCGCCGGGGGCGCTCACCACGTCCGGCGGCCCGGCCACCGCGACCGTCCGGGTCTCCTCGGAGCCCACCGGCGCGCCGGTCTCGGGCCTCGTCACGGTCGGCGTCCCGCCCGGCCGGCCCGCCGAGCCCACCTTGCTGCCGCACGCACTCGACCCCGGCGGCCGCACGCTCGCCGAGGTCGAGGTGACGCCACCGCCGTCCCCCGTACCCGGCCGGCACCGGCTCACCGCACGCCTGTCCCACGAGGGGCGGGACTACGAGGATGTCGTGGCGCTCGACGTTCCGGGCGAGCGCCACGCCGCGCCAACTCTGCTGATGGAGCTGGGAGTTGACCGGATCAGCGTGCGGGCGGGCGAGCGGGTCCGCGTTCCGGTGACCCTGCGCAACACCACCCGCGGTCCGGTCGAGGGCACCCTGTGGGCGGTGTCCGCGTGGGGGACCTGGCCCGGAGGCGCACCGGGCCGCCAGGACTTCACCGTGCCCGGCGGTGAGCGGCTGGAGGCTTTCGTCGACGTGGACGGCGGGGTCGTCGCGCCGGGCTCCTACTGGCTGTTGGCGAAGGCCGCCTGGCACGGACGGGTCGCCTGCACCGAGGCCGTCGACCTGGAGGTGACCCCCTGACCTCGGAGCGGCCGGCCGACGCCCGCTTCACGACCGGCGTCCGTACTCCAGCCGGGCCAGGGCCACGGCACCCCGGCAGCCGTCGGCAACCCAGTCCAGGGTCAGGCCGAGCGGGTTGAGCCGGGCGGCGAGGAGATCGGTGAGGGGTCCGTCGGGACCGAGGAGGCCACCGGTCGCCACGACCCGTTCACCGGGCCGCGGCTCCAACGCCCGTACGGTGGCGGTGAGTTGATCGGCGGCCTCGTCGAGGATCGCCAGCGCCACGGCGTCCTTGCCCCGGGCCGCCTCGACGACCAACGGCGCGAGACGGGCGAGCCGGATCGGCGGCCCGGCCATGACGACGGGCAGCAGATGCATGCGGTAGGCCTCTCGGCGGGGGCGGGACCAGGGGGCAGGGGTGGCAGACGCGGGCGCCTCCTCCGGCAAGGCTTCTCCACTCAACGCCTCCTCCGGCAAGGCTTCTTCACTCAACGCCTCCTCCGGCAACGCCCCCTGCGGCAACCCCAACTCCCGTCCCACCAACCCCGCAAGGGCCGTCCCCTCTCCCCTCCCGTCCGCCATCCGCAACGCGGCCCGTACCGCCGCGCGGCCGATCCAGAAGCCGCTGCCGTCGTCGCCGAGGAGCCAGCCGTCGCCGTCGACGGTGGCCGTGCAGTTGCGGTCGGTGATGCGCAAGGCGACCGCTCCCGTGCCCGCGACCAGGGCGAGGCCGTCGGCCGGGGTGCCGGGGGCGGAGGCGAAGGCGGCCTCGATGTCGCTGCGGATGGCGGGCGGGCCGGCGAAGATGCCCAGCCGCCGGAGGGCGACCGTGAGGGCGGTCTGGGCGTTGCGGTGGCCCAGGTCGTCCGCCGAGGCGCCGGTCGCGCCCGCGAAACCGCCGGCCACGGCGACCACTCGCCCCCGCGCGGCCTCCGGTACCGCTTGGGCCACGGCCTCGACGAGATGGTCGGTGAGTTCGGGCAGCGGGACGGTCAGGGCGTTGCCGGGACCGGCGGCGCCCTCGCCGAGGGGACGGCCGTCGGCCGCGTCGGCGAGGACCGCCCGGGTGCGGGTGCCGCCGGCGTCCAGGCCGACGACGAGCGCCGGTTCGCTCTGGTTGAAATCGTTGGTCATCAGCGGCCATGGTGGTTCATGCATTCAGCCGGGACAAGTACCCGATCCTCCAGGCCAGGTATCCGACCCTCACGGCAGACATCGGGCGGGTCTCGCCCTACCTCCCCGCCAACACCTCCGCCGTCGCCCGCAGGTTGACCCGGCCGCGTCCGTAGGAACAGAGGGCGCCGCCCTCGGGAAGGCCGGTGTCCACGCGCAGGGCGTCCGGGCGGCGGGACAGGAGGCCGTCGCGCAGGTGGGTCTGCCAGGGGTGCAGGCCGGCGTCGCAAGTCGCCACGATCAGGGGTGAGGTGCCGACCACGCGCAGGATGCCGTCGACGAGGTCGGCGGGGTCGCACGGTTCGCCGGTGACCGCCGTACCGGTCGCCGTGGGGTCGAGCGGGCGGAGTTCGGTGAGCAGGTCCTCGCCGCCCCAGGTGAGCGCGGGGTGCGGGGTCGGGAAGAGGTCGACGAGGTGCGCGCCGCGTACGGGAGCCGGCAGGGAGCGGCTGCGTACGGCCTTGCGCGCCGCCGCGAGGCCGGCGCCGGAGTCCCAGCCGGCGACCGCGACGGCGGCCGGTCCCGCGTACCGGTCGGCCAGCTTCCGTACCCGCCCCGCGGCCTCGAAGACCCGCTCCTCGGTCAGCCGCCGGGTGTGCAGGGCGTCGAGCACCGCGTCCCGGCAGGCCAGCGTGACCTCCAGGTCGGGTACGGCGACAACGACCTGGTCGGCGCCCACGGCGAGGGCTATGCGCGCGCCGGCCGCCTCGCCGTAGCGGCCGGCGATCGCCCTCATCTCCAGGGCGTCACTGACCAGGACCCCGTCGAAGCCGATGTCGTCCCGGAGCAGGTCGCGCAGGATGCGGCGGCTGAGCGTGGCGGGTCGGTTGGCGTCGAGGGCGGGGAACACGACGTGCGCGCTCATCAGCATCGGCACCCCGGCGGCGACCGCCGCGCGGAACGGCGCGAGATCGGCCCAGAGGTCGTCGTACGGCCGCGGGTCGACGGCGAGGCCGTGGTGGCTGTCGGTCACGGTGCCGCCGTGGCCGGGGAAGTGCTTGGCGCAGGAGGCGATGCCCCGGGCCTCGGTGGCGGTGATCCAGGCGCGCAGATGCCGGGCGGCGAGGTCGGGGGCGGCGCCGAAGGAGCGGGTGCGCACGATCGGGTTGTCCGGGCGGAACTGGAGGTCGGCGACCGGAGCGTAGGAGGCGGTGATGCCGAGGGTGGCCAGGTGGCCGGCGAGCGCGTCGGCGCAGCGGGCGGTCAGATCCGGGTCGTCGGCGACGCCGAGGGCGTAGGAGCCGGGGACCTCGGGTGCGCCGGCCTTCACCAGGTGGCCGATGCCGCCGCCCTCGTTGTCGATGGCGATCATCAGGTCCGGGCGCAGGGCGCGCAGCGAGTCGGTGAGTTCGCGGACCTGCTGGGCGTCGCGGATGTTCCGGGTGAACAGGATGACCCCGCCGAGGCCGCGGTCGATGAGGCGCTTGAGGGTGTCGGGGAAGGTGGTGGTGCCCTCGAAGCCGGCGACCAGACAGCTGTGGACCGCCTCGTCCAGGTCGGAGGAGACGGAGGACAGGGCCGGGTCGGAGGCCTGACCGACGGACACGCGCTCGGAGGTCACCCTCGGAATTCTTCTGGCTCGCTCAGCCGAAAGTCAACATGCCTTAGGATTGTTTGATTCACCGACTCGACGGCCTGCGTTTCGTGTCCGGCGGTGGCCGTGTCACCGGGGTGTGCCCTGGTGACGGGAGGGCCGGACCACCGACCGGACGGCCGCGGGACCGGCGGCCCGGCCGGGGCGGGTGGGATCCGGGCGGTGTGGGAAGACTCGTACGTGTACGCGCCCGCGGCGCGTCGGTTTCCGGACACCATGGCGTCACGCCGGATGGGAACGGTTCGGCCGTCCCCTCCTGCCTCGCCCCGTATCCGTCCCGCTCGCACGCCGCCCCCGCGGCGCGCGGGAGTGACGTGGAAGGACGACGTGCGCCGTGACCCCGCTGCCGCTCGACGCCACACCCACCGCCCCCTCCGACCCGCTCGCCACGAGGCCGCTCCCCGCCCCGGCCACCTGCCCCGCCGCAACTCTCGTCCCGGCGGTCGCCAGCGCCCCCACCGGCACCACCGCCCCCGCCCTCGCTCCCCCGCCCCTCCCGTCCCTCCCCTCGTTCCTGTCCCTCCCTCGCCTGCCCCGCTCCTGGGCGCGCGCGGCCCGCCGCACCCTCGTCCTGCTCCCCGTCCTCCTGATAGCCGCCTGGGTGGTGGCCGACTGGCGGACCCTGTACGACGGCACCACCCGGCTGGGTTCCGCCGACCCCTGGTGGCTGCTGGCCGCGTTCTTCTTCACCTGCCTGGGCTGGCTGTCCGCCTCCTGCGTACGGCAGGGCGCCCTGCCGGAGAAGCTCCCGACCGGTCTGCTGATCGCGTCGCAGTTCGCCGCGGGCGCCGCCAACCACGTACTGCCGGCGAGCCTCGGCGCCCACGCCGTCACCCTGCGCTTCCTGCTGGGCCGCGGCATCCCCTTCGCCCGGGCCACCGCCTCCCTCGCCCTGTACTCCCTGGTCAGGCCGATCGCGAAGACGATGGTGCTGCTCGGCTTCCTGGTGGCCTACCCCGATCTGCTGGGCCTGGGCGAACTGGTCCCGGACAAACGGACGTTGTTCCTGGTCACGGGGAGCGCGACGCTGGGCCTCGGCACCGCGGTCGTCCTGGTGACGACCGTACGACCGCTGCGCCGCCCGCTGCTGGACGGCGTACGCACCGCCCTCACCGACGTACGCACGCTGCACACCCGTCCCTCCCGCATCATCGCCCTCTGGGGCGGGGCGGCCGCCGCGCCGGTGCTCCAAGCGACCGTGATCATGTGCGTGGGCTCCTCCTTGGGCCTCACCCTGACCTGGGCGCAGGTCACCTTCGCGTTCCTGGTCGCGAGCACCGCGGTCGGCGCCGTGCCCGCGCCGGGCGGCATCGGTCCCATCGACGCGGCGATGGTCTTCACCCTCACCGCGCTCGGCGCCCCCGTGGACCTCGCCGCGGCCAGCCTCATCGGCTACCGGGTCCTGACGGTCTGGCTGCCGCTGCTGCCGGGCGCGTTGGTGCTGTCGGCGCTCGTCCAGCGGAAGGTGCTGTGAGCGGGTCCGACGGCACGGTCCAGCGCCGCACGCAGATATCCGGCTCCGCGCCGCGCAACCGCGCCTTCACCGTGGTCCTGCTCGGCGACGCCTTCACCGACCGAGCGGCCTGAACGACCGCTGCCTTCGGCCAAGTTGCCCAGCGCACGGGGGACGCAGGACGGGGATCGGCCGTCCGCCGCCGCTGCGGGTCAATCGCCTTGGCCGTCGTCTTCCTTCCGGCGCCACGTCACCTGTACCTGGATGTGTCCCTGTGCCCCTGTGCGGGCGAGGACGGCACCGACCTCCGCGTCGAGCTGGATGCCGAACTCGACGGTGATCTCGTCCGGGCGCTGGGGCAGACTGCTCATCCGGCTCAGCGTCGAGGCCGCCGCTCTGCGCACCCCTTCCAGCGCGGATTCGAACGAGCCGGTGGCACGGGCCACGGGAGTGAGTCGGTCTCAGGTCATTTCCAGGTCAGTCGGCGGCCTGGAAGGCGCGTCCCGCCAACGTCGTCGTCGTGCCGTTCGTGAACAGCCCGCTGCTCGGCTTCGACGGGTCCGCGCCCAGTCCGAACCAGGCGTAACGCTGCACGTAGGACAGGTCGTCGAGCGCCTTGGTGGACGCGGTGACGAAGTCCGCCTGCTGTTGCGCGGAGGGGAAGCGGGTCCCCTGGGAGAAGTCGATCAGCGCGTACTCGGTGAGCCAGATCGGCTTGTGGTAGCGGGCGTACACCGCCGCCAGGTAGGACTTCAGCTGGTCCACGGCCTGTGGGGTGCGGAAGTCACCGCCGTACCAGTGCAGGGTGATGAAGTCGACCCGGTACCCCTTCGCCTTCGCCCCGGACATGAACCGGTCCAGCCAGCCACCCGCCGTGTCCCCGCCGTAGGCGACCGCCGGGCTGCCCAGGGTCTGGCCGGCCGCCATGAGCTTGGGCCACAGACCCAGCGCCTGCTCGACCGACATGTTCGACTGCTGGGCCATGTCCGGTTCGTTGAAGCCCAGGAGATAGGGACCGTTCGCCTTGGCCTGGGCCAGCGCGCTGTCGGTGACGGAGTCCGCGCCCCAGATCATGGGCACGAAGGAGGCCGACGACGGTGTCGTGACCCCTTGATGCTGGGTGTTCCAGGTGTAGTACCAGCTCGCCCCGCTCGCGCCGAGCGCCTGACTCACCCCGTTGAAGGTCCACACACCCACGCCCTTCTTGGCGCCGGAGGCGATGTGCACGGGGGCGGCGGCGGTGTGCCTGGACGGGCTCGGCTTGGGCTTGCGGGTCGGGGACTTGCTGGGGCTCGCGGACGGGGAGAGCGAAGGGGACGGAGTCGGGCTGGGTGACGTGACGGCCACCGGGCTGGGCGGTGCCGACTCCGCGGCCGGGGCGGCGGTGTCCCCGGTCAGCCGGGCCGCCACCAACGCGGCCACCGCGAGGACCGCGACCGCCGCCGAGCCGCCGATCACCTGGCCGCGGGCGGCACGCAGGCCCGTACGAGCCGCGCGGCGCCCGTGGCTTCCGCGCGCCGCCCGATGGCCGCGGCCGGCTCCCGCCCGGTGCGCGGAGTGCGCGGACGAGGTGCCGGAGCCGGACGAGGAACCGCCGTCGGACCCCGTACCGGACGAGGAACCGGCACCCGGGTCGGCCGGCCGGCCGATGACGGTGACCAGCACGCGGGACGGGTCGAGGGTGGCGGGGACGGCCAGCAGCGGGAGGCCGCTCAGCAGGCGGTCCATCGGGAGCAGCCCGTCGTCCAGGCCCTCGCAGACTCCGCAGGCGCGGATGTGCCGGGCGAACCGCTTGCGCCACAGGGCGCTCGGCGTGCCGTCCCACAGGGCGGCCGTCTCGTCCAGCTCGGCACAGCGCGGGGTGGCCGCGAGCGCCCGTACCACGACCCGGGATATCTCCATCTGCTTCTTCATGCGCTGCACCCGGACCGCCGCGTGCCGGTCGGACAGCCCGAGCGCGCCCGCGAGTTCGGCGCGCTCCAGCTCGCCGGTCTCCTCCAGCCACCACAGGGACAGCAGTTCCTGGTCGTCCGCGTCCAGCCAGCGCGTGGCCTCGGCGACCTCGCGGCGCTGCTCGGTCAGCCCCAGCCGCAGGATGGTCAGTCCGGCGAAGTCGAGCGCGGGATCGGTGATCGCCTCGGCGTCCTCCAGGTGCGCCCTGCGGTCGCGGTCGGTGGCCCGCGACTGTTCGCGGTCCCGCACCTGTCGGATCGTGATGGCCACCAGCCACGACCGGAACGCCGACGGGTCCCGCAGTTTCGGCAGCCCCCGCACCATGCGCAACAGCGTCTCCTGTACGACGTCATCGACATCGGCGTGACCGTTCAGGGCCCGGCCGACGATGTTGTAGACCAGCGGCAGGCACTGCGTGACCAAGGCGTCCAGGGCCTGTCTGTCGCCCGCGCCTGCGGCCGTCACCACGGCGGAGTCGGGTCCACTCCTGTGGAACTTGGGCATGTGGGTCTGTTCCTCCGCGTGTGGTCCGGCTGCGGCGGCTTCCCAGGCCCGAACCGGACTTCCGGAACAGGACTTGAGGAGCGCGCTCCCTGGAACGGAGACCGCCGACGCAACCGCGTACAACAGAAAATCGGCCGATCGGCTTCGCAATTTATGTTGTCGGGCCGCCGTGGACCAGGTCACCGATAGGCAGGGACGCATTCAGGGAGCACTGGGAAGGGCGCGGTAATGGCACGAGGACGCAGACGACACGGCGCACGATCACCCCGCCGGCTCCGGTGGTGGTACGCCGGGGCAGCGGCCTTCGCGACGACCGTCACGGTGCTGATCGCGTATGGCGCGTGGGCGCCGGACGGAAACGGCGGCTCCCCCACGGCGGACCGCCGGGACGCCGCCGCGCTCCCGTCCGGACCGCGCGGCCCTTCGCCGTCCTCGCCGGGCCACAGCCCCGCCGCCTCCCCTTCGCCGTCTGCGTCCGCCTCGGTCTCGGCCTCGCCGTCGGTCAAGGCCGGTGCGTCGGGGAAGAGCACGCGCAAGCCGGTCGCCGGGGCGGACGGACCGGCCGGGCAGCCGTCGTCGGCACCGGCGGGCAAGCGGTTGATCACGGTCGTCAACCGGACCCCGAAGACGGTGTGGGCGGTCGTCACCAACACCGCCGTCTACCCGCAGGGCCGCAGGCTGGCCCCGGGCCAGAGCATGTCGGTGACCGTGGCGAACAACTGGGGCGGGCGCGTCTGGGGCCGCACGGGCTGTACCGGGACGGCCGCGGGGTACTGCGCGACCGGCGACTGCACCAGCGTGTGCAGCGGCGCCAACCCGCCCACCACACTGGGTGAGTTCACCTTCGACGCGTACGCGGGGATGGACTTCTACGACGTGAGCATGGTCGACGGTTCGAACCTGCCGATGTACATCAACATCTCGCACACCACGACCACCGACCCGGTCAGTTCTTCGGGCTGCTACAAGGGCGTGTGCACCACGGACGTGGCCTGCCCCACCGCGATGCGGGAGGTCCGCAGCGGCCAGGTCGTCGGCTGCAAGCCGCCGTGCGCGGCGTTCGGAGGCGACACGTACTGCTGTCGCGGCGCCTGGGCCGGCCGCGAGAACTGCGTC
The DNA here is from genome assembly GCF_044755245.1 of Streptomyces sp. NPDC092369. Taxonomy (NCBI): domain Bacteria; kingdom Bacillati; phylum Actinomycetota; class Actinomycetes; order Kitasatosporales; family Streptomycetaceae; genus Streptomyces; species Streptomyces sp. NPDC092369. Next base: position 1,891,741 of record NZ_JBIVQP010000001.1, read on the forward strand.
CCGTCGAAGTGGCCGGTCGACTACACGCAGGTCTTCAAGCGGGCCGCCCCGTACGCCTATTCGTACGCTTTCGACGACGGGGCGACGATGCCCTGCAAGGGGGCCTGCTACTACAAGGTGACCTTCGGGACGACCGGCTCGTAAGCGGCCGGCCGCCCCTTCACCGCGTCACAGGGTCGCGGTCGTGCTCTCCCCGGAGGCGCTGCCCGCGAGCCACTGGTCCCAGCTCAGGTTGAAGTCGGCGTAGCCGTTGTCGGCCGGGGCCTTGGCGCGGGGCGAGCCGGTGATGGTGACCGGGTCGCCCTGCTTGACCTGGCCGTAGAACCACTTGGCGTCCGCCATGGACAGGTGGACGCAGCCGTGCGAGCCGCGGGCGCTGCCGCTGCCCGGGTTCGGGTCGCCGGTCGAGTAGTGCACGTACGTGCCGGACTGGGTCAGGTGGACGTCCCAGGGCAGCGTCAGGTCGTAGTAGTTGGGGCTGCCCTTGTCGCAGCTGATGCCGACGCTGCAGGAGGTCATGTGGACCTTCTTCTGCTTGTCGATGACGGCCATCGTGCCGTTCCACGTCGGGTACTCGGCGCTGCCCGCGTTGATCGACAGCGTGCGCACCAGGGAGCCGTTGCGGGTCACCTTCATGGTGTGGCCGGTCACGGAGACGTCCGCGCGCACATCGTCACCGATCTTGAAGGTGTGCGTGTAGCCGTGCACGCCGTAGCGTCCGTTGCCGTTGCTGACGCCCTTCATGTCGGCGTCGATCTTCACCGTCGTACCGGAGGGCCAGTACGTCTTCGGGCGCCAGTCGGCACGCCGGTCGCCCATCCAGTGCCAGGCGCCGGCCACCGGCTGCGAGGCGCTCACCTTCAGGTGCTTCTCGACGCCGGCCCGGGCCTTCTCGGCGACCGGGTTGGTGAAGATCACCGAGATCGGCATGGCCACGCCGACGGTGGTCCCGGTCTGCGGGGTGATCGTGTCGAGCAGCATCGGCGGCCCGGCCGGTTTCGTCGCCGACGGCGAGGCACTCACGCTCGCCTTGCCCGACGCCTTCGCGTCCCCGCCCCCGCTCGCCTTGTCACTGCCGCCCCCACCGCAGGCACTCGCGCCCACCAGCACCACACCCGTTATGAGTGCGATCCCTATGCTGCCCTTGCGCCGTCCCACGGCGTGCCCCACTCTCTCTCGCTCTTCGGCCCTGACAGACCCGGCTCCCTGTCAGACGGTCGGGGCGTACCCCGCAGTTTCAGGTACCACGTAAAACGTGTCTCAAGACTCTGTACGCGTCACGGTCGCCGGGCGCTCATCGCCGAGGCAGTGGGCTCAGAGCACGGCCAACCGGTCCACCAGAAGTTCCGTCCTCCGCTCGGCGTCTCCCGGCGGTAGCCGTCCCGCTCGGGTCAGGGTGGCCAGGCCGTGCAGGGACGCCCAGAACAGCTCGGTGAACAGCCCCGGGTGGACGCCTTCCCCCGCGACCTCGCCGAGAGTCTCCAGCAGCGCGGCGAAGGCGTCCTTCAACGGCTCCGGCGTCTCCTCCTGCGCGAACGCCAGACCGCCGTCGAGCTGGAACATGGCGTCGTAGACCGCCGGGTTGCGCCCGGCGAAGTCGAGGTAGGCGCGGGCGAGGGCGGTGACGCGGGCGCGCGGGCCCTCCGCGCCGGAGGCCGCCGCCCGCAGCGCCGCGGCCATCTCGGCGGCGCCTTCCAGGGCGACAGCGCCGATGATCTCCCGCTTGCCGCGGAAATGGCTGTAGAGGACGGGCTGGCTGTACTCGATGCGCTCGGCGAGCCGGCGGGTGGTGACCGCGTCCCAGCCCTGCCGCTCGGCGAGTTCGCGGGCCGTCGCCACGATGAGGCTCTCACGCACCGCCCGTTCGCGTTCCTTGCGTTCCTGTACCGACATAAGTCGATCCTAGCACTGCTAGACAATCAAGCGGCAGTAGGTCTAGCGTTGCCACATCACCTAGCAACACTAGATTCCAGAGAGGCAGTCATGCTGAACGCGCTTGAGATCGTCACCACCGTGATCGTCGGCCTGATGGTGGGCGTGGAGTTCTCCGTCGCCTTCGTCATCAACCGGATCCTCGACGCCCTCCCCGACGACAGCGCCCAACTCGGCCGCGCCCACGGGGGCCGGATGCTCGGCGCCGTCATGCCGGTCTGGTACGTCGGCTCGCTCGTCCTCGTCGCGGTCTGGGCCGTCGCCGGACGCCACCACGACGGCGCCGGACTGGTCGTCACCGCCGGCGCGCTGCTGATCGTCAGCGTGGTCATGTCGGTCCTGCTGCTCGTCCCGATCAACAACCGGAGCAAGACGTGGACCCCCGAGAACCGCCCCGCGGACTGGAAGGACCAGGTGAACCGCTGGGACCGCTTCCACTACGTCCGCGTCGCCGTCATCGTCACCGCGTTCGCCTTGCTGGCGACGGCACTCGCCTGAGCCCACGGGCCCACCGCGCAGCGATGGTCGTGTCCGCGCAAGCTCCGCCGTGTATGTGTCAGGCGCCCAGCGCGAGCGTCCCCGCGCCCTGGCCGGGGCTGTCCTCCCAGCGGCGGATCCTGGCCGCGAGCCGCTCCAGGCGCGGGTCCGAGGGAGGTACGTCGATCTGGAAGTGGGACTCGTTCGGGCGGCGGAAGTCCCCTCCCCAGGCGACCACTCCCTGGCACTCCTTGAGGATGTCGCGGACGGCGGCCAGCTGGTGGGGGAAGAGACCGCCCTTGACGCCGTCCGGGTACCAGGTGGGGCGGATCGCGACCGCGGTCCCCGAGGCGTGGTTGGTCGCGTAACCCTTCAAGGCACTGTCCGCCGGGCGGAAACCGATCACCTCGCCGTGGACGAGGGTGTCGACCTCGTAGTGGTAGCGGCGGACGACGTGGACGAGCACGGTGGCCGCTTCACCGATACGGAGGGCCACGGAGACCGAACTGCCCGGCACCTGGCGGGTCCAGATGCCTCCCGAGGCATCGGCCTCCGGCTCCATCGGCCAGCCGTTGGCGCTGGTGGGGAGGGCGCGCGGGCCCTCCTCGGCGGACCGCGCGGACGCGGACGCCGGAGAGGGAGCCACGAACGTCGTCAGGCCGGCCGCTGCGGTCAGGCCGAGTCCGGTGCGCAGTACGCGACGGCGCGGCGGGTGCGAGGAGGAGAGGGTCATGCCGGTCCCGTCTGAGAGTGGGAGGTGCGATGGGTGGCGGTCGGCGACGTCACAGGCCGCGCAGGGGCGCGTTGTACTTCTCGAACACCCGGTGCAGACCGAGCATCGCGGTGCCGTAGTCCTGAGCTCGCTGACCCTCGCCGTTGTACCGGGCGAGCGTGAGCCGGGTCTGCTCCTCGCTGGTGACCATGGACGGCTGGGGTACGCCGACGTCGGCCGCCCCCTCGATCAGAACCGCCGGCAGCGTACTGACGTTGTAGTTGTTGTCGTTGTGCAGTTTCTGCCAGACGTTCCACAGGTCGCCCTCGTTGGCGGCGTCCATGATGGTGCCGCCGATCAGACCGGCCCGGACGCAGTGGTTGCGCCCGCGGATGGCGGTGGCGGCGAAGATCTGCGCGAGGCCGGTGCTGGCGTCGTTCTTGGGGCTCAGTCCGGTCCCGTCGTAGTGATCGATGACCGCTTCGTCGCCGATGACATCCAGGCTGTTGTACATGCGTGTCTCCCACAGCAGTGGGCTCTGGATGATGGCCTTGCGCATGCGGAGGGTGCGCGCGAGCTGGGTGACCAGCCCGTCGAAGCCCATCAGAATGTCGAACGCCTGCGTGGTCGACCGGTACGTGAGCGCCTGGGCGCCCTGGCTCCCGCCCTCCTCCGGCACACCCATGGTGTTGAGGAGGTACGACTGGACGTCCGCGAGCAGGGAGTTGCGCCGGGACATGTCCATGTTGACGTCCAGGTCGGCGGTGATCTGCTCGGGGTTGTAGGTGTTCTGGCCGGCGTCACGCCCGGACACGATGTCGTTGTCGATCTCGATGAGGCCGCTGCCCGCTCCGACCGGGATCGTGGAGATCTGGTCGAAGGCCCAGTCGTTGGGCAGCGGATAGCCGAGGTTCCCGGAGAACCCGGTGGACATGTCGCAGACGAAACTGGCCGAGGTGTAACCCGCGGCGGCGACACGGCTGCACACGTTGCGCGGTCCGTAGATGCCCGCCAAGTACCCCTGGCCGTGCTCGTCGACGACGTCCCGGATCGCACGGAAGTGGGGAAGGATGTTGTCGGTGACCTCGTGGTCGAGTGCGTCGAAGTCGACGGCGAAGTAGATACGGGTGCCGGGTTTGAAGCCGTAGTGCTTGGCTCGCTCGATGGCGGCGAAGGCGTCGGCGACTCCCTGCTCGCGGCGGAAGTAGGCGGCCTCCCCGCCCCAGGTCTGGTAGATCGGGAAACAGCTCAGACCGTAGGCGGCCATCCGGCCCAGCTCGCCGGACTTGATGTTCTTGTCGAGTGAGGAGCCCGGGACGTTGGACAGGTAGCGGCCCACGATCCGGTATCCCGCGTCCCTGAGCGCCGCCGCCCGCGCGTCGGTGACCTCGGTGACGCAGTCGGCCGCGGTCCCCCTGCGGGTGGCGTCACCGGTGGACACCAGCAGCGAGGCCCAGGTCTGGAAGTCCCCTTGACCGGTGACCGGGAGCTTCGCGAAGTTCTGGAAGCTGCGCACGCGGGTCGCCAGGTCGGCGTCGAAGTGACTGTCGAAGAACACCCCGCCACGCTTGTTGAAGATCATGGCGGCGGTGAAGAGGCTCACCCATGTCCCCGACGAGCCCTCCGAGAGGGGGTTGTTCCTGATGCCCTGCTGGGTGCCGGGGCCGAAGACCCCGTTGGCCACGTCGTCACTCATGCCGATCTCGAACTGGATCGCGAACATGAGTGCCTTCTGCACGTCCCGGGAGAAGTGACCGTCGCACGGCACGACGAAGAAGTTGCGGCGGCCGACATAGCGGCCGTTCATCCACTGCTGCACCGCACGGGTCAGCTCGCTGCCGCCCTCGACGACGACATAGGCGTCCATGGTGAGCAGCGCCTTGAACACCTTGGGCACCACGCCGTCGGGGAATACGCCGTCGACGCCCATGTTCTGCGTCAACTCGCGGACAGCGGCTGCCACGGAGCCGTTGTAGGTGCCGTCGATGCCGCCGCCGTCGTACCCCTTGCAGTACAGCGCGGACTGCAGCACCTTGAGGATCTTCTCGTGCCGGGTGCCCGCGTTGATGACGGAGTACCGGGACTGCAGAGTGGCGAGCGTCGTCGGGCCGAAGCTGTCGGACAGGGAGCCGATGCCCAACTCGTACTGGAGCGCCCGGGTGAGCGCGAACATGACGGGCCAACCGGTGCGGCCGTTCTCCTCGACCTTCGGGATTCCGGCCACGTTGTAGGAGTTGATGAACTTCTGTGCCTCGATGACCATCTGGTCGGCCACGCTGTGTCCTTTCACTCATCGGCAGTGGACGGGCCGCACCCCCGTAGCCGCCCGTCCCGCCGTCGCCCGTGACATCCGTCCGGACCCTGTCCCCCGGCCTACCGGCAGTCGCTCGCGAACTGCTCTGTGTCGACCGGGACTTGTGACGCCGCGTCAGCAGCTCGGGACGCCGTCGATCCAGTCGGAGGCGTTGTCCACGTAGTAACTGGCCATGTAGCCGCGGTGGCCGCTCGCGGTGAGGACCCACACCCAGTACGGGTTGCCGCCGACACTCTGCGCGCCCTCCTGCTGGCAGTACACATACACCTGGGCCGGACTGCTCACCGTGGTCTGCACGTCCGGACAGTTGGCGGCCGACGGGTACAGGTAGCACTGCTCCCCGCCGCCGGCACGGACGTTGACGCCGGAGGCCCAGACTCCGTAGAAGCCCTCGCCGTGACCGGTGGCGTGCGCGGCGCCCGCCGCACCGACGACGAGGCCGGCGGTGGCGACGACGGTGGATGCCGTGGCCACGGCGGCGGCCTTCAGGGAACGGATCATCAGTGACTTCTCCTTGAGGTGTTGACGGTCGGTGCACGCACGGCAGCCACACCGGACGGCTGTCGCCGCATACCGCTCCGGACATAGGGTTCGACGGTCCGGAATTCGACGGTTTGGAAGTTGCTGCCGTAGCCGGCCCGGAACACATGAGGAGCGACTCATGTGTTCCCCTGGTCCCAGAGGCAACGGCGTTGACCTGCAGCCGGCGACGTGGACAGACCCTAGCCAGACAGCGGGAGTTGAGGTCCTGACACATGTCAGGGCAACCGCCTGCCACGGGCCCCCGCCCATGAACGCCCGCCCGGCCCGCCCGGGAACGACCGGATACAGTGCGCGAGAGGGCAGCCTGGTCAGAGAGGACGAGCGTGACGGACACCAGCGACACCCGACCCGCCGACAGCGAGGCGCAGGCTCCGCGCCGGAGCCGACTGCGCCGCGTGATGCGCTACCTCCCCCTGATCGCCCCCGTCTTGCTGTGGGCCGTGCCGTGCGGGGTGCTCCTCTACGCCGGCCAGCACTGGCCGCTGCCCGTCACGCTCGCCGGCACCGCCCTGTTCGTCCTCGGCCTCGTCGGCATGCCGCTCGCGATGGGGCGCGGCCACGGCCGGCGCCAGCAGGACTGGGCGGCGATCGTCGGTGACACCCTGCTGGGCGCCAGCTGGGTCCTGTTCACCTGGTCCGTCCTGCTCGGCATCCTCCTGCGGCTCGCCCTGACCGTGGCCGACGTCGGCGAGAGCCAGGACCGGGCCCGGATCGTCACCTGGGCCGTCCTCGGCACCACCGCCGTCCTGCTCGCCTGGGGATACGCCGAGGCCCGCCGAGTGCCACGCGTGCGCCGGCTCGACGTCCGACTCCCGCGCCTGGGTGCCGGATTGGACGGTACCCGTGTCGCCCTCATCACCGACACCCACTACGGCCCACTCGACCGCGCCCGCTGGTCGGCGCGCGTGTGCGAGACGGTGAACACCCTGGAAGCCGACCTGGTCTGCCACACCGGCGACATCGCGGACGGCACGGCCGAACGCCGCCGCGCCCAGGCCGTTCCCCTCGGCACCGTGCGAGCCACCCAGGCCCGGGTGTACGTCACCGGCAACCACGAGTACTACAGCGAGGCCCAGGGCTGGGTCGACCTGATGAGCGAGCTGGGCTGGGAGCCGCTGCGCAACCGCCATCTGCTGCTCGAACGCGGCGGCGACACCCTCGTGGTGGCCGGCGTGGACGACGTCACCGCCGAGTCCTCCGGCCTGGCGGGCCACCGCGCGAACCTCGCCGCGGCCCTGACCGGCGCCGACCCCGACCTGCCCGTCCTGCTCCTGGCGCACCAGCCCAAGTTCGTCGACCGGGCGGCGGCCGCCGGCATCGACCTCCAGCTCTCCGGCCACACCCACGGCGGCCAGATCTGGCCCTTCCACCACCTGGTCCGCCTCGACCAGCCCGCCCTCGCCGGCCTCAGCCGGCACGGCACCCGCACCCACCTCTACACCAGCCGCGGCACCGGCTTCTGGGGCCCACCGTTCCGCGTCTTCGCCCCGAGCGAGATCACCCTGCTCGTGCTCCGCTCCCCCCACTCGCCCACCTCGGCGTAAGGGTGGACGGGGCAGCACCCATCGCTCGTATCCGCGAGTTCCGCGCGTCTCCCGCAAGGGGTGTGTCAGTCGATGCCCGACTCCTTGGTGAACCGAACCACCAGGGAGACGAACCGGCCTGAGTCCTGGACGAGCATCGCGTGTCCGGCGTGAGGGAACATGAACTGCTTGGCGTGCTTGGCCCGGTGAGTGATGATGCTCGCGTTCCGGGGCGGGGTGATCTCGTCGAGGGAGCCGTTGGTGATCAGCATCGGGATGGTGCTGTCGGGCAGCTTGTCCCAGGTGCCCTCGAAGGACTCGTAGGCCTGTCCCGCCTGGTACTGGCGCAGCAGCGTCTCGTTGCCGACCTTCTCCGGCGGGATCAGACCGAGCTGCTTGATGTACGCGGCCCGTGCGGCGGTGGCGTCGGCGGGGAAGAGCAGGTCCAGCAGCTGCGGCCCTGTGGTCTTGGGGCTGTTGAGCTCCTTGGCCACGGCGGGCGGCGTGTTGACGGCCCGGCTGCCGCCGAGGTCGCCGCCGGTGCTCACGAGCGCGCTGATCGCACCCGGATGGAGCGCTGCGACCGTCAGGCCGATCTCGCCGCCCATCGACCAGCCGAGCAAGGCGGGGTCCCGCAGATCCAGCGCCTTGATCAGACCCACGGTGTCGTCCGCCATGAGCGGGATGGTGTCGGGGACCGAGGTGTCGTCGGTCGTGTAGCCGACGCCGCGATTGTCGAAGATCGTGACGTGGTAGTGCTGGCCGAGCCGGCTCAGCAAATCGACCGTCCAGTCGCTCATGGTGCCGGTGTCGCCCATGACCATGACGAGGTCGGGGCCGGAGCCGAACTGGCGGTAGCCGATCTCGATGCCGTCGACCGGGAGCCGGCGCACCGGCCCGAGGAACGCGCCCGGGCCGCTCAGGGCGGAGTTCCGCACGACGGTCGACGCCGCCGGGGTAGCGGTCGTCGCCGTGGCCCGCGTACTCGGCCTGCCGCTCGAAGCGGTGGTCGCGTGCCCGCCGCCGGACGAACAGGCGACCGCTCCGAGGGCCACCGTGGCCACGGCCACGGCCACGGCCAGCCGAGGCAGGGTGCGGGCACGCGGGGTGCGGTGCGATGCGGACATGAGGGACCTCCGTGCTGATCATGGGGGGGTGGGGTGTTGAGCAGGACGAGCTGTGGATTCGGTGCGCGGGTCGGGTGTGGTGCCGCTGGCTGTTTCTCGGGGCGGGCGCGGTGCCGTTGGCGGCTTCGCGGGGCGAGCGCGGTGCCGTCGGCTGCTTCGTGGGGCGAGCGCCGTACCGCTGGCTACTTCGTGGGGCGAGCGCCGTACCGCTGGCTACTTCGTGGGGCGAGCGCCGTACCGCCGACTGCTTCGTGGGTGGAGCGCCGTGACGCCGATTGTTTCGCGAGGCGAGCGCCGTACCGCTGGCTGTTACTCGGGGCGAGTGCCGTACAGCGGCCTGTTCTCGGGTTGAGCGCCGTACCGCTGGCTGCTACTCGGGTCGAGCGCCGTGCCGTGGCCTGTTTTCGGGGCGAGCACCGTGCCGCTGACTGTTTCGCCGCTCAGACGTAGGCGCCCGGGCGGTGGGCCGGCTTGTCCGGGTTGCGCTCGGCCCGGGCCTGCAGCAGCTGGCCGCGGACGATGATCGTGCCCAGACGGACGACGACCTCGCCGACCGCCATCAGGAGCAGGGCGACGACCCAGGCCTGCCCGCTGGTGATGTCGTGCGCGGCGGAGAAGCTGGTCAGGTGCGCGGCGCCGGAGGGATGCGTGGACCACACCGCGAAGCCCAGGCGGAAGCCCATGCTGATGATCCAGAGTGCGGCCGCGCCGCGGGAGGCCTTGATCAGCACGTGCCCGCCGGCGTGCCGGACGCGGGTGAGGAGACCGCCGGCGAGGCCGAAGACGACCCCGGTGACCGCGAAGAGCACGGCCAGCGGCACGTCGTTGCCGGCGGTCGGGATGTCGGTCAGGTAGTCGCTGGCGGCCCAGGCGATCATGCCGAGCGGGAGCAGGATGGTGCGGGTGGTCAGCCGCTCCTCGCGCAGCTGGCGAAGAACGATGAGCAGGAGCGCGATGTCGATGAACCAGTCGGTCGTTGTCATGTCTAAGAGCATCTGCCGACGCGCCTCGAACTCCTTCAACCCTGGGGTGTAACCCGGGTTGAAGTCCGCACCCCTATTGCTCGGTGTTGTCGACCAGGCCGAAGCGCCAGGCCCAGGCGATCAGCGCGCCGCGGTCCTCAAGCGCCAGCTTGGCCAGGACGTGGTTGAGGTGCGTTTTCACCGTCGCCAGGCTGACGACCATCTCGTGCGCCACCTGCCGGTTGTTCAGCCCCTTCGCCAGGAGCCGGACGACGTCGACCTCCCGCCTGGTCAGCCCTTCGGCCTCGGGAGGAAGCGCCGCCGGCGAGGACGCGAGCGCGGTGGCGGGCGAGGGGGCGGGCGCCTTGGGCTCCGTCACGACGAGCTGCACGAGCCGCCGCTGCACGGCCGGGTCGAGGACGGTCCGACCGGCCGCCACGTCCCGGACCGCGGTCAGCACCGCCTCGCCGGTCGCGTCCTTGGTCAGGTAGCCGAGCGCGCCGGCCCGCAGCGCGGGCATCACCGCGTCGTCGTCGGCGTACGTCGTCAGGATCAGCACCCGGGTCTCCATGCCCGCAGCCAGTATCTCGGCCGTCACCTGCGCGCCGTCGAGCCCGGGCATCCGCAGGTCGACGAGGGCGACATCGGGCCGCTCCGCCACGGCGAGCCGCACCGCCTCGTTCCCGTCGCCGGCCTGCCCGACCACCTCGATGTCCTCCGCCGAGGTCAGCAGCAGCACCACCCCGTCCCGCACCACCGCCTGGTCGTCCGCGACCAGCACTCGAATCGTCACGCGTCCGCCTTCCCGTCTGCCGCAATGCCGCCGGCGTCAGTGCCGGGTGCGTCGGTGCCGCCCGCGACAGCGCCGGGTGCGTCGGTGTCGCTCGCGACAGTGCCGGGTGCGTCGGTGCCGCTCGCGACAGCGCCGCCCGCTGCGGCCACATCTTCGGCAGCGGTGTCCGCCACTGCCTCATCGTCCTCCACGACCGGCACACGGAGCGCGATCCGCCAGCCCGGTCCCTCGGGCGCGGGTCCGGCGGTCAACGAGCCGCCGACGGCCTCGATCCGCTCGGCCATGCCGCGCAGCCCCGTGCCGCTGCCCTGCACGCCCGACGGGCCACGACCGGCCGGCAGCCCACGGTCCCGCACGACAGCGCGCATCTCGGAGCCCTCCCACACCAGGTCCACGTCGATGGCACTGCCGGTCGCGTACCGCGCCGCGTTCGTCATGGCCTCCTGCACCGCCCGGTACACCGCGTGCCCGGCCTCGGGTGTGAGTCGACCGGCCCGACCGCTGACGCGCAGCCGCGCCTCGCCCGGGAAACCCCTGGTCAGGCCGTCGATATCGGCGATGCCTCGGAGCGGTACGGAACGCAGCGCACCCACCGCCGCGCGGGCCTCCTGCACTCCGTCGCGCGCGAGCTCGGCGGCGCGGTCCAGCGGCCCGGTCAGCGTCGCCGGAGCACCGTCACGCCGCGCGATCGCCCTGACCGCCTGTACCTGCATGGACAGCCCGGCGAGGCTGTGCGCGAGCACGTCGTGCATCTCGTGGGCGATCCGCCTGCGCTCCTCGAGGGCCGCCGCCTCCTGGCGGGACGCGCGGGACGCCTCCACCTCGGCCAGCAGCGCGACCGCGCGGTCCCGTTCCGCCTAGAGTGCGGCGTGCTCGATCGAACGGTCGGCGAGCAGCCACACGCCGACGGCCGACAGCAGACCTGCCACGCTGCCGAAGATCACCATGACCGCGACGCCGAAGCCGACCGCCAGCAGCGCGACGCAGGCGTTGCGCACAGGCCCGGCCGGGATGGACATCGGCAGCACGGCGGCGGCGGCCAGCACGGGAACCTCGCCGAGCCCGTCGGGCACGAGAGCCATGATGGCGAAGCCGGTCCCGATGGTCAGCGCGACGCCGAACCAGGTCAGCGGCGTCGGCAGGGCCCGGCCACTGAGCACCATGCCCAGCTCCGCGCAGAGTCCGAGCACGGCGACAACGACCTTCAGCGCCGTCCCGTCAGCCGCGATCACCGAGACCACCACGCAGGCGACCAGCGCGCCCGCGCCGATCACGTCACCACGATCGAAGATCCGGCGGCGACCGGGACCGGCCGCGGACCGGATCGCGTCGGGCCACATACTCACCACTCCCCCGCTCCGTTCGCCATCGGCCGACTCCCGCCGCCCGCGCACCGCGAGTCTCACACGTAACCATGGCTACGGTGAGCACGACCGACGCGGTGCGCTGACGGCTGACGGCTGACGGCTGACGGCTGACGGCTGACGGCTGACGGCTGACGGCTGACGGCGCAGGGTGGCGTGCGTATACGTGGCTGCGGCACGTCCTTTGCCGCTCTCGGTGACCGGCCCGACCTGCTTCATCCGCTGAAGTCGGCGGACCAGTGAGCAATCGCCAGGTCCGGCAAGAACGAGCAACCGGCGTGACCAGGTGCCAACTTACGTGCTTCTCAGCCCTCCTCAGGCTTCAGCGGCAGCGAGATGGTTGATGCAGTACCGCTGATCGGTCGGGGCCGCGTCAGGCAGGGCGGCCAGCGTCCCGCGGTCAGGGCATTTCGAGTTCGGGCAATGAGAGGAAACCGGTGATTGCCTGCACAGTCCGTTCCTCGTTGTCGTCCCTGTCAAGATCCGCCGGGTCGATCAGGTTCGCCGCGGTGAGGGCGGGCAGCAACAGGTCTGGCTCCTCGCCTGCCCGGTAGTACGGAGTCTCGAAGCTGAAAGCGGTGATCAGTCGCCCATCGCGGAGGTACTGGAACGAGGGGCCATGGGCTTTGACGAGGCATGGCTCGGTCTCGAATACGGCGAGCTCACCGCCGGCCGCGCACAACTGCCCATAATGGGCAAGGTCGTAGTCACCGCTCTCCCAGCTGAGCATGTCGTGCATCACCAACCCCCAATCGGTGCCCTTGCCGTAGGCGAGTGGCTTTCGCCGCTGGCCGAGGAGTCTTGCGTGAGCGCGTCCAGCGAGATTCCCCGAAAGAAGACGACGTTAATCTCCTCGTGGTGGGGGAGCGGGCCGTGTATCCAGTGCGTCATAGCGGGCACCGTAGAGGAAACCACTTACAAGCCCGCACAGCCGCGCGACGTCGTCACAAGGACGGCCAGTCGATCTGCGCCAGGTCCAAGAGCAGGCCTCTGGTCGTGGGCCTGCTCGGCCAAAGAGTCATTACAGGTATGAACTGCAGCATGGTGTTGCCATCTGGTAGGACACTGGATCCTTTCCAGGGCAGATCTGCACGGCAACAGGGCCCAGCCGCTCGATGACGGTCAACAGGACCGCGAGCGGAGTGCCGTGTCCGGATGAGGTGGTGTTTCGAGTCGGCACGGCCCCGGTCGACTGGCGACGGGACCGTGTGCTGCCCCCTCCCTATTGGGCCCTGACGCGGGAGGAGTCGACCACGAAGCGGACCAGTCCCGCCGGGACGCGGCATTGAGTTCGGCGAGCAGGACCTCGTGCAGTTGCTGCCAGACTCCGGCCTCGTTCCAGTCCCTCAGACGGCACCAGCACGTCACACCCGAGCCGAAACCGGGGCCGGCGGCAGCAGGGCCTTCAGGTGATCCCACAGCTCATCCGACACACGATCCACGGCGACGTCCCCACACCGAACCGAGCGCTCAACTCCCCTGCCCTATATGGCCATCAAGGCCAATCCACCTCGGCACCGAGTACACGGTCCGCCACAAGATGGGTGAGTTCACTGACGGCGGTGGCGATATCGCCGGAAGCCTACCGCTGCGACAAGAGACCGCAGGATGCCCTGGCTAAGATCGCCATCAACAATGGATGCTGACCATGAATAGACCACTTCGCGGTGCCGCCGTCCTTGCGGCCGTCCTGGCGACAGCGTCGTGCACGGCCGAGGCATCACAGACGCGTCCGTCGGCGAGTGCTACATCGAAGACGAGCCGTGCCCATCCTTCAAACTGGGCGTGCCCTGCGGGGAAGTTCCACTGGGGCAAGATCACCAAGCGGGAGACGTTGGCCGCCGTGTCCGACCCCCAGGAGCTGCACATCCCAGAGGGCGAAACCGTCACGTCAACGTTCGATCTGGTGCCGGTCCGCACCCTGACGGCAGCCGTCACGCCATCTCGCACCAACGACGTGGTCGATCCACAGGCGGCCGTCGCCGCCCTCGCGGACAAGACCGGACTCGATCTGGCGAAGGCCGGAACCACCTTCACCCTGAGCAAGGGTGACAAGACCCTCAAGACCTCGTCCGGGAAGTTCGACGGGGTCCTGGTGGCCGCCGTCGGTATCGACACGGTCGAGGCGTCTTTCGTCTACGGCTGTGGCACGCATACCGGTGAATCCGTTCGCGGCGTCCTCACCACCTGGTCGTCAGCTACCGAGTCAGGGCTGTTCAAATGCGGTATCGACGAGGAGCTACCGAAGGCCGAAGCCGAGGCTGAGGCCCTGGTATGCGGCGAACGAAGCAGCACGTGATCGTCCGCCCGAATCGCTCCTGATCGACCTGGCCGCCCCGATCGCCCCAAAGGGCAGAACCCCACCGTCACCGGTGCTCTGACCTGCGCGAACTGGACCACCAACACGTACACAGGCCACAACAGTCAGGAGCTCAAACTGCCGCCAGTAACATCACTACCTACACCACCCTCGCGGCCATCACCACTGACCACCTGAAGCCACTGTGAAGGCCACCGCCGACGGTTGCTACCGCTACCTCTTCGCTGGCACCTCCAGCCCGGCCGCGACCACCACCGGCGGCCACCTCTACGTGAGGTAGCAGCGCTGCCGGCCGGCGCAGGCGCGCCGTCTTGGCGTCGTGACCGGACGCGGGGGTGGCAACGGCGCGCGAGCGGTCCGACGACCGAGGTCCGGCGAGCGCCAGGGCTCGAACCTGCGGTCCCGCCTCAGCCCTCGTCGGGCGTCAGCCGCAGCGAGATGCTGTTGATGCAGTACCGCTGGTCGGTCGGCGTCGCGTAGCCCTCGCCCTCGAAGACGTGCCCGAGGTGCGAGCCGCAGCGGGCGCACCGGACCTCGGTGCGGACCATGCCGTGAGTGCGGTCCTCGATCAGTTCGACCGCGTCGGTGTCCTTGGGGTCGAAGAACGACGGCCAGCCGCAGTGGGACTCGAACTTCTCGTTCGAGGTGAAGAGTTCGGCGCCGCAGGCGCGACAGGAGTAGACGCCCTTGGTCTTGGAGTCGGTGTACTCGCCGGTGAACGCCGGTTCCGTGGCGGCCTGCCGTAGCACCGCGTACTCCGCGGGGTTCAGCTCCGCGCGCCATTCCTCGTCCGGCTTTTCGACGTCGTACGACATGAAGCTCAGCCCCTTACTTCGCGAGACGGTCCAGGATCAGCGGGCCGAGGTCCGTCACGTCACCCGCGCCCATGGTGAGAACGAGATCACCGGGCTTCGCCATTCCCGCGACGGCCTCGGGGACGTCCGCCTTGTCGTGGACCGGCGTCACGTCCGCGCCCGCCGCCCGGGCCGCCTCGATGATCAGGTCGCTCGTCACGCCGGGGATCGGGTCCTCGCGCGCGGGATAGATGTCGAGGACGACCGAGGCGTCGGCCAGGGAGAGGGACTGGCCCATCTCCTTGCCGAGCTCCTGGGTGCGGGAGAAGAGGTGCGGCTGGAAGACGACCAGGATGCGGGCGTCACCGACCGCCGCCCGCATGGCCTCCAGGTCCGCCGTCATCTCCGTCGGGTGGTGGGCGTAGGAGTCGATGACCTGGACGCCGGCCGCCTCGCCCTTCAGCTGGAGGCGGCGCTTCACGCCGGTGTACGCGGCCAGCGCGGGGGCCAGTTCGGCGGCCGGGACGCCGAGGGCGGCGCCCGCGGCGAGGGCGGCCACCGCGTTGTGCGCGTAGTGGCGGCCGGGGACGGAGACCGTGAAGGTCAGCTCCTCGCCGTCCAGGAGGACGGTGACCTCGCTCTTGAGGCCCTGGGGGACGACGGACAGGACGCGTACGTCCGCGTCCGGCGCCTCTCCGTACGTCACCGTCCGCACCGCGCCCGCGAGCCTGCGGGTCAGCTCGCGCGCGCCCTCGTGGTCCGCGGAGATCACCAGGGTGCCGCCGGGGACGATGCGTCCGGCGAAGGTCTCGAAGGACTCGTGGATCTCGTCGATCGAGGCGTAGTTGGCGTGGTGGTCCAGCTCCACGTTCAGGACGATCGCGACCTCGGGGGCGTACTTGTGGAAGCTGCGGTCCGATTCGTCCGCCTCGGCGACGAAGATCTCGCCCTCGCCGTGCAGCGCGTTGGAGCCGGGGGCGTCGAGGTCGCCGCCGATCGCGTACGACGGCCGCAGGCCCAACTCGCCCAGCGACACCGCCAGCATGGACGTCGTGGTCGTCTTGCCGTGGGTGCCGGCGACCGCGATCGGGCGCAGGCCCTCCATCAGGGCGGCCAGCGCGTCCGAGCGGTGCACCACCGGGATGCCCAGCTCGGCGGCGCGGGCCAGCTCCGGGTTGTCCTCACGGATCGCCGAGGAGACGACCACGCTGCTCGCGTCGTCGGCGAGGTGCTCGCGCGCGTGCCCGATGTGCACCGTCACGCCCAGCGCGCGCAGGGCCTCGGCGGTCGCCGACTCCTTCGCGTCGCTGCCCGCCACCTGGGCCCCGCGCTGCGCGAGGATCTTCGCGATCCCCGACATCCCGGCGCCGCCGATGCCGATGAAGTGCGGTCGGTCCAGGGCGGTGGGAAGGCCGGGTGCCATGCGTGTCTCCCTGTGCGTGCTGCTGAGGCTGACGTTCAGCGGCCAAGCCTATGCCGTGCCGCTGACAATCAGTGACGTCCGCCGGGAGTCCCGCCCGGAGTCGGGCCGATATCACGCACGGCGTCCAGCCGTGGTCCGACCGGTGTCACGCACGGCGTCCAGCCGTAGTCCGGCCGGTGCCACGCCCAGCACCCCGCCAGTGCCACACCCAGCGTCCCGCCGATGCCACACCGAACATCTCCCGGTGTCACGCTCGCCGCCCCCCCGATGCCACACCGAGCATCTCCCCGGAGCCACACTCGCCGTCCAACCGCTGCCACACCCGACATCCCCCCGGGTGCCACGCCCGACGTCCCACCGACGCCACACCCGACATCCCCCCTCCCCCGGATGTCACGCCCGCCGTCCAGCCCGTGCCGCACCCGCCCTCCCGCCCACCCTCACGCCTTGCTGTGCGAGAACAGCTTCAGCACCGGCACACCCACCTTGTGCCGCGCCCTGGACGCCCAGTCCCGGTGGAAGAACTCCTCCACGTAGTGGGGGTCCGTCAGCACCAGCACCTCGTCCGCGCCGATCTCCTCCACCAGGGCCCTGAGGGCGTCCAGCGGGTGGTCCTCGACGATCCGGCCCTCGGCCGCGTTGCCGGCCGCGTGCAGCGCCTGCAGCGACACCTCCAGGGCCCGCTCGCCGAAGTCCTTCGCGGCCTCGCCCTCGGGTACCTCGTTCTCCCGGGCGGCCTCGTCCAGCTCGCCGAGCGCTACGTCGTCGATGGCCCGCAGCAGGCGGTCCGCCTGGTCGCCGCGGGGCTGGAGCAGCACATGAAAGGCGACCTGCTCGTCACCGTGCAGCGAGGTGACGAACTCCACGTCGGCGGACGTCAGGGCTTTCTCGATCATCAATACGCTTGTGAACACCGGGCGCCCCTTCTGCGGAAACCATCCTGCCCCGTGGTGTCACGGGGACTTGCGAGATTCAGTGTGCCCGCCGAACACTAAGCGGAACGGTAGATTCCGCCGATTTCGGGAGCGGCGATACCGTTGAACGAATTTCAAGTGCGCTGGTAGCGGCCGAAAAGGAAGCCTTCTTCGGTCAGCAGGGACACCAGTGCGAATCGTTGTGGAACCGCGACGGACGGGCCGCCCGCGATGCGCTGGGCGTCCCCCGCCGTGAGTAGCGGCGACACGGTGAGGCACAGCTCGTCGAGGACTCCGGCGGCGATCATCTGACCCAGCAGCCGGGGACCGCCCTCCGTCAGCAGTCGCGTGTGGCCGAGTTCGCCGAGCGCGCGTACGGCACGGGCGGGGTCCACGCCGACGCCGTCGCCGGCGATCACCACCCGGGCACCGGCCTTCTCGGCGGCGGCGACCCGGTCCGGGGCGGCCGAGGCGCCCGTGAGGACGAGCGTCGGCACCAGGGGCGAGGTGAACAGCGGGAGGGAGAAGTCGAGGTCCAGGCTCGCGGTGACCACGGCGATGGCCGGCGCCGGGCCCTGTCCGGCCGCCTCACGCGCCGCCGCGAAGTCGTCACGCGCGCGTGCGGGCCGGTAACCCTCCTGGCGTACCGTTTCAGCACCGACCACGACGACATCCGCGAGGCCGCGCAGTGTGCCGAAGATGCGCATGTCGGCCGCGCTGGAGATCCCCTGCGACCGCCCGTCGTGCTGTGCGGCCCCGTCGAGCGTGGACACCATGTTGCCCCGCAGGTAGGGCACGGTGGGCCCGTCGGCGGGCGGCTCGGGATAGGCGTAGGCAGCGGAGAGCTCGGCGAGGGTCCATTCCCGGTCGGCGAGGGCCTGTTCCCGTTCCGCGGGGCTCCCTTCCCGTGCCGCAGGGCTCCCCTCCTGGTCCGCGAGGCTCCCCTCCCGGTCCGCGAGGCTCCCCTCCCGGTCGACGAGGTTTCCTCCGGGCGGACCACCGGGTCCGCCGGAAGCTCCGGGCGCCCCTTCGCCCCGTCCCACCCCACCGCCGGAGGCACTCGTCGTTGTCTCGTCGGTCACAGGGAACAGGCGTCGCATGTCGTGCAGTGTGGCACGGCGCCTACCATGGTGAACCGTGTCGTCCTCCCCTGCCGCTCCCGGTATCGGCCCGATAGCCGACCCGGCCCCGCTGTCCCTGTGCGCCCGCGCTCCGCATGTCCCCGCGGAGCGGCTGGTCGCCGAGATGGTGCCGCCGCCGCGCTTCGACTCGGTCCGCTTCAGCACGTACATGCCGGACCCGAACCAGCCGAGCCAGACCGAGGCCGTACGAGTCCTTGAGGGCTTCGCGGCCGGGCTCGGCGGAGCGCCCTCCGTGGGTGGCGGCAAGCGCGGGTTCCTGGGGTTCGGGAAGGCCAAGGCGCCGAAGACCCCGGCCGGACCCCGAGGTGTCTATCTGGACGGCGGCTACGGCGTCGGCAAGACCCACCTGCTCGCCTCCCTCTGGCACGCCACCCCGGCCGAGCCGGCCCTCAAGGCGTTCGGCACCTTCGTCGAGCTGACCAACCTGGTCGGCGCCCTCGGTTTCCAGCAGACCGTCCAGACCCTCTCCGGCCACCGGCTGCTGTGCATCGACGAGTTCGAGCTCGACGACCCCGGTGACACCGTGCTCGTATCCACCCTGCTGGGCAGGCTCGTGGACGCGGGCGTCGCGCTCGCCGCCACCTCCAACACCCTGCCCGGCAAGCTCGGCGAGGGCCGGTTCGCCTCCGTCGACTTCCTGCGCGAGATCCAGGGCCTGGCCGCCCGCTTCCGCTCCCTGCGCATCGACGGCGAGGACTACCGCCACCGCGGTCTGCCGGCGGCGCCGACACCGTTCTCGGACGAGCAGGTGACGAAGGCCGCGTACGCCACCGAGGGCGCCTCGCTCGACGACTTCCCGCACCTGCTGGCCCACTTGGCCAAGGTCCACCCGAGCCGGTACGGCGCGCTGACCGACGGGCTCAGGGCGGTCTGCCTGACCGACGTGCAGGCCGTCCCCGACCAGTCGACGGCGCTGCGGCTCGTCGTGCTCGCGGACCGGCTCTACGACCGCGAGGTCCCGGTGCTGGCCTCGGGGCAGCCGTTCGACCGGCTGTTCAACGAGGAGATGCTGAACGGCGGTTACCGCAAGAAGTACTTCCGGGCGATCTCCCGGCTCACCGCGCTGGCCCGCGACGGCAAGTCGCTGGTCGAAGCCCGCTGACCGCAACCTAAACCGGCCTGATCACGCCAGGCACCGGCACATTTCAGGCTCTCTTCAGCTCGAAACGTTAAGTTAACCCTGCAAACGACTTCGCAGGGTTACCGTGTTTCTTGACCATCCATTGACCAGGCTTTGGTCTGCACAAGAGGCGTGAAGTGTCCGGAGGGGGGCGCATGTTCCGAGGTACGACGACCAGGACCGTCATCGCGGCCCTCGCCGCCGTCCTGCTCGCCCTCCAGTTCTTCGCGCCCACCGCTTCCTTCGCATCCGCGCACACGATCCGTCATGTCGAGGCCAAGGCTCCACCCGGAACCAACCTCTCCGGCAAGGCACTTCGCGACAAGACGATCACGTTCCGACACTGCGATCACCCGGGGGACCCGACCGGTCCCCTGCGCACCCGCGACCGCCACCGAGCGGTCGACGTCACACCGGAAGACCCCGAACGCCCGCTGCTGGTTCAGGACCCGGCGGCCGAGCACCCCCCGGTCGTACTCCGGGCGCCGCGTACGTCGAGACCCTCGACCGCCCACTCCCCAGCGGCACTTCAGGTCTTCCGCTGCTGACAGCAGAGCAGTCCCCCCACTCACACACATCTGTCTGCGGCTGAATCCGTCGGAACGACACTTCCGTCCGATCGACGCGTCCGTCCGCGCACTTCTCTGTCCTGCCCCCACACCGACGCGCCGCCGCGCGCCAGGAGGAGTCACCCCATCATGCAGCCCCTCATCGACAACGCCCGCACGTTCGGACAACGCCCTGAGGAGTTCGCAAAACTCGCCGAGGGCCAGTCTCCGCAGGTGCTGTTCATCACCTGCTCCGACTCCCGGGTCGTCCCGGCCCTGATCACGGGCGCCCGTCCCGGCGAGCTCTTCGAACTGCGCACCGCGGGCAACATCGTTCCGCCGTACGCCTCCGAGCACCCCACCAGCGAGGCGGCCACCATCGAGTACGCCGTGGAGGTGCTCGGCGTCCGCGACATCGTCGTCTGCGGCCACTCGCACTGCGGCGCCGTCGGCGCCCTGGTGCGCGGCGACGACCTGACCGCCGTACCGGCCGTGCGCGACTGGCTCGCGCATGCCACCCCGCGCCCCTCGGGAGCGGTCGAGGACCCGGCCGTCGCGGAGGGCGTGCAGAGCCACGTCCTGACGCAGCTGCTGCGACTGCGCTCCTACCCGTACCTCGACAAGAAGCTGAAGGGCCGTCAACTGTCGTTGCACGCCTGGTACTACGAGGTCCACACGGGCGCCGTCCTGGCGCACGACCCGCAGTCCGACACCTTCGCGGCCCTGTGAGCACGCCCATGTCACTGACGACGAAACACCCTTATCTGCGGCAGGACTTCGCCGCCTCGCTGGTCGTCTTCCTGGTCGCGCTCCCGCTCTGCGTGGGCGTGGCCGTCGCCTCCGGTGTCCCGGCCGAACTGGGCCTGGTCACCGGCATCGTGGGCGGGATCGTCACCGGACTCATGCGGGGCAGCAGCCTCCAGGTGTCCGGTCCCGCCGCCGGCCTGACCGTGCTGGTCTTCGAGGCGGTGCGGGAGTTCGGGCTGCCGGCTCTCGGGGTCATCGTGCTCACGACCGGCATCCTCCAGATCGCCATGGGTGTCCTGAAGTTGGGGCGTTACTTCAGGGCCATCTCGGTCTCGGTCGTCGAGGGCATGCTGGCCGGCATCGGACTCGTCCTGATCGCCGGGCAGCTGTACGCGATGGCCGACGCGAAGGCCCCCGCCTCGGGGCTCGACAAGATAGCCCGGCTCCCCGGAGCACTCCTCGACGCCCTCGGCCGCACCGACGCCCTGGCCTCGCTCGGGCTCGGCATCGGCACCATCGCCGTACTCGTGCTGTGGAAGCGCATGCCGAAGCGGCTGCGTACGGTCCCCGGACCGCTCGCCGCGGTCGGTCTTGCCACGCTCGTCGCCGCGGTGCTCTCGATGCCGGTCGCCATGGTCGAGGTGAAGGGTCTGCTGGACTCCGTCCAGCCGCCCTCGCTGAGCGCCTTCGGTGAGCTGGCGGGCATCGGGCTGCTCGGTACGATCGTCGCGTTCACGCTGATCGCGTCCGCCGAGTCGCTGTTCAGCGCGGCGGCCGTGGACCGGCTGCACGACGGGCCGCGCACCGAGTACGACAAGGAGCTGGTGGCGCAGGGTGCGGGCAACGCGCTCTGCGGGATGCTGGGCGCGCTGCCCATGACCGCGGTGATCGTGCGCAGCGCGGCGAACGTCCAGGCGGGCGCGCGGACGAAGGCGTCCCGGGTGCTGCACGGCGTATGGCTGCTGCTGTTCGCGGCGCTGCTGCCCGGTGCCCTCGGTTACATACCGATCCCGGCCCTGGCCGGCATCCTCGTCTACTCGGGCGCCAAGCTGATCCCCGTACGCGAGATCGTGTCGCTGTGGCGCGAGCACCGCGGCGAGGCGTTGATTCTGGTCGTCACGGCAGTGTCGATCGTCGCGGTCAGCATGTTCGAGGGCGTGCTCATCGGGCTCGCGCTGGCCGTCGCGAAGACCGCCTGGGAGGCCTCGCACCTCAAGATGGAGGTCGTCGACAAGGGCGCGGGACCGGTCCACGCGTATCTGTCGGGCAACGCAACCTTCCTGCGGCTGCCGAAGATCCTCGACGACCTGGAGGCACTCCCCCAGGACCGGCCGGTCGAGCTCGACCTGTCGGGTCTGCACCACCTCGACCACGCCTGCCGTACGGCCCTTGAGAACTGGGCCGAGCGGCACAGCGCGGCCGGTACCGAGCCAGTGAAGGTGGTCACGGCGGCGTGAGCGCGTAGCGCCTGTCCTGTCCGCTGTTCTGCTCCGGGGCGCCCGTGCCCCGGAGCAGGACTGGCGCGCCCCACCCCCGCGCCCGAGGATCGAGGAACCGGACCGGAAGGGGTGCTCATGGCCAAGGACGGCAAGCACAAGAAGCAGAGTGGGATCTGGAGCGCCGACGCGGCCGATGTGCGGGAGCTGCTGCGGGTGCCGGGCGGGAAGCGGATAGAGCTGGCGGCCTTCGACGCGCGGGCGACCCCGGGCGGTCCGCAGGACAAGGAGGCGGGGCTCGAAGCCACCGCCGTCATGGCGGAGCACCTCGCCGACCTGCAAGAACGTCTGTTCGCGGCGAGCACCGCGGGTGACCGGCGGCGGATTCTGCTGGTGCTGCAGGGCATGGACACCAGCGGCAAGGGCGGCACGGTCAAGCACGTCATCGGCCTGTTCAACCCGTCCGCCTGCCGGATCAAGGCGTTCAAGGCCCCCACCCCCGAGGAGCTCGCGCAGCACTTCCTGTGGCGCGTGTGGAAGCCGCTGCCCTTCCCCGGCGAACTGGGCATCTTCGACCGCTCCCACTACGAGGACGTCCTGGCCGCCGGCGTCCGCGGGATCATCACGCGCGCCGGGATCAAGCGCCGCTACGCCGAGATCAACCAGTTCGAGAAGTCGCTGACCGACGACGGCGTGACCGTGATCAAGTGCTTCCTGCACATCTCCTACGAGGAGCAGCGCCGCCGGCTGCTCGCCCGGCTCGACCGCCCGGACAAGCACTGGAAGTTCAACCCCGGCGACATCGACGACCGCGCCCTGTGGCCCGCCTACCAGAAGGCCTACGAGAAGGTCCTGGACCGCTGCTCGACCCCGTACGCCCCCTGGCACCTGATCCCGGCCGACCGCAAGTGGTACCGCAACTGGGCGATCAGCAGGCTCCTCCTCGAACACCTGGAGGCCCTGGACCCGCAGTACCCGAAGGCGGGGTTCGACGCGGCGGAGTACCGGGAGCGGCTGCTGAAGGAGCGATGACCGACCCCGGCCTGACCCAGGCGGGCACGGCTCGGGCGTGACCCGGATGAGGGCGCGCGGCGGTGACCGATTTGCCTGATTAGTACCTTTACTTTCGTACGGTGATCATTCGAGTACGCCATGCAGCCGCCGCCTGTGCGCTCGGCGCCGCGCTCACCGCCTGTGGTGCCCCCGCGGCGCCTCCCGCCGCCCGGCCGGCCCCCTCCGCGACCTCCGCCGTCCCGTCCCGGCCGCCCACGCTCGCCCCCGGGCCCGCAGGGCTCACGCCCGTCTTCAAGAACGGCTCGCGCGACCACGGGAAGACCGTCGCGCTCACCTTCGACGCCGACATGACCGCGGACCAGGGGGCCCGGGCGGCGTCGGGTGAACGGTTCGACAATCCGCGGCTCATCGCGACACTGCGGGCGCTGCAGGTGCCGGCGACCGTGTTCATGACGGGGCGGTGGGCCGAGCAGTACCCGGTCCAGGCCCGTTCCATCGGCAGGGACCCGCTCTTCGAGGTCGCCAACCACTCCTACAGCCACTACGCCTTCACCGGTGACTGCTACGGCCTGCCGACGGTGTCCGAGGACCGGATGCGGGCGGACGTGGAGCGCGCGTACACCGCGTTCCGCCGGGCCGGCGTGCCGGACGCGATGCCGTACTTCCGCTTCCCCGGCGGGTGTTACGACCATCAGGCCCTGCGGGCGCTCTCCGCGACCGGTGTCACCGCGGTGCAGTGGGACGTGGTGAGCGGGGACGCGTTCGCCACCGATGCGGACGCGGTGGCCCGGCAGGTCCTTGACGGGGTGCGGCCGGGGTCGGTCGTCGTCATGCACTGCACGCGGAGTGCGGCGCCGGCGACCGAGCGGGCGGTGCGGACGATCGTGCCGGAGCTACGTGCGCGGGGTTACCGGTTCGTGAAGGTGTCGCAGCTGATCGGGTCGTAGGCGGGGCGCGGGGGGGGGGGCCGCCAGGTGGGGCGCTGGGGGGGCCGCCAGATGGGGCGGCGGGCGGGCTCCTGGGTGGCGGGTGACAGGCTTAGGGTTGGTTGTTGTGAGCCTTGATTCCCCTTCCCCCGACGCGGGTCCCTCCCCGGACGCCAGTCCCTTCCGCAACGAGCCCACCTCCCGTGACGAGGCGCCGCAGTTCGTGCTGCCCCTCGTCGTGCGGATCGAGAAGGCCGCGCCGCCCGCCCGTACCGACGCCCTGGAGACCGCCGCGCGGGCCGTGCTGGTGATGCTCAGTGACGAGCGGTCCCTCGGCGAGGGCGAGTGGGCGCAGGCCGTGCGGGACTGGCAGGACGCCCGGATCCGCAAGGTCGTGCGGCGGGCCCGTGGCGCGGAGTGGCGGCGAGCCGAGGCGCTGCCCGGGATCACCGTGACCGGGGAGTCGGCAGAGGTGCGCGCCTTCCCGCCGGTGCCGCTGGACGGATGGCCCAAGGACCTGGCCAAGCTCCAGGTGTCCGGCACCGAACTCGACGACCCTGAGCCGCCGTTGGCAGTCGACCCGACGGCACAGCCCGTGATCTGGCTGAACCCGGACCTGGACATGACCGCCGGGAAGACGATGGCGCAGGCCGGTCACGGCGCCCAACTGGCCTGGTGGGAACTGTCGGACAAGGAACGGGACGCCTGGCGCGCGGCCGGTTTCCCGCTCGCCGTACGGACCGCCGACCCCGCCCGCTGGCCCGAACTGACCACGAGCGGGCTGCCGTTGGTGCGTGACGCGGGCTTCACGGAGATCGCGCCCGGGCTGACGGTCGCGGTCGAGGGATACGACCGGGTCGGCGCTCTGCCGGACCAGGTCCGCCGACCGGCCACCTGGAGCTGACCTCGACGGTCCGACTGCGATCGCCGACACAGGCCCCACGTGGAACCTATGTCACGCTCGGGGACTCGGCGGCCTCCGGGCCGGCGATCCCCGACGGCCAGCACGATCATCGGGACCTGCGCGACGGTGGCGGCCACGATCCCGCCGGGGCGCCCTGCAAGGCCAAGTAAACGAGGGCGACGCTGAGGAAGCAGGCACATCGCGCCGGAGCCACCTACGTGGACGCGGCAGCGGGGAGAGCGACGCCCAGCCCGCGACGGCTGGGCGTCGTCGTGACTAGGCCTCGGAATCGGGGAGCCGGAAGAGCTCGTACTCGGTGACGGGCTCGAATCCCATGCGCTGGTACACGGGGAATCCGAGCGCGCTGGACTGCAGGGTGCCGACGGCCAGTCCGCGCTTCCCACCCTCGGTGAGGGCGGCCGTGGTGAGGGCCGTGCCGATGCCCTGGCGGCGCTGGTCCTCGGCGGTCGCGACCACGTAGACGCCGGCCACGCCGTGGGCGTCGTAGAGGAGGGAGGTGCCCACCGGCCGGCCGTCGCGGCGGCCGATGAACCGGACGATCCGGTCGGCGTCGTGCCGTTCGGACTCGCGGCGCAGGAGGTCGTCGTGGGTCTCGGGCGGGAGGCCGAACGAGGAGGCGAAGGTGTGCACCCACTCCTTGAGCGCGTCCGCGTCCCGTACCACGTCGATGTCGAGGTCCGAGGGGCCTTCGGCCGGTGTCACCTTGTCCGTCCGGATGGCCATGACGGGCATGGCGCCGAGCCGGACGGCGCCGTGGTCGGCCAGTTCGGCCGCGACACCGGGGGCGCTGTCCGGGCCCACCCACCACATCCAGGGGACGCCGGCCAGCCGTTCGGCCGCGTAGGCGATCGACTGCTCCACCTTGGCGCTGTCGCGCAGGCCGAGGACTCCGTTGACCTGACCGTTCGGGATTCCGCTGCGGTAGTAGGTCAGTTCACCGTCGACTCGTTCGGCCGAGCCCCAGCCCAGCCAGTAGTCACGGCAGTTGGCGAGCTGGGGTGCGAGGTCTGTGTCCGTCTTCATGCCTGCAAGACACGAGTTCCGACGCAAAGTTCGAAGCCGTGCGTGTGACCTGCGCCACAGCTCGGCGGAGTCGGCCCGCGCCGTTCAGAAGATCCCGACCCGTATCGCGTACGCGACGGCCTGCGTCCTGTTCTTGACCTTCAACCTCTTCACGGCGTCATGGATGATCCCTTTGATCGTCCGCTCCGAGTAGCTCATCCTGTCGGCGATCTCGACGGTGTTGAGCCCTTCGGACAGCATGCGGAGCACCTCGATCTCGCGCATGAGGAGTCCGCCCTTCTTCGCCAGATCCGTGAGCGTCTGCTGTCGTTGCCGGTATCCCAACTCGGCGATCAGATGACCCAACAGGTCGTCCGGCATGTGGCTGCGGCCGGCGCTCGCCTTGACGATCGCGTCGACCAGTTGGTCGAGGTTGGAGTGACCCCGATACAGGAAACTGGTGAGCCCGTACTCGATGGCGAGCGCGAGTTGTCGCTCGGTGATGCGGTCCGCCATCACCACCACCGGGACCGGAGGACCCGGGGCGCGCGCGGCATCCTGTCTCAGGACCCTCATCCACTCGTCGTCGAGGGTGTTCAGCAGCAGGACGGAGACGTCCGCCGCGGGTGGCCCTTCCGGGGAAGCGACGTCAATGCGTGAACACGACTGCAGGTAGGCGGTGGCCGCATGCTCCAGGATGGCGTCACTCGCCCTCAGCACGACAGAGACCGGAGCGCCCGACGCGTCACCTGTTCCGTCCGCTCGATTTTCACACACCTGGCATACCCCAAACAGAGCTGACCGCATGGCGCGAGGGCGCGGGGTCCCGCGCATGAGGCCGTTGCGGCCCATCAGCACGATAGGGCTGCGCTGTCGTGCGAAGCTTCCGTCAAATGACCGAGTGGAGCTTCGGCGCATGCGTCGGTCTTTGGCGCGCTTTGGGTGACTCTCAAGCGACTCCGGTCCTGCTGCTCCCGCAGTACCTCCCGCACACCGAGGACCAGGGCGTTGAAGCAGGTCTCATGAGGTGAGTTCACCGACTCGTTCCGTAGTATCGAGCTGGCAGGTTTGCGGCAGTAACTGCCGTCGCCCTCACAGGTGGCGACATTCGGGAAGGGTTGTGAGCGTTATGTCCGAAACCAGCACTGGGGTTTCCGGGTTGACATCGCAGTACGCGGCTCAGGTGGCCGGCGATCTGGAGAGCAACCTCAAGGAGCAGGAGCGCGTCGGCGCCGACATCGCCGCGCTTCAGGAGCAGCTGGCCACGCTGCAGCAGGACCACGCGGTCCTGAGCAACGTACAGAAGGCGCTGGGTGTCACCTCGACCGCCAAGGCTTCGGCGTCCTCGCCTCGTAAGACCGCCAAGGCTTCGGCGCCCTCACCTCGTAAGAGGGCCGGCACGACCGCCCGGAAGACCGCGGCGAAGAAGGGGTCGGGCAGCTCGGCGACGGCCCAGCCCACGCTGGTCAGCGTGATCCGCGACTACCTGACGGCCGAGGGTGAGCCGCGTTCCGCGGCCGAGATCACCACCGCGCTCAGTGAGCGGCATCCGGACCGGACCATCAAGACGACCGTGGTGCGCACCACCCTCGAAGGGTTGGTCGCCAGGAGCCATGTACAGCGCACGAAGCAGGGCTCGTCGGTCTTCTACACCGCGCCCGAGGTGTCGGGCACAGTCACTGCGTCCCCTTCGGCACAGGAAGAGTGAGCACCGAGCCGGCGAGGCCGACGCGATAGGTGACAGGGGCGAAGCCCCCCGATGTGTCCCTCCCGGGGTTTCGGGCGAAGCGTGGATGGGCTCCGCCGCTGACTTGGAGCCGCACCCGGTGGCCGGCGGCGAAGCGGTGCGCGCACGCCCCCAACTCCAGCCGGACCACGGTCGATTCGAGCGTGGCCCGCTTGAGTCGCGCGAATCGTTCGGTGACGACACGGGAACGGCCGCGCCGGTCGACGTCGCAGAGCCGGACGAACACGTCCGCGTGCGGGTTGTCGACGACGAGGTCGAACTCCACGGCGGGCGCTCCGACGACATCGATCGGCTCCGCGAGCATGCCGGTGGTGAACGTCAGGACGTCCGGGCGCTGTTCGAGACCGCGATTGTCGACCGTGCCCGACCTGGTGCCGATGTAACGGCCGCCCACCGCGGGAGTGGGGTCCGCCGGGTCGTAGCGGAAGCCCGCCGACCCACTGCCCGGGCGGGGCCCGAGGCCGCCGTCCCGTTGCGGCCACAGCGCGCGTTCGGTTCCGGGCGGTGGCCAGTCGGGCAGGTCGAGCCAGGTACGGGCACCGGTGTGGTGGATGCGCACGGGGGCTTCTGCGGCAGCCGCCTTGTCGCCGGCCAGGTGGTGGTCGAGCCAGCCCAGCAACTGCGGGTCCATGACCCGGGCCGCCTTCGCCGCGGTGCCCATGTGGGTCCACGGGCCGATGGTCAAGGTGACGGACTGGTTGTGGCGGCGAAGCGTCCGGTACTGGTGGACGGTCTGGTCGAGGAAGACGTCGTGCCACCCGCCGATCAGCAGGATCGGCACGTCGACATGGTCGAGTGTGGAGTCGGCCCGGTAGTCGGTCCAGAACGGGTCGTCCGCGTCGGGATGGGCGAGCCACTCGCCGAACCAGTCGGCCGCATCGCCTTTCAGCACCGAGGCGGCAGCGGCTTCGGGAGTCAACTCCTGCCACGCGGAGGCCAGTTGCCGGCGCGCGGCCAACTGGGCGCGCAGTCCCCGCAGTCCGCCGTCGCCCTGCGCGCCGACCGTCGCGCTCCAGGCTAGGAAGTCGGCGAGGGCGAGGGCACCTGTGCCGTAGATCGCCTTCTGCATGTCGTGCGGGCCCACCGCAATGACCGCGCCCCGCAGTTCCGGCGGCGGATCCTGCAGGAGGGCCCACTGCGCCCAGCCGGAGTAGGACCCGCCGAACGTCGCGAGCCGCCCGTCGAACCACCGCTGGGTCCGCAACCAGGCCACGGTGTCCTGCGCGTCCTCGGCCTCCTGGACGAACGGCCGCAGGGTGCCCGTCGATCCGGTCGTGCCACGGACGCTCTGCACCAGTACGTCATAACCGCGGGCGGCCAGCATCCGGCCCTGCATCCAGCTGACCGGAACACCTCGGCCGTACGGCGACCGGATCAGCACCGTGCCCCGCGCCTCCCCCTCGGGCATGTAGTGATCGGTGAGCAGTTCGGCGTCGTCACGGGTCGGCACACGCAGCGCCGTGCGGATGCGGTACCGGGTACGGGCCGGAGGCAGTCCCACGGCCTTGCCGTGCAGGGCGCCCAGCGCTCGGGCCAGCGGGCCGGCCGCCCTGGATGCCGCCATGGACTTCTCCCCTCGGTCTGCACTATGTGGAGAATATATCTCCACTTCTTCTCGCCGGGAAGCCCTGGACGCCACCCTTGCCACAATGGGTGCGTGAACGACGTGTCAGCACAGGACCGGGGTCGCCGCGGCAGACCCAACTACGACCGCGAAACGATCCTCGGCATCGCGGTCGAGGTGTTCAACGAACGCGGTTACGACGGCACCGGCATGGAGGAGCTGGCCAGGCGGCTGGGCCTGAGCAAATCCAGCATCTACCACCACGTCTCCGGCAAGGAGGAGCTGCTGGGACTCGCGGTGGGCCGGGCCCTGGACGCCCTCTTCGCCCTCATCGACGAACCCGCCGCCGCGGGGCTCACCCCGACCGCCCGGCTGGAGCACATCGTGCGGGGCAGCGTCGAGGTGCTCGCGGCCGAACTGCCGTATGTCACCTTGCTGTTGAGGGTGCACGGAAACAGTGCCACCGAACAGCGGGCCCTGAAGCGACGGCGTGAGTTCGACCACCGGGTCGCCGAACTCGTCGTGCTCGCGGCGCGGGAGGGCGGGATCCGCGCGGACATCGATCCGCATCTCGCGAGCCGGCTGATCTTCGGCACGGTGAACTCCCTGATCGAGTGGTACCGGCCGGACGGGGAGCTGCCCGTGCCGGTGCTCGCCGACGCCGTGGCCACGCTGGTCTTCGACGGCTTGCGGTCCGCGGGCCCGGGGACACCTCCGAGGTAGGGACGCACCGGGTGCGCCCCGCCCCCGCGTACACATGCCGACCTGCGGTTCTAGGTGAGGTCGGCCCGCTCCCTGCGCATGAGCACCCAGACGCAGGCGAGGCTGACCAGGGTCACCCCGGTGAGATAGACGGTGATCGGCGTGGTCGACTTCCAGTTGTCGTACAGGGCCGTGGCGACGGTCGGGGCGAGGCCGCCGCCCAGGATGGCTCCCAGCTGGTAGCCGAGCGAGGCCCCGCTGTAGCGCACCTCGGCCTTGAAGAGCCCGGAGAACAGCGCGGCTATCGGACCGTAGACCAGGCCCATGAACACCGCCGTCACCAGCAGTGCGAGCAGGATCAACGGTGATTCGGCGGTGTCGACCAGCGGGAACAGGACGACCGCGCAGCCCACCAGGCCGACGGAACCGACCATGAGCACCCCGCGCTTGCCGTTGCGGTCCGAGTAGGCCGAGGCCCAGGGGATGACCACCAGCCACACGAAGGACGCGATGAGGGTGAAGGTGAGGATGAGGTTCCGGTTCAGCCCTAGCCCCGCGGTCGTGTAGGCCAGCAGGTAGGCCATGAAGATGTAGCCGATCGCGTTGATGCCGATGAAGGCACCGGCGGACAGGCTCACCTCGCGCCAGCTCTCCCGCAGCACGACCAGCAAGGGCATGCGCTGCTCGGTCCTGGTCTGCTTGACCGCCTCGAAGTCGGGGCTCTCGGAGACGGTCAGCCGGATCACCAGGCCGGCGATGACCATGACGGCGCTCGCCAGGAACGGCACGCGCCAGCCCCAGGACAGGAAGGCGTCACTGCTGAGGTTGGTGGTGAGTCCGAGGAAGACCAGGTTGGCGATGATCAACCCGCCCGGCACGCCCATCTGCGGGAAGCTTCCGTAGAAGGCCTTCTTGCGGTCCGGGGCGTGCTCGACGGCCATCAGGACCGCGCCGCCCCACTCGCCGCCGACCCCCAGGCCCTGGATGAAACGCAGGGTGACCAGCAGGACCGGCGCCCAGACACCGATGGTGGCGTAGGTGGGCAGCAGGCCGATGCCCACCGTGGCGAGACCCATGGTGAGCAGGGAGATCACCAGCATCGACTTGCGGCCGACCCGGTCACCGAAGTGACCCATGACGATGCCGCCGATGGGCCGGGCCGCGAATCCGACCGAGTAGGTGGCGAACGAGGCCAGGGTGCCCGCCGCCGGGGAGACGGTCGGGAAGAACAGTGGCCCGAACGCGATGGCCGCGGCCATGCCGTAGATGAAGTAGTCGTACCACTCGATGGCCGTTCCGATGAAGCTGGCCGTGGCCACCCGCAGCGGACGGACCCGCTGTGGCGTGACCGCCTCGGACAGATTTCGGTCGATGGTCACTTTTGTCTCCTGACAGGGTGAGCGGTGCCGCAGACGCTGTTCAACGGGGCTTGGGGAGAGGAATGCATGCCGAAGCGAAGCCACGGACGGACTCACTCAGCTGAGTTCGCGGCTCAAACAGGGCGCAGCGCGACTGGCATCCGTGGGGTCACGGGATGGGTGAACCGGCAGCGCCAGTACTGACCGACGGAAGGCGGGGACACGGTGGCGCCCGGGCCCTTCCCCTCGGCTGAAGACCACCCGACCGAACGATTGGTCGTTTGGTGATTGGTAAGTAAAGGGAGCCGTGCAGCCGGTGTCAAGGGAGCTGTACGGATGGAATTTTGCCCGCGAAAGACCGTGCCCAGGGCAACCGTTGAACGTCATCCCTCGGCACCTCGGGCGCCACAGGACTCACATGTCAGGCAGGGTGGGCCGGCCCGGCTGTTTGCCGGTGCACATGGTCAGACCCAGTTGACCGCGGTGGTGGCCGTCGCCGCGGTGACCGCGGCCAGCCGGCCGAAGTCAAGTGTGTCCGGCACATCGGTCGGCCGGTGGTAGTTCGGGTTCCGGAAGTTGGCTGTGTCCGTCAACATGACTGCGGGCACACGTCGGTTCCAGAAGGGTGCGTGGTCACTGCGGCCCAAGTGGTTGGCCGGTGGGACGACCAACCCGATGAGCATGCCCAGCAGTCCGTCGGGCCTCGGGTCGCGCAGCAGGATGCTCGGCAGCGCGGTCGAGGTCGCTGCCGCCGCGCGCTCCCAGGACCTGGCGGCGGCGACGGAGGTCCCGCGGTGGACGACGAGGGCGAAGTTCCCCCGGGAGTCATCGGCCTTGGTGGCCGCGGCGGCCTCGGGGAAGGCGGCGGCGAAGCCGGCCGGAAGGCGCTGGGTGTCGGGCTCGTCCACGAAGTAGCCGACCGATTCCAGGCAGATCATCCCCAACACCCGCTGCCGGGCGGTGAGTTGGCGCGCGGCGTACTGCGCCCCGATCAGGCCGAGCTCCTCCATGTCGAACACCGCGAGCGTCACCGAGGGCGCGACGGGCAGCCGCGCCAGCAGGCGCGCGATCTCCAGTACGGCGGCCACTCCTGACGCGTTGTCATCGGCGCCGGGGCTGCCGTCGACGCTGTCCAGGTGCGCCCCGATCAGCACGGTGCCGGCGTTGTCGGCACCGGGCAACGACGCGATGAGGTTGGCCCCTTGGAGCCGTCGGTGCAGCCGCGGCTTCAACGCGAGCGCCCGGTGGCCCTGTTGGTCGGTCGCACCCAGCCGCCACCGCAGATCGAAGGGCTGCCGCTCCACCTGCCAGCCGGCGGAGACCAACTCCTGGGACACATATGACTCGGCGCGCGCCATGATGTCCGGCGTCCTGCGTCGGCTTCGTGGGTGTGTGCTGAGGAACTCGACATCACGACGCAGACGTGACTCGTCCACGAAGGGCTCGAAGTCACTCACATCTGCCGGGTCGTGGGTCACGGCTGCTCCGTGGCTTAACTGGCTTCGCACAAGCGGGGTTCCTCGGTGCGCGCTTTCGCGCCGCGATCCGGCGATCATATCCGGGGCACCCGACGGGCGGTGATCACTGGGTCGTGATCACCGGGGTTACCATACGGTTATGACTGAGAGTTCCCGGGGAAGTACGCCGCCGGACGACGGCCGCCCCTTGAGGCGGGACGCCGCCCTGAACCGGGAACGAATCCTGATCGCCGCCCGCGAGGTCTTCGGCCGGCACGGGCTCGGGGTCACCCTCGACGACGTGGCCCGTCATGCCGGAGTCGGCGTGGGCACGGTGTACCGCCGTTTTCCCACCAAGGAAGCACTGGTGCGTGCCCTGTTCGAGCACGACCTGGCCATCCGGCAGAAGTCGGCCGAGGACGCGCTCGCCCAGCCCGACCCCTGGCAGGGCCTGGTCGACTTCCTCATGCGGATGACGGCCGACCTCGCCGAGAACCGCGGCCTGCACGAAGTGATCATGCTGGGCAGTCACAGCTCCGCGCCCCTGGAGACGGCACGCGGCGGCATGCTCCCCTTTCTGGAGGGGCTGATCCGCCGGGCCCAGGAGAGCGGCCAGTTGCGCGAGGAGGTCACTCCCTCCGACATCCCCGTCATGGTGCACATGCTGAGTCAGGCCTCCCAGTTCACCCAGGGCCGACGGCCGGACATCTGGCGCCGCTACATCGAGATCCTCCTCAACGGCCTCAGGCAGCGTCCCGACAATCCACCGCTGACGACCCCCAGCCTGGGCAATGAGCTGGTGGAGCAGGTGATGGGTCTGGTCAGGCCCGCGCCGGAACCGGAGTAGCGACCCGCCGGCGGCGCCCGCCACCGGATGGGCTACGCCCACACCGCACGGGAGCTCGGACGGTCATACGTTCTCTGAGCGGAGGCACCTATTCCGCTCAGAGAAGGAGCTCACATGGTTGCGCGCAGCACGCGCGGCGTGGTCGCGGGGATCGCGCTGCTGGGTCTGGGAGCCACGGCATGCTCCTCCTCGGGGTCCACCGCGCCCACCCGGACCGCGACGGCCGCCGCCCTGGCGAAGACCGGCGCCTGCCCGCAGTCCTCGACCGACCGGACCGGCGAGGCGTCCAGCGCCGCGCCCAGCGGCAGCTCCCCCGCGACGATCCTCGTGGCCAGGACGGTCAGGCAGACCGACACGAGCACCAGCACCGTCGTCACTCCGGACGGCCCGCAGATCGAGTGCGGCAGGGCCGAGGTGACCCTGCGGCAGGACATCACGTACGCGTCCCCCACGACCGACGGCAAGAGGCTCGACCTGAAGCTGGATCTGCAGGTGCCGAAGACGTCAGGCACCAAGCCCCTGGTGGTCTACATCACCGGCGGCGGCTTCGTGATGGCGGACAAGTCGGCCAACCTCGGCGAGCGCACCTATGTGGCCGAGCAGGGGTACGCGGTCGCGAGCGTCCAGTACCGCACGACGACGACCGGCTCCACCTACAGGGACGGCGTCGCCGACGTGAAGAGCGCGATCCGCTATCTGCGCGCCCACGCCGGCGAGTACGGGATCGACACGGGGAAGGTGGCCGTGTGGGGCCAGTCGGCCGGCGGGTATCTCGCGGCCATGGTCGGCGCGACCAGCGGGACGAAGGACTTCGTCTCGGGGGACGACCTCGACGAGAGCAGCGATGTCCGGGCCGTGGTCGACGAGTTCGGGGCCTCCGACCTCGCGAGGATCGCCGACGACTTCGACGCGGCGACCAGGGAGAAGGACCTGGCCCCCGGCAGCTTCCTCAACGCCTACGTCTTCGGTCCCGGATCCGAGAAGACCGTCGTCACGGACCCGGCCGCGAACAAGGCGGCGGACCCCGCCACTCACCTGAGTTCGGCCTCGGCCCCCTTCATCCTGCTCCAGGGGGACAAGGACCGGATCATCTCCCCCAGCCAGTCGCTGATCCTGCTGGACGCCCTCAAGGCCAAGGGAGTTGAGGCCACGCGCTACGTCATCAAGGGCGCCGACCACGGGGACATGTCGTTCCTGGGCGACCCGAAGGCCGGTCTGCCCTGGTCCACGCAGGAGGTGATGGGCATCATCACCGGGTTCCTGGACCGGAAGCTGCGCAAGTGACCGCCCTGGGCCCGCGAGGCCCTCAGCTGTCGTAGTCGACCGTCACCTTCTCGGACACCGGGAAGGACTGGCACGTCAGCACATAGCCGGCGTCCACCTCGGCGGGTTCGAGCGCGTAGTTGCGGCGCATGTCCACCTCGCCGTCCGTGATCCGCGCCCGGCAGGTGCCGCAGACCCCGCCCTTGCAGGCGAACGGGAGATCGGGGCGGATGCGGGCGGCGGAGTCGAGCAGCGTGCTCTCGCGGGAGAGTCCGGCGGTGGTGGAGCGGCCGTCGAGGGTGACGGTGACCTGGCTGACCGGGCCGCTGAGCACCTTGTCCTCGTGGTGGACGGGCTGCGGCGGCTCATCGGCGTAGAAGAGCTCCTGGTGGATCCGCTCGCCGGGCACCTCCAGGGCGCCGAGGACCTGTTGGGCGTCGAGGACCATGCCGTGGGGGCCGCACAGCCACCAGTGGTCGACGCCCTTGACGTCGACCAGGCCGTCGACGAGGGCGGCCAGGCGCTCGCCGTCGAGGCGGCCGGAGAGGAGGTCGGCCTCGCGGGGTTCGCGGGAGAGGACGTGGGCGAGCTGGAAGCGGGTGTGGTACTCGTCCTTCAGGTCGGCCAGCTCGTCGGCGAACATCACCGTGTCGGTGCGGCGGTTGCCGTAGAAGAGCGTGACCTGGGAGCGGTCGTCGGCGGCCAGGACCGACTCGGCGATGGACATCATGGGGGTGATGCCCGAGCCGGCCGCGATCAGCACATGGTGGCCGTGCGCGGTGAGGTCGGGGGTGAAGGCGCCGACGGGGGCCATGACGTCGACGGTGTCACCCGCCTTGACCTCGTGGACGAGCCAGGAGGAGAAGAGGCCTCCGGGGACCTCCCGGACGCCGATGCGCGGCTGTGTGCCCGCCGGCGAGCAGATCGAGTACGAACGCCTCTCGTCGCGTCCCTCGATGTCACGGCGCAGGGTGAGCGACTGGCCGGGGCTGAAGGCGAACTCGTCCGCGAGCGCGTCCGGAATCTCGAAGCTGACAGCGACCGCGTCCTCGCACAGACGCTCCACCCCGGCGACCCGCAGCGGGTGGAACGCCGCCCGGCGCCGACGCACGGTCGCCGCGGGGGCACCGGCGGTCGGTGTCATCACCTCTGCCATCAGATCTCCTTGACGTACTCGAACGGCTCCTGGCAGCTGCGGCAGCGCCACAACGCCTTGCAGGAGGTGGCCGCGAAGCGCGAGGTCTCCTCGGTGTCGACCGAACCGCAGCGCGGGCAAGCGATCGTGCGCCGGGTCGGCGACAGGTTCAGCGGGACGGGGCCCGCCGCGTGCCGCGGGGCCGGCGTCGGCGGGGCGATGCCGTGCTCGGCGAGCTTGCGGCGCCCGGCGGCGGTGATCCAGTCGCTGGTCCACGGCGGGTCCAGGACCGTGCGGATCTCGACCCGGTCGAAGCCCGCCTCGCGCAGCCGCGCGTCGACGCCGGCGCGCATCTCGGCCATGGCCGGGCAGCCCGAGTAGGTCGGCGTGAGGCTCGCGACGACCGTCCCGTCGTCCTCGATCGTGACGGTGCGCAGGACACCCAGGTCGGCCAGGGTGAGCATCGGCAGCTCCGGGTCCGGCACCTGTTCGGCGAGGTGCCGGGCGCGTCGGACGTCGTCCAGGACGGTCACCATGTCGCCTCCGGATGAGCGCGGGCGACACTCTGCAACTCGGCGACGAGCGGGCCGAGATGGTCGGTGTGCTCCCCCTGCCGGCCGGCACCGGGCAGCGACTCGGCCTGCGGCATGGGTAGTCCGGCCGCGTCGAGGACCTGGCGGAGGTCTCCCATCACCGCATCACGCACGTCGTGCGCGGCGAACAGCTCTTCCCAGTACGGCGCCAGCGACTCCAGCGCCGCGACCATGCGCGCGCGGGACTCCGCCGTGCCGTCGCCCAGGCGCACGGTCCACTCGGCGGCGTACTGCCGGTGGTAGGTGAGCTCCTTGACGCCCTTGGCCGCGATGGCCGCGAGCACCGGGTCGGGCGAGGCGGACAGTTCGACGAAGTGGGCGAGGCGCCAGCTGGAGAGCACCAGCAGCCGCACGACGGAGAACGCGAAGTCCCCGTTGGGCAGTTCGGCCAGGCGTACGTTGCGGAACTCGTCGGCGTCGCGGAAGTAGGCGTAGGCGTCCTCGCCGCGCCCGGTGCCGTCGACCTGGCCGCAGCGCGCGTACAGCAGACGTGTCTGGCCGAGCAGGTCGAGGCCGATGTTGGCGAGCGCTACCTCCTCCTCCAACTCCGGTGCCCGGGTGACCCATTCGGCCAGCCGCTGGGCCAGGACCAGGGCGTCGTCGCCCAACGCCGTGCACAGGGCGGCCAGTTCGACGGCGTCGACGCCCTCGGGGACGGTGGTGTCCACCCCGCGCAGCGGGTCCTCGAAGCCGGTGCCGAACGCCCAGCGGGCGTCGCTGTCGTCGTGCCCCTCGGCCAGGGTCATGTAGACGTGGTCGTCGCTCATACCCGGCTCCTAGATGTGCGGGACATCGTCGGGGATGTCGTAGAAGGTCGGGTGCCGGTAGACCTTGTCGGCGCTGGGCGCGAAGAAGGGGTCCTTCTCGTCGCGGGTGGAGGCGGAGATGTGCTCCGAGAGCACGACCCAGATGCTCACGCCCTCGTTGCGCCGGGTGTAGAGGTCGCGGGCGTGGGTGAGGGCCATCCGGTCGTCCGCCGCGTGCAGCGAGCCGACGTGGACGTGGTTGAGTCCGCGCTTGCCGCGCACGAACACCTCGTACAGCGGCCACTCGGGTGTTCCGTGCCGGGTGTCGCTCATGCCGCCGCCTCCTGACGGGCCCGGGCCGCCTGCTTGGCCGCGTGGGCGCTTGCCGCCTCGCGCACCCAGGCGCCCTCCTCGTGGGCGGTGCGGCGCCGCTCCATCCGCTCGGTGTTGCACGGCCCGTCGCCGCTGATCACACGCTTGAGCTCGGAGTAGTCGGGGGTGCCGAAGTCGTGGTGGCCGCGCTCCTCGTTCCAGCGCAGCTCGGGGTCGGGCAGGGTCACGCCGAGCTTGGCGGCCTGCGGCACGGTCATGTCGACGAAGCGCCGGCGCAGTTCGTCGTTGCTGTGCCGCTTGATCTTCCAGGCCATCGACTGGGCGGAGTTGGGCGAGTCGTCGTCGGGCGGCCCGAACATCATCAGGGAGGGCCACCACCAGCGGTCGACCGCGTCCTGCACCATGTCCCGCTGTTCCTGGGTGCCGCGCATCATCGTCAGCAGCAACTCGTAGCCCTGGCGCTGGTGGAAGGACTCCTCCTTGCAGACGCGCACCATGGCGCGCGCGTAGGGTCCGTACGAACTGCGGCACAGGGGCACCTGGTTGCAGATCGCGGCGCCGTCGACGAACCAGCCGATGACGCCGACGTCGGCGAAGGTGGGCGTGGGGTAGTTGAAGATCGAGGAGTACTTCTGGCGCCCTTCGAGCAGTCGCTGCGTCAGCTCCGACCGGTCGACGCCGAGGGTCTCGGCCGCCGAGTACAGGTACAGCCCGTGCCCTGCCTCGTCCTGGACCTTCGCGAACAGGATCGCCTTGCGGCGCAGCGAGGGCGCCCGGGTGATCCACTCGCCCTCGGGCTGCATGCCGATGATCTCAGAGTGGGCGTGCTGGGCGATCTGCCGGACCAGCGTCTTGCGGTAGCCCTCCGGCATCCAGTCACGCGGCTCGATCCGCTGGTCCCGTGCGATCGTCGCGTCGAACTGCGACTCCAGCTCCTGCACGGCGTCGCTGTCGGGCGACGCGGCGGCGTGTGCCGTGGCCATCTCTACCACCTTTCCCCTACCGACCATTCGTTCGGTTCATCATACGGTGAACCCCCCACGGGCTGGCAAGCTCTGCGCCCCGGGTTCCGCGGATGCGGCCGTTCACCATGTGTAGAAGCCCTGTCCCGTCTTGTGCCCGAGTTCCCCGCGCGCCACCTTCTCGCGCAACAGCCGCGGCGGGGCGAAACGCTCACCCAGGGTGGCGTGCAGGTACTCCGCGATCGCGAGCCGGACATCGAGTCCGACCAGGTCCGTCAGGCGAAGCGGCCCCATCGGGTGCTTGTAGCCGAGCCGCATCGCGTCGTCGATGGCCTCGGGCGCGGCGACGCCCTCCTCGACCATGCGGATCGCCTCCAGACCGAGGGCGAGCCCGAGCCTGCTGCTGGCGAAGCCGGGGGAATCCTTGACGACGACGTCGTGCTTGCCCAGCGCCTTGGTCCACTCCAGCGCGGCCTCGACGGTGTGCGCGGCGGTGGCCGGGGCGACCACGATCTCGACCAGCGCGGAGGCGGGCACCGGGTTGAAGAAGTGCATGCCGAGGAAACGGTCGGGCCGGTCCAGGACGGCGGCGAGATCGGCGACCGACAGCGAACTGGTGTTGGTCGCGAGCACCGTCGTACCGCCCACCGCTTCCTCGGCCGCCTTCAGCACGCGGGCCTTGAGCGCGGCGTCCTCGGGCACGGCCTCCACGACCAGTTCGGTGTCCGCGGGCAGGTCACCGACCGTGTCCACGACGGAGACGCGCCGGATCACGCGCTCCGCGGACTCCCCGAGGTGACCGCGCTCCTCGGCCCGCCCGAGCCCGGCGCCGATCCGTTCCAGGGCCGCCGCGGCGGCCTCCGTCCCGCTCTCCACCACGGTCACCACCGAGCCGGCGGCGGCGAAGGCCTGGGCGATCCCCGCGCCCATACGGCCGCCGCCGATGACACCGACGGTCTTGGGTGCGGAGGTCATGCGCGGCTCCTTCGTTCGAGAAAGCGGGTCATCCGGTCCTTCTTGTCCTGGCCCTCGAACAGCACGGCCTGCGCCAGGTCGTCGGCGACGGGGTGGGCGCCGGGCGAGTCGACGACGAGCTTGGTCAGCCGCAGGGCCGCGGCCGACTGACGCGCCATGCGGTCGAGCAGCGCGTGCGCCTGCTCCAACAGCTTCTCGGCCGGTACGACGTCCATGACCAGGCCCGCCGACTGCGCTTCCCGGGCGTCCAGTTGGCGCCCGGCGAGCAGGATCTGCTTGGCCACCGACTCGCCGACCAGCTCGGGCAGGCGCCAGCAGGCACCGGCCGCCGCGATGATGCCGAGGCCCGGCTCGGGGTTGCCGAAGACGGCGTCGGGGCCGGCGATCCGCAGGTCGCAGGCGTAGGCGAGTTCGGCGCCACCGCCGAGGGCCCAGCCGTCGACGGCGGCGAGGGTCGGCATGGGCAGCCGCCGCACGCGCTCGAACAGGCGGCTGTTGATGCCCCGCAGCGCCTCGTCGCGACCGCGCTCCAGCAGCTCGGCGATGTCGGCGCCGCCCGCGAAGACACCGCCGTGGCCGGTCAGCAGGAGCAGCTTGGGCTCGCGCTCCAGCAGCTCGCACACCTGGTGCAGTTCGCTGATCATGTGGCCGCTGATGGCGTTGCGGGCCTCGGGGCGGTGCAGGGTGACGACGACCCGGTCGGCGCGCTCCTCCACCAACAGGGTCTCGTAGGAACGGAGTTCGGTCGTGGCCGTCGTACCCGCCGCATCGGTCGTGGCCGTCACGCCCGCCGCATCGGTCCTGGCCGTCGCACCCGGTCCACCGTTCGTGGCCGTCACACCCGCTCCCTCGCTCGTGGCCGTCATACCCGCTCCACCAGCAGGGCGACGCCCTGGCCGACGCCCACGCACAGCGTGGCCAGGCCGCGGCGGCCGTTCTCGCGCTCCAGGCGGCCGAGCAGGGTCAGCAGGATGCGGGCGCCGGAGCAGCCGAGCGGATGGCCAAGGGCGATGGCACCGCCATCGGCGTTGACCTTGTCCTCGTCGAGCTTGAGGCGGCGGATGACGGCCAACGCCTGGGCGGCGAACGCCTCGTTGAGCTCCACGGCGTCCAGCTCGCCGACCTCCCAGCCGGCCATGGCCAGGGCCTTCTCACTGGCGGGCACCGGGCCCAGGCCCATGAGGTTGGGCTGTACGCCGGCCGACGCGGAGGCGATGATCCGCGCGCGGGGCGTGAGCCCGTAGCGCTCCACCGCCTCGGCACTGGCCACCACCAGCGCGGCGGCGCCGTCGGAGAGCGGTGAGGACGAGCCCGCCGTGACGATGCCGTCCTCACGGAAGACGGTCCGCAGCGAGCCCAGCTTCTCCAGCGTGGTGGAGGGACGCGGGCCCTCGTCCCGGGTCACCTCGCCGTCGCCCACCGGGACCGGCACGATCTCGCGGTCGAAGCGGCCCGCGTCCCGCGCGGCCACGGCGCGCTGGTGGCTGCGCAGGGCGAAGGCGTCGGACTCGGCGCGGGTGATGCCGTCCAGGGCGGCGACCTCTTCCGCGGTCTCCCCCATGGTCAGCGTGAGCTTGGTGGTCTGCGGGTCGGCCCCGGCGGGCACGGCCCGGTCCGCGGCGGTGAAGCGCGGGTTGGTGAAGCGCCAGCCCAGTGCGGTGTCGTGCACCTGGCCCGGCTTGGCCCAGGGCGTGCCGGGCTTCTCCATCACCCAGGGCGCCCGGGTCATGGACTCCACACCCCCGGCGACCACGAGGTCCGCCTCGCCGGCGCGGATCGCCTGGGCGGCCGAGGCGACCGCCGTCAGGCCGGAGGCGCACAGGCGGTTGACGGTGTAGCCGGGCACGGTGTGCGGCAGCCCGGCGAGCAGCACCGCCATCCGCGCCACGTCACGGTTGTCCTCGCCCGCCTGGTTGGCGGCTCCCAGGATGACCTCGTCCACGGCCTCGCCGGGAACGCGGGCACGGCGGACCGCCTCGCCGACGACGAGGCCCGCGAGGTCGTCGGGGCGTACGGAGGCCAGGGCGCCGCCGTAGCGGCCCTGCGGGGTACGGGCCCCGTCGACGAGATAGACGTCGGACATCAGGCGGACTCCTCGGCATCGGTGAACGGGGGCGTCTGTGCGGCCTGCGATCCACCTCTTGACATGCAGGAGTGTTGCTGGATTACTTGGCCGTGTCGCACGCTAACCGAATGTTCGGTCGGTCCACAAGGTGGTGGAAATGACGACCCAGGCACCTGGTCCCGTGGAGCAGATGTTCGCCGCGGACGAGGCCTCACGACGGCTCGGCATCGAGCTGGTGCGGTACGGCGAAGGGACCGCCGTACTGCGGATGACCGTGACGTCCGCCATGGTCAACGGACACGGGATCGCCCACGGCGGTTACCTGTTCCTCTTCGCGGACACGGCCTTCGCCTGCGCCTGCAACAGTCACGGACCCGTGACCGTCGCCGCGGCCGCCGATGTCGACTTCATCGCCCCCGCGCGCGAGGGCGACGTTCTGGTGGCCACCGCGCGCGAGCGCATCCGGTTCGGCCGTAGCGGCATCTACGACGTGAGTGTCCTGCGTGGTGACGAAGTGATCGCCGAGTTCCGCGGGCGCAGTCGCACCCTCCGCAGCACACAACATGAGGAGCCGCAATGAGCAGCGAAGTGATCGGCGAAGTGACCGCGCCCTCGGGAGCCCGCCGCGGTGACCCGCTTCCCGAGGCACTGCTGGACGACGCCGAGCGCATGTCGCGCGAAGAGGTCAGGGACCTCCAGCTCACCAGGCTGCGCGCGACGTTGCGGCACGCCTACGACCATGTCGAGTTGTACCGCAGGAAGTTCGACGCGGCCGGGGTGGGTCCCGACGACTGCAAGTCCCTGGCGGATATCTCCCGCTTCCCCTTCACCACCAAGGCGGACCTGCGGGACACCTACCCCTTCGGCATGTTCGCCGTGCCCATGGACCAGGTGCGGCGCGTGCACGCCTCCAGCGGCACCACGGGCCGCCCGACCGTGGTGGGTTACACCGAGAACGACCTCTCGATGTGGGCGGACGTGGTGGCCCGCTCCATCCGCGCCGCGGGCGGCCGCCCCGGCCACAAGGTCCATGTCTCCTACGGATACGGCCTGTTCACCGGCGGGCTCGGCGCCCACTACGGCGCCGAACGGGCCGGCTGCACGGTGATCCCCGCCTCGGGCGGCATGACCGCGCGCCAGGTGCAGATCATCCAGGACTTCAAACCCGAGATCATCATGGTCACGCCCTCGTACATGCTCACCCTCCTCGACGAGTTCGAGCGCCAGGGCGTCGATCCCCGCTCCACCTCCCTCAAGGTCGGCATCTTCGGCGCCGAGCCCTGGACGGAGGAGATGCGCCGCGAGATCGAGGAGCGCCTCGACATCCACGCGGTCGACATCTACGGACTGTCCGAGGTGATCGGCCCCGGCGTCGCGCAGGAGTGCGTGGAGACGAAGGACGGGCTGCACGTCTGGGAGGACCACTTCTACCCCGAGGTGGTGGATCCGCTCACCGACGAGGTCCTCGCCGAGGGCGAGAGCGGCGAGCTGGTCTTCACCTCGCTCACCAAGGAAGCGCTGCCGATCATCCGCTACCGCACCCGGGATCTGACCCGGCTGCTGCCCGGCACCGCCCGTCCCGGCTTCCGCCGGATCGAGAAGATCACCGGCCGCAGCGACGACATGATCATCCTGCGCGGGGTGAACGTCTTCCCCAGCCAGGTCGAGGAGATCGTGCTGCGCACGCCGGGGGTGGCCCCGCACTTCCAGATCCAGATCGGCCGCCGCGGCCGGATGGACCACATGACCGTCCGGGTGGAGGCGCGTCCCACCAGCGAGCCCGCGCAGCGCGAGGCCGCGGTCAAGGACATCGCGCGGGGCATCAAGGACGCGATCGGCGTGAGTGTCGAGGTCGCCGTCGTCGACCCGGAGACCCTGGAGCGGTCGTTGGGCAAGCTGCGCCGCGTCAAGGACCTGCGCGACTGAGGACACGTACGGGCCCGGCCGTGGTCGGTGGCGACAGATGTCGTCACCGGCCACGGCTTTTTGTGAGAGGGGT
Source organism: Streptomyces sp. NPDC092369 (assembly GCF_044755245.1). Taxonomy (NCBI): domain Bacteria; kingdom Bacillati; phylum Actinomycetota; class Actinomycetes; order Kitasatosporales; family Streptomycetaceae; genus Streptomyces; species Streptomyces sp. NPDC092369. Next base: position 1,935,545 of record NZ_JBIVQP010000001.1, read on the forward strand.
CACGCCGTGCGGAGCGAACTCCCGCGCGGGCCTACCGTCTTGTGTGCGGCGACACCCGTCCGTCCCCCCTCCGTCTCCCCCCGCACCAGATTGGATCCACCCCGTCCCATGTCGACGTCACGACGTTTCCATGCCCCGGTGGCCCTGCCCGCCGACCCGTCCTGCTCCGTGATCCGCGACGCGGTCCTCGACGTGGGCCCGGACGGCCGCATCACGTACTGCGGTACGGCCGACACGGCTCCCCCGCTCGCCGCCGGGGTCCCCCGCACCCACCTGACCGGAATCCTCACGCCCGGACTGGTCAACACTCACGCGCACTCCCCGATGACCCTGCTGCGGGGCCTCGGCGGCGACCTGTCGCTGCTGCAGTGGCTGCAGGACGCCATCTGGCCGGCCGAGGCCCGGATGCGGCCCGAGGACGCCCGCGCCGGCATGCTGCTCGGCTGCGTCGAGATGCTGCGCTTCGGTGTGACCACGAGCGCCGAGATGTACGCGCACGCCGAACAGGTCGTCGACGCGGCCCTGGAGGCCGGCAGCCGGGTCCTGGTCGCCCCCGCCGTCTTCGATCTGCCCGGCATGGACTGGCGGGGCGATGTCGCCGCGATCGGCAAGTGGATCGACGCGGACGGCCTCCGCTTCGGACCGGGCGACCGTATCGAGCTCTGCTACGGGCCGCACTCGACCTACACCCTCCCGCCGGAGGCCCTGCGCGTCGTCGCACAGGAGGCCGCTCAGCGCGGCGCGCTGGTCCACATCCACGCCGCCGAGACGATCGCCGAGGACGTCGCGACGCGGGAGCGGTTCGGATCCGTTCCTCAACTCCTCAAGGAGACCGGGCTGTTGGACGGGCGGCTGCTGGCCGCCCATGCCGTCCACCTCTCCGACGACGACATCTCACTGCTCGCGCAGGCGGGCGCGGGCGTAGCTCACTGCCCGGGCTCGAACGCCAAGCTCGCCTCCGGCACGGCCCGGCTGCACGAGTTGCGCGCGGCCTCGGTTCCGGTCGGCCTCGGCACCGACGGACCCGCGAGCAACGACGACCTCGATCTGTGGGAGGAGGCCCGGCTCGCGATGATGTTCGCCCGCCTCGCCACCGCCGACCCCTTGGCGCTCACTGCCGAGGACGCGTTCCTCATGGCGACGACCGCGGGAGCCGCGGCCCTCGGCAGGACCGACATCGGCGCGCTGCGCGCGGGCAACTGGGCGGATCTGGTCCATGTCTCCGTGGACGGGCCCCAGTTCGCCGCGGGCCTGGACGTCTCCGACACCCATCTCGTCTCCAACCTCATGTGGGCGGCCGGCTCCCGCGCGGTCAACGACGTCTGGGTGGCGGGCGAACCCGTCGTGGTGGACGGCGAGACCGTCCGCGTCGACCGCGTGGCCGCCCAGCGGGCCGCGGCCCGATCGACCGCCCACATCAGCTGAGGAGCACGTCATGGACGGCAACGGGCGGTGGTTCAAGGAGCGCGGGCTGCCGCGCACCGAGGGTCACAAGGTCGGCGCCGAGCGGGTGCTGGACATGCTGAAGGGCGGGATCGAGGACGTGAAGGCCGGCCGCCTGGACCCGTCCAAGGTGAATGAGAAGACCCTGGCGAAGTACCTGTACTACCCGGACATGCCGGACGAGGACCTGCTGGCCATGGAGCGGGACATCGCGGGGAATCCCACGACCCCGTGAGAGAACTCCGGCCCGCGTGCAGTCCGGGGGGAGGGTCTGCGGCGCGGACCGGAGCGTCGGGGGCGACCGTGACGGGTCAGCCGGTGGTGGCCTGCTTGATGAGGTCGACGACCGCGTCGGGCTGCGACACGTGGACGGAGTGGCTGCCCGGCACCTCCGCGACCGTGGCACCGGCGCGCGCGGCCATCGCCCGCTGGGCCGGCGGCGGGATCATCCGGTCGTCGGCCGCGACCAGGTACCAGCTGGGCCTGGTCCGCCACGCGGGCTCGCCCACCTCGCCGTTGAGGGCTTCCAGCCCCCACGGCACCTGCGAATCGGCCATGAACCGCGCCTGCGCCCGCGGCAGATCACCGGCGAAGGAGGCGTGGAACCGGTCCCGGTCGAGGAACAGGCAGCCGTCCCGCGGCGGCAGGATCGGCGGAACCGGCGCACCCGCCGGCGGGTCGGCGATCAGCGAGCCGACGGACTCGCCCTTGTCCGGGGCGAAGGCCGCGACGTAGACGAGCGCGGAGACCCTGGGGTCCAGACCCGCTTCGGTGATGACGACCCCGCCGTAGGAGTGCCCCACCAGCACTACCGGACCGTCCTGCGCGGTGATGACCTGACGGGTCGCGGCGACATCGCCGGCCAGGGATCGCGTCGGATTCTGTACGACGCTGACGCGGTAACCGGCCGCCACCAGACGCCCGTGGACACCCTGCCAGCCGGATCCGTCCACAAATCCGCCATGGACGAGAACAACATTCCGTACGGAAATGTCCGCGGCCACGACGGCCTCCGTTCCCCTGCGCCAGGTCCAACTCTCAGGTCGCTCCCACTTTATGAACCGGCCATCCGCACAGCTACGGCCAAATGACCTAGGGAGTCAGGGGAGTTGGATGATGTGATGCAGGACACTCCATCTGGTTCGAACTTTTCGACGGCAATCCCGTCATGTCGCTGATTCGGTTCGACCACGATGGGAGGCTTCATGTCATCCCCCGCACCACCGGGCAGGGAAGGCGACAAGCACCTCGCCGACGACTCCGGAACAGGCTCGGTCGGACGCCTCGTCGGACGATCGGCGGAGCTGAAGCTCCTCGACGAACTCTTCGGAGCGGCGACCACCCGGGGCGTCGCGCTGATGCTGACCGGAGAGCCGGGCGTGGGAAAGAGCGCACTCCTCGACGCCGCCGCGCGGCGGGCCTCGGAAGAGGGTTTCCGAGTTCTGCGCGTAGTGGGCTCACAATTCGAGGAAAGCGTCAGCTTCTCGGCCCTGAATCAATTACTGCAGCCGCTGACGGGAGAAATTCCCGCGCTTCTGTCCCGGCAGGCGGAAACGCTGCAGGCGGTGCGCGGACTCTCCGAGGAACAGCCCGCCGAACTGCTCGCGATCGCCAACGCCGTGCACGTCCTGTTGTCCCGGACGGCCCTCGAGAAAGGTCCCGTCGCGCTGGTCATCGACGACGTGGCCTGGCTCGACCGGCCGAGCGCGGTGGTCCTGGGCACCGTCGCCCGCTACATCCGGAGCAGCTCCCTGGCCCTGCTCGCGGCCTCCCGTACCGGCGACGAGTCCTTCCTGAGCAGCACCGGGATACCCACCTACGAGGTGCGGCCGCTGGACGAGGAGTCCGCGAACGAGCTGGTGGCTGAGCGGTTCCCGGCCATGGCGGCCAGGGTCCGGCAGCGGCTGGTCGCGGAGGCCGCCGGCAACCCGCTGGCCCTGCTGGAGCTGCCCGCCGCGCTCAACGAGGCGCAGCAGACGGAGCGCGGGCCGCTGCCGGCCGTACTGCCGCTGTCGGAACGGCTCAAGGGGATCTTCTCCGTGCGGGTGAGCGGACTGCCCGACGCGACACGGGAGTTGCTGCTGCTGGCCGTGCTGGACGCCTCGGGCCATCTGCATGTCCTGGAGCGGGCGACGATCGGCTCGGACGCCCTGACCGAGCTGGGCCCGGCCGAGAAGGCGGGGCTGGTGCGGGTCGATTCCGTGACGGGCCGGCTCGTCTTCCGGCACCCGCTCACCCGCTCCGCGGTCATGGAACTGTCGACGAGCGCGGAGCGCCGGCGGGGTCACCTCGCCCTGGCCGGCGAGTTCCCGGAAGGGTCCGAGCGCCGGGCCCGCCACCTCGCCGCCGCGGCCGTCGGCCCGGACGACCAAGTCGCGTCCCTGCTGCACGAAGTGGCCTATCGGACGCTGCGCCGGGGCGACGCCGTCGGTGCCCTCACCACCCTGCTGCGCGCCTCCGAGCTGAGCGGCGAGGCGACGGCCAAGGCACGGATGCTGGCCGAGGCCGCCTGTCTGGGCGCCAACATCACCGGCGACCTGCGCAACGTCCGCGCGCTGCTGGACAACGCGCTGCTCGTCGATCCCGCGGGCGCGGGCACCGAGTCCCTCGCGGCGGCGACAGCGGCGGCCAGCCATCTCCTCAACGGGGAGGGCGACGTGGACACCGCCCACAAGCTGCTCGTGGCCGCGATCCGCAACCATTCGCTGCCGAGCTCCACCTGCACCAACATCCTGAGCGAATCCCTGCACACCCTGCTCCTGGTCTGCTTCTTCGGCGGCAGACCGGAGCTGTGGCAGTCCTTCGACCGCGTGGTCGCGGAGATCGACCAGCGCTCCCCCGACTCCCTGTTGGCCGTGCGGCGCGGCGCCTTCGGCGACCCCGCCCACGCGGCGTCGTCCGTACTGGACACGCTCGACGGCCTCGTCTTCGACCTGCACCGGGAGACCGACCCCCGGCGCATCGTGCGCACCGCCCAGTCGGCCGCGTACGTCGATCGGGTGCCCGGCTGTCGCAGCGCCCTGTGGCGCGTCATCGAGGACGGCCGCGGCGGCGGGGCCATCGCCATGGCGATCGAGGCCTTCTTCATCCTGGCCAACGACGCCTACGCAAGCGGCCAGTGGGACGACGTGCCGGACCTCACCGGCGAGGGACTGCGCTGGTGTGGGACGTACAACTACCGGCTGTCGTCGTGGTCGGGCCGGTTCCTGCAAGGTCTGCTGGCGGCCGCCCGGGGTGACAGCCGGTCCGCGGAGGACATCGCCGACCGGCTGGTGTCGTGGGGGAACCCCCGGGGGCTGGGCGCGCTGCGTGTGTACGCCGCGCACATCCGGGCCCTGTCCGCGCTCGGCGGCGCCGACTTCGAGGGCGCTTACCGGCAGCTGCGGTCGGTGGGCACCCCGGGCACGCTGCCTCCGCACATGCCGCACGCCCTGCTGCTGTTCCTGGACTTCGCGGAGGCCGCGGCGCGCACCGGCCGTCACGCCGAAGCCGTCCGGCATGTCGCGGCGGTCCGGAAGTCCGACATCCCCTCCGTCTCGCCGCGGCTGGCCATGATGACCGATGCCGCCGAGGCCATGGCGAACCCTGACGCCATCGACCACGACCTGTTCGAGCGGGCCATCGCCGCACCCGACGCCGAGCGGTGGCCGTTCGACTCGGCACGGATCCGGCTGGCGTACGGCGAGCGGCTGCGTCGGGCCAGGGCGGGCGGCGCGGCGCGTGTCCATCTGGCGGTCGCGCTCAGCACGTTCCAGCGGCTCGGGGCCGAGCCGTGGAGCGCACGGGCCGCGAACGAACTGCGGGCGAGCGGCATCCCGATCAGGACGGCGGTGCCCAGTGACGACCGGTACGCGCTGCTGACCCCGCAGGAGCGGCAGATCGCGCAGCTGGCGGCCACCGGGCTGACCAACAAGCAGATCGCCGCCCAACTCTTCCTCTCGCCCCGCACGGTGGCCGCGCATCTGCGGGGCGTCTTCCCGAAGCTGAACGTCACCTCCCGGGCCGGCCTGCGCGACGCGCTCACCGGCCTGGGCCAGCCCTGACCGCCTCAACTCCCGCCGCTGCGAAGGGGGTTGGCCGCGCACGCGGACAGCCCGCCTTGGCGGGGCGGGCTGTCGGGGTGCGCCACCCGAAGGTGGACTCATGAAGGGTCTGGGTCAGCCCTGGGCCGCGGCCTGCTTGATCAGTTCCGCGACGGCCTCGGGGTGGGAGACGTAGACGGCGTGGCTGCCGGGAGTCTCCGTCACGGTGGCGCCCGCGCGCTCCGCCATGATCCGCTGCACCGGCGGCGGGATCATCCTGTCGTCGGCGGCGACGAGGTACCAGCTCGGCTTGGTGCCCCAAGAGGGCTCGGTGATCGCGCCGTTGAGGGCGTCCAGACCCCACGGAACCTGCGCGTCGGCCAGGAACGCGGCGTCGGCGGCCGGGATGTCGCCGGCGAAGGAGGCCGCGAACTTCTCCCGGTCCAGGAAGAGGAAACCGTCCTGGGGCGGCAGGATCGGCGGAACGGGGGCGCCGGGCGCGGGGTCGGCGACCAGCGATCCGACGGACTCGCCCTTGTCCGGGGCGAACGCGGCGATGTAGGCGAGCGCGGCGACCTTCTCGTGCCGGCCGGCCTCGGTGATCACGGCACCTCCGTAGGAGTGGCCCACCAGTACGGCCGGCCCGTCCAGGGCGTCCAGGGCCCGGTGGGTGGCCGCGACATCGCCTTCGAGGGAGAGGGTCGGGTTCTGGACGACGACGACCCGGTAACCCTCACCGGTGAGGAGACGGTGGACCGGCTGCCAGCCGGAACCGTCGACGAATCCGCCATGCACGAGGACGACGTTCTTCACGGTGGTCATGGAGGTGGCTCCCGTTTGTCTTTGAAAAACTGTGAGACAGCTCCAACGTAGAGCGGGCAGTCCGCCCCGGCTACAGCCAAATGACCTAGTGGTGAGGGGGCGGCTTCAGGAGACGAGCGTGCGGTCGGCGGCCGGCCGATGCGCCCTGCCGCGGGCGGCGGCGAGCAGTTCCCGGGCCTCGTCGCGGCTGGCCCGGATGCGCTCCTCGGCGTCGCCGTGCGGTGCGTCCGCCGTGGCGGCGAGCGCCGCCGCGAGCTTGGCCCGCCCCTGACTGAGCCGGCTGCGCACCGTGCCCACCGGCACCCCGCACGCGTCCGCGATCTGCTCGTAGGAGCTGACCACCGCGGTGAAGTGCCGCAGCACCAACGGCATGCGCAGCACCGGTGAGAGTTCCTCCAGCGCCTCCCACACCCAGTCCCGCAAGGCGTTCCGCTCCAGCCACTGCTCGGGGCCCACGTCGGTCGACGGCAGATGCAGATCGTCCACCGGCCGGACGACGAACGAGTCCCGCAGCACCGAACGGCCGGCATTGCGCACAATCATCCTCAGCCACGCACCGACCGCACCCGGATCGCGTACGTCGCCGATCCGCAGCAGCGCCGTGAGCGCCGCGTCCTGCATCACGTCGTCGGCGTCCGCACCCGGCCCGAGAATGCTCAACGCCACCGCACGCATCCCCGGCCGGTGCCGCTCCAACAACAGGCCCAGCGCGGCGACTTCACCCGCCTGGGCCGCCCGTGTCAGGGCGGCGTCCTCGACGCGTGCCGCCTCGGCAACTTCCCGCATCATGAGAACCCTTCTCGCACCCGTCTGTCCCTCGTCGGTCGCGTGACGGCGTCAGGACGCCGGGACGTTCGCGGCGGTCACCACCCGTTCTCGACCGGGCACTTGGCGGGCACCGCCCTCCGAGCACGGGTGCCCGGAGGAACGGCTCCCCGTCGACGGGTGTGCCGCGTGTCAGGCGTCCGCGAGCCAGCTGCCGTGGAAGCCGGCGGGCACCCGGCGGGGCAGGTGGACGGTGGCCACCGGCTCCTGGGTGAGGTTGTCGGCGTCGAGGATCACCAGGTCGCTGCGGTCGGTCGAGGCGTCGTAGACGTAGGTCATGAGCCAGCCGGGGCCGCCCGGTTGGTCGTCGGCGGGCGCGAAGGCCGCCTCGCCCGGCAGGCGTCCGGGGGCGAAGTAGTGGCTGGCGACACTGGACTTGCGCAGGTCGTACCGGTGGATCGCGGCACGTGCCTCGTCCGGGTCGTACTGCTGCAGCTCCGGCACCGGCGCCGCGGTGGCGTGGCCGAAATCCGAGTGCAGGCCCTGGAGTCGGTCGTCGATGCGCGGGAACTCGCCCGGGTGGTCGTCCAGTTGCTCCTCGGCGACCGCGCCAGTGGTGAGGTCGATCGTCCAGCGCCACAGCTGGGCCGGGTCCGCCACGGCCACGCCGTCACGCAGGGAGGGGTAGCGCATGCCCAGCAGGACGAGCCGCCGACCGTCGTTCTCCTCGTACGAGTTGAGCGTGTGGAAGACGTAGCAGGGCTCTATGTCGAACCAGCGGATGTCCCCGTGCGGATCGTCCCTGCGCAGCACGCCGAGCCGGGCGCCGTAGGTGTCGGACCAGACGTAGGGCATGCCCCCGTCGGGGTCCATGGCGCGCTCGATGCTGAACACGGCCGGCAGGTCCATGAAGACGACATGGTTCCTGGTCAGGTAGAAATCGTGCATCATCGTGTGCGCCGGTACGTCGATCGGCCGGCTGACGGTCAACTCCCCACCGGCGTCGGCGCGGTGGTAGGTCAGGTAGGGCGCCGACAGACCGCCGTAGCCGTAGAAGTGCAGTTCGCCGGTGACCGGGCAGGTCTTGGGGTGGGCGGTCATCGGGGTGCGCAGCCGGCCGCCGAAGTCGAAGGGCCCGACGGTGTCCAGCTCGCGTCCGGCCTCGCAGCTCAACTCGTAGGGGAAGGACGTCTCGACGAGGGCGAGCGTGCGGCCCGCGTGCCGGACGACGTGGGTGTTGGCGACGCCGGCGGTGAGGTTCATCTGACCGTCCGGGCCGTAGACCTGTGCACCCGACTCGAAGGTGGGGGTGCGGACCCAGCGGTTGCGGTACGAGGTGGCCCTGCCGCCTTCGAGGCGGACTCCGTGGACCATGCCGTCACCGGTGAACCAGTGGGCCGAGTTCGCCTCGTGCGGGTTGGGGCCGTTGCGCAGGTACCAGCCGGTGAGTTCCGGCGGGATGGAGCCGGTCACTGCCAGTTCGGCGACCGTGATCTCGTCGGGCACCGGGGCGAAGTTTCCGGCGAGGTGCGGAGGGTGTTCGTCTGTGCTCACTGGGAGTTCCTTCGGGAGGACGGTCAGGCGTTCGCCGCGTTCGCGGCCATCAGGGCTTCGAGACGGGCCTGGACCCGACGGGGATAGATCGAGGTGAAGACCGCGGGGGCGACCAGACCGACCACGTGTGCGGTGATACCGACCCAGGCCGGGGCGTCGGTGGCGTCGCCGATGGCCAGCGAGACGGCGATGAAGGTGAAGCCGGCTCCCCAGGCAGCCGTGATGTGGTTGTTGACGGCGAGGAAGCCGGGGGTGTTCCAGTACTCCTCGGGCGTCTGCCTGCGGGCGATGCCCATCGTGAAGGGGCTCTTGATCGCCATGCTGCCCCAGGCCGTCAGGGCGAGCCAGACGAAGGAGAGGACGTCGCTGTGGTCCTGGACGGAGGAGTCGGGCGAGCTGAAGGCGATCGACCCGATGATGACGAAGTAGACGATCGTGCTGATCTCCAGGACCATCGCGTCCAGCGCCACGCCCCGGCTCCGGTCCTGAAGGAGCAGTAGAACGCCGGTGACGAAGCCGGCCACGGCGCCCCAGCGCCAGTCGAAGGCGGAGACGACCCCTGCCGCGATCCATGGGGTGAAACCACGCAGATAACTCATGACACCCACGTCGTGTTACCTCGCATCTCGATGTTCCAACTTTGACAGGTGAAAGCTAGAAGCTCAGAAACCAACATGTCAAGACCGGAATATTGAACAGAAGTCGATCCAGAACCCGCAGGGCCCGCGGAGCCCCGGATCGGCAGGCTCCGGAGGGGTAGTTTTCGACCTGTCACTTTTGGAAGGCCGGGGGTTATGGTTGTGAACATGAGCCTTCGTCACGCCCTCTTGGGACTCCTCGTCTTCCGCCCCGGCAGCGGCTATGACCTGCTGAAGATCTTCAACACCTCTCTCGGGTACGTCTGGCCCGCGAAGCAGAGTCAGATCTACGGCGAGCTGACGAAGCTGGACGCGACAGGCCTGATCAAGGTCACCGAGGAGGGCCCGCGGGGGCGTAAGCAGTACTCGCTCACCCCCGACGGGCACGCGGAGACGGTGCGCTGGCTGACCGAGGTCCAGGAGACCCGGCCGCAGCGGAACCCGATGCTCCTGCAGACCTTCTTCCTCGGACTCCTGCCGCGCGACGAAGCCGTGCAGCGACTCCTCGACCACGCGGACACCTCGGCCAAGGAGCACGACGCCCTGGTCGCCCTGCGGGACTCGGAGAACTGGGACCGGGACATGCTCAATGTGTGCGGCAGGCTGGTCCTGGAGCACGGCATCCGCCAGCGCGTCCTGGAACAGGAGTGGGCCCGCTGGGCCGCCGACCAACTCCTGGCGGGACACGTCCCGGAGCCCGGCGGGAAGGCAGGGGCGACGACAGACCCCGACGCACCGGACGCGGACCCGGCCGACGCCACCGGCCCCGCGCACCCTGGACGGTAGGACCTTCCCGACCGGGCGGCCCGCCCCTCCGCGGTCCTGCCCAACGTCCTGCGGCTTGCCATGGGGACTCCCTACAAGCGGAGAACATATCTCCGCTTGGAGACTATCACCGCTCCTTCCTGGCCGTGGCGGAGTCAAACCTGAACAGCCCGTACGGGCACTGTCCAGGTTCGAAAGACCGCGCCGAGCAGGGTTGCCTTGCGGAACGGGGGGGCCGGGCGCTACGAGGCGGCGGCGACGAATCCCGCGACCGCCCCGGCGAACTCCTCCGGCTCCTCGACGTGGCCGAAGTGCCCGCTGTTCTCCAGGACCAGCAGGCGCGACCCGGGGATCAACGCGTGCAGTTCGTCGGCCCACTTCATCCCGCAGATGAAGTCGTGCCGGCCGACGACGACCAGGGCCGGCACGGCGAGCGACCCGAGTTCCTTCCGGTCGTCGATGACGATCGGCTGACGGTTCTCGTCCTGTCCCGAGATGTACGCGGCGCTCACGGCGGCCCGGAACGGCGCGAACTCCTTCTCGCGGCCCCAGTAGTCGGCGAAGTACACCGGGACCAGCGCCTTGAGCACCTCGGTGATCCCGGCGTCGTCCTCGGTGCCGCCGAGGGCCTCGAACCCGGCCAGGATCGCGGGGAGTTCGGGCTGGTCGGAGTGGCCCGCGGCGAACTCCTGGACCAGCCGCATGGCTTCGGCGGAGTGTTCGGGGCCGGTGAGCGGCGCGCTCTCGTAGAGGATCACACCGGCGACCTGCTCAGGGCGGCGCAGGGCGTGGTACTGGACGACGAAGCCGCCGTGGGAGTGGCCCAGCAGATGCACCTTCGGCACACCGAGGTGCTCGATCAGCACCTCCAGGGACCGGCTGTAGCGGTCCCGGGTGTACCCGTGCGGGTGGGAGGGAAGCCGGCCGGAGCCGCCCGTGCCGACCGGCTCCAAGTAGACGATCGTGAGTTGCCGCTCCAGCGCGGGCATGCGCAGGTACCCCCAGTCGATGCCGGGTCCGCCGGAGTGTGCGACGCAGACCGGTCCGGATCCGTGGACGTGATAGCGCTGCGTCACTCCGTCGACGTCGACGGTGTGCGTACCGGTCGCCAAGGGGTCAACAAGAGGGGTGGCCATGGGAACTCCGTGTCAGGAAAGGGTCGATGACACGGACAGGACGCGGCGCGGAGGGCGAAGTTCGCCCTTGTTGTGTGGCGTGTGTCACATGGCAGTGCGCGGGGCGTTCACAGGACAGGAAGGGCTTCGAGAACCTGCACCGGCCTGGGATGGAAGAGGCGCAGATGCCGCACCCGACCGGCGTCGTCCAGCGTCATCAGCCACGCCACGGAGGGCGGGCAGTGCTCCGGATCGGTGGTCGGGTTGATGATGTCCATCTCCCAGATGGACATCGACCGTCCGGCGACGGCGTGGGCGAGACTCTGCCGCACACCGTCCTCGATGTCGTTGTCCATGGCTCGTACGAGGACGTCCCGGCCCCCGACCCGGTCGCTCCCCCGCAGGAGCGCGACCTCGGGAGACCAGCGTTCGGTGAGCAGTTTGCCGAAGTGTCCGCTCTCGGCGGCGTCGAGGGTCTCCCGCGCCTCGATCCGGCTGGCCCGGACCCGCTCCTCGACATCGGCGTGCGGGGCGTCCGCCGTGGCGGCGAGCGCCGCCGCGAGCTTGGCCCGCCCCTGACTGAGCCGGCTGCGCACGGTACCGACGGGAACCCCGCACGCCTTGGCGATCTGCTCGTACGCGGAGACACCGGTGGTGAAGTGCCGCAGCACCACGGGCATGCGCAGCACCGGCGAGAGCTCCTCCAGCGCCTCCCAGACCCAGTCCCGCATGGCGTTCCGCTCCAGCCACTGCTCGGGCCCGGCAGCCGTTGACGGCAGACGCAGGTCGTCGACCGGACGCGTGGCGACCGCGCCCCGCAGCAGGGAACGACTGGCGTTTCGTACGATCATCCGCAGCCAGGCCCCCACCGCACTCGGATCGCGTACGTCACCGATCCGCCGCAGCGCTGTCAGCGCCGCGTCCTGCATCACGTCGTCGGCGTCCGCGCCCGGCCCGAGGATGCTCAACGCCACCGCACGCATCCCCGCCCGGTGCCGCTCCAGCAGCAGACCCAGCGCCGCGATCTCCCCCGCCTGAGCCGCGCGCGTCAGCGCCGCGTCCTCGACGCGTGCCACCTCGGCAACTTCCCGCATCATGCGACCCCTTCCAGCGCCCCTCCGGTCCATGGTCCACGACACCTCACCCGGCATGGGCGCCGGCGGGGGCGGGACGGGCAGGTGCGGCGGGATTCGGTCAGGCGTTCCGTGGGCCGTCGACGCCGGTGTTCGCTGCCCATTGACGCGATAACGCCGTTAACGTTACCGTCGATGGTAACGCCGTTAACACTCACGACGGCGGCACTTTCAGCGAGGTGAGGCAGCCGATGGGGCGACTCAAGGTTCTGATCTCCGGCGCGAGCATCGCGGGCCCCGCCCTCGCGTTGTGGCTGGCCAGGTACGGCGCGGACGTCACGGTCGTGGAGCGCTGGCCCGAACTGCGGGCCGGCGGCCAACTCGTCGATCTCCGCGGGGTCTCCCGGGAGGTCCTGCGCAGGATGGGGGTCGACTCCGAGGTACGGGCCGCACGCGAGAGCAACTACGGCCTGTCCTTCGTCGACGGCCAAGGGCGTACCAAGGGGGCGCTGCGGGCCGACCAGTTCGGCGGGGACGGGCCGGTCGCCGAGATCGAGATCCTGCGCGGGGCCCTGTCCGGGGTGCTCCACGAACAGTCGCGGGACCGCGTCGAGTACCGGTTCGGCGATCGCATCACCTCGGCCCACGACGACGGTACGAAGGTGCACGTCGAGTTCGAGTCCGCGCCCGCCGAGTCGTTCGACGTGGTCATCGGTGCCGACGGACTCCACTCCGAACTGCGCGAGATGCTCTTCGGCCCGGAGACCGACCACCTGCACCACCTCGGCACGTACGTCTCCTTCTGGACCGCCCGCAACCACATCGGCGTCAAGGACTGGACCGTCGCCTACAGCGAACCCGGCAGGACCATCGGGATGCGCTCCATCCTCGACAACTCCAAGGTGATGGCGTTCTTCAGCTTCCGCGCGGGCCGGCCCTCCTACGACTGGCGGGATGTCGACGCCCAGCAGCGCATCGTCAAGGCCAGGGCCTCCGGCATGGCCTGGGAGGCCGCCGCCCTGCTGTCGCAGATCGACACCGCCCCCGACTTCTACTTCGACACCTGCAGTCAGGTCAGGCTCCCCAAGTGGTCCACCGGACGCGTCGGTCTGGTGGGAGACGCCGCCTACTCGGCCTCGCCGCTGTCGGGTCACGGCACCACGATCGCCATGGTGGGCGCCTATGTCCTCGCGGGCGAACTGGCGGCCACCCCGGACGACATCGCGGGGGCGCTCACCCGGTACGAGGTGAAACTGCGCCCGTGGATCGGAGAGATCCAGCAGTGGGCCCCCGACCAGGGGAAGGTGATGACGCCCCGGACCTCACTCGGCATCGCGTTCCGCAACGGGGTCGTCCGCTTGGCAAGTCACCTGCCCGGCAAGGAACTTCTGCTGCGCAGCCAGGTCAACAGGTCGAACGCGTTCCTGCTCGACGACTACTCACGGCACCTGGTGGCGGCGTAGCCACCAGCGGAAGGGAATCAAGATGTCGGTCCATGCTGTCAATCCCCCTGAACTGCCCCCGCTGCCGGGTGTCCTCTCCCACGCGGTGACCGTGCCGGCCCTCGGACTCGTCTACACCTCCGGCCAGGTCGCCTGGGACAAGGACGGCCAACTCGTGGGCGGGGACGACCTCGTGGCACAGTTCGAGCAGGCCTACGAGAACGTGGAGGCGGCGCTCCGGGCCGCCGGGTCCTCCCGCGAGAAGATCATCAAGGAGACGGTCTACCTGGCGGGTTACACCACCGACCAGGCCGGCGAGCTGGTAGCCGCGCTCACCGCGGCGCGCAGAGGCTGTCCGACACCGCCCGCCAGCACCGCCGTTGGCGTCTCCACCCTCTTCCAGGACGGCTTCCTCGTGGAGATCGAAGTGGTGGCGACGCTCTGACCCGACGGCGGACCGGCCGACCGGGCAGGGGTCCGGGCGTGCCACTCACGTGGACCGCTCGACGGCCCAGTGCGGCAACAACTCGAAGAAGTCGACCGCCTCGGCGCGCCACCGGGACCGCCAACCGGCGGCCACCAGGGCGGCTTCCTCCGCGTGCCGGCGCATGTCCACCCGCATGCGCTCGGCCACACCGTGCCGCTCGGCGATCCCGCGGACCGTGGCGACGGCGTCCGCGGTGCACGAGGGATCGCCGAGAGCCGACTCCACCACCGCGCGCTCCGGTCCGCCGACGGCGGCCAGCAGCGCGGTCACGGCGTAACTGCGCTTCCCGTCACGGAAGTCCGTGCCGGTCGACTTGCCCATGACGTGCTCGTCCCCGAACAGGTCCAGCCAGTCGTCCCGCATCTGCCCGCAGATCCCCACCAGCCGCGCGTAGCTCCGCAACTCCCCGTCATAAAAGCCCGGTTGCTCACCCGCCGCCAGCAGCCCCAATTGCAGCGGCGCCAGCAGCGAGTAGCGCGCGGACTTGTAGTCCGCCACCTCGTGGATGACGTCGATGTCCGGAGGTACGGCGGTGAAGTCCCTTTCCAGGTCGATGACTTGGCCCATGACCGTCTCCGCCGTGACGCGGGTCTGCACCTCGATCATGGCCTGCCGCACCGGAAGGCTCGCCCTCGCGTCGAGGAGCACCCGCAGGGACAGGGCCAGCGCTAGATCTCCCGCGAGGACGGTGAGACCGAGGGCCGTCCGGGGGTGGTCGGGGAACCTCTCGCGGTAGGCGTAGTAGGTGGTCGGGCCGCCTCGCCGGGTGTCGCTGTCGTCGATGAGGTCGTCGTGGATCAGGCCGTGGGTCTGCAGGAGTTCGAGGCTCAGGGCCGCGGCGTCGAGGCCCTGCGCGGGTTCGTCCGTCACCAGCCGCGCCGCCTCGTGGAGCACCACCACCCGCATCCGCTTGCCGCCGCGCAGCGACAACTCCCGCAGCAGGCGAAGGCATTCGGGGGTGAAGGTGCCGAACGACGGTGTGTCGAGGACACCGTCCAGGGTGTCGAAGTACTCCTCGAAGAGCTTGTCGAAGCTCCGCGTGTGGCCGATGAGGCGAGTCATCAACGGGTCACTGACACCGTCGGCGTCGGGCATGCCGGAACTCCTGTTACGAGGAAGGCCACGAAGGAAGGTCACAAGGATGACGGCGTCCGCGCCGTCACCACCCGTACAGGGTTCCATGCCGTCCCGGCCCGTCCCGCCGTCTCGCGCCCCGACGTCTCCCGCGCCGGGCCGGCAGCCCTGTGGCTGGAGTCGAGGTGTGTATTCCTGGACTGACGCTGTCGACATCCCCACGGTCGGTGCGTGGGACGAGATCTTCACCGACCTGCACGGCTCGAGCCGGATCAGCGTGCCGGATCGCACGGCCCCGCAGCCACGCGGGCTTCTCCACCGCGTTCCGGGAGGAGTTCGGCATGGCACCCCGCGAGGCCAGGCGGGGTGCGGAGCGTCCGCGAAACTGGCATGCTCGGCCCGTTGTCGCCTCACCGGAACAATGACGATAACATTGTTAACATGCCCAAGGGTTCCCAGGATTCAGACTCCCCCGCCGCACCGACCGGCCCCCCGCCGCCCGCGACCCGCGCCCAGGCGTTGGTGACCGCGGCCCTGGAGATCGTCGACGCCGGCGGGCTGGAAGCACTCACCATGAGACGGCTCGCGGATGCGAGCAAGCTGCAACTGCCCGCCATCTACCGGGTCTTCAGCAACAAGCAGACGCTCCTGGACGAGATGGCGGAAGCGATTCTCGCCGAGGCGCTGGTGGACAGCCGCGCGGGCGACTGGGAGGCCGAAGTCACCCTGCTCGCGCGGCAGTTGAGGCGGGCCCTGCTGGCCCAGCGGGAGGGGGCCAGGATCGTCGGCGGCAGCTACGCGGCACAGCGGCACAGCCTGGCGTTCGCGGATCGCCTCGTCGGCGTCATGCAGCAGGCGGGGTTCACCGGGGTGGCGGCACTCTGGGCGACCTCCACGGTCGTCTGCTACGTCCTGGGCGAGGCCCTGGAGGAACAGGGCCGGACCGAAGGCGCCGTCGAGAAGCTCGACTTCGCCGGCGCACGCCAGACCTACCCCCAGCTGTACGCCACCCCCGTCGAGGAGTTCGTCAACTTCGACGGCCGCTTCGAGTTCGGACTAGGGCTGATCCTCGGCGGTTTGCGCGAGCGCTTGCGGGGCGCTGGCGCGGCGGGGCGGGGTCAGTAGACGACGGTGCGGATGTGCCGCCGAGCGGGTCGGAATCAGCAGACGGCCAGTCCGCCGCACCCCGAGGGCGGATAAGTCGACGACCGGCCTGAAGCCCCGCCGCCTGTCACCGACCCGGCCCAGCCCGACTCGGACCGGCCCAGCCCGACTCGGACCGGCCCCGACCGACTCGGTCCACCCCGCCCAGGAGTCCACTTCCCCCGCCAACCGGGAAGCCAGCTCCCCCGCCAACCACGAGCGCCGTGGCCCACGAGCCGACCCTCGGGCCGGTCCCCTCCGCCCGGTCCACGCGCCGGTCTCGGGCCACGGCACTCACCTCGGTCAGTAGCGACCGCCCACCACGTGGGCCGAGAGGCCGTCCAGCGTGGCGATCTCGTCGGCCGTGAGCTCGATGTCCGCGGCGGCCACGTTCTGCTCCAGCCACTTCACGCGCTTGGTGCCCGGGATCGGGACGACCGGGACGCCGAAGTGCTCGCTGCGCGACGACACCCAGGCCAGGGCCAGCTGCGCCGCGGTGACGCCCTTCTGCTCGGCCAGCGAGCGGACGCCGTCCGCGACGACCTCGTTCTCGCTGGTCTGGAAGCGCGGCAGCCGCCTGCGGGCGTCGCCCGCGGGCAGCGCCGACACGTCCACCGTGCCGGTCAGGAAGCCGCGGCCGAGCGGCGAGTACGCCACCAGGCCCACGCCCAGCTCGCGCAGCCCTTCCCCCACCGTCTCCTCGATGTCACGGGACCAGATCGAGTACTCGCTCTGCACGGCCGTGATCGGGTGCACGGCATACGCCCGCCGCAGCTGCTCGGTGCTGACCTCGGAGAGACCGATGTGCCGGATCTTCCCCTCCTTGACCAGCTCCGCCATGGCGCCGACCGACTCCTCGATCTCGGTGTTCGGCGAGACCCGGTGCAGGTAGAAGAGGTCGATGTGGTCGACACCGAGGCGCATCAGGGAGGCGTCGCACGCGCGCTTGATGTAGCCGGGCTCGCCTCGGTAGACCCAGGTGTCGCTGCCCGTGCGGTCGATGCCGGTCTTGGTCGCCAGCTGGACCTCGTCGCGGCGGCCGGCGATGGCCCGGCCCACGAGCACCTCGTTGTGCCCGAAGGCGTAGGCATCGGCCGTGTCGATGAGGGTGACGCCCAGGTCGAGGGCGCGGTGGACGGTGGCGATCGCGTCGTCCCAGCTGGTCGGGCCGTACCCCTCGCTCATCCCCATGCAGCCGAGACCCTGGGAGGAGGTGGTGAGGTCGCCGAGTGAAATCGTGTTCACGGGAAGTCTCCGTTCGGTTGTATCGTGAGGGAGATACCGGAGGACCCTCCGGTAGTAACAACGTTAACGGAGGAACCTCCGGTAAGCAAGCAGGGTCGTCATTCGCCGTCCGCCGGGCGGCGCCACCGATCCCGGGGAGCACACATGCAGGAACGTCAGGGGCCGCCGCAGCCGGTACGCGCCCACGCCGTACGCAACCGCGAGAAGCTGCTGGCCGCGGCCATCGAGGAGTTCAACCACGCGGGCAAGGACGCCTCGCTGGGCAGCATCGCCAAGGCCGCCGGGGTGGGCATCGCCACGCTCTACCGGCACTTCCCCAACCGGGAGTCACTCGTCCTCGCCACCTACGACTACGAGGTGGAGCAGCTCTGCTCGGCCGCGGACCGACTCCTCGAAACCCTGCCGCCGGACCGGGCGTTGCAGGAGTGGATGCGACACCTGGCGAGCCTGCTGGTCACCAAGCAGCACATGTCCGAGGCCCTGCGGACCATCGGCGTCGGCGAGACCTGGGCGTCCGAGTCCTACGCCCGGATCTCCGACACCATCGGCACCCTCCTCGCCGCGGGCGTCGCCGCCGGAACGATCCGCTCCGACCTGAAGACGGCCGACGTGGTGCTGGCGATGAGCGGGCTGCTCCGACTGGACGCGGCCGGCGACTGGAGGGCCCAAGGAGACCGGCTGATCGGGCTACTGATGGACGGTCTGCGGGTCGGCGCGAAATCGTCCTGAGTCCCGAGTCCTGAGTCGCCGACTCACCCCTCAAGCCCCCGACCTGGCGATTCTCGACTCCCTGACCTGCCCTCTTTGCCGATCTTTTAGATCTTTACCCTTTCTTTGAACATCGCGATCGTCCCACCCGTACCTCCTGGCACCCGTCGGTCTCATCCGGGAGGCAGTCTTGCCGCGCATCAACGGCACAGCCATTTTCATCACGTCCCTCGTCGCCACCCTCGGCGCGGTCGCGTTTCCCATGTGGCAGTACGCCGACCGCATGGGCACGGGCCAGGCCAACGTGGCGGCGAGCACCGTGAACACCCAGTGGGGGCCACTGACCGCGGCCGACCGCGACCTGATCGTGCGGGTGCGGCTGGCCGGGCTGTGGGAGCTGCCGGCCGGGCAGCAGGCGATCGAGCGGGCGCCCAGCCAGGCGATCAAGGACGCGGGTGACCATCTCATCGTCGGCCACACCGACCTGGACAAACGGGTACGGATCGTGGCGGCCCAGCTCGGCGTGGCGCTGCCGAACGTGCCCAACGAGCAGCAGCAGGGGTGGCTGCAGGAGATGAGCGCGGCGCAGGGCGCGGAGTACGAGTACAAGTTCGTGAACCTGCTGAGGTCCGCGCACGGCAAGATCTTCCCGGCCATCGGCGCCGTACGGAACACCACCCGCAACACCCTCGTCCGCCAGCTCGCCTCGGACGCCAACCAGACCGTCCTCGACCACATCACGATCCTGGAGAAGACCGGCAAAGTCGACTTCGACGCCATCGCCAACGAGGCGGTGGCCGGCACCACCGCCAGCCCGACCGGCCCGCCCGCGCCCGTCCCCGGCCAGGTGGCGCCTTCGGCCCCGGCCGCCGAGGCCAGCGGGGAGATCGACACGACGTCCCGCCCGTCGCCGGGCGCACCCGGCACCGTCAACACCGGCCGCCCGGACCCGGTGGACACGGCGGGCGTTCTCCAGTGAGTCCGTGGACCCCGGCCGCGTCCGAACCGGCCGCGTCCGAACCTCAAATGTTGCTCTGAAGGTGGGCGGGCGGCGGTTCGGCCCCGCCGGCGGGGGCCATACCCCCTCCACGTCGACGGGGACGGCACGGACACGCGGAGGAAGCCGAGGAGGGGACGGGCGATGGAGCGAGTGACGAGGCTGGGGACGGGCATCGGGTGGCGGCCGGAGATCGCGGACGCCGTGGAGCGGATGCCGGGGATCGACTGGGTCGAGGCGGTGGCCGAGAACGTGTGCCCCGGGCACCTCCCCGAGTCGCTGCGGCGGCTGCGCGAGCGTGGGGTGACCGTGATTCCGCACGGCGTCTCGCTCGGCCTCGGGGGCGCCGACCGGCCCGGCGCCGACCGTCTGGCCGCGCTGGCCGAGCGGGTCGAGGCACTGGGATCGCCGCTGGTCACCGAGCACATCGCGTTCGTCCGGGCGGGCGGCCCACTGACCGCGACCCCGGTGCTGGAGGCCGGGCACCTGCTGCCCGTCCCGCGCACCCGGGACGCCCTCGACGTGCTGTGCGAGAACATCCGCATCGCCCAGGACGCACTGCCGGTACCGCTCGCCGTCGAGAACATCGCCGCACTGATCGCCTGGCCCGGCGAGGAGATGACCGAGGGGCAGTTCCTGTACGAGCTGGCCGACCGGACGGGCGTACGGCTCCTCATCGACGTGGCCAACCTGCACACCAACCACGTCAACCGGGCCGAGGACCCGGCCAAGGCGCTCGCCGAACTTCCCCTGGAGGCCATCGCCTACGTCCATGTCGCGGGCGGCTTCGAGCGGGACGGCGTCTGGCACGACAGCCACGCCCACCCCGTCCCGCGCCCGGTTCTCGACATCCTGACCGACCTCGCGTCCCGGGTGTCGCCGCCGGGAATCCTGCTGGAACGGGACGAGAACTTCCCCGAACCGGCTGAGCTGGAGCGGGAGTTGGCGTCGATCAAAGGGGCGCTGGACCGAGGGTTCCGGGAGGCCGTGGCACGCGAGATCCGGGGAGCGGCGGCGAGCGCACGCGGCGGCGAGGGGGCTGTCGAGACGGTCCCCGGCAGCCCGGAGGCCGGCGGGTCCGCGCGCGTCCGGCCGGAGGCCGGCGGGGCCCCGCGCGTCCGGCCGGAGGCCGTCGGGGCCCCGCGCGTCCGGCCGGAGGCCGTCGGCACGGAGCGCGGGAGCCGAGAAAGGCCCGCCGCGCAAGCGTCGGCCGTCGCCATGGCCGGCCCTGCCCCGGCAGGACACGTCCCGGCCGACCCCGCCGAAACGGCAGCGCACGTCCCGACCGACCCCGCCGACCTCACCCCGGCGAACCCCACCACCCAGGTCACCCCCGCCCGCCAGCGCCTCGCCCTGGCCCAGGCCGCCCTGCTCTCCGCGCTCGTCGCCGGTACGCCCGTGCCCGAGGGCTTCGACCGGGTCCGGCTGGGCGTGCAGGCGCGGGCGCTGGACGGGAAGCGGGCCGATGTGGTGGCGAAGGTCGCACCGGAGCTGCCGGAGATCCTCGGCGGGGACTATCGCGGCCACTTCCTCGCGTACGCCCACGGGCACCCGATGACCGGCGGCTACCGGCGGGACGCCCTGGACTTCGCCGAGCATCTGCTGGTGGGCGACCTGGTCGAAGAGGCGGGGGCGCGGCAGGAACTGCGGGAGTGGTGGCTGGAGCGGTCGGGTCCGGTGCCGCACTCGCGGCGGCCGGGGGTGCGGCTGGCCAGGGCGACACGGCGGGTGCTGCTGCGGCGCTGAGCCGGAGGCCGCGGGCGAGGGGGCCGTGCGGCATCGCGGTGCAGACCGGGCGGTAACATTGCACCTTCCGCACACATCCGCACCCTGAGCACACACCCGTGCGGTGCCGTACCGGGAGGCGCCATGCGACCGCGACCCCCTGTCAGAGGACGGGGCATCTTCACTGGCACCGGGCTCATCATCGTGGGCCTGACCGCGACGCTGCTGGCGTTGGTCTTTCCGATCTGGTCGTACGCCGACCGGTCGGGGGTCGGCACGGACGCGAACGTCCTCAACGCCCAGACGGTGTCGACCAGTTACGGTCCGCTGTCCGCGCTCGACCGCGAGTTCATCACCAAGGTGCGGCTGGCCGGCCTGTGGGAGCTGCCCGCCGGGCAGGAGGCGGAGCAGAAGGGCACAACCCAGGCCGTACGGACGGCGGGGCAGCACCTCGTCGAGGGGCACACCTTCCTGGACCAGCGGGTGCGGGACGTGGCCGCGAAGCTCGGTCTCGCGCTGCCGAACGAGCCCAACGACCAGCAGAAGCAGTGGCTCGCGACGCTCGCCGCGGCCCAAGGCGTCGACTACGACAGCAAGTTCGCCAACATCCTGCGGGTGGCGCACGGCAAGGTGTTCTCGGTCGTCGCCCAGGTCCGCGCCAGCACCCAGAACTCGCTGGTGCGCACGCTCGCCGACGACGCGAACACGACCGTCCTCGACCACATCGAGGTGCTGGAGGCCACGGGGTACGTCGACTGGGACGCCCTGGCCCGGGACATGGCCGCCACGCCTCCTCCCTCGCTCGCCGGCACGCCGGCGGCGACCCTCGACCCGGCACCGGCGGCCCCGACCTTCCGGCCGCAGCCGTCGTCCTCGTACACGCTCCCACCGCCCGCCTCCAGCCCGCCGCCCGCGCAGCCGTAGCCGTATCCACAGGCTGTTTCGCGCCAATCGGAACGTCACATACCGACAACACTCCGTCCGGATTGTGAACAGGGCATGGCGCTTCCCCGGGCCCCTGGCATAGAAACGCGGCATGTTCTGGGTCCTGCTCCTGCTGCTGGCCTGGGCCGTCGCCGGCTCGGCCTGTACCCGGCTGTGTCTCGCCGCCGTACGTGTGGCGGCCGTGGACACGGATGCCGACACGGACGTCCGGGGGCGCGGTCTGACGCTCTACGAGGCGGCCTTCCTGTCCGGCGGCCCGGGGCGGGTCGCCGATCTGACCATGGTCTCGATGGCCCGGCAGCAGCGGCTGCTGCTGGCCCGCACCGGCTGGGCGACGGTCGTCGACCCGCGCGGGCGCGACGAGATGGAGCGCTCGGTGATAGGGGCGATCGGGCCCGAGGGGCAGAGCCGGATCGCTCCGGTGCGCGCCGCGACGGCCTCGGCGGACGCCGTGGGCAGCCTCGGCGACCGGCTGGTCAGCGCGGGCCTCGCGGTGCCCGCCGACGGCCGGGGCGGGATCGCGGCGGGCATCCGCCAGGTGCAGTTCGCGGCGCTCGTCGTGTTCGGCCTCGGAGCGGCGGCGCTCCTGCTGCCCGCTCCGCCGGACATGCCGCGCGGCCTGGTCGCCCTCTGGTTCGCACTGCCGCTGGCGCTGACCCTGAGCTGCCTGGCGATCGCCCGCGTCGAGGTCCACCCGTACTCCCGCTGGGCCTCCCCGGCCGGCCAGCGCCTCCTGGGCGCCCTGACCCGGCGCTCCGCCGGCGGCGACGACCGTACGTACCTCACCTCCGTCGCCGTCCGAGGGGTCCGCGCGATCGGCGAACCGGACCTGCGCGAGGCATTCGAGCACCGGGACCAGCCGTGGCGCGAACCACACGCCGGGGGCGCATAGGGGGCATTGAGCCCGACACCGGCGGGCGGTGCTTGCCTTCGCCCTAAGTCGTACGAAACATCCCTTCTGTCGCCGCCGTGCACCGAAGGGATACGCCATGAGAGCAGCCGCCTTCTACTCGGCCGCCGGATCCTTGCTCCTGACCACCCTCGCCACCGCCCCCGCCACCGGTCTGCCCGGTGCACCGGGCGCGGCCGAACTGCGGGGCACCGCCGTGGCCGCCGCGCGCGCCGCTGCCGCCGGCGTGGACTTCGGGAAGTGCTCACAGGCGCAGGACATGCCCGGCAGCATGCAGTGCGGCACGGTCTCCGTCCCGCTCGACTACGCGCACCCCGGCGGCAAGCAGATCCGACTGACCGTCAGCCGGGTCCGCGCCACCCACAAGGACCCGCGCAACAGCAAGCGCCGGGTGCCGCGCCAGGGCGCCCTGGTCTACAACCCGGGCGGGCCCGGCGGCGACGGGTTCTACTTCCCGCTCATCGGCCTGCTGCCGGAGTGGAAGCGCATCGGCTCCGCGTACGACCTGGTCGGCTACTCCCCGCGCGGTGTCGGCCGCTCCGCCCCCGTCTCCTGCCAGGACCCCAAGCACTTCGGCAAGGCGCCCTCGCAGTCACCGACGCACCCCTCGGAGTCGTACAAGCGGGAACGCATCGCGCAGGCGAAGGCCTACGCGCGCGGCTGCGCCCAGCGGACCGGCAGCTCGCTGCGCTACTACACCTCTCTCAACAACGCCCGTGACCTGGACGTCCTGCGGGCGGCGCTCGGCGAGGACAGGCTGACGTTCATGGGGGCGTCCTACGGCACCTACTTCGGGGCGCTGTACGCGACGCTGTTCCCCTCGCACGTGCGGCGGATGGTCTTCGACTCGGCGGTGAACCCGGACCCGGAGCAGATCTGGTACCGCAACAACCTCGACCAGTCGGCCGCGTTCGAGGGCCGCTGGACGGACTTCCGGGAGTGGATGGCCGAGCACGACGAGGTGTACGGGCTCGGGGCCACGGCCGAGGCGGTGCAGGGCAGTTACGACAAGGCGGCGGCCCAGCTCGCGGCGGAGCCGGCCGGCGGCAAGGTGGGGCCGGCCCAGTTGCAGGGCGCGTTCCTGACGGCCGGGTACTACGACGACTACTGGCCGCACCGCGCGCAGGCGCTGTCGGCGTATCTGAAGGGCGACCCGAAGCCGCTGATCCAGCAGGCGGGACCGCATCCGGAGGCGGCGGCCGAGGCGGAGAACTCCAACGCGGTGTACACGGCCGTCGAGTGCAACGACGCGTCCTGGCCGACGGACTTCAAGGTCTGGGACCGCGACAACACGCGCCTCGCGCGCGTGGCGCCGTTCGAGACCTGGGACAACGTGTGGATGAACCTGCCCTGCGCGTATTGGCCCGCGCCGCGTCAGCAGGTGGTCGATGTGAGGACCGCGCCGGGTGAGTTGCCGTCGACGTTGATCCTGGCGGCCGAGAGGGACGCGGCGACTCCTTATGACGGTGCGCTGGAGCTGCACCGGCGGCTGTCCGGGTCGGTGCTGGTGACCGAGCGGGACGCGGGCACGCACGGCATCGCGGGCGGCCCGAACCGCTGCGTCAACGGCTACCTGGACGCCTACCTGTTGGAAGGCCGCCTCCCGGTGCGGCGCGCGGCCTGCGCCCCGCACAAGGAGCCCCAGCCGATCGCGGCGGACGACCGCACCAAGGACGAACCCCAGGCGAAGTCGGCCGCCCGCCCCACCCGTTGATCAGGCAAGGCCCGCGATGAGCTCGCCGATCTCCTTGCGGCGGCCCGTGTAGAACGGGACCTCCTCGCGGACGTGCAGGCGGGCCTCGGAGGCACGCAGGTGGCGCATGAGGTCGACGATGCGGTACAGCTCGTCGGCCTCGAAGGCCAGGATCCACTCGTAGTCACCGAGCGAGAACGAGGCGACCGTGTTGGCGCGCACGTCCGGGTAGCCGCGGGCCATCTTGCCGTGGTCGGCGAGCATGCGGCGACGGTCCTCGTCGGGCAGCAGGTACCAGTCGTAGGAGCGCACGAACGGGTACACGCTGATGTAGTTGCGCGGGGTCTCGTCGGCCAGGAACGCCGGGATGTGCGAGCGGTTGAACTCGGCGGGGCGGTGCAGCGCCATGTTCGACCAGACCGGCTCGAGGGCGCGGCCCAGCCTGGTGCGGCGGAAGAGGTTGTACGCCTCCTGCAGCTGGTCGGCGGTCTCGGCGTGCCACCAGATCATGAGGTCGGCGTCGGCACGCAGGCCCGACACGTCGTAGGTGCCGCGGACCGTCACGTCCTTGGCGGCGAGCTGGTCGAACAGCTCCTGGACCTCGTCGGCGTAACCGGCGCGGTCGTCGGGGAGCACGTCCTTCAGCTTGAAGACCGACCACAGCGTGTAGCGGATGACCTCGTTGAGGTCCTTGGCCAGCTTGCCCTTGTTCGGGACACGGCCGGGCTCGGTGGTGGGGGCGTCGTCACTCATGCGGCTATTCTCCCGCTCCGCCGTGCAGGCTCTGCACCGGGTTGGCGGTGAGCTCCCGGCCCGCTGCCAGGTCGCCGCCGAGCTGGTCCACGGCCGCGTACGCGCTCGCGATGCAGGCCGGGATGCCGACGCCGTCGTACTGCGCGCCGCAGACCGCGAGTCCTGGGAGCTTGGCGACGTGCTCGCGGACGCGGGCCACGCGCGCGTGATGGCCGACCGGGTACTGGGGCAGACCGTCGGTCCAGCGGGTGACGCGGGTCTCCAGGGGCGTGGCGGTGAGGCCGACGGCCTCGCTCAGGTCGTGCCGCGAGACGTCGACGAGACCGGCGTCGTCCCGCTCCAGGACCGCCGTCTCGCCGTACCGCCCGACGGACGTGCGCAGCACGACCACGTCGGGGTTCTCGTCGGCGATCCAGCCCCACTTCTGCGAGGCGAACGTCGACGCCTTGATGGTCCGCCCGTCGACCGGCGGCACCAGGAAGCCGCTGCCTTCGGGGAGAGCGGTATCGGTGCGGCGGTAGGCGAGGGTGACCAGGGCCATGGACGCGTACTCGACGGCGGCGAGTTCGGCCGCGGCGGCGGGCGCTTCGGCCCTCAGCAGGCCGGCGGCGGCCGGCGCGGGTACGGCGACGACCACACCGTCGGCTTCGAGCACCCGCTCTCCGGCGACGACCCGCCAGCCCGACGCCCCGTTACGGCGCAGCTCCCGCACCGGCGTCCCGGTCAGGATCTCGCCGCCGCGCGCGCGAACCGACTCCGCTACGGCGAGCGGCAGTTGGCCCACTCCGCCCTCGATGCCCATGAAGACCGGCCCCGTCTGCCGGGCCGCGGCGGCCCGGGCCTGGATCTCGCGGACCGCCTCCGTGAGCGAGTCGTGCGTCAACGCGGCCTGGTAGAGCTGCGGGACCGCCGAGCGCATCGAGATGCGGTACGCGTCGCCCGCGTACACCCCGCCGAGCAGGGGCTCCACGAGGCGGTCGACGACCTCGCGGCCCAGCCGCTCCGCCACGTACTCCCCCACCGCCACGTCGTCGCCGACCTCCGTGCGCGGCAGGTCCGCGTCCCGCTCGATGCGCGCGAGGCCCTCGTCGGACAGCACTCCGGAGAGGGCGGCTGCGGTGCCGGGTACGCCCATGACGTGGCCCTTGGGCATGGGGCGCAGGGCGCCGCGGGTCCAGATCGAGGCGGTCGCGGTGGCCGGCGCCTTGAGCCGGTCCCCCAGTCCGGCCTCGCGCGCGAGGGCGACGGCCTCCGGTCTGCGGGCCAGCATGGACTCCGCGCCGAAGTCGACGCGGGCGCCCGCGATCTCGCCCGGCAGCAGCTTGCCGCCGACCCTGTCCGACGCCTCCAGCACGGTCACCGTCGCGCCGCGCTCCAGCAGCCGGTGGGCCGCGGCGAGACCCGCGATGCCGGCTCCGATGACGACGACGTGCCCCGCACTCCTACCCGTTGCGCTCATGCCCTCCACTCTCGCAGACCCCACTGACACTCCCGCCGGGCCCCGGTGTCCGCCGCGAGTCCCGACCGTGACCTCATCGGAACCGATCCACCCCAACGTCCTGACCCCTCCCGGCGTCGAAGGAGCATCAGTCGGTCATGACACTCGGGGGTACGCCTCATGCGCACACGACATTCCGTACGGCCGGTCCACGCCCTGACCGGGATCCTGCTCGCCGCGACGCTCGCACTCGCCGGCTGCGGCGGCCCGGACGGCGACGACAGCACCGCCAGTGACGCCGGCGGCGACGCGAAGGGTGCCCCGCACGCGGCCGAGGCTGCTCCGGGCGGCGAGCAGGACACCTCGGGCGACAAGAGCGCGAGCGGCAGCAAGTCGTCGACCGCGCCCAAGCTCTCCGCGAGCCACATCATCCGCACCGCCTCGCTGACCGTGCAGGTCAAGGACGTACCGAAGGCGCTCGACGAGGCCCGCACCACCACCGAGAACGCGGGCGGCTACGTCGGCAACGAGACCACCGACAGGGGCGAGGAGGGCAGCGAGCACACGCGCGTGACGTTGCGGGTGCCGGTCGAGAAATACGACGAGGTCCTCGCCGACCTGCAGGGCGCGGGCAAGCTCCTGGAGCGCACCGCGAAGGCCCAGGACGTCACCGATCAGGTCGTCGACGTCGAGAGCCGCATCAAGACCCAGCGCGTCAGCGTGGCCCGGGTGAGGGAGCTGATGGACCAGGCCACCAGGCTGAGCGATGTGGTCCAGCTGGAGGGCGAGTTGAGCAGCCGGGAGTCGGACCTGGAGGCGCTGCTGGCCCAGCAGGCGTCCCTGAAGGACCGCACGAGCCTGGCCACCATCACGCTCTCGCTGACCCAGACGCCCGTGAAGGCGGTCGCGAAGGACGACGACACCGGGTTCATGGACGCGCTGGCCGGCGGCTGGGACGCGTTCGTGACGATGCTGCGCTGGCTGGCGGTGGCGTTCGGCGCGGTGCTGCCGTTCCTCGCGGTGGCGGGACTGCTCGTGCTGGCCTGGCTGCGGCTGATCCGGCCCCGGCTGCCGCGCCGCCCGGCCACCGCGCCCCTGACGACCGCGCTGGGCCCGCTGCCGGCGGCCCCGCCCGTCCCCGACACCACCGCCCCTCGGAAGGGCGACGAGCAGGACTGAAGTGCCGTCTGCCCGTAGCGTGTTCGCATGGACACGAGCCCTGCGCGCGAACGACTGGTAGTGATCGGCGGCGACGCCGCGGGAATGTCCGCAGCGTCGCAGGCCCGCCGCCTGAAGGGTCCGGACGAGCTGGAGATCGTCGCGTTCGAACGCGGCCACTTCACCTCGTACTCGGCCTGCGGCATCCCGTACTGGGTGGGCGGCGACGTCTCGGCTCCCGAGGAACTGATCGCCCGTACGCCCGAGGAGCACCGCGCGCGGGGCATCGATCTGCGCATGCGCACCGAGGTCACGGAGATCGACGTGGCCGGCGGACGCGTACGCGCGCGTGACGTCGATTCCGGCGCCGAGTCCTGGACGTCGTACGACAAACTCGTGATCGCGACCGGCGCCCGCCCGATCCGTCCTGACATGCCGGGCGCCGACGCGCCGGGTGTGCACGGGGTCCAGACGCTCGACGACGGCCAGGCCCTGCTCGACTCGCTGGCACGCACGCGTGGGCGACGCGCGGTGGTCGTCGGCGCCGGTTACATCGGCGTCGAGATGGCCGAGGCGCTCATCAACCGCGGCTACGAGGTGACGGTCGTCAACCGGGGCAGCGAGCCGATGTCCACGCTCGACCCGGACATGGGCCGCCTGGTGCACGAGGCCATGGAGGGCCTCGGCATCACCATGGTCAACAACACCCAGGTCACCAAGGTCCTGACCGGCGAGGACGGCCGGGTCCGGGCGGTCGCCACCCAGGACGCCGAATATCCGGCGGACGTGGTGGTCCTGGGCATCGGCGTACGCCCGGAGACAACCCTCGCCGCGGCCGCCGGCCTCCCCCTCGGCGCCCACCACGGCCTGCTCACCGACCTCGCGATGCGCGTCCGCGGCCACGAGAACATCTGGGCGGGCGGGGACTGCGTCGAGGTCCTCGACCTGGTCTCCGGCCAGGAACGCCACATCGCCCTCGGCACCCACGCCAACAAACACGGCCAGGTCATCGGCACCAACGTCGGCGGCGGCTACGCCACCTTCCCCGGCGTGGTCGGCACGGCCGTCTCCAAGGTCTGCGACCTGGAGATCGCCCGCACCGGCCTACGCGAGAAGGACGCCCGCCGAGCCGGCCTCCAGTTCGAAACGGTCACCATCGAATCCACCAGCCGAGCCGGCTACTACCCCGACGCGGCATTGATGACAGTGAAAATGCTCGCCGAACGCCGAACAGGCCGCCTCCTGGGCGTCCAGATCGTAGGCAGAGAGGGCGCCGGCAAGCGGGTCGACATCGCGGCCGTAGCCCTCACCGCCTGCATGACGGTGGAACAAATGACGGCTCTGGACCTCGGCTACGCACCCCCGTTCAGCCCAGTCTGGGACCCGGTACTGGTAGCGGCCCGCAAAGCAACAAGGGCCGTACAGCAGCCGACCTAAGGGGCGCGGGGAACTGCGCGACCAGCCCACGGCGATGTCCCTCAGGCAGTCCCGTTGATCCGCTCAATAGCCTGACGCGCCTGATCCACCGGAGGCCTCGGCGGCAACGAGGACACCGACGCAGCCGCCGGCATGGCAACCGGCTGCTCCCCGGAGGGCTTGGCGTGCGTGGCCGCGGGCCGGGTGGACCGCAACCGGTTGCTCACCGCCTCGTCGAGCGTGACCGGCCGCTGCATCTGCGCGGCAAGACGTCCCGCTTCCTGGCCCAGCCGGGCCACGTCCTCCCAGGGGAGCCGGATCACCAGGGAGATCTCCGCCTCGCCGTCCGGCGTGGCCTGCATCGGAGGAGTAACTCGGTCGTTCATCGCCTGTTCCTCACGTCGTCCCCGCGACCCGCCTTCCCCGTGCCGCGGGCAGTTGAGGACACATACGCACGCACGCGCGCCCGTGTTCACCGATTCGCGGGGCCCATCGCGGGCACCTATCCCTTGTGGTCATCCCCGTCCATGACGTGAACCCGGTGCGCCGCACCCCCTGGGTGACGTATGCGCTCATCGCCGCGAACTTCCTTGTCTTCCTGTACACGCCCGGCCTCGCCGGCTCCGTGGCGGGCGACAGCAGCGTCTCGCAGCTGTGTCATCTGCAGGCGTTCCTGGACCACTACGCGGCGGTGCCGCAGGAGTTGATCCACCATCAGATGCCCCGGCTGGTGCCGACGGGCGAGGTGGGTGTGGGCGCGAACGGCGCCGGCTGTCTGGTGGCCCCGCCGGACTACGACAAGTCGCCCGCGCTGTCGGTGTTCACCGCGATGTTCCTGCACGGCGGCTGGCTGCACCTGCTGGGCAACATGCTGTTCCTGCTGATCTTCGGCAACAACGTCGAGGACCGCATGGGCCACATCCGCTTCACGCTCTTCTACGTCGTCTGCGGCTACGCGGCCTCGTACGGCTTCGCGCTCCTCAACGCCGACTCCGGCGACCCGCTGATCGGTGCCTCGGGAGCCATCGCCGGTGTCCTGGGCGCCTATCTGGTGCTGTATCCGAAGGCCAGGGTGTGGGTTCTCGTCCCGTTCCTGGTCTTCCTGCCGCTGCGGCTGCCGGCCTGGATGGTGCTGGGCTTCTGGTTCGTGCTGCAGGCGATCTACTCGTCCGGCGAGGGCGTCTCCACCGCGGGGACGGTGGCGTACGCGGCGCACGTGGTCGGGTTCCTCGTCGGCATGGTGCTGGCCTGGCCGCTCAAGGCCGGCACGCCCCCGCCGCCGGAGCCGCGCGGCCTGCTGTTCGGCAGGCGGGCCCGGCCCCGGCACACGTGGTGAGGGTCAGCGGGCGGTCTGCGTGTGGACGTACTCCACGAGCCGGGTGAGCGCGTCCGGGTCGGTGGAGGGCATGACGCCGTGGCCGAGGTTGAAGACGTGACCTTCGAGACCGGCGGCGGCGTCCAGCACCTCGCGGGCCTTGGTCTCGACTGCCTGCGGTCCGGCGAACAGCACGGTCGGGTCGATGTTGCCCTGCAGCGCCTTGCCGGGGCCGACCCGGCGGGCGGCCTCGTCGAGGGGGACGCGCCAGTCGACGCCGACGACGTCCGCGCCGGCCTCGCCCATCAGCCCGAGGAGTTCACCGGTGCCGACGCCGAAGTGGATGCGCGGGACGCCGTACCCGGCGACCGCGTCGAAGACCTTCGCGGAGGCGGGCAGCACCGAGCGGCGGTAGTCGGCGGGGGCGAGCGCGCCGGCCCAGGAGTCGAAGAGCTGGACGGCGCTGGCGCCCGCCTCGATCTGCACCTTGAGGAAGGCCGCCGTGATGTCGGCGAGCCGGTCGAGGAGGTCGGCCCACAGCTCGGGGTCGCCGTACATCATCGCCTTGGCGTTCTCGTACGTGCGAGAGGGACCGCCCTCGACGAGGTAACTCGCGAGGGTGAAAGGCGCGCCCGCGAAGCCGATGAGCGGGGTCGGGCCCAGTTCGCGGGTCAGCAGGCCGATCGCCTCGGTGACGTAGGAGACGTCCTCGGGCTCGAGCGCGCGCAGTTGTGCCAGGTCGGCGCGGGTGCGGATGGGGTGGGCGACGACCGGTCCGACGCCGGGCTTGATGTCGAGGTCGACGCCGATGGCCTTGAGCGGGACGACGATGTCGCTGAAGTAGATCGCCGCGTCCACGTCGTGCCGGCGCACCGGCTGGAGCGTGATCTCGGTGACCAGGTCGGGGCGCATGCAGGAGTCCAGCATCGCGATGCCCTCGCGGACCTTGCGGTACTCCGGCAGGGAGCGCCCGGCCTGCCGCATGAACCACACGGGCGTGTGCGGCACGGGCTCGCGCCTGCACGCCTTGAGGAAGGCGGAGTCGTACGTGGCTGTCGGCGGCTGCCCCGCGGGGGTCTCGTTGGCGCTCACGGGGCAAGTCTCGCACGGCCGCGCAGGGCGTTTCGCGCGGCCCGGTGGGCCCAAGAGGGGGTGTCTAGTCCCGCACGAGCCCTCCGTTCCCCTTAACCTTCCCGCATGGCTGCGGCTCAAGGACGACTGTCGGACGGCGCTGACGGAATGGACGACACCAAGGAGGGTGACCGGGACGGTAGCGGTGGGGCTCCGCCGGCTTTCCAGGCCGCGGTCCAGGCCCTGCGGAACAGTCGGCTCAGGCCGCAGGTCGAGATCGAGCCGACGCGCGCGCCACAGCGGCTCGCCCCGTTCGCGTACGCGCTGGAGGCCGCGGTCGTCGACGGCGACCAGGACCTGGCCGACGGCCGGCTGGTGCTGCTGCACGACCCGGCCGGGCACGACGCCTGGCACGGTGCCTTCCGGCTGGTGACGCTGGTGCGCGCGGAGCTGGAGCCGGAGATGGCCGCCGATCCGCTGCTGCCGGAGGTGTGCTGGTCCTGGCTGACCGGCGCGCTCCAGGCGCGCGGGCTGTCGTACGGGGAGCCGAGCGGCACCGTCACGCGCGCGAGTTCGCACTACTTCGGTGGCCTGTCCGAGCGGCCGGCCGCCTCGCAGATCGAGATCCGGGCCTCCTGGACGCCCCGTGAGGGCCTCGGCGGGGTTCCGGACACGGCCGCGCACCTGGCCTCCTGGTGCGATCTGCTGGCGCAGGTGGCGGGCCTCCCGCCGGCCGGGCCGGGCGACGCGTCGGTGGTCACGCTGCCGCAGCGCCGGGGGCCGCAGCAGTCCCGCTGATCCGCTGGGTCGCGCCGGGTTCCGACGCAGTTCCGATGGGTTCCACCACGGGTGGCCGATTGACCGTCTCTTTGTCGATACGGCCACTTTCAGTCAGGAGTGAACCCTCGAACGAACCGATTCATTCACCGAATGATCGATCGCACGTCCGAATTGCACTAATTGTTACTCACTAGATCGTGATCATTCTCTAAAGGACTCCCTGCCGGGTGCCGAAGACGTCTGTGACCTTCAAAGCCGTCCCGCACCCCAGGAGGCCTGGTGTCCGTTCTCCTCGAGCAGCCCGCAAGCCTGGTCGCCTACCGCCCGAACAAGCCCACCGCCATGGTGGTCGTGGCCGACCCCCGCGTCCGTTCCACCGTCACCCGCCACCTGTGGGCGCTCGGTGTGCGCGACGTCATCGAGGCCTCGTCCGTCGCGGAGGCTCGTCCCCGCATCGGCAACCCCCGCGACATCTGCGTCGCCGACGTCCACCTGCCCGACGGCTCCGGCCTCACCCTGCTGTCCGAGACCCGTGCCGCGGGCTGGCCCAACGGCCTGGCCCTGTCCGCCGCCGACGACATCGGCGCCGTCCGCAACGCCCTCGCCGGCGGGGTCAAGGGCTACGTCGTCACCGGCACCCGTACCAACGTCGGGCTCCCCACCCGACCCGGAGCCGCCCCCATCGGTTCCGCCGCCGCCCGTATGCACCGCCGCCCCCCGGGTGCCCCGAGCCACCCGGGCGGCTACCGCGAGCTCTCCGGCCGTGAGGTCGAGGTGCTGAGACTGGTCGCGGAAGGCCAGTCGAACAAGGCGATCGGTGTCTCCATGGGCCTGTCCGCACTCACCGTCAAGAGCCACCTCGCCCGGATCGCCCGCAAGCTCGGCACGGGCGACCGTGCCGGAATGGTCGCGGTGGCCCTGCGCACCGGCATCATCCACTGACCCCCGTCCCCTCACATTCACGGACGTGAATCGGAGCTGTCACCGAGCTGACTGGTTTACGACCCCCAGGCGCCTGCCGACGGAACGTTCCGTCGGCAGGCGCTGTCCATACACAGATACCCTTGACATGTGACCGACGCCCAAGAGACCGCAGCAGACGTTTCACTGCGAACCACCGGAGGCGCTCCTCCGGACGACGGCGGATCTTCTGCTGCGGAGGCGCCGATCCCTCTGCTGGAGCCGCGCGACGGTATTCCGGCCGTGATCGCCGACGCGGACGCCCTCGCCCGGACGATCGCCGCCTTCGCCGCGGGCACCGGTCCCGTCGCCGTCGATGCCGAGCGCGCGTCCGGCTACCGCTACGGACAGCGCGCGTATCTGGTCCAACTGCGCCGTGAGGGCGCGGGGACCGCGCTGATCGACCCCGTGGCGTGTCCCGACCTCTCCGGCCTCGGTGCGGCCCTCGACGGTGTCGAGTGGGTGCTGCACGCGGCCACCCAGGACCTGCCGTGCCTGCGCGAAATAGGCATGATCCCGACGCGGCTGTTCGACACCGAGCTGGCCGGTCGGCTCGCCGGATTCCCGCGGGTCGGTCTCGGCGCGATGGTCGAGGGCGTCCTGGGCTTCGTACTCGAGAAGGGGCACTCCGCCGTCGACTGGTCGACCCGGCCGCTGCCCGAGCCGTGGCTGCGGTACGCGGCGCTGGACGTGGAGCTGCTGGTCGACCTGCGGGACGCGCTGGAGAAGGAGCTGGACCGGCAGGGCAAGCTGGAGTGGGCGCGGCAGGAGTTCGACGCGATCGCGGCCGCGCCGCCGGCCGAGCCGCGCAAGGATCCCTGGCGGCGGACGTCCGGGATGCACAAGGTGCGCCGGCGTCGGCAGCTGGCCGTGGTGCGGGAGCTGTGGGAGACGCGGGACCGGGTCGCCCAGCGGCGGGACGTCTCGCCGGGGAAGGTGCTCGGGGACGCGGCCATCGTCGAGGCGGCGTTGGCCATACCGGTGAATGTGCATGCGCTGGCCGCCCTGAACGGGTTCGGGCATCGGATGGGGCGGCGGCAGCTGGAGCAGTGGCAGTCCGCGGTGGATCGTGCGAAGGCTTTGGCGGACGTGGAACTGCCGGCGCCGGGGCAGCCGGTCACCGGGCCTCCGCCGCCGCGGGCTTGGGCGGACAAGGATCCGGCGGCCGCGGCCAGGTTGTCGGCGGCTCGGGCTGCCGTTTCCGCGTTGGCCGAGCAGTTGGGCATGCCTCAGGAGAACCTGATCACGCCGGACACCGTGCGGCGGGTTTGCTGGGAGCCGCCGAAGGTTGTGGACGTGGAGTCCGTGGGTGCGGCGCTGGCGGGGTACGGGGCTCGGCCTTGGCAGGTCGAGCAGGTGGCGCCGGTTTTGGTGGCTGCGCTTTCCGCCTAGGCGCCGGTAGGGATCTGTTGTGGGGCGGCCGCGGGTTTGTTGTGGCTGGTCGCGCCCGCGCGGCGGAGCCGCAAATCGATACAGCCCCGCGCCCCTCACGGCAGCTCCCCTGAACACCTGCTTCCCAGTGAACGTCTAGATTGCGCCAAGATCCTCGGCGTCTCCCCGGTGTGACCTTCGCCGCTCGGGGCGTCAGGGGTGGGCAGCTACGTTACTCATAAGTAGCATGGGGGCTGAGCGCGCGCTCAGTGGAGGCGTGCCGCAGCAGTGCCCACCCGCACCCTGGAGGAGAGCCAATCGTGCCTCGTACCGTCAGGGACGTCGTGTTCGTCGACGGCGTCCGTACCCCGTTCGGCAAGGCGGGCCCGAAGGGCATCTACCACGAGACCCGGGCCGACGACCTCGTGGTGAAGGCGATCCGGGAGCTGCTGCGCCGCAACCCCGGACTCGACCCAAAGAAGATCGACGAGGTCGCCATCGCCGCGACCACGCAGATCGGTGACCAGGGGCTGACCCTGGGGCGGACCGCGGGGATTCTCGCCGGGCTGCCGCAGTCGGTGCCCGGCTACTCGATCGACCGCATGTGTGCCGGTGCGCTGACCTCCGTCACCACGACCGCCGGTTCGATCGCCTTCGGGGCCTACGACGCCGTCATCGCCGGCGGTGTCGAGCACATGGGGCGCCACCCGATGGGCGAGGGCGTGGACCCGAACCCGCGGCTCATCAGCGAGAAGCTGGTCGACGAGTCCGCCCTCTTCATGGGCATGACGGCGGAGAACCTGCACGACCGCTACCCGCACATCACCAAGCTGCGCGCCGACGAGTACGCCGTGCGCTCGCAGGAGAAGGCCGCCAAGGCGTACGCCAACGGCAAGATCCAGCAGGACCTGGTGCCGGTCTCCGTGCGGAACACCAACTCCGAGGTGGGCGAGACCGGTTGGGGTCTCGTCACCGCCGACGAGCCCATGCGTCCCGGGACCACCCTGGAGAACCTCGCCGGGCTCAAGACGCCGTTCCGTGTGCACGGGCGGGTCACCGCCGGCAACGCGGCCGGGCTCAACGACGGTGCCACCGCGTCGATCCTCGCGTCCGAGGACTTCGCCCGCGAGAACAACCTGCCGGTGCGCATGCGCCTGGTCTCCTACGCCTTCGCCGGCGTCGAGCCCGAGGTCATGGGATACGGGCCGATCCCGGCCACCGAGAAGGCCCTCGCCAAGGCCGGTCTCGGCATCGGCGACATCGGCCTCTTCGAGATCAACGAGGCCTTCGCGATCCAGGTCCTGGCCTTCCTCGACCACTACGGCATCGCGGACGACGACGCGCGCGTCAACCAGTACGGCGGCGCCATCGCCTACGGCCACCCGCTGGCCGCCTCCGGCGTGCGGCTGATGACGCAGCTGGCCCGCCAGTTCGAGGAGCAGCCGAACGTCCGCTACGGCCTGACCACCATGTGCGTCGGCTTCGGCATGGGCGCGACCGTCATCTGGGAGAACCCGCACTTCGAGGGGGACAAGTGAGCACCACCACCGAGCTTCTGAAGGGTGCGGCCGAGCTGTTCCCCGACGAGGTAGTGACGTCCGCGCACGTCCGTCACCTCGAACTGCCGTACGGCGCCGGGCGGTTCGCACTCATCACACTGGACAACGGCTTCGACCACACCAAGCCGACCACCTTCGGCCCGGCCTCGCTGGCGAACCTGAACGCCGCGATCGACCAGGTCGAGAAGGAGGCCGCGGCCGGCGACATCGTCGGTGTCGGCATCACCGGCAAGCCCTTCGTCTTCGCCGTCGGCGCGGACCTCAAGGGCGTCGAGCTGCTCAAGAACCACGACGACGCGCTCGCCATCGGCAAGGGCGGCCACGAGGTCTTCAAGCGCATCGCGGCCCTCGCGGTACCGACCTTCACGTACTACAACGGCGCGGCAATGGGCGGCGGCGTCGAGGTCGGTCTGCACTGCGAGTACCGCACGGTGTCCAAGCACATCGCGGCCTTCTCGCTGCCCGAGGTCTTCCTCGGTCTGGTCCCGGGCTGGGGCGGCTGCACACTGCTGCCGAACCTGATCGGTGCAGACAAGGCCGTCTCGGTGATCATCGAGAACAGCCTCAACCAGAACAAGCAGCTCAAGGGCCAGCAGGTCTTCGACCTCGGGATCGCGGACGCGCTCTTCGAGGGCGCGGACTTCCTGGAGCAGTCGCTGGTCTGGACGGCGAACGTCCTCAAGGGCGAGATCAAGGTCGAGCGGCCGGCGATCGACCGTGGTGAGGGCTGGGACCAGGCCGTCGCCAAGGGCCGCTTCGTCGCGGACTCCAAGGTGCACGGGGCGGCTCCGGCCGCCTACCGCGCCCTCGACATCATCGCCGCCGCCAAGAACGGCGACCTGCAGCAGGGCTTCGACGCCGAGGACGTGGCGCTCGCCGACCTGATCATGGGTGGCGAACTGCGCGCCGGCATCTACGCGTTCAACCTGGTGCAGAAGCGCGGCAAGCGTCCGGCGGGTGCGCCGGACAAGTCGCTCGCGCGTCCGGTCACCAAGGTGGGTGTGGTCGGCGCGGGTCTGATGGCCTCGCAGCTCGCCCTGCTCTTCCTGCGCCGTCTTGAGGTGCCGGTCGTGCTGACCGACATCGACCAGGAGCGCGTCGACAAGGGTGTGGGCTACGTCCACGCGGAGATCCAGAAGCTGCTCGGCAAGGGCCGTATCAACCAGGACAAGGCCAACCGCCTCACCGCCCTGGTCACCGGTGTGCTGGACAAGGCCGAGGGCTTCTCCGACGCCGACTTCATCATCGAGGCCGTCTTCGAGGAGATCGGCGTCAAGCAGCAGGTGTTCGCGGAGGTCGAGGCGGTCGCCCCGGCGCACGCGATCCTCGCCACCAACACCTCGTCGCTGTCCGTCTCCGAGATGGCGTCGAAGCTGAAGAACCCCGAGCGGGTCGTCGGCTTCCACTTCTTCAACCCGGTCGCGGTGCTCCCCCTGCTGGAGATCGTGCGCGGCGAGCAGACCGACGACGCGTCGCTGGCCACCGCCTTCGCGGTCGCCAAGAAGCTGAAGAAGACCGCGGTCCTGGTGAAGGACGCCCCGGCGTTCGTCGTCAACCGCATCCTGACCCGCTTCATGGGCGAGATCCAGAACGTCATCGACGAGGGCACGCCGGTCGCGGTCGCGGAGAAGGCCGTCGAGCCGCTGGGTCTGCCGATGTCCCCGCTGGTGCTGCTCGAACTGGTCGGCCCGGCCATCGGCCTGCACGTCTCGGAGACCCTCAACCGGGCCTTCCCAGACCGCTTCACGGTCTCCCCGAACCTCGCGGCCGTCGTCAAGGCGGGCAAGCGCGGCTTCTACGTGTACGACAGCGGGAAGCCGGAGCTGGACCCGGAGGTCGCCGCGCTGCTGAAGCAGGGCGACTCCGTGCTGACCGAGGAGCAGGTGCGCGAGCGCGTCCTGGACGCGGTGGCGCAGGAGATCGGGCTGATGCTCGACGAGGGTGTCGTGGCCGAGGCCCAGGACATCGACCTCTGCCTGATCACGGGCGCCGGCTGGCCCTTCCACCTGGGCGGCATCACGCCGTACCTGGACCGTGAGGGTGTCTCGCAGCGTGTGAACGGCAAGCCGTTCCTCGCTCCGGGTGTGGCGAGCGTGCCGGCGTAACCACGCTCCGGCGCGGGGGCGGGCCGCATGGTGTCGATCCATGCGGCCCGCCCCCTTTTGCCGTGCACCTGTGGATAGGATCTGCACACAGACAGATCAAATGTTCACTTTCATCAGACGTTCTTGATCAGAGCCGGATCGGAACGTCTCCCTTTCTCGCGGAGGATCTTCCGTGGCGTCCACCCGCCGCCAACAACCCCGACGTCGGGTGTGGCCCAAGGTCAAGCTGCTGCTTCTTGTTGTCGTCGTGGCCGCGGGCGCCACGGCGCTGTATCCGATCTGGCGCAAGGCGAACCCGGACCCGCCCGAGCTGACCGTCCGCTACCGGACGTCCACTCCGGCGACGGCCGCGGCGGCCGAACCGTCCCTCGAGATCTTCAACGAGTCGAAGAAGCCGCTGCCGCTGAGCGACGTGGCGCTGCGCTACTACTTCACCGCGGACGGCGGCACGTACGCCTTCAACTGCGTCCAGGCGGCCGTCGGCTGCTCGAACATCGCCGGCACCGTGACCGAGCTGACCGAGCCGACCGAGACGGCCGACCACTACCTGGAGCTCAGGTTCACGGACGCCGCGGGCACGCTGAAGCCGGGCGCCAACAGCAAGGGCATCGACGTCCAGCTGTACCGCGTCGACCACGAGAAGCTGAAGCAGGCCGACGACCGGTCCTTCGACGCGGAGAAGGCCACGTACAAGGAGTCGAGGACGGTGACCGCGTACAGGCGCGGTGTGCTGGCCTGGGGTGAGGAACCCGACGGGAAGAAGCCGGACGGCGACGACAAGTCGGCGAAGGCCTCCGCGGCCGACGCGGCACCGGTGCTGCCCGAGGACGTCCTGTTCGACAACTTCCACTACACCGGTCCCAAGGACCCCGCGCTCTTCAAGCACGGCTGGCTCGTGCGCACCAGCGACGGTGGCCCCGGCATCGACGACACGTGGTCGGCCGACGGCGTCAGCTTCCCGTCCGCGAAGAACGCGCTGGGCGACGGGCAGGTGCTCAATCTGCGGGCGAGCACGGACGGCACCAAGAAGGGCACGAAACAGGCGAGTGTCGGCACGGCCGGGCGGGAGTTCCGCTCGGGCACGTACGCCGCGCGGATCCACTTCAGCGACGATCCCACGTCCGGCAAGAACGGCGACCACGTCAACCAGACCTTCTACACCATCGGCGGCAAGGGCACCTCGTACAGCGAGCTCGACAACGAGTACATGCCGAACGGTGGTTGGGGACGGTACGGGCCCAAGCTCGACAACGTCACCTGGCACACCGTCGACGACCGGGTGTACAACACGACGCTCAAGAGCCTGGCCGGCTGGCACACCGTCGTGATGACGGTGGACGGCGATGTGGTGACCTACCGGGTCGACGGCAAGAAGATCTACTCCACCAGCGGCAAGTACGCCCCGCGCGCGGGCATGTCGGTGAACTTCAACACCTGGTTCATCGACCTGCCGTTCAAGGGCGGCGAGCGGGCCTGGGACATGAAGGTCGACTGGCTCTACTACAACGCCAAGGACGCGTTGTCCCTCGACGACGTCGACTCGGCGGTCGAGGGGTACAGCCGAAGCGGCCTGAACTACTTCAACACCACGTCCTGACCTGGGGGGTACGGATGAGTCACGAACAGTCCCGCACAGCACGCGGGTTCAGCCGCCGGTCCGCTCTGCGGCTGGCCGGGGCCGGAGGGCTGGTCACGGCCGGCGGCACCTTGCTGAACGGCTCGCCGGCGGCCGCCGCCGGCCTGGCGGACCTCAACACGCCACCCACGTACGCGCCTTCGGGCCGTCGCCCCAGACACCGGCGGGCCACCTGGTCCCAGCAGTTCCAGTCCGGGCACGGCTGGAGCGGGGCCGGCACCGGTACCGCCTCGGCGGACGTGAACGACACGACCCAGTTCGTGCGCGGCACCCAGTCGGTGCGGGTGACGACCACGGGCGCGGGCAAGCAGAGTTACGTCCGCAAGCTCGGCGGTACGTCAATGAGCCTGACCGGCAAGGCGATTCGGCTCGTGTTCCGCGTCGACGACGTCACGAACCTCTCCAAGCTGTCCTTCTATCTGGGCAGCGGCTCGCTCGCGAACTACTTCCTGTGGCAGTTCCACACGCACTCCACGACGTCGACGAACTACGTCCAGTCCGGTGAGTGGGTGACCGTCCACCTGCAGTGGGCCGACGTCACGAGCGCGGCCGGGACGTACTCGCTCTCCTCCACCGGGGTGCCGTCCACGACGACCGGCTTCACGGACATGTCGTTCGCCGTGTACGACAACGCGGGCGGCCCGGTGACGTACCACCTGCAGACCGTCGAGCTGATCCCCGACACCGCCGCCGTCTTCCCCAAGGGCGTCGTGTCGATCACCTTCGACGACTCGCACACGTCCGTGCACGGCCTCGCCAGACCCGTGATGGACACGTACGGCTTCTCCGGCACGGTCTACAACATCGCCGACGCGATCGGCACCGGCAGCTTCCTGACGCTCGATCAGATGCGGTCCATGCAGGACTTCTCGGGCTGGGAGATGGGCGGGCACGCGTACGCGACCAGCGCGCACACCGCGAGCTACAGCCAGTTGACCGCGCAGCAGGTGGACGACGACCTGCGCACCCTGCGCGAGTGGATGGTGGGCAACGGCTTCAGCAGCGAGCACTTCGCCTATCCGCACGGCGCGTTCGAGAAGACCAAGGACGGCGTGCCCGTCGACCAGATCGCGGGCCGGCACTTCACCACGGCCCGCTCGATCATCTCCGAGACCATCGAGTCCTTCGCGCCCGCGATGCCCTACCGGCTCAAGGCGCTGACGGGCATCAACGACGGCTCGGGGATCGGCGGTACGGCGCTGTCGAACCTGACGGCCGCGGGCGGGCGGCTGGACCGGTGCGCCAACAACGGCGACTGGCTGATCCTGTGTCTGCACCGGGTGGTGGACGGAACTCCCACCGCCAGCACGGAGATCAGCAGGACCGGGCTCGGCACGCTGATGAAGGCGATCTCCGACCGGGGCATTCCGGTGGTGACGGTCGCCGAGGCGATGGAGTACTACACGTAGGGAAGTGGAGCGGGACATGGAGAAGGGGGCGGCCGGGCCGCCCCCTTCTTCATGTCACCGTCTCCGTCTCACCAGCCCTGCCCCTGGCCCTGGTTGTGCTGCCAGGCGGGGTCGACGTAGTCGTACTGGCCCTGGTGGTCCGGGCCGTCCTGCCACTGCTGTTGCTGCGGATACCCGGCCTGCTGGGGCGCTCCCCACGACACGCGCTGCTGGGGCACGTGGGCGTGCTGCTCGTCGTAGCCGGGCAGCGGCTGCGGCTGGGTCGGGATGGCCGGGGCCACCCGCTGGGCGGTGCGGCGCAGGGCTACGCCCTCCAGGCGCATCAGCTGCAGCGTCTCGGTGACCTTCTTGTCGGAGTACGGGTCCTCTTCCTCGAAGATCTCCGTCACGTCGGCCTCGTGGTCACCGGCCACGGACACCTCGACACCGCCCTGGCGGGTGCCCCAGCTGCCCTTGTGCAGGGTGAGCAGGGCGTAGAACCGCAGCGGGGTCAGCAGGGTCAGCTGGATCACGCCGTAGATCGGTGCCAGCAGGAACATGCCGAACCGCTTGATGAAGCCCATGCCGCGGCGGGGGAAGTCGAGGTAGCGGACGTTGCGCAGGTAGCCCATCAGGACCATGAAGACGAGGTAGTCACCGATGTGGGCGACGAACCGGTCCGGGTGCACGATCGGCGTGATGACCATCGAGTAGAACATCGCCGAACCGAAGACCAGCCACAGCGCCAGCTCCATGCACGTCAGCCAGAAGGCCGGGCGGTACTTCTTCTGGTGCCGGAAGGCCCACAGGGACTCGCGGAAGAAGGACTTGTTCCAGCGGACCTGCTGGCGCAGGAAGTGCGGCAGCTTCTCGGGGACCGCGGTGTAGCCGACGGCGGTCTCCTGGAAGACCACCTGGCCCTCGATCAGGCAGTAGTTGGTCATGCGGCGGTCGTCGCCGAAGACGGCCGGCTTGCCGAGGAACTGCTGGTTGAGGAAGTCCGGCAGGTACTTGCGCACCAGCGTGCCCCGGTACGCGGAGAGCGCGCCGCAGCAGCACAGCACCGACTTCAGGCGGGAGTAGGCGGCCCGCTCGAAGAGGAAGGAGTTGCCGTACCGCAGGTCCTGGAGCCGGGTGAAGATGTTGCTGTCGTGGTTGAGCGCGAGGACCATGCCCGTCGAGGCCATGATCTTCTCGTCGGCCAGCGGCAGCAGGAGTTCGCGGACGGTGTCCCGGGAGAGCACGGTGTCCGAGTCCACGCACAGGAAGATGTCCGAGTACGGGGCCGCCTCGAAGCCGAGCGCCAGCGCCTCGCGCTTGCCCTTGTTCTCGGGCTGCCTGCTGACCGTGTACTTGACGCCCTTGGCCTCGAACTCGCGGCGCAGCTTCTTCGCCGTGCGGACGCCGGAGTCGTTGGCGCTGCAGTCGTCGATGATGTGGATCTCGTTCGGGAGCCGGCTCTGCGCGAGGAGGCTGCGCATGCCCTGCTCGAACATCACCGGGTCCT
The DNA here is from genome assembly GCF_044755245.1 of Streptomyces sp. NPDC092369. Classification (NCBI taxonomy): domain Bacteria; kingdom Bacillati; phylum Actinomycetota; class Actinomycetes; order Kitasatosporales; family Streptomycetaceae; genus Streptomyces; species Streptomyces sp. NPDC092369. The sequence continues at coordinate 1,978,568 of NZ_JBIVQP010000001.1, forward strand.
CGTTGTAGATCGGGATGACCGCGGTGACCCACGCGTTGTCCAGGTACTCCAGCTCCTCCCGCCCGGCCTTGGCGGGCCGGTAGAAGAGGGCACCGAACATCTTGAGGGCCAGCAGGCCCATCGCACCGAGCGAGTAGAGGTGCAGCGAGCCCGCGTCCAGCCGGGTGGCGATCAGTGCGGCCAGGGCGAGGAAGACGAAGTACGAGACCTTCAGGTGCCGGCGCTTGCGGTGGGCGCGGCGGCTTCCGGAGTCGATGGCTCCGGGGACGTACGTATCGTCGGTGGTCACAGTTTGACCACCCGGGGGTGATCGGCGGACTTGCCGCGGGTGTCGAACAGGGCACGGGCGCGGTCGGCCAGGGCGTCCAGGTCGATCTCGCGGTGCGGCTGGAGCAGGATCGTCAGGTCGGCCGTCTCGGCGGCTTCGAGGTAGTCCCCGACGCGCTCGACCGGGACCCCGCCGACCTGCCAGTCCTCGACACGGGGGTCGAAGTAGACGAGGTCGGCGCCGCGGGCGAGGAGGTTCTCGGCGACCGCGAGGGCGGGGCTCTCGCGCTGGTCGGAGATGTCGGCCTTGTAGGTGACGCCGAGCAGCAGGACGCGGGAGCCGCGGACGGCCTTGCCCTGGTCGTTCAGCAGGTCGGCCGCGCGGTTGACCACGTGGACGGGCATGCGCTGGTTGATCTCCTGCGCGAGCTCCACGAACCGGAACGGAATGCCGAGCGAACGGACCTTGTAGGAAAGGTAGTTGGGGTCGATCGGGATGCAGTGCCCGCCGACGCCGGGGCCCGGGTAGAAGGGCGCGAAGCCGAACGGCTTGGTGGAGGCGCAGCGGATCGCGTCCCAGAGGTCGACGCCTATCTCACGGCAGAACATCGACATCTCGTTGACGAGAGCGATGTTCACGTGCCGGTAGGTGTTCTCCAGGAGCTTGGCCATCTCGGCCTCCCGGGTGCCCTTCGCCTCCACTACGCGCGTCACGAACCGCTCGTAGAGGGCGCGGGCGGCCTTGGTGCAGTCCGCCGTGACGCCGCCGACGACCTTGGGGGTGTTCTCCAGGCCGAAGGAAGCGTTGCCCGGGTCGATGCGCTCGGGCGAGAAGGCGAGGTGGAAGTCCTCGCCGACCTTCAGGCCGCTGGCCTCAAGGCGCGGGCGGACGACCTCGTCGGTCGTGCCGGGGTAGGTCGTCGACTCCAGGACGACGAGCGTGCCCGGGGCGAGGTGGGCGGCGATGTCGCCGACGGCCGCGTGGACCGCGCCGAGGTCCGGGGAGCCGTACTCGGTCAGCGGGGTCGGCACGCAGATCACGACGGCGGCGGACTCGGCGATGACCTCGGGACGGTCGACCGCTTCGAAGCCCTGGCCGAGCATCGCGGCGACCTCGGCGTCCGTGATGTCGTCCACGTGGGAGCGGCCGGCGTTCAGGCCGTCGACGACAGTCCTGTTGCGGTCGAGTCCGACGACTCTCAGTCCGGCCGCCGAGGCCGAGCGGGCCAGGGGAAGACCCACATAACCGAGCCCGACAACGACAAGATCCACCGTCGAGGATCTGCTCACGACATCATTCCCAACCCCGTTGGCACGGCACGACAAGCGCGGGCGCCATGTGGTCGCCCGCGCGCATTTCGAACAAGTTCAAGTTCAAAGAAGGCTAACAAGGCCTTCACATAGTCACTACACCCGCTCAAAGTGCGTCTTGTCACGTCAGTTTTCGTACAACCCTCGACGCACGTTGTGTGTCCCCTGTTACCGAGAGCCACTAAGCGGAAGACCTCACACCGCTCGCCATGCCTCCAGCGCGAGACCCGGCTCGTCCTTGCGGCGGGTGAGGAGCAGCTGTCCCGTCGACGGTGACAGGGTCGCCGCGACCACCCGGTCCTCCTCGTCGACCGCGAGCGACACCTCGGCGTCCGCGGGGAGTTGGGGTCCCGACTCGGTCCACCAGGCGCCCGCGGACTCCAGTTCGGTCGGGTACGCGGCGAAGGCGACCCGCCCGCTGGTCGAGCGCTGGGCGATCAACGTGCAGTCGTGGCCGTCGAGTTCGCAGCGCACGGCGGACACCCGGCCGGGTCCCGCGGAGGCCAGCAGCGCGGCCGGTTTGCCGCCGGGGCGCCAGGCGCACAGGTCGCCCGACTCGTCGGTGTAGAAGAGCGTGGTGCTCTCGGCAGAGGTGGCGAGGGCGTACAGGGTGCCGGGGCGCACCGGCGTCTCCAGGGCCTCCGTGAGGACGGGGGTCGCGCCCGCCTTCTCCTGCCGCCAGTGCACGATGCCGCCGGGGACGGCCGCGTACAGCTCGACGAGCCCCGACTCCCCCGTCACCGCCGCCAGGTCCTCCTCGACCCTGCTCCCCTTGAGGTCGCGCCAGGGATCCCAGCCGCCCTTCACCTTCTGGCCGAGCATGCTCACCCCGAGCCCCCGGTTGCGCACGAAGACGTAGGCCCGGCCCTGGGCGTCCACCGCGACGGCGGGCGTCCCGGTGACAGCGCCCTTCTTGTTCGGGTGCCCGATCGGCACCCAGTCGAGGGCGGCCAGCCGGGGCCGGTAGTGGGTCGAGTGCACCAGACCCGCCTCGCCGGCGACGGTGGGCCGCCAGGAGACCAGATGGGCATAGGCGTTGGCGCCGTGGCCGACCGCGGGCACCGCCGTCAGCTTCTGGCCGCCGCCGACCTGCTGCGCGGATGCCCAGGGGCCGCCGGGCAGGCGCTCCGCCCGGCACAGGAGGGCCTCGTCCGTCGGCAGGTAGACACTGAGCCGGCCGTCTCGGCCGCGTATGAACCAGTCGCCGTTCACCGGTTCACTCTAAGCGGCGGCCCGCACTCCGCGCGGCTCGGCCCCGGCCGATCACCCTCGTACGGCCGGTCGGGTGCGGGCGTTCGACGCAGAGGGGGCAGGCTGGTGCTCAGCAGACGCCGTACGAGAAGGAAGTCGACCTCATGACCGACAAGCTCACCGTGGGTGTCCTGGGCACGGGCATCATGGGGGCCGCGATGGCCCGCAATATCGCCCGCGCCGGGCACACCGTCCGCGCCTGGAACCGCACCCGCGCCAAGGCCGAGCCGCTCGCCGACGACGGCGTCCGGGTCACCGACACGCCCGCCGGGACGGTCGAGGGCGCCGATGTGATCCTGACCATGCTCTACGACGGTCCCAGCACCCTCGACGTCGTCCGCGAGGCGGCTCCCGCGCTGCGTCCCGGTGCCGCCTGGGTGCAGTCGACCACCGCGGGTCTGGACGGGGTCGCGGAGCTGGCCGCCCTCGCCCGCGAACACGGACTGGTCTTCTACGACGCTCCCGTGCTCGGCACCCGTCAGCCCGCGGAGGCCGGTCAGCTGACCGTGCTGGCGGCCGGACCGGTCGAGGGCCGGGCGGTGGTCGAGCCGGTGTTCGAGGCGGTCGGCGCGCGCACGGTGTGGACCGGCGAGGACGGCGCGGCCGGCACCGCCACCCGGCTGAAGCTGGTGGCCAACAGCTGGGTGCTCGCGGCCACGGCGGCTACCGGTGAGGTGCTCGCCCTCGCGCAGGCCCTGGACGTCGACCCGCAGCACTTCTTCGACCTCATCGCCGGCGGCCCGCTCGACATGGGCTACCTCAAGGCGAAGGCGGCGATGATCCTGGAGGAGCGGCTGACCCCGGCCCAGTTCGCGGTCGTCACCGCCGGCAAGGACGCCCGGCTGATCGTCGAGGCCGGCCGGCAGCACGGCGTACGCCTGGACGTGGCCGCCGCGAGCGCCGAGCGCATGGAGCGGGCGGCGGCGCAGGGACACGCGGACGAGGACATGGCCGCGGCGTACTTCGCGAGCTTCGAGGAGAAGCCGGCGCAATGAGGGCGGTGCCCCGGTGAGCGGCGGCCGTGCGAACCTGGCCGTATGGACGAGAACGCTCCCCTGCTCCTGATCGTCGACGCCGCCAACGTCGTCGGGTCGGTGCCCGACGGCTGGTGGCGGGACCGGCGGGGAGCCGCGGAACGGCTGCGGGACCGGCTCGCGGCGGACGGGCTGCCGGGGCACGCCGGTCCCGTGGAGATCGTCCTCGTGGTCGAGGGCTCGGCCCGCGGGGTGGAGTCCGTACCCGGCGTGGACGTCGAGTCCGCGCCGGGCAGCGGTGACGACCACATGGTCGGTTTGGTCGCCCGGGCCGGGGAGCGCCCCGTGCTGGTAGTGACCGCGGACCGTGAACTGCGGCGCAGGGTCACGGAGTTGGGCGCGCAGGTCACGGGTCCGCGTACGGTCCGGCCGGCCTGACCGCCGGACGGACCCCGGCATCGGCTACTTCCCGGTGGTCTCCCGGGCGGTCCTGCCCTCCTTGGCGAGGCCGCTGTGGGTGCGGCCGTAGAAGAAGTACACGACGAAGCCGATGGCCATCCAGATGGCGAAGCGGAGCCAGGTCTCGGCGGGCAGGTTGAGCATCAGCCACAGCGAGGCGAGCACCGAGACGATCGGCAGGGCCGGCACCAGCGGGGTGCGGAAGGAGCGCTCCAGGTCGGGGCGGGTCCGGCGCAGGATGATGACGCTGATCGCGACGATGATGAAGGCGAAGAGCGTGCCGATGTTCACCAGTTCGGCCAGTTCGCTGAGGCTGGTGAAGCCGGCCACGATCGCGATGACGACACCGAGCAGGATGGTCGGCCGGTACGGGGTGCGGAACTTCGGGTGGGTGTGCGAGAAGAACCGGGGCAGCAGCCCGTCGCGGCTCATCGCGAAGAACACCCGGGACTGGCCCAGGAGAAGGATCATGCAGACCGTCGTCAGACCCACCGCCGCGCCGAAGCTGATCAGACCCGCGAACCAGGGGTGCCCGGTGGACTTGAAGGCGTCGGCGAGCGGGGCGTCGATCGACAGCGAGCTGTACTTCTGCATGCCGGTCACCACGATCGACACGGCGACGTAGAGCGTGGTGCAGATGATCAGGGAGCCGATGATGCCGCGCGGCACGTCCCGCTGCGGGTTGCGGGTCTCCTCGGCAGCGGTGGCCACGACGTCGAAGCCGATGAAGGCGAAGAAGACGACGGACGCGGCGGTGAAGATGCCCATGACGCCGAAGTCGGAGGGCGCCCAGCCGAACATCAGCTGGATCAGCGGGGCTTGGAGGTTGCCGCCCGCCTCCACGGCCTGCGCCTTGGGGATGAACGGGTCGTAGTTGCCGCTCTTGATGAAGAAGGCGCCCGCGATGATGACGACGAGGACGACGGCCACCTTGATGGCGACGACGACGGTGGTGACCCGCGCGGAGAGCTTCATGCCGACCACGAGGATGGCGGTGAGCAGCAGCACCAGCGCGGCGGCGAGGATGTCGAAGCCGAACCCGGAGGCCCCGTCCCGGCCGCTGAGCGCCTCGGGCAGATGCCAGCCCGCGTTGTCGAGCAGCGAGGCGATGTAGCCGGACCAGCCGACGGCCACCACCGCCGTGCCCAGGGCCAGTTCGAGGACCAGGTCCCAGCCGATGATCCAGGCGGGGAACTCACCGAGCGAGGCGTACGAGAAGGTGTACGCCGAGCCGGCGACCGGGACCGTCGAGGCGAACTCGGCGTAGCAGAGGGCGGCGAGCCCGCAGACCACGCCGGCGACGACGAAGGAGAGGGAGACGGCGGGTCCCGCGGTGTTCTTGGCGGCCGTGCCGGTGAGGACGAAGATGCCGGTGCCGATGATGACCCCGACGCCGAACACCGTCAGATCCAGTGCCGACAGGGACTTTCTGAGTGAGTGTTCGGGTTCCTCGGTGTCCTTGATGGACTGCTCGATGTTCTTCGTCCTGAAGAGTGCGTTGCTCACGGGCGTACCTCCCACGCTGTGTCGTCCTCGACATGATCGAGAGGGGGCGATGGGGGCGCCCCCGGTCGAGCGAAGCCGAGACTGGGGGACCGTATGCCCCGGCGCGGACGGATTCACGCGGATGGGCCACTTTCACCACCCTTGCCGGTGGGGAAAGTGGCCCATCGCGGTGTACGTCAGTCCCGTGCGGGTTCCACTTCGCTGGCCGCCGCGCTGTCGTAGCGGCCGTCCAGCTTGGAGACCAGGCCGGTGACCTGGCGGGCGATGTCGGGTGCGGTGAGGCCGATCTCCACCATGACCTGGGCGCGGGAGGCGTGGTCGAGGAAGCGGGGCGGGATGCCGAAGTCGCGCAGCGGGACGTCGACGCCCGCGTCGCGCAGGGCCTGCGCGATCGCCGAACCGACGCCGCCGACGCGGCTGTTGTCCTCGACGGTGACGACCACGCGGTGCCGCTCGGCGAGCGGGGCCATGGCCTCGTCCACCGGCTTGACCCAGCGCGGGTCGACGACGGTGGTGGAGATGCCCTGCTGGTCGAGGAGGCCGGCGATCTCCAGGCACATGGGGGCGAGGGCGCCCACGGAGACCAGGAGCACGTCGGGCGTGTCGGTGCCGGGCTCGCGCAGTACGTCCATGCCGCCCACGCGTCCGACGGCGGGTACGGCGGGGCCGACGGCGCCCTTGGAGAAGCGCACCACGGTCGGCGCGTCCTCGACCTGGACGGCCTCGCGCAGCTGGGCGCGGACCTGGTCGGCGTCGCGCGGGGCGGCGAGCCGGAGGCCGGGGACCACCTGGAGGATCGACATGTCCCACATGCCGTTGTGGGAGGCGCCGTCGGTGCCGGTGACACCGGCCCGGTCCAGGACGAAGGTGACACCGCACTTGTGCAGGGCCACGTCCATCAGGACCTGGTCGAAGGCGCGGTTGAGGAAGGTGGCGTAGACCGCGAAGACGGGATGCACGCCGCCGGTGGCGAGGCCGGCCGCGGAGACCGCGCCGTGCTGCTCGGCGATGCCGACGTCGTAGATCCGGTCGGGGAAGGCGTCGGCGAACTTCTTCAGGCCGACCGGCTGGAGCATCGCGGCGGTGATCGCGACGATGTCCTCGCGCTCCTTGCCGAGCGCGACCATCTCGTCGCCGAAGACGGAGGTCCAGTCGGCGCCGGAGGCCTTGATCGGCAGGCCGGTGTCGGGGTGGATGGGGCCGATGCCGTGGAAGCGGTCGGCCTCGTCCTGGAGGGCGGGCTGGTAGCCGCGGCCCTTCTCGGTGAGGCAGTGCACGATGACCGGGCCGCCGAAGCGCTTGGCGCGGGCGAGCGCCGACTCCAGGGCCTCGATGTCGTGGCCGTCGATGGGGCCGACGTACTTCAGGCCGAGGTCCTCGAACATGCCCTGCGGGGCGATGAAGTCCTTCAGGCCCTTCTTCGCGCCGTGCAGCGTCTCGTAGAGAGGCCTGCCGACGACCGGAGTGCGCTCCAGGAGGTCCTTGCCGCGGGCCAGGAAGCGCTCGTAGCCGTCGGTGGTCCGCAGGGTCGCCAGGTGGTTCGCGAGGCCGCCGATGGTCGGTGCGTAGGACCGCTCGTTGTCGTTCACGACGATCACCAGGGGGCGGTCCTTGGCGGCGGCGATGTTGTTCAGCGCCTCCCAGGCCATGCCGCCGGTGAGGGCGCCGTCACCGATCACCGCGACCACGTGGTCCTCGCGTTTGAGGATCTCGTTGGCCTTGGCGATGCCGTCGGCCCAGCCGAGGACCGTGGAGGCGTGGCTGTTCTCGATGACGTCGTGCTCGGACTCGCCCTGCGAGGGGTAGCCCGACAGGCCGCCCTTCATCTTCAGCTTCGAGAAGTCCTGGCGGCCGGTGAGCAGCTTGTGCACGTAGGACTGGTGCCCGGTGTCCCACAGCACCCGGTCCTTGGGGGACTCGAAGACGCGGTGCAGGGCGATGGTCAGCTCGACCACCCCGAGGTTGGGGCCGAGGTGGCCGCCGGTCTTGGAGACCGCGTCGACGAGGAAGGTCCGGATCTCCTCGGCCAGCTGGTCCAGCTGCTCCAGGCTGAGCCGGTCCAGATCGCGCGGTCCCGTGATGCGGGTCAGCAGCGGCACCCGTGCCTCCTTGCAGTAAAAGCTGTCGCCGGGCTTGTCGAGTCTAATGTTCCGTCTTTGCGGACCGCGCCCGGGCTGTGCGTCGTACGTCACGCGATCGGCTGTACCCAAGAACACCTTTACCTATGACCCGACCGGTTTTCTCCGCGCACGACGATGCCCGGCACCTGCGGGGTGCCGGGCATCGTCGTGCTCAGGTGGGACCGTTACGCGCGTCCCGCCGTCTTCTGCGTCTTACGGGTGACCGCGTCGATGACGACGGTCGCCAGCAGCACGCCACCGGTGATCATGTACTGGACCGGGGAGGCGATGCCCTCCAGGGCCAGGCCGTACTGGATCGAGATGATCACGAGGACACCCAGCAGGGCGTTCCACGTGCGGCCACGGCCACCGAACAGCGACGTACCACCGATGACCGCCGCGGCGATCGCGTTCATCAGGAGGTCACCGCCGCCCGCGCCCTGGTTGGCGGAGGCGATCTTCGAGGCGATGAACAGACCGCCGATCGCAGCGAAGGTGCCGGAGATCGCGAAGACCGAGATCCGGATCATGTCGACGTTGATACCGGCACGCCGGGACGCCTCGACGCTGCCACCGAGGGCGAAGATCTTGCGGCCGTAGGTGGTGCGGCGGAGCACGAAGTCCGTGAGCAGCAGGACGCCGACGAAGATCACGACGGCCAGCGGCAGGCCCTTGTACTGGTTGTAGACGGCCGCGACGGCGAACGCCACGATCGCCAGCAGCACCGTGCGCAGGATGGTCTCGCTCAGCGGCCTCGACGGCACGCCGGCGGCCTCGCGGCGCCGGTTGCCGAGGAAGGACGTGACGAAGAACAGCACCACGACGGCGATGGCCAGACCGTAGGAGGCGGCCACGTCGGTGAAGTAGTAACCGGTCAGCTTGGCCACCAGGCCCTCGCTGTCCAGGTTGATGGTGCCGCTGTCGCCCAGGATCTGGAGCATGAAGCCGTTCCAGAAGAGCAGACCGGCCAGGGTGACGGCGAACGCCGGGACACCGATCTTCGCGAAGAAGAAGCCGTGCAGCGCACCGGCGACCGTGCCGGTGAGGATGGCCAGCACCAGGGCGAGCCACGCGGCCATGCCGTGCGTGACGGTGAGCACCGCGTAGGCGGCGCCCGCGACACCGGAGACCGAACCGACCGACAGGTCGATCTCGCCGAGCAGCAGGACGAACACGATGCCGACGGCGATCATGCCCGTGCCGACCATGGCGACGGAGATGTCGGACAGGTTGCCCGCGGTGAGGAAGTTGGAGTTGAGGCTCTGGAAGATGATCCAGATGATCGCGAGACCGATGACGACCGGGATCGCGCCCAGGTCACCGGCCTTCATCTTCCGCTTGAACTCCGTGAGGTAGCCCGCGAAGCCCTGTTCGCGCACCAGCAGCCGGGGGTCGACGACAGTGGCCGCACCGGCCGCCGCCTCGGGGTTCTCCACGACGTGGTCCTCGGGAGACGGGGACGTCTTGTCGATGCTCACTTCTTGATCTCCCCAGTGCTGCGCGCCGCACGACGGGTCACGGCGTTGTCCGTGGCACCGGTGATGGCGGAGATGATCTCTTCCTGCGAGGTCGACTTGACCTCGAAGACGCCGTTGTTGCGGCCCAGCCGCAGGACGGCGACCTTGTCCGCGACCGCCTTCACATCGGCCATGTTGTGGCTGATGAGCAGGACGGCGAGACCGCGCTCGCGCAGCCGCTCGACGAGGTCGAGGACCTGGGCGGTCTGCTCGACGCCGAGGGCGGCGGTGGGCTCGTCGAGGATGACCAGCTTGGGCTCGCCGAGCATGGAGCGGGCGATGGCCACGGTCTGGCGCTGACCGCCGGAGAGCGAGGCGATCGGGATGCGGACGCTGGGGATGCGGATGGACAGCGTGTCGAGGAGCTCGCGCGAGCGGCGCTCCATCTCGACCTCGTCCAGGATCGTGAACTTGCGGATCTCACGGCCCAGGTAGAGGTTGCCGACGACGTCGATGTTGTCGCACAGCGCAAGGTCCTGGTACACCGTCGCGACGCCCAGGTGCTGGGCGTCGTGCGGCCTGTTGATCTGTACGGCCTTGCCTTCCCATTCGATGACGCCCTCATCGATGGGGTGCACGCCGGCGATCGTCTTGACCAGCGTGGACTTTCCGGCGCCGTTGTCGCCCACCAGGGCGACCACCTCACCGGCGTGGACCTCGAGCTCTACATCGGTGAGCGCCTGAACAGCACCGAATCGCTTCGAGACCCCGCGCAACGCCAGCACGGGCGTAGCGGACACGTGAACCATCTCCTTCGCCGCCTGACCCGGCGGGAGGTTGTGCAGAAAAATTTGGGGGGAATGTTCCGTCCGGCGCCCCGCTTAGCTTGCGGGGCTGTTGGTGCGGGGCGCCGGAGGAGTCCGGGTGGTGCGGTCCCCGTCTCCCCTGGAGGGAGCCGTGCAGGGGAATTCAAGAGCGAATTCCCCTGCCTGGAAAGGGACGTGCGGCTGCTTACTCGAGACCGATCTTCTTGCAGTCCGCGGCGTAGGCCGAGGTGCAGATGTCGCCCACCGTGTAGATGCCGTCCTTGATGACGGTGTCCTTGATGTTGTCCTTGGTCAGCGCGACGACGCCGATGATCTTGGACGGGATGCCCTTGTCCGACGGGCTGTCGACCTTGTCGGGCGCGACGGTGGCGAGGTCCTTGCCCTGAGCGATGGCGACGGCCAGCTCGGCGACCGTGTTGGCCTCTTCGGGGTAGGGCTTGTAGACGCTCATGTACTGCGTGCCGGCGACGATGCGCTGGACACCCGCGAGCTCCGCGTCCTGGCCGGTGACCGGGACGTTGAGACCGGCGGCCTTGAGGGCGGTGATGATACCGCCGGCCATGCCGTCGTTGGCGGAGTAGACGCCGATGATGTTCTTCTTGCCCAGGGCCGAGATCGCCGCCTCCATGTTGGCGTTGGCGTTCTCCGGCTTCCAGTCCTTGGTGTCGTACTCCTTGCCGATGTTCACCTTGCCGTCGAGGACGGAGTGAGCGCCCTTCTTGAACAGGGCGGCGTTCGGGTCGGTGACCGAACCGTTCATCATGACGATCTTGCCGGACTTGGCCTTGGAGCCGAGCGCCTTGAGGAGGGCCTCACCCTGGGTCTTGCCGACGGTCTCGTTGTCGAACGAGGTGTAGGCGCTGATCGGACCCTCGGCCAGACGGTCGTAGGCGACGACCGGGATACCGGCGTCCTTGGCCTTCTGGACCGAGCTCTTGATGGCCGCGGAGTCCACCGCGTCGACGATCAGCACGTCCACCTTGTTGGTGATCATGGTGTCGACCTGCTGGTTCTGGGTGGTGGCGTCCTGCTTCGCGTTGGCGTAGACGACCGTGCCCTTGTTGTTCGTGAGCTCCTTGACCTTCTTCTCGATCAAGGGGCGGTCGAACTTTTCGTAACGCGCGGTCTGGTTCTCCGGGAGCAGGAGACCGACCTTGATGTTGTCGCCCTTGTTGCTGGCGGAGCTTGAGGAGTCGGCCTTGTCACCGGATTCCTTCGCACTGCCACAGGCGGCGAGGGAAACGGCCATCGCACTGGCGGCGACGGCAAAGGCGGCACGACGCATACGCGTGTTCACTTCAGAAACCTCCCTGACGAGGCCGCGTCGTTGCGGCCGAGGTGGCTGGAAGTCAACTCGGCCGCACGTGCGACGTCAAGAAGTAAATCCTTAACGGGTTGGCAACGGTGCCATCCGTTCTCTAAGTGAAGGCAGGTGCCGCCGTAGCGAGCGAGCCGTCCAAAAGGGTCGAATCACCCATCTCGCTGAGCGCGAGAGCGAGTGCTCCGAGCACCTCCGCACGGCCTCCAAGTGCCCCCGGGAGAACGGACAGTTGCCGTGCCGCGCTGGGGATCGCGTAGCGGCCGACAGACTCCCTGATCGGGCCGAGCACCAGCTCACCGGCCTCGGCGAGATCACCGCCAAGGACCACTCGGCTCGGGTTCAGCAGATTGCAGAGATTGGCGACTCCACTGCCGATGTGTCGGCCGACGTCGGCGATCACCCGACGGCAGCCCGGGTCTCCGTCCCTGGCCAGGCGCACGACGCCTTCCATGGTGAGGTCGGTGCCGTGGCTCGACTGGAGCAACGGAAGGACATAGCGCGCCGCCGTGAACGTCTCCAGACATCCCCGGTTCCCGCAGCGGCAGACGGGACCGGATTCATCGAGTGTAATATGTCCGATTTCTCCCGCAGTCCCACCAGGCCCGCGGTAGATCTTCCCGTCTATCACCAGACCGGCCCCCACACCGCTCGCGACCTTGATGTATGCAAGATCACGCACGCCTCTGCCGCTGCCCCAGACCAGCTCGCCCAGTGCACCCAGATTGGCGTCGTTGTCCACGTGCACGGGCACGCCAAGCCGCCCCCGCAGCTCCTCGGCGGGCTTGGTGCCGGTCCAGCCCGGCAGGATCGCGGTGGAACCCAGGGTGCCGGACTCGACGTCGATCGGTCCGGGCACGCCGAGGCCTATCCCGGCGATCTTGGAGCGGTCCACACCGGTCGCCGCGATCAGGCGGTTGACCAGCTCTTCCGCCCGGTCGAAGCCCTGCGTGGAGGAGGCGTCCACGTCCAGCGGCTCGGACTCCTCGGCCAGCACCTGGTGGGCGAGGTTCCCGACCGCGACGCGCAAATGCGTGTGCCCGAAGTCGACGCCGATCACGATGCCGGCGTCCCCACTCAGGGAGACGCTGCGGGCCCTGCGTCCGCCGGCCGAGGTGGGGGTGACCTCGACGGTTCCGCCGTCCTTCAACTCCCGGACGATGTTGGAGACCGTGGCGGCCGACAGGCCCGTGGTCCTGGCGATCTCCGCCTGCGTGAGCGACCCGGCCAGCCGGACGGCCCGTACCACCCGTTCCAGGTTGGCTCGGTGCAGCGACGACTGCGACCCCGGAGTCTCCACGACGACCTCCTGCGCACGGGACCGCTTCGATGAGGCCCCGTCTATGTCCAACTAGTGAACTCTAAGCTGAGCCGTTCGGGTTGCCTCCCGTCAAGAGGTTGAACCGGATCGGGGTTCGTGCCCGCACATATGAGCGCGCCGCCCCCAACCCGGGAGCGGCGCGCGCACGGACGGGTGCTGAGGGCTACTTCAGCGTCGCAGAGGTCAGACCGGCCTGCACCTGGCGCTGGAAGGAGAGGTAGACCACCAGCATCGGGATCATGGCGATCGTGACGCCCGCGAAGAGCACCGGCAGGTCGGACGCGTACCCCTGTTGCTGCTGCAGCTGGATGAGGCCCTGGGTGAGGACGTAGCGTTCCGGATCGCCGCCCTTCTGGGGCTGCATCAGGACCGTCGGCAGGATGAACTGGTTCCACTGGCCCAGCGTGTTGAAGATGCCGACGCTGATCAGGCCGGGCTTCGCCATCGGCAGCATGACCTGGAAGAACGTCCGGGTGTGCGAGGCCCCGTCCAGGACCGCGGCCTCGTGCACCGCCGTCGGCAGGGTCCGGAAGAAGGCGTGCATGAAGAAGACCGTGAACGGCATCGAGTAGGCGACGTACACCAGGATCAGACCCTGGTACGTGTTCAGCATGTCCAGCCGTTTGACCATGAAGAACAGCGGGACCAGGGCCAGGAACACGGGGAACATCGCGCCCGCGACGAAGAAGTAGTACAGCAGGCGGTTGCCCCAGAACTCGTAGCGGGCCAGCACGTACGCGGCCATCGAGCCCAGCAGCATCGTCAGCGGCACCGAGAACACGAGCACGATGACTGTGTTGATGAAGTAGTCGCCGATGCCCTTGTCCCAGGCCCGCGAGAAGACGTCGAAGGACCAGTGCTGCGGCCAGCCGAAGGCGGAGCCGCCGATCTGGGTGTCGGTCTTGAAGGAGCTCAGCACGAGCCACAGCAGCGGCAGCACGATCAGCAGGCCCCACAGGGCGAGGAAGCCGTGCGAGAAGACGTTCAGTACGGTGCCCTCGCCGCGCCGGTCGCCGGGCGCCGCCGGGGCCCCGCCGACCGCGGGCCGGGGCGGGACCGGACCGCCCGTGGGGGTGCTCTCCTTGAGAGGTGCGCTCATCGTCGTCTCTTCCGCTCAGTACTCGATGCGGTCGCGGCGGGTGGCGCGCAGCGTGACCACGGACAGGACCAGGGTCAGGAGGAGCATCACGACGCCCATGGCGCAGGCGTAGCCGCTCTTCCCGTAGTAGAGGAAGTTGCGCATCATCACGGTGGCCATGACCTCGCTGTCGTGGTCGGGGCCGCCGCCGTACGCGCCCATGTTCGCGGTCATCGAGGAGACCAGGACGAACATGTCCATCGCCACGATGCCCAGGTACACCCAGGCGGTCTGCACGGAGTCCCACAGCAGGGGCAGGGTGATGCGGAAGAAGGACTGGGAGCGGTTCGCGCCGTCGATCAGGGCGGCCTCGTAGATGTCCCGCGGGATGGACTGCATGGCGGCCGAGAACAGCACCAGATAGAAACCGACGCCGTGCCAGACGACGACCAGCATCAGCGCCCACAGCACCAGGTTGGGCTCGTTGAGCCATTCCACCGGATTCTGTGAGTCGACCAGCCCGATCTTCGTCAGGACACCGTTGAGCAGGCCGCCTTCGTCGCTGCGGTAGATCGCGTTGAACAGCACCGCGAGAATCGCGAGCGAGAGGACCTGCGGGAAGAAGTAGACGATTTTGTAGAACTTGGATCCGGCGACGCCCTGAACTCCGCCGGCGCGGGAACGGCCGCCCGCGTTCAGCATGAAGGCGAAGAAGAGGGCGAGCAGAATGGTGATCACCGGGATGAACACCAGGAACAGGATGTTGTGCCAGATCGCCTTCAGGAAGATGTCGTCCTGGAAAAGCGCCCTGTAGTTGTCGAGACCGACGAAATGGAAGGTCTGCGACTCGCCCTGCCAGTCGGTGAGCGAATAGCCGAACGTCTGGATGTACGGCCAGATGACGAAGATCAGATAGAGCGCCACGGGAGCGAAGAGAAATCCCGCGACGAACCTGTACTGCCCTTTGCGCATTGGCGTTCCTGCCCCTGATGCTCCGGTCGGCACCCGCGCCCCCCGAAGGGGACGCGGGTGCCGGACGACGTGCGTCTGCTAGTCGCGGTGGTTCTTCTTCGAGGCCGGGTCCTTGGCCTGCTTGTCGACCGCGGCCTGGCAGCGCTTGAGCCACTCCTTGGGCTGGATGCGCTTGGCCATCAGCTCGTTGGACGCGGCCTCGATGGCGGTGCCCATCTCGCTGTACCACTCCGTGTACAGGAAGCGGAAGGTGTTGTCGCCGGCGGCCTTGGACGCCTCGACCGTGGACTGGGTGCCCGGGCGCAGCTTGACGCTCGGGTCGACGCCGTCCTTGAGGATGGTCAGCGAGTTGGCCTCCTTGGCGAACGTCGTCGACCACTCCTTGGAGAGCATCAGCCGCATGAACTCCTTGGCGCCGGCCAGGTTGCTGGCCTTCTTCGGGATGATGAAGGGCTCGCCGGAGCCGGCCCTGATCGCCTCGAAGGGGAGCTTGCTGTCGGGCAGCAGGGGCATCGGCATGAACTTCATGTCGAAGTCCGCCGGGGTCTGCTTGAGCTGCTCGTTCTCCAGCCAGGAACCGCAGGTGATGAACGCGGCCTTGTACTGGTTCCAGCGGGTCTGCGACTCGGTGTGGGTCAGGCCGTTGGTGCCGGGCATCAACAGGCCCTTCTCGACGATCTCGTAGATCGCCTCGACACCCGCCTGCGCCGCCTCGGACCCCACGAAGGCCTTGGGGTCGAGGTTGTCGATCGCCTTCATGGCGTCCAGACCGCCCTTCTTGGCGATCATGTCCATGATGGCGACATTGATGTAGTACGGGTACTTGCCCTGGTGGGCGAGGCCGCCGATGCCGTCCTTCTTGGCGGCCTGACAGACGGCGATGAAGTCCGCCCAGGTCTTCGGCTCCTCCCAGCCCTTCTCCTTGAAGAGCTTGCCGGAGTACCACAGGCCCCACACCGTGTAGATGTAGTTGAGGGCGACGATCTTGCCCTCCTGCAGGCCCGGGTCGAGCGTGCCCGGGATGACGGTGTCGCGGACCTTCTTGGACGGGTCGTCGACCGAGGGGGCGTCCAGGACCACGGCGAGGTCGAGGAGTTGGCCGTTGCGGTTGAGGACGTCGATCTTGATCTGCTGGGCGCCGGAGTCGTCGACGATGTCCGGCGGGGTGCCGCCGTTGAAGCGCGGCTGGAGCTTGCCGGTGATCTCCTGGGTGCCGGTGTGGGTGGAGGTGATGCCCCACTTCTTCTGGAAGCTGGCCTCCCACGCCTTGGCGTAGTCGTCGCCGTAACCGCCCTTGAAGACGACCACGTCGAGCTTGGTGCCCTTCTTCACTCCGAACGGGTTCGTCTTGGACGTCGTGCCCTGGGTCTCGTTGTTGTCGCCCGAGTCGCCGTCCCCGCCACCGCTGGCACACGCCGACAGGAAGCTCATCGTGGGTACGGCGATCAGGCCGAGTGCGGCGGACCGCCGGATCAGGTCGCGACGGCCGACACCCGCCGCGTCGTTGTGTTCGGAACCGCTGTTCTCGGCGGAAGTGGATCCCATGCTCAAGTCCTCGCCTTCTCCAGGACTCAGGCGGTGAACCGGATCCTCCCGGCACCGCGGTCAGGTCAAGCAGGGTCGTGCAGGAGTAACGAATCATGCCGTGCGGATCATGACGAACGCATCGGGTGAATCGCCGACAGGTATAGTCCACTTCCCGCCAACGGAGCAAGATCGAATGCAAGGTTGGCCGTTGGTCTTATCCGAGTTGAGACCTCGCGGAAATATGAGCCCCCTGTGGGCGCCTTGCCGGAAAAATCCGCGACATAGGCCCCGAATGCCACACTCAACACCCTTGACATCGCTGGCCACTTGACCCACTACTGGGTTCTGCGCCTGGAAGGTGACAACGTTGTCCGATCGCGCAGGGAGGGTGCCGGAGATGGTGCGGTACAGAACGAGACACAGATGGGGAACGGCCGTCGTACTGACGGCCGCTTTTGCATTGGCGGTGGGCTCCCAGGGAGCGGCGACAGCGCTTTCTGCGAAGCCCAAGCCGGCCGACCGGGAGTTCTCGTCCTCCTTCGAGGCGGGCGATCCGGCGCCGGACTGGCTGAACACGGTCGACACGAAGCCCGACGGCACCAAGCGGGCCTCGGGCGTGGACGGCGGCTACAGCACCGGCATCCCGGGCAACGTGTCCGACCACGTCACGGACGTCCGGGCCAGCTCGGAGAACACGGGCGGCGGCGAGGTGAAGGAGAACCTCGTCGACGGCGAGGCCGGCACCAAGTGGCTGACCTTCGAGCCCACCGGCTGGGTCGAGTTCGACCTCGACAAGCCGGCGAAGATCGTGACGTACGCGCTTACTTCCGCCAACGACTTCGACGAGCGCGACCCCAAGGACTGGACCCTGCAGGGCTCCACGGACGGCAAGGACTGGAAGACGGTCGACACCCGCTCCGGTGAGACCTTCTCCGAGCGCTTCCAGACCAAGACGTACGACCTCGCCGAACCGGCCGAGTACGCGCACTTCCGGCTCGACATCACCAAGAACAACGGCGCCTCCGACATCCTGCAGCTCGCCGATGTGCAGTTCTCCACCGGCGGCAGCGGCGGTCCGGTGCCGCAGGACATGCTGACGCTGGTCGACCGCGGCCCGGCGGGCTCGCCGACCGCGAAGGCGGGGGCCGGCTTCACCGGCAAGCGGGCGCTGCGGTACGCGGGACGCCACACCGCCGACGGCCAGGCGTACTCGTACAACAAGGTCTTCGACGTGAACGTGTCCGTGCGCCGCGACACCGAACTGTCGTACCGGATCTTCCCGTCGATGGCCGACGGCGACCTCGACTACGACGCCACGAACGTCTCCGTCGACCTGGCCTTCACCGACGGCACCTATCTGAGCGACCTGGGCGCAACCGACCAGCACGGTTTCGGTCTGACGCCGAAGGCGCAGGGGGCCGCCAAGATCCTCTACGTCAACCAGTGGAACAACGTGGTCTCGGGGATCGGTTCGGTCGCCTCCGGCAAGACCGTCGACCGGATCCTGGTGGCGTACGACTCCGCGAAGGGCCCGGCGAAGTTCCGCGGCTGGCTTGACGACGTGAAGATCGACCGGGCGGCGGAGGAGAAGCCGAAGGCGCATCTGTCGGACTACGCCCTCACCACCCGTGGCACCAACTCCAGCGGCGGCTTCTCGCGCGGCAACAACTTCCCCGCGACCGCCGTGCCGCACGGCTTCAACTTCTGGACGCCGGTGACCAACGCGTCCTCGTTGAGCTGGCTGTACGACTACGCGCGGGCCAACAACGACGACAACCTGCCGACGATCCAGGCGTTCAGCGCGAGCCATGAGCCGAGCCCCTGGATGGGTGACCGGCAGACCTTCCAGGTGATGCCCTCGGCGGCCTCCGGAACCCCGGAAACCGGCCGTGAGGCACGGGAGTTGGCGTTCAGGCACGAGAACGAGACCGCGCGGCCCTACTACTACGGCGTCACGTTCGAGAACGGTCTCAAGACCGAGATGACGCCGACCGACCACGCGGCGACCATGCGCTTCACCTTCCCCGGTGACGACGCGAACGTCCTGTTCGACAACGTGACCGACCAGGCCGGGCTCACGCTCGACCCGGCGACCGGGACCTTCACCGGCTACTCGGACGTCAAGTCGGGCCTGTCGACCGGCGCGACCCGGCTGTTCGTCTACGGCACCTTCGACAAGCCCGTCAAGGACGGCTCGTCCAGCGGGGTCAAGGGGTACCTGAAGTTCGACGCGGGCGCCGACCGCACGGTGACGCTGCGCATCGCGACCTCGCTGATCAGCATCGACCAGGCCAAGGACAACCTCCGCCAGGAGATCCCGGACGGCACGTCCTTCGACTCGGTCAAGAAGAAGGCCCAGCGCACCTGGGACAGGATCTTCGACAAGGTCGAGGTCGAGGGCGCCACGGCGGACCAGCTGACCACGCTGTACTCCAGCATGTACCGGCTGTACCTGTACCCCAACTCCGGCTTCGAGAAGGTCGGTTCGAAGTACCAGTACGCCTCCCCGTTCTCGCCGATGCCGGGTCCCGACACCCCGACGCACACCGGCGCGAAGATCGTGGACGGCAAGGTGTACGTCAACAACGGCTTCTGGGACACCTATCGGACCACCTGGCCGGCGTACTCGTTCCTGACGCCCTCTCAGGCGGGCGAGATGGTCGACGGGTTCGTGCAGCAGTACAAGGACGGCGGCTGGACCTCTCGCTGGTCCTCCCCCGGCTACGCGGACCTGATGACCGGCACCTCCTCGGACGTGGCCTTCGCGGACGCGTACGTCAAGGGAGTCGACTTCGACGCCAAGTCGGCCTACGACGCGGCCGTGAAGAACGCGACCGTCGTGCCGCCGTCCTCCGGTGTGGGCCGCAAGGGCATGGCGACCTCGCCGTTCCTCGGCTACACCAGTACCGACACCGGCGAGGGCTTCTCCTGGGCGATGGAGGGCTACGTCAACGACTACGGCATCGCGCAGATGGGCAAGGCCCTCTACAAGAAGACCAAGGACAAGCGCTACAAGGAGGAGTCGGAGTACTTCCTCAACCGCGCCCAGGACTACGTGAACCTCTACGACTCCAAGGCCGGCTTCTTCCAGGGCAAGGACGCCAAGGGCAACTGGCGCGTCGACTCCGCCAAGTACGACCCCAAGGTGTGGGGTTACGACTACACGGAGACCGACGGCTGGGGCTACGCCTTCACCGTCCCGCAGGACAGCCGGGGCCTGGCCAACCTGTACGGCGGCCGGAGCGCCCTCGGTGACAAGCTCGACGAGTACTTCTCGACCCCTGAGACGGCCTCGCCCGAGAACGTCGGTTCCTACGGCGGTGTCATCCACGAGATGACCGAGGCGCGGGACGTGCGCCTGGGCCAGTACGGGCACTCCAACCAGGTCGCCCACCACGTCATCTACATGTACGACGCGGCGGGCGAGCCCTACAAGGCGCAGAAGAACGTCCGCGAGGTGCTCTCCCGCCTCTACACCGGCAGCGAGATCGGGCAGGGCTACCACGGCGACGAGGACAACGGCGAGCAGTCGGCCTGGTACCTCTTCTCCGCGCTCGGCTTCTACCCGCTCGTGATGGGCAGCGGCGAGTACGCCATCGGCTCCCCGCTGTTCAAGAAGGTCACCGTGCACCTGGAGAACGGCGAGGACCTCGTCGTCAAGGCGCCGAAGAACAGCGACAAGAACGTCTACGTGCAGGGTTTGAAGGTCAACGGCCACAACTGGACGTCGACTTCGCTCCCCCACTCGCTGCTGGAGGAGGGCGGTGTCCTCAACTTCGACATGGGCCCGAAGCCGTCCTCGTGGGGCACCGGCAAGAACGCGGCGCCCGCGTCGATCACCCAGGACGACAATGCGCCGACGCCCCGTGCGGACGTGCTGAAGGGTGACGGGGCGCTGTTCGACAACACCTCGGCGACCAGCGCGACGGTGACGTCGGTGGACCTGCCGGTGACCGGCGACACGAAGGGGCTCCAGTACACGGTCACTTCGTCCGCCGACCACACCAAGGCGCCGACCGGCTGGACCCTTCAGGGCTCGAGTGACGGGACCACGTGGAAGACGCTCGACAAGCGGTCGGGCCAGTCCTTCACCTGGGACCGGCAGACCCGGGCGTTCAGCGTCGGATCGCCGGGCACGTACGGGAAGTACCGCCTGGTGTTCGACGCGGAAGCGACCGTGTCGGAGGTCGAACTGCTCGCGTGAGCGGGTGAGTTCCGGGTCGGATGACCTGTGAACGGTTCGGGGGACGCGTCGAGTGCGGCGCGTCCCCCTTGCCGTCCGCTCAGCGGCTCAGGGTGTTCTCCTGCCCCATGTGCGACAGCTTCTCGGGATTGCGCACGGCGTAGAGGCCGGTGATCAGGCCGTCGTCGATGCGGACCGCCAGCACGGTGTCCACCTCGCCGTCGAGCCGGAAGACCAGCGCGGGGCAGCCGTTGACCAGCACCGGGCCCAGCTCCCAGCCGGTGACCCGGCCCAGGCCCGCGAGCAGTAGCCGGCCCACCTTGTCGGCACCCGTGACCGGCCGTAGCACGGCATGCTTGATCCCGCCTCCATCACCCAACAGGACCACGTCCGGGGCGAGTACGTCGAACAGGCTCTGCAAGTCACCCGTGTCGACCGCCCGTTGGAAGGCGGCGAGCACGTGCCGGGTCTCGGTCACGGTCACGGCACCACGCGGCCGGCGCGAGGCGACGTGCGCCCGGGCCCGGTGCGCGATCTGGCGGACCGCGACCGGGGTCTTGTCGACGGCCTCGGCGATCTCGTCGTAGTCGAGGTCGAACACCTCGCGCAGCACGAACACCGCCCGCTCGGTGGGCGCGAGGGTCTCCAGGACCAGCAGCATGGCCATGGAGACGCTGTCGGCCAGTTCGACGTCCTCGGCCACGTCCGGGGCCGTCAGCAGCGGCGCGGGCAGCCAGGAGCCGACGTAGGACTCCTTGCGGCGGGCGAGGGTGCGCAGCCGGCTCAGGGCCTGGCGCGTGGTGATCCGGACCAGATACGCGCGCTGGTCACGCACCGTGTCCAGGTCGACGCCGGACCACCGCATCCAGGTCTCCTGGAGGACGTCCTCGGCGTCGGCGGCCGAGCCGAGCATCTCGTAGGCGACCGTGAACAGCAGATTGCGGTGGGCGACGAACGCCTCGGTGGCCGTGTCCTGCGCGGTCTCGCTGTTCTCGCCCGTCACCGGCTGCTCCTGCCTGCTCGTATCCGACGATGTCACGCGCACAAGACGCCGGCCACCGCCGCTCCGTGACACCCCTGCGCGGTGGCGTACGTCACATGGCCGTCCTGTCACACGGAGCGGGGCGCCGGCATCTCTTGTGCATCCGACGCAGCGCATCGCAGCGCGACGCCACGAGTGAGGACGAGATCATGGAAGCTCGATTCAACCTGTTCGAGAACGAGATCGCCGCCAAGTTCACCAAGCGGTTCGCCAACGCGAGCCTGGTGATCGAGCAGTCGCCGTTGCCCAAGTCGACCCAGGAGCTGGTGTCCTTGCGCGCCAGCCAGATCAACGGCTGCGGCTGGTGCATCGATTACCACACCAAGGAGATGGCGGCGGCCGGCGAGACCTCGGTCCGGCTGATGCTCGTCGCCGCGTGGCGCGAGTCCACCGTCTTCACCGAGGCCGAACAGGCCGCACTGGCCTTCGCCGAGGAGGGCACCAGGATGGCGGACGCCCAGCAGGGCGTGTCCGACGAGACCTGGGACCAGGTGCGCAAGCACTACGACGACGACCAGATCGGCGCGCTGGTCTGCCTGGTCGCGCTGATCAACGCGGCCAACCGGCTCGCCGTGATCGTGCACCAGAAGGGCGGCTCCTACGAGGTCGGCATGTTCAGCGCCGCCGCCGCCGGATGACGGCGGCGGCGCTGAACTCCGCGTCAGCCGGTCGCGAGGGTGAACACGTGCAGGTCCGTGTTCTGCGGCAGTTGCACGCTCGCGATCGTCTTGCCGTCCGGTGCGGCGAAGGTCTTGGTGGCGAAGACGTACGTCGCCACCGGGTCCTTGTCCGCGCCGGCCACGTTCCGGTACGCGGCCTTGGCGACGACCAGGTTGCCGTACTGGACGGTGCCGCCGCCTCCGCCGACGGTCCAGTCGGTGAAGGACAGGTCGACCGTGCCGGTGCTGCCGTCGGTGTAGGTGACCGTGGCGGTGGTGCGCTGGTTGCCGTTGACCGCGCTGCCGATGAACGACAACTTGGCCGCGGGGGCGTCGAGTCGGACGGTCTGCCCGGACGCGTAGGCGTTGTCGGGACGGGCGGCCGGCGAGTTGGGCCAGGTGAAGCTCAGACCGTCGACCGTGCCCTGTCCGCCCGCGGTGAGACCGGCCGCGGCGAGGGCCTGGCGGGAGTAGCTCCAGCCGCCGCCGTCGTAGTCGGCCTCGTCGTGCTCGCCCACGTCGTCGGAGACGCCGGTGTTGTTGTAGGCGGCGAGCAGGGTGCCGGGGGCGGCCACCGTGAGGGCGACCGGTTGCACGTAGGAGTCGTCGCCCGAGGTGACCGTGACCTTGGCCTCGAAGAAGCCCTGCTTCACGTCCTTCGCCGCGGACAGGGTGATCTTCTGCGAGCCGTCGGTCACCGTGCCCTCGGCCGGGGTCGCCGAGATCCCGTCGGGCGTCTCGACCTTGAAGCGCACCTCGGGTCCGGTGCCGCCGCTGACGGCCAGCGCGCGGATGTCCACCTCGGCGCTCTCGCCGGGTGCGATCGTCGCCGCGGTCGGACCGACGCCGATCTGGTACGGCTGCTCGCCGTCCCGGAAGGACGGCGGGGCCTGGGAGGTGCCCCAGTCGCGGTTCGGGGTGGAGGAGAGGGTGTAGTCGAGCCGCCCGCCGTCGCGCACGAAGGACGCCGGCAGCCACGAGCGGTCACTGGAACGGCCGTTGACCTTCAGCGACTGGATGTACGGCGCGTCGGCCGCGGCACCCGTCGCGCGGATCGAGATGTCGTTGCCCTCCGGCCGGTCGATCTCGACGCGCGGGAACAGCGGTGAGGCCAGGACGAGTTCGGCGCGCGAGGGCACCTGCGGGTACATGCCGAGCGCGGAGAAGACGTACCAGGACGACATCGCGCCGAGGTCGTCGTTGCCGGGGATGCCGTTGGTCTTGGTGGACCACAGCTGCGTCATCGCGGCGCGGACGGTCTCCTGCGTCTTGTAGGGCGCGCCCGCGTAGTCGTACAGGTAGGGCACGTTGATGGACGGCTCGTTGTCCAGTTCGGACTTGTCGCCGCCGCTGCCGGTGAACGCCCAGCTGCCGTCGTCCTCGTGGAAGAAGGTGTCGAGGCGCTTGAGGGCCTCGTCCTTGCCGCCCATGGCCGCGAACAGCCCGGCCGGGTTGTGCTGGACCATCCACGTGTACTGGGCCGCCGTGCCCTCGACGAAGCCGTTGCCGGTGGCCGGGGTGAAGCCGGTGACCCAACTGCCGTCCGCCTTGCGGTTGGCGATGTAGCCGCCCGTCGGGTCGGCCGCGATGTTGAAGTTGTTCTGCCACCACTGGGAGCGCTTGGCGAAGGTGGCCGCCGTGTCCTTCTTCCCGGCCGCCGCGGCGAGTTGGGAGAGCGAGAAGTCGGCGGTGGACATCTCCAGCGTCTCGGCCGCGCCGCCCCAGGCGTTGGAGACCGAGGGCATGTAGTGCAGGTCCAAGTACTTGTCGAGGGACGGCCGTTGACCCACGGAGAGGACCGGCTTGCCCGACGATGACAGGTCCTGCGGGGTCGGTACGGTGGCCGCCTTGACGAGCGAGTTCAGCGCGCCGCGCAGGTCGAAGTCCGTGCCGCCGAAGGCGCGGATGCCGGCCAGGGCGGTCGGTGAGGGGTCGCCGTTCATGACGTGGGTGCCGCTCGCTCCGTGCAGCCAGCGGTCCCAGATCCCGCCGTTCTGCTGGGCGAGTTCGTACAGCGACTGCGCGATGTCCGAGCCGGTGCGCGGACTGAGCAGGGTGAGCAGCTGCACCTGGTCGCGGTAGACGTCCCAGCCGGAGAAGGTGCCGTACTGGGCCTCGTGGCCCCGGGAGACCCGGTGCACCTCGCCGTCGCTGCCGCGGTATCTGCGGTCGGCGTCGCTGATCACGTTCGGGTGGATGAGGGCGTGGTAGAGCGCGGTGTAGAAGGTTCTGCGCTCGTCGTCAGTGCCGCCGCCGACCCGGATCGCGTCGAGGCGGTCCCGCCAGGCGCGCTGGGCGGCCTTCTTCACCGCGTCGAAGGAGCGGCGCGGCGGGTTCTCCGCGGCCAGGTTGGCGGTGGCGCCGGCCTGACTGACGTAGGAGATACCGACCTTGGCGTTGACCGGCCCGTCGCCCGGCTCGAACTCGACGTAACCACCGGCGCCCTTGCCCGCGACCGGTCGGCCGCCGCCTGAGAAGCCGCCCGTGCCGCCGCTCGCCGAGGTCGAGCCCGGCGTCAGCTTGTCGTCCTGCCAGGTGCCGGTCGTCTTGAAGTCGCGGTCGAACCTGGCCGTGAAGTAGACGGTGTAGTAGGCCCGTTGGCCCTCAGGATCCAGGTATCCGCAGAAGTCGCCGGAGGTGACCGAGCCGGAGACCGTGCGTGTCTCCGGGTCGATGGTGACCGTCGAATCGGTCGAGCCCACCTCGGAGTTGGCGGTACGGATCAGCATCGAGGCGGGCTTGTCGGCCGGGTAGCTGAACTGCGCCGAGCCGGTCCGAGCCGTCGCCGTCAGATCGGCGGTGACCCCGGAGGCGAGGCCGACCTTGTAGTGGCCGGGCTCGGCGGTCTCGTCGGCGTGGCTGAAGTCCGAGGCGTAGACGGCGTCCTTGGTGTCGCTCGCCGGGGAGGAGGTGACCTCACCGGCGTACGGGAAGAACGGGATGTCGCCGCTGCCGCCCGCGCAGCCGGTGCCGGACATGTGGGTGAGGCTGAAGCCGCGGATGCGGGTGGCGTCGTACTGGTAACCGCCCGGCGCGGCCGTACTGGTGGCGTTGCCTCTGGTGTTCTCCGGGCTCCAGGAGAGCATGCCGAAGGGCACCACGGCGCCGGGGAAGACATTGCCGCCGTTCGTGGTGCCGATGAGGGGATCGACGTACGCGGTCGGGTCGTCGACGAGCTGGGGCGGCGCGGCGGTTGCCGCGAGGGCGGGGGTGGCGCCGCCGACCGCGAGTGCGGCGGCCAGCAGCAGGGACGTAGGACGGAAACGCATGACGCGGCCCCTCCTCCTTCGGACGGGTCGCGCACCACAGGTCGCACAAGCCGCAGGGACAGTAACGTGCGCCACCCGTACCACGGAAGAGCGCGTGGCAAGGTGACGGCCCACGCGGGAGCCACCCGTACGGACCACTTGTGGCCACTTCCGCAACTGTCTTGACATCGTTGTCGGTTGGGGGAGTAAAGTCATGTACACACCACTAGACAACGTTGTCGCACCTGCAGCGTCGCCACAAGCCGCGCCACCTGCTCAACTCCGCTTCTCGGCCTTCTCCCCCGGCGCCCGGTCAGGTCGGGCACCGGGGGCTCTCACCCCGACCGGTACCGCTCCCCCCTTGGTACCGGTCGGCTCGCGGACCCCGGTGCTACACCGACCACCACCGGGGTCCGCCCAGAGCTGCTCGCTCGGGGCCCGGTCGGCTCAGCCGACCTGACAGGGCAGAGCCGTCGCCATGTCACCCCCACCGCCGGAGACGACGTAGCCGAACGTCGTGCTCTGTCCCGGGCTCAACGAGCCGTTCCAGTCGGCGTTGTGGACCATCACGTCCTGTCCCGTGTAGGTGGGATTGCCGTTCCAGAGGCTCTCGACCTTCTGCCCGCCGGGCAGCGTCCAGTCGACCATCCAGCCCAGCATCGGGACGTTTCCGGTGTTGGTGACGGTCACCTCGGACTGGTAGCCGCCGTTCCAACTCCCGGTCGTACGACGGGTCGCCGCGCATTCACCCGGCACCGGATCGGTCGGGTTGCCCGGGTCGTGGATACCGGTGACCTCGCCGTTGCCGCCGTCGAAGACGACGTCGGAGCAGGAGTAGAAGGTCTCCGCGCTGTCCGAGCGCTGCCACACCATGTAGATGATGTGGCGCCCCGACTTGTTCGCCGGAAGCTGCCCGGACCAGGAGTAGTTGGCCTCGACCGTGCCCGGTGTGCCGTTGAGCGGCGGGTGGTCGACGGTGACGAAGGGGGTGGCCTCCATGTCGTTCCAGGTGAGCGTCTTCGTCGGGTCGAAACCGTCCTTGGTGATGTAGACGTAGAACCAACCCGGGTGCGCGGCCCAGGCGTTGTAGGAGAAGTCGACGGTCGCGCCGGACGTCAGATGGGTCAACGGCCAGTCGCTGCGCGGGAGATTGAAGCCGGTGAAGTTGGTGTTGCCGCCACTGCACAGCTCACCGTCGGGCACGAAGCCGCGGGTGCGTCCCGCACCGTCGGAGCGCAGCACCGAGAACCAGTTGTAGAACGGCGTTGTACCGCTGACCTGTTGGGCCGCTTTGCAGGCCGGGTTGACCGGCTTGATCTCCCCGGTGTCGGTCAGGCCGTCCTGCCAGCACAGGAAGGTGCGGCTGGCGGGCTTCATGGGGGTGCCGTGGGCCTGCGCCGGACCGCCGGCCGCCATGACCAGGGCGAGGGCAGGGAGGGTGGCGAGGACGGAGACGAGGACGAGGAGAAGGGCGCGGGTGCGGTTGGAGAGGGTTAATCGACGTAGCGGGGCGTCCATTCTTGTCAGGATCATGACAGATGAGTTCCTTCGGGTACGGCCATGCGGATGCGTACATACCGAGAGGCGGGGTGGAGAGCGCCCGCTGGGCGACGGGTTCCGGTCCGCGCGACATGGGAGCGCTCCCACCCCACCTATGGGGAAGCTAGCGCGAAGTGGGGCGACTGTAAACGCCGAGCGGTCCCGCCACAGTGGCCGCACAGACTTGACTCATTCTTGGCCGAGCGCGCTATGCGGTGAATGGCGTTCGGTCATGTTCACTTGTCGCGTCCGGGGGGTTGGTTCTTGGCGCTTTCTGAGGCAAGTGGGCGTTGCGATGGAGGAACGGCTCATGAGAAGACACATCCGCGGGATGCTGGCCGCGCTTATCGGAGCGCTGCTGCTCACCACGGGAATCACCGCGACCGGCAGTCAGCCCGCGCAGGCCTCTGACAACGGTGTCGGGCTCAAGCCCGTGCTGGGATGGAGCAGTTGGAGCTTCGTCCGCCGCGACCCGACCGCGCGGACCATCGAGGCGCAGGCGAAGGCGCTCAAGACCAGCGGCCTCGCGAAGAATGGTTTCGTCTACGCCAACATCGACGACTTCTGGTACCAGTGCCCGGGCAGCCAGGGGCCGGACGTCGACCAGTACGGCCGCTGGGTCACCGACCCCGTCAGGTTCCCGCCGCGCGGCGGTGAGAACGGCATCCAGGTCGTGGCCGACCATGTGCACTCCCTGGGGCTGAAGTTCGGCCTGTACGTCACTCCCGGCATCTCCCAGCAGGCGGTCGCCAAGAACACGGAGATCAAGGGAACCCCGTACCACGCGCGGGACATCGCGACCACGGCGACGGAGAGCAACTACAACTGCGGTGGCATGGTGGGCATCGACTACACCAAGCCCGGCGCGCAGACGTTCGTCGACTCGTGGGCCGGTCAGTTCGCCGGCTGGGGCATCGACTACCTCAAGATCGACGGTGTCGGCACGCCCGACCAACAGGACGTCCAGGCCTGGTCGGACGCCCTGCGGAAGACGGGTCGGCCGATCCATCTGGAGCTGTCGAACAACCTGGACATCAACAACGCGGCCACCTGGAAGAAGCTCTCCAACGGCTGGCGCACCGGTGGCGACATCGAGTGCTACTGCGGTCCGAACGGCAGCAGTTACCCCCTGACGACCTGGGCCTCCATCGCCTCGCGCTTCGACCAGGTCGCCGCCTGGGCC
The DNA here is from genome assembly GCF_044755245.1 of Streptomyces sp. NPDC092369. NCBI lineage: Bacteria > Bacillati > Actinomycetota > Actinomycetes > Kitasatosporales > Streptomycetaceae > Streptomyces > Streptomyces sp. NPDC092369. The sequence goes on from NZ_JBIVQP010000001.1 coordinate 2,006,810, forward strand.
GGGTATGGCGGTCCCGGCGGGTACAACGACTACGACTCCCTGGAGATCGGGAACGGCGCGAACAACGGCCTCACCCCCGACGAGCGCAGGACCCAGATGAGTCTGTGGTCGCTGGCCGCCTCCCCGCTCATCCTCGGCACCGACCTGACCGACCTCGACCCCGCCGACCTCGCGCTGTTGAAGAACACCGACGTCCTCGCGGTGGACCAGGACGGCATCGACGCCCAGCGGATCTCCTCGGACGCGAACTCGCAGGTGTTCGCGAAGACCGAGCCCAACGGCGATGCCGTGGTCGGTCTGTTCAACACCGGGTCGGCACCCCGGGAGGTCGCGACGACCGCGTCCGCGCTGGGTCTGGCCAAGGCGCGCGCGACTACTCCCTGCGGGATCTGTGGAGCAAGCGGCTGACCGAGTCCGCGGGCCGGATCGCCGCCAACGTGCCGCCGCACGGCGTGGTCCTGTACCGGGTCCACGGCACCCACCGCCCGGTGACCGGCGCGGCTCCGGACGTCTCGTTCGGGCTCGACTGGGCGCCGGCGGCGAGCGACAGCACCACGCGTACGGTGACCGCGGTCCTGTCCGACAACGGTTCACGGTCGATCACCGACGCGGCCCTGACCCTCACCGGACCGGCCGGCGCGAAGATCACCACACGTGACGTGACCCGCGCCCGGACGGTCCGTGGTGGCCATGCGCTCAAGGCCACCTACTCCGTGTCCGTCCCGTCCTCGTCGGAGCTCTTCGCCTCCAACGACTTCCAGGGGAGCGCGAGTTACCGCTTCCGGTCGGACGGGAGGACCCGGCTCACCGCCGGTGACACGATCACCGTCAACCACCAAGTGAAGGCCCCGTTCAAGACGTTCGCCTCCACCACGGCGAGCTTCAGCCAGTCCGGGACCCGACTCGGCATCCGGGCCCAGGGCGCTGACCTCTACAACGGCACCAACGAGTACGGCACGATCTATCTCCCCGGCGCCGAGCACGACGGTTCCGTGACCACGGTGAAGCTCGACTCCCAGTCGAACACGGATGTCTGGGCGAAGGCCGGGATCATGGTCCGCAACGACATCACCCAGTCCAACACCTCACCCGGCTATGTGGCCCTGGTCGCGACCCCCGGCAACGGCTATCTGCTCGACTGGGACAGCGACGGCGACGGAAGGCTGGACTCGCAGGACTCCACCGGCACCGCCACCTACCCGTCATGGCTGAAGCTCGTCCGCACCGGCACCTCGTACAGCGGCTACTACTCCACCGACAGCACCACGTGGAAGCTGGTGGGCACCATCGACGTCCCGACCGCCGCGGCCACCCAGGACGTCGGCCTCACCCAGACCTCGCACGCCTCCGGCACGACCGGCGAGGCCGACTTCGACTCGTTCACGACCACTCCCTAGCGGTCCGGAAGCGGGAGCCGGTGGCTCGGACCTGAAGTCCGGGCCGGTGGTCAGGTCCTGAAGTCCGGGCCGGTGGTCAGGTCCTGACTCCGCCGGCGCGACCTTCGACGACAGCGTCCGCCCGGCGTACGGTGCTCTCCCGCACCGGCGCCGGGCGGACGCGCGTCTCCGGTTCGGCGGGCGGGAGTCGGGCGGCCGGGAGATCGATCGTGAACTCCGTGCGGCCCGGCACGCTGGTCACGTCGATCCGGCCGCCGTGCGCGCCCACGATCGCCGCCGCGACGGCCAGTCCGAGCCCCGCCCCGCCCGGCGACCCGGCTGCCCGAGCCCGGGAGGAGTCGGCGCGGGTGAAGCGTTCGAAGGCCCTGGGCAGCAACTCGGCCGGAATACCGGGCCCGTTGTCCCGCACGCGGATCACGCACCGCTCCCCCACGGCCGCCACCTCGGCCGCCACCGCGGTGCCCACAGGCGTGTGCACACGCGCGTTGGCCAACAGGTTGGCCACCACCTGGTGGAGCCGCTCCTCGTCGCCGACGACCGGGGCGGGGGCCTCCAGGGGCAGCGACAACTGCCAGTCGTGGCCGTCGCCCACCGCCCGCGCGTCCCACACCGCTTCCGCGACCACGGCCGCGAGGTCGACCTCGGTCGCGTGCAGGGGCCGTCCCTCGTCGAGCCGGGCGAGCAGCAGCAGATCCTCGACCAGGCCGGTCATCCGCGCCGACTCCGCCGACACCCGACGCCAGGCCAGCACCGGTTCGATCCGGTCGGTGCCGCTGTTCATCAGCTCCGCGTAGCCCGCGATGGAGGCGAGCGGGGTGCGCAGTTCGTGGCTGGCGTCGGCCAGGAAGCGCCGCATGCGTTCCTCGCTGCGCCGCATCTCCTCCTCGCCGCGCTGCCGTTCGGCGAGCGAGGACTCGACGTGCTCGATCATCCGGTTGAGCGCGGCGCCGACCTGGCCGGCCTCGCTGCCGGGGTCGGTGTCCCGGGCGGGGACGCGGGTGAGGCCGGTGACCTCGCCGCGGTCCAGCGGCGCCCGGGAGACCTCGACGGCGGTGGCGGCGACCCGGCCCAGGGGCCGCAGTTGACGTCGTACGACCACCGCGCAGACGACCCCCGCGGCGCCGAGCCCGACGACGGCCACGACCGCCTCGACCACCATCAGTCTGGTGATCAGGTCCTGTACGTCGCCCATCGGGAGTCCGGCCAGCACGCGGACGCCGTCGTCGTCCAGGACGGTGAGCCGGTAGGTGCCGAGGCCGGGGACGGTACGGGTGTGCTTGGCACCGTCGGCCGTGAGGCCCTTGAGGGCGGCCCGCTGGTCGTCGCTGAGCGCCTGCGGGGCCGCGTCCTGGCTGACGACCGCCCCGGCGAGGACGGCGCCGTCGTCGTCGAGCCGGGCGGCGAGCATCCCGGCCGGGTGGCCGCTCTCGTACAGGAAAGCGAGGTCCCGGTCGAGGTCGGGGTGCAGCGAGGCGCCGCCCAGGCTGCGGTCGGCGGCTTCGGTGACGCGCTGGTCCAAGTTGCCGAGGAGATAGGCGCGTTGGGCGTAGACGGTGGTGACCGCCATCGCGGCGCACACGGCGACGAGGACCGCGCCGATGAAGAGGAGCAGACGGGTGCGGAGGGAGCGGCCGCGGAAGAGAGGCGGACGGCTTCGCAGGGAGCGGCCGCGGAAAAGAGGCGGACGGGGCTGCGGGGAGCGGCCGCCGAAGAGATGCGGATGGCTTCGCGGGGAGCGTCCGCCGAAGAGATGCGGATGGCTTCGCGGAGAGCGTCCGCGCGGTCGTACGGTCATCTCCCCTCCTCCACGGGCCTGATGGTGTGTCCCGTGCCGCGCACGGTGTGGATCATCGGGGCCTTGATCAGCGCTTGGCGAGGATGGTTCAGCAACAGGCTGAGCTGCCTGGGCGCGGTCTGTCCGTCCCCGGCCGGAGAGAGCCGCGGGGCCGCCTCGGTGACGGCGAGGGACAGCGCTTCGATGAGCGCGCGTTCGTCGTCGACGGTGAGGACGTGAACCCGTCCGCTGCGGGTTCCGGAGATGCCAGCCATGTCCTGATCCTGTACCGGTTGGCTGAGGGAATGCTGTGTTCCGACTGAGCCGCAGCCGTGCGAACGGACGGGCCGACAGGTGGGCGGACCTGCGGAGTCCGGTTGCGGACGGGGGTGCGGACCGGGGCGGACAACCGACCGCGACCGCTCGCCCCTGGCCGGTTTCGTGTCAACTCCGTTGGCCGAAGGGGGCATTGGCGCGGTCAGGCAGGGGTACACCGACGCGAAGACCGGCTCCACCCCCGTCATCGCGACGTACAGCAGGGGCGCCGAGATACCCGAGGGCACCCGCGGGACGCCGGCGGGCGTTCGGCCTGGAGTGAGGGGACGGGCCGAGCCACGGTAAGGATTGCGAAGGGCCGCACCCCCGTCGCCGGGGGTGCGGCCCTCAAGTGCCCTGCCGGAGCCGCTAGTTGCGGATCAGGTTGCGCAGCACGTACTGCAGGATGCCGCCGTTACGGTAGTAGTCGGCCTCGCCGGGGGTGTCGATGCGGACGACCGCGTCGAACTCCACGCCGGTGTCGGTGGTGACCTTGACCGTGCTCGGGGTGGTGCCGTCGTTCAGCTCGGTGATGCCGGCGATGGAGAAGGCCTCCTCGCCGGTCAGGCCGAGGGACTGGGCGGACTGGCCCGCCGGGTACTGCAGCGGGATGACGCCCATGCCGATGAGGTTCGAGCGGTGGATGCGCTCGTAGGACTCGGCGATGACGGCCTTGACGCCGAGCAGCGCGGTGCCCTTGGCGGCCCAGTCGCGGGACGAGCCGGAGCCGTACTCCTTGCCGGCCAGGATGACCAGCGGGATGCCCTGCTCGATGTAGTTGCGCGAGGCGTCGTAGATGAAGGAGACGGGGGCGTCCGGCTGCGTGAAGTCACGCGTGAAGCCGCCCTCGGTGCCCGGCGCGACCTGGTTGCGCAGGCGGATGTTGGCGAAGGTGCCGCGGATCATGACCTCGTGGTTGCCTCGGCGCGAGCCGTAGGAGTTGAAGTCACGCCGCTCGATGCCGTGCTCGGTGAGGTACTTGCCGGCCGGGGTGTCGGCCTTGATGGCGCCGGCCGGGGAAATGTGGTCGGTGGTGACCGAGTCGCCCAGCTTGGCGAGGACGCGGGCGCCCGCGATGTCGGAGACCGGGGTGGTCTCCATCGTCATGCCCTCGAAGTACGGGGGCTTGCGGACGTACGTCGACTCGCTGTCCCACTCGAAGGTGTTGCCGGTCGGGATCGGCAGCGCCTGCCACTGGGCGTCACCGGCGAAGACGTCGGCGTAGGACTTGTTGAACATGTCCTCGCCGATGGCGTTCGCCACGACGTCGTTGACCTCGGCCTCGGAGGGCCAGATGTCTTCGAGGAAGACCGGCTTGCCGTCCTGGTCGGTGCCCAGGGCGTCGCGCGTGATGTCCACCTTCATGGAGCCCGCCAGCGCGTACGCGACGACCAGCGGCGGGGAGGCCAGGTAGTTCATCTTGACGTCGGGGTTGATCCGGCCCTCGAAGTTGCGGTTGCCGGAGAGCACCGAAGTCACGGCCAGGTCATGGTCGTTGACGGCCTTGGAGACCTCCTCGGGCAGGGGGCCCGAGTTGCCGATGCAGGTGGTGCAGCCGTAACCGACCAGGTTGAAGCCGACCTTGTCGAGGTAGGGGGTGAGCCCCGCCTTGTCGAAGTAGTCGGTGACGACCTTGGAGCCGGGTGCGAGGGTGGTCTTGACCCAGGGCTTCCGCGTCAGCCCCTTCTCGACCGCCTTCTTGGCCACCAGCGCGGCGGCGACCATGACGTACGGGTTCGAGGTGTTGGTGCAGGAGGTGATGGCCGCGACGGTGACCGCGCCGTGGTCGAGTTCGTACGTCGAGCCGTCGGGGGCGGTGACGGTGACCGGGTTGCTCGGCACACCGTTGCTGGCGGCCGGGGAGTCGGAGGCCGGGAAGGACTCCTTGCCCGCCTCGTCGTCATCGGCGACGTAGTTGCGCACGTCGCTCTTGAACTGCTCGGCGGCGTTGGCGAGGACGATGCGGTCCTGCGGGCGCTTCGGTCCGGCGATCGAGGGGACGACCGTGGCGAGGTCGAGTTCCAGCTTCTCGGAGAAGTCGGGCTCGGCGGCCGGGTCGAGCCAGAGGCCCTGCTCCTTGGCGTACGCCTCGACGAGCGCGAGCTGCTGGGCGTCGCGGCCCGTCAGCTTCAGGTACTTGATGGTCTCGGCGTCGATCGGGAAGATCGCGGCGGTGGAGCCGAACTCCGGCGACATGTTGCCGATGGTGGCGCGGTTGGCGAGCGAGGTGGCGGCGACGCCTTCACCGTAGAACTCGACGAACTTGCCGACCACGCCGTGCTTGCGGAGCATCTCGGTGATCGTGAGCACGAGGTCGGTGGCGGTGGTGCCCGGGGTCAGCTCGCCGGTCAGCTTGAAGCCGACGACGCGCGGGATGAGCATCGAGACCGGCTGGCCGAGCATCGCGGCCTCGGCCTCGATGCCGCCGACGCCCCAGCCCAGCACGCCGAGGCCGTTGACCATGGTGGTGTGGGAGTCGGTGCCGACGAGGGTGTCGGGGTACGCCTGGCCGTTGCGGACCATGACCGTGCGGGCGAGGTGCTCGATGTTGACCTGGTGGACGATGCCGGTGCCCGGCGGGACGACCTTGAACTCGTCGAAGGCGGTCTGGCCCCAGCGCAGGAACTGGTAGCGCTCGCGGTTGCGGCCGTACTCCAGCTCGACGTTCTGCGCGAAGGCCTCGTGGGTGCCGAACTTGTCGGCGATGACGGAGTGGTCGATGACCAGCTCGGCGGGGGCCAGCGGGTTGATCTTCGCCGCGTCACCGCCCAGCTCCTTGACGGCCTCACGCATGGTGGCGAGGTCCACGACACAGGGCACGCCGGTGAAGTCCTGCATGATCACGCGGGCCGGCGTGAACTGGATCTCCTGGCTGGGCTGCGCCTGCGAGTCCCAGCCACCGAGGGCACGGATGTGGTCGGCGGTGATGTTCGCGCCGTCCTCGGTGCGGAGCAGGTTCTCCAGCAGCACCTTCAGGCTGTACGGAAGGCGAGCCGAGCCTTCCACCTTGTCCAGCCGGAAGATCTCGTACGACTCGTCGCCCACCTGCAGCGTGCTGCGGGCGTCGAAGCTGTTCGCCGACACGACAGTCTCCTTCATTGATGTGCGCGTACTCACTCACCACGATCCTGCCGCCACGGCTACTTGGCCGATCCGCTAAGGTAAGGCTAAGTTAGGCAAGCCTTACCGCCGGGTCGGCGGTGGTGTGCGGCTGCGGTGCTCCTGGTGCAGATATCTCGATGTCGAGATAACTCTAGTACATGGGGGCGAGCTGGTCATGCCCGGGCGGCAGTGACCTGTCCCAGCCCGTTCGTCCGCGAGGTCGGCCGCCGACGCATACGGTGTCCGGATGACTGACGTCGAGGTCGTCGCACGCGCGCAGATCAATGGCGGCCAGCCTGTCGAACGGTTGATCTGCCATCCACGGCTGCCACTCTTCGCCTACCTGGATTCGCGACGACCCGCGGTCGGAATCTGGGCGTGCGACACGGAGAAGCCGCACGAACTCGGTTCAGTCGACGCCGACTCGGCCGACTACGGCGAGGCCTTCGGATGGGAACGACTCAAACGGACGCCCGCCGTCACCTGGCATCCTCACCGTCCGCTGCTCGTGGTGGCCAGTGAGGGGAACGTTGTGCGGTGGCAACCCTCCGGACTGACCGAACTGGACAGCGTGCCGCCCGCCGCCCACTACAACAGCCTGGCGTTCAGCCCGGACGGTCACACCCTGTGGGCGTCGCCTTCATCGAACGGTGAGGACGACGCATGGGAACGGTCCGATGTCCTCGACCTCGCCTCGGGCTCCGTCAGCGTCGGCCCGCGTTGGGACACCGGCGTCGCGGAGCATCCGGGCGGCGGCCTGACGGTCACGCTCGCCAGCGATCAGGGAGCGACGCTCGCGCTCTTCGCCCGAGTCGGCCTCGGCACCGCACCAGGGGCCATGCGGCTGCTGCGGCACGCACTGATCCTGGATGCCGACGGCTACGAGACTCCGATCTTCAGCCCTGATGGACGCCATCTCGCGATCCGGGGCAATGCCTACGACAACTCACTGGACGTCTTCGAGTTCCCCTCCCTCCGCCGGGTCCTCGCGACATCCCTCGGCGAACCCAGTCCGGGTTACCCGTATCCGAAGGGATGGCTCGACCAGATGCGCGCGTGGTCCCGCCACAACATCGCCTTCGGATCCCGACCCGGCGTGCTCTGGGTCGGAACTCCGGCCGGGGCCCTCATCGAGGTCGACATCGAGGCCCCAGCCGCACGGCAGCACGACCTGCCGGCCGGCTCCCCTGTGTCCGCGCTGGGCCGCACGGCGACGGGCCAGCTGGTCATCGCCTGCGACACGGGCGACCTGGTGCTTCTGTCCGTGGACGATGTCTCCGTCCACGCTCAAGGCGCCCACGACGCCACGGCTCAGGCCGCAGTGACAGCGTTCCTGGATTCCACTTCCGAGGTTCCCGACGATGCCGATCCGGACAGCGATCTGGTCCTCACCGACGGAGTCTCCACCTGGGATTCCGAGGACCTGGCGACGGTCAGCACAGCGACCGCGACAGATCCGACGTGGCTCCGGCTTCGAGCGGCCGTCAACGACGCGCGCGACCAGGACGCGTGAGCTTCCGCGTGCGCTTCTTCCTGGAGACAGGACAGCAGTGACCTGCCATACCCCCGCACTTTCGGGGAACCTGCTCCAGGACGAAAGGGGGCGGGGATGCCGCTCACGTTCCGCAAGAGTTTCCGGATCCTTCCTTGGCTGCGGTTGAACATCAACAAGAAGTCCATGTCCATCACCACCGGGGGGAAGCACGGCCCGCGACACACGCACAGCACCACGGGACGACGTACGACATCGATGGATTTGCCAGGACCTTTCGGGTGGCGCAAGACGCACCGCAAGAAGGACGACTGAGCGGCCGTCACCCGAACGGACCCCCCAGGAGGTGCCATCTCATATCTGAGATAGCCTCAACCTCATGGCAGACGACTACCTCGTACGCATCGGCAAGCTCATCCGTGATGCCCGGCAACACCGTGGCTGGACACAGGCGCAGCTCGCGGAGGCGCTCGGCACCAGTCAGAGCGCGGTCAACCGCATCGAACGCGGTAACCAAAACATCAGCCTTGAGATGATCGCTCGAATCGGTGAAGCGCTGGAGAGCGAGATCGTCTCTCTGGGCTATGCGGGACCGATGCATCTGCGAGTCGTCGGTGGTCGTCGGCTGTCCGGGGCCATCGATGTCAAGACCAGCAAGAACGCCTGCGTGGCACTGCTGTGCGCCTCTCTGCTCAACCAGGGGCGCACAGTGCTGCGCCGGGTGGCCCGGATCGAGGAGGTCTACCGCCTCCTTGAGGTGCTCAGCTCGATCGGTGTGCGTGCCCGGTGGATCAACGGCGGGGTCGACCTGGAGATCGTGCCGCCGGCCGAGCTGAACATGGCGGCGATCGACGCCGAGGCTGCCGTACGCACCCGCTCGATCATCATGTTCCTGGGCCCGCTGCTGCACCGCATGGACCACTTCAAGCTGCCCTACGCCGGCGGCTGCGACCTCGGTACGCGCACCATCGAGCCGCACATGATCGCGCTGCGCCGGTTCGGCCTGGATATCGCGGCGACCGAGGGCCAGTACCACGCGCGGGTCGACCCGAGCGTGCGCCCGGACCGTCCGATCGTGCTGACCGAGCGCGGGGACACGGTCACTGAGAACGCGCTGCTGGCCGCCTCGCGGTACGACGGCGTGACCGTCATCCGCAACGCGTCCTCCAACTACATGGTCCAGGACCTGTGCTTCTTCCTGGAGGCGCTCGGCGTCCGGGTCGAGGGCATCGGCACCACCACGCTGACCGTGCACGGTGTGCCGAACATCGACGTCGACGTCGACTACTCCCCCTCCGAGGACCCGGTCGAGGCGATGAGTCTGGTGGCCGCCGCGGTGGTCACGGAGTCGGAACTGACCGTGCGCCGGGTGCCGATCGAGTTCCTGGAGATCGAGCTCGCGGTCCTGGAGGAGATGGGCCTCGATCACGACCGTACGCCCGAGTACTTCGCGGACAACGGCCGTACGCGCCTGGTGGACCTCACGGTCCGGCCCTCCAAGCTGGAGGCGCCGATCGACAAGATCCACCCGATGCCGTTCCCGGGCCTGAACATCGACAACGTGCCGTTCTTCGCGGCCATCGCGGCGGTCGCGCAGGGCAAGACCCTCATCCACGACTGGGTCTACGACAACCGCGCGATCTACCTCACGGACCTCAACCGTCTCGGCGGCCGGCTCCAACTCCTCGACCCGCACCGCGTGTTGGTCGAGGGCCCGACCCGCTGGCGCGCCGCCGAGATGATGTGCCCGCCGGCCCTGCGCCCCGCCGTGGTCGTCCTGCTGGCGATGATGGCGGCCGACGGCACGTCCGTGCTGCGCAACGTGTACGTCATCAACCGGGGCTACGAGGACCTCGCCGAGCGCCTGAACTCCATCGGGGCGCAGATCGAGATCTTCCGGGACATCTGAGGGGCGGCCGCCGCGTCGGTACGGCGCAGCCCGGCGTCCTGGGGCACCGCGAGTGCCGGACGCCGGGCTGTGTCGATCCTGCCTACTGAGGGGTGAGGGTGAAGGACTGGGCGGTACCGCCGGAGCAGGTCCACTGCTGGAGCCGGGCGCCGTCAGCGGTGGAGGCGTCGGTGACGTCCAGGCACTGGGCGGGATTGCTGCGTGGCGTCAGGGTGTACGTGCCGCCTGGCCCAGGAACCGGCTTCCACTGCTGATTCGTACCGCCGCCGTAGGCCCAGAGCTGGATCTTCGCTCCGCTGCCGACGCCCGTCCCTCCGGTGACGTCCCAGACCGCGTTGGCCGCGTTGCGGCTGACGACCTTGTAGTAGCCGCTGTCGGTGGGCTGGAACTGCCACTGCTGGTTGGTGCTGCCGGACACGCAGGTCCACTGCTGCACGGCGGCGCCGTTGGCGGTCGAACCGGCCGCGTCGTCAACGCACTTGCCGCTGCCTGTGTTGGTGACCGTGTACCACTTCGTCGGGTCCACGGGCCCGCTGGTGCCGCCGCCGACGTCGGGCCAGATGTACGTGCCCACCGTCTTGGCGGGCAGCGTGCTGCTGACCTGCTGGCCGCCGGCCCGTAGCGTGAACGGCTGGTTGGAAGCTGTCTGGTTGACCACGACGGTCACCAGGCTGCCGTCGGGGTTGAGGAAGGCGACGTTGGTGACGTTGCCGCTGTTGCCGTTGTTCGTCTGGACCCGGGTGGCGCCGCGCGCGATGAACTTCGAGAACTGGCCGACGATGTAGTACTCGGGCAGCGCCCAGTACGTGTCCGGGTTGCTCGGCGACTGGATGAACATGGTCGGGTCGGGTGCGCCGGACCACTGCTCGGGGCTGCGGTTCTGGTCGAGCATGGTGACCCAGTCCTGGTACATGATCGACTGGTTGCGGAAGTACTGGACGATCCGGTCCGCGCCGGCGGTGCCCCACACGGCACGCTCGGTCATGGCCACGTCCTTGGTCGGGTAGCTCGACTTGACCTGTCCCATGGCGGTCGGGTCCCCGCCGTAGTCGTGGAAGGCGACGCCGTCGACCGAGTTGAACGCGCTGCTGGGTGAGCCGGGGTTGCCGAGGACCCCGGCGGTGTAGGCCGGGCCGTCGCCGAAGTTGTGGTCGTAGGCCCAGATCTTGGTGGCCGAGGCGCCGTTGCCGTTCAACTCGCCGCGCAGTGCGGTGGCGATCCTGCGTTCCTGGTCGGCGGTGAGCGTCATGCCCGGGTAGTCCGGCGGCGAGAACAGCGGTTCGTTCTGCATCGTGACGGCGTACAGCGGCAGTCCCTGACCCGCGTAGGCGGTGACGGCCTTGCGCAAGTAGGTGGCGAGCACCGGGATGTTCGCGTCGGGAAGCGTGCCGCCGATCAGGCTGTTGTTGTTTTTCATCCAGGCCGGAGGGCTCCACACACTGCCGAACAGCAGCAGGTTCGGGTTGATCGCCTTCGCTTCCTTGAGGACCGAGATGATCTTGTAGTCGATGTCCTTCTGGATGGAGAACCGCGACAGGCTCGGGTCGGCCGCGCCGTCGTCGTAGGTGTAGAACTGCCGCGAGGTGAAGTCGCTCGAACCCAGCGGGATCCGGGCGATGTTGAACCCGGCACCGTTGACCGGGTCGACGAGCTTGCGCAGTGCCGCGGTACGCGCGGAGGCGCTCATCCGGGACAGGTTGTAGATCGTGGACTCCTCCAGCGAGGAGCCGACGCCCAGGACGGACTGGTAACGGGTGGGAGTGTCAGCGGTGATGGTGGCCGTGCCCGAGGCGGCGGTCGCGGTGAGGTCGGACTGCCGCGACAGCTGATACCGCGTCGAGGCGAGCCCCGTCGCGGGGTTGGTGAACCAGTTCGCGTTGGCCGGGCCGAACCCCGAGGCGGTCGACTCCGAGCTGAAGTACACCTGAACGGGAGCGCCGGCCGCCTGGGCCGACGGTGCGTTCACTGCGTTCAGAGCGACGGGTGCGAGCAGCGCGCCGACCGCCGTCGCCGTCAGCGCGAGCGTGGCCCGACGGCTGCGGACCACGGGACCGGCGGTCCGGGAGCGCGGTCGCCACCGGTGGGGGTGTCTCAGAGGCACGGAATCTCCTGATCGGGTGGGGGATGTCGCGGGAGGCCGATGCGACGGGGAGGGACGATCAGTGGGGTGTCACAAGGAATTCACGGCTTTTTACAAGTCGTGAACTTAGAGGGGGTGCTGAAGCACCGTCAACCCTCGTGCCTCAACGGGCGCATCAGGTGGGGGGTCCGGCGCCCCGCGGGCGTCTGGTACACCCCTGCTATGCGCACCGAATTCAACGTGTCCCGGCTGGAGCCGACGGCCGTCTACCGTCTGCTCACGGCGTCCGTCCTGCCGCGCCCCATCGCCTGGGTCTCGACCGTCTCCGCCGACGGCGTCGACAATCTGGCCCCGCACTCCTTCTTCACGGTCTCGTCGGCCACGCCGCCGATCGTGCAGTTCACCTCGGTCGGCCGTAAGGACTCCCTGCGCAATGTCGAGGCCACCGGGCAGTTCGTGGTCAACCTCGCCCCGGAGTCGCTCGTCGAGGAGGTCAACAGGACCGCCACGGACTTCCCGCACGGCGTGAGCGAGTTCGACGCCGTGGGAGTGGCGCGCGAGCCCGGCGCCCGCGTGAAGGCGTCCCGCGTCGCGGGCTCCCCGGTGGCGCTGGAGTGCGAACTGCACAGCACGCTCCGGCTGGGCGACTCAACTGTGGTCTTCGGCAGGGTGGTTCACATCGCGGTCCACGAAAGCGTCCTGACCGACGGCCATCCCGAGGTCACCCGCATGCGCCCGCTGGCCCGCCTGGGCAAGGACGAGTGGAGCACCCTCGGCGAGGTTCTCGACCTGCGCCGTATACGGTACGCCGACTGGCAGGACGGTTAGGGGCTGTCGTTCGGATCAGCCCCTGGGCGCAGAAAGGGCCCGAGGGTGGGTGTGCGGCACCCACCTCCGTACGGCCTTCCTGGCCGAGGCGCGTGAGCGAAGACTCGGACCGTCGGCGACCGCCGACCCCGAGCCCGCCCCCCCTCAGCATCCCCAGGAGACTTCCGTGAACACCGCTTCCACCCCGGCCGACCGCAAGATCGTCATCGTGACGGGGGCCTCCAGCGGCATCGGCGCGGCGACCGCCCGTCATCTGGCCGAGGCCGGCCACCATGTCGTCCTCGGGGCCCGCCGCACCGAGCGCCTCGCCCTGCTGACCAAGGAGCTGCGGGAGGCCGGACACAGCGTCGAGCACGCCGAGTTGGACGTCACCGATCGGGACGGCGTCCGTGCCTTCGTCGACGCGGTGCTGGCCCGGCACGGGCGCGTCGACGTGCTGGTCAACAACGCGGGAGTGATGCCGCTCGCGCCGCTGGCCGCCCTGCGCGTGGCGGAGTGGGACCAGATGATCGACGTGAATCTGCGAGGTGTGCTGTACGGGATCGCGGCCGTGCTGCCCTCCATGCTGGAGCGGCACTCCGGGCACGTCGTGAACATCGCGTCCACCGCCGCGCACCGGGTCGACCCGACGGCCGCCGTGTACTGCGCGACCAAGTACGCGGTGCGGGCCCTGTCCGAGGGCCTGCGGCAGGAGAACTCCGACCTCAGGGTCACCGTCGTCAGCCCCGGCTTCACCCGTTCCGAACTGACCCACAAGGGCGGCGACGCCGAGGCGCAGGGCGCGGCACGCGACGCCACCGAGCTGATCGGCCTGCCCGCGGCGGCGGTCGCCGAGGCCGTCGGTTACGCGATCGCCCAGCCCGCGCACGTCGACGTCAACGAGATCGTCGTACGTCCCACGGTCCAGAACTGATCCGTCAGTGGCGCGGAGCGGCCATCGACGCGAGGTACGTCAGGGCCTGCGCGCTGCGGCTGCCCGGTTCCGCCGAGCCCACCAGCAGCTCCTGGCCGGGGGCGGCCCGAACGTCGAAGCTCTGGTAGGTGAGTTCGACGCGTCCGACCTCGGGGTGGACGAACACCTTGTAGGCGCGGGTGAGGGCGCGGACCGTCTGGTCGTTCCACAGGGTCCTGAACTCCCCCGAGATCTCCAGCAGTTCACGCACCAGGTCGTCGATCTCGGGCGCGTCGCTGAACCGGGCAGCGTTCAGCCGCAGCGCGTACACCGTCGCCGAGGTCACCAACCGCCGTTCGGGGAAGACCTCTTGGGCCCGCGGGTGGGTGAACAGGATCCGCGGCATGCTGGTCTCCCCCTCGAAGGGGGACAGCAGGGCGTCGGCGATGACGTTGGTGGCGAGGATGTCGAAGGCGGGGCCCAGGACGTAGGCGGCGGCCGTCGGAAAGGCGTCGAGCAGTCGCAGCAGATCGGGGTGCACCTGGTCGCGGCGGCCGTCGGCCTGCGTGCGGGGGTTGATGCCTGCCAGGCGGAACAGGTGACCGCGCGCGTCGGCACCCAGGCGCAGCGCCCGGCCGAGCGCGTCGACGACCTGCGGCGAGGGGTTGGTCTCGCGCCCCTGTTCCAGCCGGATGTAGTAGTCGGCGCTCACCCCCGCGAGGACGGCGACCTCTTCCCGCCGCAGCCCCTTGACCCGACGGGTGCCGCCGCCGACCGGCAGTCCGACATCGGCCGGCTCCAGCCGGGAACGGCCGGCGCGCAGGAAGTCCCCGAGGGCGTTGACAGGCGCGTTCCGCATACGACCGACAGTACCCCCGGCACCGTTGACACGGCCGACCTCGGGGTTTCCCCCGTCCTCCCACACGGCCGTCCTACGAGGTGCCCCGGTCCTCCAGCAGGCGCTCAAGGCGGTCGAAGCGTGCGTGCAGGGCCCGGGTCGCCTCCTCGCGCATGGCGCGCGCCGCGTCCTCGGCCTCGCCTGCGAGGTGATGGCGGCGCTTCTCGTCCCGGCCCACGAACCAGGTCGCGAGGGCCGCGGTGACCATGCCGTACGCGGTGATCCCGACGACCATCACCACCGAGCCGATGACACGGCCCCACAGCGTCACCGGGAAGAAATCGCCGTACCCGACCGTGGTCGCCGTCTCGATCGACCACCACAGCGCCCTGGGGTACGAGGTGATCTGCGCCCCGCGCGCCCCCTGCTCGGCGGCCACGACCGCGTACGAGCCGAGCAGCATCACCACCACGAGGACGGCGGTCGCCCCGCCCGCGGCCCTGAGATGCAGCGAGCGGCCCTGCCGACCGAGCAGCAGCGCGACCGTCCTGGTCCACAGTCCGGGCAACATGGCCCGGATCCTGCGCGACCGACGGCCGCCGCCGGGGCCCGGCACGCCTGCGGACCGCCGCCGTCACCCCATCGGCGGGCGCTGGCCCGGACGGGTCCGGACGGTGGTGACGGGCGCGGTCCCCCGGGTCCGGCTGAGTCAGAGGTCGAGCAGTTCCTCGTAGAAGCCGCCGAAACCCCGCTCGCGGTCGATGAGGTGGATCTCCAGGATCCAGTGACAGGTGCGGCCGGCCTTGTCGGTACGGCGCAGGGGGGTGTCGTTGGCCGGGGTGATGTACGACTCCGTGTCCGCGCCGTCGATGGTCTCGTGCGGGAACTCGCCGACGAGGTGTCCGGCGTGCCAGCCGCCCAGTTCCCAGCCTGCCTCCGTGGCGAGGCGGGCGACCTCGGCGTACAGCCGCGCTCCGGTGATGTCGGGATCGGCCTCGTAGCGGGCCCGGCCGGCCGCGAAGGCCTTGGGGAGGTCGTCGCGCAGGCGGCGCTTGACCGGGTCGTCGCCGAGCACGAAGGTGCGGCCGAAGTCGGCCTCGTACTCCTCGAAGATCGGTCCGAAGTCGGCGAACACGATGTCGTCGGCGTCGATCACCCGGTCCGGCGGGTTCTCCCGGTAGGGCATGAGGGTGTTCGGGCCGGAGCGGACGATGCGCTTGTGCCAGTGACGGGTGGTGCCGAAGAGGTCGTTGGCCAGGTCGCGGATCCGGTCGCTGACCGCCCGCTCCCCCTCGCCGGGCGCCACCAGCCCCCGGGTCTCGATCTCCGCGAAGAGTCGTTCGGCCTTGGCCTGAGCGTCCAGCAGTCGCGCCGCGCGCGTGGGTTCGTCGTCCGCCATGGGCCGAACGTAACGGCGTCTGATCGTTTCCGGCAATGTGATTTCGCCGTCCGCGCTCAGGGGTGGAGGCGGACCGCGCGGGCCAGGAAGTGGTGGGTGGCGTCCTCGTAGTGGACGAGATCCCAGTCGGCGGCCCGCAGGGCGGGGCGGAGGTTCTCCTCGGCCAGCAGGTCGGCGGGGTCGAGGGGGCGGCCGTGGCGGGCGGCACGTTCGGCGCGGCCGGAGGGGTGGAAGAGCAGCAGGACGCCGCCGGGCGCGGTGACCCTGGCCCACTCGCGCAGCGCCGCCGCGGGGTCGGGGACGTGGTCGACGAGTCCCGCGCTGAAGATCCCGTCCACGGCCCCGGTCGCCAGCGGCAGCCGGGTCGCGTCGGCGACCAGCAGCAGGGCGACCTCCGCCCGGCCTTCGCGCCGCGCGGCCGTCAGCATCGCGGGCGTGAGGTCGGCGCCGAGGACGACGCCCTCGTCACCGACCTGCGCGCGGAGGGCGGGCAGGGCGCGGCCGGTGCCGCAGCCGACATCGAGGGCTCGTTGGCCCGGGCGCAGTCCGATCCGCTCGACCGCGGCCGTGTACCGGGGCCCGTCGGCCGCGAAGCGTTCCTCCCAGGTGGCCGCCCGGTGGGTGAAGAAGGCCCGGGTGGCGGTCTGTTCGGCGCGGTCCGCCACGAACGCGGCGAAGCGCTCGAACACGCCGTCCCGGTGCGGGGCCACGGCGGCCAGTTCGATGGGCGCCGACTCCAGCAGCCCGGGGGCGATCGCCGCCTCCTCCGGGAAGGCCGCGACGAAGGCGTCGACCGTCGCCTTGTCCGCCTCCAGATGGAACTGCATCCCCCAGGCCGAGCCGCCCACCCGAAACGCCTGTACGGGATACCGCTCGCAGGAGGCCAGCAGCGTCGCCCCGGCCGGCAGGTCCATGGTGTCACTGTGCCAGTGCAGCACCCGCAGCCGCTCGGGGACGGCGGCGAACAGCGGGTCGGAGGTCGCGGCAGGCGTCATCCGTACGTCACTCCAGCCGACCTGCGTCCCCGATCCGGGGCGGCCGGCACCGCCCGCGGCGACCGCCAGCAGCTGCGCCCCCAGACACACCCCGAGCACCGGCACCTCGGCCTCCAGCGCGGCGACGAGCAGCGCCAGCTCGGCGGAGCGCCCCGGGAAGTCCTCGTACGCCGCCATCGGTCCGCCCATCACGACCAGCCCCGCCAGCCCCTCGACCGAGTCGGGCACCGGCTCCCCGGCCCAGGTCCGGCAGATCCGGTACGGCAGCCCGGCCGCCGCCAACGCGGCACCGACGGCGTAGGGCCCCTCGCCCCGCGCGTGCTCCACGACCTGGATCACGGGCCACCACCTCCCGGACGACCGTACCCGAGCGACCACGGACCATGACCGCATATGCCCAGGAAACGGCACGAAAATGGCCGCAGGTGCGGTCCTACGACGTCGATCTCCCCGCAGGTGCGCAGTGTGCCGCTTTCCCCCGCGGGTGCAGTGACCATGATGCGCTACGACGTCCACGGGCGCCCGGCGAAGCGCACGGGCCGGCGTCGGGGTCGTCAGCGGGCGGCCCAGTCGCCCCGCACATGGCCGAGGTGGCGGGTCATGACGGCCCGGACCCGGTCCTCGTCCCGGGCGAGGAGCGCGTCGAGGATCTCCAGGTGTTCTTCGGCCGAGGAGGTCAGCAGCCCCCGCTCGACCAGCGCGGTCAGGCCGTACAGGCGGGACCGCTTGCGCAGGTCGCCGACGACCTCGACCAAGTGCTGGTTGCCGGCCAGCGCGAGCAGGCCCAGGTGGAAGCGGCGGTCGGCCTCGACGTAGGCGATGAGGTCGCCGTCGGCCGCCGCGCCGACGATCTCCTCGGCGTCCGCGCGCAGCGCTTCGAGGGCGGCGGGGTCGGCGGTGGCGGCGAGTGCCGTGGTGGTGGGGATCTCGATCAGCGAGCGGATGTGGGTGTACTCGTCGAGTTGCTGCTCGGAGACGGCGGTGACCCGGAAGCCCTTGTTGGGCACGGTGTCGACCAGGCCCTCCTTGACGAGGTCGAGCATGGCCTCGCGCACGGGGGTCGCCGAGACGCCGAAGCGGGCGGCGAGCGAGGGGGCGGAGTGGACCTCGCCGGGGCGCAGTTCACCGGCGACGAGCGCGGCCCGCAGGGCGTTGGCGACGCTCTCGCGGTAGCTGGGGCGGGGGCCGCCGAGGAGGGGCAGGGCGGGGCCGGGCCCGGCGGTGGCCTTGGCCATGGGAGGGGTCCTTTCCTCGGCTGCAGGAGGAGGGGTGGGGTCAGAGGACGAAGCCGGACGGGAACGGGTCGGTCGGATCAAGAAGGTACTGCGCGGTGCCGGTGATCCAGGCCCGGCCGGTGATCGTCGGGACGACGGCGGGGACTCCGGCGACCTCGGCGGTCTCGACGAGGCGGCCGGTGAAGGACGTGCCGATGAAGGACTCGTTCAAGAAGTCCTGGTGCAAGGGGAGTTCGCCGCGGGCGTGGAGTTGGGCCATGCGGGCCGAGGTGCCGGTTCCGCAGGGTGAGCGGTCGAACCAGCCCGGGTGGATGGCCATCGCGTGCCGCGAGTGCGCGGCGGTCGAGCCGGGCGCTGATAGGTAGACGTGGTGGACGCCGTTGATGGACGGGTTCTCCGGATGGACGGGCGGGGCCTCGGAGTTGATCGCGTCCATCAGGGCGAGTCCGGCGGCGAGGATGTCGTCCTTGCGGTCGCGGGTGTAGGGCAGGGCGAACTGGTCGAGCGGCAGGATCGCGTAGAAGTTGCCGCCGAAGGCCAGGTCGTAGGTCACCGTGCGGCCGTCGGCGAGGGTCGCCTTGCGGTCCAGGCCGACGACGAAGGACGGCACGTTGCGGAGGGTGACGGACCGCGCCGCGCCGTCCTCGACGGCCACTTCGGCGACCACCAGGCCTGCGGGGGTGTCCAGGCGGACGGTGGTGACCGGTTCGACGACCGGCACCATGCCCGTCTCGACGAGGACGGTGGCCACGCCGATCGTGCCGTGGCCGCACATCGGGAGGTAGCCCGAGACCTCGATGTAGACGACGCCGTAGTCGCAGTCGGGGCGGGTCGGCGGCTGCAGGATCGCCCCGCTCATCGCGGAGTGCCCGCGGGGCTCGTCCATGAGGAAGTGCCGTACGTCGTCGCGGTGTTCGCGGAACCACAGCCGGCGTTCGTCCATCGTGGCGCCGGGGATGGTGCCGATGCCACCGGTGACGACACGGGTGGGCATGCCTTCGGTGTGCGAGTCCACGGCGTGCAGAACCAGCTTGCTGCGCATGGGAGTTCCTCTCGGTGGCGCGGCCTCGATGGGACGACTTCGGTGGGGCGCGGGTCGGGTCAGGAGAGCCCGAGGGCGACGACCTTCTCGGTGGCCTCACGGACGGCCTTCTCCTGCTCCGGCAGCAACGGCACCCGGGGCGGCCGGACCGGGCCGCCGCGCCGCCCGACGATGTCCATGGAGAGCTTGATCGCCTGGACGAACTCCACCTTGGAGTCCCAGCGGTGCAGCGCGTGCAGCTGCCGGTAGAGGGGCACGGCGGTGGCCAGGTCGCCCTTGACCGCCGCGTGGTACAGCTCGACCGTCGACTTCGGCAGGGCGTTGGGGTAGCCGGAGATCCAGCCCTTGGCGCCGGCCACGGCAAGCTCGAGCAGGACGTCGTCCGCACCGATCAACACGTCGAGTTCCGGGGCGAGTTCCTGTATCTGGTAGATGCGGCGGGGGTCGCCGGAGAACTCCTTCACGCCCTTGATCAGCCCGGCCGCGTGCAGTTCGGCGAGCAGTTCGGGGGTGAGGTCGACCTTGGTGTCGTGCGGGTTGTTGTAGGCGACGATGTCGATGCCGACCTCGGCGACGGCGGCGTAGTGGGCGCGCACCGAACGTTCGTCGGCACGATAGGAGTTGGGCGGCAGCAGCATGACGGCGGCACACCCCGCCTCCTTGGCCTGCCGGGCCCAGCGGGTGGCCTCGGCGGAACCGTAGGCCGAGACGCCCGGCATGACCTTGTCGCCGCCGATGGCCGCGACGGCGGTCTCCACGACCCGGGCGCGCTCCTCGTCGGTGAGCACCTGGTACTCACCGAGCGAGCCGTTGGGGACGACCCCGTCGCACCCGTTCTCGACGAGCCACCGGCAGTGGTCCGCGAACCCGTCGAAGTCGACGCTCAGGTCGTCGTGCAGGGGGAGGGCGGTCGCGACGAGGACGCCGCGCCAGACGGGGTGGGAACGGGAGTCGGGGTGAGGGGACGTGCCGGTCATGGGAGCCTCAACTTTCCGATGGGGGTGACGAATCGCTGACGGATGTCCTGGGTGACGGAGGTCGGGAGGGCTGGTCAGCCATGGGCGCCGCTCAGGGCTCCTCCGGGTCCCGGGCCAGCACCTCCAGCGGTACCGGCCGGGCGAAGGGCCGCCTGGCCGGTCCCGGCGCGCAGCCGGCGACTCCCGCGACGCCGGGCGCGCAGATCCGGCCCTGGCACCAGCCCATACCCGCACGGGTGAGGAGTTTGACGGTACGCAGATCGGTGGCGCCGAGTTCGGCGGTGGCCGTGCGGATCGCGCCCGCCGGGACCTCCTCGCAACGGCAGACGACGGTGTCGTCGGTGACCTGGTCCACCCAGTGGGCGGGCGGGGCGTAGGCGGTGGCGAGGGCGGTGGAGAAGTCCCGCATCCGGGCCCGAGTGCGGGCAGCCGCGGCCCAGCCGGCGGGCCGGGGTTCAACTCCCTTGAGGCGGGCGGCGATCGAGTACCCGGCGATCTCCCCCTCGGCGAGCGCCTGCACCGCTCCCCCGATCCCGGTGGCCTCACCGGCCGCCCACACGCCGTCGACGTCCGTGCGCTGCTCGGCGTCGGTCACCACGAAGGTGTCACCGGTGTCGTCGATCGCGCAGCCCAGGGACTCCGCGAGGTCGGTGTGCGCGAGCATGCCGTGTCCGACGGCCAAGGCGTCGCAGGCGATCCGCCGCTCTGTGCCAGGCCTGACCCGGCCGGCGGCATCGAGCGCGGCGACGGTGACGGCCTCGACCCGGTCGCCGCCGTGGGCCGCCACAACAGCGTGACGGACCATCACCGGGACCTTGTGGCGCAGGAGTCGGGAGGCGTACCCCGCCGCCTCGACGACCTTGCCCGGGTGTGCGACGAGGGTCGCCGCATGGCGTACGAAAGCGGCGGGCCGTACGGACTCGACGTACGCGACGACTTCGGCGCCCGCCGCGGCGAGCCCGGCCGCGACCGGCATCAGCAGCGGGCCGGTCCCGGCGACGACCACCGTGCTCCCCGGCAGGACGAGTCCGCCCTTGAGCATGGCCTGGGCACCACCCGCGGTGACCACTCCGGGGAGCGTCCAGCCGGGGAAGGGCAGCACCTTCTCGTAGCCGCCGGTGGCGAGAAGGACGGCCTCGGCGGTGATCGTCTCCGAGGTCTGCTGGTCGGGGCCGAGCAGGGCGTGGACGCCGAAGCTTCCTGGCCTGAACTCCGGTTCCACGAACCAGACATGACGGTCCGCCAGGTGGACGATGCGGCCCGCCTCGACATGGGCGGCGAGTCGATCCCGCAGCGCTTCCCAGGTGCCCCAGGCGTGGTGCAGCGCCTGCGGCTGACGGGCGCCGAGCCCGGCCGCGGGCTGCCGGTAGAACTGCCCGCCCGCCTGCGCACCCGCGTCCAGCAGCGCGACCCGTACGCCCCGGTCGGCGGCCGTGAGCGCGGCGGCGAGCCCGGCGGGGCCGGCGCCGATCACGGCGAGGTCGGCCCTAGTCATGGCCGCCGTCGTCCCCAGCGAGGTCGTCATGGCCGGTGCCCTCCTGCGTGCGGATCGTGTCGCCGGGCTCGGCCGGGACGAGGCAAGCCCGTTGGTTCGGGCGGTCGTTGACGGTGACGAGGCAGTCGAAGCAGATGCCGATGCCGCAGAAGACCCCGCGCGGTGCGCCGCTCCCTCGCGTGCCGCGCCAGGAGGTGATGCCGGCCGCCCAGAGCACGGCGGCGACGGTCTGTCCTGGCAGGGCGTCGATCCCGCGGCCGTCGACGGTGACGGTGAAGGCCGGCCCGGGGTGGGCTCGGGCCAGCTCCAGCGGAGTACCGCGCAAGGCCTCGCCTCGGCCAACGCCCTTGATACCGCCTGGTTTTCGCCTCACTGCCCCTCCTCGAACCGGTCCGGGCGGAACGGCGTCAGGTCGAGGTCCGGTCTCCGGTCGGTCAAGGTCTGGGCGATCAAGTGGCCGGTGCCGACCGCGAGTCCGATGCCCGCGCCCTCGTGACCGCACGCGTGGTGGAGCCCCGGCACCCGGGGGTCGGGCCCGATGGCGGGCAGATGGTCCGGCAGATAGGGCCGGAAGCCGAGATAGCCGCGCATCGCGTGCACTGTGCCGAGCATCGGGAACAGCTCGGTGGCCTGCGCGGCCAGCCTGCGCGCGACCGGGAGCGAGAACGTCCGGTCGAAGCCCACCCGTTCGCGGCTGGCCCCGATCAACACCGGTCCCGCGTCGGTGCTTTCGACGACCGCCGAGGACTGCAGCCCCGCGTCCCCACTGGCGACGTCGGCCACGTAGTCGGCGGCGTACACCTTGTGCCGGATCACCCCGTGCGGCAGCGGCTCGGTGACCAGGACGAAGCCGCGGCGCGGCAGCACCGGCAGGTGTACGCCGGCCAGCGCGGCGACCTCGCCGCCCCAGGTGCCGGCCGCATTGATCACGGCCGGGGCGTGCAGGTCGCCGTGCGCCGTCCGTACGCCGCGCACCGAGCCGTCCTTCGCGCGCAGGATGTCGGTGACGGCGGTGCCGGTGCGCAGGTCGGCGCCGGCGCGTCGGGCCGCTCGTACGACATGGGCGGCGGCCAGGGTCGGCATCACCTGGCAGTCCTCGGGGTAGAGCACGCCTCCCGCGAGGCCGGGGGCCAAGTGCGGCTCCAGTTCGGCGAGTTGGTCGGCGGCGACGAGCCGCGCGTCGACTCCGGCGGCCCGTTGTCCGGCGGCGAAGTCGGTCAGCGCGGACATGCCCTCGGGCGAGGAGGCGACGACGACTCCGCCCTTCGGCTCGAACTCCACGGCCTCGGCCAGGCCGGGTTCGGCGGCGAGGTCGGTCCACAGGCGTCGGGACAGGAGGGCGAGGGCGAGCTCGGGGCCCGGTTCCTTGTCGGAGACGAGCAGGTTGCCCTCGCCCGCTCCGGTGGTGCCGCCGGCCACGGGGCCGCGGTCCACGAGGAGGGTCCGCAGGCCTGCCCGGGCCGCGTAGAGGGCGCAGGCCGCGCCCACCATGCCGGCCCCGATGACTACGACGTCGCAGGTCAGTGCGCTGCTCACGTCAGTACTATGTCACATGTTTCTGTGCTCGCCAAGGGGTCGCCCACAGGGGCCCGGTGGCCGAGGGACCCGCCCTCCGCCACCGGGAGCCGCGCGGTCGGCCGCCCACCGGCGCCGCGCGGCCATCCGCCTGTCGGGGCGGTCAGCCCTCGGTCAGGGTGACGTCCTCGCGCTGGGCCGCGTGGAAGCGGGGCAGCGGCAGGCCGCCCTGGGCGCTGAGTTCCATCAGCGTCGCCTCGACGTTCGCCGCACCGGGTTCGAGGTTGTCCGACGAGCTCTTGCCGGTGTTCTGCCAGCGGTGCTCCATGCCGTCGCAGACCGCGCGGGTGCCGCCGATGCCGTGGCGGACGTTCGGGGAGCTCTGGGCGACCGAGGAGCTGACGAAGACCGGGCCGGAGCTGCCGAGACAGCGGTAGGTG
This sequence comes from Streptomyces sp. NPDC092369, assembly GCF_044755245.1. NCBI lineage: Bacteria > Bacillati > Actinomycetota > Actinomycetes > Kitasatosporales > Streptomycetaceae > Streptomyces > Streptomyces sp. NPDC092369. The sequence continues at coordinate 2,030,535 of NZ_JBIVQP010000001.1, forward strand.
CCGGAGAGGGTGACGGTGCCGTCGGGCGCGATGTACCCCGTCGGGTCGACGGTCACGGTCTCGAACGGGTCGGCGGACGCGGGCGCGGCGGGGGCGGCGGCCAGCAGGAACAGCGCGGCACAGGCGGCGGGGCGCAGGGCGGAGCGGAGCGCGGGGCGCAGAGACATGGGGAAACCTCCTGGGTGTGGGGCCTCCACTGGTACCGGGCGCACGCCTCCACGGCCGTGATCGTCACTCCTTCGGTGGCGAGTCCACACCGATGGTCACGCCCGTCACTCCTTCGGTGGCGAGTCCGCACCGACGGTCGTGGAACCGTCCGGGAGTTGTCCGCGTGTTGTCACGCTTCCCGGCGCGCGGTTCCGATGAGTTCACGGCGGGAGGATGGTCTCTACTACGGGGACGCCGACCGGCGGAAACCCCACCGACGTGGAGGTGCGACATGTGTTCCCACCAGCCTTCGTGCTCTTCCTCCGACAACAGCGCCGCGCATGTCGTCGCCGCCCACCCCGAGCAGGGCTGGAGCCTGCTGTGCGACGGGGCGATCGTGTTCGACGACTCCGGTGAGCTGACCCCCGACGGCCGCGCGGTCGCGCCGCACCGGGTCGCTTCGCTGACGATGGCCGCCTGAGCAACGTTCACGTACAACTCCTTTGCGATGAGCCCGCGTTGAACTTGGCCGGCCCCCGCACCTCTCCTCGGTAGAGGTGTCCGAGCGGATCCCCCCGGCGCAGGGCGCGGGCGTCACCAGGCGGCCCGGCACGGTTCGAGCGAGAATGCGAACGTCGCCGGACCCCTCCGCACACACCCTCCGCACTCGCGGACGCACGGCCTCCCCGCCCCGGCGGTATCGCGCCACATTGACTGTCGTCACCAAGGCGATACGCTCGATGCGCGAGCCCACACCCCGCCCATCAGGCAAGGGGGCGTACCGCCATGATCGACTCGGCGCATGTCGACACCTTCGCGCGTGACCATCTCCCGCCGCGCGAGGAGTGGCCGGAGCTGCGCTTCGAGTTGCCGGAGCTGAGGTACCCCGATCGGGTGAACTGTGCCGCCGAGCTCCTGACCGGCCAGGACGCCGACAGCCAGGCGTTCCACACCCCCGCGGGACCCTCCTGGACGTACGGCGAGCTGCGCGCCCGCGTCGACCGGCTCGCGCACGTCCTGACCGGCGACCTCGGTGTGGTCCCCGGGAACCGGGTGCTGCTGCGCGGACCGACCACACCGTGGCTCGTGGCCTGCTGGCTCGCGGTGCTGAAGGCGGGCGCGGTCGCCGTGACAGTGCTGGCGCAGCAGCGGCCGCACGAGCTGGCCACGATGTGCGGGATCGCCGACATAGGCCACGCCCTGTGCGACATACGGGCCGTCGACGACCTCGCCAAGGCGGAGATACCGGGGCTGCGCGTCACGACCTACGGCGGTGACGCACCCGACGACCTCCTGAACCGTCCGGCGCCCGACACCCCGTATCCGGCGGTCGACACCGCGGCCGACGACGTGGCGCTGATCGCGTTCACATCCGGCACCACCGGCCGCCCCAAGGGGTGCATGCACTTCCACCGGGACGTGCTCGCCATAGCCGACACCTTCTCGAAGCATGTGCTGCGGCCGCGGCGGGACGACGTCTTCGCGGGGAGTCCGCCGCTCGGTTTCACCTTCGGCCTGGGCGGTCTGGTGATCTTCCCGATGCGCGTCGGCGCGAGTGCGCTGCTGCTCGAACAGGCGGGCCCCCAGCAGTTGTTGCCCGCGATCGCCGCCCACCGGGTCTCGGTGCTGTTCACCGCGCCGACCGCCTACCGCGCGATGCTCGGCGAGGTCGACGCCCACGACCTCTCGTCCCTGCGCCGCTGTGTCTCCGCCGGGGAGAACCTGCCCGCCGCCACCTGGCAGGCCTGGCGGGAGCGGACCGGGCTGCGGATCATCAACGGCATAGGCGCCACCGAGCTGTTGCACATCTTCATCTCCGCAGCCGACGACGACATCAGGCCCGGCACGACCGGGAAGCCGGTGCCGGGGTGGCACGCGCGCGTGCAGGACGCGGACGGAACCCCGTTGCCCGACGGGGAGTCGGGGCTGCTCGCCGTCCAAGGGCCGGTCGGCTGCCGGTACTTGGCCGACCCGCGTCAGCGCGTGTACGTGCGCGGCGGCTGGAACGTCACGGGTGACACCTACGTGCGCGAGAGCGACGGCTGTCTCCGCTTCGTCGCCCGCGCGGACGACATGATCATCTCGGCCGGCTACAACATCGCGGGACCCGAGGTCGAGGACGCGTTGCTGCGTCACCCCGACGTGGTCGAAGCGGCGGTCGTGGGGCGGCCCGACGAGGCCCGCGGTCAGGTGGTGGTGGCCTACGCCGTCCTCAAGGAGGGCGCCGAACGGGACGCCGAGGCCCTGCGCGTCTTCGTCAAGTCCGAGCTGGCGCCGTACAAATGCCCGCGCGAGATCGTCTTCCTGGACGCGCTGCCGCGCACGGCCACCGGCAAGCTCCAGCGGTTCAGGTTGCGCGCCGAAGATCACGTCGAAGATCGCGTCGGTGATGACACCGATGGTGACCAGCAGTGATGTCGACGACCTAAGATGATCAACGTGTCCGACCAGCCTGCCCCACGGTCTCTCATCGTCACGCTCTACGGCGCGTACGGCCGTTTCGTGCCGGGCCCCGTGCCCGTCGCCGAACTGATCCGGCTGCTCGCCGCGGTCGGCGTGGACGCGCCCTCCGTACGCTCCTCGGTGTCCCGTCTCAAACGGCGCGGGCTGCTGCTGCCGGCCCGCACGGCCCAGGGCACGGCGGGGTACGAACTCTCGGCTGAGGCACGCCAGTTGCTCGACGACGGCGACCGACGCATCTACGCCGAGGTGCCGCCCGAGGACGAGGGCTGGGTGCTCGCCGTGTTCTCCGTACCGGAGTCGGAGCGGCAGAAGCGACACGTCCTGCGCTCCCGCCTGGCCGGCCTCGGCTTCGGCAGCGCGGCACCGGGCGTGTGGATCGCCCCGGCCCGGCTGTACGAGGAGACCCGGCACACCCTCGTACGACTGCGGCTCGATCCGTACGTCGACCTCTTCCGCGGCGAACACCTCGGCTTCGCTCCCACCGTCGAGGCGGTCGCCCGCTGGTGGGACCTGGCCGCCATCGCCAAGGAGCACGACGCGTTCCTCGACCGCCACGCGCGCGTGCTGCGGCAGTGGCAGGAGCGCCCGGCGGCCGACACCCGGCCCGAGGAGGCCTACCGCGACTACCTCCTCGCCCTGGACTCCTGGCGCCACCTGCCCTACATCGACCCCGGGCTGCCCGCCCGGCTGCTGCCCGAGGACTGGCCGGGGGCGCGCTCGGCGGCGGTGTTCCGGGGGCTGCACAAGCGGCTCAGGGCCGCGGGGGCCGGTTTCGCGGGCGTGTGAGGGGATGCGGGCGGGCGCCTCCTCTCGGGTGCATGAGAGGCGTCCCATGAGTCACTCAGCCAAACCTCAGGCTCCTCAACACCTCCTCTCAGACTTCTTACCTACCGTTCCACGGGTCGCACGACGGGTAGGAAAGAGGACTGTTGCGCATGACCACCACGCCAAGGGCTCAGGGAGCCACGGTCTGGCTGACGGGGCTGCCGAGCGCGGGCAAGACGACGATCGCCCGTCACCTGGGGGATCGGCTGAAGGCCGAGGGGCACCGCGTGGAGGTCCTGGACGGTGACGAGATACGCCGCTTCCTCTCCGCGGGCCTCGGCTTCTCGCGAGAGGACCGCAACACCAACGTGCAGCGCATCGGCCTCGTCTCGGAGGTCCTGGCGCGCAACGGCGTCCTGTCCCTCGTCCCGGTCATCGCCCCGTACACCGACAGCCGCGAGGCCGTGCGCAAGCGGCACCAGGCCAGCTCGACGCCGTACATCGAGGTGCATGTCGCCACCCCGATCGAGGTGTGCAGCAAACGGGACGTGAAGGGCCTCTACGCCCGCCAGGCCGCAGGCCGGTTGACCGGCCTGACCGGCATCGACGACCCCTACGAGCCGCCCTTCGACCCGGACCTCGTGCTGCCGACGCAGGGGCAGACGCCCGAGGAGTCGGCGGACGCGGTGCACGCGCTGCTGGCGGAGCGGGGGTTGGTGTGAGCGCGGCGAGGCCCGCGCAGGGCTTCAGCCTCTCCCACCTGGACGCGCTGGAGTCCGAGGCGGTGCACATCTTCCGCGAGGTGGCGGGCGAGTTCGAGCGGCCGGTGATCCTCTTCTCCGGCGGCAAGGACTCCATCGTCATGCTGCACCTGGCGCTGAAGGCGTTCGCGCCCGCGCCGATTCCCTTCTCGCTGCTGCACGTCGACACCGGACACAACTTCCCCGAGGTCCTCGAATACCGGGACCGCACGGTCGACAAGCACGGGCTGCGGCTGCATGTGGCCTCCGTGCAGGACTACATCGACCGAGGCGTGTTGCGCGAACGTCCGGACGGGACCCGTAATCCGCTCCAGACGCTGCCGTTGACCGAGAAGATCCAGGCCGAGAAGTTCGACGCGGTCTTCGGTGGCGGGCGGCGGGACGAGGAGAAGGCCCGGGCCAAGGAGCGGGTGTTCAGCCTGCGGGACGAGTTCTCGCAGTGGGACCCGCGGCGGCAGCGGCCCGAGCTGTGGAACCTCTACAACGGCCGCCACGCCCCCGGAGAACACGTCCGCGTCTTCCCGCTCTCCAACTGGACCGAACTGGACGTCTGGCAGTACATCGCCCGTGAGCGGATCGAGCTGCCCGACCTCTACTTCGCCCACTACCGCGAGGTGTTCGACCGGGGTGGGATGTGGCTGACCGCCGGCGCGTGGGGCGGCCCCAAGTCCGGGGAGAGCGTGGAGAAACGGCAGGTCCGCTACCGCACGGTCGGCGACATGTCCTGCACCGGCGCCGTGGACTCCGACGCCGACGGCATCGAGAAGGTGATCGCCGAGATCGCCGCCTCCCGGCTGACCGAGCGCGGCGCGACCCGGGCCGACGACAAGCTGTCCGAGGCCGCGATGGAAGACCGCAAGCGCGAGGGGTATTTCTAGTCATGGCCGTGGACACGCTTCGGTTCGCCACCGCGGGTTCGGTCGACGACGGCAAGTCGACGCTAGTCGGACGGCTGCTGCACGACTCCAAGTCGATCCTCACCGACCAACTGGAGGCCGTCGAGCGGGCTTCCCTGAGCCGGGGCCAGGAGGGCCCCGACCTCGCGCTGCTGACCGACGGGCTGCGCGCCGAGCGCGAGCAGGGCATCACCATCGACGTCGCCTACCGCTACTTCGCCACCCCCAAGCGGCGGTTCATCCTCGCCGACACCCCCGGCCACGTGCAGTACACCCGCAACATGGTCACCGGTGCCTCCACCGCCGAGCTGGCCGTCGTGCTGATCGACGCGCGCAACGGCGTCGTGGAGCAGACTCGTAGGCACGCGGCCGTGGCCGCCCTGTTGCGCGTCCCGCACGTCGTCCTCGCCGTCAACAAGATGGATCTGGTCGGGTACGAGGAGAAGGACTTCCGGCGGATCGTCGGGGACTTCGCGGGCCACGCCGCCGAGTTGGGGCTGCCCGGCTTCACGCCGATACCGGTCTCGGCGCTGGTCGGTGACAACGTCGTGGAGCGTTCGGCGCACATGGACTGGTACCGGGGTCCGTCCCTGCTGGACTTCCTGGAGAACGTGCCCGTGGGGACGGAGGCGGCCGACGCGCCCGCCCGTTTCCCGGTGCAGTACGTGATGCGCCACGGCGAACTCCGCTACTACGCGGGCCAGTTGGTGTCCGGCTCGCTGCGGGTCGGTGACCGGGTCACCGTGCACCCCTCCGGGGCGAGCTCCGAGATCACCGGCATCGACGTGCTCGGCACCGAGGCGGAGGTGGCGTACGCGCCGCAGTCGATCGCGGTGCGCCTCGCCGATCAGCGCGACATCTCGCGCGGCGACATGCTCACGACCGGCGTGGACGTCCCCGCCCTCACGCAGGAGGTCCGGGCGGCCGTCTGCCATCTCGCCGATCAGCCGCTGCGGGTCGGTGACCGGGTGCTGGTCCGGCACACGACCAGGACCGTCAAGGCGATCGTCAAGGATCTGGGCGGGGCGAGCGAGCTGGGCGCGAACGATCTGGGGCGGATCGGTCTGCGTACGGCGGAGCCGTTGGCACTCGACGACTACACGGTCTCCCGGCACACCGGCGCGTTCCTCGTGATCGACCCGGCGGACGGGTCGACACTGACGGCGGGCATGGTCGAGCTGTAGAACAGCCCGCACCACAGCAACCGAGTCAGCATTTCATCCTGACTGTCGTCAGAATGACGATACAAACCTTCGCGATTCGCCATTGTCACCGCTCGTCAATAACGCGGTAACAACGGGCTCACTCGTGCGAGGCGGGGCGTTGGACTGGGTAAGCCGCTCGGTACGGGGTCGAAGGTCCCGCACGGTGCCCGTCGGACGACTCTGCCGGGCGGCGCCGTACCATACATAAGGTTGAAAGCAGGACAGCCTGCTCATGAACGGAACCGCTTTGTACGATCGCCCCTCCGCCTCCGCCGCCTCCTGGCGCATCGCGCTGCCGCACTCCGCCGCGGCCGTGCCCGTCGCCCGTGCGCTGGTGCGCACGGCGCTGACCGAGCTGGAGAACGGGGCCGACAGTGACACCGCGGAGCTGCTCACGGCCGAGCTGGTCGCCAACGCCGTGGAGCACACCGCCGGCGACTCCCCGATAGAACTCGTGGTGGAGCTGATGCCCTCCGGCTGTCAGGTCGAGGTGCACGACCCCGACCCGGCACCGCCCGGGGACCTGACCCGGCCCGACCGCGGGGAGCTCGACCCGTGGCAGGAACACGGGCGCGGACTGCTCCTGATCCGCGCTCTCAGCTCCTCCTGCGGACACCGTCCGACCGAGTCGGGCAAGGCGGTCTGGTTCAGGCTGCCGGTGGTGCCGCCGCAGCGGCGTTCCGCGTGACCGTGACCTGAGGGTCGCCGCAGGTCAGGCGAGGGTCGCCACCAGCACGGCCTTGATCGTGTGCAGGCGGTTCTCCGCCTCGTCGAAGACGACCGAGTGGACCGACTCGAACACCTCGTCGGTCACTTCGAGCGAGTCGAGGCCATGGGTCTCGTATATCTCCTGGCCGACCTTGGTGCCGAGGTCGTGGAAGGCCGGGAGGCAGTGCAGGAACCGGACGTCCGCGTTGCCGGTGGCACGCAGGACGTCCATCGTCACGGCGTACGGGGCCAGAGCGGTGATCCGCTCGTCCCAGACCTCCTTGGGCTCACCCATGGAGACCCAGACGTCGGTGGCGACATAGTCGGCCCCCAGGACACCGTCCGCCAGGGACTCGGTGAGGGTGACCCGGGCGCCGCTCGACTCGGCCAGCTCACGGGCGCGGTCGACGATCTCCTGGGCGGGCCAGTAGGACTTCGGGGCGACGATCCGCACGTCCATGCCGAGCAGGGCACCGGTGATCAGGTACGAGTTCCCCATGTTGAAGCGGGCGTCGCCGAGGTAGGCGTAGGCGATGTCGGTCAGCGGCTTGGCGGAGTGCTCGGTCATGGTGAGCACCTCGGCGAGCATCTGGGTGGGGTGCCAGTCGTCGGTCAGCCCGTTGTAGACGGGCACGCCCGCGTACGCGGCCAGCTCCTCGACCTTGACCTGACTGTCCCCGCGGTACTCGATCCCGTCGTACATCCGCCCCAGCACCCGCGCGGTGTCCTTCACGGACTCCTTGTGGCCGATCTGCGAGCCCGACGGGTCGAGATACGTCGTCGAGGCGCCCTGGTCGGCGGCGGCGACCTCGAACGCGCAGCGGGTGCGCGTCGAGGTCTTCTCGAAGATCAGCGCGAGGTTCCTGCCGCTCAGGTACCGCGTCTCGGTCCCGGACCGCTTGGCCGCCTTCAGCTCGGCGGCCAGCTCGACGAGGCCGACGAACTCCGCCGCGGTGAAGTCGAGCTCCTTGAGGAAGTGGCGGCCGGCGAGGGCGGTCGGGACTGTCGCCATGGGGCGCTCCAGGAGTGCGAGGGACTGCGGAAACAGGAACCCTGGAAGTCTATACGACGATTCGCATTTATATACGACGACTGTGTGGCAGGTACGCGGCAGGTACGGGGTGCCGCAGGACCGCTATACGGCCTCACGTTCGACCGGACAGCTCATGCAGCGCGGTCCACCGCGCCCCCGGCCCAGTTCGCTGCCCGGGATCTCGATGACCTCGATGCCCTGCTTGCGCAGATGGGTGTTGGTGGTGGCGTTGCGCTCGTAGGCGACGACGACGCCCGGTTCGACGGCCAGGACGTTGCAGCCGTCGTCCCACTGCTCGCGCTCGGCCGCGTGCACGTCCTGGGTGGCGGTCAGGACGCGGATCTCGTTCAGGCCGAGGGCGGCGGCGATCGCGCGGTGCATGTGCTCCGGCGGATGGTCGGTGACCTTGAGCTCCTTGTCGCCGACGCCCGGTTCGATCGTGTACGAGCGGAGCATGCCGAGGCCCGCGTACTGGGTGAAGGTGTCGCCGTCGATCATCGTCATCACGGTGTCGAGGTGCATGAACGCGCGCGCCTTCGGCATGTCCAGGGCGACGATCGTCTGGGCGGACCCCGCGGCGAACAGCTTGTGCGCGAGCATCTCGACGGCCTGGGGCGTGGTGCGCTCGCTCATACCGATCAGGACGGCGCCGTTGCCGATGACGAGGACGTCCCCGCCCTCGATGGTGGAGGGGTAGTCGGCCTGCCCCTCGGACCAGACGCGGAACGTTTCGTCACGGAAGAGGGGGTGGTGCCGGTAGATCGCCTCGAAGTGGACCGTCTCGCGCTGCCTGGCCGGCCAGCGCATGGCGTTGATGGAAACGCCGTCGTAGATCCAGGCGGAGGTGTCCCGGGTGAAGAGGTGGTTGGGCAGCGGGCCCAGCAGGAAGTCGTCGAGGTCCATCACATGGAAGCGCACGGAGGTCGGCTCCGGGTGCGCGTCCAGGAACTCGCGCTTGGTCATCCCGCCGATCAGGACCTCGGCGAGATCCGGCGAGGGCAGGTTCTCGAAGGCGGCCCTGAGGTGGTCCGTGGCCAGGACGCCGTACTCCTTCTCGTCGAAGACCCGGTCCAGGACGAGCGTTCTGGCCGCCGGGATCGCCAGGGCCTCGGTGAGCAGGTCGCCGAAGAGATGGACGGTGACCCCTCGGTCGCGCAGGACGTCCGCGAAGCCGTCGTGCTCGGCGCGCGCCCGGCGCACCCAGAGCAGGTCGTCGAAGAGCAGAGCGTCCTTGTTGCTGGGGGTGAGCCTTTTGAGCTCTAGATCCGGCCGGTGCAGGATGACGCGGCGCAGCCGCCCGGCCTCGGAGTCGACATGGAATCCCATGCCTCCATCCTGACCATCGATGACCGACTTCACCCACCACTCGACCGTTTCCGCGCGGTCGGCTCCGCGTCGTTTATACGATTCACCATTCTCGTCCCCTTGACGATTACCCGTGGGCGCGCTTATCGTCGTGGTGACGAAAAACAGCGAGGGGGTCGCACACACATGGCCGACATCACCCGGCGCCTGGGCTGGCGCCATCTGCGCGGAGCGCCGACGGCACACGTCCGCCACCACCGGGACGGGAAGCTGCTGCACGACGGGCCGGGGCTCAGCTTCTGGTACCGCGCGCTGACCGCGGCGCTCTCCGAGGTACCGGTCGACGACCGGGAGCTGGCGATGACCTTCCACGCCCGCACGTCCGACTTCCAGGACGTGGCGGTGCAGGCGACGGTCACCTACCGGGTCAGCGACCCGGCGCTCGCCGCGGCCCGCCTCGACTTCTCCATCGACCCGGACACCGGGGTGTGGCGCGGCGCGCCCCTGGAGCAGCTGGGCACGCTGATGACGGAGACGGCCCAGCAGCACGCGCTCGACGTACTCGCCCGTACGACGCTGTCGGCGGCGCTGGTCGACGGGGTGGCGTCGGTGCGCGAGCGGGTGGCCGCCGGACTTGCCGCGGAGCCCCGTCTGCCGGCCACCGGCATCGAGGTGGTCGCGGTGCGCGTGGTGGCGCTGCGCCCCGAGCCGGAGGTGGAGCGGGCACTGCGCACGCCGGCGAGGGAGCAGATCCAGCAGGAGGCCGACCGGGCCACCTACGAGCGGCGGGCGGTGGCGGTCGAGCGGGAGCGCACCATCGCCGAGAACGAACTGGCCAGCCAGATCGAACTCGCCCGCCGCGAGGAGCAGTTGGTCGACCAGCGCGGCACCAACGCTCGCCGCGAGGCGGAGGAGCACGCGGCGGCGGACGCGGTACGGGCGAGTGCGGAGGCGGCCCGGTCGGTGAAGCTCGCGGAGGCGGAGGCCGAGCGCTCGGTCAAGCTCGCCGAGGCGGAGGCGACGCGCACGGTGAAGCTGGCCGACGCCGAGGCCGCCCGGTCGGTGCGACTGGCCCGCGCGGAGGCGGAGAGCGCCCGAGAGGTGGGCGAGGCACGGGCGCAGGCCCAGGCGGCGTGGCTGCGGGTGCACGGCGACGTGGACGTGGCGACTCTGAACGCGCTCACCGGGACGCGCCTGGCGGAGAACCTGCCCAACATCGACAGCGTCACCATCTCCCCCGACGTCCTGACGGGCCTGCTCGCCAGGCTGGGCGGCGGCGAGCGGGCGTGAGTCTCGCACCGCGGGTCGTCCTCGTCCATCGCACCACGGAGTACGAGGAGTTGGTGGCCCATCACGGCACGCACGGCCAGGCCGCCTTCTTCCTCGCCTCACGGGGACGGGACATCGAGGAGATCGCCGAACGGCACCGCGCGACCAGGCGGGCGCTGGCCGAGGTCTCCTCGGCGATCCCGCTGACGTGGCGTCAGGCCCGGGTCGAGCGGGCCGACTTGGACCGTTTCCTGTTCGCCCCGGAGGACGTCGTGGTCGTGGTCGGGCAGGACGGCCTGGTGGCGAACGTCGCCAAGTACCTCACCGGCCAGCCGGTGCTGGGCTTCGACACGGACCCCGGCCGCAACCCCGGCGTCCTGGTCCGCCACCGCCCGTCGGCCGCCGCGACCCTGCTGCCGTCGGCCCACGCGGCGGGCACCGGCGTGGACGAACTCACCATGGTCGAGGCCGTCGCCGACGACACCCAGCGTCTGGTGGCGCTGAACGAGATCTATGTCGGAGCCGTCGGACATCAGACGGCCAGATACCGCCTGGGCCTGGAGGGCGACGGGGGTGTCGTCGAGGCCCAGGCTTCTTCCGGGGTGCTGGTGGGGACCGGCACCGGGTCGACGGGCTGGCTCCGGTCGGTGTGGCAGGAGCGGGGCAGCGACCTGCCCCTGCCCCGCCCCACCGACCCCCGCCTGGTGTGGTTCGTCCGCGAGGCCTGGCCCTCCCCGGCCACGGGCACCTCCCGGGTCGCCGGCCACCTCTCGGCCACGTCCCACCTCACCCTGACCGTCGAGTCCGAGCGGCTGATCGCGTTCGGGGACGGGATGGAGGGGGACGCGGTGGAGTTGACTTGGGGGCAGACGGTGCGGGTGGGGGTTTGCGGGGAGCGGTTGCGGTTGGTGGGGTGAGGTGCTCAGCGGCTGCGCAGGGGCTGGAGCAGTTCCGGGCGGGCCAGCATCCGACGGGACACCCGCCCCGAGCCCAGGTTTGCCCGGGCGACGATCCAGCCCGCGAGGGCGTGGGGTTCGGCCGGGTCGGTGGTGAGCACGTCGGCGTAGCGGGCGACAGCGGCCGCCGGGTCACCGGCGGCCAGGTACTCGTCCGCGGTGCGCGGGGTGCCGGACGGCGCGGCGAAGGCGTAGGTACGGTCGTCGAGCCAGGACGCCCGGTCGGTCCGGAAGACCAAGGCGTCCGGCGCGGTCGGTACGTCACGGGTGGGGACCACATTGCGCAGCCGCCACTCGGTGCGGTGCAGGGCCGCGGCGGTACGGGCCCGGGCCAGGGCCGCCGCCGGAACGGGCTCGCGCAGCCAGCCGTCCAGCGTACGCGCGAGCCCTGTCACGAACACCGTGCCCTGGACGGTCAGCCGACCGCTCACCAGCAAGGTCCGCACGACGAGGCGGCTCTGCGTCCGGCGCAGCGCGAAGTGGTAGCCGGCCACCTCCGCGGCTTCGGGCTCCCGCGCCTCGGCCATCCGGTCCCGCCAGAAACCGGCGACACCGGTGAACGCGTACGCCCCGTGCAGAAGTCCCGTGAGATGTCGAGGGTCCCCACGCCATGGAGCGTAGTACCGCTCCTCACGGTCGTCGTCGAGGAGCGGGAACAGGTGGAGCAGAGCGGCCAGTCGGCTGTGCTGGAACTCGTGGACCAGGGTCTCGGCGAGAGCGAGGGCGCCGGCGGGACGGGCGATGACCATGGCGGCGTAGGAGTCACCGCTGGAGGCGGAGAGCCGCACGGTCGGCGGAGCCGGGGGCAGCACGCTCGTACGGCCCCATGGCACGACGGCCCGTATCTCGGCGGGATCGAGGCGGCCCGGGCCCTCCGTGCCCCGCGCGGTGACGATGCCGATGGCCGCACCGAACAGCCGCTGCCATTCCGCCGCCTCCTCCGCGTCGAGCCGGGCCGGGGGTATCGGGTCGTCGAGGTCACGGTAGGGGTCGAGATCGTCCAGGGGAACGGCCACCGTTCCCGATGGCCCGGGGAACGTGAGGGTGCGCAGGGGCAGCCAGTGCGGGACGGTGTCCGGCGTTGCTCCCTCGGTGTGCACGGGGACGGCGGCGGGGTGCCGAAGGACGAGCGGAGGTACGTCCAACGCCTCGGACGCGAGGGTCAGTTCGCCGCGGCTCACACCGGCCCGGCCGATCGACAGACCTCGCGGCGCGCCCGGCAGCTGTGCCAGGCCCAGTCCTGGGAGGAACAGGGCACCGTCGACGAGGGGAACGCGAAGGTCCGTGTCGGTGCCGGCCTGCAGGGTCGCCGAGATCGCCAGGGCGGACAAGTGGCCCGCCTCGGACCAGAGTTCCGGTCCTGGAGCGGTGCCGTGCAGGCGGCGCAGCAGATGGGCGAGCCAGCCGCCGGTCTGTGGTGCGAGAAGTAATCGCTCGACCGGCACAGGAGCCGCGCCGGCCGCGCGCTTGATGGTGCGCCATGCCTCGACAGGGGCATCGAGCGGCGTGGCCAGCGCGTCGAGGCGGGCCAGCAAGGTGCGCAGGAGGAGCAGCCTGCGCGCGCGTTCGCTCCGGGCGAGGAAGGCGAGGGCCTCGGGCGAGCCCTCGCCGACGGCGAGTTCCTCGAAAAGATGCCTCGGCATGCGGAGCGGTGACGTGAGCTGCTCGCTGGTCATGGCCGGGGACCTCCGATGGAGCGTGCGGGCTCACAAGGGACGGGGCATGCGCGACCACTGTTCGTCACTCCGCTCTGCCTGGCTCTGGGCCGCCTCTCGTGCTGCTCCGCGCCCGCAGGACCTCGGTGAGGATGCGGGAATCGGCGGAGAGCGGGGTGAGATGGTCCAGAGCGGCCAACGGCACCGTGGTGAGGTCCGCCAGATCCGACTCCCAGTCGAGCCCATCTGCCGCGACGGCCGCCTCGCGGGCGGCGGCGTGGGCCTCGTACAGAGCAGGCGGCTGGTCCAAGGTGCATCCCCCTTTTCACGCAGTGGCACTCGATGCCCCGCATACCGTCCATCATGACGAACACAGGCCTTGACGGAAACCCGTACGATCACGCCACCTGATCAGCCCAGACGGCGCCGTTGGGTGAGGAATGCCCCGAATTCCAGCAGCGCGTCGGCGAGTTCGGCCCTTCTGTCGGGGTCGTCGTCGAGGGTCACCACAGCGTCGAACAGCTCCCACAGGTCCTCGGGTCGGCGACGTCCGAGCGCCGTGAGGATAGCCGTGACATCGGTGCGGGCCCTGTGGTGGCGGGGCAGCGTCCCGCGAACGCGCGGGTCCAGCGCGCCTACGACGGCCTGCCGTTCGACGGGATCGGCCGTCCACGGATAGGCCATGAGTGCGTCCACTGCACGGCCGAGCGCGGAGAGCGTCCGTCCCTCGGCTGGGGCCAGTGTCTCGGTCCGCTGCGGGCTCTGCAGCCGGATCTCAGGCTGTTGCAGTGTCCGGCCCGCCTCCCGCAGGGTGTCCATCCGCACGCGTACGGCGGAAAAGAGCTCCTCCGGGTCGGGCAGTCCGGGCAGCACCGCGGCGCGATCCCTGAGCAGGTCGAGCAGGACCTCCGAGAAGAGACCGGTGGCGCGCACGGGATCGTTGGCGGCGGCCCGGCCGCGTCCGGCGGCACGCAGCGTGGACTGCCAGTGCGCGAGATTGCGCTGTCCGACGGGCAGGGCATCGGCGGGCAGCGGGACCCGGAAGGCCAGTGCCTCCTCGAAGGTCTCGCAGGCGTCCACGAGCCACAACTGCTCCCTCAACCCCGGCACGGCGTCCCCGGCGAAGCGGGCCAGAGCCGAGTCCAGGTCGAGGGCGACCTTGTCGCCGACGGTGGCGTCGGAGCACAGCAGTCTGAGGTGTTCGGCGCGGTCGAGGACCCCGTGGCCGCCCCACCACACCCACAGCACATCGCCCTGGGCAGCGGGGAGTTCCCGTACCAGGGCGCGACGCAGGGTGGCGTGATCGGCGGGCCGATAAGGGGTGTCGGGGGCGAACGGAGGCAACGGGGCGAGATAAAGGTGCAGTTGGGACTCGGGTACCCCGGCGTCACTCAGCAGCCGATGGAACGCGAGAGCGTCCCTGGCGGGCCCGGGCAGGTCCCAGGCGACGCCCGCGTCGTACTTCTCGATGCCGACGATCAGAGCGTGCACCCGGGCCGGGTCCTGCCTCCGCACCGGTGGCTCGGCGCCGGTCACGGGAGCCGGTCCACGATGTGCCGGTACACGGCGGGATTGGTCCAGTAGGCGCTGTGCGACGCCGGGAACGGCTGGCGGCTGTCGACCTCGATGTCGGTGACGCGTCCGGGAAAGAGGCCCGCGCCGAGGTAGCTGAGCAGATCGCGACGGTCGTACAGATTCAGCCAGTGGGGGACGTGCGAGGGCAGGGGTTCGGGGTGGACGAGAGAGGGCAGGGCACCCAGTTCGTAGAGGAAGGGGCTCTGGGAGCCGGCGGTGACCAGCAGGTGGACCTGTGGGAGCGGATTGGTCACCAGCGTGTCCAGAGCGATGATGCCCCCGAGGCTGTGAGCGATGAGGGTGACGGGCGGTTCGAGCCCCGCGACCACCTCCCGCAGGTCGGTGCGGACCGCCTCGCCTCTGCTGAGGTAGCGCAGGATGTCACCGGCCGCGGGGTGGGCGGCCTCGGTCAGGGCCCGTCGACGGCGTACCGCGGCGCGGGAGGCACCGCGGCCCACGATCCTCAACAGCCCTGCTCCCACTCCGCGTTCAGCGCCTCGGGGCGGGGCGCCAAGTGCCTGCGCGACGCGGTCGACCACGGTGTCCCGGCTGCCACCGACCGGAATGAGCGGATTGTCGGCGGCCAGCGCTTCGGCGATCAGGCGCGCGACCAGCTGACGCGCGGCGACCACCGCGAGTTCGTCGGGGTTCAGGACGGCCGCCGCGGGGCCCAGCGACGGGTGAACTGCCAGGTCCGACGCGGCGCGTGCCAGACCCGGACCCAGCTCGGCGGTGAACTCGTCCCCCCGCGCTGCCAGTTCGGCCAGGAGTGCCTGCATCTTCTGCTCGGCCGGTACGGATCCCGGCGGGCGTTCGGTGGTGGACGCCGCTCCTGCGGCCGCCAGGGCTAGTTCGGCGTCGGGGTCGGCGTACAGGACGGCCCAGGCAGCCGACTCGTCGTCCGTCTCCGACCCGGCCGGACTCTCGCCGAGGCCACGGCTCGCTCCCGTCTCCGGCGGCAGGCTCGCCCCGTCGGCGGCCAGCGTGGCACCGTACGGGCCTCCCCAGTAGTACGGCACGACGCGCAGTCCCTCGCGCAGGGCGCCGAGGCCGGCGGCGACCCGCCCGGCCAGGGCCGAGAAGCCAGGCTCGCGCACCCCTGTCCCGTGGATGAAGACGATCGTCGGCATGTGCCCCCCTGACACCGCTCAAGGTTCCCGTGCCGCTTGCCCGATGTGACCGCCGCGGTGTTCCGGCCGCGTGCGGCACCGTGTGCCGGGCGCGGCCGGAACGTCGTCCTACAGCGGCATCGGCGCGATGTCGCACTCGATCCGTCGGCGCCGGCCGGCCGCGAGGAGCCAGGGGTGATCCTCGCGGACCACCCGCCGGAAGCCCTCCACCGCCCGCCGTTCCAACTCGTCCGCCTCCGCACCTCGGCCCAGTCCCCGTAGATCGAGTGCCAGGTTCGAAGCGCAGGACAGAGTCAGTGGGTGGTCCGGTCCCGCCACCTCGGTCAACAGCGGGAGATTGGCCTCGTCGATCTCGCGGGCCCGGTCGAAGTCGAGCAGTTGGTGAGCTGTGTTCGCCCGGCCGATCGCCACCGTCAGCGTCGTCACATGGCGGGGGCCGACCGCCTGGGGGAGCCTCGCGGCGAGGTCGTCCTCGTATTCCTGCGCGGTGGTGAGTTCTCCGAGGGCACGCAGCGTAGCGGCCAGATTGGCTTTCATGAGCAAGGTGTAGGCATGCTCGGGGCCGAAGCGCTTGGTGCAGCCCTCCAAGGTCTGCTCGCCCAGTCGGCGCGCGCCATCGAGGTCGCCGGTGAGACGCCGGTCGATACTGACGTTGATTGCCATCGACAGGGAGTCCGGGTGATGGCGACCGAGGGCTACGACGAAGCTGCTCAGCGTCTCGTCGGAGAGCTTGGCGGCATCTGTGATCGCGCCGTCACGACGTCGGCAGACCGCCAGGTTTCCGGCAATGCGCAGAGTGAGGAAGTTGTCGTCGCCGAGCGCCGCGCGTGCCTGTCGGTGTACATCTTCCTGAAAGGTACGCGCGCCGGGATAGTCACCACTCTCTCTCATGTCCGTCGCCACGGCGTTCAGAGTGTTGAGCGTGAGAGAGCTGGCCGGACCGAACACTTCGTCGCGCAGCCGTGCCGTCTCCTGGTCCATGGGCAAAGCCTCACGGAACTGACCGCACAGCCGTAGGTCGACGCCCCAGCTGTGCGCGGCCCGCAGGGTGATCGTGTCGTCCGGCCCCAACAGGGAACCGGCCCGTTCCGTGGCTTCCTTCCCCAGGTCACGGGCCTCCGCGAACCTGCCCTGGAACCGCCGGGCGTCGGCCAACTCGATCATGGAGTCAATGAGGTCCTCCGGGGCGACCTCCACTCGACGCGAAAGCTCCAGCGCTTCTTCGTTGAGCTGGATGGACTCTTCGGCCTCACCGACGATGCGCAGCAGGAATGCCAGGATCTTGGAAATGCGGATGACGTGAATATTCTCCTCGCCGGATGCGGCGAGCCACGCGCCGTAGGCCTCTCGCGCGAGATCGGCCGCACCTGTGTGGTTGCCCCAGTAGTAGAGGAACAACACAGTGTCGTAGACCAGTTCACGCACATACGCGTCGCTGCTCGTCACCGCCTGGGAACTCAATACGTGCGGCAGGAGAGCCTGGTAGGCAGGCCACTCCTGAGAGGAGGCGTAGTGGCCGGGTTTGGCCGCTGACAGGAGCTGGTGGGCCGCGTTTCGCATGCGCTCACGTTCCTCGGAACCCTGCTTGGCGAGAAGCACGTTCTGCAACAGGCGGTGCATCTGCAGGGTGTCGGTTCGAAGGTCCAGTTTCACCAAGGAGAACTGAGTCAGGGCGCGAATGGCACGGCTTAGTTTGATCGCCTCGCCCAGAATGGGGTCGACGTTGGGCGTGATGTCGATCCCGCGACTCTTTCGCAGAATCGACAGCGGGACGGGTTCGGGAGCCATACAGGCGCAGATGTCCAGGAGTTCGCGTGCTCCGGGGTTGTTCTCCTTGATCCGCCCCAGCGAGATGTCCCAAGCGGCCGCGACGGAAACCGGATAGTCGGGGTTCGGGTCGAGGTGGAGGATCTCCGGGCTGCGCTGCCGCAGCAGATCCAGGTAGTCGTCGACGAGCATTCCCGTGACAGCGCGCCAGGCCCCTGCCTGCTCCACGGCGAGCGGCAGATCACCCAGGGCCGCGGCGAGCAGGTCCGCGTCGACCGGCGAGAGGTCCGGCGAGCGCTTCTGGAGCAGCTCGATCGACTCCTCCCGCTCGAACACGTTCACCGGCAGCGGTGTCGCCACGCGTTCCCAGTCCCGGTTGCGGGACGTGACGATGATCTTTCCCGGACCGTTGGCCGGGAAGAACGTGCGGACTACGTCGACGTTCTCGGCGTTGTCGAAGATCAGCAGCCAGTTGTCGTACGGCGCTCCCGTACGCAACGCCTCAAGGACAGCGGGTACGGCCGTATTGGCAGCCGGAGCGCCGCCGCCGTCCTGGCCGGCCGGGATGAGACGCAGGCGCGCCGCCAAGCCCGCCAGCGCCGTGAGGATCAGACTCTCCCGCTCGGCCGGGATCCAGCAGATGACCTTGTAGTCCGATTGGTGGCGGTACACGTACTCAAGGGCGAGCTGAGACTTGCCCACGCCTCCCAGGCCATGCAGGGCGTGCGGCAGCACGGCCGCGGTGTCCTGGGCCCCCAACTGCTCCTCCACGGCCTGAAGGAGCGCCGTCCGACCCACGAACGAGTTGTTCCGCAGCGGAAGATTCACCATCAGAGCTGGAGCTCCGTTCGCCGGTTTTCCGGTCTTGGCGCTCGTCATGGGAGACTCATCCTCCGGGGCCTCGGGTCGGAAAGTTTCGGTCGCCGGACTCGCCACACGTTCTCCAAGTGGATCAGGTTCAGGGACTCTGGACTCGGGTTTCTCACTGCCCGCTCCTGTGCCGAATGACCCACTGATTCCGGTAAATCCCGGAGTATTCGCCGCACCGGGTGCACGTTGCGGCAGACTCGGTTCCAGACGCTTCGCACGTTCGGAGTAACGACCGGACAGCGCTCGCATGACTGCCAACTCACTGCGCGCCCAACCACGCTCTGCCGGGTCGGGCAGCGTGGCGCGCTCGGGGTCGCGCAGCGCTGCACGCAACGCGACGCCTCGCTGACCGGCCGCCGGCAGGTCACCCACCGCGTCAACCGTGAGCGTGAGCCGGGTCCGGGTCGTGGTGGCGAGGAGCGCCTCGCGCACACCTTCGGCGAACTCCGGCTGTCCCTCGCCGGCCCCGTTCCAGTCGATCAGGCCGCCCATCAAAATCTCGGCGAGGTGCTCGGGACGGGTCTCCGGCATGATCCGCCTGCGCAACTGGTCGACCAACTCGAACTCAAAGGGAATGGCCGCCAGTTGGCTGGCGAGTCGACTCGCCGACGGAGTGGCGAGAGTCAAGAACCGACGCACGGCGGCCCGCGCCGCGCGAGGGAGCCGCGGCGCGTTCAGCCCCTGTGCGGGAGCGCCTTTCGCCAGAGTGCCGGCCAGGACTACGGGCAGTTCCCGCCGTACTCCGTGCTTTCCCGTGACGAGTTCGGCCCACGCGGCGATCGATCCGGGCTTTAGGGACAGCACCGGCACCGGCACGGACCCGTCGCCGCCCTCCGGCAGGGAGCGCATCGGGTCGGGGCCGTCGGACAGCGGCGGGTGTTCGAGGCTCTCGTTGGTCGCGCCGAAACCACCCGCCCCGAGCTCCGCCCGGAACGGGTACAGGGACGAGCGGTGGCGCAGGTGGGGCGGCAGCAGGTGGACCAGGGCCGTGGGCCCCGCCCGCCCCAGACGGCCCAACAGGGTGTCGGCCGCGGCGCCCGCCCAGCCGTGCGCCAGACCGTCGGTGACGACGAGGAACACACGGCTGCCGCTTCCGTCGAGCAGCTCGGCGGGATCGGTGGCGACCTGCTCGGGGCCGCGGCGCACGGTGGGCGCTCCGGTGCGTGGCACCGTGACCCGTACGACGCGGACCGCGCGAAACGCCCCGCTCTGCTCTGCGGCCTCGGCCAGACGGGCGGTGGAGTTCTCCCAGATCCGCATCGTGGGCGCGTCGTCGATCAGAAGGACCAGGTCGAACGCCGAGGTGAGGGACGGCTGCAGAAAGGGCATCCAGAGCCCGTCGACGATGCCGCGCTCCGCGGTGGTCTCCTCGTCCAGTTCCTTGGCGACCCGGGACGGGACACGGCGGGCGAGCCGGTGCAGGGCACGTGCGAGTCGGGCCGTCTCCCGGCCCGGACCCGGCGTCCCCGGCGACGTCTCCGTGTCGGGCAGCAGGGGTCGGCCGGGGCGCGCGACCACGGTTCCCTCGGGATCGGGTAACAGCCGGGGCTGCGGCGCCATGCCGCCGAGCGCGCCGCGAGCCGACGCCACGGCCGACCGGCGAGCGGACGGGGAGCCGGAGTCGGGCACGTCACCGGAGGCGTCCGCGGCCGGCTCCTGCACAGCGGTGGAGGGAGCGGGGCCGCGGTGCGGGCGGCTCGTGGCCGTGCCAGCGGAGCCCGGCGCCGCATGGATATTCGCGCGCGCGTCGTGGCCTTTGCGATGCCAGTAGGCGGCCAGCCAGACGGCATCGGCGAGTTCCTCCCAGTGAGGTGCCCCGTCCGCGTCGGCTTCAGGGAACGACGAGAGGGACGACGTCCCAGTGATAGGGTCCCCGTCGCCGTGCTCGGATGAGCGCTCCCTGTGAACGCCGGTCAATTCAGCGGCCCTTCGCGAGATCGCGGAGCAGCGTTTCGACGAGCTTACTGCCGTCGGCTTCGGCCTGGAAACCACCCAGAGTAGTCAGCTGTACTGCGTTCAGCAACTGATCGAGTGAGTGGGTACCGCCGCTCCGCACGCGGTGGAGATAGTCATCCACCAGGCGTTCCGCCCCCTCCGGGCGCATCCTCAAATGGCTCTCCACCATGGCCAGAAGCTGCTCCCGGTTGGGCGGCCGCAGCTCCAGGGGCAGGCAGCGCCTGCGGAACGCGGCCGGGAACTCCCGCTCCCCGTTGCTGGTGATCACCACGACCGGGAACTCCTTGCACTCAACCCGCCCGTTGTGCACCACCGCATGTCCGCCGGGGTCGCTGGTGTGCACGCGGGCCGACTCCGCGGCGTCGCGCACCAGCTCGGGGATCTCATAGCTTCCGTTCTCAAGGGCGTGCAACAGGTCGTTGGGCAGGTCGATGTCGCTCTTGTCCAGTTCGTCGACGAGCAGGACACGGGGACGATCGTAGGGCAGCAGGGCGGTGCCCAGAGGACCCAGGGTCACGAACTCCCCCAGTGTCGGGGCCTGTTGGCGGCCGGCCGGGGATATGGACCCCGTCTCGTCGGCGCCGTCGTCGAGCCCCGCCACGGCCGCTTCCCGCACTCCCGCCCGCCAAGCGGCGATGGCCTGCGCCCGCCCCATCGCGTCATATGTGTGGAGTCCGTCGCGCAGTGTCGTACGGCTGACGATGTTCCACTCCAGGACGCGCCCCAGGCCGAGTTCACGTCCGATGAGGAAGGCGAGAGTGGATTTCCCGATACCAGGCGGACCGGTGATCAGCAGCGGCCTGCGCAGCAGCAGCGCCGCGTTGATGATGTCGGTCTCGTCGGAGCCGAGCTGCCGGATCACGTCGCCGGGTCCCAGTCGGCGCAGCGCGGACTCCTCGCCGTCCGGCGGCGGGGGCTGGGACGGGCCACCACGGAACTGCCGCCACGGTGGAGGCTCGGGCAATCGCGGCGGCGGACCGCCGGGGACCTGCCCGGTGGCATGGAACACGTGCCAACCACCGGGGTCCGTCTGCTCCCGCGTGCTCATGCCGGTGCCTCCTCGTTGGCGAGATCGCCTTGGTCGAAGTCGTGGAAGTCGACGAGTCGGTTCGGGTCGTCCCAGAAGAAGGCGATATGGCGCCCCACCAGATAGGGGCCGCTGCCGTCGAGTTCGGCCTTCATACGCAGTCGGTGGATGGCCATGGGGATCTGTGCGGGCGTCGGCACTGACGCAAACACAGCACTGACCACTTCCCGGCGTTCGTCGGGAAAAACACCGCGGCGATCCCAAAGGGCCAGTCCGATTCCCTCGGCGATGGCCGCCTTGAGCGCCGCAAGGGTCGACGCGGACCCGGGAGCGTCCATGACGACCGCCGTATGTCTGCCTTCCCCGGCCAGCGCGGTCTCCCACTCGTCGAGCCGCTCGGCGTCAGGTTCGCTCCAGCCGTGCACCACGACACCCTGCTCGACGAGAGCGCGCCACCGTGTCCGCCATTGCCGACGGACCTGTACGTCGGTGCTACGCATGCGTTCCAGACTGCGTAGATGCACTGCGTATTTCAGGGCGAGCGGTAACGGTCTCCCGTCGCCGATCCGGAACTTCAATCCGGCCACATCGTGGTTGAGGAGGTCGTACGGAAGAACGAACTCGACGTACGGCGGCGTCTGTTCCCGTCCACCCGCGGGTGACTCCTGCTGCGTCGTCCATAAACTGTCACCCTGGCGCAGTGCTTGCTGGACGGCCGGGCCGAGGTTGTCGAGGCTGGTCGTCCCGGGTTCGCCGGGCTGGGGGTTCCACCGGCCGGGTGCCGTGTTGAGCCAGGGCCGGACCAGGACCTCGCCCGAGCCGTCCCGAGCGGGTTCGACGGCCACGACCAGGCAGCGGGGTATCCCCGGGTCGTACGCCGCCGCGGCACGTCGGACTCGGCGCCGCTCCAGTTCCTCGGACAGGTCCGCGTGCTGGGCCCAGGCCTTGGCCCAGGTGGCCAGCGCGGTCCGGTGATCAGGAGTCGCGGCGAGCAGGGCCGCCTGTTCCATGAGCAGGACGGCGGGAGGCAGACCGTCCGGCTGGACGTTCAACTCGACCACATAGGTGAAGAGTTGTTCGGGTGACAGGCCCATGGGGAGGTCGACGCCATCCAGTTCGGCGAGGAGCTCGTCCCGCAGACGCACCGACGGCACCTCACCCTTGGCGGCGTCCAGCAGGCCGCGCGCGGCGCGCTCGTCGTACCTGGACAGCGGACCGGACAGCACCTGGTCGGACGGCAGCCTGGCGGCAGGGATGAACAGTCGCTCCAACTCGGCCGCGGCCATGGGTCCTTCGTATACACGCACCACCAACAGCAGTACGCGTTCTCCACCCGTCACACTCAACGAGGAACGGGCGAAGAGGGCCGCGTCGTCGCGCAGTTTGACACCGCGCACGTCGACCGCTTTGTTCAGGTGCTCTGCGAGGAGGTTCCCGAACTGTACGCGCGTCTGCGGATCGTCCAGGCAACTGAGTTCGCACAGCGCTTCGGTCAGCTGGGCGAGCAGCTCAAGTCCCCGCGCACGACTGGAATCGCTCCCGGGCTCGCCGAGCCCCGCGCCTGTCTCCACCGACTGTCCCCCATGAGTCGGTATGCCTGCTGGACCGACCTGCGAAGATAGCATGGCAACTCACGGTTAACCAGGGACCTTTGAGGCTGCGGACCAGTAATTCCGGTGGAGAGGCCGGCACGTCGCCTCCCCACCGTCGGCGGATGCCTACAACCGAGGATCCACCGCCTCCGACTCCAACGCCAGCACCCCGAACACCGCCTCGTGCACCCGCCACAGCGGCTCCCCCTCCGCCAGCCGGTCCAGGGCCTCAAGGCCCAGGGCGTACTCGCGGATCGCCAGGGAGCGCTTGTGGTTGAGGAAGCGGCGGCGCAGTCGGTCGAGGTTGTCGGGGCGCGTGTACTCCGGGCCGTAGATGATCCGGAGGTACTCGCGGCCCCGGCACTTGATGCCGGGCTGGACCAGACGGCCCTCCGCGGTGCGCGTCAGCGCGTCGAGGGGCTTGACGACCATGCCCTCGCCGCCGCGGCCGGTCATCTCCAGCCACCAGTCGACGCCGGCCCGGACCGACTCGGGGTCGGCGGTGTCGACGTAGAGGCGGCGGGTGGTCTGCAGCAGGCCGCTGCCGTCGTGCTCCACCAGCCGGTCGAGCAGGGCGAGTTGCCGGTCGTGCGGGAGCGCGGCGAGGCTGCGGCCCTGGACCGCGAGGACCTGGAAGGGTGCCAGGCGTACGCCGTCCAGGCCGTCCGTCTGCCAGCAGTAGCGGCGGTACGCGTCAGTGAACGCCGCCGCGTCCGCGGCTCGTTCGCGGTGGCGGGAGAGGAGGTCCGTCACCTGTACGCCCCGTGCCGCCGCGCCCTCCAGTGCGGCGAGCGCACCCGGGAACACCGCCCCGGACGCGGCGCCGACCGCCGCGTACTGCGAGCGCAGCAGACCGGACGCCTTCAGCGACCACGGCATCAGTTCGGCGTCCAACAGGAGCCAGTCCGTGTCGAGTTCGACCCAGAGGCCGGCCTCGGTGGCGGCCGTGCGAAGGCGGCCGAGGATGTCCTCGGTCACCGACCGGTCGTCGAAGAAGGGGCGGCCGGTGCGGGTGTAGAGGGAGCCGGTGGGGCCGTCCACGCCGAAGCGCTTGGCCGCCGCCTCCGCGTCCCGGCACACCAGTGCCACCGCTCGCGAGCCCATGTGCTTCTCCTCGCACACGACCCGCGCGACCCCGTCCTGCGCGAACTGCGCGAACGCCTCCGCCGGGTGCTCCAGGAAGCCCTCCGCCTGCGAGGTCGCCGTCGGCGCCATGGTCGGCGGGAGGTACGGGAGCAGGCGCGGGTCGACGGCGAAGCGGCTCATGACCTCCAGGGCCGCCGCCGCGTTCTCCTCGCGCACCGCCACCCGGCCGGCGTGCCGGGTCTCCACCGCGCGGCGGCCGTGCACGTCCGCCAGGTCGAGCGGGCGGCCGTCGTGTCCGCCGGGTGCCTCCGTGCGCAGCGGGCGGGCCGGCTCGTACCAGACCCGCTCGGCCGGTACGTCGACCAGTTCCCGCTCCGGCCAGCGCAGCGCGGTCAGCTTGCCGCCGAAGACGGCGCCCGTGTCCAGGCAGATCGTGTTGTTGAGCCACGTGGCCTCCGGGACCGGTGTGTGGCCGTAGACGACTGCCGCCCTGCCCCGGTAGTCCTCGGCCCACGGGTAGCGCACCGGCAGCCCGAACTCGTCGGTCTCGCCGGTCGTGTCGCCGTACAGGGCGTGCGAGCGGACCCGGCCGGAGGTGCGGCCGTGGTACTTCTCGGGCAGGCCGGCGTGGCAGACGACCAGCCTGCCGCCGTCCAGTACGTAGTGACTGACCAGCCCGTCGATGAACTCCCTTACCTGGGTGACGAATTCGTCGCTCTCGCCGGTCATCTGCTCGATGGTCTCGGCGAGGCCGTGGGTGTGCTGGACCTTGCGGCCCTTGAGGTGGCGGCCGTACTTGTTCTCGTGGTTGCCGGGTACGCACAAGGCGTTGCCGGAGCCGACCATGGACATCACGCGGCGCAGCACACCCGGCGAGTCCGGGCCGCGGTCGACCAGGTCGCCGACGAAGACGGCGGTACGTCCGTCCGGGTGGACCCCGTCGGCGTAGCCCAACTTGCCCAGCAGCGACTCCAGTTCGGCGGCGCAGCCGTGGATGTCGCCGATGATGTCGAAAGGTCCCGTGAGGTGGGTCAGGTCGTTGAAGCGCTTCTCGGTGACGACCGTGGCGCCCTCGATGTCCTCGACGCCCCGCAGGACGTGCACCTTGCGGAAGCCCTCGCGCTCCAAGTGCCGTACCGAGCGCCGCAGTTCGCGGATGTGTCGCTGGATGACCCGACGGGGCATGTCGGCCCGGTCGGTGCGGGTCGCGTTGCGCGCGGCGCACACCTCCTCCGGTACGTCCAGCACGATGGCGATGGGCAGCACGTCGTACTGCCTGGCCAGGTCGATCAGTTGGCGGCGCGAGTCCTGCTGCACGCTGGTCGCGTCCACGACCGTGCGGCGGCCTGCGGCCAGGCGCTTGCCCGCGATGTAGTGCAGGACGTCGAAGGCGTCCTTGGTCGCGCCCTGGTCGTTCTCGTCGTCGGAGACCAGGCCGCGGCAAAAGTCGGAGGAGATGATCTCCGTCGGCTTGAAGTGCCGGTGCGCGAAGGTGGACTTGCCGGAGCCGGAGGCGCCGACGAGGACGACGAGGGAGAGGTCGGTGACGGGGAGGACCCGCCCCCTCTTCTGGGACACCTGGGTCTCGGTTGCCTCGCTCATGCTGCCTTCGCCTCCTTCTCGCTCTTGTCGTTCTCTTCGTTCTTCACGCTCTTGTCGTTCTTCTCGTTCGCGTTCTCGGCCTTGAACACGGCCATCTGCGTGGGCGGGCCCACCTCCGGGTCGTCCGGTCCGACGGGTACGAACTCCACGGCGTAGCCGTGCCGTTCGGCGACCGTGGCCGCCCAGGCGCGGAACTCCTCGCGGGTCCACTCGAAGCGGTGGTCGCCGTGCCGGACGTGGCCGGCCGGGAGGGTCTCCCAGCGCACGTTGTACTCGACGTTCGGTGTGGTCACCAGGACCGTGCGCGGGCGGGCCGCGCCGAACACCGCGTACTCCAGGGCCGGCAGCCGGGGCAGGTCGAGGTGTTCGATCACCTCGCTGAGCACGGCGGCGTCGTACCCCTTGAGCCGGTTGTCGGTGTACGCGAGCGAGCCCTGGAAGAGCTTGACGCGCGAGGCCTGCCGCTCCCCCATGCGGTCCAGCTTGAGCCGCCGGGAGGCGATGGTGAGCGCGCGCATCGACACGTCGACGCCGACGATCTCGGTGAACCGCACGTCCTTGAGCAGCGCCTGCACCAACTGGCCCTGTCCGCACCCGAGATCGAGCACGCGGGCCGCGCCGGACGCCTGCAGCGCGGCGAGGATCGCCTCCCGGCGCTGCACGGCGAGCGGGGTCGGCTTCTGCTCCGCCTCGGTCTCCGCCTCGACGGCGTTGTCGATGTCCTCGACCTCGCTGTCGTCGGCCTCCGCCAGCCGCACCAGCTCAAGGCGCTCCATCGCCTCCCGGGTCAGCGACCAGCGGCGCGAGAGGTAGCGGCCGACGATCAGCTTCTGCTCCGGGTGCTCCGGCAGCCAGCCCTCGCCGACCCGCAGCAGCTTGTCGACCTCGTCGGGGGCGACCCAGTAGTGCTTGGCGTCGTCGAGCACCGGGAGCAGCACGTAGAGGTGGCGCAGGGCGGCGGCGAGGGTCAGCACCTCGGACTCCAGGAGCAGCCGCACGTACCGCGAGTCGCCCCACTCCGGGAACTCCGTGTCCAGGGCGATCGGTTCGACGGTGACCGTCCAGCCGAGCGGCTCGAACAGCCGCCGTACGAGATCCGGGCCGCCGCGAGCGGGCAGCGCGGGCACCTCGACGCGCAACGGGCGCGCCTGTGCCGGGAGTTCGGGCTTCGCCTGGCAGGCGCCCTTCATCGCGCTGGAGAAGACGGCGCTCAGCGCCACCGCGAGCAGCGAAGAGGCCGCGTACGGGCGGTCGTTGACGTACTGCGCGAGCGCCGCGTCGGGTGCGCCGCCGCGGCCCTTGCCCTTCCCCCGCCGCACCAGCGCCACCGCGTCGACCTCCAACAGCAGCGCCGCCGTGCAGCGTTGGGCGTCCGCCTCGGGGTAGAGGACGTGCGCCGTGCCGTAGGAGGTGGAGAACGCCTGCGCCTTGTCGGGATGCTTGTGCAGCAGGTAGCCGAGGTCGGTGGCGGGGCGTTCGGGGGTGCCGGTGGTGGTGATGGTCAGGAACATGCGCGGGCCTCTCCGGCCGGGTGGATGACGGTCGACAGACTGGTGTGGTGCCGTACGCGCGACGGCCCCCAGGGGGTGATCCTGGGGGCCGTCAGGACGACCGTCTCACCTTGGCACACGGCACCGACC
Organism: Streptomyces sp. NPDC092369; assembly: GCF_044755245.1. Classification (NCBI taxonomy): domain Bacteria; kingdom Bacillati; phylum Actinomycetota; class Actinomycetes; order Kitasatosporales; family Streptomycetaceae; genus Streptomyces; species Streptomyces sp. NPDC092369. The sequence continues at coordinate 2,057,943 of NZ_JBIVQP010000001.1, forward strand.
GGCGCCTTTGTTTATTCCGGCCGTCCGAGGCCGCGCCGGATCGTCGCTACGACAGCTGCGACTGGACCTGCGAGGAGATCAGCTCCAGGTGGTCCAGGTCGGAGAGGTCGAGGATCTGGAGGTAGACGCGCTGGGAGCCGATCTCGGCGAACCTGCCGATCCGGTCGACGACCTCGGCCGGGGAGCCGGCCAGGCCGTTGGCCTTGAGGTCATCGACCTCGCGGCCGATGGCGGCGGCACGGCGGGCGACCTCCTGGTCGTCCTTGCCGACGCAGACGACCAGCGCGTTGGAGTACGTGAGGTCGTTCGCGGGCCGCCCGGCCTCGACGGCGGCGGCCTTCACCCGGCCGAACTGGCGCTCGCTGTCCTCGACGGAGGCGAAGGGGATGTTGAACTCGTCGGCGAAGCGCGCGGTCAGACGCGGGGTGCGGACGGCGCCGTGGCCGCCGATCAGGACCGGGATCTTCTCCTGCGCGGGCTTGGGCAGCGCGGGCGAGTCCTTGAGGTCGTAGTAGGTGCCGTGGAAGTCGAAGGTGTCGCCGAGCTTCGTCTCCCACAGTCCGGTGACGATGGCCAGCTGCTCCTCCAGGCGGGCGAACTTCTCCTTCGGGAAGGGGATGCCGTATGCCGTGTGCTCCTCCTCGAACCAGCCCGCGCCCAGGCCGAGTTCGACACGTCCGCCGGACATCTGGTCGACCTGGGCGACCTGGATGGCGAGCACGCCGGGCAGCCGGAAGGTGCCGGCGGTCATCAGCGTGCCGAGGCGGATCCGCTTGGTCTCGCGGGCCAGTCCGGCAAGGGTGATCCAGGCGTCGGTGGGACCGGGAAGACCGTCCGACGAGCCCATGCGGAGGTAATGGTCCGAGCGGAAAAATGCGTCGAACCCGAGGTCCTCGGTGGCCTTCGCCACGGCGAGCAACGTGTCGTAGGTGGCGCCCTGCTGGGGCTCTGTGAAGATGCGAAGATCCATGCCTCCATCCTGCACGCTGCGGTGCCGGTCAACCCCACCGGTCCCCCTGGCCACGGCCGTCCCCGGTCGGGTGAAATTGCGTCAACGGCGTGCACGCGGGGTGCTCGTGCCAGTGACCCGGCCCGACAGTGATCGTTGGCCGGAGCGGAGCCGGGCCGACCGGCACCCGCACCGGTCGGTCGTCGTCACCGGCGCGTCACCCGCATCGGCCTCCCCGGGGGCCGGCAGGCCTAGGAGGCCGTCATGTCCGAAGAATCCGTGCCGCAGCAGGGCGGGGGCACCGGCCAGCCCAAGGGGTTGCTGCAGCAGATGGAGGAGCTCATGGCGGCGCTGAACGCGGACCTGTCGGCGCTGGACGCGGACCTGCAGTCGGCGGGCCGGACGGGCGAGGAGCCCGAAGCGGGCTGACCGGATCGCCGGCCGGCCGGGAGACCCGCCGCCGCTCGCGGCCGACCGCCCGCGAAGCTAACCCGCCTCCTTCTCCGTCAGCCGCTGCTCCGCGTCCGTGAGTTTGCGCAGCATCTCCCGGACCCGGTCCCTGGACTCGTCCGCCGCGTCGATGGCCTCCATGCACTGCCAGTAGGTGCCCTCGTCGTCCGCGGCGCAGGCGAGGCCCACGAGGGCGATGCCCACCTCGCCGAGGAGGCCGCCGAGGTAGCGCAGCGCCTGTCCTGCGTCGCCCAGTTCGGTGAGCTGGGCGGCTCGTAAATCCTCCGTGGCGAGCTGCGGCGCGTCCAGGACGCCGCAGCCCCGGCCCGCCAGCTCGGTCAACCCCAGTGCCTCGCCGCGTAGTTCGGGTGGTCCGTAGACCGCGAGGCGACTGCCTATCGCCTGTGCCAGTGCCTGTGCCTGCCACACCTCCGTCAAGGTCTCCGGCGTACCGCCGGATCCCGCCAGGGCACGTCTGCTCGTCACGATGAGCCGCACCGCGTCCATGCGCTGTCCCCGTCTGCCACGACGCGCTGTCCGCACGCCGACTCGAACCCCGCCATTCACTACCCAGCGTGAGCGCGTGCGGGGCGAAAAGCCAGAGGAAGGCGGAAATCTGCGGACAACAAATCGATTTCGAGCGGGATTTCGACTTCGGAGAGTGAAAACGGATCGAACGGCTCCTTACGAGGCCGGGAACCGCCGCTCGTTGCGGTCGATTTTCGCGGCCAGGGCCGCCAGCGGATCGACGCCGAGCACCTCGCACAGTTGGAGCAGATAGGCGAGGACGTCGGCGACCTCGTCGGTGACGCGGTGAGCGGTCTCGGGGTCGTCCATCACCCGCGTCGACTCCTCCGGCGTCAACCACTGGAAGATCTCGACCAGTTCGGAGGCCTCCACGCTGAGGGCCGCGACGAGGTTCTTGGGGGTGTGGTACTGCCGCCAGTCGCGGGCGGCGGCGAAGTCGGCCAGCCTGCGCTGCAGTTTCGGCACGTCGAGGGGCCCGGGGTCGAGTGGTTCTGTCACGGCTCCAGGTGTACCACTGTGACTCCGGCCGTCCCCTCCGCCCAGGACGCGTCGCTCACCGCGGCGACGAACCGGATGTGTCCGCGGGCGGCCATCCGCGTGGCCAGCCGCAGCAGTTCGTTCCGCTGGCCGGGGTCGAGGCAGCGGTCGAACCCGTCGGCGAGCACGGTGAGCGCCTGCATCGCCGCGGGCACCTCACCGGCCGCGTCCACCTCCAGCACCCCGGGCCCGGTCAGCAGGACCAGAGCGAGGGCCAGGTATCTCAACTCGCCGTCCCCGAGCCGGCGCAGGGCCGTGCGGTGTCCGTCGCCCCGGTCGAGCAGCGCGCGGACGGCGCCGTCGGCGAACGGTTCGGCGAGTACGTCCGTCACGGCGCCGGCGCAGCCGCCGCGGACCGCGGCGACGAGCTGGGCGTGCCGCCTGCCGCACTCCGCCTGGGTGCGCCACAGGACGTCGGCGAGGTTGTCGCAGCCGCTGAGCAGGCGGCCGGAGCCGGTCGGCACGGGGGCCCGCATACGGCCGGGGTCCGGGTCGCAGGCGAAGACGGAGCGCAGGGCGACCACCATCTGCTCGGCTGCGGCGAGCACGCGGCGCTGGCCGTCGGTCTTGCCGGCCACACGTAACGGCAGCAGCGCGGTGCCGAGCCGGTCGTCGGGCAGCGGGGCGCGGGTCACGGGGGACGAGCCCGCCGTGTGCCAGGCCGCCTGCACGAACGGTCGGGACGGATCGCGCAGCGCGGTCTCCAGCAGGACGAGACCGCCGGCCGTCAACCGCTCGCCCACGATGCGCAGTTCGGGCTCGGCCTGCACGGCGACGTCGAGCCTGACAGGCCCCTCCGGTCCGTCGACGGTGCATCCGATCCGAAAGCCCCGGCGCCGCTGTGCGTCGGGCCGGGCCCGCTCGGGCACGCAGTCCCCGGCATCGGGGAACACCTCGCCGACCGCGCCGCCCCCGCCGAGGCGCGCCAAGGCCTCGTACGCCCGCAGGGCCGTCGTCTTGCCGGCCCCGCTGGGCCCGGCGAACAGTGTGACGGGCCCGAGGGCGAGCCCGGCCTGCCGGTGCCCGGCGAACGCGGAGAGCCGGAGTTCGGTGACGCACGGGCGGACGGGGTGCGCCCGGCCGGCGGGTGAGACGGGCTCGGACGCCACGGCGTCGCTCGCGAGGTCGATGGGCGCAGGCGCCGCGTCCGGTTCGGGGCGCGTGGAAGGGACGGTCATGACCGGACCGTAGGACTCCGCCTGGAGGCGAACCGTTTTGCCCGGGAGACCTTCCTACGATCGAGGGACCACGTCCCGGCGGAACAGGGTCAGGAGCCCGCGGCCCCCGCGTCCTCGATCAGGTCCGTGACCTCGGTGTCGGCCGGTGTCAGCAGGAACACGTTGCGGTCGACGCGGTGCATGCCGCTGGCGAGGCCGAAGACGACGCCGGTGCTGAAGTCGAGGACGCGCTTGGCGACCTCGGTCTCCGCGCCGCTGAGGTCGAGCAGGACCGGGATGCCGGCCATGAGGGTCTCGGCGACCTCGCGGGCGTCGGCGAAGATGTTGACCCGCAGGACGACGAAGCGGCGGCGGGTCTCCGTCTCCGCGTCGGGCAGCGAGCGGTGGTCCACGGACGACGGCCACGCGTCCCGGCCTCGCAGTGGCACGACCTGGGCGAGCCCTTCCCACTGTTCATCGGTGACGTCGTGGCTGTTCACCGGCTCCCCCCGAACTGACTCGTCCTCAACTGCTGCACCAGCCATTCTTACGCCATGTCACCCGTTCGGCCTAACAGCGACACGGTCCGCGACCCGGTGGAAGGGCGGCACACAGGCCCCGGAGCAAGCCTTACCGGCCTCACACCGGACTCTTCACCTCCGGCGACGCCCCGCTCACCGGGCGCGACTAGCCTCCCGTGACGTGCACTTGGCAGAAACGCAGCTGGTGGCACCCGGTCGGCGGGCCCGGTCGGCGGTGTCCGCCGCCCCGGAAGCCCCCGCGCAGTGGCACCGCGTCCTGACCCTGCTCGCCGACATCAGCCTCTTCATCGGCGCCCGCTCGGTGTGGACCCAGGGCGCGAGCCACCGCCTCCCCGTGGCCGCGGTGGTCTCGCTCTGCTACGTCTCGATCCTGGTGTCCGGGGTGCTGGCCCTGGTGGTCCGCCGCACCCGCTCGCTGGCCCGCCTGGACCTGTGCGTCCTCGCGACCGCGATTACGCTCGCGCTGTGCACCTGGCTCATGAACCACGGCGGCTCGGACGAGGCCCTGCTGTCCACCCAGGCCGCCCGCTCACTCGTCGCGGGCCACCCCGTCTACGGACAGTCCTGGCCCTGGCTCTTCGGCCACGGCGTCGGCCTCACCCCGACGATGAGCGGCGGCTACGACCTCACGTACGGCTATCCCCCGCTGGTCCCGCTGCTGACCGCGCCGCTGCTGTGGCTGGGCCACGGCGCCATCCCGGCGACCGCCGTGGGCACGGGCGCACTGCTCGTGGGCACGGTCGTGCTGTGGCGGATGCTGCCCGTGCCGTGGCGCTCGGCGGCGACCATGGCCTGCCTCGGCTTCGGCTTCCTGCCGATGTACGCACGGCTCGGCTACCCGGCGATCACCGCCCTGGCCCTGCTGATCCCGGTGGTGGTCCGCTGGCCCCGGATCGGCCGCGGCGGACGCCTCGGCGCCGCCGGCATCGCCCGTGCCGTGTGCCTGGGCGCGGCGTGCGCGGCACAGCAACTGCCGTGGTTCCTCGCGCCGTTCCTGCTCGCGGGCGTGTACGCGGTACGCCGGGGCGAGTTGGGCGGCCGGGTGGCGGGGCTGCTGGTGCTGCGGATCACCGGCATCGTGGCCACCGTGTGGCTGCTGATCAACACGTACTTCATCGTGAGCGAGCCGGGCACCTGGATCAGGGGGGTCGCGCTGCCGCTGACCCAGGGCGCGACCCTGCACGGCCAGGGCCTCGTGGACATCTCGCTCTACTTCACCGCCGGCAGCGACCGTCTCGACTGGTACGGGCACGCGAGCGTGCTGCTCGCGGCGGGGCTGCTCGTGCTGATGGTGCTGTTCATGCGCCGGCTCGGGCCCGCGGCGACCGTCCTGCCCTGGTGCGCCTTCTATCTGGCGACCCGCTCGCAGGACGGCTACTACCTGCTGATGACGCCGCTGTGGCTGGCGGCCGCGGTGACCGCTCCCCCGGCGGAGTTCGAGGGCGCCTGGCAGCCGCGCCCGCGCCCGCTGTCCGGTCCGCACCGGCGTACGGCTCTGGGGGCCGCGGCCGTGCTCGCGCTCGTGCCGGCGCTGCTGAGCGCGGTTCTCGCGGTGAGTGGTTCGGCGCCGTTGCAGATGCGGGTCGCGGCGGTGGGCCGGGCGGCGGCGCACGGGATCCGGGCGAATGTCCTGACGCGGCTGACCCTGCGGGTCACCAACAGGGACGGCACCGCGCTCACCCCGCACTACATGCTGACCATGAGCCAGGGCTCCAGCACGTACTGGTCCGTGGTGACGGGCCCGGCCACGATCCCGGCCCACCGGACCGAACGGGTCGAGATCAGACCGGCCGCGGGGAAGTTCACGCTGTCGACGAAGCCGAGTGCGCGGATACGGCTGCGGGCGTTCACCGCGGGGCCGCAGACCTTGTCGAGTGTGTACGTGCACCTGGTCGACCGGGGGGCCGTCGCGCAGGCCCACAACGGGGATTGACGGTACGTCAGTCCCGTACGGGGAAAGGGTGGTTGACGGGCGTCAGGCCTGTGCGCGGACGAAGCGGAGCGTGCTGGTGACCGTGGTCAGGCCGCGGATCATGCCCATCTGGTTCCAGCCCAGGCCGAATTCGGCGCGGTCCACGGTGAACTCCGCCTCCAGGGTGAGCGCGTCGGCGCTCGCGCCGGTCAGCTTGGCCGTCACGGGCTGCGGGCGGCTGATGCCGCGCACGGTCAGCTGACCGGCGACCTCGACGGTCTCGCCGTCACGCAGTTCCGCGGTGCGGACGGCGAAGGTGATCTCGGGGTGGTTCTCGACGTCGAAGAAGTCCGCGCCGCGCAGATGCTCGTCGCGCTTGCGGTTCTTGGTGTCGATGGAGGCCGCGCTCAGCGTCACGGTGCCGGTCGCGGATCCGGCGGCGCTCACCTCGCCCTGGCCTGCGACGGCGTCGACGGTGCCCTTCACGGTGACCATGCCCCACATCGTCTTGTGCCGCAGGGCGACGGTGGAGGCGGTGGTGTCGAGCTGCCACAGGCCTGTTTCCACGGCGACGGTCATGATCGTTCTCCAGTCCGGGTAGTTCAAATTTGGTTGCTTCAAATTTGGATGACTGTGACACTAGCCCATTATCCAAAAATGGACAACCCCTCGACGCCCTCAGCGACACCAGTCGTGACGCCCTCCGCGATGCCCGCTGTCCAAAATTGGACAACAGGTAGACTCGATGCCATGGCCGACCCCGAGGAGCACTCCGCCCAGCTGCCGCAATGCCCGTCCGCGAGCGGCGAGGGCCTGCTGCCCCCGGAGCTTCGGGCGTGGATGGTGCTGCTGGCGGCCACGGGGGCGGTGGAGCAGCAGCTGCGGTCGGTCGTGAAGGAGCGGCTCGATGTTTCGCACGACGAGTTCCTGATCCTGTGCCTGCTCGCCGAGCAGCCGAGGACGGGGTTGCGGATGACGCAGATCGCGGAGCTCCTGGGCCGCCCGAAGACCCGGCTCACCTACCAGATCGCCTGCATCCAGCACGCCGGCCTGGTCACCCGCACATCGGTCTCCGGCGACCGGCGGGGCGTCCAGGTCGCCCTCACCGAGAAGGGCCGCGACCTCCTCCAGGGAGCCTCGGGAGTCCTCGCCGAAACCGTCAGCAAGGCGCTCGCGCGCTTCGTGGGGCCGGCGGAGCGGGAGGCGGTGTGCGGGTTGCTGCCCGACCTCGCGGAGAGGTCGGACAGCGGAACGCCGACGGCGGAGTAGCGGGGGGTGTCGTGGGGCCCCGCCGGGGGGCGGGGTTGCGGTCGGGCCACCGCATGGGCGAACGCCGCACGGACCGCCGCACGGCAAGCGCCGCGCCCGGTCTGCGGGATGGCCAAACCCTCTCAGCCGCCGCACACCGGACGCCACACTCGGCTCAAGCCATCAACACGGCGTCCGCGTCCGTCAGTTGATCCACGAGCGTGGCTCGCGCCCAGGCCGCCGCACCGTGGACCCCGCACTCAGGCCGCCCCACGGCAAGCCCCGCGCCGCCCGGCCCGCGCATGGCCAAACTCACTCAGCCACCGCACACCGGACGCCACACTCGCCTCAAGCCATCAACACCGCGTCCGCGCCGATCAGTTGATCCACGAGCGCGGCTCGCGCCCGGGCCACTCGTGAGCGGACCGTTCCCACCGGGCAGTCGCTCAGTGCGGCGGCCTCCGCGTAGGGCAGGCCGAGGAGTTGGGTGAGGATGAAGGCCTGCCGGCGCTCGTCCGGCAGCGCGGACAGCAGGTCGAGCAGGACCACACCGTCGTCGAAGCCCGGCAGGCCCCGCGGCTGGGCGCGTTCGGCGGCCGGCTCCCAGTCCGGCGCGTCGCACTGCCGGGGGCGTGCCGCGGCGTACCGGTAGCCGTCGATCACCGCGCGGCGGGCGATGGACAGCAGCCAGGAACGGGCCGAGGAGCGGCCCTCGAACCGGTGCAGGCTGCCGAGCGCCCGCAGGAACGTGTCCTGCGCGAGGTCGTCCACGGCCTGCGGATCGGCGCACAGATGGGCGACGTAACGCCGGACGTCGCGGTGCAGGGCGTGGACGAAGCGCTCGACGGCGGCCCGGTCGCCGGTCCGGGCGGCGAGGGCCCACGCGGTTATGGACTCGTCGCGGGTGTCGAACGTGTCGAACGTGTCGAAGGGGACGAGCACGTCGGCCGGGTCGCTCGGGGCGCCGGCGGTGTCGAGGACGTCGGCTTCGACGTCGGTTTCCGCGCGCGGCGCGGGCAGGGCAGGAGTGATCACCTGGGGTCCTTCTCGGGATCCGCGAACCGGATCGCGGGCGCGCGAGGGCGCGGGCGGTCCGGTGGAAGGGGAGGGCGGCCTACGGCGTCGACGCGCGTACGGCCGTGATCGGGGCGTGCGCAGGGGCCGCCCCGGGAGCCGGCTGTCGTCAGACGACAGCCGTGGCCGCGGGCGGCCCCCGAGAGGTGATCGCGTGGGTGAGGTGGAGCAGGCGCGGCGCCCGGTCGGAGCGCCGGCGGTGCGGGCGTACCCGCGGCCGGTCGGGGGTGGCGGGCAGCGCGAGCAGCAGCCGGAGCGGGGCCACCAGTCGGGCGGCGACGGCCCGCAGGATGCGGAAGGCCGCCCGTTCCCCGTACGCCAGCCACAGACCGCACAGCAGCGCGGCCAGCAGGTGGGCGGCGAGCATGCCGAGGGACGACGAGGTGCCGCCGCCCATGGAGTTGGCCATGCTCATGGAACCCGTTGAGCCCCCGGAGCCCGCCGACATGGACGCCGTGGCATCCATGGAGGCCATGTCCATGGAGTCCGTCGAGGACATGTGCATCCCGCCCATGTCCATGGAGTCCATGGTGTGCCCCGCCTCGGCGTGCGCCGACTGTGCCAGCGAGAACGCCGAGTGGAGCAGGGTCTGGGCGGTGACCACGACGGCCACGATCAGCGGGAGCCCGCGTTCACGGCCCGTCAGGCACCAGCCGGCGGCGCCGGTCGCGGCCGTGCCGGCGACGAGCGCCCACAGGGGCACCTCGGTGCCGGACATCATCACGTGGCCCAGGGCGGCGAGCAGCACGCACACGGCCGCGAACACCGCGGTCCGCAGCGTGCGGGAAACCCACCCTGGCCTCATGCGCCTCATCCTCGCATCCGGGTCGTCACCGGCAAGGGTGAGTACGGAAGCGCACAGGCCACCACACTCAAACCACAGGCTGTGACCCAGGACACGAGGACGAGAACGGCCATCGCCTACGAGGACGAGCGGCGGCCGCGCACCACGGCGAACGCGCCCACCGCCAGGCCCAGTACGCCCACGACGAGACCGGCGATACCCAGCCCGCGCGCGGTGGAGTCACTGGCGTCGGAACTGTCGGAGCTGCTCGAACCGTCCGACGCGGACGCCTGCGCGGTCGCGGACGCGGACGGCGCCGCCTCCGAATCGCCGTCCTCCGCGGCGCCCTTGGCGGTCAGCTTCAGGACCGGTGCCGGGTTCTCCGGCTCCTCGTCGCCCGACTGCGCCTCCTCGATCCAGCGGACGGTCTTGCCGTCGGAGTACGTCTGGAGGGTCTTGAAGGTCAACTGGTCGGTGTCGTCCGGCAGTTGTCCGAAGGCGACGTCGAAGTCCTCGAACTGTCCGGCGCCGATCTTCCCGCCGGTCCAGGTGACCGCGGAGACCGCGTCGGTGATGGTGCCGTCGTCGGTCTTGACCGGCGTCTTGAGCTTGGTGGTGGTGACCTTGGCGGTCCAGCCGTCGTGCGGGGAGACGAGCACGCCGAGGACGGGGTGGTCGGTGGGCAGGAAGACCTGCACCTTGGTGGTGCTCGCGGTGTCCTCCTCGTTGGGCACGCGGAAGGTCAGGACACCGTCCGTGGCGCCCTTCGCGTAGCTCTCGGGGTGGACGGTGACGTGCGCGGAGGCGATACCCGCAGCGGTCATGATCGCGGTGGCGGCGAGGCCGGTGACGATTCCGGCGCGGCGCAGGGTGGTGCGTACTGGGGACATGGGTGGGCCGATCTCCGTACTGGAAAGGTGTGTTGGGGTCAGTTCGCGTACGAAGTCCCCGGCGGCGGCCCACGCCGCTGCACCGCATGGCGCAGAAGGAGTCGCCCGCCGAGCGGTCGTGGCCCGACCGCGCAGAGGGCTACGGCGTCCGGTGCGGCCGGCACGCCCCGCGCCCCGTCGCGGACCCGCCACCAGGCCACCAGCCCCGGCACCAGCGTGACGGCCCGGCGCAGCAGCGACCAGAGCGCGGCCTCGCCGCGCCGCAGCCACCAGGTGAGCAGGACCGCGGCCGTGACGTGGGCGGCGGTGGCGTGCGGGGTCAGCGCGTGGGCGTGGCTGTGGACGTGCGCGTGCGCGGCCATCCGCATGCCGTGCGCGGACACCATGCCCTGCATCCCCGGCATCGACGTCATGCCCTGCATGGAGGTCATGCCCTGCAGGGAGGTCATCGAGCGCAGGGAGCCCAGGCCGCCCAGGCCATGGGAACGGGCCGCGTCGAAGGTCAGATGCAGTCCGCCCTGGGCCGTGAGGGTGCCGGCGCCGATGGCGGCCAGCGAGCGCTCCCGGCCGCCCAGCAGGTACCCGGCCCCGAAGACCGGTACGAACCCGGCGGCCTGCGCCCACACGGGCGGTGCCGCACCGGTGGCCAGGGCGTGTCCTCCGGCGGCGAGCAGCACGCACAGCGCGGCGAAGACCGCCGCGCGCAGCATGCGTACCGAAGGAGACGCCGTCATGGCGCCCGATCCTGCCACGCGCCGGTAGGGCCCCGCCCCGCGGATCCCCAAGCCCGCGGCCGCACACTGGAGAACGACAGCGCGACGAACCGAGGCGGTGACGGCATGACGGCCGGTCTGCACATCCGTATCGACGCCGTCGACCTGCCGGGCCGCGCCTGCGGACCCGCCGAGGGCGTCCCGTCGTACACGAACATCCATGTCGCCGTGCAGCGCCGGAACCGTCCGGCCGAGCTGCTCGGTGCCACGCCCGGGGACGCCGGGTCCGCGAGGTGGCGGCTGGAGTGCACCGCCGTCGTCTCAGCGGACAGCACGGATGTGAAGGGGCCGTATGTGCAGGGCGGGCCGGGCGGCCGGTTCGTCTATCTGTCGTGGGGGTCGGTCGACGAGGGCGGCGCCTTCACCATGTTCCGCCGCGCCAAGCTGATGCTCGACGCGGTGCCGGGCGAGGTGCTCGACGCCGCCGTGCGCGAGGGGCTGCTGGTCGGGCGGCTCGGGCTGACGGACGCGCGCGGCGGGCCGCTCTGCGCGCGCGTGGTGCCGCCGCGGATCGTCTGGACGGCGGAGAGCGACAGCGCCGAGCAGAAGTGACCCTCGCCGAGGGTGACCGTCGACGGTCCGCAACGGTGTGCGAGCATGAACCGCGTGACAGCCCGCGCACAGCAACGCACCGCGCCGCCGCACCCCGTGCGGTGGCGGGCGCTGCTCGTGCTCGGGCTCCTCGTCGGGCTGCTGGGCATGCACTCGCTGGCTCCCGGCGGCGGCATGCACGAGCACTCCGCCGACCGGCACACGACGGTCGCGGCCGCCGCGCACGGGGACTGTGCCGGCGACGACTGCGGCTCGGGGCAGATGCACCACGCCGACCGGACCTGCGTGTCCGGGGCCGTGAGCGGCGGGCCCGCGCTGCCCGCGCTCGTGCCCGACCCGGTGGCCGCCGCCGTACCGGCCGAAGCGCCGCGCTCGTACGCCGTCACCGCGCCGGACGGCGGCCGTGCGCCGCCCGATCTGGCCGAACTCCAACTCCTGCGGATCTAGAGGCCGTTGCCCGCACCGCGCTCCCGTCGCCGGGGCGACGCGGTGCGCTCGCGCACGCCCTCACACGCCAGATCCCTTTCGCACAGCAGGAGTTCCCGTATGCGCAACACCCTTCGTACGTCCCCGATCCGCCGGGTCGCCCTGGTCGCCGCGGCCCTGTCCGCCGCGCTCGTTCTCGCCGCCTGTGGCGGTGAGGACGGTGACAGCGGCCACGGTTCCACCGCGTCCTCGACCAGCGCGGGCACCGGCGCCCGCGGACACAACGCCCAGGACGTGGCCTTCGCGCAGGGCATGATCCCGCACCACCAGGAGGCCCTGAAGATGGCCTCGCTCGCCGCCGACCGGGCCTCGTCGGCCCAGGTAAAGAGCCTCGCCTCGCGGATCGAGAAGGCCCAGGACCCGGAGATCAGGACGATGTCCGGCTGGCTGAAGGCCTGGGGCGAGAAGCCGGGCATGAACCACTCGGAGCACTCCGGGATGCCGGGGATGATGGCCGACCAGGACATGACCGAGCTGGAGAAGGCGTCCGGCAGCGGCTTCGACACCATGTTCCTGACCATGATGACCGAGCACCACCAGGGTGCCGTGACCATGGCCAACACCGAGCAGCACAAGGGCAGTTACGGTCCCGCCAAGGACCTCGCCGGTGACATCGTCACCGCGCAGACCGCCGAGATCGCCGAGATGAAGAAGCTCCTCGGCAAGGGCTGAGTGCGCTGGTGGGCGGGCCGGTGCCTGGCACCGGCCCGCCCATCCTCCCGCCCCCCTACACGGAGTACGAGTGGGCGCCCGTGCCCGCCAAGTGGCCACCCTCCACGATCAGATACTCGTCGCGGATCGGCCGGCCCGCGAAGAACGACTCCAGGATCTCCCGGGTGCCGGCCGCGTAACGGGCCTGCGCGGAGAGGGAGGAGCCGGAGATGTGCGGGGTCATGCCGTGGTGCGGCATGGTCCGCCAGGGGTGGTCGGCGGGGGCGGGCTGCGGATACCAGACGTCACCCGCGTACCCCGCCAACTGCCCGCTGCGCAGGGCCCGGTCGACGGCGTCCCGGTCGGCGATCTTCGCCCGCGCGGTGTTGATGAGATAGGCGCCGCGCTTCATCGAGCCGATCAGCTCGTCGCCGAACAGGCCCTCCGTCTCGGGGTGCAGCGGCGCGTTGACGGTGACGACGTCGCAGTGCGGCACCATGGCGGCGGCGCTCTCGTGCCAGGTCAGGCCCAGTTCGCGCTCGATGTCCTCGGGCAGCCGGTGGCGGTCGGTGTAGTGCAGCTTGACGTCGAAGGGGGCGAGCCTGCGCAGCACCGCGAGCCCGATCCGCCCGGCGGCGACCGTGCCGACCTGCATGCCTTCGAGGTCGTACGAACGCTCCACGCAGTCCGCGATGTTCCAGCCGCCGTCGAGGACGACCTGGTGCGAGGGCAGGTAGTTGCGCACCAGCGACAGCGTCATCATCACCACGTGTTCGGCGACGCTGATGCTGTTGCAGTACGTCACCTCGGCGACCGTCACGCCGTGCGCGATCGCGGCGTCCAGGTCGACGTGGTCGGAGCCGATGCCGGCGGTGACGGCGAGCTTGAGGTTCTTCGCGGCGGCGATGCGTTCCGGGGTGAGGTACGCCGGCCAGAAGGGCTGCGAGATCACGACGTCCGCGTCGGCCAGTTCACGGTCGAAGGCGGACCCTGCGCCGTCCTTCTCGGAGGTGACGACGAGGGTGTGGCCCGCCTTCTCCAGGAAGGAGCGCAGGCCCAGTTCGCCGGAGACGCTGCCGAGGAGCCGGCCGGGGGTGAAGTCGATCGCCTCGGGGGTCGGGGTGGTCTGGCCGCCGGGGTAGTGGTCGATCACGGGGAGGTCGTCGCGGGCGTACGTGGTGGGGTATCCGTCGGTGGGGTCGTCGTACAGCACGCAGAGCACCTTGGCCATGTCGCGGCTCCTCAACTGGCGTTGCGGGAAGGTGCTGTTCACGATGCTCGCGGGCGATCGCCCTGGTCAAAGCGTTCTTTGTGATGTCGGGATAGCCGACGGCTATCAGCGGTCGGCGCTGCCCAGGTAGGTGTGCAGCAGCTCGTCCAGCGCGTCCCGCACCCCGGCCTCCCGCGCGACCTTCAACAGCGCCTCGGCCAGGACGGACTGCGGCTCGCTGCGGGCGACGACCAGGCCGACCCGTGGTCCGTGCGCGGGCCCCTCCAGCGGGATGACCCGCATGCCGTCCGGGACGCCGAACATGTACAGCCAGGCGTGCGAGATCACGCTGGACCAACGGCCGCCGGTCAGATGGGCGTAGAGCCCCGCGACACTGTCCGACTCGATGGCGGGCGTGACTGTCACGCCCTCGGCGGCGAAGCACTCGTCCATGATGCGGCGGTTGCGCATCCGGGGGTTGAGCAGGCACAGCGGCAGTTGGGCGGCCTGGGACCAGCGGGCCTTCGCGACGCCGGCGAGCGCGCCGCCGACAGGGGTGAGCAGGACGTACCGCTCCTCGTACAGCGGGAAGCGGCGTACGTGACGCAGGGTGTCGTCGTCGAGGTAGGTCATCGCCGCGTCCAGCTCGAACTCGGTGAGCCCGTGGGTGATGTCGACGGAGGACAGCGACTCCAGGGCGACCCGGGCGCGCGGGTGGCGGTCGCAGAACGGGGTGGTGAGCAGGGAGGCGGCGGGCAGCGCGGTCGGCACGACACCGAGCCGCAGCGTGCCGGCCAGGCCGTCGCGCAGCGCCGACAACTCCTGTTGCAGGGCGTCCCGTTCGGCGAGGATGCGGTGCGCCCACGCCAGGACCACCTCGCCCTCGGGGGTGAGGCCCTCGTACCGTCGGCCGCGGCGCACGATCGGGACGTCCAGTTCGTGTTCGAGGCGCCGGATCGCGGCGGACAGGGTCGGCTGCGAGACGTAGCAGGCGGCCGCGGCGCGGGCGAAGTGACGTTCCCGGGCGAGCGCGACGAGGTATTCGAGCCTGCGGAGCAGCATGTGCTCAGGGTGCCTTGCGCGAGGGCGTGTGCGAACCCCGGTTCACCGGCGTACGTAGTCTCCCTCGACGCGGATCGCGCTGATACCGCTGATGTAGCGGGCACCGCAGCGGTCCTGCGGGAGGACCGGTTGCGGGCCCGCGCCGTCGAGCGGGGCGCATCTGCCCTCCCGCTCGCCTCTGTCGGGAGCTGCTTCCCGCCTCCGGCCGGGAGCCGCTCAGTACACGTCCCTGACGTACCGCTTGTCCGCCGCGAGCTGCTTCACGTACGCCGTCGCTCCGGCCTCGTCGAGGCCGCCGTGCAGGGCGGCGATGTCCCGCAGGGCCCGGTCGACGTCCTTGGCCATGCGGGAGGCGTCACCGCACACGTAGAGGTGGGCGCCCTCCTGGAGGCGGGACCAGAGCAGGGGGCCGTGTTCGCGCATGCGGTCCTGGACGTACACCTTGGCGCGCTGGTCGCGGGAGAAGGCGGTGTCGAGGCGGTCGAGGGTGCCGTCGGCGAGGAGACCGGTCAGCTCGTCCTCGTAGTAGAAGTCGGTGGCCCGGTGCTGTTCGCCGAAGAACAGCCAGTTGGGGCCGCGGTGGCCGAGGGCACGGCGCTGTTCGAGGAAGCCGACGAAGGGGGCGACTCCGGTGCCGGGGCCGATCATGACCATCGGGGTGGCGGGGTCGACGGGCGGGCGGAAGTGCGGGGAGCGCTGGACGTGCACCGGTACGGGGGTGTCCGGTTCGGCGTCGGCGAGGAACGGGGAGCAGACGCCCTGGCGCGGGCGGCCCGCCAGGTTCTCGTAGCGCACGACGGAGACGGTGAGGGAGACCTGGTGGGGGTCGGTCAGCGGGCTGGACGATATGGAGTACAGGCGGGGTTGGAGGCGGCCGAGGACGTCCGTCCACTCCTGTGCGCCGGCCCGGACCGGGTGCTCGGCGACCACGTCGACGGCCTGCCGGCCCCAACACCACTTCGCCAGACCGTCCTTGTTGTCGGGGCGCAGCAGCTTCTTCAACTCCCGTGGGTCGCCGACCCGTTCGGTGAGGAAGCGGAGCAGTCCCGGGGTGATCCGGGTGATGTCGAGGTGCCGCAGCAGCGCCTCACCGAGCGGCATCTCACCTACGCCGTTCACGTCGACCGCCGTGTCCGCGTCGAGGCCGGTGACAGTTAGCCACTCCCCCACCAGAGCGCGGGAGTTGAGCGGCCGGACGCCGAGCGCGTCGCCCGCCTCGTAGACGAGCGGGGTCTCGCTGTCGCGGGTGTCGAAGGTGAACCGGCGGACCTCCTTGCCGGCGCCGGGGCGGCTGAGGAGGCGGTTGCCGGTGAGACGGGCGGTGACGGGGGCGGGCCTTCGTGTACGTGCCACTGCGGGCGCGGTCGGGGCGGGGGCCGTCGGCATGGCGGTGGGCATGGCCGCGGCCTTGGGCTCCCCTTCCGGTGTCCCGGCGAGCGCGGCGAGTACCTGGTCCAGCCACTCGTGCGCCGCGTCCTCGTAGTCCGGTTCGCAGTCCGTGCGGGGCGTGAGGCTCGACGCGCCCAACTCCCGCAGGCGTTGGTCCAGGCGGCGGCCATGGCCGCAGAAGTCGTCGTACGAGGAGTCACCGAAGGCCAGGACGGCGTAACGGCGGCCCTCCATGCGCGGGGTGTCGGGGGCGGCCAGGGTCTCCCAGAAGCCGGTGCCGTTGTCGGGGGCGTCGCCGTCGCCGAAGGTGCTGGTGACGAGGAGCAGATCGGCGCCGGGCGGCAAGGTGGCAGGGTCGGTCTCGTCCATCCCGAGCAGAGAGGGAGCGTGACCGTCCGCCTTGAGCCGCGCGGCGATCGCGGCGGCGAACTCCTCGGCGTTGCCGGTCTGCGAGGCCCACAGGATCACCACCTCACGGCCGGGTGCCGGCGTGGGTACGGCGGTCTCGGCGCCCGGCGTCGCCCGCGAGTACATGCCGGCCAGCACACCGTTGACCCAAAGCGCGTGTTCGGGGCTGAAGGGCGCGGAGGGCGGGAGAACGGGCACGCCCGGGGCGCCGGAGGAGATGCCGGCGAGGAAACCCACGAGGTACTGCCGTTCAAGGGCGGTGAGTTGGGGCGGGGGGCCGGGCTGGAGACCGAAGGGCCCGCCGGAGGGCATGATCGCCGCGCCCGGCGTCTCCGAATCCGACCTCTCGGTATCCGGCCTCTCGGTATCCGGCGTCTCCGAATCCGACCTCTCGGTATCCCGCCTCTCCGTGCTCGAACTCACCACGCCCGGCCCCGGAGTCCGCACCGTCACCGGCGTCGACACCTTCGTCAGCGACACCGCGCAGACCTTCAACTCCGGCTGGAAGGACAGCGGATCGACGGCATCACTGGTGACCGCGTTGACGCTCAGGTACTCCCCGAAGACGTCGTTCCAGTGGAAGGGCGCGAAACAACTCCCGGGCCGTACGCGGTCGGTGACCACGGCCGGCAGCACGGCACGCCCCCGCCGTGAGGCGACCTCCACCGAGTCACCGTCGCCGACACCGAGGTGGGCGGCGTCCTGTGGGTGCAGTTCGACGAAGGGCCCGGGGTTGAGCCTGTTCAGCTTGGGCACCTTCGCGGTCTTGGTGAGCGTGTGCCACTGGTGCTGCAGCCGACCGGTGTTGAGGACGAACGGGTAATCGTCGTCGGGCATTTCGGCGGCCGGGATGTGCGGGCGGGCGAAGAAGACGGCACGGCCGCTCGCGGTGGGGAAGGTGAGCGAGCCGTCCTCGTTCACGTACCGCACCGGGTTGCGGTCGGGCCCGTCCTCGGTCGGGGCCGGCCACTGCACGGGCGTGGAGCGCAGCCGTTCGTAGGTCACTCCGCGCAGATCCCAGCCGGTCTTCGGGTTCCAGGCCCGCTTGAGCTCCTCGAAGACCTCCTCGGCACTGTCGTGGGAGAAGCCTTCCTCGTACCCCATCTCCCGGGCGACGGCCGCGATGATCCGCCAGTCGGCGGTGGCCTCGCCGGGCGGGTCGGCGGCGGGCGAGGCGAGGGTGAGGTTGCGTTCGCTGTTGATGAGGACGCCCTCGGTCTCGGTCCACAGGGCGGCCGGCAGCACGACGTCGGCGTACGCGTTGGTCTCGGTCTCGGCGAAGGCGTCCTGGGTGACGACGAACTCGGCGGCCTCCAGGCCCTCGATGACGGTCTTGCGGTTGCCGACGGAGGCGACCGGGTTGGTGCAGATGATCCAGCAGGCCTTGATGTCGCCGTCGGCCATCTTCCGGAACATCTCGACGGTGCCCTTGCCCACCCCGTCGGCGCGAACGCTCCCGGCGGGCAGTCCCCACAACTCCTCGACGAACGCCCGCTCCTGGTCGACGAGTACGGACCGCTGCCCGGGCAGACCCGGCCCCATGTATCCCATCTCCCGGCCGCCCATGGCGTTGGGCTGGCCGGTGAGGGAGAAGGGGCCGCTGCCGGGGCGGCAGATCGCGCCCGTCGCGAGATGCAGGTTGACCAGGGCGTTGGTGTTCCAGGTGCCGTGCGTGGACTGGTTGAGGCCCATGGTCCAGCAACTGGTCCACTCCCCCGCCTCGCCGATCAGCCGGGCGGCCTCCCGCAGGTCGTCCTCGGCGAGGCCGGTGATCTCGGCGACGGCGGCGGGCGGGTAGTCGGCGAGGAAGGCGGGCATCGCCTCCCAGCCCTCGGTGTGGCGGGCGATGAAGTCGGGGTCGGTGTGCCCGTTCTCGTGGAGCAGGTGCAACAGCCCGTTGAGCAGCGCCAGATCGGTGCCCGGCTTGATCTGGAGGAACAGGTCGGCCTTCTCGGCGGTGGTGGTGCGGCGCGGGTCGACGACGATCAGCTTGGCGCCGCCCGACTTCACCCGGTCCATCATGCGCAGGAACAGGATCGGGTGGCAGTCGGCCATGTTGGAGCCGATGACGAAGAAGACGTCGGCGCGGTCGAGGTCCTGGTACGAACCGGGCGGCCCGTCCGCTCCGAGGGACAGCTTGTAGCCGGTGCCGGCGCTGGCCATGCACAGCCGCGAGTTCGACTCGATCTGGTTGGTCCGCACGAACCCCTTGGCCAGCTTGTTCGCCAGGTACTGGGCTTCGAGCCCCAGCTGCCCGGAGACGTAGAAGGCAACCGCGTCCGGACCGTGCTCGTCGATGATCGCGCGCAGCCGCCGGGCCGTCTCGGTGATCGCTGTGCCGAGCGCGGCGGGCTCCTCCTGCGCGCCCCGCTCGGGCCGGCGCAGGGCGGTGGTGAGGCGGCCGGGCGCGGCCAGCATGTCGGCGGTGGTCGCGCCCTTGGTGCACAGCCTGCCGAAGTTCGCGGGGTGCGCCTTGTCGCCGGACGCCTTCAGGACCGTACGCCGTCCGTCCGGGCCCATGCCGACGTCGAGGATCATGCCGCAGCCCACTCCGCAGTACGAGCAGACCGTGCGCACCTTCCTCGTGCCGGCGTTCCCCGTGTGCGGCGCGGCCACGGGCATCCCTGCCTCTCCTGATCGTCCCGTGCGGGTGGAGCTTCCGTGACCGTACGAAATGCCCATTACGCGGGTGTCTCCTGGGCCGGTCGGCCGGGGTTACGCGGGACGCACAGGGGTGGGGTGGGCGATGTGAGAGGGGCCAGGAGGGCGGGTCAGGAGTGGGTCGGGGCGGGGTCAGTCCTCGATGACCAGGCCCTTCGCCGCCAGCAGCGGTTCGAGACCGCAGATCTCGACGACCGTGCGGCCCGCCCGGTACGCGGCGATGAACTCCGCCTCCGTGTCGACCCGCCGCTGCGAGGCGGCGACCGCCTCGGCCGCGTCCTCCTGGCGGACGACGACCACGCCGTCGGCGTCGGCCCGCATCACGTCGCCGGGGCGGACGAGGACCCCGCCGATGGTGACCGGCTCGCACATCGGCCCGACGGTCTCCTTGACCGTGCCCTTGATCGAGACGCTGCGGGAGAAGACCGGGAAGCCCAGGTCGCGCAGGTCCTCGGTGTCCCGGACGCCGGTGTCGGTGATCAGGCCGGCGAGGCCCTTGGACTGGCAGGCGTTGGCGAGGACGTCACCGAAGGAGCCCGCCTCCGCGTAGTCGCCGGCGGACACGACCACGACGTCACCCGGCCGGGCATAGGCGATGGCGGTCTGGAGCATGAGGTTGTCGCGCGGGGCGCACTGGACGGTGAAGGCGGGTCCGCACAACGACATGCGGTGGTCGACCGGCTTGATCGCCGAGTCCAGCGCGCCGAGCCGGCCCTGTGCCTCGTGGATGGTGGCCGTGGAGAAGGCGCTCAACTGCCTGACGACGGAGGGTTCCGGCCGCTCGAACTTGGTGCTGACGCGGATCATGACGACCTTCCCGAGAGGGCCGCGCAGGCGGCCGCGATACGTGTGCAGGCTTCGGCGAGGATCTCCGTGGAGGTCGCGAACGAGATGCGGAAGTAGCCGGGCGCGCCGTACGCGGCTCCGTGGATCACCGCTACCTGGCGGTGGTCGAGCAGGTGACGGGCGAAGTCCTCGTCGTCCTCGATCGGGCGGCCCTCCGGTGTCAACTGCCCGATGGCGGCCCGGCAGTTGACCAGAAGGTAGAAGCCTCCGTCCGGGACGGTGCACCTGAGTTGGGGTACATCGTTGATGAGCTTCACGGTCGCGTCGCGGCGTTCGCGGTAGACGCGCACGGTGTCCCGTACGAAGTCCTGCGGTCCCGTGAGTGCGGCGGCAGCGGCGGCCTGGCTGATGGAGGAAGGGCAGGAGGAGGTCTGGGACTGGAGGGTGTTGATCGCGGTCACCAGGTCCGCCGGACCGACTCCGTACCCGATGCGCCAGCCGGTCATCGCATACGTCTTGGAGACGCCGTTCGTGAGGAACACCCGGTCGGCCAGGCGGGGTTCGGCGGCCGCCAGGGAGGGGGTGCTCTCGTCGCCGTACCAGATCTCGTCGTAGATCTCGTCGGTGAGAACGCGGACGCGCGGGTGAGCCAGCAACACCTGGGCGAGTGCGCGCAGTTCGGCGGTGGTGTAGGCGGATCCGGTGGGATTGCCGGGGGTGTTGAGGACGACCCAGCGCGTACGGTCGGTGATCGCGGCCGCGAGTCGCTCCGGGGTCAGCTTGAAGCCGTCCGTCTCCGGGCAGTCGACGATGACCGGCGTGCCGTCGTTGGCGCGGACCATGTCCGGGTAGGACACCCAGTACGGGGCGGGGACGATGACCTCGTCCCCTTCGTCCAGGGTCGCCATCAGGGCGAGGAAGATGACCTGCTTGGCGCCGCCGCCGACGGTGATCTGGGCGTCGGTGCACTCCAGGCCGTGGCGCTCGCGGAGTTTGCCGATGATCGCGGCACGCAGGGCCGAAGTGCCGTTCACCGGCGTGTACTTGGTCTCGCCCGCCCCGATCGCCCTGATCGCGGCGGCCTTGACGTGGTCGGGGGTGTCGAAGTCGGGCTCGCCCACCGTGAGGTCGTAGACGGTGAGGCCCTGGCTCTTCAGCTCGCGCACGCGCTGGGCCGCGGCCGTGCTGGGCGAGGGGTTGATACGGCGTACGCGCTGTGCCGTGTTGGCGGGCATCGGCTCAGCCCTCCCTGCGCTCGAAGTTGAGGCCGCCGGGCACCTGGAAGGTGGGCAGGATCTCGATGTGGCCGATGTTGACGTGGCGGGGCGCGTCGACGGCGAACTCGATGGCGTCGGCGATGTCCTCGGGCTTGAGGGACTCGTAGCCGTCGTAGAACTCGCGCCGGGCGGCCTCCATGTCGCCGAGGAGCCGGCCGAAGATCTCCGTCTCCACGCGGCCGGGGCAGATCTCGCTGACGCGGACCCGGCGGCCGTAGCCGTCGACCCGGAGTTGGCGGGAGAGGGTGTGCACGGCGGCCTTGGTGGCGTGGTAGATCGTGTTGCCGCCGAAGTTGTAGACACCGGCGATGGAGCTGATGTTGACGATGTGGCCGAGGTCGCGCTCGACCATGCCGGGCATGAGCAGCCGGACCAGGTGCAGCACGGACTGGATGTTGACGGCGATCTGCTCGTCGACGGCGAACTCGTCGGCGGTCAGGATGTTGCCGGTACGGGAGACGCCCGCGTTGTTGACGAGGACGTCGATCTCCAGGCCGTCGAGGACGGCGGTGAGCGCCTCGGTGTCGGTGATGTCGACCGCGTGGGGGACGCAACCGGTCTCGTCGGCAAGGGTGTTGAGCCGGTCGGCGTTGCGGGCCACGGCGTGGACTTCGAGGCCGCGCTTGGCGAGGCGCTCGACGACCACGGCTCCGATGCCGGTCGACGCTCCGGTGACGAGGGCCGTCCTGTAGTCGGAGATGGGCATGCTGAGGGCTCCTTGCTGTGCGGGGTGGGGTGTACGGGCCGTGCGGGTGCGGGCGTGCGTGGGTGCGGGCGTGCGGGTGCCCGGGGCCTGAATGCCTGGCGCGGTCAGGCGTCGCGCAGGGGCAGATGCGCCCGGTCCGTCACTCGGGAGACGGCGATGAGCGTGCCGAGTGCGGTGACGACGGCGTAGAAGGCAGGCATGTTGACGTTGCCCGTGCGGTCGATCAGGTAGGTCATGAGCAGCGGGGCGGTGCCGCCGAAGAGGGCGGAGGAGACGTTGTAGCCCAGGCCGTAGGCGGAGTAGCGCACGCGCGTCGGGAAGAGTTCGACGAGCAGGATGTGGATGACCCCTGTGTGGCCGGCAAACACAACTGCCATGACGCAGGCGCCGATGACGGCGAGGGCCACGTTGCCGGTGCCGATCAGGAGCGCCCGCCGCAGGCTCGGCGCCGCGTCCGCGAGTCTCGCGGACGGCTCCTGGGACCTGTTCCGGATGCACGACCACCTCGGCCAGGACGTCCACGGCGCCTGCCTCGGCCTGATCGGCTACGGCCAGATCGGCCGCGCGGTCGCGCGCCGGGCCCACGGCTTCGGCATGCGCGTACTCCACCACGACCCGTACGCCCCCGACGACGACCTCTCGACCGCGGTGGATCTGCCCACGCTGCTGACCGAGTCCGACGTCGTGTCGCTGCACGTCCCCCTCACGGAGGAGACGCGGCACCTGATCGGTGCCCGCGAACTGGCCGTGATGAAGCCCACCGCCACCCTCGTCAGCACCTCCCGCGGCGGCGTCGTGGACGAGGACGCCCTGCTCCACGCCGTCCGCGAGGGCCGGCTGCACTCCGCGGGCCTCGATGTCTACGAACACGAGCCGATGGGACGGGAGTTGTCCCCGCTGGTCGCGGAGCCGTACGTCGTCACCCTCCCCCACATCGGCTCGGCGACCGAGGCCACCCGCGCCGCGATGGTCGATCTGGCGGTCGACAACATCCTCGACGTCCTGGCCGGCAGGCCCGCGCGGACCCCGCTTCCCGGGAGTGCGAGGACGTAGGAATCACGCAAGAATTTGCATTGCTTGCGTTCGCTTGCGCTCTCGGAACGCAAGTTCCCCACTGCTCTTCAGTCGCAGATCGGGCTACGCGGGCCCACAAGGAGCGCCCTGCGCCCCGCCGTTCAGCCACTTCAGCGGCCCGCGAGGGGCTTCCGCGCCGCCGCCGACCCCGAGGGGTGAGTGCTTCTGGTGAAAATTGTGCTGTTCGGGCTGTAGACCCATCCACTTCGCTCTGCAATATTTCGATGAAACAATGCAAATTCTCGCCTGAGCCGCCCCCCATCGCACCTCTCTGATCGTCCTGCACCTTTCTGCACCACTCCGCCAGGAATGAGCCGCCCTCGCCGCCCCCACCGGCGCGCGAGCCTCCGCAGGAAGCGACCCCGCATGATTCGACACAAGCAGAGATCCACCAGGCGCCGCGCGGCGACCGCCGCGCTCGCCTCCGCCGTCATGGTTCTGGGCCTGCCCGCCGTCGGCGCGCACGCGGCCGGCGGCCCCAACGCCGCCGCGGACGCCAGGACCACCGCGGGCAGCACCCGCGGCGCGCACAAGGCCGGCAACATCACCGACGGCGACACCGACACCTACTGGCAGGCCGGAAAGAAGTCGGCCCAGTGGGTGCAGACCGACCTCGGCAGAACCGAGCGCGTCCGCCAGGTCGTGCTGCGGCTGCCCGAGGACTGGCAGACCCGCAAGCAGACGCTCGCCCTCCAGGCCAGCGCCGACGGAAAGAGCTTCGCCACGCTCAAGTCGTCGGCGCAGTACGTCTTCAGCCCCGGCAACGACAACACGGTGAAGGTCTCCTTCCCCGCGACCCTCGCCCGGTTCGTACGGGCCGACTTCAGCGCCAACTCGATAGCCGGCACCGCCCAGTTGGCGGAGCTGCAGGTCCTCACGGCTGCCGCCGCGACCCCCAACCTCGCCCAGGGCAAGCCCTTCACCGAGAGCGGGCACGCCGACGTCTACGGCGCGGCCAACGCCGGTGACGGCAACCGCAACACCTACTGGGAGAGCACCAACAACGCCTTCCCGCAGTGGGTCAAGGTCGACCTCGGCTCGTCGGTCCAGATCAACCAGGTGACCCTGCGGCTGCCCAGCGGCTGGCCGAGCCGCAGCCAGACCCTCAAGGTCCAGGGCTCGACCGACAACCAGAACTTCACCGACCTGACGGCGTCGAAGGCGTACACCTTCGACAGCTCCAACGACCAGTCGACGACCATCGCCCTTGACACGACCACCACGCGGTACGTCCGCGTGCTGATCACCGCCAACACCGGCTGGCCGGCGGGGCAGTTGTCCGAGCTGGAGGTCTACGGACCGGCCACCGGCGACACCCAGGCACCCACCGCGCCGACGGGCCTGGCCTACACCGAGCCGGCCACCGGCCAGATCAAGCTGACCTGGAACGCGGCCACCGACAACACGGCCGTGACCGGCTACGACGTCTACGCCAACGGGCAGTTGAGGTCGAGCGTCGCCGGGAACGTCCTGACGTACACCGACACGCAGTCGGCCGGCACCACCGTCACGTACTTCGTGCGGGCCAAGGACGCGGCGGGCAACGTCTCCGCCAACAGCAACAGCGTCACCCGCACGGGATCGGGCGGCGACACCCAGGCACCCACCGCGCCGGGCAACCTCGCCTACACGCAGACCGGCAACGACGTGAAGCTCACCTGGCAGGCGTCGAGCGACAATGTCGGTGTCACCGGCTACGACGTCTACGCGGGCGCGCAGGTCGTCGGTTCCGTGGCGGGCACCGTCCTGACCTACACCGACACCCCGTCGCCGTCAGCCACTGTCGTCTACACCGTGAAGGCCAAGGACGCCGCCGGGAACGTGTCGGTGGCGAGCAACAGCGTCACCCGGGCCGGTAGCGGGGGCGGCTCCGACCTCGCCCAGGGCAAGCCCATCGAGGCCTCCTCGTACACCTTCACCTACGTCGCCGCGAACGCCAACGACGGCCAGGTCAGCACCTATTGGGAGAGCGGGGGCGGCGCCTACCCGGCCACCCTCACCACCAAGCTGGGCGCCAACGCCGACCTCAGCCAGGTCGTCGTCAAGCTCAACCCGGACGCCGCCTGGTCCACTCGTACCCAGAACATCCAGGTGCTCGGCCGCGACCAGGACGCGACCGCGTTCACCAGTCTCGCCGCGGCGAAGGACTACACGTTCAATCCTTCGAGCGGCAATACGGTGACCATCCCGGTCTCCGGAGCCGCGGCCGACATCCAGCTCAAGTTCACCTCCAACACCGGCGCCCCCGGCGCGCAGGTCGCCGAGTTCCAGGTGATCGGCACCCCGGCCGCCAACCCGGACCTCAGGGTCACCGGTATCACCAACTCCCCTGCGGCTCCTGTCGAGTCGGATGCCATCAGCCTGACGGCGACCGTCACCAACAGCGGCAGCAAGGCGTCCAAGGCCACCGACCTGAACTTCACGCTCGGCGGCACCAAGGCCGCGACGGCGGACGTTCCGGCTCTTACGGCCGGTCAGTCCACCACGGTCACGGCGAGCATCGGCACCCGGGACGCGGGCAGTTACGCGGTCGGCGCCGAGGTGGACCCGACGAACAAGGTCATCGAGCAGAACGAGGCGAACAACGTCTTCACCCGCTCCGACGCCCTCGTGGTCAAGCCGGTCTCCAGCTCCGACCTGGTCGCCGCACCGGTCGCCTGGACCCCGACCAGCGCCTCCGCGGGTGACAACGTCTCGTTCACCGTGGCGATCAAGAACCAGGGTTCGGTGGCCTCGGCCTCCGGCGCCCACGGCGTCACGCTGACGGTCAAGGACGCGAACGGCGGCACCGTCAAGACGCTCACCGGCACCTACAACGGCGCCATCGCGTCCGGCCAGACGACCGCGCCGGTCGCCCTCGGCTCGTGGACGGCGGCCAACGGCAAGTTCACCGTCACCACGGTCATCGCCGACGACGCCAACGAACTGCCGGTCAAGCGGACCAACAACACCACCACGCAGAACCTGTTCGTCGGCCGCGGCGCGGACATGCCCTACGACATGTACGAGGCCGAGGACGGCACCGTCGGCGGCGGCGCCAAGGTCGTAGGACCCAACCGCACCATCGGCGACATCGCCGGCGAGGCCAGCGGCCGCAAGGCGGTCACCCTCTCCGCGACCGGCCAGTACGTCGAGTGGACCACCCGGGCGGCGACCAACACCCTGGTCACCCGCTTCGAGATCCCCGACGGCACCGACACCACACTCAACATCTACGTCGACGGCCAGTTCCTGAAGTCCATCGACCTCACCTCCAAGTACGCCTGGCTGTACGGCAACGAGACCGCGCCCGGCAACTCGCCCGGCTCCGGTGCCCCGCGCCACATCTACGACGAGGCGAACGTCCAGCTTGGAAAGACCGTGCCCGCCGGCTCCAAGATCCGGCTCCAGAAGGACGCGGCCAACACCTCCACCTACGCGGTCGACTTCATCAACCTCGAACAGGCGACGGCGGTCCCGAACCCGGACCCGGCCGCCTACACGGTCCCGGCCGGCTTCTCGCACCAGGACGTGCAGAACGCGCTCGACAAGGTCCGCATGGACACCACGGGCAAGCTCGTGGGCGTCTACCTGCCCGCCGGTGACTACGAGACCTCCAGCAAGTTCCAGGTCTACGGCAAGGCGGTCAAGGTCCTGGGAGCCGGGTCGTGGTTCACCCGCTTCCACGCACCCTCCTCGCAGGAGAACACCGACGTCGGCTTCCGGGCCGAGGCGACCGCGAACGGCTCGTCGTTCACCGGCTTCTCCTACTTCGGCAACTACACGTCCCGGATCGACGGTCCGGGCAAGGTGTTCGACTTCTCCAACGTCTCGGGCATCACCATCGACGACATCTGGGTCGAGCACATGGTGTGCCTCTACTGGGGCGCCAACACCGACAACATGACCATCAAGAACTCCCGCATCCGTGACACGTTCGCCGACGGCATCAACATGACGAACGGCTCCACGGACAACCACGTGGTCAACAACGACGCCCGC
Source organism: Streptomyces sp. NPDC092369 (assembly GCF_044755245.1). Classification (NCBI taxonomy): domain Bacteria; kingdom Bacillati; phylum Actinomycetota; class Actinomycetes; order Kitasatosporales; family Streptomycetaceae; genus Streptomyces; species Streptomyces sp. NPDC092369. The sequence goes on from NZ_JBIVQP010000001.1 coordinate 2,085,030, forward strand.
GCCACGGGCGACGACAGCTTCGCCCTCTTCTCGGCGATCGACGCGGGCGGCGCCGACGAGAAGAACAACCTGTACGAGAACCTGACGTCGACGCTCACCTGGCGTGCGGCCGGTATCGCCGTCTATGGCGGCTTCAACAACACCTTCCGCAACATCAGGGTCGCCGACACCCTGGTCTACTCCGGCATCACGATCTCCTCGCTGGACTTCGGCTACCCGATGAACGGCTTCGGGACCGATCCGACGACGATCGAGAACGTCTCCCTGGACCGAACGGGCGGCCACTTCTGGGGCTCCCAGGTCTTCCCCGCGATCTGGGCGTTCTCGGCCTCGAAGGTCTTCCAGGGCATCCGGGTCAACGACGTCGACATCGACGACTCCACCTACGGAGGCGTGATGTTCCAGACCAACTACGTCGGCGGCCAGCCGCAGTTCCCGGTGAAGGACACGATCTTCACCGACATCTCCATCACCAACTCCAAGAAGAGCGGAGACGCGTTCGACGCCAAGTCCGGATGGGGCATCTGGGCCAACGAGCTGCCGGAACCGGGTCAGGGACCCGCCGTCGGCTCGGCCACCTTCCGCAACCTGCGGATGAGCGGCAACTTCCAGGACATCCGCAACACGACGTCCACCTTCACGATCAACATCGAGTAGCGAGCGAGTAGCGCAGACCATCACCGCATGAAGCGGGGCCGCCCTTCCTGACAGGGGCGGCCCCGTTCGGCATGTGTCACATGCCTACCAGCCGACGGCGACCAGGAGCCACTGCGGGTTGGCGTGGGAGATGAAGGAGGACTGTCCCGCCACGTCGTCGTAGGGGAAGCCGTAGGCGAGTTGGTTGATGGCGTTGTCGTGCCAGAACTTGGCGTAGTAGTTGGCGGGCGCGGCCTTGTAGAACTGCGCGGGGTCGGACTGCTGCGAGGCCGGCAGGGTGGCCACATGACGGTTGAGTGCGGCACACATGTCGGGGTTGGCGGCCAACGAGCCCGCGCAGCCGAAGATGTCGGAGGTGGCCGCGTTCACGCCGACCGACTGGGCGTACGAGGTGAAGTAGTTGGCGTTGACCCCGCCCGCACGGAAGCTCGGGTCGCTGCCGGGCGCGATGATCCGGTACGGAGCCTGGGTCTGGGTGAGCACCTTGAACTGCGAGGGCACCGCGTCGGTGAACCGCTGGAACGTGGTGGCACGATCCTCGGCGAAGGTCTGCCGGTTCTCACCGACCTCGACGTCGTAACCGTCCTTGCTGTGCAGCCGCATGGCGAGCTTGAGCCCGAAGGCGTCGACGCGGGTGGTGTTGCCGTTGAAGACGTTGTTGCCGACCGTGAACTCGATGAAGTCGTAGTACGAGCTGGTGGGCGAGCCGAGATAGAAGTACATACGGCCCGCGGAGTTGGCCGGCATGTCCAGATAGGGCTGCTCGGCGATGGAGTGCGTCTGCCCGTTGAAGCTCCAATACACCTGGCTGTCCGGGTACTTGCCGTTGGTCCGGTTGAGGATCTTCACCTCGACGGCGTTGGCGGCCGGGGGAATGTCGGTGGTGCTCCCCCAGAAGGAGTCCGGCGGAGTCGTGCTCCCGGGCCCGTAGACCTGGAACTCCCAGAGCGAGTAGCCCCATTGGGTGGCCCGTGCGGTTCCGTTCACCCGCACATAGCGCCCGCTGCCGGTGATGTTGATGCTCTGGTTGCCACCCGTGGAGGTGGTGGTGGAGTAGACGGTGGTCCAGGCGTTCGCGTCGGTCGAGGTCTGGATCTGGTAGGCGGTGCCGTAGGCGGCCTCCCAGTTCAGGGCGACCCGGGTGAGCTGCTGCACGGACCCGAGATCCACCCGCACCCACTGCGGGTCGGAGAAGGCCGAGGACCAGCGGGTACCGGTGTTCCCGTCGACGGCCGCACTCGCGGGAAAGGCCCCGCTCTCGGTCGAGGACGCGGTGGCGGGCTTTCCTTGGGACAGCAGCTGTTCGGCGGCGTGGGCGGGCGAGGAGGTCAGGGTGACGAAGCAGGCGACGATCAGGATGACGACGAGTCCGAGAGCGGTACGGGGGCGTACGACACGGGCCGGATGTCTGCCGAGTGTGCCGGGTACGCCGGCGGAAGTCTGCATGGAGAGTCTCCTCAAGCCGGTTCGGCGTGCGGGGGGTAGGAGCTGAAGCAGATGTGAGAGCGCTCTCCCCGGGTTGTAGCCCCGCCCTGTCCCGACGTCAACAACTGAAGCCGAATCCACAGCTGTTCACCGGTGCGGACACGTGACACCGGGGATCCGTTCAGAACCCGACCACGGCCGTCGCCTCAACCGGGTCGGTTCATGCATCAGTTGACGCATCCGGTACGGACCTGCGCGGAGGTCGGGTGCCGGAACAAGCTCCTCCTCCGAGTTGTTGATCTCAACACTCAACAGAAGGAGCAGCGATCATGACCAAGGGACCCGCACTCATCGTCGGAGTCGGCCCCGGCCTCGGTCTGGCCCTCGCGGAGACCTTCGCCGCGGACGGCCACGCCGTGGCGCTGTTCGGGCGGGACGCGGCACGGCTGGACAAGTACGCGTCCGAGCTGGCCACCGAGGGCCGAGCGGCGCGTGCCTACCCGGTGGACGCGGCCGATCCCGAGGCCCTGGAGGCTGCGCTCACGCGTGCCGCGGACGAGCTCGGGGCGCCGGACGTGCTCGTGTACAACGCGGCCCTGGTGAGGCCTGACACGCCCACCGAGCTGGACGCACGGGAGTTCGCGCACACCCTCGCGGTCAACGTCACCGGAGCGGTCGTCGCGGCCCGGACGGTCCTCCCGCTCCTGCGTGACGGCCGAGGGAGCCTGCTGTTCACCGGTGGCGGTCTGGCGCTGGACCCCGCGCCCGCGTACACGTCCCTGTCGGTGGGCAAGGCGGCGCTGCGGTCGTACGTCCAGTCGCTCCACAAGCAGCAGCAGGGCTCCGACGTCCACGCGACCACCGTGACGATCGGCGGCTTCATCGGTGGCGACGACCCGCGCTTCTCCCCCGCGAACCTGGCCGCGGCCTACCTGGACCTGCATCACCAGCCGCGGGACCAGTGGCAGGCCGAACTCCGCTACGTCTGAGGGCGCGAGGCCGGCTCCAGAATCGCCACGCACTCCACATGATGGGTCATCGGGAACAGATCGAACGCCCGCAGCGTCCGCACCTTGTACCCCCCGTCCCGGAAGTACCCCAGGTCCCGCGCCAACGCGGCCGGATCGCATGCCACATAGGCGATCCGCCGCGCCCCCAGCGACGCCATGTGCTCGACCGTCCGCTTTCCCGCCCCCGCACGGGGCGGGTCGAGGACGATCAGGTCGACCTCGGTGATGCCGGTGCGCGGGAGGACCGCCTCGACCTTGCCCTGTTCGATCCGTACGCGCTCGAACCCGGCCAGGTTGTGCCGCGCGTCCTCGACCGCCCGCTTGCCGGACTCGATGCCGAGGACCGCGCCCTTGTCGCCGAGGCGGTCGGCGAGGGCGCCGGCGAAGAGGCCGACGCCGCAGTAGAGGTCGAGCGCCATCTCGCCCTTGCGCGGCATCAGGCCCTGCATGACCGCCTTGACGAGGGTGTCGGCGGCCATCGGGTGGACCTGCCAGAAACCGCCGCTGCCGACGCGGTAGGTGCGTCCGTCGGCCCGCTCGCGCACGAATCCGCGCCCGTGGACGCGGTGGATACCGCCGTCGTGCTCCTCGACGCGCATGACGGAGACGGGGCGGTCGAGCTCGACCAGGGGCAGACGCGCGCCCGGGTTCGGCTCCAGGATCACCATGCGGTCCTGGGATCCCGTCGCCGCGATCGCCTCGACCGACGCCATACCGGCCCAGTCCCGCTCCTCGATGCCCAGTTCGCTGACGCCCGCCGCCGCGATCATGCAGTGCTCGACCGGCTCGACCTCGTGCGAACGGTGCTTGCGCAGACCGGCGTTGCCGTCCACGTCGACCGCGTACTGCATGCGCGTACGCCACTGCGGCACCTGCCCGGCCGGCAGCTTGTCGCCCTCGGCAGGCACCACCGTGCCGTCCCAGCCGGCCTCCTCCGGGGTGAGGCCCGCGAGCCGCTGGAGCTGCTCGGCGATCACCTCGCCCTTGAGCCGGCGCTGCGCTCCCGGCTTGGCGTGCTGCCAGTCGCAGCCGCCGCAGCGGCCGGGACCGGCGTAGGGACAGGGCGCCTCGATGCGGTCCTTGGACGCCGAGAGGATCTCGACCGCGTCCGCGCGCAGGAAGCGGGCGCCCTCCTCGCCGTCGGTCACCCGGGCCACGACCCGCTCGCCGGGCAGCGCGTGCCGGACGAAGAGCACCTGGCCCTCGGAGGTACGGGCGATACAGTGCCCGCCGTGTGCGACGGGCCCGATCTCGACCTCGTACGCCTCCCCGACCAGCGACTTCTTCGGTTCTGCCTGCATGGCGGGGTGACTCCACAACATCGAAAGAAAATACGGCCGGACAACAGCCCACCAGTCTACGTGGGTGCCGCCCGGCCGCCGACCAACGAACGTCAGCCCTTGCCGCCGGTGCCCGGGCCCGTGCCGGTGCCGGTGGGCTCCTTCGGCCGCACCTGCGCCGGACCCCGCCGCACCGCACCCGGCGCGTTCCAGTCCTGCCGCTTGCGCGCCCGGTTGCGGGCCGCCTCCGAGGACTGCAGCTGGTACGGCACGGACGTCACCATGATGCCCGGCACGAACAGCAGCCGGCCCTTGAGCCGCAGGGCGCTCTGGTTGTGCAGCAGATGCTCGTACCAGTGCCCGACCACGTACTCGGGGATGATCACGGACACCGCGTCGCGCGGCGACTCCTTCCGCAGCCCCTTCACGTACTCGATGATCGGCCGCGTGATCTCGCGGTACGGCGAGTCCAGCACCTTCAGCGGTACGTCGATCCCGCGCCGTTCCCACTCCTCGCGCAGCGCCTTGGTCTCGGCCGGGTCGACGTTGACGCTGAGCGCCTCCAGCGTGTCCGAGCGCATCAGCTTGGCGTACGCGAGGGCGCGCAGGGTGGGCCGGTGGATCTTGGAGATCAGCACGACCGAGTGCACGCGGGAGGGCCGTACGCTGTCGTCGCTCGGGCCCTCGGGGGCCGCGATCTCGGTGGAGACCCGGTCGTAGTGCTTACGGATCGCCGTCATCGTCGCGTAGAAGATGACCATGCCGAGCAGGGCGACCCAGGCGCCGTGGGTGAACTTGGTGCCGAGGACGACGACCAGCACCAGGCCGGTGAAGAAGGCGCCGAAGGTGTTGATGGCGCGCGAGCGGACCATGTGCCGGCGCTTGGCCGGGTCCTTCTCGGTGGCCAGGTGGCGGTTCCAGTGCCGGACCATGCCGGTCTGGCTGAGCGTGAAGGACACGAACACGCCGACGATGTAGAGCTGGATGAGGCGGGTCGAGTCGGCGCCGTAGATGACCACGAGCAGCATTGCCGCGCCGGCCAGCAGCACGATGCCGTTGGAGAAGGCGAGGCGGTCGCCGCGGGTGTGCAGCTGGCGGGGCAGGTAGCGGTCCTGGGCGAGGATCGAGCCGAGCACCGGGAAGCCGTTGTAGGCGGTGTTGGCGGCCAGGAAGAGGACCAGCGCGGTGGCCGCGGCGAGGATGACGAAGAGGAAGCTGCCCTTGCCGAAGACGGCCTCGGCTACCTGGGTGATGACCGGGTTCTGGACATAGCCGGAGCCGACCTCGGCACCGTTTTTGAGCAGGTCGGTGGCCGGGTTCTCGGCCATGCGGACCTTGGTGGTCAGGGCCAGGACGATGATCCCGCAGAACATGGTGACCGCGAGCAGGCCCATCGCGAGGAGCGTGGTGGCCGCGTTCTTCGACTTGGGCTTGCGGAAGGCCGGCACGCCGTTGGAGATCGCCTCGACACCGGTGAGCGCCGCGCAGCCCGAGGAGAAGGCCCGCAGCAGCAGGAAGACGAGGGCGAATCCGGCCAGGCCCTGGTGCTCGGCCTTGATCGTGTAGTGGGCCGTCGGGGCCCGCATGGTGTCGTCGAGCACCAGGCCGCGGAACGCGCCCCACGCGATCATGATGAAGACGCCCGCGACGAAGACGTACGTCGGGATCGCGAAGAGCTTCCCGGACTCCTTCACCCCGCGCAGGTTCATCAGGGTCAGCAGCACGATCACGCCGACCGCGCAGGCGACCTTGTGCTCGACCACGAAGGGGATGGCGGAGCCGAGGTTCTCGATGCCGGAGGCGATCGAGACGGCGACGGTGAGGACGTAGTCGACGAGCAGGGCGCTCGCGACGGTCAGCCCGGCCTTGGCGCCCAGGTTGGTGGTCGCCACCTCGTAGTCGCCACCGCCGCTGGGGTAGGCGTGCACGTTCTGTCGGTAGGAGGCGACCACGGTGAACATCAGCACGACGACCGCGAGGGCGATCCAGGGGCTGAAGTGGTAGGCCGACACACCCGCGATGGACAGGACCAGCAGCACCTCGCCGGGGGCGTAGGCCACGGAGGAGAGCGGGTCGGAGGCGAAGACGGGGAGGGCGATGCGCTTCGGCAGGAGCGTTTCGCCCAGCCGGTCACTGCGCAGTGCGCGCCCGATCAGAATCCGCTTGGGCACGTCGGTCAGTTTGGACACAACTGAGCATCGTAGGCGTTCGAACGGGTGCACAACCACCCGCCACCCCGCATCTGCTCTACGGGTGAACTCTGAGGCGGCCCGGCGACGGATTCCGCAGGTAGCCCGCTCCCCATGTCTATATGACTAACACCGCCCCATTCCCCGGCCGTTGCCGCCCCTTGCCATGACCCGGAGGTTCCATGCACGCCACAGCGGAGTTGATCGGCGCCGCGGTGACTCTCGTCGGCCTCGGACTCCTCACCCTCGCCAGTGTCCGCAGCATCAGCCGTCGCTGAGGTCACGGACGCGCACGGCAACCGTGCACAGGGGTGCCGACGTCCTACCGCGCGTGTGTAGCTTGGGCGTCGGTCTGAGACCCTTGGCTGAGCAGTAGTTTTAGGACACCGGAAGGACGGTCGTGCACATCGTCATCATGGGCTGCGGAAGAGTGGGTTCCGCTCTTGCCCAGACCCTGGAGCAACAGGGGCACACGGTCGCCGTGATCGACCAGGACCCCACCGCCTTCCGTCGTCTCGGTCCCGGATTCGGCGGCCGCCGGGTCACCGGAGTCGGCTTCGACCAGGACACCCTGCGCGAGGCCGGCATCGAGGAGGCCGGCGCCTTCGCCGCCGTCTCCAGCGGCGACAACTCGAACATCATCTCGGCCCGCGTGGCCCGCGAGATGTTCGGCGTGGAGAACGTGGCTGCCCGGATCTACGACCCCCGGCGCGCCGAGGTCTACCAGCGCCTGGGCATCCCCACCGTGGCCACGGTCCGCTGGACCGCCGACCAGATGCTGCGCCGGCTGCTCCCCTCCGGCGCGGAGCCGCTGTGGCGCGACCCCACCGGTGGGGTCCAGCTCGCCGAGGTGCACGCCTCCGCGGCCTGGGTCGGCCACAAGATCAGCACGCTGCAGGAGGAGACGGGCGTCCGCGTGGCGTTCCTGACCCGGCTCGGCGAGGCCATCCTGCCCAGCTCCCAGACGGTGCTGCAGGAGGGCGACCTGGTGCACGTGATGATGCGCACCGACGAGGTCGACAAGGTCGAGGCGTCCTTCGCCAAGGGTCCCGAAGAGGAGAGCGGTCACTGATGAGGGTCGCCATTGCCGGCGCCGGCGCCGTGGGCCGCTCGATCGCGGCCGAACTGCTGGAGAACGGTCACGAGGTCCTGCTCGTCGACAAGGCGCCGACCGCCATCTCGGTCGAGCGCGTCCCGCAGGCGGAGTGGCTGCTGGCCGACGCCTGCGAGATCACGTCCCTGGACGAGGCCGCGCTCCAGCGCTGCAACGTCGTGATCGCCGCGACCGGCGACGACAAGGTCAACCTCGTCGTCTCCCTGCTCGCGAAGACGGAGTACGGCGTCCCGCGGGTGGTCGCCCGCGTGAACAACCCGAAGAACGAGTGGCTCTTCAACGAGTCCTGGGGCGTCGACGTCGCCGTCTCCACCCCGCGCCTGATGTCGGCCCTGGTCGAGGAGGCGGTGTCGGTCGGCGACCTGGTCCGCCTGCTCCGCTTCAGCCACGGCGACGCCAACCTCGTCGAACTGACCCTCCCCGAGGAGTCGGCCCTGGCCGGCACCCAGGTCGGCGACGTGGAGTGGCCCGAGGACACGTCCCTGGTCACCATCATCCGCGGCACCCGGGTCCTCACCCCGTCCCGCGAGGACTCCCTGGAGGCAGGCGACGAACTCCTGTTCGTGGCGGCCCAGGCGAGGGAAGAGCAGTTGGAGGATCTGTTGTCGGTCCGCAAGGAGGACGCGGCGGGTTAGCGACCGGTTTGGCCTGTACGACGATGAAGGGCGCCCCGATGTCTCGGGGCGCCCTTCATTTTTCAGCCCGTCCGGCGTTTGAGGACGAGGCCGTTCAGGCCGAAGCGGGGTCTGGGGGCGCAGCCCCCAGCGAGGCCCGCGCCAACGCCGGGTGCTACGCCTCGCGACGGTGCCTTCCGGCAACCTCACCCTGCTCAGCCGGCGCAGCCGCCTTGCGTTCCTTCTCGGCCTGCTCCTCGGCCTCCATCTCCGCGAAGACGTCGATCGGCGCGGGCGCCTTCGCGAGGAAGACCCAGGTCAGCCAGACCGCGAGCAGGAAGGGCGGGATCTTGAGGGCGACCAGGACCCAGCCCAGCTGCGCGGTGTTGGCCCACCAGTACAGCGGAAAGAGGACCGCGCACTTGGCGAGGAGGATCAGGCCCCAGGCCCAACTGGCCTTCGCGTAGGCCTTCTTGCGGCCCGGGTTGCGGGTGCGCCAGGAGAGGTTCTCCTTGAAGACCGGGCCCAGGATGAGGCCGATCAGCGGGACCCCGCACAGGGTCGTGATGATGTACGCCAGCGCCAGACCCAGCGTGTAGAGCATGCCGGGGAGGTAGAAGTCCTTGGCGTTGCCGGTCATCATCGCGAAGACGACACCGAAGGCGACGCCGAAGACACCGCTGAAGGCGTGCTTGACGGTGTCCCGCATGACCAGCCGGACCACCACCAGCGCCAGGGAGACGGCGAGAGCGGCGATGGCCGCCCAGTGCAGGTCCTTGTTGATCGTGAAGATGGTGACGAACAGCAGGCCGGGCAGGACGGTCTCGACCATGCCCCGCACTCCACCGAACGCCTCGAACAGGGCGGCCTCCGTCACCGCCCGCGCATCGTCGGCTTGAGTGTCTTCGGTCGGCTTGTCGAGCGACGTCACCGGCTACTCCCGTCCGAGGGGTCTGAGTTCGTATTTCGGATTGAACAGCACCCGGCGGCCTCGGCTCATCGAGATCCGGCCCGATGCGATCAGTCTGCGTCCCGGCTCTATCCCCACGATGGAGCGCCTGCCCAGCCACACCACGTCCAGCGCGGCGGAGCCGTCGAACAGCTCGGCCTCCAGGGCCGGGACCCCCGCGCGCGGGCGCAGGGTGACCGTGCGCAAGGTACCAGTAACCGTGACGATCTGTCGGTCGTGGCAGTCACCGATCCGCACGCAGCCCGCGGTCTCCGCGTCCTCGCGCAACTCCTCCGACTCCAGGTCCTCCTGGGACGAGGAGAGCCGGTCGAGCATGCGCCGGAAGCGGCCCACCGCCTTTTCGGAACGAGGAACAGCACTCATATCTGAAGCGTACCGGGGTGCACTGACACGTACGTACCCGCGAGCCCGGGCGTTCGAACAGGCGCCCCGCGTCCGGTCACTTGTCGTCACGTCCCGTCATCACTCGTCACTTCTCGAAGCGGTAGCCCATCCCCGGCTCCGTGATGAAGTGCTTGGGGTGCGAGGGGTCCGCCTCCAGCTTCCGGCGCAGCTGGGCCATGTACACGCGGAGGTAGTTGGTCTCCGTCCCGTACGACGGACCCCACACCTCCTGGAGCAGCTGCCGCTGGCTCACCAGCCGGCCCGTGTTGCGGACCAGCACCTCCAGCAGATGCCACTCGGTGGGCGTCAGGCGTACGTCCCTGCCGTCGCGGTGGACCTTCTTGGCGGCCAGGTCGACGGTGAACTCCTCGGTCTCCACCGCCGTCACCTCGTCCTCGCCGACCCCGACCGGCTCGGCGCGGCGGACGGCGGCCCGCAGCCGGGCGAGGAGTTCGTCCATGCCGAAGGGCTTGGTGACGTAGTCGTCGGCGCCGGCGTCCAGGACCTGGACCTTCTCGTCGGAGGAGTGCCGGGCGGACAGCACCAGGATCGGCACCCGGGTCCAGCCGCGCAGGCCCCGGATCACCTCGACGCCGTCCATGTCGGGCAGGCCCAGGTCCAGGACGACCACGTCGGGGTGGCGGGCGGCGGCCAGCTGGAGGGCGGTGGCGCCGTCGTGCGCCGCGTCGACCTCGTACTTGCGCGCCTTGAGGTTGATCACGAGGGCGCGCACGATCTGCGGCTCGTCGTCGATCACGAGCACCCGGGTCATTGGACCTGCCTCTCGGGTTGTGCCTGCTGTCGAAGCTCCTGCGGGGCCGATCCTGCCGCGCGCAGGGAGAGGACCATGGTGAGGCCGCCGCCGGGCGTGTCCTCGGCGTTGAGGGTGCCCCCCATGGCCTCGGCGAAGCCGCGCGCCACCGCGAGCCCCAGACCCACACCGGCCCCGCGCGGGGCGTCGCCGTAGCGCTGGAAGGGCTCGAAGATACGGTCCTTGGCGTCGTCGGGTACGCCGGGGCCGCGGTCGACCACGCGGACCTCGACCCGGTCGGCGATGGCGCTGGCGGCCACCAGGACCTGCTTGCCGTGCGGGTTGTACTTGACGGCGTTCTCCACCAGGTTGGCCACCGACCGCTCCAGGAGCCCCGGGTCGACGGCGACCATGGAGAGGGTCTCCGGGACGTCCAGGTCGACGCTGCCCTCGGGCACCCCGACCAGTGCCATCGGCACCACTTCGTCGAGGTCGATCTCGCGGATGAGCGGGGTGACCGTGCCGGTCTGCAGGCGGGACATGTCCAGGAGGTTGCCGACGAGGTGGTCGAGCCGGTCGGCGCCCTCCTCGATGCCCTCCAGGAGCTCGGCCCTGTCCTCCTCGGACCAGGCCACGTCGTGGGAGCGCAGCGAGGAGACGGCCGCCTTGATGCCGGCCAGCGGGGTGCGCAGGTCGTGGCTGACGGCGGCCAGCAGGGCCGTGCGGATGCGGTTGCCCTCGGCCAGGGTGCGGGCCCGGTCGGCCTGTTCCTGGAGGCGGCGGCGGTCCAGGACGACGGCGGCCTGCGCGGCGAACGCGGCCAGCACGCGGCGGTCCTCGGCGGGCAGCACGCGGCCGGTCAGGGCGAGCGCCATGTGGTCGCCGACCGGCACGTCCACGTCCGCCTCGTCGGGTCGGGCGACGGGCGGTCCGGTGCCGACGCGGCCCGCGCAGGTCCACGGGTCGTGCTCGCCGGTGCGCTCCAGCAGGGCCGCCGACTCCATCCCGAAGGTCTCGCGCACCCGCTCCAGGAGGTCCTCCAGGCCGGTCTCGCCGCGCAGCACGTTGCCCGCGAGGAACGACAAAATCTCGGACTCGGCGCGCAGCCGGGCCGCCTGGTGGGTGCGGCGGGCGGCGAGGTCGACGACGGAGGCGACCGAGATGCCGACGCCCACGAAGATCACGATGGCGACGATGTTCTTGGGGTCGGCGATGGTGAACCTGTGCAGCGGCGGCGTGTAGTAGTAGTTCAGCAGGAGCGAGCCCACCGCGGCCGAGGCCAGCGAGGGCAGCAGTCCGCCGAGCAGGGCGGCCGCCACGGTCAGCGCCAGGAACAGCAGCATGTCGTTGGCGAGGCCGAGGTCGACGGCGTTGAGCAGCAGCGCAAGGAGCACCGGCCCGAGCACCCCGACGATCCAGCCGGCGATGATCCGGGACCGGCCGAGCCGCGCGCCGCGGGCCACCGGGAGGCCGCGGCCCTTGCCGGCCTCGCCGTGGGTGATCAGGTGGACGTCGAGGTCGGGTCCCGAGTCGCGGGCGACGGTGGCGCCGACGCCCGGTCCGAAGACGTACTGCCAGGTCTTGCGACGGGAGACGCCGAGCACGATCTGGGTGGCGTTGACCCCGCGCGCGAAGGCGAGCAGGGCGGCTGGTATGTCGTCGCCGACGACGTGGTGGAAGGTGCCGCCGAGGTCCTCGACCAGGGTGCGCTGGACGGCGAGTTCCTTGGGCGAGGCTCCGGTCAGGCCGTCGCTGCTGGCTATGTAGACGGCCAGCACCTCGCCGCCGGCGCCCTTCTCGGCGAGCCGGGCGGCCCGTCGGATGAGGGTGCGGCCCTCGGGTCCGCCGGTGAGGCCGACCACGATCCGCTCTCGGGATCCCCAGATCTTCGACACCCGGTGCTCGCTGCGGTACTGCTTCAGGTACTCGTCGACCCGGTCGGCCACCCACAGCAGCGCCAGTTCGCGCAGTGCGGTGAGGTTGCCGGGCCGGAAGTAGTTGGACAGGGCCGCGTCGACCTTGTCGGGCTTGTAGACGTTGCCGTGCGCCATGCGGCGGCGCAGGGCCTGGGGCGACATGTCGACCAGCTCGATCTGGTCGGCCCGCCGGACCATCTCGTCCGGCACGGTCTCGCGCTGCCGTACGCCGGTGATCGAATCGACGACGTCGCCGAGCGATTCCAGGTGCTGGATGTTCACGGTGGAGACGACGTCGATGCCGGCGGCGAGCAGTTCCTCGACGTCCTGCCAGCGCTTGGTGTTGCGCGAGCCGGGGATGTTGGTGTGGGCGAGTTCGTCCACCAGGGCCACCTGGGGGTGGCGGGCGAGCACGGCGTCGACGTCCATCTCGGAGAAGACGGCCCCGCGGTGCTCCAGCTCCTTGCGGGGCACCTGCTCCAGGCCGTGCAGCATCACCTCGGTGCGGGGCCGGTCGTGGTGCTCCACGAAGGCGACGACGACGTCGGTACCGCGCTCCACCCGCCGGTGCGCCTCGGAGAGCATCGCGTACGTCTTGCCGACGCCCGGTGCCGCACCGAGGTAGATCCGAAGCTTGCCGCGTCCCATGGCCCCATTGTCTTCCGCTCTCCGCTGACCGCGCAGCGTCGAGATTACGGCGGGCCAACGCGACAAATGGGGCGGCCAGGGGCTGGGCGGCCGTCTTTGACGGAACTCTGACGCGGGGCGCTCAGTGGTGCCGGCTCAGTGCTCGACGATCTCCCCGTCGCCCAGTTCCAGCACCCGGTCGGCCAGGTCGAGCAGGGTCGCGTCGTGGGTGGCGACCAGGGCGGTGACCCGCTCGCTGTGCACGACGGCGCGCAGCAGCTCCATGACGGCGTGCCCGGTCTCGGCGTCCAGCTGGCCGGTCGGCTCGTCGGCGACGAGCAGCGAGGGGCTGTTGGCGAGGGCGCGGGCGATGGCCACGCGCTGCTGCTGACCGCCGGAGAGCTCGCCGGGCCGCTGCTTGGCGTGGTCGGCGAGACCCACCAGGGACAGCAGCAGTTCGACGCGCTCCTCGCGCTCGCGCACGGGCGCCCGGCGCAGCCGCATCGGCACGCCGACGTTCTCGGCGGCGGTCAGGATCGGGACGAGCCCGAAGGACTGGAAGACGAAGCCGATACGGTCCCTGCGCAGCCCCAGCAGCCCGTCCTCGCCGAGTTCGGAGAGGTCGAGGCCGTCCACGGTGACCCGTCCCCGGTCCGGCAGGTCGAGTCCGCCGACGATGTTGAGCAGGGTGGTCTTGCCGGATCCCGAGCGCCCCTTGAGGGCGACGAGTTCGCCGCGCGGGACCTCGAAGGAGACTCCGCGCAGCGCGTGCACCGCGGCCGCTCCCTGACCGTAGGACTTGTGCACGTCCTCGACCCGCACCATGGTCTCGGTGACCACCTGGCTGTTCATGTCGCTTCCCCCGTCTCGTCTCCCCCGAAGACCGGGCGCCAGTATCGCGGTCGGGCGCCCGGCCGTTCAACGGTTCAGTTCGGGTTGTCGCCGTGGGTGAGGGTCTCCCAGGCCACGAAGAGGTTGTTGCTGCCGGCCGGGCGCTGGTTCTGGGTCAGCGTCTGGGTGTTCGCCATGGCGATGCCGAGGCGGTTGTGCAGGGCGTTGTAGCCGACCTCGGTGATCGGGCCGAGGCCCCGGGTGAGCGTGCCGCCGCACAGCCAGCTCGGGGCGGCCTCGCCCAACTGGTACTTGGACTGGAAGCCGAGCGCCTGGCGCAGCCGTTCGCCGACGTCGGTGCCGTAGAGGTCGGCGCCCTGGATGCGGCTGGTCTCGGCGACGTGCGAGATCGCGGAGATGCCGTACCCGGTGTGCACGAAGTCCCGGCAGGTCTCCTGGGTGAGCCCGGTGACGAAGGTGGACTGGCCCTGCCAGTAGGAGACGATCTTGGCGGTGGTGTCCAGGTTCTGGCTGGGCACGGTCTTGGGCACCGAACCGTCGGAGGCGAGGTACACGTAGGCGGCCGTGCGGGTGCGGAACTTCGCCATGGCGGTGTCGTAGGACGCCTTGTCCTCCAGGAAGACGGAGATACCGACGGCGGCCTCCATCATCGACAGCTCCCAGTTGCCGTTGGAGTTGGAGCCCTTGATCACGACGGGGAGGTAGACGTTGCGCAGCATGGTGGAGAAGCGGGCGGAGTTGGCCCAGGTGCCGGTGTAGGTGTACTTGATGATCTCGGCGGCCTTGGGCCAGGAGGAGCCGGCCCAGCCGGTCTGCAGGGGCGCGTTGCTGTTGGTGTGACTGGTGATCGTGCCCGACCAGGCGTCCATGAGCTGGATCGCCTTCTGGGCGTAGCGCGCGTCCTTGGTGATGTACCAGGCGAGCGCGTCGGTGTACGCGGCTATCGCGTCCTCGCGCTCGTCGGTGCAGCCGTAGTTGGGGTTGGAGTACGACCCGCACTCGACGGTCGCCCGGGGCGCGGGCGTGCGGGTCAGGCTGGCGTACTTGCTCGCCATCATCTGGTCGTAGGCGCCCTTCCAGGGCTGGGCGCCGGCGTTGACCTTGGTGCGGGCGAACTCCAGCTGGGCCGCGGAGACCGTGACTCCGGGGTGGACGAAGGTGGCGGGGGCGGAGTGGGCGGCGGGGGCCGAGAGGGCACCGAGCAGCAGGGCGGCAACGGTCGTGATCAAGGCGGTTCTGCGCATGTGGGGGTCTTCCGTTCTCCTATGTGAACGTGAAGCGCCTTTATGAACGGACGCGTTGAGCGGAGACCATAGGTACAGACCAATAAGCCGTCAAGAGGTCACGCACGCCGAAGAGCCGCACCCCGAAGGGTGCGGCTCTTCACTCGGTTCTCGAACCCGTTCTCCTCGCGGAGCGTCCCGCTAGCGGACCTCGGTGATCTCGGGTCCGCGCTGCAGCTGGCCCATGCCACCGGAGAAGCGCGAGCCCTCCTCCTGCTGCTGGACGCCCTCGGGAACCATCTGGGCGTCGTTGGGCAGCTTCAGGACGATCGGGTCGCGGGGCGCCATCGGGCCCTCGCCGCGGACCACGACCGTGTCCCGGAAGATCTGCTCCAGCAGCCCGGCCGCCTGCGGCTGCACCGCGCCCTGACCGGAGATCACACCGCGCAGGAACCAACGGGGACCGTCCACGCCGATGAAGCGCACGACCTGGAAACCACCCGTGCCGTCCGGCAGCTGCACCGGAACCTGAGCACGCAGCTCCCAGCCCAGCGGGCCCTCGACCTCGTCGACGATGCCACCCTGCTGGGTGATGCCGGTGGCGATCTCCTCGCGCACCTCGCCCCAGATGCCCTCGCGCTTGGGAGCGGCGAAGGCCTGCAACTGGACGGCGCTGTCACGCAGCACCACCGTGGCCGCGACGATCGCGTCACCCGCGACCTCGACCCGCAGCTCCATGCCGTCGACACCCGGCACGAACAGACCGCCCAGGTCGACCCGGCCCTCGGCCGGATCGCTCACCTCGGTGTCGTCCCAGGGCCCATCGGGGCGCGGCTCCGGTTCGAGCCGCACGCGCGTGCGGCGGCCCTCTTCGTCGTCCGCCTCAGTGTCGACACTGTCGACGACCTGCTCGGCCTCGCCGGCCGCGTCCTCGGCGGCATCCCTCTTCTTGCGACGTCCGAACACGTCACTGTCCTTCCCGGTCGGATACGACCGAAGCGTATCGATTCCCACCCGCCAGGCCGCCCGGGGCGACCTGACCGCTTGTGCCGCTCGCGTCGCCCACGGCGGCATGGCCACCGGTGGACCCGAAGCCCCCCTCGGCCCGCGCCGAGTCGGGAAGCTCCGCGACCTCCTGGAAGCGGACCTTCTCGACCTGCTGGACGACCAGTTGGGCGATCCGGTCGAAGCGCTCGAACCGCACCGACTCGTGCGGGTCGAGATTCACCACGATCACCTTGATCTCCCCACGGTACCCGGCATCAACCGTCCCCGGGGCATTCACGAGGGCGACACCGCAGCGGGCGGCGAGACCGGATCTGGGGTGCACGAAGGCCGCGTACCCCTCCGGGAGGGCGATAGACACCCCCGTGGGCAGAACAGCCCGTTCCCCGGGCTTGAGTTCACGGCTCTCGGTCGTCCGCAGATCCGCTCCGGCGTCTCCAGGTTGCGCATACGTCGGAAGCGGTACGTCCGCGTCGACGCGGCGGATCAGCACGTTCAGGGGTTCTCGGCTCACGGGGGTCACGGGTTCACCTCGAAGGCACGGGCACGCCGGGCCTGGTCCGGGTCGTTCATGGCGGCGCGGATCTCCTCCGGGCGGCCGTTGTCGATGAAGTGGTCGACCAGCACCTCGACGAAGAGCGCGTCGGCGCGGACGGCGACGGGCCCGTCGGGGCCGCCGATCCGGCCGGTGGCGGTCGAGTAGATCTTCCGCCGGGCCACGGCCGTCACCTCGGCCTCCAGGTACAGCACGGTCCCCACCGGGACCGGCCGCACGAAGTCCGTCTCCAGCCGCCCGGTCACGGCGATCGTCCGCAGCAGCCAGTTCAGCGAGCCCAGCGTCTCGTCCAGCGCGGTGGTCAGCACCCCGCCGTGCGCGAGCCCGGGCGCCCCCTGGTGGGCGGGCTGCACGGTGAACTCGGCGGTGATGGTGACGCCCTCGCCGGCCCGCGCCGCCAGATGCAGACCGTGGGCCTGTCCCCCGCCACACCCGAAACACTGTTCGTAGTGCGAACCGAGCAGCTCACCGGGTGCGGGAGCATCCGGGTGCCGCACAGGTTTCACCGCGTAGGCGGGAGGCTGAAGAGCCGCGGAAGTACCACTCACAGCCGCAGACCTTACCCGCGCGTCGGCCATATCAGGACACCGTGCCAAGCTTGGCTCCATGCAGCTCTCCGCCGCCCCTTACGAAGAACGCCTCACCGCCCCCCGGACCTGGTGGCTGATCTCCTTCCTGGTCGGGGTCTCCTTCGCCCTGATCCTGCTGCCGTTCGGCACCCTGCCGTTGCTCGGCGGTCTGGTCGGCGGCACGGCGGCGGCCGCGGTCTGCGCGAGCGCCTACGGCTCGGTCCGCATCCGCGTGGTGGGCGACTCGCTGATCGCGGGCGAGGCCCGGATCCCGGTGGCGGCGCTGGGCGAGGCCGAGGTCCTGGACGCGGAGGAGGCCCGCGCCTGGCGCACGCACAAGGCGGACACGCGCGCGTTCCTCCTGCTGCGCTCCTACATCCCCGGGGCGCTGCGCGTGGAGGTCACCGACCCCGCGGACCCGACCCCCTACCTGTACCTGTCGACGCGCGAGCCGGAGCGGTTGGCCGAGGCGCTGCGGACAGCGCGGGAAACAGCGGCGTAGGGCCGCCCCGCACCGGGCTCGGAAAGGCGCCTGCGGGGCCCGCTAAGGCCCGAGCTCCTTGCGGCCGTCCCCCAGCTCCAACGGCTCGGCCGGAGCCTCCAGGGGCGGCAGCGCGGGCAACGCGTCCCAGGGCACCTGGACCTTGCGGAGGTCGGTGCGGATGCGCCCCGCGAGCTTTCTGGTGTCCTTGCGGTTCATGACCGCTCCGACGGCGGCCCCCACCATGAAGGGCATCAGATTCGGCAGATCGCGGACCATGCGCTTCATGATCTGCTGGCGCAGCTCGCGCTTCATGTGACCGTTCAGCGCCGACGTCACCGTCGACGGTTTCGTCACCTGGATCCCGCGCTCTCCCGACCACGAGTTCAGATATGTGGTCGTGCGCTCTTTGAGATTGCCTGGCGGGCGCACGCCATACACCTCGTACAGCTCGGCGATGAGCTTGAGCTCGATCGCGGCGACGCCGGTGATCTCGGCCGCCAGTTCGGTCGGCATCGCGGGCGGCACCGGCAGCATCGCCGCCGCACCGATCCCCGCGCCGACCGTCGCCGTGGCGCTCGCCGCGCCGACGACGAGTTTGTCGGCGAGCTCCTCGGGGCCGAGGCCCGGGAACTGCCTGCGGAGCGTCGCGAGGTCCCGTACGGGGATCCTCGGGGCGCTCTCGATGATCCGGTCGGCAAGGTACGCCAGTCCCGCCCTGGCGCGGCTGCCGCTCTTGCGGACGCCTTCCCTGGCCTTGTCCCGGATCACCGCGGCCCGTCGCCGTGCGACGGGCGCGCTTTCCTGCTCCGCCGGTACCGGGAGGTCAACCCGGTCAGCCGCCGGTTCGAGCGAGGCAGATCCCGTGGATCCTTTCGTACGGGATGAGCCCCGCTCGTCTTCACGCGCGCCGTACGGGCCGTCCTTCGGCCCCTTGTCCGCTCCCGGCAGGGGGAAGCGGCGCTTCCGAGGAGGGGTCGAGCCAGTCACGGCCGACCCCGCCTCAGTCGCAGTCGCGGCAGATCGGCTGGCCGTTCTTCTCCCTGGCCAGCTGGCTGCGGTGGTGCACCAGGAAGCAGCTCATGCAAGTGAACTCGTCCTGCTGCTTCGGCAGCACCCGGACGGCCAGCTCCTCGTTCGAGAGGTCCGCTCCGGGCAGTTCCAGGCCTTCTGCGGCCTCGAACTCGTCGACGTCGACCGCGGAGGTCGACTTGTCGTTCCTCCTGGCCTTGAGCTCTTCAAGGCTGTCCGAATCAACGTCGTCGTCGGTCTTGCGTGGGGTGTCGTAATCCGTTGCCATGTCGCTCTCCCCCTCTGGGTGTCTATCGGTGTCTCCAGCGCACGTAACGCGTGAGAGGCCGGACTTGTGCCCGACCTGAGGCGGAGATTTTGCCTCACATCAAGGTCTGTTACTCAATCGACACCCAACCGGACTCCTCACGAGTGATCGGCTTGGATGGCGATGCGGACCGTACACGGTCCCAATGCCGCACTTCAAAGGCGTCTCACCGTGTACTTCCCGTGATCAAGACCCCTAAAAACCCGGATTATCCCGGCTTTCCGGCAGGTTCTGTGATCACCGAGAGTAGATGGCCGGAAATTCGCCTTTGTGATCGATCACACACGGGTTCGTCGATTCGATGCCCAGAAAATTCCGCGCAAAGCGAACATCCCCGCGTGTCGGCGACATGCTCTCAGATGGGGAGGGTGACCCGCATCACGAGCCCACCCCCCTCACGCGGCTGTGCCGAGATGTGGCCACCGTGCGCGCGGGCCACCGACCGCGCGATCGACAAGCCGAGCCCGACGCCCTTGTCACTGCCCGTCCGCTCCGTCCGCAGCCGCCGGAAGGGCTCGAAAAGATTGTCGATCTCGTACGCCGGCACGACGGGACCCGTGTTCGACACGACCAGGACCGCCTGGCCGTGCTGGACCTCGGTGGTGACCTCCACCCAGCCGTCCTTGGGCACGTTGTACCGCACCGCGTTCTGTACGAGGTTCAGCGCGATCCGCTCCAGGAGCACGCCGTTGCCCTGGACCACCGCGGGTCTCTGCTCGCCGCGGATCTTCACGCCCTTGGCGTCCGCCTCCGAGAGCACCTGGTCGACCGCCTGCCCGGCGACCTCGGCGAGGTCCACCGGCTTGCGCTCGACGATCTGGTTGTCGCTGCGGGCGAGCAGCAGCAGGCCCTCCACGAGCTGCTCGCTGCGCTCGTTGGTGGCCAGCAGCGTCTTGCCCAGCTGCTGGAGCTCCACGGGGGCGCCCGGGTCCGAGAGGTGCACCTCCAGGAGCGTGCGGTTGATCGCGAGCGGGGTGCGCAGCTCGTGCGAGGCGTTGCCGACGAAGCGCTGCTGGGCGGTGAAGGCCCGCTGGAGCCGCTCCAGCATGTCGTCGAAGGTGTCGGCCAGTTCCTTGAGCTCGTCGTCCGGACCGTCCAGCTCGATCCGGCGGGACAGGTCAGAGCCCGCCACCGCGCGGGCGGTGCGGGTGATCCGGCCGAGCGGCGACAGGACCCGGCCGGCCATCGCGTAGCCGAACGCGAAGGCGATCACGGCGAGACCGAGCAGGGCCAGCAGGGAGCGGCTGAGGAGATCGTCCAGGGCGTGCTGGCGCTTGACCGCGTCGCACGACTCCAGGATCGAGTTGATCTCGCTGTTGCTGGTCGCCTGGTTGAGCTGGGGGCAGGTGCTGCTCGTGATACCGATGTTGGTTCCGCGCACCGTGAACGACTGGCCGCCGCCCTCGTGCAGGGCCTGGGCGGCGAGCAGGTAGATGATCGACAGCAGCAGGATGCCGGCGATCAGGAACATGCCGCCGTACAGCAGCGTCAGCCGTATGCGGATGGTCGGGCGCAGCCAGGGGAAGGGCGGCTCGGGCTTGCGGGGGTCCCAGGTGGGCTTGGGGGGTGCCGTGGGGAGAGCGGGTGTTGCGGCCATGGGCTATCAGATCCGGTAGCCGGAGCCGGGCACGGTGACGATGACGGGTGGCTCGCCCAGCTTGCGGCGCAGGGTCATGACGGTCACGCGCACGACGTTGGTGAACGGGTCGGTGTTCTCGTCCCAGGCCTTCTCCAGGAGCTGCTCCGCGGAGACGACGGCGCCCTCGGAGCGCATCAGCACCTCCAGGACGGCGAACTCCTTGGGCGCGAGCTGGACCTCCTTGCCGTCGCGGAAGACCTCCCGGCGGTTGGGGTCGAGCTTGATCCCGGCGCGCTCCAGGACCGGCGGCAGCGGGACGCTGGTGCGCCGGCCCAGGGCACGCACGCGTGCGATGAGCTCACTGAACGCGAAGGGCTTGGGGAGGTAGTCGTCGGCGCCGATCTCCAGACCCTCGACCCGGTCGCTGACGTCGCCGGAGGCCGTGAGCATCAGCACGCGCGTGGGCATGCCGAGTTCGACGATCTTGCGGCAGACGTCGTCCCCGTGCACGAGCGGGAGGTCGCGGTCCAGGACGACCACGTCGTAGTCGTTGACACCGATGCGCTCCAGGGCTGCCGCGCCGTCGTACACGACGTCCACGGCCATGGCCTCTCGGCGCAGTCCGGTGGCCACCGCATCGGCGAGCAGTTGCTCGTCCTCGACGACGAGTACGCGCACGTCGCTTGTCCTTCCTGATGTCCACCCGCGTAGCGCCCCGGAGGGCAGGCGTGGGCGGAGTTCTCCATGACTGTGTGCCTCCATCCTGCCCTTTTCGGCCATAAGTCGGCTGTAAGGCGGCCGGGCGGGAGGAGAGCGGCGGGTGAGGGCGGAGTGAGCGGTGGATGAAAGACAGTTGTGAGACTCGGGAATGCGGGATTTTCTCGGCCGGTTGAGGTTTCCGTGGAAGGAAGCGCGGGGAGGACCGTTCATACCCCGCGATCACGCTCTGCTAGTGCCGCAACACCATGCGGCACGGCGCAATCCGCTTTCCGCAGAGTGGACGTGGGTGTCCGGCACCGTCGCCGCCCGGCGCGGGCTGTGCCGGGCACCTGTTGGAGACGTGATCGCCCCTTCCGAACGGCACACCCCCGTGCCATCGACCCACGACCCAGGACGAGGGGGCGCAGCATGGACGCATTCACCGCAGGACTTCTGCAGCGCATAAGGACAACCGAGTCCGACCTGACGCGGGCTCGCAACGAGGGCGACGACTTCCTCGTCGAGGTGGAGCAGGGCGAACTCGACGACCTGCGCCGCCTCGCCGCCGAGCACGGTGTGGAGGTCGGCGCTTAGCGTCTGCTCGCTACCAGGCGTTTCGCATGAGAGGGCGAGGCCCGACGAATCCAGCGTCGGGCCTCGCCTTTTGCGTCGTTCCTGCCCTTTACGCCCATCGCCCCCTGGGTCAGTCGTGCCAGGCGCCGAAGTCCTCCAGGAGGCGTTGGAGGGGTTCGAAGACTCCCGGGGTCGCCGCGATCGTCAAGGTCGGCGACGGGGGCTGTGAGGGCCGTCCGCCGGTCAGGGCGCCCGCTTCCCTGGCGATCAGGTCGCCGGCGCCGTAGTCCCAGGCGTTCAGGCCGCGTTCGTAGTAGCCGTCCAGCCGGCCGGAGGCCACGTCGCAGAGGTCGACGGCCGCCGAGCCGCTGCGGCGGATGTCGCGCAGGAGGGGGATCAGGCGCTGGGCGACCTCGGCCTGGTGGGCGCGGACCTCGGTGACGTAGTTGAAGCCCGTGGAGACCAGCGCCTGTTCCAGGGGCGGCGCCGGGCGGCACGCCAGCTCGCGTTCGCCCTCCCAGGCACCGCGGGCCCACGCTCCGCCGCCGCGGACCGCGTGGTACGTCTCGCCGCGCATCGGGGCGGCCACGACGCCCACGACCGTCTCGCCGCCTTGTTCGGCCGCGATGGAGACCGCCCAAGTGGGCAGGCCGTAGAGGTAGTTGACCGTTCCGTCGAGCGGGTCGATCACCCAGCGGACGCCGCTCGTGCCCTCGCTGGAGGCGCCCTCCTCGCCGAGGAAGCCGTCGCCGGGGCGGCGGGCGGAGATCAGGTCGGTGATCAGTTTCTCCGCGGCGATGTCCATCTCGGTGACGACGTCGATGGGACTGGACTTGGTGGCGGCCACCGCCAGGTCGGCCGGCCGGCCGTCCCGCAGCAGTGCTCCGGCACGGCGTGCGGCCTCCAGGGCCAGCTCCAGCAGTTCCTGATGCGGGGCGTCGGTCACGGGGCTCCTCACGCGTACGGGCTGTCGGCACCCGCGGCGGCGGGGCGGGGGGCGCGGGCCGGGCAGCAGCCGGCCGGGCAGAGGTTGTGGCTCGGGCCGAGGGCGCCCAGGGCGCACGGCGTGACCTCCTGGCCGCGCTCCACGGCCACCCGCTCCAGGACCAGGTCGCGGACCGCGGCGGCGAACCGCGGGTCGGCCCCGACGGTCGCCGAGCGGCGCATCGGCAGGCCCAGCTCCTCGGCCCTGGCCCTGGCCTCCGTGTCGAGGTCGTAGAGGACCTCCATGTGGTCGGAGACGAAGCCGATGGGCGCGATGACCACCGCGGGGACGCCGGCCGCGTGGCGCTCCTCCAGGTGGTCGCAGATGTCGGGCTCCAGCCACGGGATGTGCGGGGCGCCGGAGCGCGACTGGTAGACGAGCTGCCAGGGGTGCTCGACGCCGGTGCGGTCGCGGACCGCGTCGGCGATCTGCCGGGCCACGTCCAGGTGCTGTGCCACGTACGCTCCGCCGTCGCCGTGGTCCTCGACCGGGCCGGAGGTGTCGGCGGCGGCGAGGGGGATCGAGTGGGTCGAGAACGCGAGGTGCGCGCCGTCGCGGACGTCCTCGGGGAGGTCCGTCAGGGAGCGCAGGACGCCCTCGATCATGGGCTCCAGGAAGCCCTCGTGGTTGAAGTAGTGCCGGAGCTTGTCGATCTTCGGCAGGGGCAGGCCCTCGGCATCGAGGGCGGCCAGCGAGTCGGCGAGGTTCTCGCGGTATTGGCGGCAGCCCGAGTACGAGGCATAGGCGCTGGTCGTCAGGACCAGGATCCGGCGGCGGCCGTCGGCGACCATCTCGCGCAGGGTGTCGGTCAGGTACGGGGCCCAGTTCCGGTTGCCCCAGTAGATCGGCAGGTCCAGGCCGTGCTCCGCGAAGTCCTTGCGCAGGACGTCCAGCAGGGCACGGTTCTGGTCGTTGATCGGGCTGACCCCGCCGAACAGGAAGTAGTGCTGCCCGACTTCCTTGAGGCGTTCGGTGGGGATGCCGCGCCCTCGCGTCACGTTCTCCAGGAACGGAACCACCTCGTCCGGCCCTTCGGGGCCGCCGAACGAGAGCAGAAGGAGGGCGTCGTAGGGGGTGGCATCGAGCGCGTCTGGCATGACATCGATCCTGCCACCCCGCTCCGACAACCCGGCAGCGGCCAGGGGGACAGCGGGGGCGGGTCGGGCGACGACGCCGATTCCGGGCGGCGCACGGGGTGCATTAGGGTGACCTCACTCGTAAGCTGTATCAGCCGTGTTGGCACCTTACGGAGCCGGCATCGGCGCCTTACGAGCCACTTTCGTCCACGCCGTGCCCGAGCCGCCCCGTACGCGCGCGTGGCCGTACCCTCCGGAGACCCCGTGCCCAGCCCCTACCGCGCTCTGTTCGCCGCCCCCGGCTCCAAGGGGTTCGCCGCCGCAGGCCTGCTCGGCCGGATGCCGCTGTCGATGATGGGCATCGGCGTGGTCACGATGATCTCCCAGCTCACCGGGAGGTACGGGCTCGCGGGCGCCCTGTCGGCCACCATCGCGCTGTCCGCCGCTGCGATCGGGCCGCAGATCTCCCGGCTGGTCGACCAGTACGGGCAGCGGCGCGTGCTGCGGCCGGCGACGCTGGCGGCGCTCGTCGCCTCGGCCGGACTGCTGCTCGCCGCGCACTTCGAGTGGCCGGACTGGACGCTGTTCGTGTGCGCCGCCGGCATCGGCTCGGTGCCGAGCCTCGGCCCGATGATCCGCGCGCGGTGGGCGGCCGTGTACCGGGGCACTCCGCACCTGCACACCGCGTACTCCTTCGAGTCCGTCGTCGACGAGGTGTGCTTCATCTTCGGGCCGATCATCTCCATCGGACTGTCCACGGCCTGGTTCCCGGAGGCCGGGCCGCTGCTCGCCGCCTGCTTCCTGGCGCTCGGCGTCTTCTGGCTGACCGCGCAGCGCGCCACCGAGCCCGAGCCGCACCCGCGCGTGCGCGGCGCCGACAGCGGCGGCTCGGCGCTGCGCGCGGCCGGTCTCCAGGTGCTGGTGGCCACGTTCGTGGCGACCGGCGCGATCTTCGGGGCGGTCGACGTGGTCACCGTCGCGTTCGCCGAGGAGCAGGGTCACAAGGGCGCCGCCAGCGTGGTGCTCGCCCTGTACGCGGCGGGCTCATGCTCCGCGGGCGTCGTGTTCGGGCTGCTGCGCTTCCGGGGAGCACCCGCGCGCAGGTGGCTGCTGGGCATATGCGCGATGGCCGTGAGTATGATCCCCCTCCTACTGGTCGGAAACTTGTCGCTTCTGGCCGTGGCGCTGTTCCTTGCGGGCCTGTCCATCGCACCCACGATGATCACGACGATGTCCCTCATAGAAGAGCACGTACCTCGCGCGAAGCTCACCGAGGGCATGACCTGGGTGAGCACCGGCCTGGCGGTCGGGGTCGCGCTCGGCTCCTCCGTCGCCGGCTGGGTGATCGACTCGGCCGGCGCGCGTGCGGGGTACGGGGTCCCGGTGGTCGCCGGGGCCGTCGCGGTCGCGGTCGGTTTCCTCGGGTACCGCCGGCTCAGCAGACCGGCACCGGGGCGGGGAGGCACCGTTGTTGAGCACCACAGCGAGCGCGAAGAACGGCACGTGGCGTAACTGGGGCGGCACGGTCACGGCCCGCCCCGCGCGGGAGGTCACGCCGGCCTCGGTCGAGGAACTGACGGCGGCCGTGCGGCAGGCCGCCGAGGACGGGCTGACGGTGAAGGCCGTCGGCAGCGGGCACTCCTTCACGTCGATCGCCGCCACCGACGGCGTGTTGATCCGCCCTCAACTGTTGACCGGCATCCGCAACATTGATCGCGATGCCTTGACGGTCACCGTCGAGGCCGGCACCCCGCTCAAGAGACTCAACGTGGCCCTCGCGCGCGAGGGTCTGTCGCTCACGAACATGGGCGACATCATGGAGCAGACGGTCTCCGGCGCCGTCAGCACCGGCACCCACGGCAGTGGCCGTGAGTCGGGCTCGATCGCCGCCCAGATCAGGGGACTCGAGCTGGTCACGGCGGACGGTTCGGTGCTGACCTGCTCCGAGAAGGAGAACGCGGACGTCTTCGCGGCGGCCCGCATCGGCCTCGGCGCCCTCGGGATCGTCACCGCGATCACGTTCGCCGTGGAGCCCGTCTTCCTGCTCACGGCCCGCGAGGAGCCGATGCCCTTCGACGAGGTCACCAGCCGCTTTGACGAACTCTGGGCCGAGAACGAGCACTTCGAGTTCTACTGGTTCCCGCACACGGCGTCCACCAACACCAAGCGCAACAACCGCAGCGCGGGCCCGGAGCAGCCAGTGAAGCCGCTGGCGAGCTGGTTCGACGACGAGTTCGTGGCCAACGGCCTGTGGCAGGTGGTCAACATGGTCGGCCGCGCGGTGCCCGCGACCGTGCCGACCATCGCCCAGATCTCCACCCGGGCCTGGTCCAGCCGGACGTACACCGACATCCCGTACAAGGTCTTCACCTCCACCCGTCGGGTCCGCTTCGTCGAGATGGAGTACGCCGTCCCGCGCGCCGCCCTGGTGGACACGCTGCGGGAACTCAAGGCGATGGTCGACCGTTCGAGGTTCAGGATCAGCTACCCGGTCGAGGTCCGCACCGCCCCGGCGGACGACATCACCCTGTCCACCGCCTCCGGCCGGGACAGCGCCTACATCGCCGTGCACATGTTCCGGGGCACGCCCTACCAGGCGTACTTCACCGAGGCCGAGCGCATCTTCACCGCGCACGAGGGCCGGCCGCACTGGGGCAAGGTGAACACCCGGGACGCCGAGTACTTCGCCGGGGTCTACCCGCGCTTCGGCGAGTTCACGGCGCTGCGGGACCGTCTTGACCCGGATCGGCGCTTCCAGAACGACTACTTGCGTCGGGTGTTGGGGTCGTAGCGGACGCACTGGGTGTGGGGGTCGGGGTACCGCCGCCGTCCGAGGCGCTCGGCGTCGGCGTCGGATCGGTCGTCGTGGCCCCGCCCCCGTCCGAAGAGGTGCCGCTCGAACCCGAAGGAGCGCCGACGTCGGGCGTGGTGGACGGAGTCGGCGTGGCCGTGGGTGAAGTGGGCGCGTCGTCACGGGACTTCGAGGTCGACGGGTCATGGCCGGTGACGGCGTCGCTGACGGTGGTGCCCCCGCCGCCGCTGAAACTGTCGCCGGACACCAGCTCGTAGGTGGTGATGCCGGTCAGGGTGACCCCGAAGACCAGGGCGGCCGCGACCACCGGCCGCTTCCAACTGCTCACCCGCGCGCGGTAGACGGTGCCCTCGGTGAACTCGCCGGGAGCGCGCGGCGCGCTCTCACCCGGGCGGCCCGTGACGGTGACCTCCCGGAGCTGTTCGCCGGTGCGGCTGAAGAAGTGCTGGAAGACCGAGCCGCCGCAGGTCGCGACGACGCTGACGAGACCGGCGCCCAGGATCGTGCCGTAGACCCCGAAGTACGAGGCGAGTTTGGCCGCCACCACGGCGGCCACGGCACTGCCCGCGACTTGAGGGACGCTCAGATCGAGCCGCTTCTTCTTGACTTCGGCGACTTCCGCGAGTTCAGGGTCCGCGACCTCGACGACCTCGACGACCTCGGCGTCCGACCTTTCACGCATACCGGTTTCTTGCCTGCCTTTCCCGTACTTGATCGACTTTTACTGCTTGATCAACGCTGATCGACCGCGATCGACCAACTGCACGAGAAAGGGACGTACGGACGAAACCGATAGTTCCGTTTCGGGGGTTTACGTGAAGTACGCCACTTTCAAGATCCCGAAACCGCGTGACGGGCGGCCAACTCGCACCTCTCGCGAGAAGTTGGACCGCGTCCCAATCCACGCACGTGGCCCAAATGGAGTACTGTTGCGAGCCCTGGGCCCGGCCTCCCGCCAGGATGTCCGCGGCCTTACTGGACCGCCCGGAGGGGGCTTGTTGCACAGGGTGACGGAGTTGGTCACTTAGCGTTGCGAATAGGTAACCGTGCCATAACGGCGTTCCAGGGCCTGTGCCCGACACGCCGGGCAACTCGGCAAGGTTGTGGCAGGCTGCACCCGGGCAGGCCACACTCGACTAGCGGAAGCAGCGACGCACGTGACGTCGGCAGGCACCACCCGGGAGGTCCCCATGCCCGAACTGCGTGTCGTGGCCGTCTCGAATGACGGCACACGGCTGGTGCTGAAGGCTGCCGACTCAACGGAGTACACGCTTCCGATCGATGAGCGGCTCCGTGCCGCTGTCCGCGGCGATCGTCCCCGCCTCGGCCAGATCGAGATCGAAGTCGAAAGCCACCTCCGTCCTCGCGACATCCAGGCACGTATACGTGCCGGTGCCAGCGCGGAAGAAGTCGCACAGCTCGCAGGCATCCCCGTCGACCGTGTACGGCGTTTCGAGGGCCCCGTCCTCGCGGAGCGCGCGTTCATGGCCGAGCGGGCTCGCAAGACCCCTGTCCGCCGGCCCGGCGAGAACGCGGCCGGTCCCCAACTCGGCGAAGCCGTCCAGGAACGGCTGACCCTGCGCGGTGCCGACAAGGACACCGTGCAGTGGGACTCCTGGCGCCGCGACGACGGCACCTGGGAAGTCCTGCTGGTCTACCTGGTCGCGGGCGAACCGCACTCGGCGAGCTGGACCTACGACCCGCCCCGGCGGCTCGTCCAGGCCGTCGACGAGGAGGCGCGCTCGCTGATCGGCGAGTCCGAGGACCTCGCCGCGGCGGAGCCCAGCTTTCCGTTCGTGCCGCGTATCGCCCGGCTGCCGCGCGACCGTCCGCTGGACCGCGCTCTGGAGCGGCCGAGCCTGCCGGCGCCGCCGGTCGAGTCCGACGAGGACACCGCGGCGAGCGAACGGGACTCGCTGACCAGCCTGTTGGAGGCGGTACCGAGCTTCCGTGGCGACCTCGTCGTCCCGGAGCGCCCGACGCCGGAGCCTCCGGTGGAGGAGCCCGCCGCCGAACCCACGGAGGAGGAACCCCCGGCCCCCGCGGCCTCGGCCGGTTCCGCCTACGCGGACGTCCTGATGCCCCGCTCGGTCGGCGCCCACCGCGACCGTCTCGTCGGCGCCACCGACCGCCAGGCCGAGGCCGACGGCGTCCGCCCCGGCCGCCGCGCGGCGGTCCCCAGCTGGGACGAGATCGTGTTCGGGACACGACGCAAGAAGCAGGAGTAGCGAGAACCGCTCGAGTTCGTACGAGGGTGAGGGCCGCGCCGGTCGGGTGCGGCCCTCTTCCTCGTACGTCCCCGGGATCCGCTTCTGGTGCGCCCCGCGGATCCGTCTCCCCGGGCTACTGCGGGTCGGGGCCGACGGCGACCGGTCGGGACGGGTCCGCCGACCACTCCGACCACGAACCCACGTACAGCGCGGCCGGGATGCCCGCCACCGCGAGGGCGAGCACCTCGTGCGCGCCCGAGACACCCGAGCCGCAGTAGACGCCGACCGGTGAACTCTCGCTCGCGCCAAGGGCCTTGAAGCGGTCGGCGAGTTCCTCGGCGGGCAGGAAGCGGCCGTCGGGCGCCACGTTCTCGTTGGTGGGCGCGGAGACGGCTCCCGGGATGTGGCCGCCGACCCGGTCGATCGGCTCGACCTCGCCGCGGTACCGCTCCCCCGCGCGGGCGTCGAACAGCACCCCGGAGCGGGCCAGCGCCGCGGCCTCGTCGGCACCGAGAAGTCCCTCGGCACCCGGCGCGGGGACGAAGTCGCCCGGTGCCGGGGTGGGCACGGACGTCTCCAACGACCCCTCCCAGGACGGCAACCCGCCGTCGAGGACCCGCACGTCCGGGTGACCCGTCCAGCGCAGCAACCACCACGCGCGGGCCGCCGCCCAGCCCTGTCCGCCGTCGTACACGACCACCGGCGTGCCCGCGGACACGCCCGCCCGGCGCATCGCGGCGCCGAAGATCTCCGGGTCGGGCAGCGGGTGCCGGCCACGGTCGCCCGGGGCGGAGGCCAGCTCCGAGTCGAGGTCGACGTAGACAGCGCCCGGGATATGGCCGCGGGCGTACTCGGCTCGGCCGTCGAAGGGCGGCTCACCTGCCGCCTTGGCCACGCTCAGCTGCCAGCGGACGTCGAGCACGACGGGCGGCCGCTGCCCGGCCAGGTCGCTCGTGAGTTCGGATGCGGAGATGATGGCGTTCATGGTCCCCATCCTTGCGTACGGGGTGGCCGCGTCGTCGATGTCCGACTAGTCTGCTCCGCCGGGCAGACCTGATCACGAGGCGTATGGGTTCGGGCACATGCTGTACAGCTGATCGACATCCTTCGGCAATCGCACGGAAACGGGCGAGATGGCGCGTGTCGGGCATCCTCCGGGCACGGAGTCCGAGGTACGGCGCGCCCGGGGCGCGCGACGGTTCGGGTGGTGCGAGCATCGGCTCGGGGTATCCGGAGAGCGGAAGCGAACGGCCACCGCGAGGGGTCGAGGAGAGAGTGACGATGACCGAGGCACGGGGGTCGGCCGGCCCGAACGGCGAGACGCACGATCTGCGGGCGCCCGGCACACCCTGCTGGGTGAGTCTGATGGTGCACGGGATGGACGCGACCCAGGAGTTCTACGGTGCGCTGTTCGGCTGGGAGTTCCGGCCGGGCCCGCACCAACTGGGCCCCTACGCGCGTGCGCTGCTGGACGGCTACGAGGTGGCGGGCATCGGCCAGCTGCCGCCCGACCGTCATCTGCCCATCGCCTGGACGCCCTACCTCGCCTCGGACGACGTGGACGTGACCGCCGAGACGGTCCGGCTGTGCGGCGGCACGATCGGGGTCGGCCCCCTGGACGCGGCCGAGGCGGGCCGCCTCGCGATCGGCTCGGACCCCGCGGGCGCGGTCTTCGGTATCTGGCAGGCCGCCGCCCACCTCGGCACCGCCATCACGGGCGTCCCCGGCACGCCCGCCTGGAACGAACTCGTCACAGTCGAGTCCGAGAGCGTCATCAAGTTCTACGAAACGGTCTTCGGCTACGAGACGAAACCGACCGGCCCCGCCGACTTCGACTACGTCACCCTCAACCTCGCCGGCCACCCGGTAGCCGGCATCCACGGAGTCGGCCACGCCCTCCCCCGCGACCGCGGTCCCCACTGGATGACGTACTTCGAGGTCGCCGACACAGACGCCTCGGTCACCCGCCTGACGGACTTGGGCGGCCACGTCCTGACACCCCCCGCGGACAGCCCATACGGCCGGGTGGCCACGGTCGCGGACCCGGAGGGCGCCCGCTTCTCCTTGATCCAGATCCCCCGCTGAGCCCTCGGCTCGCGCGAGGCGCGATGCGGGCGGAGCATGGAGGTATCTGCTGCTCCACACATCGGGAGGAGCGATGCGAGGTCGTACCGCACCGTTACTGACGTGTCTGTTGGCGGTTCCGGCGCTGGCGTTGGCGCCGGGGACCGATCCAGGGATCGGAGACACGTTGAGTCTCTCGGGGATCAAGTCGGGCGAGACGCTCGACGTCACAGTGCGCAAGGTCGTCGATCCAGCTCGGCCGGCCGACTACTTCACACCCTCGGCCGGGAAGCATTACGTGTCGGTCCAGTTCCGGCTCAAGAACACGGGCACGGCCGTCTACAAGGACTCCCCTTCCAACGGAGCCGTCGTGATCGACAAGGCGGGCCAGCGCTTCTCATCCGCCTTCGCCAACACCACGGCCGGCCCGGAGCTCCCCGGCAGCGTCACCATCAGGCCCGGCAAGTCGGCCCTGGGCTTCATCACCTTCGAGGTGGCCGACGGATCCCGCGTCGTCACCGTCCAGTTCGCCATGGACAGCGGCTTCTCCGACGACGTCGGGGAGTGGACCGTCCCATAGGAGGACGACACCGGCAGCACATCCGGTGACAGTGCCGCCGCTCGTGTCGTCGCCGAGGTCATGCGGCGGCGGTGGTGGCGGCGGCAGAGGACCTCGTAGCCGATGTCTTCGGATTGGTTGACGTCGCCGACGACCACTTGGGCGCCCTCGACCACCATCTCGCCGCCTATCGTGCGGGCGTTGTGGGTGGCGCGGGCGCCGCACCAGCAGAGAGCCTCGACCTGGAGGACCTCTACTCGGTCGGCGAGTTCGACGAGGCGTTGGGAGCCTGGGAAGAGCTTCGAGCGGAAGTCCGTGGTGATGCCGAAGGCGTAGACGTCGAGGCCCAAGTCGTCGACCACGCTGGCGAGTTGGTCGATCTGTTCGGGGACCAGGAACTGGGCCTCGTCGGCGATCACGTAGTCCGCGCGGCCGCCCTGGGAGAGGTGGTCGACGAGGTACGCGTACAAGTCCTGGCCGTCCTCGACCTCCACCGCGTCCGTGACCAGGCCGAGGCGGGAGGAGAGTTTGCCCTCGCCCGCGCGGTCGTCGCGGGTGAAGATCATCCCGGCCAGCCCGCGTGCCGAGCGGTTGTGCTCGATCTGGAGCGCCAGGGTCGACTTCCCGCAGTCCATCGTTCCGGAGAAGAACACCAGCTCGGGCATGGGGGGTTGAGCACCTTTCGGCGGCAGGACGGAGGGGTCGAGTCAGGAGCGTACTTCTAGGAGCGGGATCAGCTGTTCGGCGGGGGTCATCGAGCCGTGGTTGCCGACCATCGCCGACTCCTTCGGTTCCCGCTCGGTCGCGATGATCAGGACGTCGTCCCGCGCGGCGGCGATCACGTCGCCGAGGCGGTCGTACACCCGCTCGTCGATCTTCGGCCCGAACCAGCCCGCCGCGATCGCCTCGTCCCGCGACGCCACCCAGAACTGCTCGCCGAGCACCTCGCGCCAGCAGGTCAGGACGTCGTTCGCCGCGCCCGGCACCGCGTACACGTGCCGCGCGCGGCCCTCGCCGCCCAGCAGGGCGACCCCGGCACGCAGTTCCCAGTCCGCGTCGAAGTCGATGCGGTGGTCCTCGTCGAAGGGCACGTCGACCATGCCGTGGTCGGCGGTGACGTACAGCGCGCTGCGCGGCGGGAGCTGCTCGGCGAGGCGCTGGACCAGCCGGTCGACGTACATGAGCTGGCCGCGCCAGGTGTCGGAGGCGACGCCGAAGCGGTGGCCCGCGCCATCGAGTTCGGCGTAGTACGTGTAGACCAGGGCACGATCACCGGCGGCCAGTTGCTCGGCCGCGAGGTCCATGCGGTCCTCGCCGGTCAGCCGCCCGTGAAACGTTCCGCCACTGAGCGCGACCTTGGTCAGCGGGGTGTTCTGGAAGGTGGGCGAGGAGACCTGCGCGGCGTGCACGCCCGCGGCGTCGGCGAGCTGGAAGATCGTGGGGTACGGCTGCCAGGCGCCCGGCGAGGTCCACGGCTGCCAGCGCAGCTGGTTCATCAGCGCGCCGGTCGCCGGATTGCGCACGGTGTAGCCGGGCAGGCCGTGCGCGCCGGGCGGCAGGCCGGTGCCGACGGAGGCCAGCGAGGTCGCGGTGGTCGCCGGGTAGCCGGTGGTCAGGGGGCGGCCGGTGCCGCCGCGCGAGCTGCCGAGCAGTGAGGTGAGGAAGGGTGCCTCGTCGGGGTGCGCCCTGAGCTGCTCCCAGCCGAGGCCGTCGATCAGGAACACGCAGTTCCGGTCGGCGGGGGTCAGCTCGGTGATCGCGGCGGTGGTGCCCGGTACGGACATGCCCGCGGCGAGGGTGGGCAGCAGGTCGGCGAGGGAGCCGCTGCCGTACTCGGGAAGCGGGGCGGAGTCGACGGCGAGTGGTTCCGGGTGGGTGTCCCAGGAGGCGGGGTGGGACATCAGCGGGTGACGTCCGCGGTCGCCTCGGAGAGCGACTGCGCGAAGGCCAGCGTCTGCCGCACCGTGTCGGGGCCGTCGCCGGCCTCGCTGACCCGCAGGCTGAGGTCGTCCGCCGTCGAGTTGCCCGTGTAGCCGTGGTCCGCCTCGCAGTTGGGGTCGCCGCAGGCGGCGGGCTCCAGGTCGATGCGGGCGACGGCGCCCCAGCCGATGGTGAGGACGACCTCGCGCGGCAGCTGGCCCGGCGTGTACTGCTCCGGGTTGGCGACCACGCGACTGAGCACGACCGACGAGATCCGGCCGAGCTTCACGGACTCGGTGGACGTCGTCGCGTACGGCGTCGGGGAGGTGCTGTCCGCGGCCTGCTCGTCGGTGTGGCTGACGATGAAGCGGTTGCCGGTGAGGACGAGCACCGTCACATGCCGCCGCACCTCGTTCTGGTCGAACGTCGTCTCCTGGTGGACCAGGTACGACCGGATGGGCTCGCCGCCCAGGGCGGCCTCCACCGCCTCGGCCACGAGGGCCGGGTAGTAGCCGCTGCGCTCGATCGCCGCTCGCAGCCCCTGGGTCGTCGTACTGGTCTTGGCCATGATGTCCATCCTACGGGGGTGGACTGACTGGGAGGCACCGGTCATGTCCCTCTCCGTGACCGTCTCAGTAGACGGGAAGCGTGCGCGGACCGAGGTCGTCGCGGGCCGGTGGCGGGGCCAGCCGGACGGAGGCGCCGAGAACGCTCAGGCCACGGGGGGCGACGACGACCGGCTCCAGGGTGACCGCGACGACCGCGGGGTGATCGTCGACGAGCCGGGACACCCGCAGCAGCAGTTCCTCCAGCGCAGGCGTGTCGACCGGGGTGGAGCCGCGCCAGCCGAACAGGAGCGGTGCCGTCCGGATCGACCGCACCACGGAGGTCGCCTCCCGGTCGGTGACCGGGATCAGCCGGTGCGCCATGTCGTCGAGCAGCTGCGAGGCGGCTCCCGCGAGCCCGAACGACAGCACGGCTCCGGCCGCCGGGTCGATGACGGCCCGCACGACGGTGTCCACCCCGCGCGGTGCCATCCCCTGCACCACCGGGCGCAGCTCCGCCGGCTTCCCGAACAGCTCGGTCAACTCGGCGTACGCCCGCCGCAGTTGCTCCTCGTCCGCCAGGTCCAGACGGACTCCGCCCAGGTCGGCGCGGTGCCTGAGGTGGGGGGCGGTGGCCTTGAGGGCGACCGGGTAGCCGACGGTCCCGGCTGCCTTGACGGCGTCGTCCGGGGTGAAGGCGGGGATCGCCCTGCGCACGGCGATCCCGTACCGCCCGAGCAGCTCGCAGGTCTCCTCGGTACCGAGGGTGAGGCCCTGTCCGCGCGCGAGCATGCCGTCGATGAGGCGGGCCGCGCCCTTCTCGTCGATGTCCGCGTCGATGGACTCGGGCACCTTGCCGGGCTCCGCCGCCTCGCGGCGCCACTGCGCGTACTTCACGGCCTCGCCCAGGGCGCGGACAGCGCGCTCGGCGGCGGGGTAGGCGGGGATGAGGCGGGCGGAGGGCGCGTCGGGGGCCGCGGTCCCCGACGCCTGTACGGGCGGGGGCAGTTGCTGCGAGGGGCGGAGCCTGCGGGCGCCGGAGGGCTTGGTCTCGGCCTGGGGCGCCGTGGCGACCGCGGCCGACAACGCCTCGGCGAGGCCGCCCAGTTCCACGTGGACGACGAGGACCGGCTTGCCGGGGACCTGTTCGGCGGCGGAGCGCAGCGCCTCGGCCAGTTCGGCGTCGGCGACCGAGGTCTCGCCGATCGCCGGTATCGCGGTGACGACGACCGCGTCGCACGCGTCGTCGCCGAGCGCGCGCAGCAGCGCCGCGTGGAAGTCGCCGGCACTCGCCCCGGTGGTCAGGTCCAGGGGGCGCAGCGGGCGCAGTCCCTCGGAGAGGCAGGCGTCGTAGGTCAGCAGGCCCAGCGACTCGGAGTTGCCGAGGATCGCCACGCGCGGTCCGGCGGGCAGGGGTTGGCGGGCGAGCAGCAGTCCGCTGTCGACGAGGTCGGTGATGGTGTCGACGCGGATCACGCCGGCCTGGCGGAGCAGCGTGGTCACCGTGGCGTGCGGCAGCCGGGTCGCCTGGACGGCGTGGCCCTGGGGGGCGGACCCGGCGCTCTGGACGACGACCAGGGGCTTGGCGGCCGCGGTGCGCCGGGCGAGGCGGGTGAACTTGCGCGGGTTGCCGATCGACTCCAGGTACATGAGGACGACGTCGGTGTCCGGGTCGTCGTACCAGTACTGCAGGACGTCGTTGCCGGACACGTCCGCGCGGTTGCCGGCCGAGACGAAGGTGGAGACGCCGGTGACCCCGGTGACGCCGCCGCCGCGTCGGTGCAGACGGGAGAGGAGGGCGATGCCGATGGCGCCGGACTGGGCGAACAGGCCGATGCGGCCGGGGCGTGGCATCTCGGGGGCGAGGGAGGCGTTGAGCCGTACCTCTTCGGCGGTGTTGATGACCCCGAAGGCGTTCGGTCCGATGATGCGCATGCCGTACGTGCGCGCGTGGCGGACGAGTTCGCGCTGGCGGTCGCGTCCCTCGGGGCCGCTCTCGGCGTATCCGGCGGAGACCACGACCAGTCCCTGTACGCCGTGTTCACCGCACTCGGTGACGATCTCCGGGACGTGGTCGGCGGGTACGGCGACGACCGCGAGGTCGACGGGTCCGTCGATGTCCCGCACCGAGCGGTGGGCGGCGATCCCGTCCAGCTCCTTGAGGTCCTCGGGGAAGGCCCTGTTCACCGCGTACAGCCGGCCGGTGAACCCGGCGCCCTTGATGTTGTCGAGGATGCTGCGGCCCACTCCCCCGGGCGTGCGGCCGGTCCCGATCACGGCGACCGAGCCGGGCACCAGCAGCCGGCGTACGGACCGTGCCTCGGCGCGCTGTTCACGCGCGCGTTGGACCGCGAGCGAGCGGTCGGTGGGCTCCAGGTCGAACTCCAGGCGGACGACGCCGTCCTCGAAGCTGCGCTTCTGGGTGTAGCCGGCGTCCATGAAGACTTTGATCATCTTGTTGTTGGCGGGCAGCACCTCGGCGGCGAAGCGGCGGATGCCGCGCTCACGGGCGACGGCGGCGATGTGCTCGAGGAGCGCGGAGGCCACGCCGCGTCCTTGATGGGCGTCCTGGACGAGGAAGGCGACCTCGGCCTCGTCGGCGGGGGCGGAGGCGGGCGTACCCTCGGGACCAATGCGGTCATAGCGTACGGTGGCGATGAACTCGCCGCCGATCGTGGCCGCGAGACCCACCCGGTCCACGAAGTCGTGGTGCGTGAAGCGGTGGACGTCCTTCGCGGACAGGCGCGGGTAGGGCGCGAAGAAGCGGTAGTACTTCGACTCGTCCGACACCTGCTCGTAGAAGCTGACCAGGCGGTCCGCGTCGTCGACGGTGATGGGGCGGATGCGCGCGGTACCGCCGTCGCGCAGCACGACGTCGGCTTCCCAGTGGGCGGGGTACTCGTGCCGGTCCGACGAGGTCTGCATGGGCCCCAGCGTACGGCTCGCGTATGACAACGGCGCGAGGCAGTCTGTGGGGAACACGCCTGCCCGCCGGGGACGGTGGGAGGGTGTGAGTGGGGCCGAGGCCGCGGCCCGACGACACGCTATGGAAAACTGGTCTAGACAATATGGTCTAGACAACCTGAGACACTGAAGGGCAGCATCACATGGCTGAGCGCCGCGTCAACGTCGGCTGGGCCGAGGGCCTCCACGCCCGCCCCGCTTCCATCTTCGTCCGAGCCGCCACGGCCACAGGCGTCCCGGTGACGATCGCCAAGTCCGACGGCAACCCCGTCAACGCGGCCTCCATGCTCGCCGTGCTGGGCCTGGGCGCCCAGGGCGGCGAGGAGATCGTCCTCGCTTCCGAGGCCGAGGGCGCGGACGCCGCGCTCGACCGGCTTGCGAAGCTGGTCGCCGAGGGGCTCGAGGAGCTTCCCGAGACCGTCTGAAAATCGAATTGAGGGATGCGGTACGCGTCACTTGGACGCCGCCGTCCCGCAACTCCGAAGGGCTCGCCCGAATTACCGGGCGAGCCCTTCGAATTTCCCGAATTCGGGCAGCAGGAATAATCCCCCTGGAATTACCTTCTCTTTGTATACGGCGCCCGTGTTAATGCCGCACACCCGACATGTTTACGGGATGTTGCGAGTTCCTCACACGCTCGGCGCGCTCCCCGCCGCCGAAGCGCAGCCGGTGCGCACTCGTCGAGTGCTCGGTGTGCAGGGCGGTGATCGCCCGCGCGCGCTCGGCGTCCCCGCGCGCCACGGCGTCGACGATCGCGCCGTGCTCCGCCCAGGACTCCACGGGGTTGGCCGGCGCCTCCACGGCGTACATCCAGGCGATCTTGTGACGCAGCTGGGTCAGCGTCGAGGTCAGCGCCTGGCTGCCGGAGGCCTGCGCGAGCGTCTCGTGGAACCAGCCCCCCAGGGAGCGCAGATCCTCGCTGTTGCCCCTCCTGGCGCGCTCCTGGCCCAGCCTGACCAGGCCGCGCAGCACCTTGAGGTGGGCCTCGGTGCGCCGCTGGGCGGCCCGGGACGCGCCGAGCGGCTCCAGCAGCATGCGCATCTCCAGCAGGTCGGCGGCCTCCTGCTCGGTCGGTTCCGCGACGCACGCGCCCGCGTGCCGCCGGGTCACGACGAAGCCCTCGGCCTCCAGCGTGCGCAGGGCCTCCCGGACGGGGACACGCGAGACGCCGTAGCGGCGCGCCAGGAGTTCCTCGGTGAGCCGGCCGCCGCGCTCGTAGACACCGGCGACGATGTCGTCCCGGATGGCCGTGCACACCGAGTGCGCCGGAATACGCATGTCCGACCTCCGTCTTAATCCCCGTGAAACGTCGCCGGTTGACGTGTGTTCAGTGACTCTATTGCAATCAGCGGGAATTTCCGACGGGGGGCCGGAATCGAGGGATATTTTTTGGACAGAGAGCGGACAGAAAGACCGAAAGCCCCGGCTCGGGGAGCCGGGGCTGAAGAAGATCTCGCGGTCCGTCGTCAGACGTTCACACCATGCGAACGCAGGTAGGCGACGGGGTCGATGTCCGAGCCGTACTCGGGGGTCGTGCGGGCCTCGAAGTGAAGATGCGGCCCGGTGACGTTGCCGGTCGCGCCGGAGAGGCCTATCTGCTGCCCGGGGGTGACCGTCTGGCCCACCGAGACCCCGATGGACGACAGGTGACCGTACTGGGTGTACGTGCCGTCGTTCATCTTGATCACTACCTGGTTGCCGTAGGAACCGCCCCAGCCGGTCTCCACGACCGTGCCGGAGCCGACCGCGTGGACGGTCGTGCCGCTGGCCGCGTGGAAGTCGATGCCGGTGTGGCTGCCGGAGGACCACAGCGAGCCACCGCTCTTGTAACCCGTCGAGACGTACGAGTTCGAGATCGGCGCGACGAAGGTGTTGAGGCGCTTGCGCTCGGCGGCGCGGGCGGCGCGCTCCTTGGCCTCGCGTTCCTCCTTGGCCCGCGCGGCGGCCTTCTTGCGTGCCGCCTCGGCCGCGGCCTTCTTGAGAGCGGCCTCCTGGGCCGCCTCCTTCTGGGCGTCTGCCTGGGCGTCGATCTTGTCGGCGATCGTGTCGCCGATGGTGATGACGGGGGTGAAACCGGTCTGCTCGGCCGCGCTCTCCACGTGCTCCGCGGAGTTGTCCGCGGCGAGCGCCGGAGCGGCCAGGGTGCCGACGACGCCGGTGGTGGCGAGTGCCGCGACGCCCGCCGCACGGGCGGTGGTGCGCTTCATCCGGCTGGGACGTCGGTGCTTCCCGGTGGCGCAGGTGAACGCCATGTACTGGGTGGTCCTTTCCTTCCTTCTCGCCTACCGGGTTAGCTGACGGGTTCGGAGCAGGAAGGTCTCCTACGGACCCCCTCGCGAAGCGCGGGCGTCCGATTCACCCCAGGGACTCTCGATATGGGTCCCCGGCTCCCCTGGCTCGCGCCGTACGGGGACTCGGCGATGACTGCCCGGTGCCGCGGATGCGGCGCGGTGCCTGACGGACAGCCCGGATGACGCTAAACGGGACAACTTTCAATCCCCAAACGGATCACGGCTTTTGTAGCGCATGCCACAGGGCAGACAGGCAACCTCTCCCTCAATTCGGACATACAGGGGCCCTGGTGACGCTTCCGTCACCAGGGCCCCCACGCGCGCGTGGCGCTCGCTCCGCCTCCGCCCGGCCCTACTCGGCCGCCACGACGGTGACTTCGCCGATGCCGAGAGCCGCCACGGGCTCCTTGATCTGCGCCGCGTCACCGACCAGCACGGTCACCAGACGGTCCACCGGGAAGGCGCTCACGGCGGCCGCGGTGGCCTCCACGGTGCCGGTTGCGGCGAGCTGCCGGTACAGCGTCGCCTGGTAGTCGTCGGGCAGGTGCTGCTCGACCTGGTCGGCCAGCGTGCTCGCGACGGCCGCCGCGGTCTCGTACTTCAGCGGCGCCACGCCCACCAGGTTCTGCACGGCGACATCGCGCTCGGCGTCGGTCAGACCGCCCTCGGCGAGCGTGCGCAGCACCGTCCACAGGTCCTGCAGCGCCGGACCGGTGTTCGGGGTGTCGAAGGAGCCGCTGATGGCGAGCATCGCGGCCCCGGTGCCGTCCGGGGCGGACCGCAGGACCTGCCCGAACGCCCGTACGCCGTAGGTGTAGCCCTTCTCCTCGCGCAGGACGCGGTCGAGGCGCGAGGTGAGGGTGCCGCCCAGGCAGTACGTGCCGAGCACCTGCGCGGGCCACACGCGGTCGTGCCGGTCGGGGCCCACGCGGCCGATGAGCAGCTGCGTCTGTACGGCGCCGGGGCGGTCCACGATGATCACGCGCCCGGTGTCGTCGGCGGTCACCGGCGGCAC
The DNA here is from genome assembly GCF_044755245.1 of Streptomyces sp. NPDC092369. Lineage (NCBI taxonomy): Bacteria > Bacillati > Actinomycetota > Actinomycetes > Kitasatosporales > Streptomycetaceae > Streptomyces > Streptomyces sp. NPDC092369. Next base: position 2,125,284 of record NZ_JBIVQP010000001.1, read on the forward strand.
GGGACGCGGCTCGGCCGAGGAGCCGGTCCAGGCGCCGAGGGTGTCGCCGAGCAGCTCGTCGAGGTCGATGCCGGTGAGGTCGCCGACGACCACGGCGGTGGCGGTCGCCGGACGAACGTGCTTCTCGTAGAAGGCGCGTACGGCCGCCGAGTCGATGTTCTTGACGGTCTCCTCGGTGCCCTGACGCGGGCGCGACATGCGCGAGGAGGCCGGGAAGAGCTCCTTGGAGAGCTCCTTGGCGGCGCGCCGGGAGGGGTTGGCCAGCTCGTGCGGGATCTCGTCGAGGCGATTGCGCACCAGGCGCTCGATCTCGCTGTCCGCGAACGCAGGCGCCCTCAGGGCATCGGCCAGCAGGCCGAGGGCCTTGGTCAGGCGCGAGGCGGGCACTTCGAGGCTGATCCGGACGCCGGGGTGGTCGGCGTGCGCGTCGAGCGTCGCGCCGCAGCGCTCCAGTTCGGCGGCGAACTCCTCGGCGGAGTACTTGTCCGTGCCCTCGGAGAAGGCCCGCGCCATGATCGTGCCGACGCCGTCCAGACCGGCCGGCTCGGCCTCCAGGGGCGCGTCAAGGAGGACCTCCACGGCGACGACCTGCTGGCCGGGGCGCTGGCAGCGCAGGACCGTCAGGCCGTTGTCGAGCGTCCCGCGCTCGGGGGCCGGGAACGCCCACGGCCTGGCCTCGCCGGCCTGGGGCTGCGGGTGGAATTCCATCGCGGCGAGCTCGGTCACTTGGCCGCCTCCTCGTTCTCGGTGGGCTCGGTGCGCTCGGCGGGCTCGGCGGGCTCGGCGGACTCGGGGGCGACGGGTTCGTAGACGAGCACCGCGCGGTTGTCGGGGCGCAGTCGGGCCTTGGCGATCTCCTGGACCTCTTCCGGGGTCACCTCCAGGACGCGCTGCACGGCGGTCAGAGCCAGCTGCGGGTCGCCGAACAGGACGGCGTACCGGCACAGTTCGTCGGCGCGGCCCGCGACCGTGCCGAGCCGGTCCAGCCACTCGCGCTCCAACTGGGCCTGGGCGCGCTCCATTTCCTCGGCGGTGGGGCCCTCCTCGGCGAACCGGGCGAGCTCCTCGTCGATGGCGGCCTCGATCTCCGGCACCTCGTGCTCGGCGGACGTCTTCACGTCCAGCCAACCGAGCGAGGGCGCGCCGGCCAGCCGCAGCAGACCGAAGCCGGCCGCGACGGCCGTACGGTCGCGCCGCACAAGGCGGTTGTAGAGACGGGACGACTCGCCGCCGCCGAGGATGGTGAGCGCGAGGTCGGCCGCGTCGCTCGCGCGCGTGCCGTCCTCGGGCAGCCGGTACGCCGCCATCAGCGCGCGCGCCGGCACCTCCTCCTCGACGACCTCGCGCAACTGCCCGCCCATGACGTCGGGCAGCGCGCCGTCACGGGGGACGGGCTTGCCGTCGTGCGCCGGGATGGACCCGAAGTACCGCTCGATCCAGGCGAGCGTCTGCTCCGGGTCGATGTCGCCGACGACCGACAGAACCGCGTTGTTGGGCGCGTAGTACGTGCGGAAGAACGCGCGCGCGTCCTCCAGGGTCGCCGCGTCCAGGTCGGCCATCGAACCGATCGGCGTGTGGTGGTAGGGGTGGCCCTCCGGGTAGGCGAGCGCGGTCAGCTTCTCGAACGCCGTGCCGTAGGGGACGTTGTCGTAGCGCTGCCTGCGCTCGTTCTTCACCACGTCCCGCTGGTTCTCCATGGACTCCTCGTCCAGGGCGGCGAGCAGGGAGCCCATGCGGTCGGCCTCCAGCCAGAGGGCGAGCTCCAACTGGTGGGTGGGCATGGTCTCGAAGTAGTTGGTGCGCTCGAAGCTGGTGGTGCCGTTGAGCGAACCGCCCGCACCCTGCACCAGTTCGAAGTGTCCGTTGCCCTTGACCTGCTTCGAGCCCTGGAACATGAGGTGCTCGAAAAGGTGAGCAAGACCCGTGCGCCCCTTGACTTCGTGGCGCGAGCCGACGTCGTACCAGAGGCACACCGCCGCGACCGGGGTCAGGTGGTCCTCCGAGAGCACCACGCGCAGGCCGTTGGCCAGGCGGTGCTCGGTCGCTGTCAGGCCGCCGGTGTCTGCCTGGTCCGTGGCCGTGTGACCCATGGGCATGTACGTCCCTTCGATCGCGAATGCTGCGGTGGGAAACGGGGTTTTCCTGCCGGTCCTGCCACTGTATGCAAGCGCGCGGACGGTCGGCGAAGTTCCCGGTGGACGTACGCCCTGAGCGGATCGCGTAGCCTGCGGGCACGCCGGGCACACGGGTCGATGTCGGGTCCTCGTCCGGGTTGTCAGTGCCTCGGTCCACAATGGTCGCGTCAGATACCGTTCACGCTTCAGCAAGAGTGAGCCGGAGGGGCGCGGCACCCATGTGAGCGACCCGTAGGCGAGCTACCAGAAAAGAGGAGCCGGCAGCGATGGCCCGCCGTAGTACGAAGACCCCGCCGCCCGACGACTCGTACGAGGAGAAGATCCTCGACATCGACGTCGTCGACGAAATGCAGGGCTCCTTCCTCGAGTACGCGTACTCGGTCATCTACTCACGAGCCCTGCCGGACGCCCGGGACGGTCTCAAGCCGGTGCACCGCCGCATCGTCTACCAGATGAACGAGATGGGACTGCGCCCCGACCGCGGCTACGTGAAGTGCGCGCGCGTGGTCGGCGAGGTCATGGGCAAGCTGCACCCGCACGGCGACGCGTCGATCTACGACGCCCTGGTGCGCATGGCCCAGCCGTTCTCCATGCGCGTGCCGCTCGTCGACGGCCACGGTAACTTCGGCTCGCTCGGCAACGACGACCCGCCGGCCGCCATGCGGTACACGGAGTGCCGGCAGGCCGAGGCCACCAGCCTCATGACGGAGTCGATCGACGAGGACACGGTCGACTTCAGCCCCAACTACGACGGCCAGGAGCGGGAACCGGTCGCCCTGCCCGCCGCCTTCCCGAACCTGCTGGTGAACGGCTCCTCGGGCATCGCCGTCGGTATGGCGACGAACATGCCGCCGCACAACCTCGCCGAGGTCATCTCGGCCGCCCGCCACCTGATCCGCTACCCGAACGCGGATCTGGACACCCTGATGAAGCACGTCCCCGGCCCCGACCTGCCCACCGGCGGCCGCATCGTCGGCCTCGCCGGCGTCCGGGACGCGTACGAGACCGGCCGCGGCACCTTCAAGATCCGCGCCACGGTCGAGATCGACACCGTGACCGCCCGCCGCAAGGGCCTGATCGTCACCGAACTGCCCTTCACCGTCGGCCCGGAGAAGGTGATCGCCAAGATCAAGGACCTGGTCGGCGCGAAGAAGATCCAGGGCATCGCCGACGTCAAGGACCTCACCGACCGCGCCCACGGCCTGCGCCTGGTCATCGAGATCAAGAACGGTTTCGTGCCGGAGGCCGTCCTGGAGCAGCTCTACAAGCTGACGCCGATGGAAGAGTCCTTCGGCATCAACAACGTGGCGCTGGTGGACGGTCAGCCCCTCACCCTGGGCCTCAAGGAGCTCCTGGAGGTCTACCTCGACCACCGCTTCGAGGTCGTACGGCGCCGCAGCGAGTTCCGGCGCACCAAGCGCCGTGACCGACTGCACCTGGTGGAAGGCCTGTTGACGGCGCTCGTCGACATCGACGAGGTCATCCGGCTGATCCGCTCCAGCGACAACTCCGCGCAGGCGAAGGAGCGCCTGATGGAGCGCTTCTCGCTGTCGGAGATCCAGACGCAGTACATCCTGGACACCCCGCTGCGCCGCCTCACCCGGTTCGACCGCATCGAGCTGGAGTCGGAGAAGGACCGCCTCATCGCGGAGATCGCGGAGCTGACCCGGATCCTCGACTCGGACGCGGAGCTGCGCAAGCTGGTCTCCACCGAACTGGCCGCGGTGGCCAAGAAGTTCGGCACCGAGCGGCGTACGGTCCTGCTGGAGTCCTCGGGCACCCCCGCGGCCACCGTCCCGCTCCAGGTCGCCGACGACCCGTGCCGGGTGCTGCTCTCCTCGACGGGCCTGCTGGCCCGCACGGCGAACGGCGAGCCCTTCCCGGAGGACGCCGACGACAGGCGCACCAAGCACGACGTGATCATCTCGGCGGTGCCCGCCACCGCGCGCGGGGAGATCGGCGCGGTCACGTCGAGCGGCCGGCTCCTGCGCATCAACGTGGTCGACCTTCCCCAGCTCCCGGAGACGGCGGCGGCCCCGAACCTGTCCGGCGGGGCGCTCCTGACGGAGTTCGTCACCCTGGAGGGCGACGAGACGGTGGTCTGCCTGACCACGCTCGACGAGTCCTCCCCCGGCCTGGCGCTCGGCACCGAGCAGGGCGTGGTCAAGCGCGTGGTCCCCGACTATCCCTCGAACAAGGAGGAGTTGGAGGTCATCACGCTCAAGGACGGCGACCGCATCGTCGGCGCGGTCGAGCTGCGCACCGGCGAGGAGGACCTGGTCTTCATCACGGACGACGCCCAGTTGCTGCGTTTCCAGGCCGCGCACGTCCGGCCCCAGGGCCGTCCGGCGGGTGGCATGGCGGGCATCAAGCTCACGGACGGCGCAAAGGTCATCTCGTTCACGGCCGTGGACCCGGCCGCCGACGCGATCGTCTTCACGGTCGCGGGCTCGCGCGGCACGCTCGACGACTCCGTCCAGACGACGGCCAAGCTGACCCCGTTCGACCAGTACCCGCGCAAGGGCCGCGCCACCGGAGGCGTCCGCTGCCAGCGGTTCCTCAAGGGTGAGGACTGCCTCTCCCTGGCCTGGGCGGGCCCCAACCCGGCCAAGGCGGCCCAGAAGAACGGCACCCCGGCCGACCTCCCCGAGATCGACCCGCGCCGCGACGGCTCGGGCGTGTCGCTCGCGAAGACGGTGGCGGTGGTGGCGGGACCGGTGTAGAGCGACCGGTCTAGAGGGACCGGTTCAGGAGAGATCCTGGGAGGGCTCTACGGGGTCCTCTCCCGGATCCTGTGCGTACGGTTCCTGTACGTCCGGTTCCTGTACGGCCTCCGGTTCTTGTACGTAGCGCAGGACGCCCCACATACCGTGCTCGTCGGCGGTGTGCGGGGCGTCGCTCGTACAGGCCTCCAACTCCTTGCGCAGGGCGGCCGCGTCGATGCCGGAGCCGATCAGGACGAGCTGCGTGAGGCGTGGTGCGTCGCCCGCGGGCCAGGGCTCGGGGTAGAAGCGCAGGAACGGCCCGACGGCGTGCACGGCATACCGGTTGAGTGCGTCGTGGCCGCCGAAATCGACGTACCCCTTGATGCGGTACAGCCCCTCGGGCCGGCTGTCGAGGAGCGCCATCAACCGGCGCGGGTCCATGGGGACTTCGGAGCTGACGGAGAGGCTGTCGTACGCGGCATGAAGGTGACCGGAGTGGTCGTCCGCCCCGTGCTCACTGTGCTCGCCGTGCTCTGCGCGCGCGTGGAGGTCGTCGAAGGAGAGTTGCCCGATACGCTCCTCGCTCGGCCGGCAGTCGAAGAGGAACTCGGGGTCGACGCGGCCGTAAAAGGCAGGAATCACGGCGGCGCGGTCCACGAGGGACCGGACGAGCCCGAGGACACGCTCGCCGCCGTCGGGCGCGCGGTCGAGCTTGTTGACCACCACGAGGTCGGCGAGAGCGAGATGCCGGTCGAGTTCGGGATGCTTCGCGCGCGTGTCGTCGAACTCGGCCGCGTCGACGACCTCGACGAGCCCTCCGTACACGATCCCTGGAAGTTCACTGGCGAGCACCATGCGGACGAGTTCCTGGGGTTCGGCGAGTCCGCTGGCCTCGATGACGATGACGTCGATACCGGCGGAGGGGCGAGCCAGCCGGTCGAGGTACTGATCGAGTTCGCTGACGTCGACGGCGCAGCAGAGGCAGCCGTTCCCCAGGGAGACGGTGGAGTCGCCGAGCGCGCCGGCCACCGCCATGGCGTCGATCTCGATGGCCCCGAAGTCGTTGACGATCGCGCCGATCCGGCTGCCGCCGCTGCGGTGGAGGAGGTGGTTGAGCAGAGTGGTCTTGCCCGAACCGAGGAAGCCGGCCAGGACGAGGACCGGGATCTGCTGCTGGCTGCGGCTCACCGTCGTACCTCTCTCACGCCTGTGCGCACGCCGGATCGCGGTCCCGGCGCGCGTACGAAGATTGACTGCGGAGACAGGATACGAGCCGGAACAATCACTACGAAGTGAACGATTGTTAGCAGCACTTGCGGGGCAGACGTTGGGGAAGGCGCCGGTTCGTGCGACCCTCGCTTCCCTCCGTGCGCCTCCTCTCCGCCTCCCCCGCCGATCAGAGCCGCTCGGCACCCTGGGAGACGGCAAGCGCCGCCCACCGCTCGCCGGTCCCCATCCGTCGACCCGCAACCCGACGACCGGCGGAACGGCCGCCTGATTCGGGGGTTGACATGGCCACACAGAAGTCCAGGACCGGTGGACTGGGTACCGCGGCAGGCCTCGGTCTGCTGGCCGGCGCCTTCGCCGCCCTGGTCGCACAGCGCCGCAGGATCGATGCCCTGCGCATGCGACTCGACCACCTGGAGCAAGCGGCACAGGCGCAGCACCGCTCCGACCTCGCGACCCAACAGCGCCTCCACTGGGAGCTGTTGAGCAAGGCGATCGACAATCCCGAACTGGCCGAGGTGCTCGACGTCTTCAAAGGGTCCATGTCCCCGGAGCGCAGGCGCCAGTTCCTCTTCGCCAATGCCCTGTACACGAATCAGGTCTTCGCCTACCGGGTCGGCAACATCACCCGCGAGGAGTTCTTCGGATTCGTGCGCGGCCTGCTCCAGAACCCGATCGTCCGGGAGTACTGGTACGCGGGCCAGCACCAACGTGCCACCATCGCGGACGACTCCGACGAGGCCAGGCTCGGACGGCTGGTCGACGATCTGCTGCGCCAACTGGAGGAGGCGGACATAGACGAGTGGTGGGTCGTGGGAGAGCCGCCCGCCGAGTGACACGGTCGGCACTGGTGCGAGCGCCTCTCATACGTCAACCCCGCCCGCTCCGCACCAAGCCCCACAAGAGTGAGTCAGTTCAAGTAATAACGAAGTGGCAAACCTTCTGTTTTCGCAGATGTCACAGGTTTAACTGCTGCAGCACCCTCTCCAGGCCGTGCGGCGGGCCCCTCAGCGCGGGGTTCACTGGTCGAAGCCGCCTTCAGGGGGCATCGGCCCGCACGACCGCAGCGCACGGGCCCAGGACCGTGAGATCAAAGGAAACAGAACAGTGAGTCAGATCATCCGTCGCCTTGGGGCATCTCCACGCGACCGAGGCAGCGCAGGCGGAGCCAATTGCCCGGACATCTTCGAGTTGTCCGACGGTCGCTTCGCCATCATCGGGACGGATGTCACGGACTCACTGGACGCCGAACTCCCCGCGGATGCCTCGCGCGCCGACTACGAACGCATCGTCGTGATCACGCGCGAGACCCTGCTCAAGGCCAAGGCCGACATCCCTGACGCCTGATCATGCGCAACAGGCCGGTCCGGTGCCGCTCCGGGCCGGCCTTTGTCATGGCACGACGTGGAGTCGCCCCCTGCCATGCGTCAGGCGGCCGGCACCGCCACCGGCGCCCCCGGCCCCACATACCGCGCCACCGGCCTGATGATCTTCGAGTCCGCCGCCTGTTCCAGGATGTTCGCGCTCCAGCCCACCGCCCGGGCCGCCGCGAAGGTCGGCGTGAACATCTCGCGGGGCAGGCCGCAGAGTTCCATGACCACGCCCGCGTAGAACTCGACGTTGGTGTGGAGCTCTCGACCGGGCTTCAGCTCCGCGAGGATCGCCTCGACCTGCCGTTCGACCTGTACGGCGAACTCGACCCGCGGGCCCCCGAAGCTCTCGGCCAGCTCGCGCAGCATGCGCGAACGGGGGTCCTCCGTGCGGTAGACGGGATGCCCGAAGCCCATGATGCGGTCACCGGCGAGAACGCGGTCGCGGATCCACGCGTCGATGCGCTCGGGGGTGCCGATCGCGTCCAGGGTGTCCAGCGCGCGACTGGGCGCACCACCGTGCAGCGGCCCGGAGAGCGCCCCCACGGCCCCGACGAGACACGCGGCCACGTCCGCACCCGTCGACGCGATGACACGTGCCGTGAAGGTTGATGCGTTGAAGCCGTGATCAATGGTTGAGATCAAGTATTGCTCGATCGCCCTGGCCCGCTCCGGATCCGGCTCCGAACCCGTGAGCATGTAGAGGTAGTTGGCGGCGTAGGGAAGATCCTCGCGCGGCTCCACCGGATCGAGTCCCCGACCCAGCCGGTGCAACGCCGTGAGCAACGTCGGCACGGCCGCCGCGGCGACCACGGCGTCCCGACGGCGTTCGTCCGCGTCGATGTCGTACACCGGCCGGAATCCCTTCGCCGCGCCGAGCAGGGAGAGCGCGGTGCGCAGGCCGGCCAGCGGTCCGGACCGGCCGCTCGCCGCCGCGATGGCGGGCAGGGCCGCGCGCACCTCGTCCGGGAGCCGGCGCAGGGCCGCGGTCTCGGCGGTGAAGGCGGTCCGCCGTGCCGCGTCCGGGAGTTCACCGTGCACGAGGAGGTGCCAGACGTCTTCGAAGCCGCGGGTCTTCGCGAGGTCGACGGCCGAGTACTGGCGGTAGTGGTAGAAGCCTTCGATCCCCCGGACGTCCCCGATCTCGGTGTCGGTGACGACGACGCCGGCGAGTCCCCGCGGCACGTTGATGGCCGCGGCGGACTCGACGGGCTTGACGGGGACGACGGGGGTGGCTGCTGACCTGTTGACGGACATGATTCCTCCCTGGACTTGATTCGACTGTCCATGCTTGACAGAAATTCTGTCAATATTGATTCAGTCAATACATCCAGTCCATGTGTCCTTGTGCCGATACGGTGACCCCATGCGCGATCAAGAACCCGCCGCCGGTCCCGCCGAACGGCGACTGACCACCAAGGAAGCCGCCGAAGTGCTGGGCGTGAAGTCCGAGACCGTGTACGCGTACGTGAGCCGCGGTCAGCTCAGCAGCCGACGCGTGCCCGGCGGCCGGGGCAGCACCTTCGACGCCAAGGAGGTGGAGACGCTCGCCCGGCGCAACAGACGGGAGAGCGCGGGGAGTTCGGGTTCCGGAGGCGAGCTTTCCGTCCGGACGCGCATCACGCTGATCGAGACGGACCGGTACTACTTCCGTGGCGTCGACGCCACCCTGATGGCCACGCGCCACTCCTACGAAGAGGTCGCGGAGTGGCTGTGGACGGGCCGACTGCGCCCCGGCGTCGAGTTCACGGCACCCGACGCCTCCGTCGCCGTGGCCCGCCGTGCCGTCGACGCGCTGCCCGAACACGCGGGCCCCACCGACCGGTTGAGGGTCGCGGCGATCGCCGCCGCGACCGCGGACCCGCTGCGCTTCGACCTCTCCGAGGACGCCGTGCTCGGCACCGCGCGCACCCTCATCCCGACGCTCGTCACGGCCCTCCCACCGGCCCGGCGCGGCCACCGCGACAAGGGGCCACTGGCCGACCGCCTCTGGGCACGGCTGAGCGGGCGGGACCCGGACGAGGCCTCCCTGCGGGCGCTGGACACCGCGCTCGCCCTGCTCGTCGACCACGACCTCGCCGCCTCGACCCTCGCCGTGCGTGTCGCCGCGTCGGCCCGCGCGCACGCCTACGCGGCCGTCTCCGCCGGGCTCGGCGTGCTCGAAGGCCCGCTGCACGGAGCGGCCAGCGGGCTCGCCCACCGGCTGCTGCTCGACGTCCTCGACCAAGGCGACGCGGCCCCCGTGATCGCCGACGAACTGCGGGCCGGCCGCCGCATCCCGGGGCTCGGGCACCGGCTCTACCCCGGCGAGGACCCACGCGCGCGTGTCCTGTTCGACCTCCTGGAGGACATCCCCAAGGCCGCGCCCGCCCTCGCCGCGGCCCGCGACATCGTGACCGTCACCGCCCGGCACACCCCGCTGCACGCCAACGTCGATCTGGCCCTCGCCGTGCTCACCGCGTCCGCCGGCATGCCCGCCACCGCGGGCGAGACGATCTTCGCCGTGGCCCGCACGGCGGGCTGGATCGCGCACGCCCTGGAGGAGTACGGCGAGCGCCCGCTGCGCATGCGCCCGAGCGGCCACTACGTCGGTCCGAAACCGCCCCAACCCCTACCGGAGTAGCCGACAGGCGGGCCCGAAGTCGTCCTGGTTCAAGTCAGGTTAGGCTCACCTCTGTGAGTACGTGCTCAACAGTCTCCCGGGATCTCGACGAGCCCATTTCGGGCACCGCCGCGACCGCGAGCACCTGGCTGCTGCTGGAACAGCCCGGCCCATGGGGCGCCAAGGCGCTCACATCGAGCCACCTGGATCCGGCACTGGGCCGCGCGTTGGAGACGGCCGCCCAGGGCACGGGCGTCCGCGTCGCGCTCATCCGCCGACCCGGACGGCACGCGGACTGCGGAACGCCGTCGGAGCGGCAGGTCTACGCGGCCCACACCGTGCCCGGCCGCACCTGGCTGCACTCCGCGACGACCTGCGATCCGCAGGAGCTGCTGGACCTCGACTTCGCCGCGCTCGGCCGGGGCGAGCAGCGCACGTTCGACTCCGTGCTCGATGCGCGGCCTCATGAGGGTGACCCGCTCGCGCTCGTCTGCACCAACGGCAAGCGCGACCGCTGCTGCGCGCTGCTCGGCCGTCCGCTGGCCGCCGAGCTCGCCGCCTCCGGGGTGGAGGGCGTCTGGGAGGTCACCCATCTGGGTGGACATCGCTTCTCGCCGACGCTGCTCGTCCTGCCGTACGGCTATGCCTACGGCCGCGCCGAGGCCCATGCCGTCAAGGAGATCCTGCACAGCACCCAGGAGGGCCGGATCGTCACGGAGGGATGCCGCGGGCGCTCCGCGTGGGAGCGGCCCGCTCAGGCGGCCGAACTGGCCGTGCGCCGAGCCGCGCGCGAAGACGCGGCGGACGTGCTGCGTGTCGTGGGGACGGCGGGCGCGGCGCCGCGCTGGGAGGTGACCGTCGCGCACACGGACGGGCGGCACTGGCGGGTGCTGGTGGCCCAGGGCGCGTCCCTGCCGCCGCGGCCGGAGACCTGCGGCACGTCGGCCCTCGGCTCGCCCGCGCGGATGGATGTGGTGGCGGTGCGCGAGATGACGGCGTCGGCGCTCGCGGGTTGAGGCGGTAGCGGACACGGGCCGGTCCCGTACGGACGAGTCGGTCGCCGTACGTATTGATCAAGAGATCCACACCACATCCCCCTACGGCAGTCCGTACACGTCCACGTACCGTCGTGGGTATGAGCCCCACGCCCCCCGCACGACGCCTGCGCCTCGGTCTGCCGAAGCGGGTGTTCTCGCAGGTGCTGCTGATGCAGGTGGCGATCGCCGCGGGGGTCGCGGTGCTCGCGACCGGGCTGTTTCTCGCGCCGCTGAGCGATCAGCTCGACAACGAGGCGATGCACCGCGCGCTGGCCATCGCGCAGACGACCGCGGAGCAGCCGCAGATCGCGGAGGACGTGCAGAACACCGCCCCCACCGTCGACGGACCGGTCCAGACGGAGGCGGAGCGGATCCGCAAGGCCACTAACGCGGAGTACATCGTGGTGCTGGACTGGCGCGGGGTGCGCTGGTCGCACACGGACCTGAAGCAGATCGGCAGGACCGTCTCGACCGACCCCAGCCAGGCTCTGGCCGGTCGGCAGGTCATGGAGATCGACAGCGGCACCCTGGGCCGCTCGGCCCGCGGCAAGGTGCCCCTGCGGGACACCGACGGCCGGATCATCGGGGCGGTCTCGGTCGGCATCGCCTACGACAGCGTGCGCGCCCGGCTGCTCAGCGCCATACCGGGACTGCTCGCCTACGCCGGCGGCGCCCTGGCCGTCGGCGCGCTGGCCGCCTGGCTGGTCTCCCGGCGGGTCCAGCGGCAGACCCGCGACCTGGCCTTCTCCGACATCTCGGGGCTGCTGGCGGAGCGTGAGGCGATGCTGCACGGCATCCGGGAGGGCGTCGTCGCCCTGGACCGCACCGGCCGCATACGGCTCCTGAACGACGAGGCGCACCGCCTGCTGAGCATCGACGCCCAAGCCGTCGGCCGGCTCCCCGACGAGGCCCTCGGCGGCGGACGTACGGCCGACATCCTGGCCGGCCGGGTGACCGGCACCGACCTGCTCACCGTGCGCGGCCAGCGCGTCCTGGTCGCCAACCGGATGCCCACCGACGACGGTGGCGCCGTCGCCACCCTGCGCGACCGCACGGAGCTGGAACAGCTCGGCCGGGAGCTCGACTCGACGCTCGGTCTGATCGACGCCCTGCGCGCGCAGGACCACGAACACGCCAACCGCATGCACACGCTCCTGGGGCTGCTCGAACTGGAGATGTTCGACGACGCCGTGGAGTTCGTCGGGGAGGTGGTCGGCGACCACCGGACCACCGCCGAGCAGGTCACCGAGAAGATCCAGGACCCGCTGCTGGCCGCCCTGTTGGTCGGCAAGGCGACCGTCGCGGCCGAGCGGGGCGTCGCCCTGTGGGTCTCCGACCGGACCCGGCTGCCCGACCGGCTGATCGACCCCAGGGGCCTGGTCACGATCGTCGGCAACCTGGTCGACAACGCGCTCGACGCCGTCGCGGGCACTCCGCACGCACGCGTGGAGGTCGAGTTGCGCGCGGAGGGACGTACCGCCGTGCTCCGGGTGCGCGACACCGGGCCCGGGATCCCCGCCGAGAACCACGAGTTGATCTTCACCGACGGATGGTCCACCAAGGAGCCGCCCGCGCACCGCAGGCGCGGGATCGGGCTCTCCATGGTCCGCAGGCTCGCCGAACGGCAGGGCGGGAGCGCGACGGTGGGCATGGCGGACGGCGGCGGCGCGGAGTTCACCGTCGTTCTGCCGGAGGCGCTGGCCGAGCCGGAACCGGCCCTGACGGCAACCGCGGACACGTCCGCCGAGGAGGAGTCGCGATGATCGATGTCCTGGTCGTGGACGACGACATGAGGGTCGCGCAGGTCAACGCCGCCTACGTCGAGAAGGTGCCGGGCTTCCGCGTCGCCGGCGAGGCGCACAGCGCGGCCGAGGCGCTGCGTCAGCTGGAGGCGCTGCCTCGGCTGGACCTCGTCCTCATGGACCACTACCTGCCCGACGAGACGGGTCTGGCAGTCGTCCAGGAGATGCGCAGGCGCGGCCACCAGACCGACGTGATCATGGTGACGGCGGCCCGGGACGTGTCGACCGTGCAGGCGGCGATGCGGCACGGCGCGCTGCAGTACCTGGTCAAGCCGTTCGCCTTCGCGGGCCTGCGCGCCAAGCTGGAGGCCTACGCGGAACTGCGCCGCACGCTCGACGGCGGCGGCGAGGCGGAACAAGCCGAGGTGGACCGCATCTTCGGTGCGCTGTCGGCCCCGTCGGAGCCGGGGCTGCCCAAAGGGCACTCCCCGAACACGGCGGAACTGGTGCGCCGGTCCCTGATGAACGCCGAAGGGCCGTTGTCCGCCCAGGAGATCGCCGACCGGACCGGGGTGAGCCGGCAGACCGCCCAGCGCTATCTGAAGCTCCTGGAGCGCACGGGACGGGCCCGGCTCACGCTCAAGTACGGCGACGCGGGCCGCCCGGAACACCGTTACGTGTGGGCGGCCCGCGCCTAGGACACGGTCGGGTGGGGGCGGGGGAAGGGACCGTGCCCTCCATACATACGGATGTCAGCCCGTCGCCTTCTCCACGAACTCCGTAGTGAATGTCTTGGCGAGATCCACCTTGGCGTTCTTGATGTTGGGGTTGAACGCCTTGAGGACCTTCTCGACGGTCTCCGGGCCGTTCTCGGGCATCACGCCGTCCTTGGTGAACATGGGCAGCGTGCTCTGGATGGCCTTGGCGTACAGGACGCTGTTGCCCTGGGAGTAGTCGGCGGGCATCTTGTCGGCGATCTGGGACGCGCTGTGTGTGGACATCCACTTGAGCGTCTTGACGAATGCATTGACCATCTTCTGGACGGTGTCCTTGTGGCCGTTCACCCAGTCCGTCTGCATGTACAGACTTGACGACGGGTACGGACCGCCGAGCGCCTCCTGGGATCCCTCGGGCGTCCGCATGTCGATGAGGACCTTGCCGACCTTCTTGTCCAGGATCGTGGCGACGGTCGGATCGGTCGTCATGCCGGCGTCGATGGAGCCCTGTTGGAGCGCCGCGATGAAGGTCGGTCCCGCGCCGACGGCCACCGGGGTGAAGTCGCTGACCTTCACGCCGTTCTTGACGGCGAGGTACTTGCTGAGGAAGTCGGTCGAGGAGCCGAGGCCCGTGACGCCGAGCTTCTTCCCCTTGAAGTCCTTGGGTGAACTGATGTCGTCCGCCGCCTTGTTGGAGACGATCTCCACCTCGCCGGGCGCGTGCGAGAACTGCACGACGGACTCCACGGCCTTGCCTTTGGTCTGCAGGTCGAGGGTGTGGTCGTAGAACCCGACGGCCCCCTGCACCTGGCCGGAGACGAGCGCGGTCTCGGCCTGCACGCCGGCGGGCTCGCTCAGCAGCTCCACGTCGAGGCCCTCGGCATCGAAGTAGCCGAGCCGCTGGGTGAGCATCGCGGGCAGGTAGATGACCTTGTCGAGACCGCCGACCATGATCTTGACCTTCGTACCCTTGCCGTCCCCCTTGCTCCCGGAGCCCGTGGACTCGGTGCTGGACGCGTCATTGGCACAGGCGGTGAGGGAGGAGAGGGCGAGCAGGCCGGCGGCGGCCAGGGCGGCGTATCTGGCGGTTGTGCGCATGAGGGTTCACGTCCTTGTGAGAGGGCGGTACGAGGGAGGCAGCCGCGGGGAGGGGCGGGCTGCGAGGCGGGCCGCTGGGGCAGCGGTGCGTGCCGAGGGCAGCGGGTGCGTGCCGCGGGGTCAGCTGTCGGAGCCGGTCGGCTTCCAGCGGAAGATGCGGCGCTCGGCGAAGGTGAGCAGCCCCTCGGCCACGAGGGCGACGACGGCGAGGATGACCATCGCGGCGTACACACCGGCCGCGTTGAAGGTGCCCTGCGACTGCGCGACGAGCAGGCCGATGCCCTTGGTGGCGCCGATGTACTCGCCGACGATGGCGCCGATCAGGGCGAAGCCGAAGCTCACGTGGAGGCTGGTGAAGATCCAGGAGGTGGCGGACGGGATGACTACCTGAAGGGTCACCCTGCGGTCGCTCGCGCCGAGGATGCGGGCGTTGGCGACCAGGTTGCGGTCGACCTCGCGGGCGCCCTGGAAGGCGTTGAAGAACACCGGGAAGAACACCAGGACGACGGCGGAGGCGACCTTGGAGGCCGGGCCGAGGCCGAACCAGATCACGAAGATGGGCGCGAGGACGATCCTGGGGATCGAGTTGAGCACCTTGATGTATGGACCAAGTACGTCGGCGAGGAAGGTGATCCGCCCGAGGGCGATACCGCACACGACACCGGCGGCCACACCGATGACCCAGCCGAGCAGTGCCTCGTAGAGCGTGTACCAGATCTGTTCGCCCAGGGAGCCGAGTGCGGTGCCGTGGGTCAGCCAGGTGTAGATCTGGTCCCAGATCTTCGAGGGCATCGAGAAGTTGAACGGATCGATGGCCTTGGTCCGGGCGAGCAGCTCCCACAGGCCGAGGACGGCGACCAGGAGCAGTACCCGGAAGACCGCGACGACGATCTTGCGTCTGCGGGCGGCACGCGCGCGTGAGTGCGCGCGGTCGGGCGGTGTCTTCACCGTGTCGACCACCGGCGTGCTGAGAATGTCAGGCGACATGAGCGGCACCCCTCTCGCGCGTGATGCGGACCTCTTCGCCGAGGGACTCCCAGATCTCGCGGTAGATCTCGATGAACCGCGACTCCAGCCGAACCGACTCGACCTTGCGCGGGCGCGGCAGGTCGATGTCGTAGACCTGCTTGACGGTGGCGGGTCCGGCGGTCATCACGACGACCTTGTCGGCCAGCGCGATGGACTCCTCCAGGTCGTGGGTGACGAAGACGACGGAGGCGCGGGTGCCCTCCCACAGCTCCAGCAGTTCGTCCGACATCAGGGCCCTGGTCTGCACGTCGAGCGCCGAGAAGGGCTCGTCCATCAGCAGGATCTCGGGGTCGTTGACGAAGGTCGCGGCGAGCGCGACGCGCTTGCGCTGGCCGCCGGAGAGCTGGTGGGGGTAGCGGTCCTCGAACGCGCTGAGCCCGACCCGGGCCAGCCATTCGCGGGCCTTCTGCTTCGCCTCCGCCTTGGGCACCCCGCGAAAACGCGGTCCAGCCATGACGTTGGACAGGACCGTGCGCCAGGGGAAGGTGGCGTCCTGCTGGAAGACGAAGCCGACCTTGTCACCGACGCCGCGCACCGGCTCCCCGGCGACCAGCACCTCGCCCTCGCTGGGCTCCTCCAACCCGCTGACCAGGGTCAACGTGGTCGATTTGCCGCAGCCCGTGGGGCCGACGACCGCCACGAACTCGCCCCGCCCGACCGTGAGATCGAGGCCGTTGACGGCCGTGTGCAGTCCCCCTGACGGGGTCCGGAACGTCTTGCTCGCGCCCCGCAGTTCGATGGCGGGGCTGGTGTCTGGGCTCATGGCCCGGGACGGTAGGTGTGGCGCGGACCACAGCATCAGCCTTGTGGGCACATGCCGTTCTTTTGCTTCCTGTGGCCTGTTGTGCTCGTTTTGCTCGCGCTACAACAGCGGAGCCGAAACATGGGCTTAACGCCCGCCTGGCCTTGACAGAAAGAGGCCCGATGATTGACGTCCTGGTCGTGGACGACGACTTCCGCGTTGCCGAGATCAACGCCAAGTACGTGGGAAAGGTTCCCGGTTTCCGGGTCGCCGCCCGCGCACACAGCGCCGCCCAGGCCCTGGCCAGCGTGCAGCGGGGGACCATCGACCTGGTCCTTCTCGACCACTACCTCCCCGACCAGACGGGCCTCGAACTCGTCCACCGCATGCGGGAACAGGGCCACACCACCGACGTCATCATGATCACCGCGGCCGGCGACGTGACGACCGTGCAGGCCGCGATGCGGCTGGGCGCATTGCACTACCTGGTCAAGCCGTTCACCTTCGCCGCCCTGCGCACCCGCCTCGACTCGTACGCCGCCCTGCGCCGCACCGTCGACCGCGTCGGCGGCCGGGGCGTGGCCGGCCAGGAGCAGGTCGACCGCATCTTCGGCGCGTTGCGCACCGCGCCGGTACCGTCCTCCCCCGGCCTGCCCAGCGGCCACTCGGAACCGACGACCGACCTGATCTGCCACGTCCTGCACCACTCCGACCGCCCCCTCTCGGCCCACGAGGTCGCCGCCGAGACCGGCCTGAGCCGCTCCACCGCCCAGCGCTACCTCCGCCACCTCGAACAGGCCGGCCGCCTCCGCCTCACCCTCAAATACGGCGACACAGGCCGCCCGGAGCACCTGTACGCGTGGGTGGCCCCGTAACCGCGGGCCGGTGCACGGATTCCTTGGCTACGCCGAAGAAGCGGCTACGACAGCAGAGTGGCTACGGCCATGAAGGCGCCGCCCTTACACGGCCCCCGCGCCCGTCAGCGACCGCACCTCGGTCTCCGCGTGCTTGGCCTCGTCCGGGACCTCGGCCGAGGTGACCGTGCCCAGCCAGCCCGCGAGGAAGCCCAGCGGGATCGAGACCAGGCCGGGGTTCTCCAGGGGGAAGTACTGGAAGTCGACGCCGGGGAACAGGGATTCGGGGCTGCCGGACACCACCGGGGACAGCAGCACGAGCAGAAGTGATGGGACGAGACCGCCGTATACGGCCCACACAGCACCGCGTGTGGTGAAGCCCCGCCAGAACAGCGAGTAGAGCAGCACCGGAAGGTTCGCGGAGGCGGCGACGGCGAAGGCGAGGCCCACCAGGAAGGCGACGTTCAGGTCGCGGGCGAGCAGGCCGAGGGCGATGGCCACGACACCGATGCCCGCCGCGGCGATCCGCGCCACGGCCACCTCGCTGTGCGGCTTGGCGTGCTTGCGCCGCAGGGACGCGTACAGGTCGTGGGCCACGGACGCGGAAGAGGCGAGCGTGATGCCGGCGACCACCGCCAGGATCGTGGCGAAGGCGATGGCTGCCACGATCGCAAAGAGAACCGTTCCGCCTGTGGAGTCGGCCCCGCCGCCCAGATCGAGCGCCAGCAGGGGGACCGCCGTGTTACCGGCCGCGTTCGATCCGCGTACCGCATCCGGTCCCACGATCGCCGCCGCGCCGAAGCCGAGGACGATCGTCATCAGGTAGAAGCCGCCGATCAGCCCGATCGCCCAGAGCACCGAACGGCGCGCCGCCTTGGCCGTCGGCACGGTGTAGAAGCGGGACAGGATGTGCGGCAGGCCGGCCGTGCCAAGGACCAGCGCGAGGCCGAGGCTGATGAAGTCGAAGCGGGCCGTCCAGTCCCCGCCGTATTTCAGCCCCGGCACCAGGAACGCGTTCCCGTGACCGCTGCGTTCGGCCGCCGTCAGCAGCAGTCGGTCGAAGTCGCCGTGGAAGCGCAGCAGCACCAGCACGGTCAGCGCGACCGTGCCGCTGAGCAGCAGAACCGCCTTGACGATCTGGATCCAGGTGGTGGCCCGCATCCCTCCCAACGACACATAGATCACCATCAGCGCGCCGACGCCGATCACGGTCCAGGCCCGCGCCGCCGCGCTCGTCCCGCCGAGCAGCAGCGAAACCAGGCTGCCCGCGCCCACCATCTGCGCAACCAAGTACAGAACGGACACGGTGACCGAGGAAGTTCCCGACGCGATCCGGACCGGCCGCTCGCTCATCCGCGCCGCGATGACGTCCGCGAGCGTGAAACGCCCGCAGTTGCGCACCAGTTCGGCGACGAGGAACAGCACCACCAGCCAGGCCACGAGGAAGCCGACCACATACAGCAGCCCGTCGTAGCCGAACAGCGCGATGAGCCCCGTGACGCCCAGGAAGGAGGCGGCCGACATGTAGTCGCCCGCGATGGCAAAACCATTTTCCATGGGCGAGAACAGCCGCCCGCCCGCGTAGAACTCCTCCGCGGAGCCACGCCTGTTGCGGCTCACCCACGTCGTGATCGCCAGGGTGACGGCGACGAACGCGCTGAACAGCAGCAACGCCAGCGTCTGGTGATTGCCCGTCACGACCTACCACCCCGGACGCCGCGGGTCAGTTCCTGGGTGTCCCAGCGCAGTTCGAGCGCGGCACGGTCTCTGCGCAGCCGCGCGTGGCGGGCGTAGGCCCAGGCGAGCACGAAGGTGGTCAGGAACTGTCCGAGCCCCGCGACCATCGCCACGTTCACCGCTCCAGCCACCGGCCGCGCCATCAGCCCCGGCGCGGTCGTCGCGGTCACCACGTACCCCACGTACCAGGCGAAGAAGGCGGCGAAGCCCGGCACCACGAACCTCCGGTACCGGCTGCGCACCTCCTGGAAGGCCGCACTGCGCTGCACCTCGAGATAGACGTCGGCCGCGGCGATCCGCTCCTGCGCGCCCGTCCTGCGCTGCGCCACGACCGCGGGAACGGGCACCGGCTCCGGCGCACCGACACCGGCCGACTCGCCCCAACCTGAGGCCAACGCGTCGTACCACGGGTCGTCGTACCTCACCGCTTCGGGTGCTGGTGCCGGGGCACTGCCCTTGTGGTGCCCGGCCGGACTCTCGGGACCACCCCCGCCTCCGCGGGGACGACCGTTGCTTGACTGCATGCCCAAGCATGGACAGAACGGGAAGATCCCCGACTCTTCTTCGCCATCCGCTTCACCCCATCAGGTGACCAGGGCTTGCCTTTCTGATCAGGTCGCCTGCGAGGTGCGGTGCGCCTTGGCCGAGCTGCCCCCGCGACACCGACCTGACCCGAAAAGGCAGGCCCTAACCCGCCGGTGGCCGCACAAGCCCCTTGCCGTACGCGTAACGCACCGCCTGGGCGCGGTCCTTGAGGCCCGTCTTGGCGAAGAGGTTGTTGATGTGGGTCTTCACGGTCGCCGTGGACACGTGCAGCCGTCGGGCGATCTCCTGATTGCTGAGACCGTCCGCGATCAGCACCAGTACCTCGGTCTCCCGCGCGGTAAGCCCGTCCGGTGGCTCGCCGGGCCCCTCGGCCAGCTGCGGCTCGGGCTCGGACAGCCGCTCCAGCAGCCGCCGTTGAATGCTCGGCGACAGTCCCGCGTCCCCGGACAGCACGTTGTGCACCGCCCGGACGATCTCGTCCCCTCCGGCGTCCTTGGTGAGGTAGCCGCGCGCTCCCGCACGCAGCGCCGGGAACAGCGAGTCGTCGTCGCCGAACGTCGTCAGCACCACGACCTGCGTCCCGGGGTGCTCCGCGCGGATGCGCCGCGTCGCCTCCACCCCGTCGCAACGCGGCATGCGCAGGTCCATCAGCACCACGTCCGGGGCGAGTTCGGCGACGAGTTTCACCGCCTCGTCCCCGTCCCCCGCGGCTCCGACGACCTCGATCCCCGGCAACAGGCCCAGCAGCATCACGATGCCCTCACGGACGACGGTCTGATCGTCCGCGACGATCACCCGCGCGGTCCGCTTCTCCGCCCCATCCGTCATACGGGCACCTTCAGCGTCACCACGAACCCCTCCTCGTCCGGCTCCGCCCGCAGCGAGCCGCCCAGCAGCTCGGCACGCTCGCGCATGCCCAGGAGACCGTACCCGCCCCCCGCGCCCGCGAGTTCGCCCGGCGAACCCCCGAAGTCCTTCACGTCCAGCGTCACTTGGTGCGCCCCGTAGTCGAGCCGGACCCGCACCTTCGCCCCCGGTGCGTGCTTGCGGACGTTCGTCAGGGCCTCCTGCGCGACCCTGCGCACCGCCTGCGACGCCTCGGCCGGCAGCTGTCTGCGCTCACCCGTAATGGTGACCTCGGCCCCGGCCGTCACCCCGACGAGCTGGCCCAGGAAGTCCTCCAGGGGCGTCATCTCCCCGCGCAGCGCGGACAGTGCCTGCCGTGTCTCGTCGAGTCCGTCGCGGGCCATGCCGCGGGCGGCCACGACCCGGTCGAGGATCTGCTGGCGGTCGGCCCCCCGCTCGATCAGCAGCCGCGCCGCCTCCAGGTGCACCAGCTGCGCCGAAAGACTGTGTGCCAGTACGTCGTGGATCTCCCGCGCGATCCGGGCCCGCTCCCCCAGTGCCGCCGACTCGGCCTCCGCCGCCCGGGCGGCCCGCTCCTGGGCGAGCAGCCGTTGGGCGTTGCCCCTGGCCTCTGCGTCCAGCCGCAGGGTGTAGCCGGCGAGACCGAGGCCGACGCAGGTGACGACCGTCGTCAGATGGTTGTCGTTGTTGATGACCCCGTAGAGCGCCAGCGCCACTCCCGCGGCCGGCACTCCCACCCTCAGGGGCAGCCGCTCCAGGCCGGCGACCGCGCAGCCGCACCACAGCACGAGACCGAGCGTCCGGAAACCGGAAGCCTGGGCGACGACGCCGACGCCCTGCAACAGCGCGAGCGACACCAGAGACGGCACCAACCTGTGCTGGAGCGTCGTCCGGTACAGAAGCCAGGCCAGCCCGGCCGCGACGATCACCACCCCGATGCCAGCGGCCACGGCCCAACCGTGCTCGTGGCTGCTGGTGAACGCGCCCCACAACAGGATGCCGAGCACGAGCCCCCGCACGACCCAGGCGAGCAGTCGCCGGGGCCTGGAGAGCCCGTTGCGCCCGAGAGCCTCCGGCGAGGGCCAGCTCGACCAGGAGTTCCGCGTCACACGCGCTCCTTCCGCGCGGGCCGGACCATGCGGTCACCGTACGCCGTGGCCACACCGGCCGTCGGGGCAAACGACTGGGCCCGCCAGACCAGGATCCCGGAGCGGACCAGCAGGGTGGCCGCGAGGGCGAGAAGCAGGGCGGAGCTGTCCTGGTGCACGCCGAGGGCGGCACCCAGCGCGAAGAGGCCGACGCGCAGGGCGATGCCGACGACCCAGACGGTCACGCTCGCCTTGGTGCTCTTGCTCCACACGGCACCGTCCGGCTCCGCCCATATGCGGGTGGTCCAGGCCCAGCCGGCTCCGGTGGCCAGACCCACGAGCAGTTCGACGGCGAGCAGGGTGACCGATTCGGTGCGGTGGTGGGCGTCGACTATGCCGGGTTCACGCACCGCCACGACGGCAAGCACCACGGGGACCAGCCACCAGCGCCTCCCGGTGCCGAGCTGCTGTGCGCGGAACTGCCGCACGAGCACGAGACATACGACGGCCACGATCACCAGCGCGTTGACCAGCCCGGACATCAGAGCCTCCGTGAGCGAGAAGACGATTCCGGCAGCGAGCGCCGCCGACGTCTTCGAAGCTACGGAAATTCACGGGCCGGCAGATCGGAGCCGGGGTGGATCACGGGTGGATCCTGGACACCGGCCGACTCCACCCACGGGTGGAGCACCGAGGCGCGGCGAGGCCGCGAGGCCGCGAGGCCGCGAGGCCGCGAGGCCGCGAGGCCGCGAGGCCGCGAGAGACGGTTGCAGGTGCCCTGCCTCCGCTGGCACCCGTCCGATCTCAGGCCGGCCCCAGGCAGCGGAGCCCTAAGCGGCAACAGCGCTACCGCTCAGCTGTGACACCGCGGCCACGCCCGACACTCCTGTCCTGGCCCACCTCCGTCGTCGCCGACAGGTGTGAGTTGACGTCGAGCCACCCCACCTTGCCAACCCGACGCCACCCACTCCCGACCGAACGCCAACCGCTCCCGGCCGAACGCCAACCACTCCCGGCCCGACTCCGCCCCGCTCCCCCGCCAAAGCCCAGCGCAGCGACTACGCGTCGATGCGCGACCGGTCCAGCGTCGCCGCCGAGCTGGAGATGAACTCCTTGCGCGGGGCCACGTCGTTGCCCATCAGCAGGTCGAAGACCGTCTCGGCGGAGTCCAGGTCGGAGAGGTTGATCCGGCGCAGGGTCCGGTGGCGCGGGTCCATCGTCGTCTCGGCCAGCTGGTCGGCGTCCATCTCACCAAGACCCTTGTAGCGCTGGATGGAGTCCTTGTGCCGGACGCCCTTGCTCTGGAACTCCAGGAGCTTGTCGCGCAGCTCGCGGTCCGAGTAGGTGTAGACGTATTTGTCCTGGCCCTTCTTCGGCTGGACGAGCTCGATGCGGTGCAGCGGTGGCACCGCGGCGAAGACCCGGCCCGCCTCGACCATGGGCCGCATGTAGCGGTGGAAGAGCGTCAGCAGCAGGGTGCGGATGTGGGAGCCGTCGACATCGGCGTCGGTCATCATGATGATCTTGCCGTAGCGGGCCGCGTCGATGTCGAAGGTACGACCCGAGCCGGCTCCTATGACCTGGATGATCGCGCCGCATTCGACGTTCTTGAGCATGTCGGTCACGGACGACTTCTGGACGTTGAGGATCTTGCCGCGGATCGGCAGCAGCGCCTGGAACTCGGAGTTCCGGGCGAGCTTCGCGGTGCCGAGCGCGGAGTCTCCCTCGACGATGAACAGCTCGCTGCGGTCCACGTCGTCGCTGCGGCAGTCCGCCAGCTTCGCGGGCAGGGACGAGGACTCCAGAGCCGTCTTGCGGCGCTGCGCGTCCTTGTGCTGGCGGGCCGCGATACGCGTACGTGCCGCGGCGACGGCCTTCTCCATGACGACCCGGGCCTGTGCGGCCGCGTCGCGCTTGGTGGTGGTCAGGAAGTCCCTGAGCTCCTTGGTGACGACGTTGGTCACGATCCGGCGGGCCGCCGAGGTACCGAGCACCTCCTTGGTCTGGCCCTCGAACTGCGGCTCGGCGAGTCGGACAGTCACGACGGCGGTCAGACCTTCGAGGGCGTCGTCCTTGACGATGTCGTCCTCGGCCACGCGCAACAGCTTCTTGGCACGCAGCACCTCGTTCATCGTCTTCGTGATCGCCTGTTCGAAGCCCGCGACGTGGGTGCCGCCCTTGGGCGTGGCGATGATGTTGACGAACGACCTGAGGGTGGTGTCGTAGCCGGTCCCCCAGCGCAGCGCGATGTCCACGCCGAGCTCGCGCGTGACCTCGGTGGGCGTCATCTGGCCGTGGTCGTCGAGGACCGGGACGGTCTCCTTGAAGGTGCCCTGCCCGGTGAGGCGCAGCACGTCGTTGACGGGCTTGTCGGTGGCCAGGTACTCGCAGAACTCGCTGATGCCGCCGTCGAAGCGGAAGGACTCCTCGCCCTTGCTGCCGCCCTCGCCGAGACCGAGTTCGTCACGGACGACGATGGTCAGGCCGGGCACCAGGAAGGCGGTCTGGCGGGCGCGCTGGTGCAGCGTGTCCAGGGAGACCTTGGCGTCCTTGAGGAAGATCTGGCGGTCGGCCCAGTAGCGCACGCGCGTGCCGGTGCGGTTCTTGGGCACCTTCTTGGTCTTGCGCAGTCCGCTGGCGGCCTCGAACTTGGCGTCGGGGCCGTTGCCTGCGAAGGCGCCGGGCACACCGCGCCGGAAGCTGATGGCGTGCGTGTGGCCGCTGCGGTCCACCTCCACGTCAAGGCGGGCGGACAGCGCGTTCACCACGGACGCGCCGACACCGTGCAGACCGCCGGAGGCGGCGTAGGAGCCACCGCCGAACTTGCCGCCGGCGTGCAGCTTGGTCATGACGACCTCGACGCCGGAGAGGCCGGTCTTGGGTTCGACGTCGACCGGGATGCCCCGACCGTTGTCCCGCACTTCGACGGAGCCGTCGTCGTGGAGGATCACGTCGATGTGGTCGCCGTAGCCCCCGAGGGCCTCGTCCACCGCGTTGTCGATGATCTCCCACAGACAGTGCAACAGACCGCGGCTGTCGGTGGAGCCGATGTACATGCCCGGGCGCTTGCGCACGGCCTCGAGTCCTTCGAGGACGAGCAGGTGCCGCGCGGTGTAGTTGGAACCGTCCCGGTCTGCTGCCAGCAGCGCTGTGGACGGCACGGACGTCTCGGCGGTCACGCGGTTCGCTCCTCGCTGAATTTCAAGTGGGGCCCTTTGGGGTAAGGGCGCGGCTTCGGTCGCCGCCAAGAGGGTACCCAGGCCTGGTAGAGCCGTTGTAACGCCACCCTCGTCTGAGTTCACACTAGTCCAGAGTCGCATGAGTGTTCGATCCCTCGATGGAGTGAAGTACATATCACGTTCCCTTCGGGGCATGAACCATTTAGGCTCCGGGCACGTCCTCAAGAACAACCGGCAACCCAGCCGGGAGGACAGACATTGACAGACCGTGCGAACCCGTAAGACACACAGACACGCAATACGGCACATTCGCCGCCAACCGGCAGCAGACAGCCGGCCTCGAAAGATTTTTTCGAGGGAAAGCCCTGAGCGGGAACGTTTTGGGGCTGGTTGGATGTTGACCCTGGTACGACAGCTCGTCGAGCTAGAGAAGAGGCGACGTGACTACTGTTCTGACCCCCGCGAGCCCGCTGACGGCCGCTGACCGCTGCGACCGCTGCGGCGCCCAGGCGTACGTACGCGTGGTCCTGCTCAGCGGCGGTGAACTGCTCTTCTGCGCCCACCACGGACGCAAGTTCGAGCCGGAACTCAAGAAGATCGCCGCTGAGATACAGGACGAGACGGAGCGGCTGACGGCTGTGCCGGCAACCTCCAACGAAGAAGAGCGCTGACAACTCGCGTCCACGACGAGCCAGCTCCGGCACAGGCCGGTCGACGGGCGGTGTGACCCCTTCCACAGGGGCCACACCGCCCGCGCTCTTTCGCGCAAAGGCCCTCAGCCGCCGTCAGCGGCCCGCCCGGGGCCCGCTGACCCGGCACCCCCTCCACGCCCTTCCAGGGCCCGTACGGCGGCGGACACCCGCGTGTAGACGCCAGGACTGCCCGCACGGCCGCAACCGCTCCCCCAGGACACCAGTCCGATGAGCTTCCCCTGGGCGACGAGCGGCCCTCCACTGTCCCCTTGGCAGGCGTCCGGCCCGCCCGCCGTCTCGCCGGCGCACAGCATGCTGTCGGCGGCATAAGCGCCGTCCGAACTGCCTGGATAGGCCCGCTCGCACTGGGCGTCCGGCAGCACGTGCACGCGCGCCGCCCGCAGACTGCGCGCATAGTCGCCGCCACCCGTGAGATCGCCCCAGCCGTAGACGACGGCACTCGTCCCCGGCGCGTAGGCGGAATCGCCGTCGGCCGCCGCCCTGACCACCGAACTCTGCGGGACGGATTCGGCGAGGGTGAGCACAGCGAAGTCCCCCGCATTGGTGCCACTGTCGTAGTCCGGATTCACCCAGGTGTCGCGCACCGCGATCTCCCGCCCCTGGTTCGACAGCAGATCCGTACGGCCGGTGATGACCTTGAGGTCGCGCGCTCTGTTAGGCGGCGCCCCCAGAACGTCGTCGCCGAGACAGTGGGCCGCGGTCAGCACGGTCGTAGGACCGACCGCCACTCCGCCGCAGAACTGCCCCGCGCGGGTACCCCCGAACCGGTCACGGCTGGACAGCGCCACCGTCCACGGACTCTCGGACACGTCGACCGGGAAACCTCCCACGACGATGTCGTCGGCGGCCACCGAGGCCGCCGACAGCAGTGGTATTGCGGTCGCCGCGGCCACAAGGACCAACGGCCGGGCAAGGGCCCGGACAAAAGGACGGCGCATGCACGTTCCTCACTCTGGGGTGGTCACTGGAGACCCAGAGTCATCCAAGCGGCGGCGCGGCGCACCTGCGCGACAGCATGAGAAGGCCCAGCTCTTCGCACTGACGCAGACCGGCGAGCGGCTCTCATTCGACGGACAGATCTATGTTCGCCTGCAGCATTGCGTTACGAAATAGCGAACATATGAATTGATGCTCGGCGGAGACTCGCGTCAATATATGCAGCTGGCCGACTCTTGCTGACGCGATCACACTTGGTGCCCAACAGATCGAATCGATAGCTTTGGCAACTCGTGAGAACCATCGCCTCACCGGGAGCCATCCGTGAATCGCCGGCCCACCCTGCTCGCAGCCGCCGCGCTGACCGCTGTCGCGGCCCTGTCGCTTTCCGCCTGCGGGAGCGGTGACGACAGCTCCAAGGGCACCGACAAGATCGCCGGTGCTGCCATCGGAGACGACTCGCCGTCCTCGGCGCCGGCAAGTGCGTCCCGTTCGACAGCCGCCAGTCGCCCCGAGATCAATCTGCCGTCGGACCTCACCATGACGTTCGAGGGCGGGAGGACGGGCAGCTCCATCAAGGACGCCGTACTCGCTGACAGCGCCGAACGCATGCGTGCCGTCAACGCGGCAATCGCAGGGACGGATCCCAAGAAGGAGGCGCTGAAGTTCTACGACACCGGCAGGGCGCTGCAAGCTGCCGTGATCTGGGTGGGGAAGTTCAAAAAGGCCAACCTCGGCATGACAGGTGCGATCCGGTACTACGACCGGACCGTGACAGTCAACGGTGCCAGGGCGGCCTCGGTCGTGTTCTGCGCCGACGAGAGCAGGGGATACGCCAAGGACCTCAAGAGCAACAAGGCCAAGGTCACCGCCGCTTCCGACGATAACTACGTCCTTTACAACACCCGGTTGGAGAAGAACGGCGCCGGCGTCTGGCAGACCTCGCGCATCATTTCCACGGCCGGAGCGAAGCAGTGCCTGACGTGAAAGCAGGACGAGCGCTCGGCATCCTCGCCCTCACTGCGGCTCTCGTCACGCTGAAAGCATCGAGTGCTTGGGCAGGCATCACCTCTGGGGACGGAAGTCGTGAGACCGACACCGATGTGGCGGCCGACAGCAGCGGGGACAAAGTTGCGGTCGAAGCCGGAGCGGTCGTTTTCGACCGCTCCAAGAACGGCTTCGACCAATCCGCAGGCCCAGTCGCCTCGACCACCACGTGGACACCGCCAGCCTGCTACTACTCCCCGACCTATACCCCTGGCAGCCTCAAGGCGTACATGGAGCGGATCTGGGCGCAGGAGTCGACGGGCTACGAATGGGACGCCTCGCAGCGCGAGCGGTACGTCAACGGACATCCCTACAAGGACTTCAACAAGGAGAACGCCGACAAGGGCTACTGGTGGGACAGGCATGTCACACCGGGACGAGAAGGCGACCCGGCGTCTCTGACGTGTAGCAAGTCGATCTTCTGGGTGGCCAAGGGCCAACATCCGCCCGCCGACGCTCCACAGGCAGTCACCCCCAAAGTGCTTGCCGAACTGGCCTACGCGGAGATCCGAGTGCCATCGACAACAGTGAAGCTTGCCCCGGCCGGCTCGACGAAGGTCAACCTCCCGACCTGGGCATGGCTTGAAGCGGCCAGGTTCAAGCCGGTGTCAGTGACAGCGAGAGTCCCCTTGCTGGGCGCCTACGCCACGGCGACCGCGGAGCCAGTGTTGCTGAAGATCGACCCGGGCACTGACGACGCCGTCACCTACCCTGCTTCCGGCGAGTGCCGGCTGAGGGCCGATGGTTCCCTAGGCGAGTCCTACGCCAAGGGAAAGGCCAACGAGACCCCGCCGTGCGGGGCGAAGTACCTGCGCTCCTCGGGCGATGGCACCTACCCGCTCAAGGCCACCGTCACCTGGAAGA
Source organism: Streptomyces sp. NPDC092369 (assembly GCF_044755245.1). NCBI lineage: Bacteria > Bacillati > Actinomycetota > Actinomycetes > Kitasatosporales > Streptomycetaceae > Streptomyces > Streptomyces sp. NPDC092369. The sequence goes on from NZ_JBIVQP010000001.1 coordinate 2,153,518, forward strand.
TCAACTGGACGGGCTCGGGCGAAGCGGGCGGCGACCTGCCCGACGGCACGTTCGGAGCCACCCAGGACGTCGTGGTCCAGGAGATCCAGGCCGTCAACCGCTGACGGGTCCAACACGGGGAGCACATATGCCGAAGGGATCGGACCTGCAGGTCGATTACGATCTGCTGTCCACGAGCGCCAAGCAACTCGCGCAGATCCACCGAGAGTTCAAGGGCCTGGTGGACTGGAAGCAGGACATCAGGTCCCTGCTCGGCGACAGCCGCGTCCAGAGCGCCACGGCTGACTTCGTGGACAACTGGGACAGGAACCGCAAGCGGCTGGTCGAGGAGATCCAGGAGATCGGGAAGATGATCAAGACGACCAGCGACGCCTTCAAGTCGCTCGACGACGACCTCGCCGACGCCGGCCGCGGAGGGAAGAAGTAGCGCCTTGGGCGTACACGGACTGACGGCATTCCTCAGGGGGAGCATCCATGGCGCGGCCGGCTGACTGGGCGCCGCTCGCAAAGGCCGATCCCGTTCCGGGTGATCCGGAAGGCATCCGGCGCGAGGTCATGCACATGAAGAAGATGGCCGAGAAGCTGCGTACGCAGGCCGCCGCCATGCAGGCGATCGCGGACTGCGACGGCCTCAAGGGCAAGTACGCGGACGAGCTGGGCGACAAGGCGCGCGGCCTCGGGCGCAGGCTTGACCTGGCCGAGGATCGCTACCGCAAGGTGAAAGGGCACCTCAACGGTTGGGCGGATGACCTGGAGACCGCCCAGAGGAAGGCCGATCGGGCTCTGGATGATGCCAAGGACGCGCAACGTGTCCTCGACGCCCATGAGCCGGACGATGACGCAAAGAAGAGCTCCGATAAGTCCGACAAACGCACGGGGTCCGCGGATCCGGCTGTCACGCAGGCCAAGGAGCGCCTTGAGACGGCTCGCCGGAAGCTGAACTCGGCGGTGTCGTTCTACGGCGAGCGCGCGGACCACTACGCAGGCAAGATCCGGTCGTCAATCGACGACGACATGGAAGACAGTGGGTGGAACGACTTCAAGGCCTGGGCCGGCGGGGACTGGCTGGGAGACCTGGGCGAGTGGTTGAGCGACATCACCACCGTGCTGTCCATCATCGCGATCTTCTTTCCAGCAGTTGGTGCCCTGGCGGCTCTCCTCACTGGCATCGTCATGGCGATCCACCTCGTTCAGGTGACAACAGGCAACGGTTCCTGGTTCGACGTCCTCACCGACATCGCGGCGTTCAAAATGGCACGTAACGGCGTCAAGGCGGCCAAGGCCGTCAAGAGCCTGCAGAAGGAGGCTCGCAGCCTGTCGCAGGGGCTGGCCAGAGCGCAGGCGAGGCGGGCGGCCACGCGCGCCAACGCGGCCAGCCGACGAGGTGGCGGTCGGCTCGGTCGGATGCACCGGGCCCGCGAGAACGCGATGGGACGCACTGCGGGCAGGCAGGTACGGGACGAGCCTCTGCCTGTATTGACGAGCAAGGAGAAGGTCCTCGCCTTCGGGGACCGGGGCACGTCGAAGCAGGTGAAGGACATCCTCCGGTGGCGGAACCAGTACCCCGGCAATGCCCGGTTGGACACTGCTGCAAGCGAAGCGGGTCGTCACCTGGGAGTCGCCCGCTCAAGCTGGGGCGCGAGCACTGCCCTCGACTTCGGCGGCAGGCTCGGCGATGAGTTCTCGTCCACGTATACGAGCGCCAAGGGGCACATGACCGCCCCGGCAGCGGGTCTGGGGTCGCAGTGGTGAGGTTCAAGCCCGTCAAGCGGGGAGCGGGAAACCCTGACAGTGCCCGTGCTCAAAAGGTGCGTCAGGCACAAGGACGTGTCCGTGCGGCCGGCCCACATCATCCCCGTTCGCCCGGACGGTCTCTCCGGGAGCGGATGGCGACTGCTGCCACCGCTGTCGCAGACACCGACCAGGACACCGCCCGTCAGGACGAGCGGGTTCTCAAACTCGCGACCATGATGCGCTATGCACTCGTGGCCGTGCTCGCGTTCACACTTGTGTGGTTTCTTCCCGCGCTGAGGAACGCGACGGTGGCAGGCTGGGAAGTTCCCATGCCTACCTGGTGGACTGATATCGCGGCTCTCACTCCCCTTCTGGCGCTGATCCGGTTCCGGGATCCTGCGGACAGGGAAAGCGGGGTGACCGTGGAATTCGATCTGAAGGTCCTCGGCAGCCTCTACCTCTTCATGGCCGTGGCGGGTGCCGTGCGTGAGGGACTCTGGCTACTCCTCCCCGCCATGGTCTTCAGCTTCGCTGTCTTCGCAGGCATCTGGTACACGAACAGGCGAGCCCGCGCCCGTGGTTGAGCCGACGTCGCCGCCTACCGGCTATCACCTGCTCCTGCCTTCGGACTGGGTGCAGGTTCCGCTGCGGCAAGGAGACGTGGAGGAGGCCGTGCGTTCCATTGTCACTTCGGCCTACGCCCGCGTGCCGGCCGATGTTCCGCGCGACAACCTGACGCCCCTCCGACTGGAGTTGGAGCGGCGGTTGCGAGCGGCCGTAGCCGAGGCACGGAGGGCCGACGCGCTGGAGCTGTACCTCCCCATGCGGCTGTCGGGCAACGTGAATCTCGGTGCGTCGATCATCGTCTCCGAGGCGCTGCTCCCCGCGCGCACCTGCTCCGACGGCGCCCCTGGCACGGCCTCCGACCCAACGGAGATCGCCTTGCAGTTGCTCTCCGGAGACATGGCCGCCGACGTGGACGTGAGCAGTGGTGAAGTCGACGGTGCGCTGGGTGTGCGCCGGGAACGTGTCGCACCGGCGGCTGTCGACCGAGGAGCCGAGATGGCCAGCCGGCGGGTCGACTACTTCGTATCCGTGCCCGGCGATCCGGGTCGCTGGCTCGTGGCCGCCTTCTCCACCATCGGGGCCGGAAATCCGCGGGACGATCTCTCCGACGCGTTGGTCGAGTGGTTCGACGCGCTAATGACGACCTTCAGGTGGAGCTGGGCATGACAGATCCCCAGGTCGAGCTCGAGCACGAATTCAGTCTCGACATCGACTACAACCCGGGCCGCTGGCTGGAGCTCCCGCCGCGCTGGGACACCGAGGAGTGGCCGGACATCGGCGTCTGGGCGGGCAGGTGTGCCGAGCTGTTCTGGCGGTCGTACGAGCGGAATCCAGAACAGGCGGGGATCTCCTTCCTCGCGGGTACGCTGCGACGCTTCGCGGAAGCCTTCGCTCCGGAACCGTTCGACACGCGCGTACTGCTGCGTATGTGGGAACCGACGAGCATGCCGCTCCAGGTGTTCACCATGGTCAAGCCCACGCTGGGCGACCGTGAGGAGACGCTGCGCTTCCTGGTCGGAGCGGAGGATCCGGACGCCGTGGAACCACCCGTCGTCGAGACCTTCCGCACGGAATTCGGCGAGGGACTGCGGGCCTTCCGCTACCTGCGGCAGGACGACGCCCCCGAGGTGGTCGCAGCCCTTCGCTATGCCTGGCGTGACGTGGAAGTCGGCGCCGATGTGGTGCTCTGGACGGCCACCGACGACACCGCGCGGGTCATCCGGGCGGCCCAGGACATCGAGGAGCTGGCACACCAGGTGAGCGTGGCGGTGTGGGATCTCGAAGCGGAGGACGGGGCCTCGGCGGAGGGGATGTCGTAGGTCCGGGCGGAGAACGTCGTACTGCCTGCCTGGTCAATGAGTTGGCTGGGCCCTGCAGCGGCGTGCTCGTACGCGAGAGTGCCCCCGGCCCGGAAACCACCGGGTGGGGGCACTCTCGAAGAATCGACCGGAGGATTCGCCTAGTCGAGGTAGTCGCGCAGCACCTGCGAGCGCGACGGGTGGCGCAGTTTCGACATGGTCTTGGACTCGATCTGGCGGATGCGCTCGCGCGTGACGCCGTAGACCTTGCCGATCTCGTCGAGGGTCTTGGGCTGGCCGTCGGTGAGGCCGAAGCGCATGGAGACGACGCCCGCCTCGCGCTCCGAGAGGGTGTCCAGGACGGAGTGCAGCTGCTCCTGGAGGAGCGTGAAGCTGACCGCGTCGGCCGGGACGACGGCCTCGGAGTCCTCGATGAGGTCGCCGAACTCGCTGTCGCCGTCCTCACCCAGGGGGGTGTGGAGGGAGATGGGTTCGCGGCCGTACTTCTGGACCTCGATGACCTTCTCGGGGGTCATGTCGAGTTCCTTGGCCAGCTCCTCCGGGGTGGGCTCGCGGCCCAGGTCCTGGAGCATCTGGCGCTGCACGCGCGCGAGCTTGTTGATGACCTCGACCATGTGCACCGGGATACGGATGGTGCGGGCCTGGTCGGCCATCGCGCGGGTGATCGCCTGACGGATCCACCAGGTGGCGTACGTGGAGAACTTGTAGCCCTTGGTGTAGTCGAACTTCTCGACCGCGCGGATCAGACCGAGGTTGCCCTCCTGGATGAGGTCCAGGAACAGCATGCCGCGGCCGGTGTAGCGCTTGGCCAGGGAGACCACCAGGCGGAGGTTGGCCTCCAGGAGGTGGTTCTTGGCGCGGCGGCCGTCCTCGGCGATGATCTCCAGCTCGCGCTTGAGCTTGGGGGCGAGCTTGTCGGCGTTGGCCAGCTTGTCCTCGGCGAACAGACCGGCCTCGATGCGCTTGGCGAGCTCGACCTCCTGCTCGGCGTTGAGCAGCGGGACCTTGCCGATCTGCTTGAGGTAGTCCTTGACCGGGTCGGCGGTGGCACCGGCGGCGGCGACCTGCTGCGCCGGCGCGTCGTCCTCGTCCTCGTCCGAGAGGACGAAGCCCGCGCTCTCGGCACCCTCGGGCTCGTCGCCCGTCTTCGGGGTCTCTTCGAGGGCTTCCTCTTCGGTGACCTCGGCGTCGTCCTTCTTGGCACCGGTCTTCTTCGCCGCCGCGGGTGCTGCCTTCTTGGCGACGGTCTTCTTCGCGGCCGCCGTGGTCTTCTTGGCGGCCGTCTTCTTGGCAGCGACCTTGGGCGCGGAGTCGTCCTCGACGGACGGGTCCGCGACGGGCGCCGCCGGCGTGGCGGTGGCGGTGGCCTTCTTGGCGGTCGCCGTCTTCGCCGCGACCGTCTTGGTGGCGGTGCGCTTGACGGGACTCTTCGCTGCGACGCTCTTTCGTGTGCGCTTGGGCTCCGCGGCACTGACCATCAGCGTCACACCCTCTTCCTCGAGGATCTGGTTGAGGCTGCGCAGTACGTTCTTCCACTGAGTGGCCGGAATCTGGTCAGCTTCGAAGGCCCGACGCACATCGTCGCCGGCGATCTGCCCCTCAGCCTTTCCCCGCTCAATGAGAGCCATGACAGAGACGGACTCGGCGATCTCCGGCGGGAGCGTACGGGATGTGCTGGCCGACACGAACAACCTCTCGGAACGTTGGAAAACGGCTTCCGGCCCCGTCCATGACGGACAGGAGCCGACCGCCGGCTTGGGGATTGGGCCGACGGCGCGGAGGCCGGGGAGATACACAGCGCCTGGAACGGCGTCCGTATTCCCTCCTCGGCAGTCACCTCTTAGGTCATCGTGCTGTTCCCGCGAGCGTTACGCCCAATCTGCGTGGCCCGAGTCACACCCCGTAAGCACTCAAAAACGGTCAGACACGGGCAGAGGAGGTCACGTATGCCCTCGATCGGGGCTTCCGTGGCACTCCGACGGCCTTGTCATACCGTCGGACCCCGCGGGATCCGGGGATCGCGCGGGGTCCGACGGTAGACGGTCGACAGCCGAGTGATGCCCAGGAGGGGGAGGCATCCCCCGGCCGCGCCGCCCTCGGACCGCGGTCAGTGCTCGCGCGGCGCGGGCACCACGCGCTCCACCTCGGGGTGGACGGTCAGCAGTTGACGCATGGCCGCCTCGGCGCCCCCGCCGTCACCTGTGGCGAGCGCGTCGGCGATCCGGCCGTGGTACGCCAACGACGCCTCGGTCGGCCGGTCACACCCCGTGACGGGATTGCCGGAGACCTGCAGGGCGGCCGACACGATCCCGGAGAGGTGCTCCAGCATGCGGTTCCCGGAGACCTGGATGAGCAGGGAGTGGAATTCGGCGTCCGCGCGGGAGAACGTCAGCGCGTCGCCCTGCGCCATCGCGTGCCCCATGATCTCGACCATGTCGGTGAGCCGCTGCTGGACGTCCTCGCGTCCGTGCCCGGCGGCGAGGCGGGCGGCCAGCGGCTCGATCGTCCAGCGCAGCTCGGTCAGCTCGCGGCGCTGGTCGTCGCGCTGCGGTCCGAAGGCCCGCCACTCGATGATGTCCGGGTCGAGGAGGTTCCAGTCACTGACGGGACGCACGCGCGTGCCGACGTTCGGCCGGGCACTGACCAGGCCCTTGGCCTCAAGGACGCGAAGCGACTCGCGGACGACGGTACGGGAGACCTCGAAGCGCTGGCCGATCTCCTCGGGCACCAGTGGGCGGTCGGCGCCCAGGTCGCCGGAGACGATCATCTGCCCCAGCTGCTGGACGAGTTGGCCGTGCAGCCCGCGGCCACGGCTGCCCGCGGCACGCCGGCCCACGCGGCCCAGCTCCTGGTGGTCCGCGCCGTCCCAGACGGAGGTGCCGACCCGGTCGGCGACAGGGGCCTCGGCATAGGGGTAGCGGTCGAGTTCGCCCGGGCCGGCGAGGCCGGAGTCTGCGGAGCGGGCGGCGGTCATCATGGTGTGCGCAAGGGTACTCACGGATCCTTTGTCGGCTCTCTCCCCAACTCCCTTGAGGTCTTTGGTGAAAAGCACACGAAAGGGTGATCGCTCACCCCGTCGCAATTGACGCCTTATCGGAAAGAAATGGGCTTTCCTCGGGGAGTTGTGCGCAAGGTGCGTCGGAAGAGCGCGGACGGTCGTCATCGAACCCTGCTGCGCAGGGTCGTGAGCAGATACGCGCAGAGCAGCGCGGTCAGCGACAACGTGAGTGCGCCGCCCACGGGTTGACCGACCACGCGCGCCATGGCGGACAGATAGCGCTCTCCGCCGAAGGGCCACTGCAGCAGGAGCGCCTCGCGCAGCCGCAGCGGAAGTCCGGCCGCCATCCGCACAGACGGTCCCGCCAAGGCCTTGTGTACGAGCGGAACGACGAGGACGGGCACCGCCACCACCGCCGCGAGTCCCGCCGTGGTGGACCGGAAGACCCCGGCGGCCAGCACCCCGGCCCAGGAACAGCCCACCATGAGCCCGATCCAACTCGCGCTCAGCGGCAGCCAGTCGGCGGGAACTTGTGCGAGCTCCCGTCCGTAGACGAGATAGAGCACTTCGGCGTCGCAGCCGACCGTGAGGAAAGCCAGCATCAGCGCGGTGGCCGCGGCGACGAGGAGTTTCGCGGCGAGCAGCCCCAGCCGGCGGGGCACGGTGCCGCGGTCCGCCGCCAGGGCGGGGTGGCGGAACTCGTCGCCGAAGGCCAGCGCCCCGAGCAGTCCCGCGCCGAGCGCGGCGGGCGGCAGCGGCAGCTCCCGCGGCCACGCGGCCAGCAGACGCGACTGCGGGGTGTGGCCGATCCGTGCCAGGAGCACGGCGGTGAGCGCGGACACGACGAGCACGGCGGCGGCCGTGAGGAACCCGGTGCCGATTCCTGCGGCACGGCGGATCTCGTAGCGCAGGGGGCGGAGGGGGCTGGGGGCGGAGCGGACGGAGATGGGGGGCGGGAGTGGCGCGAGGGCGTCGAGGGTGCGGGCTCGGGTGGGGCGGGGGGTTGGGGTTGTCCCGTTGGGTGCGGCGGGCCTGAGCTTCGGCTTGGCCTGCGTGGTCTGCGGGTCCCGGGACTCGTCCGGGCCTGGGCGCTGCGGCTCGGCGTCGGGTTCGCGGAGTCCGTCGGGTTCACGTTGCGCGGCAACTTCGGCTGACTCGTCGGCGACGTACGAGAGCTTAGCGATCCCCATCGACGTCTGCGGCTGCGGCTGCGGCTGCGGCTGCGGCTGCGGCTGCGGCTGCGGCTGCGGCTGCGGCTGCGGCTGCGGCTGCGGCTGCGGCTGCGGCTCAACGTTCGTTCGTGGTTCCGGGCTCGGGTCCGGGTCCGGGTTCACGGTCGATCCCGGGCCCATGTCTCCGATCTCGTCGGCGAGTTGGTGTACGAGGATGCTGTGACGGAACGCTGTCTCTCCGACGTCGGCGCACGTACTGCCGTAGACGGAGAGCCGGTTACCGGCCTCGCGGACAACCTCCACGGAGCGTTGGGCGGTGCGGGCCTCCTTGGCGAGGAGGGCGGCGAGGCGGGCGGCGTGCGGGGTGCGGACGGCGACTCGGGGGCGCAGTCGGGTACGTGCGAACTCGGTGGCCTCCTGGTCGGCGACGAGCCTGCCCTGCTCCAGCGTGACGACCCGATCGGCCGCTCGCGCGGCCTCCTTGGGGTCGGCCGTGGTCAGCAGGACCGTGCCGCCCTGTTCCGTGTGGGCGCGCAGCATGCCGTGCAGCCAGTGTGCCTCGCGGGTGGAGAGCCCGTCGGCCGGGTCGTCCAGGACGAGGGTGTGCGGGTCGGAGAGGAGGGCGCAGGCCAGGCCGAGGCGGCGGTCCATGCCGCGCGAGAGGGTACCGAGGCGTTCGTCGCGCAGACTGACCAGGCCGACCACTTCGAGCACTTCGTCGGCGCGACGACCGGGCACGCCGGCTGCCGCGCACAGCATGCGGAGATGGCCGCGGACCGAGCGGGAGGGGTGTCCCGGTACGTCGCCCAGGAGTACGCCGACCTCGCGCGACGGGTGCGCGATGCGATGCAGGGGGCGGCCTCTGAAGTAGGTGATGCCACGGCCCTGTTGGAGTTCGAGCATCAGTCTGAGCGCCGTCGTCTTGCCCGCCCCCGACGCTCCGAGCAGCGCGGTGACGCGGCCCGCGCGCGCCTCGAAGGAGACGTCGTCGACGGCGGGCGGAAGGTCCTTGCGGGGGTTGCTGGTCAGTCCGAAGGCCTGGATCACCCGTAGCAAGATAGCGGGCTATGTCCCGTTTTCCGGGCATCGCACGGCCCGCCCCACGAACGGGGATCGGCGCCGCGCTCGGGCTCGCCTCGTCAGACCTCGGGGCGCAACATCGGGGGGTTGAGCAGTGTGGCGCCGCCGGCTCGGAAGAGTTGGGCAGGGCGGCCGCCCTGGCGTGTGGTGGTGCCGCCGGTGGGGACCAGGAAGCCGGGCGTGCCCGTCACTTTGCGGTGGAAGTTGCGGGGGTCCAGTGCCACGCCCCACACGGCTTCGTAGACGCGGCGCAGCTCGCCGACGGTGAACTCGGTCGGGCAGAACGCCGTGGCGAGCGACGAGTACTCGATCTTGGAGCGGGCGCGCTCGACACCGTCGGCCAGGATCTGGGCGTGGTCGAAGGCGAGCGGTGCCACGGGCTCCTCGTCACGGCCGTAGCCGCTCTGTTGCAGCAGTTCGTCGACCGGTGCCCAGCGGGCGTAGCTGGCGTCGCCGCCGGCCCGGGGGGCGGGCAGGTCGGGCGCGAGGGCAAGGTGGGCGACGCTGACCACGCGCATCCGGGGATCCCGCTTGGGGTCGCCGTAGGTCGCCAGCTGTTCCAGGTGAGCCCCGTTGTCCTGGGCGGGGACCGTCTGGTCGTGGGCGCGCAGCGCGGTCTCCTCGGCCAGTTCGCGTGCCGCCGCCTGCGCGAGATCCTCGTCGGCCCGTACGAATCCGCCGGGCAGCGCCCAACGCCCCTGGAAGGGTGGCTCGCCCCTCCGTACCGCCAGCGCGCACAGGGCATGGCGGCGCACGGTCAGCACGACCAGGTCCACGGTGACGGCGAAGGGCGGAAAGGCTGACGGGTCGTAGGGCATGCGGCGATCATAGTCGTCTGCCTGACGATAAACACTCCCTTCGTCGGTCGCTTCGTGGCTGATCCACTTCGGTCCGATACGGGTCTCGTCGTCCGCGCACGCCTGCTCACGCCCGGCGTGCGCCGGTGGGTCGTCCGAGGTCACGCTCCCAATTGCAGACCGTCGGCCGCCTCCTCGACCATGGCGAGGCCCAGTCGGCTGACCCGGACGGAGAAGGGTGCGCCAGCGACCCGCAGCCCCGTCAGGACGAGTTCGCCGAGCGGCGCGCTGTGCACGGGGCGCAGTGTGAGCGTGCCCGCCGGGGCGTCGGGGCGGATGCCCGCGAGTGCGATGGGGAGCAGCACGCCGGCCGCCGCCGCGGTGGCCGCCGGTCGGCAGGCCGCCGGGTGCGGGAGGGGCGCACTCCCGTCGGTACGTTGCACACCGGCGTACATCTCGGGCAGCCGGTGGCCGAAGGCCTCGGCCGCCGCCAAGATGCCCCGCAGGAGCGAGGCCGCCTCCTTCTCGTAGCCCGCGGCGGCGAGGCCGGCGACCGCGACCGCCGTCTCGTGGACCCGCACCGCGCCGCTGCGGTGACCGAAGGGGTTGTATCCGGCTTCCTTCGCACCGAGCCCGCGCAGCCCCCAGCCCGAGTCCATGGCGGGGCCGCCGAGCAGTCGTGCGAGCTGCTCGGTCTGCACCCTGTCGAGCAGGCCCGGGGCCAGTTCGCCGCCGCCCAGCAGACCGGTGTCCAGGAGATGGGCGGCAGTCGCGCCCAGGTGGGGCACCACGCTTCCGTCAGGCGCGCGGGCGGCCGCCGGCCTGCCTCCGCCCAGGTCGTCGATCCAGAACTCCTCCCGGAACGCCCCGCGCAGCGCCTGCGCCCACCGCCGCAGTTCGGCGGCGCCCGGTCTTCCGAAGTCCTGAAGCAGATCGGCGCCGAGCAGGGCCGCGCGGTGGGCGTGGGCCTGTGTCTCGCAGCGGACAGGACCATCGGGGTGCGGGTAGTGCAGGTAGGTGCCGTCGCCCACGGTCGTCAACAGCCAGGTCAGACAGCGCTCTGCCGCCGGCAGCAACACCTCCGTCTCCTGCTCGGGGAGCCCCCAACGACGGGCCTCCGCGAGCAGGGCGGGGAAGAGCAATGTGGCTTCCGTGCCAGTGCAGCCCGGCGGCAGATGAGGGCCCGCGTCCCGGCGCGGTCCGGGGATCATGCCCGACCGCGGTCCGGGGGCCCGGAGTTGGGTTCGTGCGAGGGTGCGCAGGATGCCCGAGGCGAGGCGGGTACCGAGGGGCAGGGTCATCCGGGCGGCGGCCAGCGCCTCGGCCGGGGCGAGACCGCAGCGCCAGGGGGCTCCTGCCGCGAGGTGTGTGTCGGACGGGTGCGCGGGGTCCCGTAACTGCAGGGCCTGGAGATCTTCGATGCTCGTCCGCAGAAGCGGCTCGACTCTGGGGTCGTCGCCCGAGGCGCGGGCGGCAGCGAGCGAACTCGTCGCGGTGCGGCCCACGGCTCGGGCGGGTCCCGTTCCGTCCGAGCGCACCCGTAGCTCAAGGCTCCGGCTGCCGCCCGGGGGCAGTTCGAACTCCCAACGCAGCAGCCCCGCCGAGGCCAGCATGTCGGCGGGCGGTGGGTCCGCCGTGACCGACGAGCGCCCGGTGGTGCCGGTCCAGCGCAGGCCCGACTCGTGGACGCTGGCGGGCAGTTCGGGGCCCGTGGATCCGGACGCGATCGCCGCCAGGTCGGCCAGGTCCGTGGCGAGCGCGACCTCGACCGGTACGCGCAGCGGGCGGAGGGACGCGCTGTGCAGCGTGATCCGCTCGGTGCCGTCCGCGTGACGGACGCGTTCGACGACGACGTCCGGGTCCGGGCCGGCCTGCGGGGACGCACGCAGCGTGCCCACGAAGCGGGCTCGGTCGGCGGCGGTCATCCGGGCCTGAATCGCCAGCGGTTCGCGTCCGGCGACCCGGATCTGACACCGGGAGAGCACGCGTCGGCCCGCCCGGTAGAAACCCTCCAATCCCCGGCCGGTCAACTGTCCTTGGTCCGTGGAGATGGCGAGGGCGGGGAGGGCTACGCAGATGAGGGTGGTGTGGGTGGGGGGCAGGTCGAAGGGGCGGTGGGGGGCCTGGGTACCGGGCTGCCTGGCTGGGCCGGACGCACCGGACTGACCGTAGGGGCCGGGCGGTGGCGGACCGCCGCGGGGTGGCTGCCCCGGCCCAACTCCTGCGGGCCCAGGCGCCGGTGAGTGACGCGTCTGGTCTGTGGCTCGGGGAGGGAACGGAGGCGAGAGCGGGGGCGTGGGTGAGGGTACGGACGGGGCTGGAAGTGGGGGCGAGGGTAGAGGCTGGCGCGGGCCGGCGGGACGTCCTCCGGGTTCGTGGTGATCGGAACGGTCGGCGGCGGAGGAGGGCGGAGTCGGCTCATGCATGGGCGGCTTCTTCTGCTCTCTGTGCACCTCGGGCGTGCGCGGCGCCGTAGGAGATCCGGACGGACGTGGGCGGTGCGGCGGCAGGGCCCATCCAGGCGTTCCGCCACTCAGGTGAACGGAACCGGGCTCCTCCTGGTCACGCCCCCAGCGGCCCGAGCCGACCGAATGGCGGCGGTGTACCGGATCGCCTCCGTCCACTGCCTCTCGCCGCCCGCGGCTCGCTCCGCGGGAGTCGTCGGTTCGACAGCACCACCCCTTGCCCACCTGGCAGTTGTTCACGCCGTGCCCTCGACGCCGTCGTCTGCCAACGGCGCCCGAGGACGCGGGACGTTCGCCCCGCTTCCGGGACCGTCAGTCCGGGCCGGGCGGGCCGGGCGAGGACGGGAGCGGGCGCCGGTCGTGCGAACACGGCGTCGGGAGCGGGAGGAACCTCCCGATGCGGACGCGGGTGTTGCCTCCGGGGCCGACGCCGGTCGAACCGCCGACACCCGTCCAACTGTCGCCGCATGCCGACCCGCAGACGCGCACCCAGTCGCCGACGCAGACCGGGATGCCGACCCACTCGCCGGCCCAGATCCCGTCGACGGCACCGCCTCCGCCGTATCCCCGTCGGAATCCCCCTCGAACGACACCTCAGGCTCCCCCTCTTCTCCCCGCTTCGCTCCCCGCTCCGCTCCCTGTCCCGCCCGCGCGCCCGTCCGCCCCCGCTCATGCCGTTCCGCTCGCAGGCAGCGGCGGATGGACTCCGGGTCCAGGCCCTCGTTGCACGCCTGGTGGAGCAGGCGGGCGAAGAGGTAGTCGGGGTCAGCGCCGAGTGCCATGGCGAGGGCTTCGCGGGCCTCCAGTTCGTCGCCGGTGGACCAGGCGACCCAGCCCGCGAGGGTCAAGGGTGCCGCGGCGTGTTCGCGGTACGGGCCGACGCAGCGGCGGGCGAGGGTGCGCCAGAGCCGGAGTGCCGGGGCGGCGTCGTCGCCCTCCATCCATTCGGCAGCGCGGTCACGGGTGGCGCGGTCCTGCAGGCCGAGGATCAGGGTGGCCGCCTCGTCATGTCCGACCAGTTCGTCGTCGCGGAGGTCCGATGCGAACGGGCCGGAGGCGGGCGGGACTTCGGTCAGGCGGCAGATGATTCGGGCCGCCAACTCCAGGGTTTCCCTGCCCACCTCCGTGCGGCTGGCCTCGTCGAGGATCCTGGGGACCAGGGCCATATTGGCCGTGTCCAGGGCGGCTTCCTGTTCCAGGGCGGCCGCGGTCTCCCAGGGCAGCAGCCTGGCGCGCAGTTCGCGCAGAGTGCCGCGCACCTGGAGGCCGGCGTAGGTGGCGGCGGCCGCCAGCACGGAAGTGCCGGGCAGGCCCATGGGGAGGCCCTCAGGCGGGCAACAGGCTTCGTTGGCACAGCAGTAGGACCAGAATCGGCCGTCCGAGATGCACAGGGCCTCGATCACCGGCACGTCCAGGTGACCGCACTCGACGCGCAACTTCTGGGCCAACGGGCGCAGCCGCTCCATGACTTGGCGGCCCGACTCGCCCGCCGCGGGTTCCTGGCAGAGGTACGCGACCATCTGCTCGGGCTTGGCGCCCCTGCGCTCGCTGCCCGTCACCAGGCCGTGAGCCAACTGTCGGGCCACGGACGCCCAGTCGTCCGCGCCGGGCGGAATGCCCAGCCTGGCCCGGCCGCCGAACCTGCCGCGGCCGTCCTTGTCGTGCAGGGCGACCAGCACGATGCTGTCCTCGGGGCGGTACCCGAGCAGATACGGCAGGGCGTCCGCCAGTTCTGCCGGGGTGCGCAGGGTGACCTGGTGGTCGGCGCCGTGATGGTCGTACGCGCTCGGTTCGAGCGGTGGTGTGCCGTTTTCGGGTGATCCAGCGGTTTCGCCATGATTCGTCATACGCAGACGATCTCGCGGATCTTGATATTCCGCTTTGCCCTGTGGATAACTCGGGCCAGGGACACGACAACGCCATGTCCGACACGGCTTCCAGCGACACCGGTCAGCACCAGACCGTCCGCTGCCGCACCGGTCACGGCGACACCGATCCTGGCGGCAGCGCCCGCCACGCCGAGGATCACCCTGCCCAGGGGCGTCATCCGCGACGGCGACCACGCGCCGCCGGAGCCGATCGCGATGCCGCGGACAAACGCCCCGACCCCCGCTTCCGGCCCCAACGCACGCGTGCCCGCCGCCGACAGCAACCGACGGCGTTGACTATCCGAAAGTGCCGCTCAGTCCTCCACCCAGCCGTGGCCCTCGCTGAACTTCACCAGCGCGGCGCGGATGGTGAGGATCTGCTCCGCGGTCAGCAACGGACTCGCGGCCAGCAGCAGTTCGGTCACATCACGCCGGTACTCCTGGGCACTGAGCACGTCGCACATCACGTTGCCGCTCTCGTCGACCGTCACCGTCCTCGGTGCCCCCTCGTGGGCCCGACGCGGCACCGGCGGTGCGGCGCCCTCGGGGAGGCGGATGTTCGACGCTTTGAGCCCTCGTTCGCCGCTCTCCACCTCGAATTCGACGACCAGCCCTGAGCGGATGTACTCCTCGGGAATGAGGAGATCGTTCACATGCAGGAAAATGTCCTCGCCGCCGGCATCCGACGCGATGAACCCATAACCACGCACACTGTCGAAACGCAGTACACGACCCGCGACCATGCGGACCCCCAACTCTTCGAAACCACACCCGTCCGGGGCCCTTCCCCGGACACACCGCTCCAGCATGTCACCCGCGCGGCACAGGTCAACGCTGTCGCCCCTCCCGCGACTCAGGTCAACGCCGTCGCCGCTTCCCCTCACTCCGCACGCAACATCCGCCCTGCCCCCCTCCGTGCCGCCCACCCCGCCGGCAGCAACGCGCCCGCCGCCGCGATGACGACGCCTCCCAAAGTGAGCAGGACCAGCAGGCCGGGAGCAACGCGGAACTGGCCGCGGTTTCCGCCTGCGCGAGGTGACCGTGAAGATCTACGTGACGCACATCCTCGCCAAACTCCAACTCCGCGGCTCAGCCCGCCACCGCGAGGACCAACGGAAGCACCGGCCCGCTGCCCGCCTTCCGAAGCAGTCGGGCGGCCACCGCGAGGGTCCAGCCGGAGTCGCTGTAGTCATCCACGAGCAGGACGGGACCAGGTGAAGCGGCCAGCGCCTCGGCCAGTTGGTCGGGTACGGCGAAGGCTCCGGACAGCGCCTTGACGCGTTGCGCGGAGTTGCTGCGCCGGGTCGCGTGCTCGCCACCCGGACCCGTGTACGCCAGGGCGCCCAGGAAGGGAAGGCGGCCGACGGTCGCGATGCCCTCGGCGAGGGAACCGACCAGCTGCGGGCGGGCCAGGGACGGTACGGCGACCACTCCGACGGGCCGCGCGGAGGCGTCCGGACCGTTGGACGCCCAACCGCCCGAGGAGCGCGCCCAGTCGGCGATGACGTCCACCGCGGCCCGCAGTGCGGCCTCGGGAATCGGCCCGTCGGGGGCGTGCTCGGCGAGCAGTGGGCGCAGCCGGTTGCCCCAGCCGATGTCCGAGAGCCGTCCCAGGGCGCGCCCGGTGGAGCACTGCTCTCCGGCCGGGATACGGCCCTTGAGGTTGACGCCCAGCGTGGCCAGCCCCGTCGGCCACATCCGGCGCGGCTCGACCTCCACGCCCGGCCGGTCCAGCTCCTTCGCCGCCCCTGTGAGCGAATCGGCCGAGACGGAGGAATCGGCCCACGTCCCCGCGCAGTTGTCGCAGCGGCCGCACGGAACCGCGCCCTCGTCGTCGAGTTGCCGGCGCAGGAACTCCATTCGGCACCCGTCGGTGCTCACGTAGTCCCGCATGGCCTGCTGCTCGGCCGCCCGCTGCCGCGCCACCCACGCGTACCGCTCGGAGTCGTACGTCCACGGCTCGCCGGTGGAGCTCCAGCCGCCCTTGACCCGCTTGACCGCCCCGTCCACGTCGAGCACCTTGAGCATGGTCTCCAGCCGGGTGCGCCGCAGATCGACCTGCGCCTCCAGGGCCGGCACGGACAGTGGCCGCCCGGCGTCGGCGAGGGCCGAAAGGGTTTGGCGGACCTGGGTCTCGGGCGGGAACGCGGTATCGGCGAAGTAACGCCAGATGGCCTCGTCCTCCTTGCCCGGCAGCAACAGCACGTCGGCGTGCTCCACCCCGCGGCCGGCGCGGCCCACCTGCTGGTAGTAGGCGATCGGCGAGGACGGCGAACCGAGGTGGACCACGAAGCCCAGGTCGGGCTTGTCGAAGCCCATCCCGAGCGCCGACGTCGCGACCAGCGCCTTGACGCGGTTCCCCAGCAGATCGGCCTCGGCCTGCAGCCGGTCGGCGTTCTCCGTGCGGCCTGTGTAGGAGGCCACCTGGAAGCCCCGCTGGCGCAGGAAGGCGGTGGCCTCCTCGGCGGCGGCGACCGTGAGGGCGTAGATGATCCCGGAGCCCGGCAGTTCCTCCAGGTGCTCGGCGAGCCAGGCCAACCGGTGCGCGGCGTCCGGCAGTTGGACCACGCCAAGCCGCAGGCTCTCCCGCTCCAGCGTGCCGCGCAGCACCAGGGCCTCGCCCGCGCCGGTGCCCAGCTGCTCGGCCACGTCCGCGGTGACCCGAGCGTTGGCGGTGGCGGTGGTGGCCAGCACCGGGACGCCCGGGGCGAGTTCGGTGAGCATCGCGCGCAGCCGACGGTAGTCCGGTCGGAAGTCGTGTCCCCAGTCGGAGATGCAGTGGGCCTCGTCGACCACCAGCAGACCGGTGGTGACCGCGAGCTTGGGCAGCATCTGGTCGCGGAAGTCAACGGAGTTGAGGCGCTCCGGGCTGACGAGCAGCACGTCGGTCTCGCCGCGCTCGACCTCCTCGTACACCGTCTGCCACTCTTCTGGGTTGGCGGAGTTGATGGTGCGCGCCCGGATGCCGGCCCGCTCCGCGGCCTCGACCTGGTTGCGCATCAGGGCCAGCAGTGGCGAGACGATCACGGTCGGGCCGGAGCCGCGTCGGCGCAGCAGCGCGGTGGCCACGAAGTACACCGCCGACTTGCCCCAGCCGGTCCGCTGCACCACCAAGGCGCGTCGGCGGTCCTCCACCAGGGCGGACACCGCCTGCCACTGGTCCTCCCGCAACCGCGCGGAACCCCCCGGGTCGCCGACGAGCTCGGCGAGGATGGCATCGGCTTCGGCGCGCAGTTCCAGTTCGTCCATACCCCCATGCAACCCGATACCACTGACAATCGGCGACCGCACCGCTCTGGACCGGCCGCACTCGAACGGTGTACGAACAGAGAGTGAACGGTCGTCTCACGCATCGCGTAGGGGATCACCGGGTAGGGATCTAAGCCCCATCCCGCCAGATTTCGGTCTCTGGCCCCAATTGCTCGTTGCCGCATCCCAGTTCGACAGCAAGAATTGAACTCCGCTCCCCGCATGGCTCGCCCGTGACACGGTAGGGCTCTGCTGTGGTGTGCGCTCCCCCGATTCCGACCCCGCCCGCAGTGTGGGCGCGTAGCCGAAGGGAGGACCGTGACCTTCGGATTCGCTCCGTCCACGTCGACCTCCGCCGACCTGTCCACCGCTTCCGCCACCTCCCTCGCCCGCGTGCTCGAACCGGCGGAGTGGGCCGCCGCCGGCATCCCCCTGCTGCGCAATCCCCGGGAGGTCGTCAGCGGCCTCCACTCCCGGCACCGCCCGAGGCCGGGAGCCGCGGTCGTGGCCGTGCTCGACGCGGACGAACGGCTGCGGGCCAGCGCCTCCTTCACCCGCCGCCCGGCCCCTGCCGACGGCTGGATGTTCCGCAACGCGCTGCTCGCCCAGTTGCGCCGGGTCATCCCGCACGACCTGCGGCGCCGCACCCCGATCCGGACCGCCGTGCTGCTCTACTGCCGTGACGGCGACGCCCGGTGGACCGAGGAGGACGGCGCGTGGATGTGGGGGCTGCGGGACGCCTGCACACTGCACGGTCTGCGCTGCGGGGCGTACATCACGCTGACCCGGGACGGCTGGCAGGTCCTGGGCGAGGGACGCGGCGGTCGCCGCCCCAACGCGGATTCGACGCCAGAGCCCTTCGCCCTGTCCGAGGCTCCGCCCCCGCTGCCCCGCACCGGCGGTGCCGCCTCGGAGGTCCTGCGCCGCGTAGCGGCCCGCTGAGGGAGTCGACGAGCCGTGCCCACCGCACGGCACGTCCCCCTCGCTCACGCCGGGGCGGAGGCCCATCGACCGTCCGCGCACGCCGAAGTGCCCACCGTGCGATACCGCCCCGACGCCCCTACCGCTCCGGTGCGGGTCCTCGCGGACCTACCGGAGCGGACTCAGACGCCCGCGCCCAGCAGCGAGTTGATCTGCTGCGGGTCGCCGCAGACGACCAGCAGGGCACCGGCCCGGGCATGGGCCAGCGGCAGAGCCGAGGCGACGTTCGCGGCGGAACCGCCGTTGACGGCTACCACGACCACGGGACGCGACACAGCACGTTCGGCGACGGAGGCGTCCGTGTAGAAGACGTCGTCCCCCGCGTCGTGCTGCGCCCAGTAGGCGGCTTCACCGAAGGACAACTCGTGGGCGGCCCACGGATGCTGCTCGCCGGTGGTGATCACCAGCACGTCACCGGGGGCACGGCCGGAGTCCAGGAGCAGATCCACAGCCTCCTCGGCGGCGTCGAGCGCGCCCTCCACCGAGGCCGGGATCAGCTGGATCTGGGGGGTCGCCGAAGACGCGACGGGCGCGGCCGGAGCGACCGGCCCCGAGGGGTCGGGCTTCGGCGCGACCATGTCTCGCGGCGTACGTTGCACCGGCGGCGCAGGCCGGAGCGGACCGGGACGACCGGGGCGCGGCGATCCCGTGGGACGGGGACCGGGTACGGGACGAGGGGTCTGCGCGGTACGGCCGCTGGCCGGCGTGGCGCGGGGACCCTGGGCACTCTCGTGAATCTGAGGCTCCTCGGGAATGAGAGGCATGGGCTGATATCTATCAAACATTGGTACGACTCGCGTCAGCGGGTGGCACATGAGTGCGAGCGGAATCGTCAGAAGTCGAAGCCGAGTTGCCCCTCGATCTCCGGAACGCTCCCGTCCGCCCAGCTGCGGGCCTTCTTGAGGTGCCGCCACTGGGGCAGCGCATCAAGATACGCCCACGACAACCGGTGGTACGGGGTGGGTCCCCGCTCCTCCAGCGCGGCCTTGTGCACGGGCGACGGATACCCGGCATTGTCCGCAAAACCGAAGTCTGCATGGTCCGCACCCAGTTCGGCCATCATTTTGTCGCGCTGAACCTTGGCGATCACCGACGCCGCCGCGACGGCCACACAGGACCGGTCGCCCTTGATCACGGTACGGACCTTCCACGGCACCCCGAGATAGTCGTGGTTGCCGTCGAGGATCACCGCGTCGGGTCGGACGGGCAGGGCTTCCAGAGCACGCCCCGCGGCCAACCGCAGCGCCGCCGTCATGCCCTGTTGGTCGATCTCCTCCGGAGAGGCGTGACCGAGCGCGTACGAGGTCACCCACTGCTGGAGTGTCTCGGCGAGCACGGTCCGCCGCTTGACGGCGATCAACTTGGAGTCGGTGAGACCTTCGGGCGGCCGGCGCAGTCCGGTGACGGCCGCGCAGACGGTGACGGGGCCGGCCCACGCACCGCGCCCCACCTCGTCGACACCGGCAATGACCTTGGCTCCGGTCGTGGCGCGAAGGGAGCGCTCGACAGTGTGAGTAGGAGGTTCGTACGGCATGGCGAGCTAAGCGTACGCCGCCGGGATCACCCCGCGACACCCCCGTTTCCCCATGCGGCGGCACGACCCTCCCGGCGCCCGCTCAGCCGACGTCGGGCCGCAGCAGCGGAACCATCAACTGGTCGACCATTTCCTCCAGATCACGATCGCCCCATTCGCTTCCGCTCATCTTGGAGCGGTACATCATCATGGCCGGCATGGCATCGATGACGTAGCTGTTCGCCGCGTCGGCCCGCACCTCCTTCCGCTCGATCCCACGGGTGATGACCTCCCGGAGCAGGTTGACGGTCGGCTCCACGATCCCGCTGAAGATCACACTGTGGAAGCGCTCCGCCTGTACCGGATCGCATTCGTGAATCACCGACCGGACCGCGAACCCGGGCCGCGAGAACATCGCGTCACGAGCCTTCCGGCACAGCGCGAGGAGGTCCTCGCGCACGCTGCCCAGATCCGGGGCGTCCTCGATCCGCGGCAGCCCGGCCCGCAGCGCGTCGGCGACGAGATCCTCCTTGGACGGCCAGCGGCGGTAGACCGCGGCCTTCCCGGTCTGGGCGCCGGCGGCGACGCCTTCCATGGTGAGGCCGTTCCAGCCGACCGTGCCGAGTTGCTCCAACGCGGCCTCGAGGATCGCGCGTTCGAGCACAGCTCCGCGCCGACGGAGGGAGGCCGCCTGAGCGGGGGCGGCCGTCCAGCGCGAGGTAACCATCTGAGTGTCTCCAGCAAGCAAGGGGAGCGGGGATTTCGGGTGCGGGTGCGTGCGGGTGGGGCTGAAGGTGCAGGTGCGCGCCGTGTGACAGCGACGGGGGACCCGCCACACGACTCCAAGATAAGTGAACGCTTGCGTTCACTAGTGGGGACTCACTACCGTTGCCATGACAGTGAACGCGAGCGTTCACTAACTCTCTCGTGGGGGACCCATAGTGACAACCTCTCCTGTGCTCCAAGAACGGAAGCCCGGTGCCGCTCGCCGGGACGGGCATCCCGGTGTTGCGCTCACCGTCATCGCGGCCTGCCAACTCATGGTGGTCCTCGACGCGACGATTGTGAACATCGCGCTCCCGCACATTCAAAACGCTCTCAAGTTCAGCACCACCGACCTCACCTGGGTCGTGAGCGCCTACACGCTCACCTTCGGCGGCCTGCTGCTGCTCGGCGGCCGGGCCGGCGACATCCTCGGCCGCCGCCGGGTCTTCATGTCCGGCATCCTGCTCTTCACCTTCGCCTCCCTGCTCGGCGGTCTCGCCCAGGAACCCTGGCAACTGCTGGCCGCACGCGTCCTGCAGGGCGTGGGCGGTGCGATCGCCTCGCCCACATCGCTGGCACTGATCACCACCACGTTTCCCGAAGGCCCCGAGCGCAACCGCGCGTTCGGCGTCTTCGCCGCGGTCTCCGCGGGCGGCGGCGCCATCGGCCTGCTCGCCGGCGGCATGCTCACCGAGTGGCTCGACTGGCGCTGGGTCCTCTTCGTCAACGTGCCCATCGGCATACTGATCGCGGTGCTCACGCCGATGTACATCAACGAGTCCGAACGGCACACCGGCCGCTTCGACTTCCCCGGGGCGCTGACCTCGACGGCCGGCATGGCGGCCCTCGTCTACGGCTTCATCCGGGCGGCCGACCAGGGCTGGCGGGACAGCGTGACGATCGGTTCCTTCGCCGCTGCCGTGGTGCTGCTGGTCGGCTTCGGGCTCATCGAGTCCCGGGCCAAGGAGCCCATCACCCCGCTGCGAATGTTCACCGACCGCAACCGCTCGGGCACATACGTGATCATGCTCTGCCTGGCCGCGGCGATGTTCGGCATGTTCTTCTACATCGTGCTCTTCGTGCAGAACGTGCTGGGGTACACCCCGATCGAGGCCGGTCTCGCCTTCCTGCCGGTGACCGTCGTGATCGCGCTCGGCGCCGGGCTCTCGCAGCGGTTCCTGCCCGTACTCGGCCCCAAGCCGTTCATGCTCGTGGGCTCGACACTCGCGATGATCGGGCTCGCCTGGCAGACCCTCATCAGCTCCGACAGTTCCTACGTCGGCGGCGTGCTCGGACCGATGCTGGTGTTCGGGCTCGGCATGGGCCTGAACTTCGTGACGCTGACGGTCACCGCTGTCTCCGGTGTCGCCCCGCACGAGGCGGGTGCGGCCTCCGGACTCCTCAACGCCATGCAGCAGGTGGGCGGTTCGCTCGGCCTGTCCATTCTGACGACGGTGTTCGGATCGGCCAGCAAGGACGAGGCGAAGAAGCAACTGCCCTCCTTCCTCGCCGACGGCTCGCCGGCGCAGAAGGCGGAGTTCGCCAAGACGCACCAACTTCCGGCGCCCTGGGGGCACGAGGTCCTCGCACACGGTATTTCGACGGCCTTCATTCCGGCCGCCGCGATGGCCGTACTCGCCCTGGCCACCGCCTGGTTCGTGATCCGGGTGCGCAAGAGCGACCTGGAGGCGCTCGCCGGAACGGCGGGTCCCGCGGCCGTCTGACCCGGCCGCCCCCACGAAGGACCGCGGATGGCCGGACCTCGTCCCGGGGACCGACGGCGAGGACGCCGGTCCGGCCATCCGCCCCGGACCGAACCGCAGACACGACAGCACGACCAACAGCACGATCGGCACGAACAACGCCCGCAGAAACTCCATGACCACCCCCTGGCCCTGGCACCTCACCCGCATGTGCGGACCCATACGCCGCACAGCATCTGCCAGCACAACGCCCGGCTGGTCACGGAGAGTTCCCAACGAACGCAGAGAGTTTTCACGACCGGAACGGACCACTGCGAAGCCGCCATCCGACGGCCGCCACTCGGCAACCGCCGCCCACCCCGTCAGCCCACCCGTCGGCCGCTAATCCGCCGCCGGCACCCAGTCCGGCAGCGCCTCCGTCCGCTCCGCCCACTCGGCGGGCGGCGCCCCCACCTTCTCGGCGGCGATCACACCGCCCACGATCGCGCAGGTGGTGTCCACGTCTCCGCCGACCTGGGCGGTCGTCCAGAACGCCCGCTCGAAGTCCCCGAGGCCCCGCGCCGCAGACCAGAGCGCGAAGGGCACGGTGTCGTGGGCGGACGTACGCCGTCCGCAGCCCAGTACGGCGGCGACGGTGCCCGCGTCGTCGTAGTCGAGCATGTCCCGGGCACGGCGCAGCCCGGCGCCGACGGCACTCTTCGGGACGAGCGCGAGAACGCCGTCAAGGAGCTTCTCGGGGCTCGGCGGCCCGCCGGGGGCACCAGCCAGCGCCGCGGCCGCGGCGACGGCCATGGCGCCGACCACGGCCTCACGATGCTGGTGCGTGGGGTACGCCGAGATCTCCGCCTGGTGGACCGCCTGCTCGGGGTCGTCCGCGTACCAGGCGCCCAGAGGGGCGATTCGCATCGCCGCGCCGTTCCCCCAGGACCCCTGTCCGTTGAAGAGCTGGGCGGAGAGCTCGCGCCAGTCGCCGCCTTCCCGCACCAGCCGCAGCAGACGGTTGACGGCGGGGCCGTACCCCCGGTCGAAGTCGTGGCGCACGGCGAAGGAGCGGGCCAGGGCGTCCTGGTCGATGCGGTGATGAGCGGCCAGGACGGCGACCACGGAGCCCGCCATCTCCGTGTCGTCGGTCCACTGCCAGAGGCCGGAGGGCAGTTCGCGGCGCTGCAACAGCGGATAGTTCTCCGGCACGAAGAACTGCGAACCCAACGCGTCGCCGACCGCCAGGCCGCGCAGACTGTTCAGGGCGCGATCCAGGCGCCCGCTGGAAGAGAAGTCAGAGGTCATGTCCCTCCGACTCTATCCGGTGATCCCGTACGGCTCCGGGTCGCGCCAGCGATCGAACGGCCGGTCCATGACGTACTTGCCGTCGTCCCCGAGTACGAGCATCCGCATCTCCGCGTTCCCGGGGTTCGACAGCGACTCGAACTCGGCGACCGTCCAGTGGAACCAGCGCATGCAGAACAGCCGCATGGCGAGTCCGTGCGTCACCAGCAGCACGTTCGACGGGTGGTCGGCGGCCTCGAAGCTGCGGTACAGGCTCTCCAGGAAGCCGCCGACCCGGTCGTACACGTCGGCACCGGACTCGCCCTGGGCGAAGCGGTAGAAGAAATGACCGTACGCATCGCGATAGGCCTTTTGAAGGCGTACGTCGTCGCGGTCCTGCCAGTTCCCCCAGTCCTGCTCGCGCAGCCGTGGCTCCTCGCGCACCCGTATGAGGTCGGGGTCGAGGTGGAAGGCGCGCAGGGTCTCGTGCGTACGGCGGTACGGGGACACGTACACGCTGACGCGCTCCCGGCCCAGCACCTCGCGAATCCGTTTGCCGGTCTCCTCCGCCTGCTGCCAGCCGCGCTCGGTCAACGCGAGCGCATGGTCGGGCTCGCGCTCGTACACGGTGTCATCAACATTGCCCGTTGACTCTCCGTGCCGGACAAGGATGATCCGCCGTGGTCGTGCCATGCCAAAACCCTAGATCGGGTGAGGGCAGATCGAGCACTCGTACGGGCTCCATACGGCGTAGGTCACACAATTTCCGCACCATGCGCTCCACAAGGGTGCGTGTGCCACGCGTGCGATGATCACACCGTCCAGGTCGGTTCCAGCTCCACGATGTCGCCCGTCAGAGCCGCCACATCCGCCTCCGTCTGGGCCCGCAGGGCGAGCCGCTCGATCCGTTCCGTGCGGTACTTGCCGTGTTCGGCGGCCTGTCGCCACATGGACAGCACCAGGAACTCGTGCCCGGGCGCCTCGCCGAACAGCCCGCGGATCATGCCCGGTGAGCCGGCCATGGCGGGGTTCCAGACCTTCTCCTGCATGAGCGTGAAGTTCTCCACGCGCTCCTCGTGAATACGAGCCAGCGCCACCCGCACCAGGTCGGCGTCCGTGAAGCGCGGTTCGAAGCCGGTCTTCACGTCGAAGCGGTAGTCGAAGAGCTTGACCTGGGCGTCCTTGAACGTACCCGCCTGGGCCGAGGCCAGCCGGTCGTGCGAGCGGGCCATGAAGGAGTCGTAGAAGGCGCGGCTCTCCCAGAACGCGAAAACGTGCGCCACGCCTTGCCTCTGCCGACTCCACCCACCACCCTGTCCCCGAAACCCCGGCTCCCCCAGAAGCCCCGCCCACTTTCGCTGCCCGCGCTCGAAGCCGCGGCGGTCCACCACGGTGCAGCGAATCCACTTGACCAGCACCGCGCCATCGTAAGGCCACCGAGCGTGGCGCCGGTCACGCTCGGACGGACAGCTCGTCCGTACACGTACACGCGCGCGTGGCAGGATGGACAATCGGCCCTGTCCGCCCGCTAGTTCGGGCCGCAGCAGGCACATGGGAAACGGGGAAGGGGAAGTCTGGTGAACGGCCTCAAGAAGGGCATCCGCAAGGTCGAGGTCGGGCTGAAATGGGATCCGAGTCCCACCGGGCAGCCGCCCACCGATCTGGACATCGTTGCCGCCACCTACCTGGAGAGCGATCCGTACGGCGCTCCCTCGTATGTGGTGTATTTCGACAGCAGGTCCCCCGACGGCACCATCTATCTCAACCGGGACAGCAAGGACGGCAAGGGCTTCGGCTGGGACGAGGTCATGACGCTGGAGCTCGACCGGCTCAACAGCCGGTACACGCGCGTGGTCGTCGGTGTCGTCATCCAACAGCCCTCGACGCACCGGACCTTCGTCGGCGTGATCAACCCTGGCCTGCGCATCCGCGAGGGCTACACCGTCCTGGCCGAGGACGACTTCGGTGACGTCCTCGGGTCGACGGCGGCTGCCGTCGGGGAGTTCGTGCGCGAGGACTCCGGCACCTGGACGTTCCGTCCCGGGATCCACGGCTTCGAGGACGATCCCGCCACCTTCATCAGGAGCATGGGCCAGGCGCACCAGCCCTGACCGAGGAGCGGCGACATGAGAAAGAGGAGGGGCACCGGCCGTGGCCGGTGCCCCTCCTCTTTAAAGATGTTCTCGCAGGGACTGCTCGTCAGGCGGGACCGAGTCCCGCCCTCCGTCAGCTGCAGCCGCTGGTCGAGCCGCAGCCCTCGCAGATGTAGCAGGAGCCGGCCCGCTGCATCTTGGTGCCGCAGGAGAAGCACAGCGGGGCGTCGGCCTGGATGCCCAGCTGCATCTCCACCAGCTCCGCGCTGGTGTGCGCCTGCTGCGGGGCGGGCTTGGCCGCCTCGACCTCGGCCTTCGGCGTGGCCACAGCCTTGAGCTCCTGGGCGCGCGGCGCCGACTGGGCCAGGCCCTCGACGTCGACCTCGTCATCGGCGATGGCCTGCTCGTACGAACCCGTCTCCAGGTGACGCTGGCGCTCCGGGGCGGAGTGGATGCCGAGCGCGGACCGCGTCTCGAAAGGCAGGAAGTCGAGCGCCAGGCGGCGGAAGATGTAGTCGACGATCGACTGCGCCATCCGCACGTCCGGGTCGTCCGTCATACCGGCCGGCTCGAAGCGCATGTTCGTGAACTTCGAGACGTACGTCTCCAGCGGCACCCCGTACTGGAGGCCGACCGAGACGGCGATGGAGAAGGCGTCCATCATGCCCGCGAGGGTGGAGCCCTGCTTGGACATCTTCAGGAAGACCTCGCCGAGCCCGTCGTCCGGGTAGGAGTTGGCGGTCATGTAACCCTCGGCGCCGCCGACCGTGAAGGACGTCGTGATGCCGGGGCGGCCCTTGGGCAGGCGCTTGCGGACCGGGCGGTACTCGATGACCTTCTCGACCGTCTCGCGGATGGTCGCCTCGGCCTTCTCGGTGACCTCGGCCTTCTCCTTGTCCTTGGTCTTGGCGGACAGGGGCTGGCCGACCTTGCAGTTGTCACGGTAGATCGCGAGCGCCTTGACGCCGAGCTTCCAGGCCTCGAAGTAGACCTCCTCGACGTCCTCGACGGTCGCCGTCTCCGGCAGGTTGACCGTCTTGGACAGCGCGCCGGAGATCCAGGGCTGGATTGCGGCCATCATGCGGACGTGGCCCATCGCGGAGATGGAACGCTCGCCCATGGCGCAGTCGAAGACCTCGTAGTGCTCGTGCTTGAGGCCCGGAGCGTCGATCACATTGCCGTTCTCGGCGATGTGGGCGACGATCGCCTCGATCTGCTCCTCCTGGTAGCCCATGCGACGCAGGGCCTGCGGGACGGTGCCGTTGACGATCTGCATCGAGCCGCCGCCGACCAGCTTCTTGAACTTGACCAGCGCGAGGTCGGGCTCAAGTCCGGTCGTGTCGCAGGACATCGCGAGACCGATGGTGCCGGTCGGGGCGATGACGGACGCCTGCGAGTTACGGAAACCGTTCTTCTCGCCAAGACGCAACACGTCCTGCCAGGACTCCGTGGCAGCGGCCCAGATGGGCGTGTCCAGGTCGTCCGCGCGCGGGGCCGTGGAGTTGGCGTCCGAGTGCTGCTTCATGACCCGCAGGTGCGGCTGCGCGTTGCGGGCGTAGCCGTCGTACGGGCCGACGACCGCGGCGAGTTCGGCGGAGCGCTTGTACGACGTGCCGGTCATCAGGGAGGTGATGGCACCCGCGAGGGCACGGCCGCCGTCGGAGTCGTACGCGTGGCCGGTCGCCATCAGCAGGGCGCCGAGGTTGGCGTAGCCGATGCCGAGCTGGCGGAACGCGCGCGTGTTCTCGCCGATCTTCTGGGTCGGGAAGTCCGCGAAGCAGATGGAGATGTCCATCGCGGTGATGACGAGCTCGACGACCTTGGCGAAGCGCTCGACCTCGAAGGACTGGTTGCCCTTGCCGTCGTCCTTGAGGAACTTCATCAGGTTCAGCGAGGCGAGGTTGCAGGACGTGTTGTCCAGGTGCATGTACTCGCTGCACGGGTTCGAGCCGTTGATACGGCCGGACTCCGGGCACGTGTGCCACTGGTTGATGGTGTCGTCGTACTGGATGCCCGGGTCGGCACAGGCCCAGGCCGCCTCGGCCATCTTGCGGAAGAGCTGCTTGGCGTCGACCTCCTCGATGACCTCACCGGTCATGCGGGACGTCAGGCCGAACTTGTCGCCGTTCTCGACGGCCTTCATGAACGTGTCGTTCACGCGCACCGAGTTGTTGGCGTTCTGGTACTGCACCGACGTGATGTCGTCGCCGCCCAGGTCCATGTCGAAGCCCGCGTCACGCAGGGCGCGGATCTTCTCTTCTTCCTTGACCTTGGTCTGGATGAAGTCCTCGATGTCGGGGTGGTCGACGTCCAGGATGACCATCTTGGCCGCGCGGCGGGTGGCGCCACCGGACTTGATGGTGCCCGCGGAAGCGTCGGCGCCGCGCATGAAGGAGACCGGACCGGAGGCATTGCCACCGGAGGACAGCAGCTCCTTGGAGGAGCGGATCCGGGAGAGGTTCAGGCCGGCGCCCGAGCCGCCCTTGAAGATCATGCCCTCTTCCTTGTACCAGTCGAGGATCGACTCCATGGAGTCGTCGACGGACAGGATGAAGCAGGCGGAGACCTGCTGGGGCTGCGGAGTGCCCACGTTGAACCACACGGGGCTGTTGAAGCTGAAGATCTGGTGCAGGAGCGCGTACGCCAGCTCGTGCTCGAAGATCTCGGCGTCGGCGGGCGAGGCGAAGTACTTGTAGTCCTCGCCGGCCTTCCGATACGTCTTCACGATGCGGTCGATGAGCTGCTTGAGGCTCACCTCGCGCTGCGGGGTGCCCACAGCGCCGCGGAAGTACTTGCTGGTGACGATGTTGACCGCGTTCACCGCCCACTCGGCGGGGAACTCGACGCCACGCTGCTCGAAATTGACCGAGCCGTCGCGCCAGTTGGTCATGACGACGTCACGACGCTCCCACTCCACCTCGTCATACGGGTGCACGCCGGGGGTGGTGTGAATACGCTCGATGCGCAGTCCCTTGGTGGTCTTGGTGCCCTTCGCGCGGGAACCTCGTGCCGGACCGCTCGCCGTCTCTGTCATGCCGCCTCCCTGTACAGGCAAAAACGCCCTGAAATGCCACGATGTTCCCGTGGCAGAGTGTTTGTCTGGTGTCGCGGCCGCCAAATGCTCATGGCTCCGCGACAAGTCCTGGTTCGCCGCTGCCCGGCCGGACCCGGGGCTCCCGCCCGGTTCCGGCCCGTCGGTCAGTCGGCGGAGTGGGCGGGCACGGGGACCTGAACAGTCCCTCCGGACCCGCCGTCGTCTTCCTGGTTCCCCGATCCCGCGTCTTCGTCGTCCGCGGCGGGGCCTGGCGTCGCTTCCCGCAGTTCCACGATCGCGGCCTCGAAGTCCTCGAGCGAGTCGAACGCCCGGTAGACGGAGGCGAATCGCAGATAGGCGACGAGGTCGAGCTCCTGCAAGGGGCCGAGTATGGCCAGCCCGACGTCATGGGTGGTCAGTTCGGCGCTTCCGGTGGCGCGCACCGCCTCCTCGACCCGCTGGCCGAGCTGGGCGAGTGCGTCCTCGGTGACAGGTCGCCCCTGGCATGCCTTGCGCACACCGTTGATGACCTTGGTACGGCTGAACGGCTCGGTGACCCCGGACCGCTTGACCACCATGAGCGAACACGTCTCCACGGTCGTGAAACGACGGGAGCAGTCCGGACACTGGCGGCGCCGGCGGATCGACGTGCCGTCGTCGGTCGTACGGCTGTCGACGACACGGCTGTCGGGGTGCCTGCAGAAGGGGCAGTGCATGATCTCCCAACCCTCCTCACAGCAGACTCAATGGCCTCGCCGGGCCCTTTGGACCCTCGAAGCAGCCCCCAGCATAGGCGATCGCCAAGCGTTCGAGGACCCGGGGGACCACAACTTCTGGGCTGCTGCCGCAATCCAACCACTAGATGTGGGGATTGGCGCGTCAAACACGCCGAACACTCGTGTCGCGCACGTATTGGCATGTGCCGTACGCCTGTACCCGCCACGCCGGAAACGAGCGGGCATGACCGTACCGATACGACACATGCGGAGATACCGTGAGCGCCACACGGAGAGGCCGTGCGACTCCCGCACAGATGGGGGCCGGTACCCGGTGGGCGGGGCGCCGGATGGCAGACTGGGGCAACGACCCACGAGGCCACCACCCCGGCGGTGAAGAGCACGAACTCGGGCCCCTTCGTCCGCCGGAAGCGCGTCAGCCATACACCCAGACACATGATCAAGTCAGGTTATCCACGGTTTTTCACTCGAACGTGTGTTTGGCGCAACCTTTCGAAAGCAACTACCGTTGTCCAGCAGGGAGACCATCGAGAGGGGCCGACGTGACCACCACCGCAGACAGTGCCACCATCACTGCCCAGGACCGCTCCCAGGGCCGACTCGAGCCGGTGCATGCGATGAACGAAGCCGTGAATCCCGAGGGACACAAGCGTTCCCTACCAGGGCGACCGCCAGGCATCCGGGCCGACAGCTCAGGGCTCACCGACCGGCAGCGCCGGGTGATCGAGGTCATCAGGGACTCGGTGCAGCGGCGCGGCTACCCGCCGTCGATGCGAGAGATCGGACAGGCCGTCGGCCTCTCCAGCACCTCCTCGGTCGCACACCAGTTGATGGCTCTGGAGCGCAAGGGCTTCCTGCGCCGCGACCCGCACCGCCCGCGCGCGTACGAGGTACGCGGTTCCGACCAGGCCGCATCCGTGCAGCCCACCGACACCGCCGGTAAGCCCGCCGCGTCGTACGTCCCCCTCGTGGGCCGCATCGCCGCCGGTGGCCCGATCCTGGCGGAGGAGTCGGTCGAGGACGTCTTCCCCCTCCCCCGCCAACTGGTCGGTGACGGTGAACTGTTCGTCCTCAAGGTCGTCGGTGACTCGATGATCGAGGCCGCGATCTGTGACGGGGACTGGGTCACGGTCCGCCGCCAGCCGGTCGCCGAGAACGGTGACATCGTGGCCGCGATGCTCGACGGCGAGGCCACCGTCAAGCGCTTCAAGCGCGAGGACGGCCACGTCTGGCTCCTCCCGCACAACTCGGCCTACGAGCCGATCCCCGGCGACGACGCGACCATCCTGGGCAAGGTGGTGGCGGTCCTGCGGCGCGTGTGACAGCCGCGACGGGCGGGCCCTGACGGACCCCGCTCCCTGACCGGGCCCCGGGACCCCTGCGCCGGTTCCGGGGCCCTGTGTTGTGCACGGACCCCGACGGATGCTGGATCTGGATGGGGGTGGGGGGGGGGGGGGGCGCCCCCCCCCCCCCCCCCACCCCCATCACTCGTCTTCCGCGTCCTCCTCGACCTCGGCAGTCGTCTGGTCTGCCGCAGTCGTCGGCTCTTCCGCCTTCGCCTGCACTTCCGCCTTAGCCTGCTCTTCGGCCTTCTTCGCGGTCGCGTCGATCGCGGCGAGGGACTTCCGGACCTGATTGCGGTCCGTCGTGAACCAGAAGTCGGGCAGCGACGCCTTCAGATAGCTGCCGTACCTCGCCGTGGCAAGGCGCTGATCCAGTACGGCGACCACGCCACGGTCCCCCGACGCGCGTACGAGGCGGCCGGCGCCCTGGGCCATGAGCAGCGCCGCGTGGGTGGCGGCGATCGCCATGAAGCCGTTGCCCCCGGCGTCCTCAACTGCCTTCTGGCGGGCGCTCATAAGGGGGTCGTCCGGGCGGGGGAACGGGATCTTGTCCATGACGACCAACTGGCAGCTCGTTCCCGGGACATCGACGCCCTGCCAGAGGGAGAGGGTGCCGAAGAGGCAGGTCTTCGGATCGACCGCGAAGCTCTTGATCAGCTCGCCGAGGGTCTCCTCGCCCTGCAGCAGGATCGGGAACTCCGGGATCCGGGAACGCAGTTCCTCGGCGGCGAGCTGAGCCGCCCGCATCGAGGAGAAGAGGCCGAGGGTGCGTCCGCCTGCCGCCTGGATCAGCTCCGTCAGCTCGTCCAGCATGTCCCCGCGGTCACCGTCGCGCGCCGGACGCGCCAGGTGCTTGGCGACGTACAGGATGCCCTGCTTGCGGTAGTCGAAGGGCGAGCCGACGTCGACGCCCTTCCACTGCGGGATGTCCTCGCCTTCGGTGCCCTCCGGGGCCAGTCCGAGGGATGCGCCGACGCCGTTGAAGTCACCGCCGAGCTTCAGCGTGGCCGAGGTCAGGACCACGGAACGGTCGGTGAAGAGCTTCTCCCTGAGCAGGCCCGACACGGACATCGGGGCCACCCGGAGGGAGGCGCCGAAGCGGTCGTGGCGCTCGTACCAGACGACGTCCCACTCGGAGCCGTTCGTGATCCGCTCCGCCACGTCGTGGACGCTCTCCACGGACGCCAGGGCCTGCTTGCGGACCGCGTCCTCGTCCTGGACCGACTTGTCACGCGTCGCGCCGATCGCGGAGATCACCGTACGACAGGCGTCACGCAGCGCCATGAGCGCGTACCCGAGATCCTCCGGGATCTCTTCCAGACGCCCCGGCAGAGCCAGCTCCATCAGCCGCTCGAAGCCTTCGGCGGCAGTCTGGAGCTGGTCGGCGGCCTTCTCGTTGGCCAGCTTCGCGGCGCGGCGAACGGCTCGGTTTACCTGGCCGGGCGTGAGCTCGCCGGTGGCAACACCGGTGACTCGGGATACCAGTTCGTGCGCCTCGTCGACGATCAGCACCTCGTGCGACGGGAGGACCGGGGCGCCCTCGATGGCATCGATCGCCAGCAGCGCGTGGTTGGTGACGATCACGTCGGAGAGCTTGGCGCGCTCGCGGGCCATCTCGGCGAAGCACTCGGCGCCGTATGCGCACTTGGTCGCGCCCAGGCACTCACGGGAGGAGACCGAGATCTGGGCCCAGGCGCGGTCGGAGACGCCGGGCGTGAGGTCGTCGCGGTCGCCGGTCTCCGTCTCGTCCGCCCAGTCGCGCATGCGCAGCAGGTCCTGGCCCAGCTTGCTGGTCGGCGCGGCCGCCTCGAACTGGTCGAAGAGGCCCTCCTCCTCGTCCTGCGGAACCCCCTCGTGCAGACGGTGCAGGCACAGGTAGTTCGACCTGCCCTTGAGCATCGCGAACTCTGGGCGGCGGCGCAGCAACGGATGCAGTGCGTCGACCGTGCGCGGCAGGTCGCGCTCGACGAGTTGGCGCTGCAGGGCGAGGGTGGCCGTCGCCACGACGACACGCTCCCCGTGCGCGAGCGCGGGCACCAGATAGCCCAGCGACTTTCCGGTGCCGGTGCCGGCCTGGACCAGCAGATGGGAACCGCCGTCGAAAGCCTCCGCGACGGCTTCGGCCATGGTCACCTGGCCAGGGCGCTCCGAACCGCCGACAGCAGTGACGGCAGCATGCAGGAGTTCGGGGAGTGAGGACTTCGTCATAGGGCGACCACCCTACGGCCCGGGACTGACAAGCGGGTGATCAAGCCTGGTGAGAGCGATGGGATCAAGACCTTGCTCGTCTCGGTCGGTGACCGGAATGGAGTGGCGTGGGGTCGGAGTCCGATCGGGGTCGGATCGGATCGCGCCGAGTGGGGATCGGTTGTGGTCGGTGTGGCATCGGGTCCGATCGGTGGGACGTGGGTGGGGGTGGGGGGCACGGTGTGACGCGGGTGGGGTGAGGGCGGACGTGGGTGTGACCGCGTGAGCGTGGACGTGGACGTGGCCGCAGGGAGCGGTGCGATGCGGGTGCGGGTAGCGGACATTGGTGGTGCCCGGTGCCCGGTGCCTGCGGGTGCGGTGCCGGGTTGCGCGCGTTCGTCGACTCGTGGTCGAGGCGGTGTGTTGGGGAGTGGCGTCGTCGCGAGTGGGGGTGCGAAGCGCACGAGACTCCTCCGCGTTGGGATGGCATGGGGCACGGGAACGGCTTCGCGTTGGGATCGCGGAGAACGCGGTCGCGAAAAGGGGTCGTGCGGGACCCGGTCGCGAGTCCGGGTGTCCGAAAGCGACGTGTCCGGAAGCTCGGCTGGGAGTGAGGCTGGCGGCGGGCCTGCGGCAGTGTTCGGCACCGCGGCAGCCGATCCGCGAGCGCGGAAATCGGTTCGGAAGAACTGGGAACCGGATCGACCCGAGCGGTGTACCAAAAGTAGCGATGTCGCGACACAACGTTACAGCAGGTCGCGTAGGGACCGGTCTCGGATCATGAGTGCCGCTCGCTTGGCGGGCAGGTCAACCTCGGCGGAGAAGCGGAACCCGGCGCGCAGGAAGGCAGCTACGGAAGGGGTGTTGCGCATGTCGGGTTCCGCGATAACACGTGCGCAGGCGGGCCGCTTGTCCAGGGCGAGGTCGGCGACGGTTCGGAGGAGCGTGCTGCCGAGCCCTCGCCCGCGATCGGCGACGCCGCCGATGAGGAGGTGGATTCCGGTGTCATGAGGTCGAGCGGGGTAGTGGCGGGCCAGTGGGTCCAGATCCGCCCGGTAGATCTCCCAGTAGCTCATTGGCGTGCCCTCAAGCACACCGAGACAGGGGAGGCTACGTCCGTCGCCGGTGAGCTGGGCTCGCAGGTGGTCCTCGGTCACGGTCGGGGAGCCGGCCAACTCCCAGAACTCCGCGACGGCGGGGTCATTCATCCAGCGGCTGATCAGCGCAAGGTCTCGCTCGATGTGGACGGGGACGAGTTGGAACACGCCCGCGGGTGTGGGGGCCGGGCCCCACTCGGCGACGTGGTCGAGGAGGTCGTCGGAGACTCGGTCACTGCCGGTGCCGGTGCCGGTGCCGGTGCCGGTGCCGGTGCCGGTACGGGTGCGGGTGCGGGTGCGAACGCCGGTGCCAGTACGGATGCCCGCGCCGGTGTCCTGAGCGAAGAGCGCGATCAGCTCGTCGGGCAGACGCAGGTCCAGTGTGTCCTCGCACTCGGAGCCGATGCCGGCGCCTCGGTCGGTGACGGCGGAGGCAGAGGCGGCGGAGGCGGCGGTTGGGGCTGCGTTCGCACCGGCGTCGGTGGGAGGCACGGTGACGCTCCTCTCAGAGGTCTCAGTAGACGGGATGGGACATGTCCCTGGGGGGCTCAGGGGCTCAGGGGCCCAGGTGTGCAGGTGTGCAGGCACTCAGAGATGAAGGAAGGACAGGGTGAAGTGGTACTAGGAGAAAGGAAGTTGGAGATGGCGAGCGGCAGGCGTCAGGCATGGAGGGGATTGGCGATGGTGACATAGACGGACTGGGTGTCGACCGGACCGACGAGTTCGTCGAGGCCGTGCAGTCGGGTCAGGAGGTTGGCCTTGCAGCGCAGTACAGGTGAGTCGAGCAGGTAGGCGGGCAGGGAAGTGCGCAGCCGGGCGGGACCGGAGGCGACGTCGCCGAGGAAGCGGCGGAAAGCGGCGAGCAACACGCGTTCGTCGGCCAGACGTTGGGAGCCGAACGCGCCGATGAGGCCGAGCACGTTGTTGATGGCGAGGTAATAGGCGAACCGCTCGTCGGTGACCTCGTCGGAGACGAAGGTGTCGCTGTGCTCGCCGATACCGGGCAGCCGGGCGTCGAGTTCCGCGCGACGTGACTCCCGGAAGTAGTAGCCCTGGTTGTCACGGTAACGACCGCCTGCGGGCCAACCGTCGGCGTCCAGCAGAAGCAGCGTGTTCTGCTGGTGGGCCTCCAGCGCGATCCCGGCCTCCGCGTCCAGCCACAGCACGGGTCGGACGACGTGTTCGAGATAGCGCAGGAACCACTCGGCGGCAACGGCTCCGCACGGACGGCCGGTTCGGCAGGCCAGGGTCGTGACGATGTCGGCAAGTCGGGACCGCAGGGTCGACCGACCCTCCTCCGGGTCGCGCGGTCGGGGCGAGACGAGTCCGGCGATGCAGGAGACGTCGTCCGATGGGCTGAACGGGTTGTGCCGGATCACCACGTCGAGGCCGGCGACCGGGGCACCGTTCGGATCGTCGACGGCGAGCCAGGCAGGGTCGCGGACGATGTCGAACCCGGGGTGGGCTGCCTGCCACTGCTTGGCCAGGCCACTGCGCAGCAGACGGTGGACCTCGACGCCTCGGTGCAGTTCCTTGCGGAGGTTCTCACGACGGGAGTTGGTGATGCGGAGGGCCAGAGACAGCTTGAGCATGGCGGGGGCGCCGGCGCGGTGGACGGTTCGTACGGAGGAGGTGGGGTGCCACGGGGGGCCATGTGCCCCGAGGTCGCGGAGCAGGCCGGCGTCGAGCAGAGCCGCGGTTTCGCTGCGCTGGCGGACCTCGCGCAACTGCCAGGGGTGCATGGGCAGAGCCGCATAGCCCTCCGGCACCGACAACGGACGCTCGTCACCTGCGAGTTGTGCCGTGAGGTGGGCCGCTGGGATAAGCCGACCGCGCTCAGTCCAGGCGGAGTCGGCGGCGAGTACGGATGGGGCGACGGCCAGCCAGTGCAGGGGGAAGGAGCCGCGCAATTCCGGTGAGTACAGCTGCACTTCGGACTCGGAGAGGCCTTCGCGGCTCTTGGGGGTCGGGTGCAGGGGGTGCCCGAGGAGGAGGGCCTGTTCGGCCGCGAGGAAGAGGTCGAGGCCGTCGGAAGGACGTCGGCGGCGTTCGGTGAGGAAGGTGGCGGTACGGCGGAGGGAGTCGATGACCCGGGCGACTAGATCGGGACCGGATGCGGAGTTGGAGTCAGGTGCGGACGCGGGGTTGGCTGCGGAGTCTGCGGACGGTTGGGCGGCGTCCCCAACGTCGGAGTCATCGTCCCTCCCATCGGGACCGAGGTAGTCGTCGACACCGACCGGCGTCTCCCGGGCGAGCAGCGCCGCGACCGTGACCGCGTCGGCCGGTGGGGACCGGTCCGGGTCGGGGGTGTCGGCGAAGTACGGGAGACCGAACCGGTGCCAGCCGGTGGGGGACCAGTAGCGGATCGGGGCGTGCAGAGTCGTACCGCTTGCAGGAAGGGGGATGCGGAGGGTGCCGTCGATGGGAGCCGGAAGGTCGGCCTCGCGTACCCAGCAGCGGAGGAGGTTTTCGACGGCGGCGGCGTCGGCTGCGGTGACCGGGTCGGCATGTTCCAGTGGATCGGCGAGAAGGTGAGCCGGTCGGGAAGACTCAGCGAGCGAGGCTCGGCTCTGCGCCGGGTCCGGGGCCGAGTCGTACGGTGCCTTGGCCTGCTCCGGAACCCTGGCTCGCACCCAGGCCTCAACCGCCGACGCCCCAGATTCCCCTGATTCCTCTGGCGCCCGTGACTCCTGTGACGCCCGTGACGCCTCCACCCTCCCGCACTCCTCTGACTTCCCGCACCCCTCTGGCTCCGTCCCCACAGCCGAGCCCGCCCCCAGCGCGGCGGTCGCCCTCGCTGCCCCCGGCTCCCCCGTCCGTCTCGCTTCGCCGGACAGCCGTTCACGCTCCGAGGTGTCTCCCTGTTGGCGGTGCACCGGTGTCGGCGTCGGTGCGTGGGAATCGGGTGCGGAGGTGGTGTTCAAGGTGGTTCCTCAAGGGTGGTTCTGGGCCGTGCTGGTTGGCTCGCGCTAGCGGCTCGTCCTGGTGGTCTACCTGGGGCTCTGCCTGGTCTCGCGTTTCGGGTCTCGTCTGGTCATCGCGCTACGTACAAGGGGTTAGGGGGTTATCGGTCATGTGTGGCAAACAGCCGGCGGAACTGCATACGCGCGGGGTCGGCGATACCGGGCGGCAGGGCGCGGGCGCAGATCTCTGGCCCCACCTCCCGCCTCAACTGCCGCCGCCGGGTGCTTTCATGCACCGCACGGACCGTGCGTATCGCGTGGGCGGTCGAGGTCTCGGGCGCTGCCGCGGGCGCGGGTTGCGCAGCCGCTCCCACGCTTGCGCCGGACCGGGATCGATGGGTGCCGGCATGTTCGTGGCGGCGCCGCTCCGGCGTGGTCTCTCCCACCGCCGGCTCGCCAACTGCGGACTCGGCCAAGGCTCTCCGTCCTCTCGCCGCGCAAAAGGGCTTCGCCAACGCGGGGA
This sequence comes from Streptomyces sp. NPDC092369, assembly GCF_044755245.1. Lineage (NCBI taxonomy): Bacteria > Bacillati > Actinomycetota > Actinomycetes > Kitasatosporales > Streptomycetaceae > Streptomyces > Streptomyces sp. NPDC092369. Next base: position 2,190,912 of record NZ_JBIVQP010000001.1, read on the forward strand.
CCGGACGCGGACAGCGGGACCCCCATCGCTACCAACCGCGCAGCGTTCACCGGGTTACGGGTTGCCTCAAGATCCTTGGCGGGTCAGGGTCATTGGCATCGTCGCGCCCCAAGCCGCGCTGCCAGGGGGCCGGTTCGATGGTGACCTCTACGTGCTTCATCAGGGGCTGGTCGCTCTGGGTGCTGAAGTCGCCGATGGCGCACAGGACATTCATCTCCCGCATGTAGCCGGCAGCGCAGCCGCGCGGGATGTCGAAGGGGATGGCCAGGTAGCCGTTGAGGTGGCGGCGGCTGCCGTCCTTGGCGGTGCTGGTGGTGTCGACGGGGTCGAACTCGGCGAGGCCGCGTTCGCGGTCGAAGTCGCTCCAGCCGGACTGTTCGCTGACCGAGTGCGCGGCGAAGAAGTCACGGTCGACCCGCTTGGGGGTCATCTCCCAGGTGACGTGCTTGATGCCGTTCTCGCAGATGTCCAGGTGCAGGCCCTTGGTGTCGTCCGGCCAGGCGCACCCGGGGCAGTCGAAGCCGCCGTTCTCGTGGTTCATCCGCTTGATCGCCCGTGGCCCCTGCACGAGCGCGCCCTCGCGCACCAGCACCTTGCCCACGCTCTTGGCCGCGCCGCAGCCCGCGGTGGGGTGGTGGTAGGGGTGGAACTGCGGTTCGCCCTGCGGATCGGGCCCCACGTGCGGCTGCGGATCATTCTGGCCGTCGTGCGTGGTGGTCAACGGACCCACCCTCTCCCCGTCCGGGCGGACACCCCGCAGTCCCGTGCGAGGTACCGGGATAACCACACTCTTGCGAACATCCACGATTCCATAGGGCCCACGCCGACGCGATTCGGCACGGCAGGCTCTCTCCCGGACCTCCCGGACCTCCCGGACCTCCCGGACCTCCCGGACCTCCCGGACCTCCCGGACCCCCCGAACCGCCGCCCCCTTCCGCACCACCCTTCCAGTCCGCGCAGGTCAGCCCGTCGGGGCCGCAGGCAGGTCGTCCAGGAAGGTGATGGTCGGCACGTGGAAGAGGCAGCCCGTGATCGCGGTCGAGAAGTCGAGGATCCGGTCGTGCTTGGCCCTGCCGTCGCCGAGGAACATGTTCCGGAGCATCCGCTCGGTCACGTCGGGCGTACGGGCGTAGCCGATGAAGTACGTGCCGAACTCGCCGGCGCCCACGGTCCCGAACGCCATGTTCTCCCGCACGATCTTGAGCTCGTTGCCGTCCTCGTCGGTGATGACGTTGAGGGCGACGTGGGAGTCGGCGGGTTTGACGTCGTCGGGGAGTTCGAGGTTGGTCAGCTTGGTGCGGCCGATGGTGTTCTCCTGCTCGTCGGCCGGCAGGGCGTTCCACGCCGTCATGTCGTGCAGGTACTTCTGGACGATCACGTAGCTGCCGCCCTTGAAGGCGTGGTCCTCGTCGCCGATGAGCACGGCGTCGGACGCGAGCCGGCCCTCGGGGTTCTCGCTGCCGTCGACGAAGCCGAGCAGGTCGCGCTGGTCGAAGTACTTGAAGCCGTGCACCTCGTCGACGACCGTGACCGCGCCGGCCAGCCGTTCCGCGAACAGCTGGGTCAGTTCGAAACAGAGGTCGATACGACGGGCCCGTACATGGAAGAGGAGGTCCCCCGGCGTGGCCGGGGCCCGATGCCGGTCTCCGGCCAGCTCCACGAAGGGATGCAGTTGCCGCGGGCGCGGTCCGCTGAACAGCCGGTCCCAGGCGTCCGATCCGATGCCGACGACACAGGTGAGTTCGTCGTCGGGGGCGCGGAAGGCGACCGAGCGCCGCAGCCCCGAGACGTCCTCCAGCAGATCCCGGACCGTCTCCTCCTGCCCCGGCACGATGGTGACCACGAGAAACATGGCGGCCCTGGGCGGAGGGACGATCACTGGCTGCGACTCGACCACGGGTCGGCCTCCTCAACCTGTACGAGACGGGTCCCGCGAGGGGTCCCGGGGTGGGTCCGTTTCCCGTCATCCTGCTGTGTCCCCGGGAAATCCGCACGAGGACACGATGACTCAGCCGACTTGGCCGACTCAGCCGACTCAGCCGCCGACAAGGCCCACGACGAGGTTGATGGCAGTGGCGAGGATGCTGGTGCCGAAGACGTAGGACAGCAGCGAGTGCCTCAGCACGATCGCGCGGATCTCCGTACTGGAGACGTCGGTGTCGGAGACCTGGTAGGTCATGCCGAGGTTGTAACTGAAGTAGAAGAAGTCCCGGTACGCCGGCGGCTGGTCGGAGTTGAAGTCGATGCCCTTGCCGGTCTCGTAGTACACGTACGCGTAGCGCGCGGCGTACATCAGGTGCAGTGCGGCCCAGGCCAGGAAGACCCCGCACAGGGCGGTCGTGGCGGCGGCGTGGCCGGGGTCGGATCTGCCGCGCACGAGCAGCAGCACGATGGCGATCAGTCCGCACAGGGCCACCGCGATGACGAAGAGTTCCTCGACGAGTGGCCGGAAGTCCTCGCGTTGGGCGTTGCGGTGGGTGTCGTCGGCGTCCATCGGCCACAGCACCACCCAGCCGGTCACGACGAAGATGAGCTGCGTGGCGGCGATGCCGGCGAGCATGCCCAGGATCCGGTCGGTCAACAGTCCGACGCCCACACCGACGACGGCCCCGAGGACGATCGCGCCGGCGAGCCTGGACAGGGCGTTCAGCGGCTGACGAGTCCCCATGAGTGAACACGGTAGCCCCATCGGCACCGTCCGGCCCGGTAGGGCCCGCCGGGTCGGCGCAGCGGATCGCGCCCGCCCCCTCGACGACCAGGTCAGAACCCTTGACCCCCAGGTCAGACCGCTTGTAGCCGAACCGTTGCCGTTCCGTGCGACGACACCCACAGCGGACCCATAGTCTGTGGTGCCGTTCCGCCGAATTCCGTTGAACCCAGGGGGAGTCAGACCATGCGACCCATCCGGCCGTCCTTCACCACCCGCCCGGGGAGGAGTGCGCGCCGCAGAGTCTCCCCCGTGCTGACCGCCGTCGCCCTCGCCTCCGCGCTGGCGCTGACCGCCACCGCCTGTGACTCCGGCGACGACACGAACGCGGACGGGCGGGCCTCGGCCACGGCCGCCGCGTCGGACGACGGCCGGATCAGGATCCCGGACGACATCAGGGACAAGCTCAAAGAGCACGGCATCGACATCGACAAGTGGAAGGACGGCGCCTGGAAGAACTGGGACAAGGACGACTGGCTGCGCGAGGCCGACGACTTCGTCAACCCGATCATCAAGGGCCTGTGGAACCCGGAGCGGATGCGGGACGCCGACGACCCGGACAAGGGCGTCGACGCCAGCGACCTCACGGGCGACCAGGGCGTGACCGACCCGACGCCCGAGCCGGTGGACGCGAAGGCCGTGCCGCCCACGTACCACGACAACGCGGCGACGGCGGGCAAGGTGTTCTTCGACTCCCCCGAGGGCACGATGGTCTGCTCGGCGACGGTCGTCCAGGACCCGGCGCACCCGGGCAAGTCCAACCTGGTCTGGACGGCGGGCCATTGCGTGCACGCCGGCAAGAAGGGCGGCTGGTACCGCAACATCGCGTTCGTGCCGTCGTACAACGACCAGGGCAAGTCGGCGGCCGAGTTGGAGAACGCCACCCGCGAGGAGACCGCTCCCTACGGCGTGTACTGGGGTGACTGGGCGCAGACCTCCCAGCAGTGGATCGAGCAGGGTGGCGAGACCGGCGGCGACGGTGCCTCGTACGACTACGCCGTCATTCATGTGACGCCCGAGAAGGGCGGTAGCGGCAAGTCCCTTGAGGAGACGGTCGGTTCGGCGCTGCCGGTGAACTTCAAGGCTCCGGCCGTGCCGAAGGTGCCGAGCATCACCGCGACCGGCTACCCGGCGGCGGAGCCGTTCGACGGCCAACTGCTGTACCAGTGCCAGGACAAGCCGGGGCGGCTGTCGATCAATGCCGCGGACCCGACGATGTACCGGATCGGCTGCACGATGACCGGCGGTTCGTCCGGCGGGGGTTGGGTCGCGACGGGCTCGGACGGCAAGCCGGCGCTGGTGTCCAACACCTCGATCGGCCCGGTGACCGCGGGTTGGCTGGCCGGTCCGCGTCTGGGCGATGTGGCGAAGGGTGTGTACGACTCGGTGAGCGAGAAGTTCGCCGGTCAGTGAGCGGGCAACGCCGAAGGCCCGCCCCCGAACCAACGGGGGCGGGCCTTCGGGCCGTTCAACAGGACAGACGTCCTACGGCGGTCAGACCAGCGGCGCCGGAACGTACGGCATGAGCTCCGCCGCCAGTTCCTCATGCACCCGCACCTTGAGCAGCGTGCCCTCCGGGGTGTGCTCCTCGGAGATCACCTCGCCCTCGTCGTGCGCGCGGGCGACCAGCTTGCCGTGGGTGTACGGCACGAGCGCCTCGATCTCGACGGACGGCCTCGGCAGCTCGTTGTCGATGAGCGCGAGGAGCTCCGTGATGCCCTGGCCGGTACGGGCCGAGACCGCGATGGAGCGCTTCTCGATCCGCATCAGCCGCTGGAGCGTCAACGGGTCGGCCGCGTCCGCCTTGTTGATCACGACGATCTCGGGCACCTTCGTGGCGCCGACATCCCTGACCACCTCGCGCACGGCGGCCAGCTGCTCCTCCGGGTTCGGGTGCGAGCCGTCCACCACGTGCAGGATCAGGTCGGACTCGCCGACCTCCTCCATGGTGGAGCGGAACGCCTCGACCAGGTGGTGCGGCAGGTGCCGGACGAATCCGACGGTGTCGGCCAGCGTGTACAGCCGGCCGCTCGGGGTCTCCGCCCTGCGGACGGTCGGGTCCAGGGTCGCGAACAGCGAGTTCTCGACCAGGACACCCGCGCCCGTGAGGCGGTTGAGCAGGGACGACTTGCCGGCGTTGGTGTAGCCCGCGATGGCGACCGACGGCACCCGGTGGCGCTTGCGCTCCTGGCGCTTGATGTCGCGGCCCGTCTTCATCTCCGCGATCTCCCGGCGCATCTTCGCCATCTTCTCGCGGATCCGTCGCCGGTCCGTCTCGATCTTGGTCTCACCGGGACCACGGGTGGCGAGGCCGCCGCCCGAGCCGCCGCCCATCTGCCGGGACAGCGACTGGCCCCAGCCGCGCAGCCTCGGCAGCATGTACTGCATCTGCGCCAGCGCGACCTGCGCCTTGCCCTCTCGGGACTTGGCGTGCTGGGCGAAGATGTCGAGGATCAGGGCCGTACGGTCGATGACCTTGACCTTGACGACGTCCTCGAGATGGATGAGCTGGCCCGGACTGAGCTCACCGTCGCAGATCACGGTGTCGGCGCCGGTCTCCAGGACGATGTCCCTGAGCTCGGTCGCCTTGCCGGATCCGATGTAGGTGGCCGCGTCGGGCTTGTCGCGACGCTGGATGACGCCGTCGAGCACGAGTGCGCCGGCGGTCTCCGCGAGGGCGGCGAGCTCCGCGAGGGAGTTCTCCGCGTCCTGTGCGGTTCCCGTGGTCCACACGCCGACGAGGACGACCCGCTCCAGCCGGAGCTGGCGGTACTCGACCTCGGTGACGTCCTCGAGCTCGGTGGAGAGGCCGGCCACGCGACGCAGGGCCGCGCGCTCGGAGCGGTCGAACTGTTCGCCGTCCCGGTCTCCGTCGATCTCGTGGCTCCAGGCGACGTCCTCTTCCATCAGGGCATCGGCCCGAAGACCGTCGGGGTTGTCGTGCGCGAAGCGCTTGGCGTCCTGGGAAGGGGAAGAAGAGGAGGTCATTGGATCCTTACGTAGATGGGGAGTGCGATACGGCGCTCATCAGTCTCAACGTCCGAGTACCCCGGGAGATTCCCGTGTCCCGTCCCGCGCCGACCCGACGATGGTCGCACGGGACGCGTCGTCTCGTCACCGACTTATTTCCCGGCCACGGTGCCTTCCTTTCCGGTCTCGGCCGCCTATTTCCCGGCCTTCTTCACCGGCTCGACGGCCTTCCAGTCCGGGTGACCGGGCATCGGCGGGGTCTTCTCGCCGTACAGCCAGTCCTTGAAGAAGTCGTTCAGGTCGCGGCCGGAGATCTCGGCGGCGAGCTGTTCGAAGTCGGCGGTCGTCGCGGTGCCGTCGCGGTGGAGTTCGACCCAGGTGCGTTCCAGGCGCTCGAAGTCGGAGCGGCCGATCTCCTCGCGCAGGGCGTAGAGGGCGAGCGCGGCACCGTCATAGACGTTGGGGCGGAAGATGCTGATCTTCTGGCCGGGGGCGGGCGCCTTGGGCCGGGCCGGCGGTCCCCCGGCGGCACGCCAGCGGTCCGAGGCGCCGTACGCGGCCTTCATCCGCGCCTCCATCGACCGGCCCGCCTTCTCCTGCGCGTACAGGGCCTCGTACCAGGTCGCGTGTCCTTCGTTGAGCCACAGATCGGACCACGCGCGCGGGCTGACGCTGTCGCCGAACCACTGGTGGGACAGCTCGTGCACCATGATCGACTCGACGTACCACTTCGGGTAGGCGGGCTCGGTGAAGAGGTCCTTCTCAAAGAGGGCGAGGGTTTGAGTTTCCAACTCGAAGCCCGTGGTGGCTTCAGCCATGAGCACGCCGTACGTCTCGAAGGGGTACGGGCCGACCTTGCTCTCCATCCAGGCGATCTGGTCGGGCGTCTTGGCGAGCCACGGTTCGAGCGCCGCGCGGTCCTTGGTGGGCACGACATCCCGCACCGGCAGCCCGTTGGGCCCGTCGCGGTGCACCACGCTGGAGCGGCCGATCGAGACCTGGGCGAGCTCGGTGGCCATGGGGTGCTGGGTGCGGTACGTCCAGGTGGTCGCCCTGCCGACGCGGTCCACGCCCGCGGGGAGGCCGTTGGCGACGGCCGTGTAACCGTTCGGGGCGGTAACCCTGATGGTGAACATCGCCTTGTCGGAGGGGTGGTCGTTGCAGGGGAACACCAGGTGCGCGGCATCGGCCTGGTTGGCCATCGCGAGCCCGTCCTTGGTGCGCACCCAGCCGCCGTCCTGCCCGTCGGCGGGCACCGGATCGCTGGTGTGCCGCACGGTGATCCGCGTCCAGCTCCCCTCGGTCAGCGGCTCCCGCGGCGTGACGACAAGGTCGTCACCGGCCTTGGTGTACGACGCCGACTGGCCGTCGACCTCGACCGACTCGACCTTGCCGTGCGCGAAGTCGAGGTTGAGACGGTCCAGGTCGGTGGTAGTCCAGGCGTCGATCGTCGTGACCGCCTGGAGGGGCTTGCCGTTGGAGCCCGGATAGGTGAAGGAGAGGTCGTACGACGCCACGTCGTACCCGGGGTTGCCGAGGTACGGGAAGAGGCGGTCGCCGACGCCCAGCGGGGCCGCCGGGGCGCTCGCGGCGAGGAGGCAGACGGAGACGGCGGAGGCGAGCAGCGCGGTCGCCTTCAGGCGGCGGGGGCTCCTCGTGCGGGGGCCTGCGGTGTGCGGGGCGGCGGCCTGGGGGCGGGCGGCCCGGACGCGGGGGGTGAGCAGCATGCACCACGGCCTACCAGCGCGCGCGTGCGCTGCGGTGACGGCGCGCGTTCGGCCCACCCGAACGGGTAGGTCGGGCGGAGGCGCACGGCGTGACATGCCGGCGCGTCACCCATCTCGCACGCCCCTCGTAGGGCAGCCGCCTGTCCGGGAGGCCGAGGGCCGCTACGGAGGCGAGCCCCTCGTTCAGAGCCCCTGTCCTTCAGAAACCCTGTCCTTCAGAACCCCGCCTCTCACAGCCCCGCCGTCTGCGCCCTGCTCACGTCGTACACCCCTGGCACGTTCCGCATGGCCCGCATCAGAGCGGGAAGGTGGGCCGCGTCCGGGAGTTGGACGGTGTAGGTGTGGCGTACCTGCTGCTGGGTCGGGGGTTCGACCGTCGCCGAGACGATCTCCGCGCCTTCGAGGGCCATGGCCTCGGTGAGGTCGGCCAGGAGGTGGGGGCGGACGAACGATTCGGCGACCAGGGTGACCCGGCACTCGGCGGTGTCGCCCCAGCGCACGCCGACCTCCGGGCGCCCCGCGGTCTTCATCCGCGCCACCCCGGCGCACTCGACGCGGTGGACGGTCACCACGCCTCCGCGTACGGCGAAGCCGGTCACGTCGTCGGGCGGTACGGGCGTGCAGCAGCCGGCCAGGCGGACGGTCGCGCCGGGCTGGTCGACGGTGACGTGATCGGTGGCGGGGCGGGTGGTCGGCGCCTCGGCGGTGGGCCGCTGCGTGACGGCGGGGCCCTCGGCCTCCTCGGCGGCGTCCTGCGAGGGGTGGGTGGTGATCCAGCGCTGGATGGCGATCCGGGCGGCGGGCGTGTGCGCGTGCTCCAGCCACTCCCTGGAGGGCTCGGAGGCGGGGTCCTGGCCCATGAGGAGCTGGACGGTGTCCCCGTCGCGCAGGGCCGTGCTGAGCGTCGCCAGGCGGCCGTTGACGCGGGCACCGATGCACGCGTGCGCGTCCTCGCCGTACTGCGCGTACGCGGCGTCGACGCAGGTGGCACCGTCGGGCAGGCCCAGGGTGCCGCCGTCAGGGCGGTAGACGGTGATCTCGCGGTCCTGGGCGAGGTCCTCGCGCAGGGTCGACCAGAAGGTGTCGGGGTCGGGCGCCGCCTCCTGCCAGTCGAGCAGGCGGGAGAGCCAGCCGGGCCGGGTGGGGTCGACGCGCTCGCCGTCGGCGGGGTCCTCGGGCGCGGGGGCGTACGGATTGCCGAGGGCGACGACGCCCGCCTCGGCGACCTTGTGCATCTGGGGGGTGCGGATGAGGACTTCGACGACTTGGCCGTCCCCACGCGCGACGGCGGTGTGCAGCGACTGGTACAGGTTGAACTTCGGGACGGCGATGAAGTCCTTGAACTCCGAGACGACGGGCGTCATACAGGTGTGCAGTTCGCCCAGGACGGCATAACAGTCCGCGTCCTCGTTCACGAGCACGAGCAGCCGCCCGAAGTCCGCGCCGCGCAGCTCACCGCGTTTGCGGGCGACGCGGTGGACGGAGACGAAGTGCCGTGGCCTGATGAGGACTTCGGCCGGGATGTCGGCGTCGCGGAGCACCACGCGCATCTCCTCGGCCGTCTCGGCGAGCGGATCGTCCGCGCGGGAGGCGTTGTCGACGATCAACTCCCGCGTGTGCTCGTACTCCTCGGGATGGATGATCTGGAAGACCATGTCCTCCAGCTCGGTCTTGAGCGCCTGGACGCCGAGCCGTTCGGCGAGCGGGATGAGGACATCTCGGGTGACCTTGGCGATGCGCGCCTGCTTCTCGGGGCGCATGACGCCGAGGGTGCGCATGTTGTGCAGCCGGTCGGCGAGTTTGATCGACAGCACGCGTACGTCGCTGCCGGCGGCGACGAGCATCTTGCGGAAGGTCTCGGGCTCGGCGGCGGCACCGTAGTCGACCTTCTCCAACTTCGTGACACCGTCGACGAGATAGCGCACCTCTGCGCCGAACTCCTCGCCGACCTGGTCCAGCGTCACGTCGGTGTCCTCGACGGTGTCGTGGAGCAGAGAGGCCGTCAAGGTCGTGGTCTCGGCGCCGAGTTCGGCCAGGATCAGGGTCACGGCGAGAGGGTGCGTGATGTACGGCTCGCCGCTCTTGCGCATCTGGCCGCGGTGCGAGGACTCGGCCAACACGTAGGCGCGGCGCAGGGGTTCGAGGTCGGCGTCGGAGTGGTGGGCGCGGTGGGCCTCGACGACATGGCCGATGGCGTCGGGCAGCCGGTCACGGGCCGTGGGGCCGAGCAGGGCAGCTCGGCCCAGCCGGCGCAGATCGATCCGCGCCCGCCAGCGAGCCGCGGACCCGGTCATCGGACCTGGGGTCGCGGGGTTCGTGGCCTCCGCACTCATGGGCACCTCCGGCTGCGTGGACCGGCGGACGGGGTGCCCCAGGGCGGACACGGCGCTGGGGGCGGCGACACTCCCCCGTCCGGGCCGGTGCTTGATGCTACCGAGCCCATCACGTGCGACTGACCGCCTCTCGTCGAGCGTGAAACGGATCACCCATTCGAGCGAAGGTTTGTAGGTTTACGATTTCGCGCCAGTTGGAAGGCGGTCGGCCGTGCTTTCGAACCCACGACCGCTCTCCGGGTGACGGCTCGTGCACCACGCACCCGTGCAGGCCACGGATGCCAAGCCGTCACAGAGCTCAACTGGCGGCCTTTTCCAGCCACTCGGCATCGATCTCGCCTTCGGCGACGATCACCGCGGGGCCGGTCATCTCGATCTCGCCGTCGGGCCGTTCGGTGATCACCAGCGTCCCGCCGGGCACATCGACGGTGTACGTCGCCGGGGCGCCGGTGACGGCGGGATCGGCACCGTCCCTGCGCGCGGCGGCCACGGCGACCGCGCACGCGCCCGTGCCGCACGAACGCGTCTCGCCCGCCCCGCGCTCGTGCACGCGCAGCGCCACATGCGCGGGACCGCGGTCGACGACGAACTCCACGTTGACCCCGTCCGGGTAGGCGGCGGCCGGGCTGAACGGCGGCGGGGAGTAGAGGTCACCCGCGTGCGCGAGGTCGTCGACGAAGGCCACCGCGTGCGGGTTGCCCATGTTCACGTTCCGCGCGGGCCAGCTGCGCTCGCCGACGCTCACCGTGACGTCCCCTTCGGGCAGGCGCGCCCTGCCCATGCCGACGGTGACGTCACCGTCCTTGGCGATGTGCACGGCCTTCACGCCCCCGCGCGTGGCCACCGCGAGGTCACCTTCGCCGATGTGTCCTGCGCGCAGGAGGTAGCGCGCGAAGACGCGCACGCCGTTGCCGCACATCTCCGCGATCGAGCCGTCGCCGTTGCGGTAGTCCATGAACCACTCCGCCTGGGCCGCCATCTCCCGGGCCTCGGGGTGCGCGGCGGACCTGACCACGTGCAGCAGCCCGTCACCGCCGATGCCGGAACGGCGGTCGCACAGGGCGGCGACGGTCGCCGCCGGCAGGTCGAGGGTGTTCTCGGGGTCCGGGACGATGACGAAGTCGTTCTCGGTGCCGTGGCCCTTGAGGAAGGGGATCCGCGCGCGGGTGCTCATTCTTCGATCGTAAAGGGTGTCGCGGTTTCGTCCGCGGGCCGGAGGGGGCCGGTCACGCACACGCGGTGCGGCCGTACGTCGATACGGACCCGCGCCGCCGAGAACCTCAGCGGAGGCGCGCTACCCGCCATACGGCCAGCACGACCACCGCGGCCACGACCACGACGTACGCCAGCACGACCCGCCAGTCCGGCCGGGAGCCGGAGCCGCGCTGCGGGAGGCCCGGCCCGGTGTAGCCGACGCGGCGGGCGGCCATCATGCCCCAGCCGGCCGCGCAGGAGCAGATCAGCAGCCCCAGCATGGCGATCACGGCGCCGCTGTCGCCGAAGTCGAAGGCGAGCGGGAAGGCGAACATCAGGGAGCCGACGGCGGCCAGGGCGACGATGGGGGCGAGCTGCCAGATGCGCAGTCGGCGCTGGGGGCGCAGTTCGACCTCGACCTCGGGGCCGCTCGCGAACATCTCCTCGGGCTCGGGACCGTCCGCGGTCACTCCGCCCTGGGTGTCGTCGGGCCCGTCGGGGCTCAGACGATCCTCGTCCAGTTCCAGCTCCGGCTCACCGCTCGCGGCGGTCAGGGGCTCGGTGCCATGTGCGGTGTCGCGAGGGCCGGCCTCCATCACCACGCGCCCTCCCAACTAGGAACTTGGTCGATCGAAGCTCGATGATGGCACGGCGCCGGAGGCCGGGATGACGGCCTGAGCGTCCCGATGCCATGACGTGATCAGGCTGTGACCGGTCGTTCGACCAACGCCAGTGCGAGGTGCGGAAGTTCTGTGAGATCCGCCGCGGCCCCACTCAACCAGTGCACCCGCGGATCGCGCCTGAACCACGAATCCTGGCGGCGCGCGAAGCGCTTGGTGGCACGGACGGTCTCGGTGCGCGCCTCGTCGAGAGTGCACTCCCCCGCGAGCGCCGCCAGGACCTGCTGGTAGCCCAGCGCGCGCGAGGCCGTACGCCCCTCGCGCAGGCCCTGCGCCTCCAGCACGCGCACCTCCGCCACCAGCCCCGCGTCCCACATTCGGTCGACGCGGCGGGCGATGCGCTCGTCGAGTTCGGGGCGGGCCACGTCGACACCGATCTGGACGGTGTCGTAGACCGAGTCGTGGCCGGGGAGGTTGGCGGTGAAGGGCCGGCCGGTGATCTCGATCACTTCGAGCGCGCGGACGATACGGCGGCCGTTGCTGGGCAGGATCGCGTGCGCGGCCTCGGGGTCGGCGGCGGCGAGGCGGGCGTGCAGCGCGCCCGAGCCGCGCAGGGTGAGCTCCTCCTCAAGGCGCGCCCGCACCTCGGGGTCGGTGCCGGGGAACTCCAGGTTGTCGACGGCACCGCGGACGTACAGGCCCGAGCCGCCGACGAGGATCGGCCAGCGGCCCTCGGCGAGCAGGGCGTCGATCCGCTCGCGGGCGAGCCGTTGGTACTCGGCGACGGAGGCCGTGACGGTGACGTCCCAGATGTCCAGGAGGTGGTGCGGGACGCCGTCGCGTTCCTCGGGCGTCAGCTTGGCGGTGCCGATGTCCATCCCCCGGTACAGCTGCATGGAGTCGGCGTTGACGACCTCGCCCCCGAGTTGCCGGGCGAGGAAGACGCCCAGATCGGACTTTCCCGCCGCGGTGGGTCCGACGACGGCGATGACTCGGGGGGCGGGGGGTGCGGTGCTCACCGGACCAGTCTCGCAAACCCGGCGGGCACTCCTCGAACGAGTTACGTGACGGTGACGGGACGGGGTCGTTGCCCGGTCGAGGTCCTCGCCGTCGGTTCGCAGGAGGCGGCGGGGCGGGGTGACGCGAACGGGCGCACCGGACGACGCGGGGTTTCGCCCGCACGAGTAACGTATGGAGTGGATATGGGTGTTTTCGCACGGCTTCTCCGGAGGTCGAAGGCCACGGAGGAGGCGTCGGCCGCCGAGGCTCAGGACGCCGCAGTGACGGCGTGCTCGGAGTCTGCGGCGGAGCAGGCGGCAGAGGCGAAGGGGTCGGCCGAGGTGTCCGAGGCCAGGTCCGAGGACGCGGGTGCGACCGAGGTCGAGCCGACGGCGGCGCAGGCGGAGACCCCGGCCGGGACGGCGGACTCCGAGGCCGGCTCCGGCGAGGGCGTCGAGATCCCCAAGCAGCAGTCCGCCGAGGCGACGGCCGACAGTGAGGCCGGCGAGGGCGCCCGCACGTAGCCGCCCGGCGTACGCGTGCGCCGACGGGGTAGCCGCCAGGCGTACGGGCCGGGACACACGGAAGGTGGACCATGGGTCTCCTGGACAATTTGAAGGCCAAGCTCTCTCCGGCCAAGGACAAGGTCTCGGGCCTCGCGCAGCAGCACGGGGGCAAGATCTCGACCGGTATCGACAAGGCCGCGAAGGTCGTCGACGAGAAGACCAAGGGCAAGTACAGCGACCGGATCCAGACGGGGACGGGCAAGGCCAAGGGCGCCGTGGACAGGCTCGCCCACAATGACGACCCGACGGGCATGCCCCCGACCGGCGGCACGACACCGCCACCGGACGCGCCTCCCCCGCCAACCACCTGACCGGCACGAACATCGACGGACGGCCGCGGAGCCCCAACGCTCCCGGCCGTCCGCCGTGTCGGGGCCAGCGAACTCGAACGGCCTTACGCGACCACCGCGCCGGTGACCCGTACCGCCCGTCCGGAACAGGACCGACTGCTGCCGCGCCCTACCCCTCACCCCACGGCAAATACACAGACCGCGGCCTCGGCGACCAGCACCTCGGCCGACGCACCCCACGACCAGCACACGGACCGCCGCCTCGGCCGCCGGCACCCCGGCAGTGCGCCCCACGACCGGCACAGGACCGCCGCCTCAGCGGCCGGCACCCCGGCCAGCCCGCCCCACGACCGGCGCAAGGCCGACTGCCTCCGCACCCAACACCCCACCAATCGCCCCACGGCGGACGCGGGCCAAACAAGTTCGGCACCCCAACACCCCAGCAGTCCCCCGCACGGCCGACGCACAGACCGCCGCCTCAGCGGCCGGCACCCCGGCCAGCCCGCACCACGACCGGCGCAAGGCCGACTGCCTCCGCACCCAACACCCCACCAACCGCCCCACGGCGGACGCGGGCCAAACAAGTTCCGCGCCCCAACACCCCAGCAGTCCCCCGCACGGCCAACGCACAGACCGCCGCCTCGACGTCCCGCACCCCGGCCAACCCGGCCCTACGACCAGGTCGCGACCACGTATCCCACACCGTACGGCGCGTCCTCGTACAGCAGCGTCCCCGTCAGCTGCGCGTTCTCGGCCGCGCCTGCGAGGACCTGCCAGGGGGCTCGGCCCGAGGCCTTCAGCTCGTATGCCAGCTCGCTGTCCAGTTCCTTGATGGCCGCCACGTCCGCCGTGCCCAGCGCCCGTGCGACCTCCGCGTCGAACGGTGCCGCGCGTTCGTCGAAGTAACCGGGTGCCTTGAGCGTGCGGCACGCGCTGGCGTCGCCCATCACCAGCAGTGCCACCCTCTCGGCCCGGGTCGCGAGATCCCTTCCGACTTGGATACACCGCTCGGCGGCGAGAGGTTCCCCCACGCCTAGTCCCTCGATCGGGGCATCGGACCACGCGGTCCGCTCCAGCAGCCACGCGGCGACGGCCAGCGAAGGCGGCAGCCGTCGCTCGGACGGGAGACGCGGCGCCCCCTCGCCCAGCCGTACGTCGACCTCGACACCGAATCCCCGGAACGACCCCGGCGTACCCGCGGGATGCGCACCGCGCCCATCTTGCTCGGCTGGACCGAGGACCACGAGCCGGTCGGGCCGGGCGGCGGCCAGCACGCCGAGCGCGTCCGTGCACGCGGCACGCGCGACGTCCATCTCGGAGGCGGCACCGGCGGCGACCTCGGGCACCAGGAGCGGCGGGCAGGGACAGACTGCGGCGGCTACAAGCATGATCGGCAGCGTAACCCCGCGGGGCGAGCGGGCGTCAGTCCTCGATGAGGACGTCGGTGACGTGGATGACGTCGGTGACCATCAAGTCGATGACCGTGAGGTCAGTCGCAGCCGCAGCCGCTCCCCGTGGCCACCGGCAACGGCTCCGGCGCCCCGATCTTCGGCAGGCCCAGCATCACGCCCACCGGCTTCGCGGCGTTGCGCTTCTCCCACGCGTCACCCGCGCGCGTGCGGCGCACGTCGAGGGTGGGGCCCTCGGCGAGGAGGTGGTGCGGGGCGGCGTAGGTGATCTCGACCGTGACCACGTCGCCGGGACGGACGTCGACGTCCGGCTTGGTGAAGTGGACGAGGCGGTTGTCGGGGGCACGGCCCGACAGACGGTGGGTGGCACCGTCCTTGCGACCCTCGCCCTCGGCGACCATCAGCTCCAGGGTGCGGCCGACCTGCTTCTTGTTCTCGTCCCAGGAGATCTCCTCCTGGAGGGCGACGAGACGCTCGTAGCGCGCCTGGACGACCTCCTTGGGGACCTGGTTCTCCATGGTGGCCGCGGGGGTGCCGGGCCGCTTGGAGTACTGGAAGGTGAACGCCTGCGCGAACCGTGCCTCGCGGACCGCGTGCAGGGTCTGCTCGAAGTCCTCCTCGGTCTCGCCGGGGAAGCCCACGATGATGTCGGTGGTGATCGCCGCGTGCGGGATCGAGGCGCGGACCTTCTCGATGATCCCCAGGTAGCGCTCCTGGCGGTACGAGCGGCGCATCGCCTTGAGGACCGTGTCCGAGCCGGACTGCATCGGCATGTGCAGCTGCGGCATCACGTTCGGCGTCTCGGCCATGGCGGCGATGACGTCGTCGGTGAAGTCACGGGGGTGCGGGGAAGTGAAACGGACGCGCTCCAGTCCGTCGATCTTCCCGCAGGCCCGCAGCAGCTTGCTGAACGCCTCGCGGTCGCCGATGTCGGAGCCGTACGCGTTCACGTTCTGTCCGAGCAGCGTGATCTCGGAGACGCCCTCGTCGACCAGGGCCTCGATCTCGGCGAGGATGTCGCCGGTCCGGCGGTCCTTCTCCTTGCCGCGCAGCGCCGGGACGATGCAGAAGGTGCACGTGTTGTTGCAGCCGACGGAGATCGACACCCACGCCGCGTACGCGCTCTCGCGCCGGGTCGGCAGCGTCGAGGGGAACGCCTCCAGGGACTCGGCGATCTCGACCTGCGCCTCCTCCTGCACGCGCGCGCGTTCCAGCAGGACCGGCAGCTTGCCGATGTTGTGCGTACCGAAGACGACGTCCACCCAGGGCGCCCGCTTCACGATCGTGTCGCGGTCCTTCTGCGCCAGGCAGCCGCCAACGGCGATCTGCATCCCGGGCCGCGAGACCTTGCGCGGCGCGAGGCGGCCGAGGTTGCCGTAGAGCCGGTTGTCGGCGTTCTCGCGCACGGCGCACGTGTTGAAGACGACGACGTCGGCGTCGCCGTCGGACCCCTCGGGGGCGCGGACGTAACCGGCGTCCTCCAGTAGCCCGGACAATCGCTCGGAGTCGTGGACGTTCATCTGGCACCCATAAGTGCGCACTTCATACGTTTTGGATGAACGCTCGTCCACTGCCGGGCTCCGGTCGCTGCTGGTGGTCATTCCTCAAGGGTAGGTGCTCGCCGGAACGGGTTGGGCGCGGCAGTCGGCGCCGGCCACCTCGACGACCGCCGGAGCCTTGATCCCCGAGGTCAGCGTGGCCCGGTAGCAGGCCGTCACCGGTGTGCGCGCGTCCGCGCTGCCGAAGGACGCGTGCGTGGAGAACGTCACGACCGTGGTGCCGTGCCGGGTGGTGACCGTCGGGGTGCCCACGGACGGGTTGCCCGGAGTGGGCAGGGTCGTCGGGGTGAGGGCAGCGGTGCGGCGGGCCACGGCGAGCGCGTCGGCATACTTCCAGGCGTCCTGCTCCATGCGCTCGCGCGCGTGGGTGCTGGTCGTGGTGCCGGCGGGCGGGGAGTGCGGCCAGGACACCAGGACCCGGACGAACGCGACGACGGCGATCGCCAGGACGAAGGTGCCGATGACGGCCACAATCCGGTGGGCCGTGCGCCGGGGTGGGGTGACGGCAGGCGTGACGGCACCGGAATTCATGAAGCCAGGAGCATAGTCCCGATCCGAAGCCCGCGGCCGGAAGTGGCCCACGGTCCCCCAGGGGCCCGTGATGCAATGGGCCCCACAGAGTGATCTCGGGGTGGAGCAGGCGTGTTGGGCAACGGTGGGGGCGGTCCGCGGCCGCTGGAGGACGGCGACCCGCGGGTCGTGGGCGGTTATCGGCTGACGGCACGGCTCGGGTCCGGTGGCATGGGGCGGGTCTACCTGTCGCACACGCCGGGCGGGCGCGCCGTCGCGGTCAAGGTGATCCGGCCGGAGCTGGCCGAGAACCCCGAGTTCCGCGGGCGGTTCCGCGCCGAGGTGGCCGCGGCCGGCCGCGTGCACGGCCTCTACACGGCCCCGGTCGTGGACAGCGACACCGAGGCAGCCGTGCCGTGGTGCGCGACCGCGTACGTACCTGGCCCGTCTCTCGAGGACGCGGTGCGCGAGCACGGCCCGCTGCCCGTGGACACCGTGCTGCGGCTGATCGCCGGCGTCGCGGAGGCCCTGCAGGCCGTGCACCGCGAAGGCATCGTGCACCGCGACCTCAAGCCGTCGAACGTCCTGCTCGCCGCCGACGGCCCCCGCGTCATCGACTTCGGCATCGCACGGGCAGCGGACGCCACTTCGGTGACGCAGAGCGGTACGGCCCTCGGCACGGTCGCCTACATGGCACCGGAGCAGGTGCTCGGCGCGGAGGCCGGCGCCTCGGCGGACGTGTTCGCGCTGGGCCAGACCGCGGTCTTCGCGTCGACGGGCGGCGCCGCGTTCGGCACCGGAGACCCGCACGCGGTGCTGTACCGGGTGGTGCACGAGGAGCCCGACCTCGCCCAAGTACCGGATGAGATACGGGACTTGGTGGCCGCCTGCCTGCGCAAACCCGCCGCCGAACGCCCCTCCGTCGAGGAGGTCATCCGCACCGTCCAGACCCTCCAGACCCACCGCGGCGACGAGGCCCACCACGCGTCCGGCGCCTGGCTGCCCGGCGAACTGGCCGCGGGCATAGCGGCCAGGACCGAGGATGCGAACCGTGGGCCCGGAACGGGCTCGACGCCGGGCACACCTCCCGCCACGGACGCGCCCCCCGGGCCCTACGGCCCCGCCACACCCCCACCCACACCCACAACCCCACCCCCGCCCGCACCCGCCGGCTACGGCCCGCCGCCCCCTCCCGGCGCCTTCGGCCCCCCGATCCCCACGCCGTACGGCCCTTCCACCCCGGCCGCAGCCACCCCCTCACCCGCCCACTCCCCCGTCCCCACCCCCGCCGCTCTCCCCGACCCGATCCTCCTGGCCCAAGCCGCACCCGCCTGGCAGCACCCCCAGGCCGCCCACGTCCACCCCCAGAACCCGTCCACCACACCCACCTCCTCGGTCGGCACGGACAGCACGGACGCCAAGAAGCGCGGAAAACGAACTTGGGTCCTCGCCGCAGCCGCAGTGGCCCTCGTAGCCTCCGGAGCGGGCGCGGCCCTCCTGCTCGTCCCCGGCGACAAGGCCGAAGGCCACACCCAGGACGTGGCCGCGTCCCAGTCCGCCGCACCCACCGACTCCTCGCCCCCGCGCTCTCCGTCCCCCTCGCCCTCCCCCTCCGGGTCGAAGAACCCGAAGGCCGCCAAGTCGGCGGTACCGCCCAGCCCTTCGGGCCCCCCGGCACCCACGCGGAGCGCGGTCGCGGCCGCCCCGACCGCCGCGTCCAGCGGGCCCGCGGCGCCGACGGCCCCCGCCCCGGTGACGTACACCGGAATCCGGATGACCAAGAGCCATGACATCTACCTGGCCGACACCCCGGTACGGTCCAAGGCGGACACCGGGACCTCCGACGAGGACCTGACCTACGCCGTCTACTCCTCCGGCGCGGTCCTGGCCCCCGGCACCGACTCGGGCAGCTCCCTGGCGCTGCTTCCGGAGGGCCGTTCGGGCGCCCTGGACACGTGCAAGGCCGCGACGGGCTACAGGAGTTACGTCTGGGTCAAGGACCTGACGGCCGGTCAGCAGCTGTGCGTGATCAGCGGCACGGGACACGTGGGCCTGGTGACCTACCGCGGCTCCTCCGGGACGACGTACGCCGTCCTGGACGTGAAGGTCTGGCGCAACGCGGCCTAGAAGCCCACCACTTCAGGGATCGATCAATCCCACCCGGATCGCGTAGCGGGTGAGTTCCAACCGGTCCCGCAACCCCAACTTCTGCAGCAGATTGGCGCGATGGCGTTCGACGGTCTTCGTGCTGATGAAGAGGAGTTCGCCGATCTCCTTGGAGGTGTGGCCCTCGGCGACGAGCTTGAGGATCTCCTCCTCCCGCTCGGTGACGGCCCGTCTGGGCAGGTCGTCGCCGCGGTGGAGGCGGTCGACGTAGGAGCGGACGAGGGCCCGTTCGGCGCCCGGGTAGACGAAGGGTTCGTCGCGTACGGCCGCCCGGCAGGCCGCGACCAGGTCGCGGTCGGCGACGGACTTGAGGACGTACCCGCTGGCCCCGGCCTTGAGTGCCTCGAAGAAGTACTGCTCGTTGTCGTACATCGTCAGGATCAGTATGCGCAGGTCGGGCAGCCTGCGGGACAGCTCGCGGGCCGCCTGGAGCCCGGTCATGCGGGGCATGGCGATGTCCAGGACCGCGAGGTCGATGTCACCGGCACGGGCCCGCTCGACCGCCTCGGCGCCGTCGCCGGCCTCGGCGACCACCGTCAGATCCGGCTCGCCGTCGAGGATGAGCCGCACACCCTGCCGTACGAGCGCGTGGTCGTCGGCGAGCAGCACGCGCGCGGGGACCCCCATCAGCGACCTTCCTCGGCGACGGCGACGGCGACGGGAATGAGCAGACGCACGTCCGTGCCCTTCCCAGGAGCGGGCGCGAGCGAGAACCGGGCGCCGATCAGCAGCGCCCGCTCCCGCATCCCGCTGATGCCGGCGCCGTCCACCGCCGTACCGATGCCTTTGCCGTTGTCCCGTACGAGGAGTTCGAGGCCGTCGGCGACGGGCCGGAGGCGGACCTCGGCGCGGTCGGCGGACGCGTGCCGTGCGGTGTTGGTGAGCCCTTCCTGGGCCACGCGGTAGACCACGAGCTCCGACTCCTCGGTCAGCGGCGGCAGTTCGCCGGGAACGTCGTGGCGAACGGTGAGTCCGTGGGTGGTGAACTCGGCGGCGAGCGACCGCAGCGCGCTGGACAGCCCGAGCTCCTCCAGCACCCCGGGCCGCAGCCGCCGGGCGATACGGCGAATCTCGTCGAGCCCCGCCCGCGTGGCCTCCTGAGCCTGCTCCACGTCGTCCCTCAATCCCTCCGGAGCGCGGTCGGCGACCCGCTTCAGTTGCAGCAGAACGGCGGTCAGCGTCTGCCCGACCTCGTCGTGCAGTTCGCGAGCGATCCGGTGCCGCTCCCGCTCCTGGGCGGACAGCGCCCGCCCCGCCCCCGCCGCGCGCTCGCCCTCCAGCCGGTCGAGCATCGTGTTGTACGTCCGGATCAGCTCGGCCGCCTCCGCGGGACCGGCGACGACCGCCCGGGCACCGGGCCGCAGCAGGTCGGCGGTGGCCATGGCGCTCCCCAGCCGGCGCAGCGGGGCGAGGCCGAGGCGCAGCACGATCGCGTTGCCGACCAGCAGCAGGGCCAGGCCCACGACGACGACCAGCGCCTCGGCGGGCGCGACCGGGGTCGACACGGTGACGGGCCCCAGCAGCAGCGCGGCGGCGAGCACCAGCCCGGCCGCGTTGAACGAGAAGATCCGCCAGAACAAGGACACGGTGCTTCCTTTCCCTGCCCTTCTCCTGGCGTACGGCCCCGAAGCGACCAGCCTCTCCCGAGCCGCCGGCTCGCGTATATCCGTGACGTCACCCATGTCGCCACGGTACGGCGGGGTGGCAGCATGCGAGGGGGCCCCATGATCACCGCCGATCGGGCCACCGCCCACTCACCACCCGGCCACCAGTTCACAACCGCCGATTCACCCACCTGCCGATTCAAGGGGAGAAACGTGTCTGCGCCACGCCTGAGGGCGACGCCTCTGCCGGGCATCGGAGTCCAGTACGACCTGGTCACGCGCGACCAGCGCCATCTGTCCGTGGTCGCGCACCGCGACGGCGCCCGCACGGTGAACGTCTACCGGACCGACGATCCCGACTCCTGCGCCCACTCGCTGCGTCTGACCGGCTCCGAGGCGGGCGCGCTGATCGACGCGCTGAAGCCGTCCCACCACAGCGCGAGCCTGCTCTACACCTCCGACCTGGGCCTGGTCGCCGAACGGATCGAGATCCGGGCGACCTCGCACTGGAACGGACGCGTGCTGGGCGACACCAAGATGCGCACCGCCACGGGCGCCTCGATCGTGGCGGCGCTGCGCCGGGCGGAGGCCATCCCCTCCCCGACGCCGGACTTCCGGCTGGCGGGCGGTGACATCCTGATCGTCGTCGGCACCCGCGAAGGCGTCGACGCCGCCGCGGCGATACTCGGGCGGGAGTGAGCCGGTGCACTCCGCGGTCCTGCTGATCGAGTTCGGCTCCATCCTTTTGGCCCTGGGCCTGCTGGGCCGGTTCGCCGGCCGGTTCCGGCTCTCCCCCATCCCCCTCTACCTCCTCGCCGGCCTGGCCTTCGGTGAGGGCGGCCTGCTCCCCCTCGGGGCGAGCGAGGAGTTCGTGGCCACGGGCGCCGAGATCGGCGTCATCCTCCTGCTCCTGATGCTCGGCCTGGAGTACTCGGCCGGCGACCTGGTCACCAACCTCAAGTCGCACTACCCGGCCGGCCTGGTCGACGGCGCGCTCAACGCCCTGCCCGGCGCCGTCGCGGCCCTTCTCCTCGGCTGGGGCCCGGTGGCGGCGGTCGTCCTGGCCGGCGTCACCTGGATCTCCTCGTCCGGTGTCATCGCGAAGGTCCTGGGCGACCTGGGCCGCGTGGGCAACCGCGAGACGCCGGTCATCCTCAGCGTCCTGGTCCTGGAGGACCTGGCGATGGCGGTGTACCTGCCGATAGTGACCGCCCTGGTGGCCGGCGCCGGCCTGATGGCGGGCAGCCTCACGCTCGCGATCGCCCTGGGTGCGGCGGGCCTGGTCCTGTTCGTCGCGGTCCGCTACGGCCGGGTGATCTCCCGCTTCGTCTCCAGCGACGACCCGGAGAAACTGCTCCTCGTGGTCCTCGGCCTGACGATCCTCGTGGCGGGCGTGGCCCAACAGCTCCAGGTCTCGGCGGCAGTCGGCGCGTTCCTGGTCGGCATAGCCCTGTCCGGCGAAGTGGCGGAAGGCGCCCACACCCTCCTCAGCCCCCTGCGCGACCTCTTCGCGGCCGTCTTCTTCGTCTTCTTCGGCCTGCACACGGACCCGGCGAGCATTCCCCCGGTGCTGCTCCCCGCGCTGGCCCTGGCCCTGGTCACCGCCGCGACGAAGATCGCCACCGGCTACTGGGCGGCCCGCCGAGCCGGCATCTCGGTCAAGGGCCGCTGGCGCGCGGGCGGCGCGTTGGTGGCACGCGGCGAGTTCTCCATCGTCATCGCGGGCCTGGCGGTCACTGCCGGAATCGAACCGTCCCTGGGCCCCCTGGCCACGGCGTACGTCCTGATCCTGGTCGTCCTCGGCCCCCTCACGGCGCGCTACACGGAACCCCTGGCCCGGTACTTCACGGACCGGGCGGCGACCCGCAAGCGCACGACGGAACCGGTGGAGGCGGAGGTGTCGGTGGGCGACTGACCCAGCCACCCACAGGAGGGGTGGCCCACTTCACATCGCGAGGTCGCCGGAGTACGGAGTTCCAGTGCGGCGGCACTGGCATGCTCATGCACACCTACTCGCCAGTAGTACCCGTGAGTAAGTACTCCTTGGCCACCCCCCACCCTCCCCAGGACTGACCTTGCACAGACGCAAGCGGCACACGCGCGCCGTGCTGCCCGCCCTCGCCACCGCCACGCTCCTCCTGGCGGTCGGCTGCTCCGCGGCACCGGCGACCGACCACGCCGACGCGAAGCCCAGCCGTTCGACCGACACCAGCGAGACGACGGCGGCCGCCGACCGCCCCCTCGCGGTGGCCGCCGCCCCGGCCGACACCGCGACCGCGGCGGCACACCCGGGCTCGACCTCGGGCAGAACGGCGCACCGAACGACCCTCGCGGTGCACGCGTACGACGCGAAGACCCGACGAGCCGTCATCTCGACTAAGCCGAAGGCGAGTTCACCGCCGGAATCAACAGCATCCCCGTCTCCGAGCACCCCTCCCCGACCCACCGCCGTCGGTGACGTCATAGCCAGCGCCCCGGCGCCCGGCGCCCCGAACGGGCTGCTGGCCAAGGTCACCAAGGTGCTCGGCGAGACCGACGCGGGCACCGAGGTGCAGACCGAGCCGGCCGCCCTCGACTCCGTGCTGGGCGACGAGACGGCGAAGGGCAGTGTGCCGGTCGCCCCGGCCGCCTTCGACGTCGACAAGCTCCTGCCCGACGTGGACGTGTCCTGGTCCAGGACCAGCGACGTCCATGTGGGCCCGGAGGGCGCGACCGTCCCGCTGGGCAGCCTGCGACTCGACGTACGCGCCGAGATCCCTTCCCCCGCAGACGCCCCCGTCTCGGCCAAGGCCTCGGTCTCGGGCTACGCGCAGATCGCCCCGCAGGTCGACTTCAAGTACGGCGGCGAGGGCACGGGCATCACGCCCGCCTCGGCGTACCTGGGCGTCTCCGGCGACTGGACCTCGGGCTGGGCCCTGAAGGGCCGGGCCGCCGCGAGCACGGGCGCCCCGCTCCGCATCCCGTTCGCGAAGCTGCACGCGGACCCGGTGCTCCAGGTCGGTCCGGTCCCGGTCGTCGTCAACCTCGACCTGACCTGCTATCTCCAGATCAGCGGCGACGGCAAGGTCACCGTGGACGTGGCCCAGGACATCAAGGGCGATTTCAAGGCGGGCGGCACCTTCGGGACCGCGCAGGGCTGGACGCCGGTGAATTCCTCCGACATGTCCAGCACCCCCGTACGAACCTCCCTCTCCACCGCCGGCAACGTGAAGGCGGCACTGGGCGCGGAGGCCTCCGTGGGCCTCTACGGCGCCGTAGGCGTAGTCGCCGACCTGGCCCCGTACGTACGCGGCGAGGCCTCAGCCACTTACCCGGCCCCCACGGCCACCTGGGCGGTGTACGGCGGCGTGGACCTCACCGGCACCCTCCGCCTCCAGCTCTCGATCTTCGGCACGCCGGTGCTCCGCCAGGACATCCCCCTCGGCGCCCTCCACCACGAATGGAAACTGGCCGGCGCCTCCTAGTCACCGCCCCCGTCACGCGCCGCTGGGCACCCACCCCTGGCGGCGCAGCACGGCCGACACATCGGGAGCCTCGTAGTGCTCCCCCTTCAAGACCTTGCCGTCGGCCCGCCGCACCACACTCCCGTCGGGCCCCACCTTCGTCATGTTGGACCGGTGAATCTCGGCGATCACCGCATCGAGATCAATGCCGTGCACAAGGGCGGTCCCATAAGCCACATACACAACATCAGCCAACTCATGAGCAAGCTTGTCGAGCGGCCCGGCAACCGAAACCTCAGCAACCTCCGCGGCCTCCTCGACAAGCAACTCCCGCCGATGAGCAGCCAGTTGAGCCGAAACCTCCGTAGGCGTCCCACGGGCATCAAGCCCCACAGCCACATGAAACGCACGAACCAACTCAGCAGGCGAAGAACTCATCCCCCGACCCTACCGATCACCGCTGACACCCCCGGATGACGGCCGCGCACCCCACTGTCCCGCGGCCGCCCACGCACCGGGAGTGGGGGGGGGGGGGGGGGGGGGGGGGGGGGGGGGGGGGGGGGGGGGGGGGGGGGGGGGCGGGGCGCGGGGGGGGGGGGGGGGGGCGCCCGCCGCCCCGGCGCCCCG
>NZ_JBIVQP010000002.1:0-193588 GCF_044755245.1 Streptomyces sp. NPDC092369
GAGCGGAACAATCGGAGGAATGATCCGACTGTTCACAGCGTCCTCGCTGTGTTTTGTTCTTCAAAGGAACCACGTCCCAACCATGATGGCCGGAGACGGGGTATCAACATATCTGGCGTTGACTTTTGGCACGCTGTTGAGTTCTCAAGGAACGGCCGCTTCCTTTGTACTCACCCGCAGAACATTCTCTGGGGCTTTCCTCCGGGCGCTTCCCTTCGGTCTTGCGTTTCCGACTCTATCAGAGCCTTTCGGCGCTGTTTCCCGGTCGGCGGGGCCTTTCGACATTCACTACGTTAGCCGATTCCCTCGGCAACTCATAATCGAGTTCCGCGAGTTCGAATTCAGGCATGCAGGCACGCCAAAATCGTCCCCGCTAAGGGAAGTCGTAGGTAGTGGTTGGCCGCTTCCGGCTGCTGGCGATTGCCGTACCCGGTTCAAGCGGCTGGAGCTACGTTACGCACGTTCCAAGAACGAGTCAACTTGAGCGACGTCGTGGTGCATGGGCCCGATACGGGCTCACCGTCGGGTCGTTGGCGATCCAGTAGCGCCAGGGGTGGACGGCTCCGTCGCCGGCGACTCCGGTGCGGGGACCGTTGCGTACCTGGTCGGCGGGTACCGGGGTACCCGTCAGGATGCGCAGCGGGGCGTCACCAGCCGCGCACGCGTCCGCGCCGTCCAGGTCGCGGGTCACGTCCAGGGCCGTGGCCAGGCGTGCGGGCCCTTTGGCCAGTTCCTTGTCATTTCGGGCCGAGAGTCGACGTTTACGTGCGAGCTCAGCACCCTCCACGACCTCGCCGGCCCGCAGCAGGACCCCGCTCGGGTTGCCCTCGGGGCCGCAGACCAGGTTCATGCAGAACCACATGCCGTAGGTGAAGTAGACGTACACGTGGCCGGGCGGACCGAACATCACGTCATTGCGGGGCGTACGACCGCGATAGGCGTGGGAGCCGGGGTCGTTCGGACCGTCGTAGGCCTCGACCTCTGTCAGGCGGACGCGGATCGGGCCGTCCGGGGTCGTACGGACGAGGACGCGGCCCAGGATGTCGGGGGCGACCTCGAGAACGGGGCGGTCGAAGAAGTGTCGGGGCAGTGGCGTAGCGTCCGGTGGCGCGATCATGGCGTAGGAGCGTAGTCCAGACCGGTTTCTGGCCAAGGGGTGGTCAAGGGTTCGTCCGCTTGCCAGGGTGTGGGCGCGGAACCGGTCGGGGCCGGATCGCGTTTGTAGGGATCAAAGGCCCACACGTACTAGGGAGAGACATGGCGTTCAAGAAGCTGCTCGCGAGCCTGGGGGCCGGCGGAGCTTCGGTCGAGACGGTGCTGACCGAGGTCAACGTCGTGCCGGGCGGCGTCGTTCAGGGTGAGGTGCGGATCCAGGGCGGGTCCGTGAACCAGAACATCGAGGGCCTGTCCGTGGGGCTGCAGGCCAAGGTCGAGGTCGAGAGCGGCGACGAGGAGTACAAGCAGAACATCGAGTTCACCAAGGTGCGGCTCGGCGGTGCCTTCGAGCTGCAGGCCGGGGCCGTGCACGCGGTGCCGTTCGGTCTGGAGATCCCGTGGGAGACGCCGATCACGACGATCGACGGACAGCCGCTGCGCGGGATGAACATCGGTGTGACGACGGAGCTGGCGATCGCGAGGGCCATCGACTCCGGTGACCTGGACCCGATCAGCGTGCACCCGCTGCCGGCGCAGAAGGCGATTCTGGACGCCTTCATCCAGCTGGGCTTCCGCTTCAAGAACGCGGACATGGAGCGCGGGCACATCCGGGGCACGCGCCAGTCGCTGCCGTTCTACCAGGAGATCGAGTTCTTCCCGCCGTCGCAGTACCGGGGGCTGAACCAGGTAGAGCTGAGCTTCGTGGCGGACGCGCAGGCCATGGACGTCATCCTGGAAATGGACAAGAAGCCGGGACTGTTCAGTGAGGGCAGTGACACGTTCCGCTCCTTCCAGGTCGGCCTGCACGACTTCCACGGCACCGACTGGGTCGGGTACCTCAATCAGTGGCTGTCCGAGGTCGGCAGCAAGCGCAACTGGTTCTAGGCTCGGAACTGCTGATTCCAGTAATCGATGCAGGAGGTACCGAGGTGACCGAGCTCAAGCGGCGACCGCTCCCCCATGACTTCCACCCGCCCGTTCCGTCGTTCAGTGTGACGAGCGAGGACGTCGAGGAGGGCGGGGCGCTCAAGGACGCCCAGGTCTACGCGGCCGGCAACATCTCGCCGCACTTGCGGTGGGAGGGCTTCCCGGAGGAGACCAAGAGCTTCGCCGTGACCTGCTACGACCCGGACGCCCCGACGGGCAGCGGGTTCTGGCACTGGGTCGTGTTCGACATCCCGGCCTCGGTCACCGAGCTTCCGGCGGGTGCGGGCAGCGGCAAGTTCGAGGGGCTTCCCGAGGGTGCCGTGCAGGCGCGCAACGACTACGGGAGCAGGGACTTCGGCGGTGCCGCTCCGCCGCCCGGGGACGGACCGCACCGGTATGTGTTCACGGTGTACGCCGTGGATCAGGAGAAGCTCGGCCCGGATGCCGATGCCTCCCCCGCCTTCGTCGGTTTCAATCTGCGGTTCCACGCGATCGCGCGAGCCCAGCTGGTCGGCGAGCACGAGGTGCCCGCCGAAGTCTGAGATTCACTGAACGTTTGCCCGCCTCTGGTCTTGGAAGTGATCAGAGGCGGGCATTTTTTATTGCGTTGTCCATCTCGGCGCGCCCGTCCAAAGTTGATCCAAGCCCGCCAGGGGGTGGGCCAGGTGCACGAAGGAGGTGGGCTGGATGCGGGACACGCTGGTGCTGAACGCGAGCTTCGAGCCGCTGTCCACGGTGACGTTGAACCGAGCCGTTGTCCTGGTGCTGCAGGACAAGGCCGTCGTCGAGCAGGCCCACCCCGAACTGCGCATGCGCGGAGCGGCGGTTGACATACCGGCCCCCCGGGTGATCCGGCTGTGCAGGTATGTGAGGGTCCCGTTCCGAAGACAAGCTCCGTGGTCGAGGCGGGGTGTGCTGGTCAGGGACCGGCACAGGTGCGCGTACTGCGGCAGGCGCGCGACGACCGTGGACCACGTGGTGCCGCGGTCGCAGGGCGGACAGGACACCTGGCTGAACACGGTGGCCTCGTGCGCGGAGGACAACCACCGCAAGGCGAACCGGACTCCGGAGCAGGCGCAGATGCCGCTGCTGCGGCCGCCGTTCGAGCCGACGCCCGCGGACGCGATGCTGTTGTCGCTGGGTAACGACGACTTCGCGGCTCTGCCGGACTGGCTTTCGCAGCCCGCGCCGGCGGCCTAGGCGGACGGAAGAGCGTGAACGAACCGGGGCCCGCCTCCTGAAGGAGGCGGGCCCCGGTGTCGTATGCGTCGTGGGAAGTCGTCAGTCGATGGACGGCTTCTCGCGTCGTTCCGGGGCCCGGTCGGAGCCCGAGTCGCTCGAACCGCCGCCGAACGGGCCCATGTTGCCCATCGCGCCGGACAGGCCCTTGAGGGCGTCGCCGATCTCGCTGGGCACGATCCAGAGCTTGTTGGCGTCTCCCTCGGCGATCTTCGGGAGCATCTGGAGGTACTGGTAGCTGAGCAGCTTCTGGTCGGCGTCGCCGGCGTGGATGGCCTCGAAGACCGTACGGACCGCCTGGGCCTCGCCCTCGGCGCGCAGGGCCGCTGCCTTGGCCTCACCTTCGGCGCGCAGGATCTGGGACTGCTTCTCGCCCTCGGCGGTGAGGATGGCGGCCTGGCGCGTGCCTTCCGCCGTGAGGATCGCGGCGCGCTTGTCGCGGTCGGCGCGCATCTGCTTCTCCATCGAGTCCTGGATGGAGGTGGGGGGCTCAATTGCCTTGAGTTCGACGCGGTTCACGCGGATGCCCCACTTGCCCGTCGCCTCGTCGAGGACTCCGCGCAGGGCCGCGTTGATCTCCTCGCGGGAGGTCAGGGTCCGCTCCAGGTCCATGCCACCGATGATGTTGCGGAGCGTGGTGACGGTGAGCTGCTCGATCGCCTGGATGTAGCTGGCCACTTCGTAGGTCGCGGCCCGCGCGTCCGTCACCTGGTAGTAGATGACCGTGTCGATGTTGACCACCAGGTTGTCCTGGGTGATCACCGGCTGCGGCGGGAACGGCACGACCTGTTCGCGCAGGTCGATGCGGTTGCGGATGGTGTCGATGAACGGGACGACGATGTTGAGGCCCGCGTTGAGTGTCCGCGTGTAACGACCGAAGCGCTCGACGATGGCGGCGCTGGCCTGCGGGATGACTTGGATTGTCCTGATCAGGGCGATGAAGACCAACACCACCAGGATGATCAGGACGATGATGACCGGTTCCATCGTCGTTCCCCGTACCCTTCTCCGCCTCGGCTCTTTCGGAAGATCTTATGGTTGTTGAAGATCTTGCTGGTCGAGCATGACAGACCGTCGCACAACTCGTGGCCTGTTCCGTTCAGTTGAGTCGTGCGAGGTCAGATGACGATCGCGGTCGCTCCCTCGATCTCCACGACATCCACTTCCTGTCCCACTTCGTAGGCACGGTCGTTGTCGAGCGAGCGGGCCGACCAGACCTCTCCGGCGAGTTTGATGCGGCCGCCCGAGCCGTCCACTCGCTCCAGCACCAAGGCCTGCTTGCCCTTCAACGCATCGATGCCGGTGCGCAGTTGAGGGCGTTGCGTGCTGTGCCGGGTCGCGATGGGCCGGACGACGGCGATGAGGGCGACCGAGACGACGACGAAGGCGAGGACCTGGACCACCACACCGAAACCCAGTCCGGCGGCGCCGGCGGCGGCGAGGGCACCCACGGCGAACATGCCGAACTCCGGCATGGCCGTGATCACCAGGGGGATTCCGAGCGCGGCCGCGCCGACGAGCCACCACACCCATGCGTCGATGTCGTTCACAAGGTCAATGGTATGACCGCGAGTCGTGCTGCGGACAGGGCGCAAAAGGGGTCAGGACATGGGAAGACCCTGCGCGGTCCAGCGTTCGCCGACCTGCTCGACGAGGAGGGGCAGGCCGAAGCAGAGGGAGAGGTTGCGCGAGGTGAGTTCGAGTTCGAGGGGGCCGGCGGCGAGCACCTTGCCCTGACGGATCATCAGGACGTGGGTGAAGCCGGGGGCGATCTCCTCGACGTGGTGGGTGACCATCAGCATCGAGGGGGCGATCGGGTCGCGGGCGAGCCGGCCGAGGCGGCGGACCAGGTCCTCGCGGCCGCCGAGGTCGAGGCCGGCGGCGGGCTCGTCGAGGAGCAGCAGTTCGGGGTCGGTCATCAGCGCGCGGGCGATGAGGGTGCGCTTGCGCTCGCCCTCGGAGAGGGTGCCGAACTTGCGCTCCAGGTAGTCGCTCATGCCGAGGCGGTCGAGGAAGGCACGGGCGCGCTGCTCGTCGATCTCCTCGTACTCCTCCTGCCACCCGGCCGTCATGCCGTACGCGGCGGTCAGTACGGTCTCCAGGACGGTCTGGCGCTTGGGGAGCTTGTCGGCCATGGCGATTCCGGCGATGCCGATGCGGGGGCGCAGCTCGAAGACGTCGGTGCCGGGCTTGCCGAGGGTCTCGCCGAGGATGGTGGCGGTGCCCTTGCTGGGGTAGAGGTAGCTGGACGCGACGTTCAGGAGCGTGGTCTTGCCGGCGCCGTTGGGACCGAGGATGACCCAGCGCTCGCCCTCCTTGACCGACCAGGAGACCTGGTCCACCAGAGCCCGGCCCTCCCGGACCACAGATACGTCCTGAAGCTCCAGAACATCGCTCATGAGCGCGTTGTCTCCCCTTGCAGTGTGGCCAGGTCTCGGCGTCTCGGCTGTCGCGTGCGCGCTGGTGTGCGCAGCCCTCGATGAAATCTACGCCACCGGCCGCCCGCTCCATTCCATCGGTCCGGTCCTTAGGCTGGGGGTCATGTTCTCGGAACCACGTTCAGGGCGCCTCGCCGCATGGGGAAACGCCCTTTTGGCCGGTCTTGTCTCGCCGGACGACGCTGTGCTCGCGATCGTCGGGGACGACGCGGTGCATCGGATGGAGGGGCTGCCCGGGGAGTCGGGGCCGGTCGGGCTCACGCTCGCGCTGGGGCGGCTGCGGACACTCGGGGCGACGGGTCTGCGCGTCGCGCTGCCGGCGCCGGGGCATCCGCTGGGGTTGAGCGGGCCGCCGGAGTTCAACGCGCGGGCGATAGAGGCCGAGGAGGCGGTGGTCTGCTACGGGACCGCGCTGGGGCTGGTGCCCGAGGTGTACGAGGCCGGGCCCGACGGCGATGTCCATGTCGAGGTCGTGTGGCACTGCCTGCCGGTGCGGGAGGCTCCGCCGGCGGACGTGCCGTCGCTGGGTGAGGCGGAGCGGGAGCTGGCGGAGGCTCTTCGGGACGCCACGGAGGTGCTGTCCCGGTTGGACGTCGCCGGGTCGGGGCCGGTGGCGGACGCGGCGATCGAGGCGTACCGGGCGCGGGCCGAGCGGGGGCGGGAGGTGTTGGCGCCGGGGTATCCGCCACGGGCGGCGCGGGTGCTGGAACTTGCCGAGCGGGTGGGGATGCTCGTCGCGCTGGCCGAGTCCAACGGGCATGGCGGCGCGGTGACTTCTGGGGAGATGGCGGCTCGGGCGTTGGCGTTGCGGCCGGTTGAGCGGACGGCTCGGCGGGCTCAGGTCGCGGCGTACAACTCCGTTGTGGAGGAGCGGGAGCGGTGGTGAGGGTCGGTTCGGTTGTTGGCCTGCGTTGACGTGAGCGTCTGGGGGCTGCCGCCCCCAGGCCCCGGCTTCGGCCTGGAAGGCCTCGTCCTCAAACGCCGGACGGGCTGAAGGACAAAGGCCCTCACGTGCTGCGAGAGCCCGGACATCAGAAGGGCCCCGCCGGTCTCCGTTGACCGGTGGGGCCCTTCTTGATGGTGCTGGCGTCAGTCGTTCGTGCCCTGGTTGCCGAACGCCGGGTTCAGCAGGCCGATGACATTGACGCTGTCGCCGACGACGTTGACGGGGACGTGGACGGGGACCTGGACCAGGTTGCCCGAGCCGACGCCCGGCGACTTCACGGCCGCGCCGTCGGCACCCGCGTCGGCGACAGCGGCGCCGGCACCCGCGCCGGCGGCGATGCCGGCCACGGTGAGGGCTACGGCGGCCTTCTTGGCGATGTTCATGAGAAGCGTTCCTCCTGCGTTTGCGTATCCGACCCGGCCGCGGGTCGTGCGCTGATCAACGAGGAAGGGAACGAGGGCGGTACGCGAATCAGACATGAACCGCCCTTTCGGATTATTCGAACGACTAGCTGACCGGCCTCCCGGGGCTACCCGGGAGGCCGGAGGTCACCGCTCGCCGTGGGGCGGAGTCAGCGGTTGATGCCGAGGTTGCCGAAGGCGGGGTTCAGCACACCGATGACGTTCACGCTGTTGCCGACCGCGTTCACCGGGACGTGGACCGGGACCTGGACGAGGTTGCCCGAGCCGACGCCCGGCGAGCTGACGGCCTGGCCGTCGGCCAGCGAACCACCGGTGGCAGAGGCCATTCCCGCACCGGCGGCGACCAGCCCGCCGGCCACCATCGTCACGGCCGCTGCCTTCTTCAGGTTCTTCACTTCTGAGTCCTCCTAGCGATGACCGCGGCAGTCGCCGCGGCACGCACTGGAGAACGGCGGAGATCCACGAAGGATGCGCCATCCGGGGGACATTCCCACGACGGTATGAATCTCAGTCCGGAGTGAGACGCTCCGAATTGCCGTGCGCCCCCTGACGCGCCGTGGATCAACCGGCCACTCCGTGACGTACCGCCCAGAGCGCGGCCTGGGTGCGGTCCGCCAGGTCGAGCTTCATCAGGATGTTCGAGACGTGGGTCTTGACCGTCTTCTCGGAGAGGACGAGGGCGCGGGCGATCTCGCGGTTGGAGCGGCCGTCCGCTATCAGGCCCAGCACCTCGCGCTCCCGCTCGGTCAGCGAACCCGCCCGCCCCTGGCCCGAGTTGGCCTCCTCCTGGGAGATCAGCGCGCCGGCCACCTCGGGCTGGAGCAGGATGTGCCCCGCGTGCACCGAGCGGATGGCGCCGGCGAGCGCGTCCGGATCCACGTCCTTGTAGACGTATCCGGCGGCTCCGGCGCGCAGGGCCGGGATCACCGTGCGCTGCTCGGTGAAGCTGGTGACGATCAACACCCGCGCGGGGTTCGCCAGTTCGCGGAGCTTGCGGAGGGCGTCCACGCCGTCCATGCCCGGCATCTTGACGTCCATGAGGACGACGTCGGGCTTCAACTCCTCGGCGCGGGCGACTCCTTCGGCGCCGTCGGCCGCCTCGCCCACGACCTCGATGTCGTCCTGCACCTCCAGGAAGGTGCGCAGGCCGCGGCGGACCACCTGGTGGTCGTCGACGAGCAGCACCTTGATTGCGTCAGCCACCGGGGACCTCCATCTCGATCGTGGTGCCCTTGCCGGGCGCCGATTGCACGGTCAGTGTGCCGCCGACGCCACTCGTCCGGTCGCGCATGGAGACCAGGCCGAGGTGGCGTCCGGCGCGGCGGGTGGTGTGCGGGTCGAAGCCGCCGCCGTCGTCGGTGACCCGCAGGACGGCTCCGCCTCCGCGCCGGGCGAGGGTCACCTCGACGTGCTCGGCGCCGGAGTGGCGGAGCGCGTTGTGCAGGGCTTCCTGCGCGACCCGCAGGACGGCCTCTTCCTGGGATGCCGGCAGCGCGCGTACGCCGCAGCTCTCGAAGGTCACGCGCGCGGTGTGGGCGCGGTCGAGGACCTGGGCCTGGGTGCGCAGGGTGGCGACGAGGCCGTCCTCGTCGAGGGCCGCGGGGCGCAACTCGACGACGGCGTCGCGCAGTTCGTCCGCGGCTTCGGCGGCGAGCGCGGCCACCTGCTGCAACTCGCCCTTGGCGCGCGCCGGGTCGCGGTCGACGAGGGCTGCGGCGGCCTGGGCGGTCAGGCGCAGGGAGAAGAGCTTCTGGCTGACGGCGTCGTGCAGTTCGTGGGCGAGGCGGGAGCGCTCCTCGACGATGGTCAGCTCCCGACTGCGTTCGTACAGGCGGGCGTTGGTGAGGGCGATCGCCGCGTGCTGGGCGAGGATGTCGAGCAGCTCCTCGTCCTCCTGCGTGAAGGCGCAGCGTCCGTCGCTCCTGGGACGCGGATGCTCCTCCGTCGCCGAGGACCTCACGGTCGCCGAGCCCCTTTCCGGCACCGAGCCCTTCTCCGTAGCCGGGCGCACCTTGTTGGCGAGGAACAGCGCGCCGATGACCTCGTCGCCGTCCTTGATGGGCAGGCCCAGGAAGTCGGACATGTTGGGGTGGGCGGACGGCCAGCCCTCGAAGCGTGGGTCCTTGCGCACGTCGGCCAGGCGCTCCGCCTTCGCCTCGTGCAGCATCGCGGCGAGGATGCCGTGCTGGCGCGGGAGCGGGCCGATGGCCTTCCACTGGGCGTCGCTGACGCCGTCGACCACGAACTGGGCGAAGCCCCCGTGGTCGTCGGGGACGCCGAGTGCCGCGTACTGCGCGCCGAGCAGCTCACGGGCCGAGGCGACGATCGTCTTGAGGACGTCGCGCACCTCGAGGTGCCTGCTCATGGCCAGCAGCGCGGAACTCACCGCGGCGAGGCCGGACCGGGGGCCTTGACTCATGTCCTCACGGTACCGGCGGGGTGTGACACCGCGGATCGGACCAGTGGCGGCCCGGACCGGGTCTGTGGACCTA
Organism: Streptomyces sp. NPDC092369; assembly: GCF_044755245.1. Classification (NCBI taxonomy): domain Bacteria; kingdom Bacillati; phylum Actinomycetota; class Actinomycetes; order Kitasatosporales; family Streptomycetaceae; genus Streptomyces; species Streptomyces sp. NPDC092369. The sequence goes on from NZ_JBIVQP010000002.1 coordinate 9,620, forward strand.
GGCCGAAAGTCCCCGGAACGGCAGGCGTAGGTCGAAGGGCCTTGGCGCTTTGGGGCCCGCGTCCGACGCGGGGCGGGTGAGGCCGTTCCTACGTTGAAGGCACGCCGATCAACGGGCGGACTTTACGAGGGGACGTGTGTCATGCCGGTGGCGATCATCACGGGGGCTTCGAAGGGACTGGGGCGGGCGCTCGCCGAGGCGCTGGCCGCACGGGGCTGGGATCTGGTGCTCGACGCCAGGAGCGAGGGGGTCCTGGCGGAGACGGCGGCGGCCGTGTCGGCGTACGGCACGCGTGTGACGGCGGTGGCCGGGGACGTCACGGACGCCGTGCACCGGTCCGAGCTGGTGGCGGCCGCGTGGCGGCTCGGCGGTGCCGACCTGCTGGTGAGCAATGCCAGCGCGCTGGGCGCGGAGCCGCTGGTACGGCTGGAGAAGCTGCCCCTGGAGGGACTGCGGCGGGCGCTGGAGGTGAACGTGGTCGCCGCGCTCGGCCTGGTCCAGGAGGCGCTGCCGCTGCTGCGGGTGTCCGGGACGGGCGGCACGGTGATCGCCGTCAGCTCGGACGCGGCGGCCGAGGCGTACGAGACGTGGGGCGGGTACGGGGCGTCGAAGGCGGCCCTGGACCAGCTCGTGGCGGTGCTCGGGGCGGAGGAGCCGGGGTTGCGGGTGTGGGCGGTGGATCCCGGGGACATGGCGACGGACCTGTACGCGGCGGCCGTACCGGACGACGACGATCCGCGTCCCGCGCCGGCCGATGTGGTGCCGGCCTTCCTGCGGCTGTTGGACGAACGGCCGGTGAGCGGCCGCTACGCGGCTCCGTCGCTGCTGGTGGAGGGGCGATGACGCTGGCGATGGGGGTCCCCCCGCACGAGCGGAGCCGAGGGTGGGGGAAGGTACCGGAAGAGCTGTTCGCGAGGATCCCGGCCGAGCAGCGCGGGCCGGGGCGCGGCCGGGATTCCGTACGGCTGCTGGTGTCGCGGGGCGTCGAGGTCTCCCACCACGCCTTCGTGGAACTGCCCCGGCTGCTGCGGGCCGGGGACCTGCTGGTCGTGAACACCTCGCCGACCCTGGCCGCCGCCGTGGACGGCCGCATCGGGCACGCGCGCGTGGTGGTGCACTTCTCCACGCGCGGGGACGACGGGCGGTGGGCGGTCGAACTGCGCGACCCCGCCGGGGACGGCACCACACGCGCGCGTGCGGGTGGCCCCGCGGGGACGGAGGTGCGGCTGCCCGGCGGGGTCCGGCTGATGCTCACGGCGCCTCTGGGGCCGGACAGCGACCGGCTGTGGTGGGCGCGGGTGTCGGGGGCGCAAGCGCAGACGTCGGGAGCGGGCGTCCTCGCACTGCTCCGCGAGCACGGGCGGCCCATTCGTTACTCCTATACGGAGCGGGATCAGCCGTTGTCCGTGTATCAGACCGTGTTCGCGTTGCCGACGGCCGATGGGACGGGGAGCGCGGAGATGCCGAGTGCCGCGCGGCCGTTCACCGCGGCGCTGGTGGCGGAGCTGGTGAGCCGGGGGGTGCAGTTCGCGCCGATCACGCTGCACACCGGGGTGGCGTCGGTGGAGGCGCACGAGTCGCCGTATCCGGAGCGGTTCTCGGTGCCGGAGGCGTCGGCGCGGCTGATCAACGCGGCGCGGGCCGGGGGTGGGCGGGTTGTCGCGGTGGGGACGACGGCCGTGCGGGCGGTGGAGTCGGCCGCCGATGCGGGCGGAGTCGTACGCGCGCGTGCGGGGTGGACGGATCTCGTCGTCACACCGGAGCGCGGTGTGCGGGTGGTGGACGGGCTGCTGACCGGACTGCACGAGCCGGAGGCCTCGCATCTGCTGATGCTGGAGGCGGTAGCGGGGCGGGCGGCGATCGACCGCAGTTATGAGGAGGCGGTGCGCGGGCTCTACCTGTGGCACGAGTTCGGGGACGTCCATCTCATCCTCCCGGAGGAGGATCCTCACTCGGCGCATTGCTCCAGCAACTAACGGTGAGACTGTTACGTCCCCGATGTGAGCCCGCGCATAGGGCGCAGATCACGTACGAAGGTCGATAGGAGATAAACACTCCCCTTATGAGCGGGGCAGACAGTCCAGTCTGCCCCGTTTTGCCCTTCCTGCGTCCACTACCCAGGATCGTACGTCACACCTTTGCCTCGGCATTTTGCGGCCGCTAACAATGGCAGCCGTCGCTCAGCGCCTCGGGTTCCCCCGGGGCGTTCGTGCGGGATGGACCGGAGTCCCCCGCCGGACGAAGAGCGACCTCCGCGCTATTCGAAGAGGTCCGTCTTTCATGCCGAAGAACTTCAGTGCTCGTGGGCGCAGTCTTGCCCTGACCCGTCGCCACAAGATCGCGATCGCCGGTGTCGCCACCCTGGGCGCCGCCTCCCTCGCGTTCTCCGCCGTGCCCGGCAACGCGGAGACGACCACGAGCGAGGCCGCTTCCTCGGCGCAGGCCCAGATCGCCTACAGCTCCGAGCCGATCAAGGGCGTCAAGGCCAGCGTCACCGACCAGCTCGCCGGTGCCAGCCTGAAGGCCGAGCAGATCCAGGCCAAGGCCGACGCGAAGAAGAAGGCCGCCGCCGAGGCCGCCGCCAAGAAGAAGGCGGCCGCTCAGGCCGCGGCGAAGAAGAAGGCCGCCGCCGAGCGCAAGGCGAAGAAGACCGCGAGCCGCTCCACCAAGCGCGCCGCGCTCAAGCCGGCCGCCGCGAAGACCTACGCCAACAACCTCGACGGCTGGATCGACCACGCCCTGGCGATCATGAAGCAGAAGGGCATCCCGGGCTCGTACAACGGCCTGTACAAGAACATCATGCGGGAGTCCTCGGGCAACCCGAGCGCCATCAACGGCTGGGACGTCAACGCGGTCAACGGCACCCCGTCGATCGGCCTGCTCCAGGTCATCCAGCCGACCTTCAGCGCGTACCACGTCTCCGGTACTTCGACGAACATCTACGACCCGGTCGCCAACATCACCGCCGCCGCCAACTACGCGGCCCACCGGTACGGCTCGATCGACAACGTCAACAGCGCGTACTGAGGTCGGCGCGGACCTCGGCAGCGAACGCCGAAGGGCGGCACCCCCTGACGGGTGCCGCCCTTCGGCGTCGTACGGGACCGGCTACTTGCGCATGACCTCGGGCTCGTGGCGGCGCAGGAAGCGGGCCACGAGGATGCCGCAGATGACCGCCAGGGCGATCAGGGCGATCATGTCGATCGTCCATGCGGTGGTGGTGTGCTCCCACAGGGGATCCGTCTTGCCCGGGTTGTCCTTGTTCGGACTGAGCACGTTGAAGTCGAGCGTGGCACCCGCCGCGGCGACGGCCCAGCGTGACGGCATCAGGTACGAGACCTGGTTGACGCCCACCGCGCCGTTCAGGGTGAAGAGGCAGCCGGTGAACACGACCTGGACGATCGCGAACATGACCAGCAACGGCATCGTCTTCTCGGAGGTCTTCACCAGCGAGGAGATGACCAGGCCGAACATCATCGACGTGAAGCCCAGCGCCATGACCGGGATGGTGAGTTCGACCTTGGTCGCGCTGCCCAGGAACAGGGACTCCTTCGGCACCTCACGGGTGGCGAAGCCGATGGCGCCCACCAGCGCGCCCTGGAGCAGGGTGATCACGCCGAGCACGACGACCTTGGACATCAGGTACGCCGAGCGGGACAGGCCCGTCGCGCGTTCCCGCTCGTAGATCACCCGTTCCTTGATCAGCTCGCGGACCGAGTTGGCCGCGCCCGCGAAGCACGCGCCGACCGCGAGGATCAGCAGCACCGTGGTGGCCGTGGCGTTGCCCTGGCGACCGCGGGGCAGCAGGTCCTGGCCCGAGTCGATGAGCAGGCTGACCGAGCCCAGGACCAGCGGCAGGATGACCGTCAGTGCCAGGAAGCCCTTGTCCGACACGATCACCGACACATAGCGGCGGATCAGGGTGAGCAGCTGCGAGCCCCAGCCCTGCGGCTTGGGCGGCTTCATCGCCTGCGGCGGCGGCATCTGTACGGACTGCGGAGCAATCGCGTCGATGTCCGCGGCGTACATCTGGTAGTGCTGCGAGCCCTTCCAGCGTCCCGCCCAGTCGTAGTCGCGGTAGTTCTCGAAGGCGGAGAAGACATCGGCCCAGGTGTCGTAACCGAAGAAGTTCAGGGCCTCCTCGGGCGGTCCGAAGTAGGCGACCGAGCCGCCCGGCGCCATCACCAGGAGCTTGTCGCAGATCGCGAGTTCGGCCACCGAGTGGGTGACGACGAGGACCGTGCGGCCGTCGTCGGCGAGGCCGCGCAGCAGCTGCATGACATCGCGGTCCATGCCCGGGTCGAGGCCGGAGGTCGGCTCGTCCAGGAAGATCAGCGACGGCTTGGTGAGCAGCTCCAGAGCCACCGAGACGCGCTTGCGCTGGCCACCGGAGAGGGAGGTGACCTTCTTCTCCTTGTGGATGTCCAGCTTCAGCTCGCGCAGCACCTCGTCGATCCGGGCGTTGCGCTCGGCGCCGGTGGTGTCGGCGGGGAAGCGGAGCTTGGCCGCGTACTTGAGGGCCTTCTTGACGGTCAGTTCCTTGTGCAGGATGTCGTCCTGCGGGACCAGACCGATGCGCTGGCGCAGCTCGGCGAACTGCTTGTACAGGTTGCGGTTGTCGTAGAGGACATCGCCCTGGTTGGCGGGCCGGTAGCCGGTGAGCGCCTTGAGCAGGGTCGACTTGCCCGATCCGGAAGGACCGATGACCGCGATCAGCGACTTCTCCGGTACGCCGAAGGAGACGTCCTTGAGGATCTGCTTGCCGCCGTCGACCTCGACGGTCAGGTGGCGGGCGGAGAAGGACACCTCACCGGTGTCGACGAACTCCTCGAGCCGGTCGCCGACGATCCGGAACGTCGAGTGGCCGACGCCGACGATGTCCGTCGGACCGAGCAGCTGCGAGCCGCCCTTGGCGATCGGCTGGCCGTTGACGTACGTGCCGTTGTGCGAGCCGAGGTCGCGGATCTCCATGCGCCCGTCGGGCATCGAGTGGAACTCGGCGTGGTTGCGGGAGACCTGCAGGTCCGAGACGACCAGGTCGTTCTCCAGGGCACGGCCGATGCGCATCACGCGACCGATCGAGAACTGGTGGAACGTGGTCGGGCTGCGGTCGCCGTAGACCGGAGGTGCCCCCGCGACACCACCGGAGTTCTGCTGCGGCGGGATGTGCGCGGCCGGCTGCTGCGGTGTGGCCTGCTGCGGCTGCTGCCAGCCGGCCTGCGGTGCCTGCTGCTGCGGGGGCGCCTGCTGCGCCCAGCCTGGGCCCGCGCCCTGGGCCGCGTACGGCTGCTGCTGCGGCTGCGGCTGCGGCGTCGCGGCCGCGGCGCCGGACGCGCTGAGCAGCGGCCCGTCGGTCGCGTTGCCGAGGTGCACGGCGGAGCCCGGGCCGATCTCCATCTGATGGATCCGCTGGCCCTGCACGAAGGTGCCGTTGGTGGAGCCGTGGTCCTCGATGACCCAACTGCGGCCCCCCCAGCTGATCGTGGCGTGGCGCCAGGACACCCTGGCGTCGTCGAGCACGATGTCGCCCTGCGGATCACGTCCGAGGGTGTATGGCCTGGACTCCTCTAGCGTCCAGGTACGTCCGTTCAATTCCAGTACGAGTTCCGGCACTCCAAGCCCCACTGAGTAGTCCCCCGAATTACCCCCATCACAGGGAGTCTAGGGATGTCGAACATCGTCGGGAACTATTTCAGGCTCACCCCCCTGACCGAAAGTCGGGCGTCGTGAAGACCACGCGTCAACGCATCGTCCGGTTCCGTTGACGGGGTTGAAACCGACCCGGAGAGTGGTAATCCACGCGAGGGGGATCAGGGCGCGGCTGCTGTGCCGTGCGCTGCGGATCGGGGGGTCTGCCATGAGCGCGTCGTTGACCGTCGAGGCCACGAAGGCCGGACCGAGGCTGCCGTGGGGAGACGTCCTGCTGTCCGCGATCGCCGCCGTGAGCTGGGCGTTGATCGGGATGGCGGGCACGGCGGCGCTGGGCCTGCACCTCCTGGAGGCGGACTCGGCGAGCTCGCTGGGCCCGATGACGGCGGCCGTCGTGGCTCTCGGAGCGGGCGGTTCGATCACTCCGTCCGGTGATGTGTCCGCGTTCGGCCTGACCGGCGCCGAGGCGACCACGGCCGTGACGATCACGCCGTTGGGCGTGAGCCTGGTGGGCGCGCTGCTGCTGTCGTGGTTCTTCCTACGGTCCTTGCGCGCGGCCGGAGTTGTGATCTCACCGGCCGAACTCCTCGCCCGCGCGGGCGCCGTGATCGTCCTCTTCGTGGCCGTGCTGGGCGGCCTCGCCTGGGCGGGTCACGACGTCATCACGATCGACGGCGGCTCACTGGGCCTGGACAAGCTGCCCGGCGGCTCGGGCGGCGGCGGGGTCAGCGTGCCCGGCCTCGGCGACCTCGGGGACATCGGCGGGCTGCTGCCGGACAACGTCGGCAACCTCATCGACGCCAAGGCCGCGGTCGGCTTCACCGTCGACACCGCGCCCACCCTGCTCGGTGGCCTCGCCTGGTCGGCCGGCATCCTGCTGATCGCCCTGCTGGCCTCGCGCCGCACGCCCTTGCCGCGCGGCTGGGAGGCCGTGCACCGGATCGTCCGCCCGGCCGCGTCCGCGGTCGTGACGGTCATGCTGGTGACGGTGGCGGCGGGACTCGCGGCGGCGGTGTACGCGGCGATCGGCGACGACCACCCCAAGCGGATCTTCGGCGCGGCGCTGCTCGGCGCCCCCAACGGCACGTGGCTCGGCATCCCGATCGGCCTCTTCGTCCCCTACGACGGCCGCGCCACGGGCGAACTGGCCAAACTCCTCCCCGACCCCCTCGACGACCTCCTCACCGCCGATACCGACCAGTCGGTGACCCTCAGCCGCCTGGCCGACCTGGACGGTCGGGTGTGGCTGCTCGGGGTGGCCGCGGCCTTGATGATGCTGCTGGCGGGGGTGCTGGTGGCGGCACGGACGCCCGTGGGGATTCCGGTGGGCGGTTCGGGGAGCGGGGAGCCGCGGGCGGGTGGTGGTGCAGGGGGCGGTGCCGGGCGCGGTGCGGGACCGGGCGCGGGGCCTGACGCGGTACGGAATCCAGGTGCCCTCGGCTTCGCCGGCCGGTGTGCGCTGCGCCTCGGGATCGTGACGGCGTTGGCGTTGCCGTTACTGGGGTGGCTGACCGAGGTGTCGGTGAACGCCTCGCTGTCGGTACTGGGCTTCGACGCGTTCGGCGCCGGGATCGTGTTGCACGCGCACCTGGGGATGGCTCTGGTGCTCGGTGCCTTGTGGGGCGCGGGCGCGGGGGCCGTCGGGGCGCTCCTCGCGTGGGCGACGGGCGCGGCGGGACGACGGGCGGCACCGCTGGCGCTGGGGAGCGTGGGGGCGGGCGGCGCGCCGGTCGCGGGGGCGGTGAGCGCCGGGTACCCGCAGTACTCGCGGGATGCGGGGGCGGGGGCTGGTCCGTATGCCGGTGAGTCGGGGGCGTACGGGCGAGGGGCTGGGCCGTACGCGGGCGAGCCGGGGACATACGCGCAGGGAGCCGGGCAGTACGCGAGCGAACCGGGGGCGCAGGCGCCAGGGGCGGGACCGTATCCGAGCGAACCGGGGACCTACCCGCAGGGCGGCGGCCCACATGCGAGCGAACCGGGGAGGCATCCTCAGGGGGCGGGAGCGTATCCAGGTGAACCAGGAACGCACCCTCAGGGATCGGGGCCCTACGCGAGCGAACCGGAGCCGCACGCGCCGGGGCAGAGGCCCTACGCCGGTGAACCGGCCGGGCACTCCGGTGAGTCCGGGCCGTACGTGCCCGGGTCGCCGTACCGGCCACCGAATCCCGCCACGAACCCGTATCTGCGCGTGCCGGACGAGGTGCGCGAGCCGGAGGACGCGCGGCCCTCGGACCGTGGGCGGCCCGGAGGCGAGGGCGCACAGTCGCAGGACCAAGAACGCTCCGGACGGGGAAGCGCGCCGCCGCAAGATCCGAACCGCTCCAGGGACGGAAGCCCACCGCCACAAGGCCGGGGTCGCCGCGGGACCGAAGACCCACAGTCACAAGATCGAGCACGGCCTGGGGCCGAGGGACCGCCGGACGAGCGGGCGCGGCGATCCGGTGGCCCGGCCGGCGCCCGGCCGCCCGGCGACGCGCGCGGTCCGCGCAATGCACCGCCACCCGGTGGCGGCAACCGTGACATGTACGGCGCGCCCACCGAGGTCGGGCCGATCGGCGGCCCGCCTCCGCGGTCGCCGCGCCGGCCTCCCCGGCCACCGTCCGGCAACCGACCCCAGTCCCCGCCACCGGACGACGGCCCTCCCCCGCCTCCGCCTCCTCCCCCACCGGCGCCACCAAGGAGGCCGTCGGGCGGGCAATGAGGTGTCCGCAGACAGGACGGCGCTTCGGCCCGCGCACAGCGGATGCCGCAGGTTGACGGGCGCGAGACGCCGACAACCGCCGCAGGCTGGACGGGCCGGGCTTCTCAGCTGACGCAGGATGCCCACACACCTCCGGAAGTAGGGCGCGCCTGCTCTCTCCAGTAGGCGTAAGGCACCTACAGACCTCCGAGGCCGGACGCAACCGAACTCCTCACCCGGAGCGAGGAGCCCGCAGGCCACGCAGACCGGACGCGGCGAACCCCCTCAACCGACGACGCCACACGCCCGCAGATGTCTCCCGGTCAGGGCGCAGTCGGCCCCGCCAGCCGGCACAAGGCACCCGCAGGCACAACGCGGCCCGCGTCCTCACCAGCGCAAGACGGCCCCCGAACTCCCCGAAGCAGGACGCGGCCGACCCCGCCAACCGGCGCAGGGCGACCGCCGACTGTCGGAGGCAGGACGCGAGCCGCCTCGCAATCGGCGTCACGCACGACCCGCGCTCCTGCGGAGGAGACACGTGGCCGACAGGTAAGGCACACGCAACCCACCCGACACCCACTGTTCCGTGTCCGCTAGGCGGACCGCGGCGGCGGGCGACACTGCGTGCCGGATACGGTGGGAGGCACCATGAGCGCTGAGCAGACCTCGTCCTTCGACGTCCCCGCCGACCTCCCCACTCTCCTCGTCAAGATCTTCGGCAAGGACCGGCCCGGCATCACCGCGGGCCTCTTCGACACCCTCGCCGCCTTCTCCGTCGACGTGGTCGACATCGAACAGGTCGTCACGCGTGGCCGGATGGTGCTCTGCGCGCTGGTGACGGAGCCGGAGCGTGGGCTGGAGGGGGAGTTGCGCTCCACCGTCCACAGTTGGGCGGAGTCGATGAAGATGCAGGCGGAGATCATCTCCGGCCTCGGCGACAACCGGCCCCGTGGCCTTGGCCGTTCCCTCGTGACGGTGCTCGGGCACCCGCTGACCGCGGAGGCCACGGCCGCCGTCGCCGCCCGGATCACCAAGGCCGGCGGCAACATCGACCGTATCTTCCGACTCGCCAAGTACCCAGTCACAGCAGTCGAGTTCGCGGTGTCCGGCGTGGAGACCGAGCCGCTGCGCACCGCCCTGGTGACCGAGGCGGCGGCACTCGGTGTCGACATCGCCGTCGTGGCGGCCGGGCTGCACCGGCGTGCCCAGCGGCTGGTCGTCATGGACGTCGACTCGACGCTCATCCAGGACGAGGTGATCGAGCTGTTCGCCGCGCACGCCGGTTGCGAGGACAAGGTCGCCGAGGTGACCGCGTCGGCGATGCGCGGGGAACTGGACTTCGAGCAGTCGCTGCACGCGCGCGTGGCACTGCTGGCGGGTCTCGACGCCTCGGTGGTGGACAAGGTGCGCAGCGAGGTACGGCTCACGCCGGGCGCGCGCACGCTGATCCGCACGCTGAAGCGGCTCGGCTACCAGGTCGGCGTCGTCTCCGGCGGCTTCACCCAGGTCACCGACGATCTGCGCGACCGGCTCGGGCTGGACTTCGCGCAGGCCAACACGTTGGAGATCGTCGACGGGAAGCTGACCGGCAAGGTCACCGGCGAGATCGTGGACCGGGCCGGCAAGGCGCGGCTGCTGCGCCGCTTCGCCGCCGAGGCGGGCGTACCGCTCGCCCAGACCGTCGCGATCGGCGACGGTGCCAACGACCTGGACATGCTCAACGCGGCCGGTCTCGGTGTCGCCTTCAACGCCAAGCCCGTCGTCCGACAGGCCGCGCACACGGCGGTGAACGTGCCGTTCCTGGACACCGTGCTGTATCTGCTGGGCGTGACCCGCGAAGAGGTCGAGGCTGCGGACACGCACGACGAGGAGTGAGCGTCCGCAGCCGACGGACGGGCGGCGCGGGCTACGCGGGCCGAGCGGATTGCTCGGGCGCAGGCTGTTCGGGCTGCGCGGGTTGTTCGGGCGCAGGTCGTTCGGGCCGCGCGAGTTATTCGGGCGCGGGTTGTTCGGGCCGCGCGGGTTACTCGGACGGAGCCCAGTAGTCGGTCAGCTTGGCGACGCTCGGCTCCAGGCTCTTCCAGGACCCGTCGAAGGACAGGACCGCGAACGCGGCGGCGGGAAAGCCGCGACGGTTCATCCGCTCGCGGGCGTCGCCCTCGGCCGTGCCGGCGAGCACGTCGGCCAGGCCCTGGATGCCGGGGTTGTGGCCGATCAGGACGACGTCCCGCGCGTCGTCGGGGGTCTCGTTCAGCAGCGCGATCAGCTCGCCGGGAGAGGCGTCGTAGATCCGCTCCTCGTAGACCGTTTTCGGCCGGTGCGGGAGCTCGTGGACGGCCAGCTTCCAGGTCTCGCGGGTCCGGGTCGCCGTGGAGCACAGGCCCAGATCGAAGGGAATGCCGGTGTCGGCCAGCTTGCGTCCGGCGACGGCGGCGTCCATGCGGCCCCGCTCAGCGAGTGGGCGCTCGTGGTCGGTCACCTCCGGCCAGTCGGCTTTCGCGTGCCGGAAAAGGACGATCCTGCGGGGTTCTGCGACGCTCATGGAACCCAGCTTCGCATGAAAACAGGCCACGAGGAGGGGGAGTTGACGGGCGGCGGGAGCACGGTGCGGCCCGCTGTGGGCGGAGCCGTGTTCAGCCCGCTATGAACTGCTGCGCCCGCTCGAAGAGGTGGGTGATCACGGGGTCGCTCGCCGCCGCCTGCGCGTCCGTCGGGTTGAGCATCAGGGCCAGCAGCACGATGAAGGCGAGAGCCGGCAGGGCGAGGGCCCACCAGGGCAGACGGATGTCGACGCCACCGGAGGTCGCCGGGTGGGGCCGGGTGTGCGTGGTGGCCGACATGGCGTCCTCCGTGGTCTTCGAGTCCTCCGTGATCCGCCCCTCGCGGTCACACTTCGAAGTTACGGAATCCGGCGGCCTCAACCCATCCGGAGATCCACCCACTTGACCCTGACACCCACCCCCTAGGGGATGGTGGTGCTAGCCCCACCATCGACCCCGAATCCGGCTCGCGGGGTCACGGCGAGGGGTTCGTCGGGTCACACGGAAGGGCTCATCGCCTCACGGCGAGGCGATCGTCGCGATGACGGCGATGATCACGAAGATGGCGAAGAAGGAGCCGAAGACGATCAGCATCTTCTTCTGGCCGTTCTGGGGGTTCGGATCGAGCACTGGCATGCGGCAAGTCTCGCACCCCTCCCCCGTGTCGGAGCCGCCGGGGTGAGTCCGACCCGGGTGGGTGGGGGTCAGCGCGCCACCGCTTCGTCCTCCACCGTGCGGTCGCGTCCCGCCAGCACGCCGACCACCATCTGCGGGATCATCAGCCCGGCCATGAGGGCGATGGGCAGGCCCCAGCCGCCGCTGCTCTCGTAGAGCACGCCCACCAGGAGCGGTCCCGGGATGGAGATCAGGTAGCCGATGCTCTGCGCGAAGGCCGACAGCTGGGCGACGCCCGCGCCCGTCCTGGACCGCATGCCGACCATCGTCAGGGCCAGCGGGAATGCGCAGTTGGCGATGCCGAGCAGCAGCGCCCAGGCCCAGGCACCGGCGGCCGGCGCGAGGTACAGGCCGGCGTAACCGGCGAGGCCGCACAGACCGAGCGCGATCACGATCGGTCCCTGGTGCGGGAGTCGGGTGGCCAGTCGGGGGATGACGAAGGCCAGCGGGACGCCCATCACCATCGTCACGGCGAGCAGCAGCCCCGCGGTGCCGGCGCTCACGCCCGCGTCCCGGAAGATCTGCGCCATCCAGCCCATCGTGATGTAGGCGGCGGTGGCCTGGAGCCCGAAGAAGACGGCGAGTGCCCAGGCGGTACGGCTGCGGGTGATCCGCAGTTCGGGCTTCGGCTCGGTCTCCCGCGCGCGTGCCTCCGGCGCGGGTGCCCCCGGCGCGGATGCCCCCGGCGCGGATGCCTCCTGGCCGTCGGGCGCTTCCCGGTGTCGTACGAGCGCGATCCACGGCACTATCGCCGCGGCGGCCAGGAACGCCCATGCGGCCAGGCCGGAGCGCCAACTGTCGCCCAGCGCCTGGGCCATGGGCACGGTGACGGCGGCCGCGGCGGCGGTGCCCAGGGCGAGGCCCATCGAGTAGAGGCCGGTCATGGAGCCGACCCGGTCCGGGAACCAGCGCTTGACGATCACCGGCATGAGGACGTTGCTGACCGCGATGCCCATGAGGGCGAGAGCGCTGCCGGCCAGGAAGCCTGGCGTACCGCCGATGTAGGGCCGGATGAGCAGGCCCGTGGTGATGGCCACCATGCCCGCGCAGACGACGGCGCTCGGGCCGAAGCGGCGGGCCAGGCGCGGGGCCATGACGCCGAAGACGGCGAAGCACAGCGGGGGCACGGAGGTGAGCAGTCCGGCGACGCTGCCGCTCATGCCGAGGCCGTCGCGGACGTCTTCGAGGAGGGCGCCGAGGCTGGTGATGGCGGGGCGGAGGTTCAGGGCCGACAGCACGATGCCGACGACGACCAGCCGCATCGTCCACGCGCGCGCGGCGGCTCCTGCGGGCGGCTCCGGGGAGGCGCTCGCGGTCGGGTCGCCGATGTTCGTCGTGGACTTCAGTGTCCGGGTCTCCTCGCTTGCCATGTGGCCCATCATAGAATCATGGGATGATTGGTTGTCCATCCCCGGGTCGCGCCGGTCGCTCCCGCCCGTCCTGCCTGTCGCCGGCGTCCCGCTCGGCCCGCCCGTCCTGCCTGTCGCCGGCGTCCCGCTCGGCCCGCCCGTCCTGCTCGTCGTTCCCGCCCTTCCCGTGCGAAGGTGTGCCATGCCCCTGAGCCATCCCCGTCGCTCCGCGCTGTCCGAGCAGGTCATCGCCGCGCTGCGGAACCAGATCACTTCGGGCGAGTGGGCGGTCGGCTCGCGCATCCCGACGGAACCGGAGCTGGTCGAGCAGCTCGGTGTCGCCCGCAACACGGTCCGCGAGGCCGTCCGCGCGCTCGCGCACAACGGCCTGCTGGACATCCGCCAGGGCTCCGGCACCTACGTGCTGGCGACCAGCGAGCTGGCCGGCGTGATGCAGCGGCGCTTCGCCGGCGCCGATCCGCAGCACATCGCCGAACTGCGCGCCGCGCTCGAGTCGTCCGCCGCGAAGCTGGCCGCCGGGCGGCGCACCGAGAAGGACCTCAAGCAGCTCGACGCGCTGCTGGTGCGGCGCGAGGAGGTCTGGGAGTCCGGTGACACCGAGGCCTTCGTGACCGCCGACGCGACCTTCCACCTGGCCGTGGTGGCCGCGTCCCACAACGACGTGATGACGGCGATGTACGCGGACCTCGGCGAGGTGCTGCGGGACTGGCTGCGCGAGGACGTCGGCCAGGAGCTGACGCCCGAGACGTACATGGATCACGCGCGCCTGGTCGACGCGATCCGCGCGGGGGACGCCGAGGCGGCCGGCACGGAGGCGGCGAGCTATCCGTTCCTGTGCCGCCCGGGGCGCTTCACCGCTTCTGGTGGCTGACCCAGGCCGAACCGACGTCCTTCCAGCACCGCCCGGTGAGCCGTACGGTCATCGCCGGGCCGGTGTCGACGGGCGCGCCGTCGGTGTCGAGGTCCCACCACCGGTCGCACTCGACGTGCAGGCGGACGCGGTCGGTCCCCGGATAGGGGTTGTGGCAGTACGCGGTCACATGGGAGCCGGTCACCTTGGTGCGGCACTCGGCGCCGAACGGCTGTGCCGGAGCGGGCTTGTGCCCGCGCGCGTGGGGCACCGCCTCGTACGGCAGGGACAGCACGAGCGCGACGGCGACGGTCGCTGAGGCCAGGCTTCGGGACAGACGCACAAGGCAGACCTCCTCGGCCGAGCTCTGGAGGGAATGGCGTGGTGAACCCGTATTCCAGGGTGCGCAGTTGTGGCCCGCCCCCGCCCGGCCAGCGGGGCCGAACGGGTGACGCGAAGAGGGCCCGCGTCCAGGGGATGCGGGCCCTCTTCAAGAGGTCGAGCCTCAGCGGCGGCGTCAGGCGCCGATGGCGTGCAGGCCGCCGTCCACGTGGACGATCTCGCCGGTGGTCTTCGGGAACCAGTCGCTCAGGAGGGCGACGATGGCCTTGCCGGCCGGCTCCGGGTCGTTCAGGTCCCACTCCAGGGGGGAGCGGTTGTCCCACACGGAGGCCAGCTCGCTGAAGCCCGGGATGGACTTCGCGGCCATCGAGCCGAGCGGGCCCGCGGAGACGAGGTTGCAGCGGATGTTCTGCTTGCCCAGGTCGCGGGCGAGGTAGCGGCTGGTGGCCTCCAGGGCGGCCTTGGCCGGGCCCATCCAGTCGTACTGCGGCCAGGCGAAGGACGCGTCGAAGGTGAGGCCGACGACCGAGCCGCCGTTCTGCATCAGCGGCAGGCAGGCCATGGTCAGCGACTTCAGGGAGAATGCCGAGACGTGCATGGCCGTGGCGACCGACTCGAAGGGCGTGTTGAGGAAGTTGCCGCCCAGCGCGTCCGGCGGCGCGAACCCGATGGAGTGCACGACGCCGTCCAGGCCGCCCAGCTCCTCGCCGACGACGTCGGCGAGACGCGCGAGGTGCTCGTCGTTGGTGACGTCGAGCTCGATGACCTTGGTGGGCTTGGGGAGCTTCTTGGCGATGCGCTCGGTCAGCGTGGGCCGCGGGAACGCGGTGAGGATGATCTCCGCGCCCTGCTCCTGGGCCTGCTTGGCGGCGTGGAAGGCGATGGAGGACTCCAGCAGCACACCGCTGATCAGGACGCGCTTGCCCTCGAGAATTCCGCTCATGGTGTTCAGTGACCCATTCCCAGTCCGCCGTCAACGGGGATGACGGCTCCAGTGATGTACGAGGCGTCGTCCGAGGCGAGGAACCGCACCGTCGCGGCGACCTCCTCGGGCTGCGCGTAGCGGCCGAGCGGCACCTGCTTGACGATGTTCTCGCGCTGCTCGTCGGTGAGCACCTTGGTCATGTCGGTGTCCACGAAGCCGGGCGCGACGACGTTGAAGGTGATGTTGCGCGAGCCCAGCTCACGGGCGAGGGAGCGCGCGAAGCCGACGAGGGCGGCTTTGGAGGCGGCGTAGTTGGCCTGCCCGGGTCCGCCCATCAGGCCGACGACCGACGAGATCAGGATGACGCGGCCCTTCTTGGCGCGCAGCATCGCGCGGTTGGCGCGCTTGACGACCCGGAAGGTGCCGGTGAGGTTGGTGTCGATGACCGAGGTGAAGTCGTCCTCGGACATGCGCATCAGGAGCTGGTCCTTGGTGACGCCGGCGTTGGCGATCAGGACCTCGACCGGGCCGTGCTCGGCCTCGATCTCCTTGTAGGCCTGCTCCACCTGCTCGGTGTCGGTGATGTCGCACTTCACGGCCAGGAAGCCGGCCGGCGGCTCTCCCGAGCGGTAGGTGATGGCGACCTTGTCGCCGGCGTCGGCGAACGCGCGGGCGATGGCGAGGCCGATGCCCCGGTTGCCTCCGGTGACGAGAACCGAGCGGCTCAACGGATCACCCTTTCGATAGCGGTCCTGGTATCCCCCGCCCGAACACCTGGATGACAGGCGGCTTCCTCTGAAACCTATCGGTCGCGTCCGGTGCGCGGACAATCGGGCACCGACAGTGGCTTAGGGGACTCCCTGTCGGGTCCCTACAGAAAGTTCCCCGCACCGGACCGAAACCTGTGGTCCGCGGGCCCGGCCGCGCGACATGATCGGAGCAGCCGCCGCTTCGACCACGCGTCACGTCAGCCGGGCAACCGGTCAACCGAGCAACAAGGAGAGACCTCGGTGCCTCATACCATCGACGAAGCCTTCACAGCACTGCCGCTACCTGCCCTCGCCGACGCCGCGCTGGCACGCGCGCGTGCGCTGGGGGCGGAGCACGCGGACTTCCGGTTCGAGCGGGTGCGCAGCGCGTCCTGGCGGTTCCGGGACGCCAAGCCCGCCGGATCGTCGGACACCACCGATCTCGGGTACGCGGTCCGGGTCGTGCACGGCGGCACCTGGGGCTTCGCGTCGGGCGTGGACCTGACCATGGACGCGGCCGCCAAGGTCGCCTCGCAGGCGATCGCGATGGCGAAGCTGTCCGCCCAGGTGATCAAGGCCGCGGGCTCGGACGAGCGGGTGGAACTGGCCGACGAGCCCGTGCACGCCGAGCGGACCTGGATCTCGTCGTACGAGATCGATCCCTTCTCCGTGCCCGACGAGGAGAAGTCGGCGCTCCTTGGCGACTGGAGCGCGCGGCTGCTGGCGGCGAACGGGGTCAATCACGTCGACGCCTCCCTGCTCACCGTGCACGAGAACAAGTTCTACGCCGACACCGCGGGGACCGTGACCACGCAGCAGCGCGTGCGGCTGCACCCGCAGCTGAACGCGGTGTCGGTCGACGAGTCGAGCGGCGAGTTCGACTCGATGCGCACGATCGCGCCGCCGGTCGGGCGGGGCTGGGAGTACCTGACGGGCACCGGCTGGGACTGGGACTCCGAACTGGAGCGGATCCCGGAACTGCTCGCCGAGAAGATGCGCGCGCCGAGCGTCGAGCCGGGCCTGTACGACCTCGTCGTCGACCCCTCCAACCTGTGGCTGACCATCCACGAGTCGATCGGCCATGCCACCGAGCTGGACCGCGCGCTCGGCTACGAGGCCGCGTACGCCGGCACCTCCTTCGCCACCTTCGACCAGCTGGGCAAGCTGCGCTACGGCTCCGAGCTGATGAACGTCACCGGTGACCGCACCGCCGAGCACGGCCTGGCGACCATCGGCTACGACGACGAGGGCGTGGCGGGCCAGTCCTGGGACCTGGTGAAGGACGGCACCCTCGTCGGCTACCAACTGGACCGCAGGATCGCCAAGTTGACCGGCTTCGAACGCTCCAACGGCTGCGCGTACGCCGACTCCCCCGGGCACGTGCCCGTGCAGCGCATGGCCAACGTGTCGCTGCAGCCGGACCCGGCGGGGATGGGGACCGAGGACCTGATCGGTGGGGTCGACCGCGGGATCTACGTCGTCGGGGACCGGTCCTGGTCGATCGACATGCAGCGCTACAACTTCCAGTTCACCGGCCAGCGGTTCTTCCGGATCGAGAACGGGCGGATCACCGGTCAGCTGCGGGACGTCGCCTACCAGGCGACGACCACCGACTTCTGGGGCTCGATGGCCGCGGTGGGCGGTCCGCAGACGTACGTCCTCGGGGGCGCCTTCAACTGCGGCAAAGCCCAGCCGGGCCAGGTCGCCGCCGTCTCGCACGGCTGCCCCGCCGCGCTCTTCAAGGGCGTCAACATCCTCAACACCACGCAGGAGGCCGGTCGATGAGCGCGCGTACGAGCAAGCCGCACGAGATCGTCGAGCGGGCCCTGGAGCTGTCCACGGCCGACGGGTGCGTGGTGATCGCCGACGAGCACTCGACCGCCAACCTGCGCTGGGCCGGGAACGCGCTCACCACGAACGGCGTCACGCGCGGGCGCACGCTCACCGTCGTCGCGACCGTCGACGGCAAGGAGGGCACCGCCTCCGGTGTCGTCTCCCGCTCGGCCGTCACCCCGGACGAGCTGGAGCCCCTGGTGCGGGCCGCCGAGGCCGCCGCGCGCGGCGCGGGTCCCGCCGAGGACGCGCAGCCGCTGGTCACCGGTGTGACGCGGGCGCCCGACTTCACGGACGCGCCCGCCGAGACCACCTCCGCCGTGTTCGCCGACTTCGCGCCGGCCCTCGGCGAGGCCTTCGCACGCGCGCGTGCGGGCGGACGTGAGCTCTACGGCTTCGCCAACCACGAGCTGGTGTCGAGCTACGTCGGTACGTCGACGGGGCTGCGTCTGCGGCACGACCAGCCCAACGGGACGCTGGAGCTCAACGCCAAGTCGCCCGACCGTACGCGCTCGGCGTGGGCGGGCCGCTCCACACGCGACTTCAAGGACGTCGACCCGGCCGCGCTGGACGCCGAACTCGCCGTACGCCTCGGCTGGGCCGAGCGGCGGATCGAGCTGCCCGCCGGGCGGTACGAGACGCTGCTGCCGCCGACCGCGGTCGCGGACCTGCTGATCTACCAGATGTGGTCGGCGTCTGGCCGGGACGCGGTCGAGGGGCGCACGGTGTTCTCCCAGCCGGGCGGCGGCACGCGCGTGGGCGAGCGGCTCACCGAGCTGCCGCTGACCCTGCGCAGCGACCCGAACGAACCGGGCCTGGAGTCGGCGCCGTTCGTGATCGCGCACTCCTCCGACGGCGACCAGTCGGTCTTCGACAACGGTCTGCCGCTCACGGCCACCGACTGGGTGCGCGAGGGGGAACTGGCCCGGCTGACGACCAGCCGCAACACCGCGGCCCGGACCGGGCTCGCGGTGGCTCCCACGATCGACAACCTCATCCTCGACGGCGGCGACGACACCTCGCTGGAGGAGATGGTCGCGAACACCGAGCGCGGGCTGCTGCTGACCTGCCTCTGGTACATCCGCGAGGTCGACCCGGCGACGCTGCTGCTCACCGGTCTGACCCGGGACGGCGTCTACCTGGTGGAGAACGGCGAGGTGAGCGGCGAGGTCAACAACTTCCGCTTCAACGAGTCGCCGGTCGGTCTGCTGGGCCGGGCCACCGAGGCCGGGCGCACGGAAAAGACGCTGCCGAGGGAGTGGAGCGACTGGTTCACTAGGGCTGCGATGCCCGCGCTGCGGGTGCCCGACTTCAATATGAGCTCTGTCAGTCAGGGCGTATAACCTCGTAGCCGTGGTCGCTCGACCGCTCGAAGATCATCCAAGGAGATACGAGAACCGTGACGGACATCGTCGACGAACTGCAGTGGCGTGGGCTGATCGCCCTCTCCACTGACGAGGACGCATTGCGCAAGGCGTTCGCGGACGGTCCCGTCACGTTCTATTGCGGTTTCGACCCGACCGCGCCCAGCCTGCACCTCGGCAACCTGGTGCAGATCCTGACGATGCGCCGGATCCAGCAGGCGGGCAACCGCCCGCTGGGCCTGGTCGGGGGCGCCACCGGCCTGATCGGCGACCCGAAGCCGAACGCGGAGCGCACGCTGAACGCGCCGGAGGTCGTCGCCCAGTGGGTCGAGCGGCTGCGCGCGCAGATCGCCCCGCTGCTGGACTTCGAGGGGCCGCACGCGGCGGTCATGGTCAACAACCTGGACTGGACCCAGGGCCTGTCGGCCATCGAGTTCCTGCGGGACGTCGGCAAGCACTTCCGCGTGAACAAGATGATCGCGAAGGAGGCCGTCTCCCGGCGCCTGGAGTCCCAGGAGGGCATCAGCTACACCGAGTTCAGCTACCAGATCCTGCAGGGCATGGACTTCCTGGAGCTGTACCGGCGGTACGGCTGCACGCTGCAGACCGGTGGCAGCGACCAGTGGGGCAACCTCACCTCGGGCACGGACCTGATCCACCGGGTCGAGCCCGAGGCCGCGGTGCACGCGCTGGGCACACCGCTGATCACGAAGGCGGACGGCACCAAGTTCGGCAAGACGGAGTCCGGCACGATCTGGCTCGACGCCGAGATGACCACGCCGTACGCCTTCTACCAGTTCTGGCTGAACGCGGACGACCGGGACGTCTCCAAGTTCCTGCGCATCTTCTCCTTCAAGTCCCGTGCGGAGATCGAGGAGTTGGAGCGGCAGACCGAGGAGCGGCCGCAGGCGCGGGCCGCGCAGCGGGCGCTGGCCGAGGAGCTGACGACCTTGGTGCACGGGGCGGACCAGACGGCCGCCGTGACCGCCGCGTCCAAGGCGCTGTTCGGCCAGGGCGAGCTGGCGGAGCTGGACGAGAAGACGCTGGCCGCGTCGCTCTCCGAGGTGCCGCACATCCAGGTCGCCGAGCTGGTGCCGGTCGTGGACCTGCTCGCCGAGGTCGGTCTGGTCGCCAGCAAGTCCGCGGCGCGGCGGACGGTGAAGGAGGGCGGCGCCTACGTGAACAACGCGAAGGTCGCGTCCGAGGACACCGTCCCGACGCCGGAGGACCTGCTGCACGGGCGCTGGCTGGTGCTGCGGCGGGGCAAGAAGAACCTGGCCGCCGTTGAGGTGACCGGGTCGTAAGCGCCGTAGGGGCGTGGGGTTCACACAGCCCCGCGCCCCTGTCGGGGCGCTGTCGCTTACGCCCGCTGCCTACGCTTCCCCAGCGTCGCCATGTACAGCATGTCTCCCACGGCCACGATGATGATCGCGGCGACGAGCTGGAAGGCGTGGCGGCTCCAGTCGATGCCCGACGTCTCGTCGACGCCCGCCGCGCGGGCGATGGCATTGCCCGCGATCGCGCCCAGCATGCCGAAAATGGTGGTCAGCCAGAGCGGACTGTGCTGTTTGCCCGGGAGGATCGCCTTGGCGATCAGACCGAGCACGAATCCGACGATGATCGCCCACAACCAGCCCATGGCTGCCTCCTAGTACGGCTCAACGTGAGCATTACGTCGAGTGTCGGCCCGTGCGCCGTACGGCGCACGTCGGGTACGCCCGTACGTGCTCCGGCTGAGCCCGGTCGCCCAGGCCGGAGGTGCCCCGCTCTCGTAGCCGACGCAGGCGGGGCGTACCGTGGAACGAGTCCGGGTGCCGCCTCCCGAGCGGGGTGTACCGGACGGGGGCCGGGGAGTGTCCGATGCGGGCGGATGGTGGGATGGGATGCGGAAGCAGCACGCCGGTGGCAACGGTCAGGTGTTCCGGATCACCGGAGCTCGGACCGGCCTCGAAGAGGACGTACGCGGCCGGCAACGGCGTTACGTCATTTCGATGTCCATCCGCACGGTGGCGGTGATCCTCGCGGCCACGCTGTGGAACGTCGAACGGCACGTCGCGATCGTCGCGTTGGTGCTCGGCGTCGCGCTGCCCTATGTCGCGGTGGTGATCGCGAACGCCGGACGGGAGAACGCGACCTCGCTTCCGACGACGTTCGTGACCGTGCCGATGCGTCCGATGATTGCCTCGCCGCGGACGAATGACGGTTTCGCGGAACCCGTCCCGGAAGATGTCGCGACCGAGTCCGCGCCGGGCGCACGAAGCGAACCGCACGACCGGTCATGACCTCGGTGAGCGGCCCCTAAGCGGAATTCCGCTCCGCGCCAAGCTCAAGAAAAGCTCAGATCAATCATGTTGTTCCAGTGCCGGGCGGCGGGTTACCCGTGACATACTTCGTAGGCGCTCCGCATCCCCCGTCGGAGCGACAGACCGACGCCGGGCAGCTCCCCCCGTGGCTGCTCGGCGTCGCCTTGTTTGCCGGCCGCAGCGCCTTGTTCAGCCCCTTTGCGAGACGAACCTGTGAGTGACGAGACCCCCATCTGCTCCGCCAAGGGATGCCGCGACGACGCCGTGTGGGTGCTCGTGTGGAACAACCCCAAGGTCCACACGCCGGACCGGCGCAAGACGTGGGTGGCGTGCGAGGGGCACCGGGAGCACCTGTCGCAGTTCCTCGGGGTGCGGGGCTTCCTGAAGGACGTCGTGCCGCTGGCGGAGTGGGAAGCCCAGCAGGCCTGAGCGGTTCTCGCCCGTCACCGTCGCCACCCCGACTCAGCCGCCGATGGCGGACATCGGGCGCTCGGGCTGCAGGAAGGTGGGATCGTCCAGACCGGAACCGGCCTTCTTTCCCCACATCGCCAGGCGCCAGATGCGGGCGATCTCCTCGTCCGGGGCGTCCGCGCGCAGGGCGGCGCGCAGATCGGTCTCCTCGCGGGCGAACAGACACGTCCGTATCTGACCGTCGGCGGTGAGCCGGGTGCGGTCGCAGGCCGCGCAGAACGGGCGGGTGACGGAGGCGATGACACCGACGCGATGCGGGCCGCCGTCGACCAGCCAGCGCTCGGCGGGCGCCGAGCCGCGCTCGTCGGCCTGCTCGGGGGTGAGGTCGAAGCGGGTGCGCAGCGAGGCCAGGATGTCGCCGGCGGTGACCATGCCCTCGCGCTTCCAGCCGTGCTGGGCGTCCAGGGGCATCTGCTCGATGAACCGCAGCTCGTAGTCGTGCTCGACGGCCCAGGCGAGCAGGTCCGGGGCCTCGTCCTCGTTCAGGCCCGGCATCAGGACCGCGTTGACCTTGACCGGGACCAGACCGGCGGCCGAGGCGGCCGCGAGGCCCTCGATGACGTCCTTGTGGCGGTCCCGGCGGGTGAGGGTCTTGAAGACGTCGGGGCGCAGGGTGTCCAGGGAGACGTTGACCCGGTCCAGGCCGGCCGCCTTCAGGGCCGCCGCCGTGCGCTTGAGACCGATGCCGTTGGTGGTGATGGACATCCGGGGCCGCGGGGCCAGGGCGGCGACCCGCTCCACGATGCCGACCACGCCCGGGCGCAGCAGGGGCTCCCCGCCGGTGAAGCGCACCTCGGTGATGCCCAGGGAGGTGACGGCGATGTCGATCAGGCGGACGATCTCGTCGTCCGTCAGCAGATCCGGCTTGCCCAGCCACTGCAGGCCTTCCTCGGGCATGCAGTACGTGCACCGGAGATTGCACCGGTCGGTCAGGGAGACTCTCAGGTCGGTGGCCACCCGGCCGTAGGTGTCGATGAGCACGTGGGCCCCCTCCCTCACTTGTCGATGAATCGTTTTCCGTCACCTGCGAGCCTACGCGACCGCACTGACATCGACAGGTCCCGATCCGACGAGGTACGACGCGGCCGCGTCGTAGGGACCTACGACGCGGCCGCGTTCCAGGGGGCGGTGCGGGGGTCTTGCGGGGGTCGGTGCCGGAGTCGTCAGTGGGCTCCGGTGCCGGTCAGCGACCTGACCTCCAGCTCCGCGTACTTGCCCGTGTCCGGCTCCTCCTTGGACAGGTAGGTGCCGAGGATGCCCAGCAGGAAGCCGACCGGGATCGAGATGATTCCGGGGTTCTCCAGCGGGAACCAGTGGAAGTCGACGTCGGGGAACATCGACGTGGGCTTGCCCGAGACGACCGGTGAGAACAGCACCAGGCCGACCGCGGTGACCAGGCCGCCGTAGATCGACCAGAGCGCTCCGGAGGTGGTGAACCGCTTCCAGAAGAGGCTGTAGAGGATCGTGGGCAGGTTGGCGGAGGCGGCGACCGCGAAGGCGAGGGCGACCAGTCCCGCGACGTTCAGGTCGCGCGCGAGGGCGCCCAGGAGGATGGAGACGGCGCCGATGCCGACCGTGGCGTAGCGAGCCGCGGACATCTCCTGCTTCTCGGTGGCCGTGCCCCTCTTGATGACGTTGGCGTAGATGTCGTGCGCGAAGGACGAGGACGACGCCAGGGTCAGACCCGCGACAACCGCGAGGATCGTGGCGAAGGCGACGGCCGAGATGGTGGCCAGGAGGATGGCGCCCCAGTTGGAGTCGACGCCGCCCAGATGCAGGGCCAGCAGGGGCGCGGCCGTGTTGCCCGCCTTGTTCGACGCGATGATCTCGTCCGGCTTGATCAGTGCCGCCGCGCCGAAGCCGAGCGCGAGGGTCATCAGGTAGAAGGCGCCGATCAGGCCGATGGCCCAGATGACCGACTTACGGGCGGCCTTGGCGGTGGGCACCGTGTAGAAGCGGATCAGGATGTGCGGCAGGCCCGCGGTGCCGAGGACCAGGGCGATGCCGAGGGAGATGAAGTCCAGCTTGGTGGTGCCGGTGGCGCCGTACTTGAGGCCGGGCTCCAGGAAGGCTGAGCCCTTGCCGCTGTTGCTGGCGGCGGTGCCGAGCAGGTCGGAGACGTTGAAGTCGAACTTCAGCAGCACCAGGAAGGTCAGCAGCAGCGCGCCCGCGATGAGCAGCACGGCCTTGACCATCTGGACCCAGGTGGTGCCCTTCATGCCGCCGATGGTCACGTAGACGATCATCAGGACGCCGACCAGGGCGACGATGCCGATCTTGCCGCCGTCGCTGGTGATGCCGAGCAGCAGGGAGACCAGGACGCCCGCGCCCGCCATCTGGGCCAGCAGGTAGAAGATCGACACGACGATGGTGGAGGTGCCGGCCGCCGTGCGGACCGGGCGCTGGCGCATGCGGTACGCGAGAACGTCACCCATGGTGTAGCGGCCGGAGTTGCGCAGCGGTTCGGCGACCAGGAGCAGGGCGACCAGCCAGGCGACCAGGAAGCCGATGGAGTACAGGAAGCCGTCGTAGCCGAAGAGGGCGATGGCGCCCGCGATGCCGAGGAAGGACGCGGCGGACATGTAGTCGCCGGAGACGGCGAGGCCGTTCTGGAAGCCGGTGAACTGCCGCCCGCCGGCGTAGAAGTCGGCGGCGTCCTTGGTCTGGCGGCCCGCCCATACGGTGATGACGAGGGTCGCCACGACGAAGATCGAGAACAGGATGATGATCAGCGTCCGGTGCTCGCTGGCCTCACCTGCCGCGAGCGTGACCGTGGGGTTGATCGCGGAGTTGATCGCGGGGCTCATTCGCCGCCCTCCATCCGGGACTTGATCGCCTCGGCCTTGGGGTCGAACTTGGCGGCGGCGGTACGCGCGTACCACCAGGCGATGAGGAACGTGGTCAGGAACTGGGCCAGGCCCAGCACGAGCGCGACATTGATGTTGCCGAACAGCTTGGTGCCCATGAAGTCGCCCGCGTAGTTGGACAGCAGGACGAACAGCAGGTACCAGGCGATGAAGGCGACGGTCAGCGGAAAGGCGAAGCCGCGGTAGGAGCGGCGCAGTTCGCCGAACTCCGCACTCTCCTGCACCGCGACGAACTCCTCGGTGGAGGGGAGTTGGGCTGGGGTCTTCGAGGGGGGCGGTGTCTCGGTGGCCACGGAGTCTCCTCGCGTTGCGGGTGCTGTTGCGACGGTTGACGGGTGCTGCTCGGGGGGTGGGGACGGGTCGGGTACGGCGGACATGACGGCTCTGTTCCTCATCGAGTGGTCGGGAGGCTCGATCGTGCTCGGGCTTCCTGCCCAAGGTCACGGCGCCACGCGAGGGCCGGTTCAACTCCCGTGCCGTCTTTCCGAAGTCGGCTTCAGTAGGTCATTGCTGGCCAGCGACTTCGGGCGATAGCTTCAGGTCTGCACCACCCGTCATGTACCTGCCCGAGCACCACCTGTGTCCCGGGCGGATTCTTATCCGGATGATGTGGAGACCCCATGGCTCATCTGCGTTCCAGACGCCGGCTCGCCCTCGCCGTGCCGGTCGCGCTGTCGCTGACCGCCTCGCTCGGCTTCCTGCCGGCGGCTGCGCAGGCCGCCCCCTACGCGGAGCCCACGGCCCAGGCGGCCAGTGCGGACAGCTTCGCGTATCTCGTCAACACCAGGACGGACCGTCACACCATCAAGTCGGTCGAGAAGGCGATCGCCAAGGCCGGCGGCAGCGTCGTCGTGTCGTACGACAAGATCGGTGTGATCGTCGCCCACTCCGCCAACCCCGACTTCGCCACCCTGATACGCAAGGTGCGCGGAGTGCAGTCGGCGGGCGCCTCGCGCACCTCGCCGGTGACCGCGGCGGGCACCACCGACGAGGGTGCGGTGCAGTACCTCTCGAAGGCCCAGGCGGCGAAGGCCGCGAAGGGTTCGGCGGCCGGGGAGGAGCCGCTCGAGGCCGACCAGTGGGACCTGAAGGCGATCGGCGCCGACAAGGCCGCGAAGATCGACCCGGGCAGCAAGAAGGTGACGGTCGCCGTCATCGACACCGGCGTGGACGACACCCACCCCGACATCGCGCCGAACTTCTCCGCCTCGCAGTCGGCGAACTGTGTCAGCGGCAAGCCGGACACCACCTACGGCGCCTGGCGGCCGGTGGACGCCGACCACTACCACGGCACGCACGTGGCCGGCGAGATCGCCGCTGCCCGCAACGGCATCGGTGTCGCGGGCGTCGCGCCCGGCGTGAAGGTCGCGAGCATCACCGTGGCCCAGCCGGACGCGAACTCGCTGTTCTTCCCGGAGAGCGTCGTGTGCGCCTTCGTGTTCGCCGCCGACCACGGCGTCGAGGTCACGAACAACAGCTACTACGTTGATCCATGGCTGTACAACTGCATGGACGACCCCGATCAGCGTGCCATCGTTGATTCGGTCAACAGGGCCCAGCTGTACGCACAGCACAAGGGCACGCTCAACGTCGCCTCGGCGGGCAACTCCAACGACGACCTCGACTCGGACGCCCTGGTCGACGACTCCAGCCCCGACGACTCGACCCCCGTCACCCGTACGGTCGATCCGCACGAGTGCTTCGACGTGCCGACCCAGCTGCCGGGTGTCGTCACGGTCAGCGCGACGGGCGTCAAGGGCACCAAGTCGTACTACTCCAGCTACGGCAACGGCGTGGTCGACGTCGCGGCGCCGGGCGGCGACAAGTACCAGATCCCGGACACGCCGTCGGCCAACGGACGCATCCTCTCCACCCTGCCGAACAACCAGTACGGCTTCCTGCAGGGCACCTCGATGGCCTCGCCGCACGTGGCCGCCGTCGCCGCGCTCCTGAAGTCGACCCACCCGCACGCCTCCCCGGCCCAGCTGCAGGCGCTCCTCAAGGCGCAGGCGAACAACCCGGGCTGCCCGACCGAGCCCTACGACGGGGACGGCGACGGCATCGTGGACGCCAAGTGCGTCGGCGGCAAGCGCGTCAACGGGTTCTACGGCTTCGGCATCGTCAACGCGCTGCGTGCGGTCAAGTAGTGACGGTCGAGCACTGACGGTCGAGTAGTGGCGGTGCCGCGATCACGGTGAAGTGGTCCTCGTGATCGCGGCCCGCCCGCCCGGAGGACAGGACACCGTGCCTCCCGGCTTCCCGCACAGTCCGCGCGAACCGCGAACGAACTGGAGAACCTGACACATGACAGCGCCTCACCCGCGCTTCCGTCGCGCCCTCGCGATCCCGCTCGGGATGGCCATGGCGACGGGCCTCGCGTTCCTGCCGAACGTCACCGCCACCGCCGCGCCGGCCGCCTCGGACACCCCGTCGGCCACCGTCCCGGCCGACGCGACCGCGCTCAGCTACGTCGTCAACATCCGTCCCGGACACGGCCCTTCGGCTCACCTGAAGAAGGCGATCGCCGCGGCCGGCGGCACGATCGTGACGTCGTACGACCGGATCGGCGTGATCGTCGTCCACTCCTCGAACGCCGATTTCGCGAAGACCATCCGCGAGGTGCGCGGGGTCGAGTCGGCCGGCAACACCCGCAACGCGCCGCTGCCCGCCCAGTCGACGAACGACGAGGGCACGCCGAAGGCGCTCACCGCCGACGAGCTGGCGAGTGTCCAGGCCGTCGACGGGCAGGACCCGCTGGAGCCCCTGCAGTGGGACCTGCCGGCCATCAAGGCGGACAAGGCGCACGAGAAGTCGCTGGGCAGCAAGAAGGTCACCGTCGCCGTGATCGACACGGGCGTCGACGACACCCACCCGGACATCGCGCCGAACTTCGACCGCCAGGCGTCGGTCAACTGCGTGACGGGCAAGCCCGACACGGCCGACGGCGCGTGGCGGCCGACCGCCGCGGAGAGCCCGCACGGCACGCACGTGGCGGGCGAGATCGCCGCCGCGAAGAACGGCGTCGGCATGACGGGCGTCGCGCCCGGCGTGAAGGTCGCCGGCATCAAGGTGGCCACCACCGCCGGCTACTTCTACACGGAGGCCGTGGTCTGCGGCTTCGTATGGGCGGCCGAGCACGGCGTCGACGTCACGAACAACAGCTATTACACCGACCCGTGGTACTTCAACTGCACCGACGACCCGGACCAGAAGGCGCTCGTCGACGCCATCACCCGGGCCTCGCGGTACGCGGAGAAGAAGGGCACGGTCAACGTCGCGGCGGCCGGCAACGAACACTACGACCTCGCCGCCGACCAGATCACCGACCCGGTCTCCCCGAACGACGGCACGCCATCGGACCGGGTGATCGACCCGTCCGAGTGCTTCGACATACCGACCCAGCTACCGGGTGTCGTGACGGTCGCGGCCACGGGCGCGAAGGGCCTCAAGTCGTCCTTCTCCAACTACGGCCTCGGTGTCATCGACGTCGCCGCGCCCGGCGGCGACTCGACCGCCTACCAGCCCCCGGCCCCGCCGGCCACCAGCGGCTCGATCCTGGGCACGCTGCCCGGCGGCAGGTGGGGCTACATGTCCGGTACGTCGATGGCGTCGCCGCATGTCGCCGCGGTGGCCGCATTGATCAAGTCAACCCATCCGCACGCCTCCGCCGCCCTGGTCAAGGCCCTCCTGTACGCCGAGGCCGACGCCACGGCGTGCACGGACCCGTACGACATCAACGGCGACGGCAAGGTCGACGCGGTGTGCGAGGGGTCGAAGAACCGCAACGGCTTCTACGGCTGGGGCACTGTTGACGCACTGGACGCGGTGACGAGGTAGCACCTATCCATATTGATTCAGTCAATACTGCATAGTGCAGTCATGACTGGATTGACGTTCGCATGGTCCGCGCTGGGCGGTGATCCCGCCCTGCTCCCGCGGGTGTCGACCGTCGTGCGGGAGGGCGCTCTCCATGGGCGCCTTCCCGTACGGGAGTTGGCGCGGGCCTGTGTCGGAGCATGCGCGCTGGCCGCGGCCGAGCTGGCGGCGCGGCGGTCCGGAACGACTGACATGCCACGCGTGCGGGTGGACGACGGGGCCGTCGCGACGGCGTTCGTCAGCGAACGGCATCTGCTCGTCGACGGCCGCGCACCGCAGACCTTCGCACCGCTGTCCCGCTTCTGGCGGACCTCGGACGGTTGGGTGCGCACACACGCGAACTATCCGCACCACCGGGCTCACCTGCTGACCGCGCTGGGCGTGCCGGCGGACGTCGACGCCGTGGCGGCGGCGCTCGCCGAACGGTCCTCGGCGGAGGTCGAGGAGGCCGTGTACGCGGCGGGCGGCCTGGCCGTCGCCCTGCGCACGGCGAGGGAGTGGGCCGCGCACGAGCAGGCGGTCGCAGTTGCCGCACGTCCCTTGGTCGAGCGCGAGCGGCTCGACGCCGCCCACGCACGCGTGCTCGCCCCGATCACGGGCACTCCCCCGCTCCCCGCAGCGGGACTACGCGTCCTCGACCTCACCCGGGTCATCGCAGGCCCCGTGGCCACCCGCACGCTCGCCCTGCTCGGCGCCGACGTGCTGCGCGTGGACGCCCCGCGGCTGCCCGAACTCCCCGACCAGCACACCGACACGGGCTTCGGGAAGCGGTCGACGAAGCTGGACCTGGCCGCCGACCGGCGCACCTTCGAGGAACTGCTCGCGGCGGCGGACGTGGTGGTCACCGGGTACCGGCCGGGCGCCCTCGACCGGTTCGGTCTTTCGCCCGAGGCGCTCGCGGAACGGCGGCCCGGGGTGGTCGTGGCGCAGTTGTCGGCGTGGGGCGCGTACGGGCCGTGGCGGGGGCGGCGGGGCTTCGACAGCCTGGTGCAGGTGGCCACCGGGATCGCCGCGCTGGAGGGTTCGCCGGAGCGGCCGGGCGCGCTGCCCGCGCAGGCGCTGGACCACGGGACGGGCTATCTGCTGGCGGCGGCCGTGCTGCGGGCGCTGACCGAGCAGTCGTACGAGGGCGGCAGTCGGTGCGTACGGCTGTCGCTCGCGCGAACGGCCGAGTGGCTCGTGCACGGCGTCGGGGCGGGTGACGCAGGGGGTGCCGTGGACGTCCGCACGGAGGATGGCCTCGCGTACGACGATCCGGGGCCCTGGCTCGCCGAGAGCGACAGCGCGCTCGGGCGGCTGCGGTACGCGCGGTCGCCGGTGTCCTTCGCGGGCGGGCCGACCGACTGGGCCCGGCCTCCGGCGCCCTGGGGGACTGATCCGGCGCGGTGGGTCTGAGGCGGGGGCGGCCCTTGGGCGACCGGCGGTCATGAGCCCGGGGCGACCGAAAACGTACCCATCGGGCGAATACCGTACCGCCAGTTGTTTTACTGCAGTTGCCCGGTTCTGCGACGGCTGGTGAAGATCGTGAGGTGACCTTGATACGACCTACGTCCGAGGTGGCCGACGCGAGCGGACCGGTACGGCGTCCTGGTGTCGGCCGGGCCGTCGCCGTCCTCGTCCTCGTGACGCTCGCCGCGCTCGTACCGCTGCTCGGCCCGTCGACCGCGCTGCACGGCACCGGCGAGGCCGCCGCGCCCGGCGCCGGAGGCATCGGGCTGCTGCGGGCGGTGCTGTTCGCCGCGCTGTGCGTGCAGGTGGGCGAGGTGTTCGTGAACCGGCTTGCCCGGCGGCTGCCCGGCGCCCCCGCCGACGCGCCCCGCAGCTGGGCGCCGTACGCGGCCGGCGCCGGTTTCGTCGCCGCGCTGGGCCTGGCCTCGGTCGTCGCCACCGGCAACCTGGTGCCGCACAGCCTCGCCGAGATCGACCTCGGCGGCCTCTACGACTCACGCGACGGCAAGCTCGCCCTGGTCGAGGTCAACGCCTTCCTGCTGGCGGCCCTGTTCGCCCGTTCGCTCCGTCCGCTGACCCAGGTGTGGCCCTTGGCCGCCGTGGTCGTGGCGGAGGCCCTGCGCGCCCATCCCACGACCGAGCACGATCCCCTGCTCGGGTCGGGGCTGACGCTGGTGCATCTCACGTGCGCGACGCTGTGGGTGGGCGGCCTGCTGCACGCGCTGCGGACGCTGCGGCGATGGGGACCCGGTGCGCCGGGTGCGGCCCTGCTGGGGCTTTACGCGCGCGTGGCGGCCGTGCTGCTCGCCGCCATCACCGCGACCGGGGTGTGGAGTTCGCTGCGCCGCATGCCCTCGCACACGATCCTGGACCAGCTGACGACGACGGCCTACGGGCGCACCCTGCTCGCCAAGGTGATCCTCGTGGCCGCCGTCGCCGTGCTCGCCCTCTGGGCGCGCTACCGGCTGCGCCGCGCCACCGATCCACTGACCGCGTGTTCGCCCGCGCGGGCGGAGGTCGTCGCCCTGGGGGTGGTGGTCGCGCTGTCGGGGCTGCTCACGGCGCTGCCGTTGCCGATTCGATGGTTGTGACGTTGATGGGTTGACCGGGCCGATCAAGTCGACGGGACCGATCAACTGTTGACAGCATGCACCGTCAGTTGTTGACGACGAGCACCTTCAGCGCCGTCCGCTCGTCCATCGCCTTGTAGCCGTCGGGAACGCCCTCGATCCCGACCGTCAGGTCGAAGACGGGCGAGGCGTCGACCGTGCCGTCCAGGACGTCGGGCAGCAGCTCGGGGATGTACGCGCGGACCGGCGCGACACCGCCGCGCAGCGCGATGTTCCGGTCGAACATGACGCCGAGGTCGAGACCGGTGCCGCTGCCGTGCGGCACGCCGACGTAGCCGATCGCGCCGCCGTCCCGCGTGATGCCGACGGCCGTCCGCATGGACTGCTCCGTGCCGACGGCCTCGACGACCGCGTGCGCGCCCTGTCCGCGCGTGAGTTGACGTACCGCCTCGACGGCCGCCTCACCGCGCTCCGCGACGACGTCGGTGGCGCCGAAGCGGCGTGCGATGTCGGTGCGGACCTCGTGCCGGCCGAGCGCGATGATCCGCTCCGCGCCGAGCCGCTTGGCGGCGAGCACCGCGCACAGGCCGACGGCTCCGTCGCCGACGACGGCGACCGTGGCTCCCGGGCGGACGCCCGCGCCGAGCGCCGCGTGGTGGCCGGTGCCCAGGACGTCGGAGAGGGTCAGCAGGGCGGACAGCAGGTGGTCGTCGGAGGCGGCCTCCTTGGGCAGCTGGACGAGGGTGCCGTCGGCGAAGGGCACGCGCACGGCCTCGCCCTGGCCGCCGTCGTAGCCGACCGCGCCCCAGAAGCCGCCGTGCTCGCAGGAGGTGGTCAGGCCCTCGCGGCAGTAGTCGCAGACGCCGTCGGACCACATGAAGGGCGCGACGACGAGGTCGCCGACCCGGACGGTGCCCACCTCGGAGCCGGTCGCCTCGACCACGCCGAGGAACTCGTGCCCGATCCGCTGCCCCGGCTGCCGGGCCGACTCGCCGCGGTAGGCCCACAGGTCGCTGCCGCAGATGCAGGCGCGCAGCACCCGCACCACGGCGTCCGTGGGCAGCTGCACGATCGGCTCGGGCACGTCCTCCACGCGCATGTCGAACGGGGCGTGGATGGTGGTGGCGCGCATGGCGAGGGTCCCTCTCGTGCGGATGTGCGGTGCGTGCGCCCGGGGGGGTGGTCGGGCGCACTTCACGGTACGCCGACCGGGTGGCGCGCCGCGCATCGAGGGTCGCCGACCAGCGGTTTCCCCTCGGGATAAGGCGCCCGTGGTCACGCGCCGGCGGTCACACTCCCGCCGCCCCCAGCAGCGTCCCGACCGCGTAGGTGACCCCCATCGCCAATGCTCCGCCCAGGACGTTGCGCAGCACGGCCCGGCCGGGCTCGGCGCCGCCCGTGCGCGCGCTGCTCCAGCCGGTGAGGACGAGGGCGGCCAGGACCGACACCACGGTGACGAGGAGCCGCAGGCCGGTCGGTGGCAGCACGATCGCGAGCAGCGGCAGCAACGCCCCCACCGTGAACGCCAGAAAGCTCGCCCACGCCGCGTGCCACGGGTTGGTCAGTGCGTCGGGGTCGATGCCGAGCTCCACGCGTGCGTGGGCGTTGAGGGCGTCGCGTTCCGTGAGCTGGACGGCGGCCTCGCGGGCCACCTCTCGGGTCAGACCACGCCCCTGCAGCAGTTCCGTCAGCTCCTCCAGCTCGGCCTCCGGCTGCTCGCGCAGCTCGCGTTTCTCGTAGTCCAGGGCGGCCTTCTCCGAGTCGCGCTGGGTGGAGACGGAGACGTACTCGCCCGCGGCCATCGACATCGACCCGGCGAGCAGGCCCGCGAGGCCCGCCGTGAGCAGCGTGGAGCGGTCGTCGGTCGCGCCGGCCACGCCGACGACGAGACCCGCGGTGGACACGATGCCGTCGTTGGCGCCGAGGACCGCGGCCCGCAGCCAGTTGAGCCGCGAGCCGAGCGCCCCGCCGTGTGCTTCCTCGTGCGCCTCGTCCCGCGCGTCCGCGTTCGCGTCGTCGGGCTCTTCGGCCTTCGCGCCGTTCCTCGGTTCCGTCACACGGGGAGGATGCCACCCCGGATCACGCCGTACGCGTCACCACACCCGCACCGACGCCCCCTTGGCGAACACCGGGCTCGTCGCGTCCGCCGGGGGCTCGGCGAGCGGCTGCGCGAGCTCCTCGACCGTCGGTCCCACCTTCGCCGCGATCGCGTCCAGTTGGTCGAGGTCGAAGCCGTACACGCGGGCCGCGTTGCCGCCCAGCATCGCCGCGACCTCCTCGCGGGGCACGCGTGCGTAGGCGTAGCGCAGGCCTTCGCGGGAGTACGGGTAGGTGCCCTCGTCGTGCGGGTAGTCGCTGCCCCACATGATCTTCTCGACGCCGATGCGGTCCCGTAGCGGCACTTCGTGGGGGCGCATGAAGCTGGCGCCGACGAAGCAGTTGTCGTGCCACACCTCGGAGGGGGGCTTGCCCATGCGGGCGGCGAGTCCCGCACCGAACTTGGACTCCGCGGTGGCCGCCTTCGTCGCGGCCCTGACCAGCCGCCCGTGGTAGTAGTCCAGCATGTCGAGGACCCCCGGGATCCAGCCGGAGCCCTGCTCGGTGAGGACCAGCCTGAGGTCGGGGTGGCGGCGGAAGGCGCCGCCGAAGACCAGGTGCCACAGCGCGCGGTGCGAGAACCACGTCGTCTCCACCATGAAGACCGCCCGGGCCGCCGGTTCCTCGCCCAGCGGCGGGGAGGCCGAACCCGCGTGGTGGTTCACGGGGACGCCGAGTTCGGCGCAGACGGCCCAGATCGGGTCGTACGCCGAGGAGTACAGCTCGGGCAGGCCGGAGCCCGGTGGGGTGCCGGGCAGCAGCAGGCCGCCCGTGAGGCCC
The DNA here is from genome assembly GCF_044755245.1 of Streptomyces sp. NPDC092369. Classification (NCBI taxonomy): domain Bacteria; kingdom Bacillati; phylum Actinomycetota; class Actinomycetes; order Kitasatosporales; family Streptomycetaceae; genus Streptomyces; species Streptomyces sp. NPDC092369. The sequence continues at coordinate 43,510 of NZ_JBIVQP010000002.1, forward strand.
GCCGTCACGGCCCACCGGATCTCGCGCACCGCCTCCTCGGGGTCGTTGAGGAGGATCTGGAAGACGCCCGCCCTGCGGCCCGGTGCCGCCGCGCAGAAGTCGGCCAGCCAGCGGTTGTGGGCGCGCAGTCCGGCCCAGCGCCGTTCGAGGTCCTCGGCGGTCGGGGCGGGCGCCATCAGGGAGCCGGACGGGAAGAACGGCGGGATGGTGTTCGGGAAGACGACCTCGGCGACGATGCCGTCCTCCTCCAACTCCGCGATCCGGCGAGCGGAGTTCCAGTTCCGGTCGGCCGTGTCGGCGAGCAGGTCCTCGTACGGGTTGACGTAGCCGGCCGCCCACGCGTCGAACTCGTCGTGGAAGCGCTGCTCCAAGTAGGGCTTGTAGTCGAGGAGATCGGCGCCCGCGTGGCAGTCCGCCGAGATGACCGTGTACCGCTCCTCGTTCGCGGAGCCCGTGGAACTCACGGCGTCACCCCCAGGACGGGGAAGTCGTGGTCGGTCAGCCAGTGCCGGCCCACCTCGCGCGAGCGCGCCCAGGAGGCTGTCACGGCCCTCTGGTCGGCGGGCTGGCCGAGGTCGGCCGGGGTGGGGCCGATGCGGTGGGCCAGCGGGGTCAACTCGCCCACGTCGAAGCCGAAGACGTCGGCCGCCGCCAGGCCCAGCATGCGGCGGGTCTCGTCGACGGGGATGTCGTGGAAGGTGCGTGTCAGCCACGCGCGCGTGTCCGGCCAGGTGCCCTCGGGGTGCGGGAAGTCGCTGCCCCAGAGGATGTTGTCGACGCCGATCTCGTACCGCTGGGCCAGTTCGCGGCGCTTGGTGTTGGTGGCGCAGATGAAGACCTGGCGGTCGAGGTATTGGTGCGGCGGCCGTTTCAGCTCCCCGAAGGGTGACAGCTTCTTGCCGCCGTGCGCGCCCAGGTAGAGGCGGTCCATGAACCAGAGGAGGTTGGGCAGCCACCAGCAACCCGACTCCGCCACCCCGAACCTGAGGCCCGGGTGGCGTTCGAAGACGCCCGACCAGAGCAGGAACCACAGCGGCCTCGCGGGCCACCACGTGACCTCGGAGACATAGATCCCGAGGTGGTCGCCGTACTCGTGGCGCGGGGCCGCCCCGGAGTGCGTCAGGACCGGCATCGCGCACTCGGCGGCGGCCGCCCACACCGGGTCGTAACGGCGGTCGTGGTAGGGCTCCTTGTCGACCCACATGGACGGGATCATCAGGGCGCCGAGGCCGGACTCCTTGGCCCGGTGGATCTCCGCGACGACCTTCTCCGTGGGGGCCGTCACCGGTAACAGGGCGACCCCGCAGTGCCGTTCGGGGTTCTCGGACACGAAGTCGGCGAGCCAGCGGTTGTGTGCCTGCGCGCCCGCCATCCCCAACTCCGGGTCCTGGTCCCCGGAGAGACCGAGTCCGACCCCGAAGGGTGCGGCCGTCCGGCTGTCCACGGCGTCGGCGTCCGGGAAGACGACCTCGGCGGCCACCCCGTCGCCGTCCAGCTCCTTGAGCCGCTGCGCGCTGTCCCAACCCCCGCGCAGGCCCTCCTCGTTGTCCTGGAACCACTTCGTGGCGAAGGCCTCGTTGCGGATGCCGAGCCGGGTCATCTCCTCCCGGCGCCGCTCGCGCCCGGCGAGGAAGTCGTCGAAGTCCCGGTGGAAGCGGGCGTCCAGATAGGGCCGGTACTCCTCGGTGGGCAGTCCGGCGTGGCAGTCGGAGGAGATGATCAGGTACGGGTCCTGGTCGGTCACAACAGCCCCCTCAGTCCAGGATGAAGCTTTCGAGGTACGACGGATTCGCGCGGTCGAGCATCGACTGCGCCCGGGCCCGGATCTGCGCGTCGCTGCGCTCGCTCTCGGGCAGCAGCCAGAACCGGTCCGCGCGGATGCCGTCGACGACGAGCTCGGCGACCTCCTCGACCGGCGTGAACTCGACCTCCCGGCCGGCCGCCCGCATCGCCGCCTCCCACTGGTCGAGGCTGCGGTACGGGGTCCTGCGGGGGCGTTCCTTGGCGTACCGGGCGGGCCGGTTGCGGTGCGACTCCCACAGGCCGGTGCGCAGCATGTGCGGTCCCGGGAAGAGGACGGAGGCGCCCACGCGTGCGTGCTCCGCCTTGAGATGGGCGTACAGGGACTCGGTCAGCGTCACGACGGCCGCCTTGGTGACGGCGTACACGGAGGCGGTGGGGAGTGGGGCGATGCCGCCGTCGCCGGAGGACGTGTTGACGACATGACCGGGTTGACCCGACTTGATCATCCTGGGCACGAACGCCTGGACGCCGTGGAAGACGCCCCACACATTGACGGCGAAGGCCCACTGCCAGTCGTTCGGTTCGTGTTCCCACATCCGGCCCTCGGCCCCCGAGCCGACGCCGGCGTTGTTGCACAGCACATGGACGGCGCCGTACGTCTCGTACGCCGACTCGGCCAGATCCAGCACCTGTTGGCGCTCACTGACGTCCACCACGCGTGCGTGCACCTCGGCGCCCTCGTCCCGCAGGAGAGCCGCCGCCTTGTCGAGGGCGCCCTGTTCGACGTCGGCGAGGACCACCTTGAGCCCGTCGGCGGCGAACCGCCGCGCCATCGCCAGCCCGATCCCGCTCGCCGCCCCGGTGACGACGGCGACCTGTCCCGTCCGCAGCTCCACTAGACGCTCCCCTCGGGCGGCCCGTCCAGGATCTGGCGCGGGTCGTCGTAGCGCTGGTGGACATACGGCAACAGGGCCTGCGCGTCGACCCGTTCGACGACCTTGCCGCGCTGGTCGCTGGTCTTCTCGCCGAGGGTGATCTCGACGAGGCGGCGCACGGGGAGGTCGGCCACCGGGTCGTACATCGACTCGCGCAGGACGACGTCCCCGGTGACCCGCTCCAGTCTGCGCACCTTCTCGTGGCGCACGCAGTGCACCAGCACCGGCTCGGTGTCGAAGCCCGAACCGTCCACCGCGGGAAGGAACTTGAAGTAGAAGTCGGTCTTCCGGCTGGGCTCCGGCAGGGGCAGCCGCCCGGTGACCGCGCCGCGCACCTCCACGAAGGCGATGCCGTGCCGGGCCAACGTGGCGCGCACCACGAGGCCCTCACGTTCGACGACGACCTCGCCGAGCTTCTTGGGCTCGCCGAAGACCTCACGGCCACCGGTGAGGGCCCGCTCGTGGGTCATCGGCATGACGAGCGGGTACCAGCCCTCGACGCCGTCGTGGGCCGCCGCGACCGCGAACGAGCCCGCGCCCAGCGGGTATCCGGGCAGCTGGACCTTGCTGATGTTCACCCGGACCAGCGGCTGTCCGGTGGGCTTCAGCGGTGGTGGCAGCACCGCGGCGACCGCGTCCGGGTCGCTCTCCCACAGGGCCACCACTCCGGTGGACCAGATGTCGGGGAGTTTCGCGCTCGCCGTCCGCGCGGCGGCGATCTCCGCCTCGGTCCGTGCGCCGTACCGTACGCGTGCCATCCGCCGTACCGCCCTTCCGTCGACCGTCACACGCCGGGCGGGCAGCACGCTTGCACCGGGCGGCGAAAAGGTCCATAGCCGTGGGCGCACGCGTTCGGGGCCCCGGTCGTGCTCGAACACGTGGGCCCGGTACGGGAGCTGACGGACAGGGGGCCGGACGGGAGTGTCAGTAGCGGCCCGTATCCTCAGGGACCATGCTCGATGACCAGACGACCGCAGTGTCCTCCCCCACTTCGTGGCCGTCCGCGTATCCCCAGGGCTACGCGGTCGTCGACGTGGAGACCACGGGCCTGGCCCGGGACGACCGGATAATCTCCGCGGCCGTCTACCGCCTGGACGCGCGCGGCGAGGTCGAGGACCACTGGTACACGCTGGTCAATCCGGAGCGCGATCCGGGCCCGGTGTGGATCCACGGTCTGACGAGTGACGTACTGGAGGGCGCGCCCCTCTTCGAGGACATCGCCGAGGAGTTCTCGACCCGTCTGGAGGGGCGGGTGCTCGTCGCGCACAACGCGGTCTTCGACTGGCAGATGATCGCCCGGGAGTACGCGCGTGCCCGGCGCGAGGCGCCGGTGCGGCAGCGGCTGTGCACGATCGTGCTCTCCAAGGAGCTGCGGCTGCCGCTGCCCAACCACAAGCTGGCGACCCTGGCCGCGCACTTCGGCGTCGTGCAGCGGCGCGCGCACCACGCGCTGGACGACGCGCGCGTGCTCGCGGAGGCGTTCCGGCCGAGCCTGCTGGCCGCGGCGGCGGAGGGCGTACCGCTGCCGTTGCACGAGTGCCGGCCGCTGACCGAGTGGACGGACCGGCCCGTGCCGCACATCGGGCAGCAGGCGGGCGGCGGGTACGGCAGCTACCGGCCGACGAGTTGGCGCCCCGCACGCAGGCGGCCGGCGTGCCCGTATCCCAATCCCGGTCGCTACGAGGACGGCAAGCCGCTCAAGCAGGGCATGCGGGTGGCGTTCTCCGGGGACACCTCGATCGAGCGCGACCTGCTGGAGGACCGCGCGGTCGAGGCGGGGCTGCACGTCGCCACGAGCCTGTCCCGACTGACCAGTCTGCTCGTCACCAACGACCCTGACTCGGGCACCTCGAAGGTGGTCAAGGCCCGCCAGTTCGGCACGCCGGTCGTCGACGAGGCGGCGTTCGGGCAGCTGCTGCGGGACGTCGAGGACGCCGACGGGTGAGCCGTACGGACGGGTGATCGCCGTACGACGTACGGACGGGTGATTGCCGTGCGACGCGCCCGCCGCCCGCTCGCCCGCACGGCGGTGACGGCCCACCCTGTGGCGCATGGCGAGATGTGAAGTGTGCGGCAACGACTACGGCATGTCCTTCGAGGTGCACGCGCAGGGCGCGGTCCACGTCTTCGACTGCTTCTCCTGTGCGATCCATCGCATGGCGCCGATCTGCGAGCACTGTCGGGTGCAGATCATCGGGCAGGGCGTCGAGGTCGAGGGCCACTGGTACTGCGGCGGCCACTGCGCCCGCGCCGAGGGGAGGGCCGGCATCGTCGACAAGGTCTGACCACACCCCTGCGAAAACACCCCGCGGCCCGAGTTGTACGGTCGTGGGGTGTACCGCTTCCTGATGACCCGGCAGTGGGTGATCCTCACCCTGATCGCCCTGCTCCTGATCCCCACGATGATCAGGCTGGGCATCTGGCAGATGCACCGCTACGAGATGCGCACCGCCCGCAACGACCTCGTCTCCCACGCCCTGCACGCCGACCCGGTCCCCGTGGAGCGGGTGACCACCGCCGGCCACGCGGTGACCCGCGGCGAGAAGTACCGCACCGTCACCGCGACCGGCACCTTCGACACCGCGGACGAGGTCGTCGTGCGGCGGCGCACCAACTCCGACGACGAGGTCGGCTTCCACGTCCTCACGCCGTTCGTCCTCGACGACGGCAAGGTGCTGCTGGTCAACCGCGGCTGGATCCCCGCGAACGGAATCCAGACCGCCTACCCCAAGGTGCCCGCGCCCCCCGAGGGCCACGTCACCATCAAGGGGCGGCTGATGGCCGACGAGACGACCGCGGCCAGCGGCATCAAGGACCTCAAGGGTCTGCCGGACCGCCAGATCATGCTGATCAACAGCGAGGACCAGGCCCGCCGACTCGGCAAGGTGGTGCTCGGCGGCTACATCCAGCAGACCGGCCCCGAGCCCAAGGGCGGCAGCCCGGAGCAGATCTCGAACCCGGGCAGCGAGGACGCCCCGCTGAACTACGCGTACATGATCCAGTGGTGGCTGTTCGCCGCGGCCGTCCCGGTCGGCTGGTGGTTCCTCGTCCGCCGCGAGGTCCGCGACCGCGCGGAGGCCGCCGCAAAGGAGAACGCGCCGGAGGCCGAGCCCGCCGCGGTGTAGCCGCACAACCCGTCACTCCCCCGGCCCTCCACCTTGATTGCCGGGCCCTCCGGCCGGGAACCCGCACCCCGTGCACCCCCGTATCGAGGATTACGCGCTCATCGGCGACGAGCAGACCGCCGCCCTCATCGGCAGGGACGGTTCGGTCGACTGGCTGTGTCTGCCCCGCTTCGACTCGGCCGCCTGTTTCGCCAGACTGCTCGGCGACGAGGACAACGGCCACTGGCGCGTCGCCCCCAAGGACGCCGACGGCGCCTGCACCCGGCGCGCCTACCGGCCGGGGACGCTCGTCCTGGACACCGAGTGGGAGACCGACGAGGGGACGGTCCGGGTCACCGACCTGATGCCGCAGCGCGACCGCGCCCCCGACCTCGTACGCATCGTCGAGGGCGTCAGCGGGCGCGTGACCATGCGCAGCAGCTTGCGGCTGCGCTTCGACTACGGCTCGGTCATACCGTGGGTGCGCAAGGTGCACGGCCACCGGGTGGCCGTCGCGGGGCCGGACTCGGCGTGGCTGCGCAGCGAACCGCCGGTGCGGACCTGGGGCGAGGACTTCAGCACCGTGTCGGAGTTCACCGTCGAGGCGGGCGAGCAGGTCGCGTTCGTCCTCACCTGGCACCCCTCGCACGAGCGCCGCCCGGACCTGATCGACCCCTACGAGGCGCTGCGCGTCAGCGTCGCCGACTGGCAGGCGTGGGCCGACCGCTGCCGCTACGAGGGGCCGCACCGGGACATCGTGCTGCGCTCCCTGATCACCCTCAAGGCCCTGACGTACCGGCCGACCGGTGGCATCGTGGCGGCCCCGACCACCTCCCTGCCCGAGGAGCTGGGCGGGGTCCGCAACTGGGACTACCGCTTCTGCTGGCTGCGCGACTCCACGCTCACCCTGGGCGCGCTGCTGTCGGCCGGCTACCAGGAGGAGGCCGAGGCCTGGCGCAAGTGGCTGCTGCGCGCGGTCGCGGGCGACCCGGCGGACCTGCAGATCATGTACGGGCTGGCGGGCGAGCGCCGGCTGCCCGAGTTCGAACTGCCCTGGCTGTCCGGGTTCGGCGGCTCGGCGCCCGTACGCATCGGCAACGAGGCGGTCGACCAGCTCCAACTGGACGTGTACGGCGAGGTGATGGACTCGCTGTGGCTGGCCCGGCACGCGGGTCTGACCACCAAGTCGCACATGTGGGCGCTCCAGCGCACCCTGATGGAGTTCCTGGAGACCGCGTGGCGCCAGCCCGACGAGGGGCTGTGGGAGGTGCGCGGCGGCCGGCGCCACTTCGTGCACTCCAAGGTGATGGTGTGGGTGGCCGCCGACCGGGCCGTGCGCACGCTGGAGGAGAATCCCGAGCTCCCCGGTGACCTGGACGGCTGGCGCGCGATGCGGGACGAGGTCCACCGCGAGGTGTGCGAGAAGGGCTACGACCCCGCACGGAACACGTTCACCCAGTCCTACGGCTCGGCCGAACTCGACGCCTCGCTCCTGCTCATCCCCCGCGTCGGATTCCTGCCGCCCGACGACCCGCGTGTGATCGGCACCGTGGACGCGGTGCGCGACGAACTGGGCCACGACGGGTTCATGCGCCGCTACAGCGCGGAGGAGTCGCCGGTCGACGGCCTGCCGGGCGGCGAGGGCACCTTCCTGGTGTGCTCGTTCTGGCTCGCGGACGCGCTGCATCTGACGGGCCGTACGAAGGAGGCGCGGGAGCTGTTCGAACGGCTGGTGGGACTCGCCAACGACGTGGGACTGCTGGCCGAGGAGTACGACCCCGCCTCCGGCCGCCTGCTCGGCAACTTCCCGCAGGCCTTCAGCCACATCGGTCTGGTGAGCACCGCCATCTCCCTGTTCGGGAGCGAAGCGGAGGAGGCAGGATAGGGGCCATGGATCTTGGACTGAAGGACCGGGTGTACGTCGTCACCGGGGCCACCCGCGGCCTCGGCAACGCCACCGCGCGCGAGCTCGTCGCGGACGGGGCGAAGGTGGTCGTCACCGGGCGGGACGAGAAGCGGGCCGTCGACGCGGCGGCCGAACTGGGGCCCGACGCGGCCGGTATCGGCGTCGACAACTCGGAGCCGGACGCGGCCGAGCGCCTGATCGCGTTCGCGCGGGAGCGGTTCGGCCGGTTCGACGGGGTCCTCATCAGCGTGGGCGGGCCGCCGGCCGGGTTCGTCGCCGACACCACGGACGAGCAGTGGCAGACGGCGCTCGAGTCGGTGTTCCTGGGCGCGGTCCGGCTGGCCCGGGCCGCCGCCGCGCAGCTGCCGGAGGGCGGTGTCATCGGGTTTGTGCTGTCCACGTCGGTGCACGAGCCGATTCCGGGGCTGACGATCTCCAACGCGCTGCGGCCCGGCCTCGCCGGTTTCGCGAAGTCGCTCGCGGACGAGCTGGGGCCGCGGGGCATCCGGGTCGTGGGGCTGCTGCCGGCCCGTATCGACACGGACCGCGTGCGCGAGCTGGACGGGCTGTCGGCGGACCCGGCGGCGACCCGGGCCGCCAACGAGTCACGGATCCCGCTGCGCCGGTACGGGCGGCCGGAGGAGTTCGGGCGGGCCGCCGCGTTCTTCCTGTCGCCGGCCGCTTCCTATCTGACCGGGGTCATGCTGCCGGTGGACGGAGGCATGCGACACGGCTTCTGAGTCCCACGCGCCCGCCTTGCGCGTCCGCGTGAGGCTGGTGCGGGGGCGCGGGTCGGCTGCAGGGGCGTGGGTCGGTGCACGGTTGCCAGGGGTGGGGGCAGCGCCCGCCGCTTCACGCTGCCGCCGGACTGGATCACGCCCCGCGGCACGGCTTCTGAGTCCCGCGCGCCTGCCCTGCGCGTCCACGTGAGGCTGGTGCGGGGGCGTGGGCCGGCTGCAGGGGCGTGGGTCGGTGCACGGTTGCCAGGGGTGCGGGCAACTCCCGCCGCCTCACGCTGGCGCTGGACTGGATCCCGCCCCGCGGCACGGCTTCTGAGTCCCGCGCGCCTGCCCAGCGCGTCCACGTGAGGCTAGTGCGGGGGCGCGGGCCGGCTCCAGGGCCGTGGGTCGGTGCACGGTCGCCAGGGGTGTGGGCAACTCCCGCTGCCTCACGCTGCCGCCGGACTGGGTCCCGGCCCCGCCGCACCGCTTCCGAGTGCCGCACATCCTGCGAGTCCGCGTGAAGGTGGTGCGGAGGCGCGGGCCGGTGCTCGGGCTCCGGTGGTGTAGGCGGCGCTCGGTCGCCGGCGGCGTGGCCGGCTGACCCGGCTGCCTCAACTGACCCGTTCCGCCCGGTGCTTGACCGCGCTGAGGCGGACCTCGGCCGGCAGCTTCTCCAGCCCTGCCGAGTTGCGGGCGTGGGACAAGGCCTCGTCCGTGAGGTGGTGGAGGGCGGTGGCCGGGTCCACGTGCGGCTCCAGCAGGAGCTGTACGCGGGCCTGCGGCGCCGTCCGGGTGCCGGTGAGGTGGACGTGGGCGTGTGCCACGCCGTCCGGGGCGCCCGCGTCGCTCGCGAGCACGCCCTCCAGGGCCCGGCCCCGCAGCAGCGCGCCCTCGCCGTCGCCGGTGTCGACGAGGACCTCGGCGAGCCGGTGGCGGCGCAGGTTGGCGCTGATCCACCACAGGGCGAGCAGGACGACGACGGCGAGCACGGCGATGACGGTCGGCCACCACCAGCCGGAGTCCCGCCAACGGGTGCGGTCGGCGTCGCTGAGCAGGACGTCGTGCCGGCCGTCGTGGATCCACCAGGACGGCGGCTTCACGCCCAGTCCGACGGCGAGCACGGAGCCGCCGCCGACGACCAGCACCAGACCGACCAGGCCGAGGAGTACGCGGTTGACGATCCTGAGCATCGCGGTCATCCCTTCTTTCCGGGGCGCCGTACGTGCACCGACAGAAGCGGCGTACGGGCCAGCCCCAGACCCTTGACCGCCTCGTCTAGGGCGGTGTCCAGGTCGTCGTGCACGTCGTCCAGTTCGCGGAAGTGGGAGACGGCGTAGACGTCCGCGCGGTGGCGGCGTACACGCACGCGTGCCGACTGGACGCCGGCGACCTCCATGGCGCGGTCGCGCAGGACCAGGGCGGCGGCATTGCGGTGCAGTCCGGCGCTCACGTCGGTGTGCACCCGACGCATCGGCAGCACCGCGCGCAGGCCGGGAGTGGTGGCGAGGACAATCAGCCAGAGGCCGAGGGCCGCGGCGACGCCGGCGCCGACGAGCACCGCGGTGTCGTCCAGGGGGCGTTCGGCGAGCTGTCGGGCGAGTTCCCGGCGCCAGTGCATGGCGGGCCGGTTCGCGCGTACGGCCGCGATGTCGTAGAGGAAGAGGCCGGTCGCGGCGAGGAGGAGCAGGGCGACGACGGTCGCGGGGACGCGCCGCGCCGACCAGAAGCGGCCCTGTCCACCGCCCTTGCCGTCGACCTCCTTGCCCGTGTCCTCGCCGGCGGGCAGGGGTGGTGGCCAGTGTTCGGCCGCCGAACCGTCGCCGTCGGTGCCGGGTGCCTTCTCGATCACCGGCAGTCGCTGTGTGGTTCCTTCGCTCTCGGAGCCTTGAGGCTCGCTCATCGCGTCCTCCCCTGTCCCACGCCGTGGGGTGTCGGATGCAGCCGTTCCACGTGCACGGCGACCTCGGGCACCTCCATGTCCACCAACGCGACTACCCGCTCGACCACGTTGTGACGCACATCCGCGCATCGGGTCCCGATGTCGCTCGGATAGTCGAGTTCGACGTGCACGCGTACGTGGGCGACGTTCTGCCGGACCACGACGGTGGCGTGCGGGGACACGGCGTCGGGCGGCAGCGGGCCGATGGCCTCGCGGGCCGCCTGGGCGGCGATCTTCGAGACCACCCGGTCGGCGATCCGGGTCGCCCCACGCTCACCGGGCGGGACGGCCGCCCGTCCGCCGCCGACGGACTCGGTCCCCGCGCCCATGGACGTCACCGCCGCCGGTCGTCACGCGTGCGGAAGAAGTCCCCGATCTCCAGGTCCCCCTCCAGGAACCGGCCGACGACGAATCCGATCGCGCCCAGGGCGGCCACCAGGAGGAAGGCCCCGAATCCGCCGAAGTACCCGGCGAAGCCCAGTGCCATCCCGGCGATCATGCCCACCACGGCCATGCTCATGGTGTTCTCCTCCGCTCGTCCGCCCCCGTCACTGGATCCGGGGTTCCGGCTCGTCGTCCTCTTCGTCCGGCAACTTCACATCGCTCACGGCGATGTTGACCTCGACGACCTCGAGGCCGGTCATCCGCTCCACCGCGGCGACCACGTTCTCCCGTACGGCCCGTGCGACATCCGCGATCGACACGCCGTACTCGACGACGATCTCCAGGTCGAGCGCGGTCTGCACCTCGCCGACCTCGGCCTTCACTCCGCGGCTCACCGATTTGGACCCACCGGGCACCCGGTCGCGCACCGCCCCGAAGGTCCGGCTGAGCCCGCTGCCCATCGCGTGGACGCCCAGGACGTCCCGGGCGGCGAGCCCGGCGATCTTCTCCACCACGCCGTCGGCGATGGTCGTCCGCCCCCGCGACCCCGGATCGCCGCCACCGCGCCTGGTGGGCTTGCGGGTCTGCACCTGCCCCGAGTTCTCCCCGGCCTGCACCCGGGCCGGCTCCGTCATGTCGGTCATGGCCGTACGTCCCTTCCGGTCATCGTCCTTGAACCACCGTATGTGGGGTTGCGCCACCGCGCCCCGGGGATGCGGCAGGCTGGGGCAATGACGGCGGATCAGTGGGCGCAGGCGGTACGGCATCGGCTCGGGCTCGGCAGGCTGCTGCCCCTGGGCGGCCCGCGCGACGGCGCGTGGATCACGGAGGAGGCGGCCGGGGCGGTACTGCGACGCGCCGCCGGCGGCCTGCGCGGGGTACGGCTGGAAGGGTTGCGGATCGCGCTCGCCGATCCGGCGGAGGCGTACGACAGTGCCGTACCGGCGCCCCCGAGCGCGCTGCCGCCCGGTCCGCTGCGGGTGACGGCGGAGTTCGCGGCCACGGCGGCCCAGGCGCTGCCGTCGGCGGCGGACCGGCTGCGGGAGGCGCTGGCGACCGCGGCGACCGAGCGGCTCGGTCTGACGGTCGTGGAGGTGGATCTGCGGGTCACAGCCTTGCTGGACGAGGAGCCGGAGCCCGCGCCGGCGCCTGAGCCGGCCGTACCGGCGGCGCCGGAACCCTCGGGCGCGGACGAGGAGCGCGTGGCCGCGGCCGCCCTGGCCGTCGCGGGCGTGGTCCGCCTGACCCGGGGCCTGGGCCGGGCGGTGCACATCGAGGAACGGCGGGAGGAAGGGGCGCCCGCGCACCGCCACGTGCGCGTGGAGATCGCCGTGCGCACGGACCGCCGGGCGCTGGAGGTGGCCCTGGAGGTCCGTGCGGCGGTGGCGGGGGCGCTGCCCGGTCACCCGACGGTGGCGGTCCTGGTGACGGCGGCCTGAGCCTCGTCCGCGGTTACTCGCCGAGGCCGGCGAGGTCCCGCAGTCGGCGTGCCTGCGCGGCCCGTTCGGCGGCGCGCTGGTCGTCGTAGGACCGGCCGTGCGCTCCGCGCAGCAGCGCCTTGGTCTCGATGACGGCGTCGCGGGGTGCGGCCAGGAGAGCGGACGCCAGGTCCTTGACGGTGGCGTCGAGCTGGTCGCCGGGCACGGCGACGTTGGCGAGCCCGATGCTGACGGACTCCTCGGCCAGTACGGCCCGTCCGGTCACGCAGATCTCCAGCGCGCGGGCGTAGCCGACGAGGCTGAGCAGGGGGTGTGTGCCGGTCAGGTCCGGCACCAGGCCGAGGCCGGTCTCGCGCATGGCGAACTGCACGTCGTCCGCGACGACGCGCAGGTCACAGGCGAGGGCGAGCTGGAAGCCCGCGCCGATGGCATGTCCCTGCACGGCGGCGATGGAGATGATGTCGCTCCGCCGCCACCAGGTGAAGCCCTCCTGGAACTCGGCGATGCTCGCGTCGAGTTCGCTGTCGGCGCTGCGCGCGAGGTCGACGAACGTCGGTTCGCCCTCGATGCCTTCGGGCGTGAACATCTGCCGGTCGAGGCCGGCGGAGAAGGAGCGGCCCTCGGCGCGCAGCACGACGACCCGGACGGACCCCGGCAGTTGCCGCCCGGCCTCGGCGAGCGTCCGCCACAGGGCGGGGCTCTGCGCGTTGCGCTTGGCCGGGTTGGTCAGCGTCACCGTGGCGATCGCGTCGTCGACGGTGAGCCGTACGCCGTCCTTGTCGAGTACCGGACCGAGGTCCTGGGCGGGCGAAGCCATGGGTGCCTCCGATGAGTGCGGTCAGCAGAGCAAACTACTAGCTAAGTGACTGCACAGTAACCACCCGGTCGGTCGGCTGACCGACCGGGTGGCCACCATCGAAGCGATGAACCGCCGGGAGTCAGGACGCGGCGGCTTTTTTGCCTCGTGTCGCTCCGCCACGCCCACGAAGCGTGACTCCCGACTCACTGAGCATCCGGTGCACGAAGCCATACGAGCGGCCGGTCTCTTCGGCCAGCGCCCGAATGCTCGCACCGGAGTCGTACTTCTTCTTCAGGTCTGCCGCGAGCTTGTCGCGCGCGGCGCCGGTTACCCGGCTGCCCTTCTTCAGAGTCTCGGCCACCCGTGCCTCCTCATGGGAAGTGCGCTCTGGTCTCCTCATGATCACCCCTCCCGGGCTTCATGGCCACCCATTCGGCAAGGTCCGTGAGACAGGGTTTTGACGACAGGAGTACGTCCACACAAGGGGAATCTGTGATTCCACACAGAGCCGTTCGTTCCGCCGAACGGGTTATTTCGCGAAGTGCCAGGTCAGGGACGTGCGACGGCCGAGCCCTTGTCGATAAAGGACTCGGCCGGAAAATCGATGTAGGACACACTTCGGTACGAGGAGATCTCACACAGATGGTGGATCACCGATCGGCCGAATGATCCATACGCAGTGGATCACGCCTCCGGGAAGCCGGTTCGATCACGCCGCTTCGATCAGGCCAGGGCGACCAGGTCCGCGTAATCGGCACCCCACAGGTCCTCGACACCGTCCGGCAGCAGGATGATCCGCTCCGGCTGCAGCGCCTCGACCGCGCCCTCGTCGTGGGTGACGAGGACGACGGCGCCCTTGTAAGTGCGCAGCGCGCCGAGGATCTCCTCGCGGGAGGCGGGGTCGAGGTTGTTCGTCGGCTCGTCCAGGAGCAGGACGTTCGCGGACGACACCACCAGGGTGGCGAGCGCGAGCCGGGTCTTCTCACCGCCGGACAGGACACCGGCGGGCTTGTCGACGTCGTCGCCGGAGAACAGGAACGAGCCGAGGGTCTTGCGGACCTCGACCAGGTCCAGGTCGGGGGCGGCGGAGCGCATGTTCTCCAGGACCGTGCGCTCGGGGTCGAGGGTCTCGTGCTCCTGCGCGTAGTAGCCGAGCTTGAGGCCGTGGCCCTCGATGACCTCGCCGGTGTCGGGCTTCTCGGCGCCGCCGAGGAGGCGCAGGAGGGTCGTCTTGCCGGCGCCGTTCAGCCCCAGGATGACGACGCGGGAGCCCTTGTCGATGGCCAGGTCGACGTCGGTGAAGATCTCCAGCGAGCCGTACGACTTCGACAGGCCCTCGGCCATGAGCGGCGTCTTGCCGCAGGGCGCGGGCTCCGGGAAGCGCAGCTTGGCGACCTTGTCGGAGACGCGGACCGCCTCCAGGCCGGACAGCAGCCGGTCGGCGCGCTTGGCCATGTTCTGCGCGGCGACCGTCTTGGTGGCCTTGGCGCGCATCTTGTCGGCCTGCGAATGCAGTGCGGCGGCCTTCTTCTCGGCGTTCTGCCGCTCGCGCTTGCGGCGCTTCTCGTCGGCCTCGCGCTGCTGCTGGTAGAGCCGCCAGCCCATGTTGTAGACGTCGATCTGGGCGCGGTTGGCGTCCAGGTAGAACACCTTGTTGACGACCGTCTCGACCAGGTCGACGTCGTGGGAGATCACGATGAAGCCGCCGCGGTACGTCTTCAGGTAGTCGCGCAGCCAGACGATGGAGTCGGCGTCGAGGTGGTTCGTGGGCTCGTCGAGCAGCAGGGTGTCCGCGTCGGAGAACAGGATGCGGGCCAGTTCGATACGACGGCGCTGACCACCGGAGAGCGTATGGAGCGGCTGGCCGAGCACGCGGTCCGGGAGGTTCAGCGCGGCGGCGATGGTGGCGGCCTCGGCCTCGGCGGAGTAGCCGCCCTTGGTGAGGAACTCCGTCTCCTGGCGCTCGTACTGGCGCAGGGCCTTCTCGCGGGTGGCGCCGCTGCCGTTGGCGATGCGCTGTTCGTTCTCCCGCATCTTGCGGATCAGGGTGTCCAGGCCACGGGCGGAGAGGATGCGGTCGCGGGCGAGCACGTCGAGGTCGCCCGTGCGGGGGTCCTGGGGGAGGTAGCCGACCTCGCCGGAGCGGGTGACGGTGCCTCCGGCGGGGGTGCCCTCGCCGGCCAGGACCTTGGTCAGCGTGGTCTTGCCGGCGCCGTTGCGCCCGACCAGACCGATGCGGTCGCCCTTGGCGATACGGAAGGTGGCGGACTCGATGAGGACGCGGGCACCGGCTCGCAGCTCGATACCGGAGGCGGAGATCACGGACAGACTCCAGGGCGGGAAGAGGATGACGGTGGACGGCTGAGGACGTTCCCGCCGTCTAATGCGCGAGGAGAATGGCCATGAGACAAGTCTAACGGGGCCGTGCAAGCGCTTTTTCTGCGTGCGGGTGTTCGGGCCGCTTCCCCGGCGACCCGTCGGCATCCGCCCAGGGTGTCGGCGCCGAGCGGTACGCGCGCGTGACGTACGGCACGCATCAGGCGTGCCGACCGGACACCTCCCGGCCCGCCGGACGCGTCCCCCGTTCGGCCGCCGGTCCGGCGCCGGTGCCGAGGGGGCGGGCGAGGATGGCGGCAGGGGGACGACGTAGGCAGAGGGTGATGCCCCGTGCAGTTCGACGACGACGCCCGGCTGGACACCTCCGAGGTGCAGGACGTGCGTGGCAGCCGGATCCCGGGCGGCCGGGCGACCGTGGGCGGCGGGCTCGCCGGGCTGATCGCGCTGCTCCTCGGGCTCTTCTTCGGGGTCGGTCCCGACAACCTCGGGCTCTCCTCCGGTTCCGACCAGCCCGCGGCGACGGCCTCCTCGCTCGCGCAGGTCCAGCAGACCTGCCGCACCGGGCAGGACGCCAACACCAAGGACGACTGCCGGATGGTGGCGGTCGTCAACAGCGTCCAGGACTTCTGGGACCAGGAGTTCGCGCGGCGCAGCGCGAGGTACACGCGGTCACCCACCGTCTTCTTCAGTCAGCGGGTCGGGACCGCGTGCGGAACGGCGACCAGCGCGGTCGGGCCGTTCTACTGCCCCGGCGACCGCAAGGTCTATCTGGACCTGGGGTTCTTCGACGAGCTGCGGTCGAAGTTCGGCGCGAGCGGCGGAGCCTTCGCGCAGGCCTACGTGGTCGCGCACGAGTACGGGCACCACGTCCAGGACCTGATGAGCACGCTGAGCCGGTCGCAGGACGGGCGGACGGGCGCGGACAGCAACGCGGTGAAGGTGGAGCTGCAGGCCGACTGCTACGCCGGGGTGTGGGCGCACCACGCGACCACGACCAAGGACGAGTCGACCGGCCGTCCGCTGATCACCAGCCTCACCGACGCCGACATCCGGGACGGGCTGGACGCGGCGGCGGCCGTGGGCGACGACCGGATCCAGGAGCGGTTCCAGGGGCGGGTGACGCCGGAGACGTGGACGCACGGGTCGGCGCGGCAGCGGCAGCAGTGGTTCGACCAGGGGTACCGGAGCGGGGACATGGCTCAGTGCAACACGTTCCGCTGAGCCGGAGTGCTCCCACGATCCACCGCGTGAACGGTCTCCCTTTTGCCGGTTTTCTCCTTCTCGAGGTCGTTGTCAGTGCTCACTGCAAGACTTGGTCGTGGCGGGTGCTTCCGGCGCCGGCCACGAAGGGGTGATCGGCATGGCAGGCACGAGCGGCGGACGTCCGAGCATGTACCCGACGCTGTTGTACGCCGACGCGAAGGCGGCGATCAGGCAGCTCACGCAGGCCCTCGGCTTCACCGAGCTGTCGGTGTACGAGGGTGAGGACGGCATGGTGCTGCACGGCGAGTTGGTGCAGGGCAACGGCGTGGTGATGGTCAGCTCCAAGGGCCGCGGAGGTGTCTTCGACGCGGCGATGAAGGACGCGGGCCCGTGCGGGGTGTACATCGTCGTGGACGACGTCGACGCACACCACCAGCGGGCCGCGGACCACGGGGTGGAGATCCTGATGCCCCCGACGGACCAGGACTACGGCTCCCGGGACTACATGGCGCGGGACGCCGAGGGCAACATCTGGAGCTTCGGCACGTACGCCCCGGAGATACCGGCCTGAGCGCTCCCGCTCCGCTCTAATTGCCGCCGGTGTGGACCTGGAAGGCGGCCCGGCGCACCGCCTTGGCCAGTGCCGGGTCGGGGTGGGCGGCGGCGAGCGCGACCAGGACCTGCACGGTGCGGGGGTGGCCGACGGCGCGTACCTCGTCGAGGAGCATGGGGACGGTCGGCTGTACGGCGGACTCCAGATGGCGCACCAGCATCGGTGCCTCGCCGTGGTCGGCGACGGCGGCCGCGGTGTCGACCCACAGCCAGGTGGCCTCTTCGCGGGTGAGCACCTCGTGGGCGTCCTCGGGGTCGATGCCGTCGTGCTCGGCGAGCCACAGCAGGGCGTAGGGGCGCAGGGTCGGCTCGTCGGCCACGGAGCGGACGTCGGGCTCGGCGGGGGCGCCGACCACCCGGATCGCCTCGAAGGCGAGGCCGCGCAGCAGGGCGTCGTCACCGCGGGCGGCGCCGAGCAGCTCGGTGACGGCGCTGCCGACGGGGCGGGCGGCGAGCCAGGCGCGGTACTCGGCGCGGGCCGCGTTGGGGCGCAGCTGGGCACAGCCGCGGAGCATCTCTTCGGCGGCGACCTCGATGTTGCCGGCGGGGCTCTGCGCGGCGACGCAGATCTGCTCCAGCTTGACCCAGACCGCCCAGCTGCCGAGCGGCGTGAGCGTGGCCTGCCCGGTCCCGTAGGTGAGCGCCCCGACGGAAGCGAGCGCGTGCAGGGCCCAGTCGAGGAGGGGGGCGAGGGGGGTGTCGGTCGGGCTCTCGGTGGAGGCGCCGGCCGGTCTGTCGGCGAGCGCGGAGGGATCGGCCAGGGACGCGGAATCCGCAGGATCCTCAAGGCCGGTCGACGTCGGCTGCTCGACCGGCTCCCGCTGCGGTCCGTACGGGACCTCGCAGCGTTCCGTACGCAGTTCGATGACCCGCTGCTCCAGGAGGTCGAGGAGCTGCTCCATGGGGACGGGGCCGGCGGAGAGCTGGAGGAAGGAGAGCACCTGGGGCATCGCCGAGACGACCTCGGCGACGGCGGCGGGCTCGTGTTCCGGGGGCTCCGGGTGGGCGAGCGACCAGGCGTCGAAGAGGGCGACCCAGCCGCGCAGTACGGCGCTGTCGTCGCGGTCCCAGGCGCGTAGCCGCCAGCCGGGGCGCGCGCTGTCGCCGTGCACCTCGACGAGGCCGGCGAGACGGGCGGTGTCCCAGTCGGCGCGGACCTGTTGCACGGTCAGACCCAGTTCCTCGGCCGCGCGTTCGGCGGTGGACTCGGAGAGCGTGGCCTTGCCGTCGGCTGTGGCGCTGTCGCTGCCCGGCCCGAGGGCGGTGTCGGCCCAGCGGGCCAGGCGGGCCGCGGCGGCCAGGCCTGAGCGAGCCATTCTGGCCAGCTCGGCGGGGGCCGGTGTGCCCTCCGGGGGGCGGGGCGCGGGGCGGCGCGTGGGCCGCTGGTTCACAGCTCGGGGGGCGGCGGCCAGGGGTCGGGGGCGGACGAGTCGAAGCCTGGAGTCGCGCGGGATACGGGACGTCACGGGTGCAGTCTTCCGGTTGACGGTCGGAAAACCCAAACGGAATGTCACCGCGGGCGACGGGGATGGCCAAGGCGCGGGGTCCGGCGAGCCGCTCAGCACCGAGAACCGGCCAGTGGTACGGCCTTAAACGGAATGAGTGGGACCAGGGTGAGGTCGGCGCTGTGACGGGGGTGAGGCCGCCGCCGTGGCCGGGGTGACACAGCCGAGGTGAGCGGGCGCCGGGTGGGCGGGGCGGCTTGCGGCGGTGGGGGTGGGAGGCAGTGCGGCGGCGCATCGGTGGGGGCGGGTGGTGAGGCAGCGTGGTCGGGATCGGCGGGGCGTGGCGGCGTGGCGCGGTACGTCGGGGTCGTGCAGCGGCGCGTCGGCACACCGGCAGGTTGGGCAGCAACGCGGGCGTCGCGCACCGGCGCGGAGAGGCGGCGACGCGAGCGTCACGCCGGCAACGTCTGGAGCCGGCGCCGACGTCAGGGCGGCACCGCCGGAAAACGGCGAAGCGGCGCAGCAGCGAGGGCAGACACCGGCGCCAGCCACCCTCACATCAACAGCGCCTGGAGCCGGCGCCCGCATCAGGGCCACGGCACCGGAAAACGGCCTGGCGGCGCAGCAGAAAGGGCACGCGCCGGCGTGACCGTCACATCAGCGGTGTGAGAAACCGGCGCAGTGTTTCCTCGTAGGTCGCCGGGTCGGCGTTCCACATGGCGGCGTGTGGGGCGCGGTGGACCGGGTGGAGTGTCACCAGGTCGGGGCGGGCGGCGGCGAGGTGGCGGGAGGGTGCCCAGGGGGAGAGGGTGTCGTCCGGGCCGTGCAGGATCAGGGTCGGGACGGTGAGTTGCGCGGCGGCGTCCGCGGTCCCGGCGGTGGGGTCGCCCCGCAGGCCGGTGCGGCCCTGGGCGGCGCGTACCGCGAGCGGCAGCAGGGCGCCCGGCGTGTGCCGGGCCGAGGCGAGGGCGCGCAGCGTCGTCGGCCAGCTGAGCACCGGGGAGTCCAGGACGAGCCCGGAGACCCGGTCGCGCAGTCCGGAGTGCGCGGCGGCCCGCAGGGCCATGGTGGCGCCGGTGGACCAGCCGTACAGGATGACCTTGCCCGCGCCCTGGCGTACGGCGTACCGGATCGCCGCGTCCAGCTCGCGCCACTCGGTCTCGCCGAGGTGGTGGAGGCCGTCAGGAGAGCGGGGTGCGCCGGGGTCGCCGCGGTAGGCGAGGTCGAGGACCGGGAACTGCTGCCGGTGCAGGAACTCCATGACGTTCATGGGGTGTTCGCGGGTGGCCCCGAGGCCGTGCACCGTGATCACCCACGTGCCCCGCACACCGGGCACGAACCACGCGGGCAGGGCGCCGAGTTCGCCGGTGACCTCGACGTCCGCGTGGTCGAGGCCGAGGGCGGTGCCGGGGTCGCCGACGTGCACGTTCGGGGTGAGCCAGACCTTGTCGCCGGGTTCCAGGGTGCCGTGCGTGACGCGTTCGAGGCGGCGTACGACGGTGTCGGCGGAGTGGGTGGCGCTGTCGAGGACGGGTCCGACGACCGCGTGGCTATCGTCGCCCGCCAGGCCGTAGGTGCCGGGACGCAGGGAGGCCAGCGCGCGGGTGAGGGCGACTTGGCCGGCCGCAGTGGCATGCACCGTGAGCCGGGGCTCGGTCGGCAGCGGTCTGCCCGGCGGCGCCTTGAGCGCGGCGTCGCTCGCGAACCGGCCGGCCGCGACGGAGGCTGCGCCGGCGGCCAGGGCTACGGTGACGGCAGCGGCCGTTGCTTTGACTGTGCGCACCCGTCCAGTGTCCTGGCGGAGCCGGTCACCGGCCAGCCGGAGGCAGGGACGGGTGACATCTCTTGCGAACCGGCCTCTCCTGCGAGTCGGCCTCCCCTGCGAGCCGCCCTTTCCTGCAAGCCGGCCTCCCCTGCGAGCCAGTCACCCCTGCGAGCCGGCCTCCCCTGCAAGCCAGTCACCCCTGCGAGCCGGCCTCCCCTGCGAGCCGGCCTTACCTGCAAGCCGGCCTCCCCTCCGAGCCAGCCACCCCCGCGAGCCGCCCCCTCCTGCGAGGCGACCCCCCGCGCCACGCGGCCCCCCTCGCCACGCAGCCCTCCCGCGCCACGCAGCCCCCCGCCCGAGGCGCCTCCCCCGGTCTCAGCCCCACCCCCGCCGGCCGCCTCACCCCCGCTGCCCGTACCCCCGCAGCTTCTCCCCCACCTCCGCCAGTTGCTCTCCCGTGAGGAGTGTCGGTGTCAGGCCCGGTACCGAGGACGCCGTCAGCCACAGGCGGCACATCCACTCCAGTTGGGCCGTGCGGTCGTAGGCCTGGTCGAGGGTCGTGCCGTGGGTGACCGTGCCGTGGTTCTGGAGAAGGCAGCCGGAGCGGTCGGCGAGGGCGCGGAGCATGTTCTCGGCCAACTCGTCGGTGCCGTATGCCGCATAGGGGGCGACTCGGACCGGGCCGCCCAGAGCCGCGGCCATGTAGTGGATCACCGGGAGTTCGGGCACGAGCGTCGAGACGGCCGTCGCGTGCACGGCGTGCGTGTGGACGACGGCGTGCGCGTCGGTCGTGTGGTACACGGCGAGGTGCATCGGCAGTTCGCTGGTCGGGATCAGGGTGCCGAGGACCTGCCGGCCGTCGAGGTCGACGCCGGTCACGTCGTCCGGCGTCAGCCGGTCGTAGGGCACGCCCGACGGTGTGACCAGCACGGTGTCGCCGACGCGCACCGAGACGTTGCCGGAGGTGCCCACGACCAGGCCGTCGGACACCGTGCGGCGGGCCGTCGCGACGAGGGTCTCCCAGGCCTGGGCCTCGTCCGCGTGCACGGCTCTCCCCCACGCCTCCGGCACGCCCTGCGCACCGCCCCGTTCGCCTCGCCCGTCCCGACCGTCCCGCCTCTGCTCAGCCATGGCGCGATCCTGCCAGCCGCACCCCTCGACCGCCGCCGGGTCGGGGCACTTTAGGGCGGAACTCGCACCTCCGGAAGATCGCCAGTGCGGACATACCTCTTCCGTGTCGCGCTTGGCCGGTGAGCGCCGAGAGGTGGGGGATCTTCCAGTAATCTCCGGGTGTTTTGTCCACACGTCGCCATTCCGGGGGGAAATATGGCCCGTGCCCGTACACCGTTCCGCGCGCCCTTCCACACACGCCACCACGCGCCCCAACGCACACCGTTCCGCCGCAGCCGCCCCATCGCGGCCTGCGTCGCTGCGCTGGCCCTCGGGGGCACCCTGCTCGCCGAGCTTCCCGCCTCCGCCGCGAGCCCGCCGAAGGGGCACGACGTCTCCTCGCACCAGAAGGACGTCGACTGGTCGAGCGCGAAGGCCAAGGGCGCCGAGTTCGTCTACATCAAGGCGACCGAGTCGACGACCTATCAGAACCCCTACTTCGGCCGGCAGTACGACGGCGCCCGCGCCGCCGCCATCATCCGCGGCGCCTACCACTTCGCCCTGCCGAACAAGTCGTCGGGCAAGACGCAGGCGGCGTACTTCGTGCGGCACGGCGGCGCCTGGACGGCGGACGGCCGGACGCTGCCGCCCGCGCTCGACATCGAGTACAACCCGTACGACTCCAAGAAGAAGTGCTACGGGCTGAGCAAGGCGGGCATGGTCGGCTGGATCAAGTCGTTCAGCAGTGAGGTGAAGCGGCTGACCGGGCGCCGGCCGGTGATCTACACGACCGCGCACTGGTGGAACCTGTGCACCGGCGGCAGCGACGCGCTCGCCGCGAACCCGCTGTGGATCGCCCGCCACGACTCGCCGGACACGGGAGCGCTGCCTGCGGGATGGTCGTACTGGACCTTCTGGCAGTACGACAACAGGGGCAGCCTGCCGGGTGATCAGAATCTCTTCAACGGGACCCGGGCCCAGCTGAAGCGGTTCGCGCGGGGCTACTGAGCCAAGGGGCGCCGGGGTCGTCGTGCCGACCGGGACGGATCGGCGCGGCGACCTCGCGTTCCATACACCACCAAGCCCCCCTCAGTTCACTTTCCGTTCATTCAGGTTGCCTACGTTCAAAGGACCGATGACCTCGAACGATTGTCTGGGTAAATGGAAAACTTCTCGCTGATCCTCGCGATTGTGGTCGTAACCGCTCTCGCGTTCGATTTTACGAACGGTTTTCACGACACCGCCAACGCGATGGCCACCACCATCTCGACCGGTGCGCTCAAGCCCAAGGTGGCGGTGGCGATGTCCGCCGCGCTCAACCTGGTGGGCGCCTTCCTCTCCGTCGAGGTCGCCAACACGATCTCCAAGGGTCTCGTCGATGAGACCGGTATCCGTCCCGAGGTCATCTTCGCCGCGCTGGTCGGCGCGATCCTGTGGAACCTGGTGACCTGGCTCGTAGGGCTGCCGTCCAGTTCCTCGCACGCCCTCATGGGCGGGCTGATCGGCGCGACCGTCGCCTCGGCCGGCACCGGTGCGGTGCACGGTGACGCGCTCGTCACCAAGGTGCTGCTCCCGGCGGTCGCCGCCCCGATCGTGGCCGGTGTCGCCGCGCTGCTCGCGACCCGCCTGTCCTACCGGCTCGGCAGGAAGGCCGACGGCAAGGCCGCCGCGAAGGGCTACCGCGCCGGCCAGATCGCCTCCGCCGGACTGGTCTCGCTGGCCCACGGCACCAACGACGCGCAGAAGACGATGGGCATCATCACCCTCGCCCTGGTCGCCGGCGGCGCCGTCGCCCCCGACTCCGACCCGCCCACCTGGGTCATCCTCTCCGCCGGTCTCGCCATCGCGCTCGGCACCTACCTCGGCGGCTGGCGGATCATCCGCACCATGGGCAAGGGCCTGACCGAGCTTCAGCCGCAGCAGGGCTTCGCCGCCCAGACCAGCGCGGCGACCGCCATCCTGGCCTCCTCCCACCTCGGCTTCTCCCTCTCCACCACGCATGTCGTCTCCGGCTCGGTGATGGGCGCGGGCCTGGGCCGCAAGGGCGGCGTGGTCCGCTGGTCGACGGCGACCCGCATGTTCGCCGCCTGGGGCCTGACCCTGCCGGCCGCCGCCCTGGTGGGCGCGCTCGCCGAGTCCGTCACCGACCTCGGCGACTGGGGCACGGCCGTCGTCGCCGTCTTCCTGATCGCCTCCAGCGCCGCCATCTGGAAGCTGTCCCGCCGCGAGGTCGTCGACCACAGCAACG
The DNA here is from genome assembly GCF_044755245.1 of Streptomyces sp. NPDC092369. Lineage (NCBI taxonomy): Bacteria > Bacillati > Actinomycetota > Actinomycetes > Kitasatosporales > Streptomycetaceae > Streptomyces > Streptomyces sp. NPDC092369. The sequence goes on from NZ_JBIVQP010000002.1 coordinate 67,201, forward strand.
TCAACGAGACCGAGGAGCCGGCCGGCGTGGTGACCACCGCGATCGCCGCCGTGACCCCGCCCCCCGCGGGCCCGGTCACCGACGGCCTGACGGCCACGATCCCGGCGCCCACGACCTCCGCGGCCGACCCGGCCGCCCCGTCGGCCGCCGCCCCCGCCCTCTGAGCCCCGCCCACCCGGTAACGAAGGAATCACCAGCATGCACATCGACTGGGCGACTCTCGGCTCCGTCTTCGGCGTCAGCCTCGTGGTCACCGTGGGCCTCGTGGCCCTGTTCACCCTCGGCGTCGCGGGCCTGTCCCGCCAGGAGAAGGCCACGGCCCAGGGCGGCTCGGCCACCCTCGCGGTGACCGGCGCCTACGTCTGCTTCGCGGCGTGCGCGGCGGCTGTGGCGTACGGGATCTCCCTGATCGTCGCCTGATCGCCGCCCGTCCGTCCGCTGACCTCCGACGGGGCTCGTGTGGGCCTCAGCACACTCTCCCGTCGCAGGTCAGCGGCAAGTTGACGGTTCTTCCAGGCCCGTGGTGGACTGCCGGGGCCAAGTACGGCGGCAAGAGAGGAAGCCGGTGTGATTCCGGCGCGGTCCCGCCACTGTCACCGGGGTAGGTAGTCCCGGGAGCCAGGAACTCTCGCCGTCGCTCTCTTCGAACCAGGGCGCGGACACCCTGAGTGAGGACAATTCGCCATGCGCGGCCGCCTGTTGAGGTCCATCACCCGAGCTCTGCCCGATCCGACGGCCGGCTGAGCCGATGCGTGCCGATCGCGTCTTCGCGTACGGCGCCGCCGCCGGCCTCCTCGGTGACCATCTGCTCGGCGATCCGCGCCGCGGCCATCCGGTCGCCGCGTTCGGCCGGGCCGCCGGTGCCGTGGAGCGGGTGCTGTGGCGCGACCACCGCGGGTGGGGTGCCCTGCACACCGCCGTGTGCGCGGGCGGTGCCATCGCCCTGGCCGCCGTGGCCACTTCGGCCGTACGGCCCTCCCGTACCGCCTCCGTCGCGCTGACCGCCGCCGCCACCTGGGCCGTCGTCGGCGGGACCTCCCTCGCCCGCGAGGCCGGGGTCATCGGTCGTGCGCTGGAGGCCGGGGACATCGAGGGCGCGCGGGCCCGGCTGCCCCATCTCTGCGGGCGCGACCCCCAGGCCCTCGACGCCGACGGGATCGCCCGGGCCGTCGTCGAGTCCGTCGCCGAGAACACCTCCGACGCGGTGGTGGGCGCCCTGGTGTGGGGTGCGGTGGCGGGCGTGCCGGGCCTTGTCGGCTTCCGGGCCGTGAACACCCTCGACGCCATGGTCGGGCACAGGTCGGCCAAGTACCGCCGCTACGGCTGGGCTTCGGCCCGCCTCGACGACGTGGCCGGCTGGCCGGGGGCACGGCTCACCGCCGTACTCGCGACCGTGGCGGGCGACGATCCGCGAGGGGCGGTACGCGCCTGGCGCACTGATGCCGGCAAGCACCCGAGCCCCAACGCCGGGCCCGTGGAGGCCTCGTTCGCGGGGGCGCTCGGGGTGCGGCTGGGCGGGACGCTGTCGTACGGGGGACGGGTCGAGCACCGGCCCGTGCTCAACGGAGCCGGGCGCGCGGTGGCCGTGGACGACATCGACCGGGCCGTACGGCTCTCCCGGCGCGTCGGTCTGCTCGCGCTCGGCGTGAGCGTCGCCGGGCGGCTGCTCACGAAGGGACGCAACTCATGAGCGGCGGCGGGCTGTTGGTCGCCGGGACCACCTCCGACGCCGGCAAGAGTGTCGTGACGGCCGGGATCTGCCGGTGGCTGGTGCGGCAGGGCGTGAAGGTCGCGCCGTTCAAGGCGCAGAACATGTCCCTCAATTCGTTCGTGACGCGCGAGGGCGCCGAGATCGGGCGGGCGCAGGCCATGCAGGCGCAGGCCTGCCGGATCGAGCCGACCGCGCTGATGAATCCCGTGCTGCTCAAGCCCGGTGGCGAGCGGAGCAGCCAGGTCGTCCTCATGGGCAGGCCGGTCGGCGAGATGAGTGCGCGGGGCTATCACGGCGGGCGGCAGGAACGGTTGCTCGGGACCGTGCTCGACTGTCTCGCCGAGTTGCGGGGCACGTATGACGCGGTGATCTGCGAGGGGGCCGGCAGTCCTGCCGAGATCAATCTGCGGCGGACCGACATCGTGAACATGGGGATCGCGCGCAACGCGCGGCTGCCCGTGCTCGTGGTGGGCGACATCGACCGCGGGGGTGTCTTCGCCTCCTTCTTCGGGACCGTCGCGCTGCTCTCGCCCGAGGACCAGGCCCTCGTCGCCGGGTTCCTCGTCAACAAGTTCCGCGGCGATGTGACGCTGCTGGAACCGGGGTTGGAGATGCTCCTCGGCCTCACCGGGCGGCGGACGTACGGCGTGCTGCCCTTCCGGCACGGACTCGGGATCGACGAGGAGGACGGGCTGCGGATCTCGCTGCGCGGGACCGTCCGCGAGTCCAGCACCGCGCCGCCCGTCGGTGAGGACGTGCTGCGCGTCGCCGTCTGCGCGATCCCGCTCATGTCCAACTTCACGGACGTGGACGCGCTGGCCGCCGAACCGGGCGTCGTGGTGCGGTTCGTGGACCGGCCGGAGGAACTGGCCGACGCCGATCTCGTCGTGATCCCCGGAACGCGGGGCACGGTGAAGGCGCTGGAATGGCTGCGGGAGCGGGGACTTGCCGACGCCCTGGTCCGCAGGGCCGCCGAGCAGCGGCCGATCCTCGGTATCTGTGGTGGTTTCCAGGTCCTCGGCGAGCACATCGAGGACGAGGTCGAGAGCCGGCGCGGACATGTGGACGGGCTCGGGGTGCTGCCCCTGCGGGTGCGGTTCGCGCGCGAGAAGACGCTCACCAGGCCGGTGGGGGAAGCCATCGGCGAGACGGTCGAGGGGTACGAGATCCACCACGGTGTCGCCCAACTGAACGGCGGCGAACCCTTCTTGGACGGCTGCCGGGTCGGTCAGACCTGGGGCACGCACTGGCACGGCTCGCTGGAGTCGGACGGATTCCGGCGGGCGTTCCTGCGCGAAGTGGCGGCCGCCGCGGGGCGCCGGTTCGTGCCCGCCGCCGACACCTCGTTCGCCGCGCTGCGCGAGGAGCAGCTCGACCGGCTCGGCGACCTGATCGAACAGCACGCGGACACGGACGCGCTGTGGCGGCTCATCGAGTCCGGCGCGCCGCAAGGACTGCCTTTCATTCCACCGGGAGCGCCCGCATGAGCACAGTGTTGTTGTTGTCGACCGCCGACACGGATCTGCTGGCGGCCCGGGCCGCCGGCGCCGGGTACCGGATCGGCAACCCGAACCGGGTGGATGTCGAGGGCGAGTTGCCCGCACTCCTCGACGGCGCGGACCTCGCCGTCGTACGGCTGCTCGGCGGCAAGCGGGCCTGGGAGGACGGGCTCGCCGCGCTGAAGGCGTCCGGGATTCCGACCGTGCTGCTGGGCGGGGAGACCGTCCCCGACGCCGAGTTGATGGCGGAGTCGTCGGTGCCGGCCGGTGTGGTGGCCGAGGCGTTGCGGTATCTCGTCGAGGGCGGCCCGGAGAACCTGGCGGAACTCGCCCGGTTCCTCTCCGACACCGTGCTGCTCACCGGCGAGGGCTTCGAGGAGCCGCGCAAGATGGCCGAGTTCGGTGTCCACGGCGAGCGGGCCTTCGTCGAGGGCCGTCCGACGGTCGGCGTGCTCTTCTACCGGGCGCATCACCTCTCCGGCAACACCGCCTTCGTGGACACCCTCTGCGACGCGATCGAGGCGAAGGGCGCCAACGCCCTTGCCGTGTACTGCGGTTCGCTGCGCGGTGCCGATGCCGGGCTGTACGAGATCCTCGGCAGGGCCGACGCGCTCGTCGCCACCGTCCTCGCAGCCGGCGGCACCCACGCCTCCCAGGCCTCGGCGGGCGGTGACGAGGAGGCGTGGGACATCGGCGCGCTGGCCGACCTCAACGTGCCGGTGCTGCAAGGGCTCTGCCTCACGTCGTCCAGGGCCGCGTGGGACGAGTCCGACGCCGCCCTCTCCCCCATGGACGCGGCGATGCAGGTCGCGATCCCGGAGTTCGACGGGCGGCTGATCACGGTCCCCTTCTCCTTCAAGGAGCAGGGTCCGGACGATGTCCCGGTGTACGTGGCCGACCCCGAGCGATCCGCGCGGGTCGCCGGAATCGCCGTACGGCACGCGAAGTTGAAGCACAAGCCGAACGCCGAGAAGAAGCTCGCGCTCGTCTTCACCGCGTATCCGACCAAGCACTCGCGCGTGGGTAACGCCGTGGGACTGGACACGCCCGCCTCGGCCATCCAGGTGCTGGACGCGCTCCGGGACGCCGGGTACGTCGTCGAAGGTCACCCGGACAACGGTGACGAGCTGATCCACACGCTCATCAACGCCGGTGGCCACGACGTCGAATGGCTCACCGAGGAGCAGCTGGCCGCCGCGCCGGCGCGGGTGCCGCTCGCCGACTACCGGGCGTGGTTCGACACGCTCGAACCGGAGCTCAGGCAGGGCATGTTGGACGCGTGGGGCGAGCCGCCGGGCAGCCTCTACGTCGACGGCGACGACATCGTGCTCGCGTCTCTGCAGTTCGGGAACGTCGTCGTGATGATCCAGCCGCCGCGCGGCTTCGGCGAGAACCCGATCGCGATCTACCACGACCCCGACATGCCGCCGTCGCACCACTACATGGCCGCGTACCGGTGGCTGGACAACAGCTTCGGCGCGGACGCGATCGTCCACATGGGCAAGCACGGCACGATGGAATGGCTGCCCGGCAAGGGACTCGGGCTCAGCGGCGGCTGTGCGCCGGACGCGGTGCTCGGCGAACTCCCGCTCATCTACCCGTTCATCGTCAACGACCCCGGCGAGGGCACCCAGGCCAAGCGGCGCGGGCACGCCACGGTCGTCGACCACCTGGTGCCGCCGATGGCGCGGGCCGACACGTACGGCGATCTGGCGAAGCTGGAGCAACTCCTCGACGAGTACGCGATGGTGTCCGACCTGGACCCGACGAAGGCACCGGCCGTGCGCGCGCAGATCTGGACGCTGGTGAAGGCGGCCGAGCTGCACCACGACCTGCATGTGGACGACCAGCCGGACGACGCCGCGTTCGACGAGTTCGTGATGCACATCGACGGCTATCTGTGCGAGATCAAGGACGTGCAGATCCGCGACGGACTGCACATCCTCGGCGGCGGCCCGGTCGGCGAAGCGCGCGTGAACCTCGTGCTCGCCGTGCTGCGCGCCTCGCAGGTATGGGGCGGCCAGGCCAACGCGCTGCCGGGGCTGCGGGCCTCGCTGGCCGAGCATTTCGGGCTCGGCGAGAAGGAGTTGCTGGCCGAGCCGGGCGCACCCGTGAAGGTGCCGGTGGAGCTGACGGAGCTGGTCGAGGGACCGGCCCGGTCAGCCGCCGACGCGATCGATCTGCTGGAGCAGTTGTGCCGCCGGTTCGCGGAGGGCATGGAGGCCCAGGAGTGGGACGTCACCGCCGTCCCGGCGCTCGTCCATGCCGTTATCGGCGCCGAACTCCCGGATGCCGTCGCGGTGTTGGAGTTCGCCTGCGAAGAGGTGGTCCCCCGGCTCGCCCGCACCACCGACGAGATCGACCACATTCTGCTCGCGCTCGACGGGGGTTACGTTCCGGCGGGCCCGTCGGGCTCGCCGACCCGTGGCCTGGTCAACGTCCTGCCGACCGGCCGCAACTTCTACTCGGTCGACCCCAAGGCCATTCCGTCCAGGCTGAGTTGGGAGGTCGGCCAGTCCCTCGCCGACTCGCTCGTGCAGCGCTACCTCCAGGACAACGGCGAGTTCCCCAAGTCCGTCGGCCTCACGGTCTGGGGTACGTCGGCGATGCGGACCCAGGGTGACGACATCGCCGAGATCCTCGCGCTGCTGGGCTGCCGTCCGGTCTGGGACGACGCCTCGCGCCGGGTGACGGGCTTCGAGATCGTGCCCGTCACGGAGTTGGGCCGGCCGCGCATCGACGTCACGGTGCGCATCTCCGGCTTCTTCCGGGACGCATTCCCGCACGTCGTCGGGCTGATCGACGACGCGGTACGGGCGGTGGCCGATCTGAACGAGCCCCCCGAGTCCAACTACGTCCGCAAGCACGCCGACGAGGACACCGCCGAGCACGGCGACCGGCGCCGGGCCACGGCCCGTATCTTCGGATCCAAGCCGGGGGCGTACGGCGCCGGTCTGCTGCCGCTGATCGACGCGCGCAACTGGCGCAGCGACGCGGACCTCGCCGAGGTGTACGCGGTGTGGGGCGGGTACGCCTACGGGCGCGGCCTGGACGGGCGACAGGCGCGCGGGGACATGGAGACCGCGTTCAAGCGAATCGCCGTGGCGGCGAAGAACGTCGACACCCGCGAGCACGATCTCGTCGACGCCGACGACTACTTCCAGTACCACGGCGGCATGGTCGCCATGGTCCGGCATCTGACCGGCGCCTCCCCCGAGGCGTACGTCGGCGACTCCGCCACCCCGGACCAGGTGAAGACCCGCACGCTGGGCGAGGAGACGCACCGCGTCTTCCGCGCCCGCGTCGTCAACCCCCGCTGGATGGCGGCGATGCGGCGGCACGGCTACAAGGGCGCCTTCGAGATGGCGGCGACCGTCGACTACCTCTTCGGGTACGACGCCACGGCCGGGGTCGTGGACGACTGGATGTACGAGAAGCTCAGCGCCGAGTACGTCTTCGCCCCGGAGAACCAGGACTTCATGAAGAAATCCAACCCGTGGGCACTGCGCGGCATCACCGAACGGCTCCTCGAAGCGGCCGAGCGCGGGCTGTGGGCCGAGCCGGACGCCGACACGCTGGAGCGGCTGCGGGCGATCTACCTGGAGCTTGAGGGCGACCTGGAGGGCGACGAGAAGTGAGTACCCCCTTTCCGTTCACGGCCGTTGTCGGCCAGGACGACCTGCGGCTCGCGCTGCTGCTGAACGCCGTCTCGCCGGCGGTCGGCGGTGTGCTGGTGCGCGGCGAGAAGGGCACCGCCAAGTCGACGGCGGTACGCGCCCTTTCGGCGCTCATGCCGGCGCTGAACGTCGTCGCCGGGTGCCGTTTCTCCTGCGACCCCGACTCCCCCGACCCCGCCTGTCCGGACGGACCGCACGAGCCGGGGGCGTTCGAGACGCGTCCGGCGCGGATGGTCGAACTGCCGGTCGGCGCCTCGGAGGACCGGCTCGTGGGCGCCCTCGACATCGAACGGGCGCTGTCCGAGGGCGTGAAGGCCTTCGAGCCCGGCCTGCTCGCCGACGCGCACCGCGGGATCCTCTACGTCGACGAGGTCAACCTTCTCCACGACCACCTGGTCGACCTGCTGCTGGACGCGGCGGCGATGGGCGCCTCGTACGTCGAGCGCGAGGGTGTCTCGGTCCGGCATGCGGCGCGCTTCCTGCTCGTCGGCACCATGAACCCCGAAGAGGGCGAGCTGCGGCCGCAGTTGCTCGACCGGTTCGGCCTGACCGTCGAGGTGGCCGCCTCGCGCGAGCCCGACCAGCGGGTCGAGGTGGTCCGCCGCAGGCTCGCCTACGACGACGATCCGGCCGGTTTCTCGGCGCGTTGGGCGGACGAGGAGTCGTCGGTACGCAGGCGGATCGTCGCGGCGCGGGAGTTGTTGCCGTCGGTGCGGCTGGGCGACGGGGCGCTGCGGCAGATCGCGGCGACCTGTGCCGCCTTCGAGGTGGACGGCATGCGGGCCGACATCGTGATGGCACGCACGGCGACCGCGCTGGCCGCGTGGGCGAGGCGGACCGACGTGCTCGCCGAGGACGTACGGCAGGCGGCACTGCTCGCGCTGCCGCACCGCAGGCGTCGTAATCCCTTTGATGCTCCGGGACTTGACGAGAACAAGCTCGACGAGACGCTGGAGGAGTTCGCGGAGCAGGAGCAGGCGCCCGAAGATGACGATCCGGGGCCCGATGGTCCGGATGACTCCGGTGGCGGTGGCGGGCAGCCGCCGGCCTCGGACTCCGACGGGCCCGAGGGTGGCGACACCGGTGCGCGGCCCGAGGCCGGCGAGGACGGTCCGCCGCAGGGTGCCGGGGAGCAGCAGCCCGTACGGGCCTCCGAACCCTTCCGCACCAAGGCGCTGAGTGTGCCGGGGATCGGCGAGGGTGCCGCCGGGCGGCGTTCGCGGGCGCGGACCGAGCACGGGCGGACCACCGGGGCCCGGCGGCCCCAAGGGGCGCTCACCAAGCTGCACTTGGCGGCGACCGTGCAGGCCGCCGCGCCGCATCAGCTGGCGCGCGGTCGGGCCGGGCGTGGGCTGGTCGTACGCCGGGACGATCTGCGGCAGGCGACGCGGGAGGGGCGCGAGGGGAACCTCGTGCTGTTCGTGGTAGATGCCTCGGGGTCGATGGCGGCTCGGCAGCGGATGAGTGCGGTCAAGGGGGCTGTGCTGTCGCTGCTGTTGGATGCCTATCAGCGGCGGGACAAGGTGGGGCTCGTGACTTTCCGGGGGGCGAGTGCTGATGTCGCGTTGCCCCCCACCTCGTCCGTGGACGCCGCCGCCGTACGGCTGGAGTCGTTGCCGACCGGGGGGCGTACGCCGCTCGCGGCCGGGTTGCTCAAGGCGCGTGACGTGTTGCGGGTGGAGCGGTTGCGGGATCCCGCGCGGCGGGCGCTGGTGGTCGTGGTGACCGACGGGCGGGCGACGGGAGGGCCCGAGCCGGTCGCGCTCGCCGGGCGGGCCGCGCGGTTGTTCGCGGCCGACGGGGTCGCCTCCGTGGTCGTGGACTGCGAGTCGGGGCCCGTACGGCTGGGGCTGGCCGGGCAGTTGGCCCGTGAGCTGGAAGGTACGGCGGTGACGCTGGACGAGTTGCGGGCCGACTCGATCGCCGGGCTGGTCAAGGACGTACAGAGGAGGGCCGCGTAATGCCGCAAGGGCAGCCGAGTGTGGTGCCGGACGATGGGCTGACGACTCGTCAACGGCGTAATCGGCCTCTGGTCGTCGTGCACACGGGAGTTGGCAAGGGCAAGTCCACCGCCGCTTTCGGGCTTGCGCTGCGGGCCTGGAATCAGGGGTGGCCGATCGGGGTGTTCCAGTTCGTCAAGTCGGCGAAGTGGAAGGTCGGCGAGGAGAACGCGCTTCGGGTGCTGGGGGCTTCCGGGGAGGGCGGGACCGTCGACTGGCACAAGATGGGCGAGGGGTGGTCCTGGGTGCAGCGGGATGCCCAGATGGACAACGAGGAGAAGGCCCGCGAGGGCTGGGAGCAGGTCAAGCGGGATCTCGCCGCGGAGACGTACCGGCTCTATGTGCTTGACGAGTTCGCCTATCCGATGCACTGGGGGTGGGTGGACACGGACGAGGTGATCGAGGTGTTGCGGGGGCGGCCCGGGAATCAACATGTGGTCATCACGGGGCGAAACGCGCCTGAGAAACTGGTCGAGTTCGCCGATCTTGTGACTGACATGTCCAAGGTCAAGCACCCCATGGACGTGGGCCAGAAGGGCCAGAGGGGTATCGAGTGGTGACCCCGTGACGTTCTCCTCGTCGTCCGTCTCCGTGACTTCCTCCTCGTCCGCCGTGCCTCGGCTGGTCATCGCCGCGCCCTCCTCCGGCAGCGGCAAGACCACCGTTGCCACGGGGTTGATGGCCGCGCTGACCGCGCGGGGGCTCACCGTGTCTCCACACAAGGTCGGGCCCGACTACATCGATCCCGGGTATCACGCGCTCGCCACCGGGCGGGTGGGGCGGAATCTCGACGCGTACCTGTGTGGGCCGGAGTTGGTCGGTCCGCTGTTCGCGCATGGGGCGCGCGGGTGTGATGTCGCCGTCGTCGAGGGTGTGATGGGGATGTTCGACGGGGCCGCCGGGGAGGGTGAACTGGCGTCCACCGCGCATGTGGCGAAGTTGCTGCGGGCGCCTGTGGTGCTTGTCGTCGACGCGTCTTCGCAGTCCCGGTCGGTGGCGGCGCTGGTGCATGGGTTTGCCTCCTGGGATCCGGAGGTTCGGGTCGGGGGCGTGATTTTGAACAAGGTCGCCTCCGATCGGCACGAGGAGTTGCTGCGAGAGGCGTTGGAGTCGGCCGGGGTGCCCGTGCTCGGGGTGTTGCGGCGGGTGGCTCAGGTGGATACGCCGGGCAGGCATCTGGGGTTGGTGCCGGTCGCCGAGCGGCGGGCGGAGGCGGTGGAGGCGGTTGCGGCGATGGCCGCGCAGGTTGAGCGGGGGTGTGATCTGGAGGGGTTGCTTGCGCTGGCGCGCGGTGCCGGGGCGTTGTCCTGTGCGGCTTGGGATGCGGCTGCGGCTCTGGCTTCTTCGCCCCCGCCGCCCCTGCCCGTCCCGTCCTGGGGCTCCGCCCCAGACCCCGCCCCTCAAACGCCGGAGGGGCTGAAGGACGAGGGCGTGCATGCGGGCCGGCGCCAGCAAGTGAAGGTTGCCGTTGCCGGTGGGTCCGCCTTCACCTTTTCCTACGCCGAGCACACCGAGTTGCTCCGTGCCGCCGGTGCCGAAGTCGTCACCTTTGATCCGCTCCATGACGAGCAACTCCCCGAGGGGACGAACGGGTTGGTCATCGGGGGTGGGTTCCCCGAGGTGTATGCCTCCGAGTTGTCCGCCAACGAACCCCTCCGTAAGTCCGTCGCCGCCCTCGCGGAGACCGGCGCTCCCATTGCCGCCGAGTGTGCCGGGTTGCTCTATCTGTGCCGGGAGTTGGACGGGCTGCCGATGTGCGGGGTGCTCGACGCGAGCGCGCGGATGACCGAGCGGCTGACGCTCGGGTATCGGGATGCCGTGGCCGTGAGTGACAGCGTGCTCGCCGTCGCCGGGACGCGGATGCGCGGGCACGAGTTCCACCGGACGGTCGTCGAGCCGGGGGCCGGGGCGGTTGCCGCTTGGGGCATGCGTGCTCCGACGCGGCGTCTCGAAGGTTTTGTGCAAGACGGCGTGCACGCGAGTTATCTGCATACGCACTGGGCTTCCGAGCCCGGTGTCGCCCTTAGGTTCTTGGAGAGGTGCCGGACGTCATGAGCAGCAAGTTGATCGGAGTCGGGGTGGGTCCCGGCGATCCCGAGCTGGTGACCGTCAAGGGCGTCAACGCGCTGCGGGCCGCCGATGTGGTCGTCGTACCCGTGATGGCTGCGTCTGATGGAACAGACGGCGGCGAGCGGGGGCGCGCCGAGGCGACCGTGTTGCACTACGTGCCCCAGGAGAAGGTCCTGCGGGTCGTGTTCGCGCTCAACGAGCGCAGCGATCACGCGCGGCGGGAGGCTGCCTGGGATGCCGCCGGGGAACGGGTGGCGCAGCTGTTGCGCGAGAGCGGGAACGTCGCCTTCGCCACCATCGGTGACCCCAACGTGTACTCGACCTTCACCTATCTCGCGCAGACCATCGGGGAGTTGGTGCCGGGCGTCCTCATCGAGACCGTGCCCGGGATCACCGCCATGCAGGACCTCGCCGCGCGTTCCGGGGCCGTGCTGACCGAGGGCACCGAGCCGCTCACCCTCGTGCCCGTCACCGCCGGGGCGGCCGTGCTCAAGGACGCGCTCGCCGGGCCCGGCACGGTCGTCGCGTACAAGTTCGGGCGGCAGGCCGGTGAGGTCGCCGAGGCCCTGCGGGAGACCGGACGGATCGAGGACGCGGTGTGGGGGTCGGCCCTGGGTCTTGAGTCCGAGTCCATCCGGCCCGCCGCCGAGCTCGACGGGACTGCGTTGCCGTATCTCTCCACGCTCATCGCGCCCGCTCGGCGCGACGGCGGGCGGGGCGGGAAATTGTGAGAACCGAGACAACCGACAGGACTCGTGGACCCCGGACCGCACCGCTCCATGAGCTCGCCGCCCGCTCAGCCCGCCAGGCCCACCACCAGCCAGATGAAGCCCACGCCCGCGACCGTGCACAGCAGGGTCGAGCGGGCGGGGTGTTCGTGGTGGGCCTCGGGGAGGATCTCGGCGGCGGCCAGATAGAGGAGCACGCCGGCGAAGAGGCCGAGATAGCCGCCGAGCAGGCCCTCGGGGATGGTCACGAAAGCGGTCGAGGCCGCGCCGACAACCGGGGCGAGCGCGTCCGCGAACAGCATGGTCAGCGCCTTGCGGCGGGCGTTTCCGTACAGGCTCGTGATCGTGTACGTGTTGAAGCCGTCCGCGAAGTCGTGGGCGACGACGGCCAGCGCGACCGCCGTGCCCATGCCGCCGCCGACCTGGAAGGCCGCGCCGATCGCCACGCCGTCCATCGCGCTGTGGCCGACCATCGCCGAGGCCGCCGTGAGGCCCACCTCGGGCGCGCGGCCGTTGTGCTCCTCCCCGCCGTGGGAGGCCTGGCGGGCGGCGAGCAGGCGTTCGACCAGATGGGCCAGCAGGAAGCCGGCCACGAACAGCAGCAGGGCCGCCGGTACGCCGAAGATGTCGTCCCCCGCGGCCTGCAACGCCTCCGGCAGGAGGTCCAGGCCGACCACGCCCAGCATCAGGCCACCCGCCAGGCCGAGGACCAGATGGCGGCGGTCGGTGACCCGCTGTGCCGTCCAGCCGCCGGCCAGCGTCATCAGGAACGCGCCGAGCGCGACGAAGACCGCCATGTGCCCTTGCTATCCGATCAACCCCCGTTCGCGCACATCCAGCGGGCGCGGCGGCACCACCCGTAAGACCTTTTGTCCAGAGAGGACCGTTTTCTGATGGCCGATGCCCCCACCGGCAAGGTGACCTTCGTCGGTGCCGGCCCCGGCGCCGCCGACCTGCTGACGTTCCGTGCCGCGCGCGCCATCGCCGAGGCCGACGTCGTGATCTGGGCCGCGAGCCTGGTTCAGGCGGAGGTTCTCGAACATGCGCGCGAGGGTGCCGAGATCCTCGACTCGGCGACCATGTCGCTGGAGGACGTCGTCGGCGTGTACGAGCGGGCGTACGCGGAGGGGCTGCGGGTGGCTCGCATCCACTCCGGCGATCCCGCCCTGTGGGGCGGTACGCAGGAGCAGCTCGACCGGTGTGCCCGGATCGGGATCGCGACCGAGATCGTGCCCGGCGTCTCCGCCTTCTCGGCCGTCGCGGCCCTCGCGCAGCGCGAGCTGACCATCCCCGAGGTCGCGCAGTCCGTCGTCCTCACCCGGCTCGGGGGCGGCAAGACGCCGATGCCGCCCGGCGAGGAGGTGCGCGAGTTCGCACGGCACGGTACGACCATGGCGATCTTCCTGTCGGCGGCCCGCAGCGGACAGCTGGTGCGGGAGCTGCTGGAGGGCGGCTATCCGACGTCGACCCCGGTCGTGGTCGCCTACCAGGCGACCTGGCCCGAGGAACTGCTCGTGCGGTGCACGATCGGCACGCTGGAGGAGACGGTCAAGGAGCACAAGCTGTGGAAGCACACGCTGTTCCTGGTCGGCCCGGCGCTGGCCGCCGAGGGCACGCGCTCGCACCTGTACCACCCCGGTCACTTCCACGGCTATCGCAAGGCGGATCCTGAGGCCCGTCGGGCGTTGCGCGAGCGAGGGGCGAGCACGTGATCACCGTCATCGGTACGGGGACGGGGGCGGGATCGGGGGTCACCCTCGCCCCGGAGGCGCTGGCCGGCGCCGAGCTGGTCGTCGGCGGGCGACGCCATCTGGACGCCGTACGGCTGCCGGAGACGGCCGAGCGGATCGTCCTAGGGCCGCTGGCGCCCGCGCTCGACGCGATCGGGGAGTACGTCGCCAAGGACCGCCCTGTCGTCGTGCTCGCCTCGGGCGACCCCGGGTTCTTCGGGATCGTGCGGGCGCTCGCCGAACGGTTCGGGTCAGGACTGCTGGAGGTGCGGCCCGGTGTCTCGTCCGTCGCGACCGCCTTCGCGCGGCTCGGGCTGACGTGGGACGACGCGGTGGTGGTCAGCGCGCACGGGCGGGAGCTGCGGACCGCTGTGAACGTGTGCCGGGCGCATCCCAAGGTGGCCGTGCTGACCGGACCGGGCGCCGGACCCGCCGAACTGGGTGCCGCGCTGCCCGGCGGGCGGGTGCTGGTCGTGGCCAGCGCGCTGGGTGATCCGGAGCAGGAGCGGGTGGAGCGGGTGACGGCCGCCGAGGCCGCGGTCCGGGACTGGGGTACGGCGGTGAGTGTCGTCCTGTGCCTGGACGAGGCCCGGGCGGCGGGCGCCGTACGGACGGTGGCGGGGGCGGCCGTCGGGCCCGGTCAATGGGCTTTGGACGAGCGGGAGTTCACGCACCGCGACTCGATGATCACCAAGTTCGAGGTACGGGCGCTGGCGCTGGCCCGGCTCGGGCCCCGGCTGGGGGATCTGGTCTGGGACGTCGGCGCGGGGTCCGGGTCCGTGGCCGTCGAGTGCGCGCGGCTCGGGGCCGCCGTGATCGCCGTCGAGAAGACCGCGGACGGTGTCGAACGGATCCGTGCCAACGCCGACGCGCACGGTGTCGAGGTGCGGGTGGTGCACGGCGAGGCGCCGGTCGCGCTGTCCAAGCTCGACGATCCCGACGCCGTGTTCATCGGCGGCGGGGGGCGCGACCTGCCCGCCGTCGTCACCGCGTGTGCCCGTCGGGCCCGGCGGTCGGTCGTCGTCGCGATGGCCGCGCTCGACCGGGTACCGGCCACGCGGCAGGCGCTCGCCGGCGCCGGGTTCGACTGCGACGGGGTGCTGCTGCAGTCCTCGCGGCTCGCGCCGCTGCCGGGTGATGTGACCCGGCTGGCGGCGACCAACCCTGTCTTTCTGCTCTGGGGGACTCGAAACCCCGCCTCTCATGAAGGAGTTGCTCAGTGATCGGCCTCATTTCCGCCACCGCGGCGGGGGCGGCGGCGCGCGACCGGCTGGCCGCGGCATGGCCGGAGCGGACGCGCGTGTACGAGGGTCCCGTCGGGGACGCCGTACGGACCGCGTTCGCGCAGTGCGAGCAGCTCGTGTGTTTCCTGGCCACGGGGGCGGTGGTGCGGTTGCTGGCCCCGCTGTTGGCCGACAAGCGGACCGACCCTGGGGTCGTGTGCGTCGACGAGGGCGGACGGTTCGCCGTGTCGCTGGTGGGCGGGCACGGCGGCGGAGCCAACGAACTCGCCCGCGAGGTCGGGGAGTTGCTCGACGCCGAGCCCGTGGTGACGACGGCGACGGACGCGGTGGGCGTACCGGGGCTCGACACGCTCGGGTTTCCCGTGGAGGGCGATGTCGCCGGCGTCTCGCGCGCCCTTCTGGACGGCGAACCGGTAACCCTGGACACCGAGTTGGCGTGGCCGTTGCCGCCACTCCCGGTGTCGGACCGGGGTGGTGCCTACATCATCCGCGTCACCGACCGGGTCGTCGAACCCGTCGAGCGGGAGGTCGTTCTGCGGCCGCCGTCCCTCGTCGTCGGCGTCGGCGCGTCGAAGGGCGCGCCCGTGACCGAAGTGCTCGCGCTGATCTCGGATGCCTTGCGCGAGGCGGGGCTGTCCCGTGCCAACATCGCCGAACTCGCCACCGTCGACGCCAAGTCGGACGAGCCCGGCATCGTCGAGGCGGCCCGCCGCCTGGGTGTGCCCCTGGTGACCTGCTCCGCCGAGGAACTGGCCGCTGTGGAGGTGCCCAATCCCTCGGACGCGCCGCTCGCAGCGGTCGGCACCCCGTCGGTCGCCGAGGCCGCCGCGCTGCTGCGGGGCGGTGAACTCCTCGTGCCCAAGCGGAAGTCGGCGGCCAGTCCCGCGATGGCGACCTGTGCCGTCGTGCGGCGGGCCGCGCGCGGGCGGCTCGCGGTGGTCGGGCTCGGGCCCGGCGCCCGGGACCTGCTCACCCCGCGCGCCAGGGCCGAACTGCGGCGCGCTTCCGTGCTCGTGGGGCTCGATCAGTACGTGGACCAGATCCGCGATCTGCTGCGGCCCGGTACCCGGGTCCTGGAGTCGGGGCTCGGCGCCGAGGAGGAGCGGGCCCGCACGGCCGTGGCCGAGGCGTGCAAGGGGCAGGCGGTCGCATTGATCGGCAGCGGTGACGCCGGGGTGTACGCGATGGCCTCGCCCGCGCTCGCGGAGGCGTCCGACGACATCGACGTGATCGGAGTCCCGGGTGTGACCGCCGCGCTGGCCGCCTCGGCGATCCTCGGGGCGCCGCTCGGCCACGACCACGTCTCCATCAGCCTCTCCGATCTGCACACGCCGTGGGAGATCATCGAGCGGCGGGTGCGGGCGGCCGCCGAGGCGGACATCGTCGTGACGTTCTACAATCCGCGCAGCCGCGGCCGGGACTGGCAGCTGCCCAAGGCGCTGGCGATCCTCGCCGAGCACCGGGAGCCGACGACGCCGGTCGGGGTCGTACGCAACGCGTCCCGGCCGGACGAATCCAGCCGGGTCACGACCCTGCTCTCGCTGGATCCGGCGACGGTCGACATGATGACGGTCGTGACCGTGGGCAACACGGCGACCCGTGAGATCGCCGGGCGCATGGTGACGCCGCGCGGCTACCGCTGGCAGGAGGGCGCCCAGTGAACCGTATGGACCATGCGAACCGTATGGACCATGTGAGCAGCGTGGACCGGGTGGTTCATCCGATCGAGGTGGAGTCCTACCGGCGGCTGCGCGCCCGCCTGGACACCTCGCACTTCCCGCCGCTGAGCCGCGCGGTCGTGGAGCGGGTCATCCACTCCGCAGCCGATCTGGACTACGCGACCGATCTCGTCCTGGACGAGCGCGAGTTGGCGGCGGCGCATGCCGCGCTGCATGCCGGGGCGCCCGTGGTCGTGGACGTGGAGATGGTCGCGGCCGGCATCACCCGGCGGGAGACCGTCTGCCGGCTGAGGGACGCCGAGTCCGGGCCGGGGCTCACGCGTTCGGCCCACGCGATCCGGCTCGCGTACGAGCAGGTCGGACCCGGCGCGCTGTGGGTGATCGGCAACGCGCCCACGGCCCTGGAGGAGTTGCTGACCCTGGACGTCTCCCCCGCGCTCGTCATCGGCCTGCCCGTCGGCTTCGTCGGCGCGGCCGAGTCCAAGGCCGCGTTGCGGGCGAGCGGGCTGCCCGCCGTGAGCAACGTGTCCGAGAAGGGCGGTTCGGCGGTGGCCGCCGCCGCGCTCAACGCCCTGCTGTATCACCCCACTTCGCAACCCGCTTCGCCATCCGCTTCCCCTTCTGTTCCGTCTTCCGTTCCGTCCTCCGAGGAGAAATCGTGACCACCCCGCCCGCCCTGCTCATCGCCGGCCACGGCACCCGGGACCAGGCCGGAGCCGAGGCGTTCCGCGACTTCGTCCGGGAGCTGGGTCTCCGCCATCCCGAACTGCCCGTCGCGGGCGGCTTCATCGAACTGTCCGCGCCGCCGCTGGGCGAGGCGGTCACCGACCTGGTGGAGCGGGGCGTACGTCGGTTCGCGGCCGTTCCGCTGATGCTGGTGTCCGCCGGACATGCCAAGGGGGACATCCCGGCGGCGCTGGCCCGCGAGAAGGAACGGCACCCGGGGATCTCGTACACCTACGGGCGTCCGCTGGGCCCGCATCCCTCGCTGCTGGCGGTGCTGGAGCGGCGCCTCGACGAGGTGCTCGGCGAGTCCGCCCGTACGCCGCGCGACCGGGCCGACGTGACCGTGCTGCTGGTCGGCCGCGGCTCCACCGACCCGGACGCCAACGCCGAGGTGCACAAGGCGGCGCGGCTGCTGTGGGAGGGGCGCGGGTACGCGGGCGTGGAGACGGCGTTCGTGTCGCTGGCGGCGCCGGATGTGCCCAGCGGCCTGGACCGGTGTGTCCGGCTGGGGGCGCGACGGATCGTCGTACTGCCGTACTTCCTGTTCACCGGGATCCTGCCGGAGCGGGTGAAGCAGCAGACCGAGGGCTGGGCCGCCGCGCACCCCGAGGTCGAGGTGCGGTCCGCGGAGGTCATCGGGCCGGAGCCGGAACTGCTCGACCTGGTGATGGAGCGGTACCGGGAGGCCGTCGAGGGAGATCTGCGGATGAACTGCGACTCGTGTGTGTACCGGATCGCGCTGCCGGGCTTCGAGGACAAGGTGGGGCTGCCGCAGCAGCCGCACTTCCATCCGGACGACGACGGCCATCACCACCACGGGCACCACCACGACGGACACGCTCATGCGCATTGACGGTGCCCACGATCTGCGCCACCACGGCGACGCCGAGGTCCGCGACGGCGGTGCCGCGCTCGTCGACCTGGCGGTGAACGTCCGCGCCGACACGCCCCCGGCGTGGCTGCGGGAGCGGATCGCCGGGTCGCTGGGCTCGCTCGCCGCGTATCCGGACGGGCGGGCCGCGCGGGCCGCGGTGGCCGCGCGGCACGGGCTGCCGGTGGAGCGGGTGCTGCTGACGGCGGGTGCGGCCGAGGCCTTCGTGCTGCTGGCGCGCGCCCTGAAGGTCCGTCAGCCGGTGGTTGTGCACCCGCAGTTCACGGAGCCGGAGGCGGCGCTGCGGGACGCGGGGCACACCGTCGACCGGGTGCTGCTGCGCGCCGAGGACGACTTCCGGCTGGATCCGGCGATGGTCCCCGAGGACGCGGACCTGGTCCTGGTCGGCAACCCGACGAACCCGACGTCGGTCCTGCACCCGGCCGACGCCCTGGCACAACTGGCCCGCCCCGGGCGGACGTTGGTCGTCGACGAGGCGTTCATGGACGCGGTGCCGGGTGAGCGGGAGGCGCTGGCCGGGCGCACGGACGTGCCCGGCCTGGTCGTCCTGCGCAGCCTGACCAAGACCTGGGGTCTGGCCGGACTGCGCATCGGCTACGTCCTCGCCGCCCCGGAGACGATCGCGGAACTGGAGCGCGCCCAGCCGCTGTGGCCGGTGTCCACACCGGCGCTGGCCGCCGCCGAGGCCTGCGTCGGCCCGCGGGCCCTGGCGGAGGCGGCCCACGCGGCCCACCGCATCGCGGCGGACCGGGCCCATCTCGTCGCCGGGCTCAGCGAGTTCGACTCCGACGGCCTTCGGGTCGCCGAGCCCGCCGAGGGCCCCTTCGTCCTGGTCCGGCTGCCCCGCGCCGACGTGGTCCGCCGCCATCTGCGCAACCTCGGCTTCGCGGTCCGGCGCGGCGACACGTTCCCGGGCCTCGGCGAGGAGTGGTTGCGGATCGCGGTACGGGACCGGGCGACGGTGAACCGGTTTCTGCAGGCCCTCGACCAGGCGGTGACCCTGGCGAAGGACTGACGGCCGGTCCCGGCGGTCGCGACACTGCCGAAGACCGGCGACTCGACGACCGCCGTCGCCCCGGCCTCACGCCGGGGCGGCCGTGCCCCGGTGACCACGAGCGTCCTGCCCTGCCCGCGCGAAGGGCTGACGCCCGGTCTCGGCGGTCACGACACGGGCGGTCGACCGGCCACGGAGGCGGCGAGTCCCGGCGCGGGACCCCCTCCGTCGACCGGCCCCCGTCGACCGACCGCGAGGACCGGCCCCGTCAGCCCCGGCGCCGTGCCAGCACCACCGCTCCGCCGCCCGCCACGAGCAGCACGATCGCCCCGCCCGCGATGTACGGCGTCATCGAGCTGCCGCCGGTCTCGGCGAGTCCTGCCTGCTCGACGGGGGCGCCCTGCGGTTCGACGTCGGCCGGCTTCGTGGGGGCGGCCGGGGCCTCGCAGGTGGACTCGGCGAGGGTCAGGGTGCCCTCGACCTCGGCGACGTTGAGCTTCAACGGGTTGATGGAGACCTTGAGTTGGAGCGCGGTGGCCGCCGCCGTGCGCGAGGTGGTCTCCGTCTTGGACAGGTCGAGACGGACCTCGCCGATGCCGGGCACCTTGACGTCGGTCGGACCGCCGGCGGTCACGGTGATCTTCTTGCCCAGGACCGTGACCGAGCCGAGCAGGTTCGCCTCGGCGGTCGGTGTCTTACCGGCCTCGCAGGTCGCCCGGGAGCTGACCTGTCCGATCTCGATCAGGGACAGCAGGGGCAGGCCGGGGACGTGCAGTCTGGCGTGGGCGAGTTCGGTGCGGCCCTCGGCCTTGGTGGCGGTGACGGTGGACTTCGCCGACGCCACGTCCGCGGCCAGGACGCTGAAGGGTTTTCCGCCGTCGACGCCGTCCAACCGGGCGCTCAGGGCGGTCTTCTCGGCGCTCGCGGGCGCCTCGACCTGGTTCAGGGAGACCGCGAGCGGGACGTTCACGGTCTTGTTGAGCAGGGCCACGTCGAGCCCGGTGCGCAGGACGACTGCGCTCGCGCGACCCTGGTCGGAGGTCGCGTGCGCGGAGCCCGCCGCGCCCAGGACCGCTGGACCCGCGGCCAGGGCCGTGACCGTCGCGACGGTGGCGAGGCGGCGTGCGGGCAGGCGGAAGCTGTTGCCGTTCAAGGTGGGGACCCCCAGAGGAGACGTGCTTGGGACCCGGAAAGAATTACGCACGACGAGTGAACTTGGGTCAATCCGGCGCCAGTTCACCCCAACGTGGGTTCGCCGTGAAGGTTTTCGAATCCCACGGCACAGGCGTTCCACTCCTCCCCCGCCGCACCGCCTTCTGTCCGAATACGGGGTTGACGTACCGGCGCGCGGAAGGGCGCGTATCTCGTCAACCCACGGCCGCCGTCAAGCGACGACCCGCCCGTTCACCACCACCCGGCGCGGCGCCGCCAACACCCGTACGTCGGCCCGCGGATCGGTCTCGTACACCACGAGGTCGGCCGGTGCCCCTTCGTCCAGGCCCGGTCGGCCGAGCCACTCCCGGGCGGCCCAGGCCGTCGCCGAGAGGGCCTGAAGGGGCGGGATGCCGGCGGTGACCAGTTCGGCCACCTCGGCCGCCGCGAGGCCGTGCGGGAGCGTGCCGCCCGCGTCCGTGCCGACGTACACGGGGATGCCGGCGTCGTAGGCGTTGCGGACGGTGTCGTAGCGGCGTTCGTGGAGCCGGCGCATATGGGCGGACCAGCGGGGGAACTTGTCCTCGCCGCCGTCCGCGAGCCGCGGGAAGGTGGCGATGTTGACCAGGGTCGGGACGATCGCGACGCCCCGCGCGGCGAAGAGCGGGATCAGGTCGTCGGTGAGGCCGGTCGCGTGCTCGACGCAGTCGATGCCCGCCTCGACCAGGTCCTGGAGGGAGTTCTCGGCGAAGCAGTGCGCGGTGACGCGGGCGCCGAGCCGGTGCGCCTCGGCGATGGCGGCCTCGACGGCGTCCCGTGGCCAACTGGGCGCCAGATCACCGAGATCGCGGTCGATCCAGTCCCCGACCAGCTTCACCCAGCCATCCCCCCGGACGGCTTCCCTGCCGACGTACTCGACCAGGTCCGCCGGCTCGATCTCGTGCGCGTAACCGCGGATGTAGCGGCGGGTGCGGGCGATGTGCCGGCCGGCCCGGATGATCTTCGGCAGGTCCTCACGGTCGTCGATCCACCGGGTGTCGGAGGGCGACCCCGCGTCCCGGAGCAGCAGCGTGCCCGCGTCGCGATCGGTCAGCGCCTGCTTCTCGGCCTCGTCCTGGTCGACCGGCCCGTGCGCGCCGAGACCGACATGACAGTGGGCGTCGACGAGCCCGGGCAGGGTCCAGCCCTCGACCGTACGGACGTCGTCGGAGCCGGCGCCGACGGGGCGGTCGTAGGAGATCCGGCCGTCGACGACCCAGAGTTCGTCCCGGACCTCGTCCGGCCCGACGAGAATCCGGCCCTTCACGTGCAGCATCGCGCGTTCGCTCATGACTGCACGATAGGACGACGCCGCTTCCGGAACACGCGCCGGACCCCGATCGACTCGGCCGGGAAGCACCGCACCTCACAGTCGGCCTGATCCGCCGTACAGGCGCTAGTCCGAGTCCTCCTCGACCTCCGCCATCGCGGGGTTCAGGAGCCGGGACAGGAAATGGCGGGTCCGCTCGTGGCTGGGGTTGCCGATCACCTGGGCGGGTGGGCCGTCCTCGACGATGATGCCGGCGTCCATGAAGACCGCCCGGTCGGCGACCTCCCGCGCGAAGGTCATCTCATGGGTGACGACCATCATGGTCATGCCCTCGCGCGCGAGCATGCGCATGACGGCGAGGACGTCTCCGACGAGTTCCGGGTCGAGCGCGGACGTCGGCTCGTCGAAGAGCATCACCTCGGGGCCCATCGACAGTGCGCGGGCGATCGCGACGCGCTGCTGCTGGCCGCCGGAGAGGGAGGCGGGGTAGGCGTCCGCCTTCTCGGTGAGGCCCACTCGCTCCAGGTTCTCGGCGGCCACCTTCGCCGCCTCGGCCTTGCTCCGCCCGAGCACCCGCCGCTGCGGCAGGGTGAGGTTCTCGGTGACGGTGAGGTGCGGGAAGAGGTTGAACTGCTGGAAGACCATGCCGATACGACGACGGACGGCGTCGATGTCCACGTCCGGGTCGGTGAGTTCCGTACCGCCGACGAACACCTGGCCCTGGGTGGGCTCTTCGAGCAGGTTCACGCAGCGCAGGAGCGTGGACTTGCCGGAGCCGGACGGGCCGATGACACAGACGACCTCGCCGCGCCGGATCTCCAGGTCGATGCCCTTGAGGACCTCGTTGTCGCCGAACGACTTGTGCAAGCCGCGGACTTCGATCTCCGGGCCCGCCGTCCCCGGACCGGTCCCATGAGCTGTGGTCTCGGTCATTTCACGGCCTCCTGGGCCTTCGCCTCCATGCGGCGCACGACGAAGCCGAGCGGGATGGTGACCAGCAGGTAGCACAGGCCGGCGACCAGGATCGGCGTGGAGTTGGCGGTCTGGCTGGCCAGGTCCCGGCCGTACTTGGACAGTTCGCGCTCCTCCAGGGTGACGCCGAGGAACAGGACGAGGGAGGAGTCCTTGAAGAGGAGCACCAACTCGTTGGTCAGCGGCGGCAGGATGATGCGGAAGGCCTGCGGGATGACGATCGAGATCATCGCGCGCGCCGGGGAGAAACCGAGTGAACGGGCCGCCTCCAGCTGCCCCTTGGGCACCGCCTGGATGCCCGCCCGGATGGTCTCGGCCATATAGGCCGCGGCGACCAGACCGAGTGCGAGGGCGACCTTGCCGTAGGTGCCGCCGACGATCTCCGTGCCGGGGAAGGCCAGCGGGACGGCGACCCCGATGAAGATGAAGATCAGCAGGGCGGGCAGGCCTCGGAAGATCTCGATGTAGATGCCGGCGACCCAGCGGTAGGGGCCCACGGACGACAACCGCATCAGCGCGATCAGCATGCCGAGCGCCAGTCCGACGGCGAAGCCCGACAGCGTGTAGAGGACGGTGTTCTTCAGCGCCATCGTGATGACGTCCGGGAACATCTGCTTGGCGATGTCCCACTGCGCGAACTGGTTCTTCAGCCGCCCCCAGTCCGCCGTGAGCGCGAAGGCGACCACGGCGGCGACGAACAGGACGTACTGCGCGCCGCGCGACAGGCCACGCTTCTGAGTCCGCGTCAGACCCTTCCTGCGGGGCTGGAGTCGTACGTCGGTGCCGGTCATGAAGCGGAGGCGGACGCGGCGGGCGAGGCGGCGGACTCGTCGTAGGGGCCGATCCACTTCTCGTACAGCTTCTTGTACGTGCCGTCCGACTTGGCCTGACTCAGCGCCTTGTTGATCGCGGCGAGCAGCTTGGTGTTGCCCTTCTTCACCGTGAAGCCGTACTCCTCACCGGTGTTGATGTTGTCGGCGACCTTGAACGCGGCGGCGTTGGCCTTGTCCTTCAACCAGCCCTGGACGACCGGGTAGTCGATGACGACGGCCTTGACCTGGCCGGTGCGCAGACCATTGAGGACGGCGTCGGAGGACTCGAAGGAGACCGGGTCCAGTCCCTTGCCCTTGACGTAGTCCTCGCCCGTGGTCTGCGCCTGGGCGCCGACCTTCTGGCCCTTGAGGTCGGCGAAGGACGCGATGCCGCTGTTCTTGTCGACGAGGACGGCCTGGGTTGCGTCAAAATACGGGTCCGAGAAGTCCACGTTCTTCTTGCGCTCGGCCGTGATGGTCATGCCGGCCGCCGCCAGGTCGCACTCGCCGGAGTTGAGGAAGGCGCCGGTCTTGAAGTTCTCGAAGGGCGTGTCGAGGATCTCCTGCTTCACCCCGAGATCCTTGGCCACCAGGTCGATCAGCGAGACGTCGAAGCCCTGCACCTTGCCGTCGATCTCCGACTGGAAGGGCGGGTAGGGCAGATGCGTGCAGGTGGTGAGCTGCCCGGACTTGACGAGCGCGACCCCACCGGACGTCTTCGAACTGCTGCCGCTGTCGGTGGAGGTACAGCCGGCCACGAGGACCAGCCCGGCCGTCGCGGTGGTGGCGGCCAGGACGCGGGCCCGGCGACCGAGGACGGTGTTCACGGAGACCTCCAGTGGGGGAAGTGGGGGTTCTGATTATAAGGAGATGCTTGGGTCTCTCAAACTATTCCGATGGCTTGAGAGCCGTCTGGCCTAGGAAGTCGCAAGTGACGGGAGTGACACGCGTGGAGGCTACCCTCGATCGAGCCGACGACCCGTGAGTACCGCCCTCGAGTACCGCCCGTGAGTACCGCCCGTGAGTGAAGAGAGCACCGCCGTGAGCCACCCCCTCCTCGACCTCCCCCCGCTGACCGCCGCACGCTTCGCCGCGATCGAGGACCGGGTGGCCCGGCTGCTCGACACCCGGCAGGACGTCGTGATCACCCAGGGCGAGGCGCTGCTGCCCCTGGAGGGCGCGATCCGCTCCACCACCGGACCGGGGACGACCGCGCTGAACGTCATCACCGGCCCCTACGGGCAGACCTTCGGGGACTGGCTGCGGGACTGCGGGGCGACGGTGATCGATCTGGCGGTGCCCTTCCACACCGCCGTCACGGCCGCGCAGATCCGGGAGGCCTTCGCCGCGCACCCCTCGATCGACTTCGTCTCCCTGGTCCACGCGGAGGCCGCGACCGGCAACACCAACCCGGTCGCGGAGATCGGCGAGGTCGTACGGGAGCGGGGCGCGCTGTTCTACCTGGACGCCGTCGCCTCCGTCGGCGCCGAACCGGTACTGCCGGACGCGTGGGGTGTGGACCTGTGCGTGATCGGGGCGCAGAAGGCGATGGGCGGCCCGGCGGGTGTGTCGGCGGTGTCGGTGAGCGCGCGGGCGTGGGCGCGGATGGCGGCCAACCCGGGGGCGCCGCGCCGCTCCTACCTCTCTCTCCTGGACTGGAAGGAGCGCTGGATCGACGGCGGCCGCAAGGCCCTGCCGCACGCTCCGGCGCAGTTGGAGATGCTCGCTCTTGAGGCGTGCGTCGAGCGGATCGAGGCGGTGGGGCTCCCGACGGTCATGGCCCGCCACGCGTCCGCCGCGGCGGCGACCCGGGCGGGAGCGCTCGCGCTGGGCGGGGGTCTTGAGCCTTACGTCCACCAGGCGCGGGACGCGGCCCCGGTCGCCACGACGCTGCGGACGCCGGCCGGCGTGATCGCGTCGGAGGTGGTCGCGTCGGCGTTGGCGAAGGACCCGTCGGTGCCGTTGGCCGCGGGCGGCGGCGCGCTGGCCGAGGAGATGATCCGGGTCAACCACTACGGGGCGGACGCGACGCCGGAGGCCGTGCGGGCGAGTCTTGCGGCGCTCGGGGCGGCGCTGCGGGAACGGGGACTCGACGTGAACCTCGACGGGGTTACCGGAGTCTAATTCCAGGGGAATTCTCGAATTCACTTCCCGAATTCCCCGGCACAGCTTCCCATTTTCTCCTGCCCGCTTTCTTTCGAGCTAAACGCAAAGATTTCACGGGGATTACGCGGGGGTTGTACGGTTGTGACGCGTTACACATGGCGTTCACTTTGGGGCTTTTGTGGCGGGCAAATCGGCATCTTTCGACCATGTTCCGCAGGGCCGTTCACGCTCGCGCGGTAACACACGAGCCGGCCGTCCGTAACCCCGTACGGCGATGCAATTTCAAATTTCCCTCGGTAAATTCCATTCCCATGACTGCGGGACAAGCGGAACTGCAAGCCGAACTGCGAATAGACCGTCCGTCGGTGACGGACGGCGCCGCGCTGTGGCGGATCGCGAAGGACTCGAAGGCGCTCGACCTGAACTCGTCGTACAGCTATCTGCTGTGGTGCCGGGACTTCGCCGCGACCTCCGCCGTGGCGCGCGACGGCCGGGGCGAGCCGGTCGGCTTCGTCACCGGATACCTGCGGCCGGACCGCCCCGGCACCCTGCTGGTCTGGCAGGTGGCGGTGGACGGGGCCCACCGCGGGCGCGGTCTGGCCGGCGCGCTGCTCGACGGGCTGGTCGCACGGATCGGCGCCGAGCGGCGGATCACCACCGTGGAGACCACCATCACGCCCGGCAACACCGCCTCCGAGCGCCTGTTCGCCTCCTTCGCCGAGCGGCACGGCGCCCAGGTGGAGCACGAGGTGCTGTTCGAGACGGGGCTCTTCCCCGACGGACCGCACGACTCCGAGGTGCTCCACCGCATCGGACCGCTGTCCTTCTGACGAACTCCCGAGCCCCGAAGCCTCTGCCGACCCCCCACTCCCCACGCACTTCTCCCCCACGCACTCTCCCCCACGCACCGAGGAGCGATCCGTCGTGACCATCACCCAGCCCGACCTCAGCGTCTTCGAGACCCTCGAGTCCGAGGTGCGCAGCTACTGCCGCGGCTGGCCCACCGTCTTCGACCGCGCGCAGGGCAGCCGTATGTACGACGAGGACGGCCACGAGTACCTGGACTTCTTCGCCGGCGCCGGCTCACTCAACTACGGACACAACAACCCCGTCCTGAAACGGGCGTTGATCGACTATCTGGAGCGCGACGGCGTCACGCACGGGCTCGACATGTCGACCACCGCCAAACGCGCCTTCCTCCAGACCTTCCAGGATCTGGTGCTCCGCCCGCGCGATCTGCCGTACAAGGTGATGTTCCCGGGCCCGACCGGCACCAACGCCGTCGAGTCCGCGCTGAAGCTGGCGCGGAAGGTGAAGGGCCGCGAGGCCATCGTGTCGTTCACCAACGCCTTCCACGGGATGTCGCTGGGCTCGCTCGCCGTGACCGGCAACGCCTTCAAGCGGGCCGGTGCCGGGATACCGCTGGTGCACGGCACGCCGATGCCCTTCGACAACTACTTCGAGGGCACGGTCCCGGACTTCCTGTGGTTCGAGCGGCTCCTGGAGGACCACGGCTCCGGCCTCAACAAGCCCGCGGCCGTGATCGTCGAGACCGTGCAGGGCGAGGGCGGCATCAACGTGGCGCGGCCCGAATGGCTGCGCGCGCTCGCCGAGTTGTGCGAGCGGCAGGACATGCTGCTGATCGTCGACGACATCCAGATGGGCTGCGGACGTACCGGCGCGTTCTTCTCGTTCGAGGAAGCCGGCATCACGCCCGACATCGTCACCGTGTCCAAGTCGATCAGCGGCTACGGACTGCCCATGTCGCTGTGCCTGTTCAAGCCCGAGCTGGACATCTGGGAGCCGGGCGAGCACAACGGCACCTTCCGCGGCAACAACCCGGCGTTCGTCACGGCCACCGCCACTCTGGAGGCGTACTGGGCGGACGGGTCCGCGATGGAGAAGCAGACCCGGGCGCGGGGCGAGCAGGTCGAGCAGGCCTTCGCCGCCATCGCCGAGGAGAACCGCGCGGCCGTCAAGGAGTACCGCGGCCGTGGGCTCGTGTGGGGGATGGAGTTCGCGGAGCCGGCGCGGGCCGAGCGGATCGCGCGGCGCGCCTTCGAACTCAGGCTGCTCATCGAGACGTCGGGCCCGCAGAGCGAGGTCGTGAAACTGCTCCCGGCGCTGACCATCACGCCCGAGGAGATGGACGAGGGCCTCACGGTCCTGGCGCGGGCCGTCCGCGAGACCGCCTGACGGCACCTGTTCCGGATCAGCTTTCCGCAGCACCTTTCCGTACCAGCTTTCCGCCAGCACCTTTCCGCAGCACCTTTCCGTACGACCTAGGAGGGATCGCACCACCGTGATCGTCCGTTCGTTCAAGGACATCGAAGGCACCGACCGCCATGTACGGGCCGCGTCCGGCACCTGGGAGAGCAAACGCATCGTCCTCGCCAAGGAGCGGGTCGGCTTCTCCGTGCACGAGACGATCCTGTACGCGGGTACGCAGACGGACATGTGGTACGCGAACCACATCGAGGCCGTCGTCTGTGTGCAGGGCGACGCCGAACTGACCGACCGCGAGACCGGGACGACGTACCACATCACGCCCGGCACGATGTATCTCCTGAACGGGCACGAGCGGCACACGCTGCGGGTCAAGGAGGACTTCCGCTGCATCTGCGTGTTCAACCCGCCCGTGACCGGCCGGGAGGACCACGACGAGAACGGCGTCTACCCGCTGCTCACCGAACCCGAGCCGGAGTCCGAACACGAGGAGGTGTGACATCACCATGACCACCGTCACCGATCTCTACCCCAGCCGCGGCACCACCGAGGTGTCGATCCCGCGCCGGGACCCCGTCGTGTGGGGCCCCCTCGACACGCCGGGACCGATAGCGCCGGACGGGCTGCGCTCGTTCGAGAACGACGGCTTCCTCGCCGTCGACCAGCTCATCGACGAGGACGAAGTGGCCGTATACCACAAGGAGTTGGAGCGGCTGCTGGCCGATCCGGCGATCCGGGCCGACGAACGCTCCATCATCGAGCCGAAGTCCAAGGAGATCCGCTCCGTCTTCGAGGTGCACCGGATCAGCGAGGTGTTCGCGAACCTGGTGCGCGACGAGCGGGTCGTCGGCCGGGCCCGGCAGATCCTCGGCTCGGACGTGTACGTGCACCAGTCGCGGATCAACGTCAAGCCGGGCTTCGGGGCCGGCGGCTTCTACTGGCACTCGGACTTCGAGACCTGGCACGCCGAGGACGGCCTGCCCAACATGCGGACGGTGTCCGTCTCGATCGCGCTGACCGAGAACCACGACACCAACGGCGGGCTCATGATCATGCCGGGCTCGCACCGCACGTACCTCGGGTGCGCGGGCGCCACGCCCTCGGACAACTACAAGAAGTCGCTGCAGATGCAGGACGCGGGCACGCCGTCGGACGAGGCGCTGACCGAGCTGGCCGGCGAGTACGGCATCAAGTTGTTCACGGGCAAGGCCGGTTCGGCGACCTGGTTCGACTGCAACTGCATGCACGGCTCCGGCGACAACATCACGCCGTTCCCGCGCAGCAACGTGTTCATCGTGTTCAACAGTGTGGAGAACGAGGCCGTGGAGCCGTTCGCCGCGCCGGTCCGGCGCCCGGAGTTCATCGGGGCACGGGACTTCACGCCGGTGAAGTAGCCGGTTGGCGCAGCCGATGAAGTAGCAGGTGAAGCAGCCGACCGGAGAGCAACGGGCGGGGTCACGGTCAGGCGTCACAGCCAGGCCAGTGACGCCGCCCGCTCCAGTACGTCGCCGACCGCGCGCGGGTCGCCCGAGGTGGTGTGCGGCACCTCGTCGGGGGCGTACCGACCGCCGACCAGGAGGCAGAAGTGGACCGGTTCCAGGGTGAGTTCGGCCCGTACCGGTTCGTCCTCGGAGCCCAGCACCCACCGCTCGCCGCCGGCGATCGCGAACAGCACCGGCGGTGCCGTGGGTCCGAGCGCGAGGCCCAGGACGCGGACCGCGAGCCGGACCAGCCGGTCCAGGTGGACGGCGGGGGGCGGCGGTACGGACAGGCCGAGGGCGCGGCCGATGTCGTCGGTGTGGATCCACGTCTCGAAGGCGCGCACCACGAAGTGGTCGGCGACGGGCAGTCGTACACCCATCAACACCGTTGCCCGGCCTGCCGGTTCGGGGTCGCGGGCCTCGGGAGCGGCGAGCAGCGCGGCGGCCTGCGCGGCCCAGTCGGCGACCGTCTCCTCGGGCGTACGGCCGTGTTCGCGCACGATGACGTCGGCGCTGCGCCGGTTCCAGGCGTCCTCCCAGGCCACGCCTTCCTCGTCCGCCTCGGCCCGCGAGGACGGCACCCGGGCCGCGATGCCCAGCCGCCCGGCCAGCGGCTCGTCGGCGGCCAGCAGATGCGCGACGGTCGCGTGCACGTCCCAGTCGTGCACGACCGGCGTCCCCCACCGTCCGTCCGCCTCCACCAGCAGCGCCTTGAGCCCGGCGACGGCGGCCGCGTAGGGCGCCGCGTGGGCGGCGACCGGGGGTGCGGCCGGGCGCAGGCGGCGGGCGAAGGCGAGGATGTCGGAGGCGCCGGTGGCCGAGCCGGGCGCGGCCGGCGCGCTCGGCAGCCCGCTCGCCGCCGGTCCGTTCTCCGCAGGTCCGTTCTCCGCAGGTCCGTTCTCCGCCGGTCCGTTCGACGGCGGCCCGTCCAGCAGCCGTACGGTCTCCCGCAGCCGCCGTGCCTGGGCCGCGCAGCTCGCGCACTCGGCGAGATGGGGCGCAACCAGGCGTTTCTCGGCCGGTGACAGGGCGTCGAAGGCCCAGGCGGCCAGCAGCTCGCGCACGCCGTCGTGGTCGTCGGTCACCGTGCCCCGCCCTTCCCTGTCGAACGCGATGTCCTGCGCTCTTCGCTCCCGCGCGCTTCGGTCCCGCACTCTTCCGCCATCATGCGCCCCTTTCGAGCGCGGGGTCCGGTGGGTCGGCCAAAGACTCGGCCAAGGTGCGTAAAGCCGTGCGCAGCCGGGTCTTGGCGGTGCCCTCGGGGATGCCGAGTTCGACGGCGGCCTGCCGGTAGGTGCGGCCCGCGAAATAGGCGAGGTGCACCACCTCCCGTTGGGACCGCGGGAGTTCGGCGAGGGCGCAGTGCAACAGGAGAGAGCGCTCGCGGTCGACGACCGCCTCGTCGGGGCCGGGTGCCGCGTCCGGGATGGCGTGCAGGGCCGAGTCGTCGGCGCGGGCGTCCTTGCGGTGCCGTGCCTCGCTGCGCACCCAGTCCACGGCCCGGCGGTGGGCCAGCATGGACAGCCAGGAGCGCAGACTGCCACGGCGCGCGTCGAAGGCGTACGGCCTGCTCCACAGCTGGGCGAAGACCTCCTGCGCCACGTCCTCCGCGGCGGCCGGGCTGCGGGTGACCCGCGCCGCGACGCGCCGCACCAGCGAGCCGTACGCCGTGTACGCCTCGGTCAGCGCGGACTCGTCCCCGTAGACCAGGCGCCTGTGCAGCTCCGCGTCGACGGCGGGTTGCCTGGACGTATCGCCCGTGGACTCCACCGGCACCACCACCCCTGGTGCCCTTCCTAGCGTCCGCGCGGGCGGCGCGCCAGTGGTTCAGGAGGACAGGACGTCCAGCAGCCGGTCGACGTCGGTGGAGGTGTTGTACAGGTGGAAGGCGGCACGCAGGTTGCCCGCGCGGTTGGAGACCTCGATCCCGGCGGCACTCAACTCGCCCTGGCGGACGCCGAGTCCGGGTACGGAGACGATGGGGGAGCCGGGTGCGGGGACGGGCTCGTGGCCGAGCGTGGCCAGGCCCGCGCGGAAGCGGTCGGCAAGCGCGAGGTCGTGGGCGCGTACGGCGTCCACCCCTATGTCCTCCAGGAGCCCGAGGGAGTGGCGGGCGCCGGCGTAGGAGAAGAGGGCGGGGCTCTCGTCGAACCGCCGTGCGGAATGGGCGAGTTCCTCGACGGGGCCGTAGCAGGAGTCCCAGGGGTGCTCGCCCGCCACCCAGCCGGCGAACAGCGGCGGCAGTGCGCCGAGGTCCTCCGGGACGACCAGGAAGGCCACGCCCCGCGGGCAGAGAAGCCACTTGAAGGCGACGCAGGCGCTGTAGTCGTAGGCGTTCGCGTCGAAGTCCAGCCAACCGGCCGCCTGGGACGCGTCGATGTACGTGCGCGCCCCGTGCTCGCGGGCCGCCGCCCGGATCGCGGGCAGGTCGGCGATCCGGCCGTCGGCGGACTGCGCGGCGCTGACCGCGACGAGCGCGGTGCCGGGTCGAATCGACTCGGCGAGCCGCTCCAACGGCACGGCACGCACCTTGAGTTCGGAGCGGACGTGGAAGGGGTTGACCGTGGAGCTGAAGTCGCCCTCGGCGGTGAGGACTTCGGCACCCGCGGGCAGCGAGGCGGCGACCAGGCCGCTGTAGACGGCGACCGAGGCCCCGGCCGCCACCCGGCGCCCGGGCACCCCGACCAGCCGCGCGAAGGAGGCCCGGCTCGCCTCGACGTCCCCGAACATGTCGGTCGGCGCCCCGGCGGCCGCCGCCTCCACGGCGACCCGCATGGCGGCCACCGTGCGGGCCGGCATCAGCCCGCTGCTCGCGCTGTTGAGATAGGTGTTCCTCGGGGCGAACTCGTCCCGGACGAGGCTCGCGAAGTCGGCAGTGGTCCCGGCGGTCTGCGTGCTCTCCGTGGTCTCCATGGCATCCACTGTGGGCCCGCCGGAACTCGTAGTCCATTGCCGATTCTTACGGGGTACCGCTAAGGAACGCTTATACGTCCGCTCCGAGCTGCGGCTTTCACGGCCGGGGCGGCACCGCGCACCCGTCCGGACCGCACGCGTCGGCGTCGCCTCCCGCGTTTCCCTGGTCGATCAGCGTCAGCGGCGACCGCTCGCCCCACGCTTGGCTCAGCGCCTGTGCGAAGACCTCGGCGGGCTGGGCGCCGGAGACGCCGTACTTGCGGTCGAGGACGAAGAACGGCACGCCGTTCGCGCCGAGTTCGGCGGCCTCGCGCTCGTCGGCGCGGACGTCGTCGGCGTAGGCGGTCGGGTCGGCGAGCACCTTGCGGGCATCCTCGGCTTCGAGGCCCGCCCCCACGGCGAGTTCGACGAGCCGCTCGTCGCCCTCGGCGAAGACGGAGCGCTCCTCGGCGAAGTTGGCCTGGTAGAAGGCCTGGATCAGCTCGTCCTGGCGGCCCTGCTCCTTGGCGAGGTGCAGCAGACGGTGCATGTCGAAGGTGTTGCCGTGGTCGCGGTCCTCGGTGCGGTACTCCAGGCCCTCGGCGGCGGCCTGCGCGCCCAGGTTCTCCTCGCCGGCCTGGGCCTGTGCCTGGCTCATGCCGTACTTCTTGGTGAGCATGCCGAGCACGGGCTGGACGTCGTTCTTGGCCCTGCCGGGGTCCAGCTCGAAGGAGCGGTGCACCACCTCGACCTGCTCGCGGTGCGGGAAGGCGGCGAGCGCCTTCTCGAAGCGGGCCTTGCCCACGTAGCACCAGGGACAGGCGATGTCCGACCAGATCTCGACGCGCATGCTCTCGGCTCTTTCCGGCTCGAAGGGGATACCTCGAAGGGATACGGAGGGACCCTCCGCCGGCCGCAAGAACGTTCAGCCGGCCGATTTCATTCCCCGGGTCCTCCCGCTCCCGGCACGTCGAAGCGCAGGTAGCGGTGGTGGTCGCCCTCGACCGGCGGGTTCTCCGGGTCCGGTGTCCAGCCCAGGCGGGCGTAGAAGGCCTGGGCGCGGTGGTTGTCGACGTGCACGTCGAGGACCGCGGTCCGTCTGCCGTCGGCCCGCCACTGCTCCACGCAGGCCGCGTGCAGGGACCTGCCGACACCGGAGCGCCAGTGGTCGGGGTCGACATGGAACTGGAACAGCTTGACTGTGTCGGCGGGGGCGCCCTGCGGGGTGCGGAAGGAGGCGAGCCCGACGATGCGCCCCCGCTCGACGAGGCACAGCACATGCCCCTCGGGCCGCTCGATGGCGCCCTGCCAGGCGGCGAGCCAGTCGGTGCCGTCGTCCGGGACCCCCTCGGGGTAGTACGTGGCCCGGGCGCGCGCGTGCAGGGCGGTGACGGTCGCGACCTCGGCGGGCAGGACCGTACGGATCACCCGGCCGGCCGCGGCTTGCTCTCTGATCATGCAACCGATGACGAGTCCGCGGCCGCTCCGGTTCCGAGGCGGCTGAACTGCGCCCGGTAGGCGCTCGGCGTCAGACCGGTCCTGCGCACCACGTGGGCGCGCAGCGAGTCGGCCGTGCCGAGGCCGCAGGCGCGGGCCACCTGGTCCATGGGCAGGGCGGTGGTCTCCAGCAACTCCCTTGCCCGCTCGACGCGTTGGTGCAGCAGCCACTGCAAGGGGCTCACCCCGCTCTCGGCGTGGAAGCGGCGGGTGAGGGTGCGCACGCTGACGCCCGCGTGCCGGGCGAGGTCGGTGAGGGTGAGCGGCCGGTCGAGGTGGCGCATGGCCCAGCCGCGGGTGTCGGCGCAGGCCTCGCCGCGCTCGGGCGGCAGCGGGGTGTGGGTGAACTGGGTCTGGCCGCCGGGCCGTACGGGCGCGACCAGGGCGAGACGGGCGACCTCGTTGGCGACGGCGGCGCCGTAGTCGGTGCGGATCATGTGCAGGCACAGGTCGATGCCGGCGGCGTAGCCGGAGGAGGTCAGGACCTGGCCGTCCTGGACGTAGAGGACGTCGCCGGTGAGGTCGACCTCCGGATAACGCCTGCGCAGTTCCTCGGCCTGGTTCCAGTAGGTCGTGGCCCGGCGGCCGTCCAGCAGGCCGGCCTCGGCCAGGGCGAACGCGCCGCTGCAGATGGAGGCGATGCGCTTGCCCGCGGCGGCGGCCTCGCGCAGGGCGGTCACCGTGCGCGGGTCGGGTGTGTACCGGTGACCCGTGCCGACGACGAGGACCATGTCCGCGTCCCGTACGACGTCGAGGCCCTGCCGTACGTGCAGTTCGAGGCCCCCCGTGGTGGGGACGGGTCCCGGTTGCGGGGCGCAGATGACCGTCTCGTAGCCCGGCTCCCCGTCGATCTCGACCCGGTCGAACAGCAGCTCCGGGATGGCCAGGTTGAACATCGAGACGGGGGTCGCGGCGACGACGGCGACCCGACGAGGACGGCTGAGCCGGGCCATGGCCAGAACCTCCGGATGTATGGCGTTCGGGCCACTACTCTACGTCGTCGCGGTTCCGCAGCATGGGAGCATGCCAACGACCGCGACCCCGCTGAAGCCCCACGCCGGTGGCCTTTCCCCCTCGTCCGCCGTGCTCACCCTCACCGCCGCCCTCCTCGGTTTCGCGCTCATCAGCCTCGACGCGTCCGTGGTGAACGTGGCGCTGCCGTCCATCGAGGACGCGTTCGGCGGCGGGATGTCGGGACTGCAGTGGGTGGTCGACGCGTACACACTGTCCTTCGCCGCGCTGATGCTCTCCACCGGTGCCTTCTCGGACCGGGCCGGGGCGAGTCGCGCGTACGCGATCGGCATCGCGGTCTTCACCCTCGCCTCGGCGGCCTGCGGCCTGGCCCCGAACCTGCCCGCGCTGATCGGCGCGCGCGTGGCGCAGGGTGTGGCGGCGGCCGTCGTCCTGCCGG
Organism: Streptomyces sp. NPDC092369; assembly: GCF_044755245.1. NCBI lineage: Bacteria > Bacillati > Actinomycetota > Actinomycetes > Kitasatosporales > Streptomycetaceae > Streptomyces > Streptomyces sp. NPDC092369. Next base: position 102,009 of record NZ_JBIVQP010000002.1, read on the forward strand.
CCTCGCTGTCCCTCGTACGACAGGCCTACACCGAACCGGCCAAGAGGGCGCGGGCGGTGGCGACTTGGGCCGCCGGGGGCGCGGTGGCGGTCGCCCTCGGCCCAGTGGCGGGCGGTGCGCTGACCACGATCTGGGACTGGCGGGGCGTCTTCTTCATCAACCTGCCGCTGGGCGCAGTGGCGCTGTTGCTGCTGCTCCGGGCGCCGCGCTCGGAACGCCGGCCCGCACCGCTGGACCTGCCGGGCCAACTGCTGGCGGTGATCACGCTCACGGCCGTGACCTTCGCGGTGATCGAGGGCGGGGTGACCGGGATCGTCGCCCTGCTCGTCGCGATCCTCGCGGGCGTGCTCTTCGTCCGGATCGAGCTGCGCCGGTCGCATCCGGTGGTGCCGTTCGGCCTGTTCCGCAGTCGTACGGTGTCCGTGGCGGTCGCGTCGGGTGTCGCGTGCAGTGTCGCCTTCTTCGGCCTGGTCTTCCTCTTCTCTCTCTTCTTCCAGCAGGTGCAGGGGCGTTCGGCGCTCTACGCCGGGCTGATGTTCCTGCCGATGACCGGTCTGATCGGGGTGACGAACCTCGTGTCGGGCAAGATGGCGGCCCGCCACGGCGCCCGACTGCCCATGCTGATCGGCCAGTCGCTCGCCGCGCTGGGCTCACTCGTTCTTCTCTGCGTCGACGAGAGCACGCCGCCGCTCCTGGTGGCCTGGCTCCTCGTCCCGATGGCCCTCGGCTGTGCCCTGACTGTCCCACCGCTGACCATCGCGATGATGGACGCGGTGCCGGCCGAACGGGCGGGACTCGCGGCCGGTGTGCTCAACTCGGCGCGGCAGGTGTCCGGGGGGCTGGGGATCGCCGTGTTCGGGGCGCTGGTCTCCGACGGGTTCACCGCGGGCCTGCGGGAGAGCCTGACGATCAGCGCGGCCCTCTTCACGGTGACGGCCTTCCTCAGCTTCCGTCGCGCAGGTCGATAGGCCAGCTGTCCCGGAACTCGATGTGGTCGTACGTCACGACACACCCCTCCCCCATCGGCGACTGCGTCATGAAGCCCACCAGCGCCGCGTCCGTCTCCTTCTCGCTGCCCAGCGTGAAGAGCCGGACGAAGGTCCACCGCTCTCCGTCACGGGAGGCGTGAAAAGCGAAGGCCCGTCCGGTCCGGCTGACCCGCAGCCACACCGAACTCCCTTCCACGGTGAAGGAGTTGGCGTCATCGGAGTGCCCCCGGGTGACCACCGTGCAGACGGTCGGCACATCCGGGGAGTACTCCAGGCAGAGCTTCGCCCAGGCCCGGTCACCGACATGGACGTAGAGCACCCCGGCATCGAAGGCCTTGGCGAACCCGACGGTGACACGGGCGATCAGCTGAAAGTCCCCGTCCGGCGCCCCCAGCAAGCGGGGCGCGTCGGCGGCGGGGTCCAGTCCCTCATCGGTGGGCGGTACGAATCGGTCCTGCCTGGGCCCGGCCCACCCGGTGAGGACACCGTCCTCGTAGGACCAGTTACCGGCGGGGCCATAGGTACGAAGCCCGAAGGGCAGTTCGGAAAGTTCCAAGTCCATCCGCTGAGTCTCTCAGGGGCGCGCCCTACCGCTCCAACCGCCCGTTGAACCGACGGGGCAGCCCCAACGCGTTCTCATCCCGAAGCTCGACCGGCAGCAGAGCCTCCGGCACACCCTGATAGGCAACCGGTCGCATCCACCGCTCGATCGCCGTACCGCCGACGGAGGTCGACGTGGACGTGGTCGCCGGGTAAGGCCCCCCATGATGCTGGGCCGGAGCCACGGCGACACCCGTGGGCCAGCCGTTCACCAGCACCCGCCCGGCGAGCGGAGTCAACTCGGCCAGGATCTCCGCACCCCGGCCTTCTCCGTCCGCTTCCTCCGAAGACACATGAACCGTCGCCGTCAGGTTTCCCGGCAGCCGGGAGAGCACCCCCCGCAGCTCACTCTCGTCCTCGTAGCGAGCCACCACCGTCACGGGTCCGAAGCACTCCTCAAGGAGCAGGTCGTACGCCCCCTCCGCCGCCAGCTTCTCCGCGGCCACCGTAAGGAACCCCGGGCTGACGGTGTGCTGACTCCCCGCCCCCGGAGTGACCGGCGACTCCACCTCGGGCAGTTCGGCCCGCTCGGCGACCCCGGCGATGAAGTTGTCCCGCATCCGGTGATCGAGGAGCACTCCGGCGTCCGTGTCGCTGACCGCGTCCGTCAGCGACTTCACCAGCCGGTCCCCCGCCGCCCCGGCCGGCGCGAACACGATCCCGGGCTTCACGCAGAACTGCCCGACACCCAGCGTCATCGAGCCCGCGAGACCCGTCCCGATCGCCTCGGCCCGCTCGGCCGCCGCCGCCTCGGTGATCACGACGGGGTTGAGCGACCCCAGCTCACCGTGGAACGGAATCGGCGTCGGACGCGCGGCGGCCGCGTCGAACAGCGCCCGCCCTCCGCGCACCGACCCGGTGAAACCGGCCGCGCTGACCAGCGGGTGCTTGACCAGCTCGACGCCCGCCTCGAACCCGTGCACCAGACCGACGACACCGGCCGGGATGCCGTGCGCGGTGGCCGCCCGGCGCAGCACCTTGGCGACCAGCTCGGACAGCGCCGGATGATCGGGATGCGCCTTGACGACGACCGGGCAGCCGGCGGCCAGCGCCGAGGCCGTGTCGCCGCCCGCGACCGAGAAGGCGAAGGGGAAGTTGGAGGCCGAGTAGACGGCGACGACGCCCAGCGGCACCTTGTACCGGCGCAGGTCCGGGATCGGCGGGGTCGCGGTGGCGTCGGGGTGGTTGATGATCACGTCGAGGAATGCGCCCTCGTCGACGATATCGGCGAACGCGCGCAACTGGTAGCAGGTGCGGGCGAGTTCGCCGGTGAGCCGGACCGGGCCGAGCGCGGTCTCCGCGTCGGCGGTCTCGACGAGACCGTCCTTGGCGGCTTCCAGCTGATCGGCGGCGGTGCGCAGGAAGGCCGAGCGGACCGCGCGGTCGGCGAGCGAGGCGCGCGCCTCGTGCGCGGCGCGTACCGTGGCGTCGACCTCCTGGGCTGTGGCCTCCACCGCAACCTGTTCGCGCTGCTTCCCGGTACGGGGGTCGACACTCCAGACTGGTGCTGCTGCCACCGCGGGTCCCTCCAGGTAAATCTGGCGACGTACTATCTGGGTCATTTCACCAGGGTCGTTCGATATGCTGAACGCTGTCTCTGATGATGAATATGCTGTTGGAGACTATTTCCCGTCCAACGAAGGGGTCAAGGGCGATGTCGGCAGGCGAGACAGGCGGCGGGGCGCAGGTCAAGTCCGCGGTGCGGACGGTTGAATTGCTGGAGTACTTCGCCGGTCGCCCCGGTATGCACTCGCTCGCGTCCGTGCAGGAGGCCGTCGGATATCCCAAGTCCAGCCTGTACATGCTGCTGCGCACCCTGGTCGAACTGGGCTGGGTGGAGACGGACGCGACGGGCACGCGGTACGGGATCGGCGTACGGGCGCTGCTGGTCGGCACGTCGTACATCGACGGCGACGAGGTGGTCGCGGCGGCGCGGCCGACGCTGGACCGGCTCTCGGACGACACGACCGAGACGATCCACCTGGCCCGTCTGGACGGCACGAACGTGGTCTATCTGGCCACCCGCCAGTCGCAGCACTATCTGCGCCCCTTCACCCGGGTCGGCCGCCGGCTGCCGGCGCACTCGACCTCGCTGGGCAAGGCGCTGCTGAGCACCTACAGCGACGAGCAGGTCCGCAAGATGCTGCCCGAGACGCTGCCGGCGCTGACCGAGCACACGATCACCGACCGCGAGAAGCTGATCGAGGAGCTCAACCAGATCCGGGAGCAGGGCTTCGCGGTGGACCGCGAGGAGAACACGCTGGGGCTGCGCTGCTTCGGTGTGGCGATCCCGTACCGCACCCCGGCCCGTGACGCGATCAGCTGCTCGGTGCCGGTGGCGCGGCTGACACCCGCGCACGAACAGATGGTGAAGGACGCGCTGTTCGACGCGCGCGACCGGCTGACGCTGGCGACCCGGAGGCTCTGAACCACATGGACGTCGTACTGCGCCCGGTCCACGACAGCGATCTGCCGGTCTTCTACCGGCAGTTGAACGACCCGGAGTCGCTGCGCATGGCCGCCTTCACCCCCGCGGACCCGGCTGACCGGGACTACTTCGACGCGCACTGGAAGCGGATCCGGGCCTCCTCCGCCATCCAGTGGGCGATCCTCGCCGACGGTGACGTGGTCGGCAGCGCGGGGCTGTACGGGGAGCCCGGCGAGCTTGAGGTCACCTACTGGGTGGACCGCGCCTACTGGGGGCAGGGGATCGCCACGGCCGCGCTGCGGGCGCTGCTCGCCGAGAGACCCGAACGCCCGCTGTACGCACGGGCGGCGGCGGACAACGCCGGGTCGCGGCGGGTCCTGGAGAAGTGCGGCTTCCGGGTCACGGCGCACACGAGCGGGTTCGCGAACGCGCGGGGCGAGGAGATCGACGAGGTCGTGCTGACGCTGGAGGGTTGAGGGCCGTTGCGGCGGTTCGAGGGGGACGGCCCGGCGGGCGGGGCGGTGGCCGCAACGGCAGTCGGATCGACGGCCGGGGTACGGGAGTTCGCCCGGCTGCTGCTCGGCCGGCGGGCCCGGCTCCGCTGGGTCCATCTGATCCTCGGCGGCGCGCTCGCCATGCCGTACGTCCTGCTCGGCGAGGCCTTCGTCGGTCCGATCACCGGCTCGCAGAACGTCTTCGGGGACTTCCGGCTCCAACTCCTGTCCTTCGCGGCCGGGTTGCCGCTGGCCGCCGCCACCTCGCTGTTCCCGCTGACCCGCCCGCTGGAGGCGAGCGCCGTCCGGTGGCTGTGCGGGGTCGACGCGGACCGGCTGGTCTACGGCCCCGCCCGCACCCGGGCCGCCAAGGGGCGGACGGCGGCCTGGTTCGCGCTGCATCTCGGGTTCGGCGGGATCGTCGCCGGGATGTCGCTGGCGGTGCCGCCGTTCGCCGTCGTCCTGATCGTGCTGCCGCTGTTCGCGTGGCTGCGCGACAGTCGGCTCGGACTGCCCGAAGTCCTCGACCACACCTGGGCGTTGGCGCTCTCGCCGGTCGCGGGCATCGCGTGCCTGCTCGCGCTCGCCGGGTGCGCGGCCGGTGCCGGGGCGCTGCTGGCGCGCTGGGCACCGGCGTTGCTCGGGCCGGCCCCGGAGGACCGGCTCGCGGCGGCCGAGGCCCGCGCCGCCGACCTCGCGGTACGCAACCGGCTCGCCCGCGAGCTGCACGACTCCGTGGGCCACGCGCTCAGCGCGGTCACCCTCCAGGCGAGCGCGGCCCGGCGCGTCCTGGACTCCGACCCGGAGTTCGTGCGCGAGGCGCTGGCCGCGATCGAGGACACCACGCGACGAACGGTGGGCGAACTGGACGCTGTCCTGGGCGTGTTGAGAGACGGCGACGCTCCTGGCACCGGTCCGGCCCCCACCCTCGCCGCCGACCTCGACGGCCTGCTGAGCCGCGTCCGCGCGGGTGGCCTCCGCCTGACGGCGACCGTGCCCGCCGACCCCGACGCCCTGCCGCCGGTGCTGTCCCGCGAGGCCTACCGGATCGTCCAGGAGGGTCTGAGCAACGCGGTCCGGCACGCCGGTGACGACGTGCGGGTGACGCTGTGCGTCGAACTCGCCGACGACCACCTGGAGATCAGCGTCGAGAACCCCCTCGCCGACCCTCCCGTGTCGACCGGCTCCCCGCGCCTCGGCGGGGGTCACGGGCTGCGCGGCATCGCGGACCGGGCCCGGCTGCTGGGCGGGACGGCACGGGCGGGGCCGGACGGCGCCGGGACCTGGCGTCTGCACGTACGCCTGCCGGTGAGGTTCCCGGCCTGAAACCGACCCACCCGCCCTGGAGGAGCCCGCATGCCCCACCCGCACCCCCCGATCCGGATCGTCCTCGCCGACGACGAGCGCATGGTCCGTACCGCCCTGCGCGCCATCCTCTCCGCCGAGCCCGACCTGGAGGTGGTCGGTGAGGCGGCGAGCGGGGACGCGGCGGTGTCCGTCGTGCGGGAGCTGCGGCCCGACGTCGTGCTGATGGACGTACGCATGCCCGGGATCGACGGCATCCGGGCCACCGAGGAGATCCTCGCCGCGCTCGACGAGCCGCCCCGGATCGTCGTCGTGACCACCTTCGAGAACGACTCCTACGTGTACGACGCGCTGCGCGCCGGAGCCGCCGGGTTCCTGCTGAAGCGGGCCGACGCCGACGCGCTCGTGCAGGCGGTACGGCTCGTCGCGCGCAGCGACAACCTGCTGTTCCCGTCGGCCCTGCGGACGCTGGCCGCCGAGCACGCGCGCGCGTACGTGACGCCGCCGGCGTGGGTGGCACGGCTCACCGGCCGGGAGAGCGAGGTGCTGCGGCACCTGGCGGAGGGGCTGACCAACGCGGAGATCGCCGGCCGGATGGCGGTCGGCCCGGCCACCGTGAAGTCGCACGTGGCGTCCGTACTGGCGAAGACCGGCACCAGGGACCGGACTCAGGCCGTGATCGCGGCGTACGAGGCGGGTTTTCTGCGCCCTTCCTGACAACGACGGCATGCCGGGGTCCAGAGGCTTCCGGTGCGCACCGCACCGGTCCTTCGGCCGGCATCCGCCACCTCTCCGCCGCCGCACATCAATCCACTTTGTCGCGACTGGCCCTGTCCTCGCCGGGCGGGCGTCAGTTGGGATGAACCCGCGTCCGCCACTGCCGCTCGAAAGGCCATGATGTCCATGCCGCGTACCCGCCCGTTCGTGCAGGTCGACGTGTTCCCCACGAGTCCCTACTCCGGCAACCCGGTCGCGGTCGTCCTGGACGGGGCGGACCTGAGCGATGAGCAGATGCAGCGCCTGGCGCGCTGGACGAACCTGTCCGAGACCACGTTCGTGCTGCCGCCCACCGTCCCGGAGGCGGACTACCGGCTGCGGATCTTCACTCCGGACGGGGAACTCCCGTTCGCCGGGCACCCCACCCTCGGCTCCGCGCGCGCCTGGCTGGAGAACGGCGGAGCACCGGAGCACGCCGACCACGTCGTGCAGGAGTGCGCCGCCGGTCTGGTCACCGTGCGTCGGGGTGAGGACACCTTGTCCTTCGCCGCCCCGCCACGCGTGCGTGAGGGCGCGCTCGACGACGATGACCTGGACCGGTTCGTGGCCGCGTTCGGGATCGAACGGGACCGGGTCGTGGCCCACCAGTGGGTCGACAACGGTCCCGGCTGGGCCGTTCTCCAGCTGCCCACGGCCGAGGAGGTCCTCGCCCTCGAACCCGACCTCTCCCTCATCCCCACCGCGATGGTCGGCGCGATCGGGGCCTACCCGGAAGGGTCCCGGCACCGCTTCGAGCTGCGTACCTTCGCCCCCGGCGTCGGCGTGCCCGAGGACCCCGCGTGCGGCAGCATGAACGCCGCCGTCGGCCAGTGGCTCACCTCGATCGGCGCCGCGCCCTCCTCCTACCGGGTCTCCCAGGGCACGCGGCTGGGACGGGCCGCGAGCATCGAGATCACCGCCGATGCGGACGGCACGGTCTGGGTCAGCGGCGCGGCCGTCGTCTGCGTCCGCGGCACGATCACGCTCTGACCGCCGCCGTCATACGGGACCGGTGCCTGTGCCGGTCTCGGCGGTCAGCGTCTTCATGGTGACGTAGCTGCTCACCGTCGCCACGCCGTGCAGGGTGGCCAGCTGGTTGGCGTGGAAGTCCTCGTAGGCGGGCAGGTCGGCCACCTCCACCTGGAGGAGGTAGTCGAAGTTGCCGGTGATGTGGTGGCAGGCGACCACTTGGGGCAGCTGGGTGACTCCGCGTTCGAAGGCGACCACGTCGGCGCGGGTGTGCCGTACCAGCCGGACCCCGGCGAAGACCCGCAGTCCGCGGCCGACGGCGGCGGGATCGATCAGCGCGCGGTAGCCGCGGATGACCCCGGCCTCCTCCAGCTGCCGCACGCGCCGCAGGCAGGGTGAGGGAGAGAGCCCGACGCGGGCGGCGAGCTCGTTGTTGCTGATGCGGCCGTGCTGTTCGAGCACGGCCAGAATCGACCGGTCCACTTCATCCATGGCGACAGATTATTGCTCGTGCAGACCGTCTACCACAATTATGCGCCCTCCATGAGCGCAATTTACTGCCAAAATTGCTGAGATCCGGTCACATCCGAGCGCCGGCCGGTCACGCTTCCAGGAGTCGTACGGACTCCACGAAAGGGCCACCATGCCGGGCAGGAGCACCATCACCGTTCACGCCGACCGCGAGGTCCATCCCAGCCGCGCCGTGGCCCCGCCCATCTACCAGACGGCGGCGTTCTCGGCCGAGGACGCGGAGACGTTCGCGCGGGGTGCCGTCGAGCCGCGGGGCAAGGACTTCTACACCCGCTTCGGCAACCCGAACCACGCCCAGGTCTCCGCCGTCGTCGCCGAGTTGGAGGGCACCGAGGCGGCCCTGGTCACCGCGTCCGGGATGGCCGCGCTCACCACGGCCGTGCTGGCGCTGGTGTCCGCCGGTGACCATGTCATCGGGCAGCGGTCCACGTACGGCGGCACCGCGTCGGTACTGCTGAACCTGCTGCCGCGGCTCGGGGTGGAGACCACGCTCGTGGACCAGACCGAACCGGAGGCGTTCGCGAGGGCGCTCACCCCGCGGACCCGCCTGATCCTGGTGGAGACCCCGAGCAATCCGCTGCTGCAGATCACCGACCTGCGCGCCGTGGCCGAACTGGCCCGCGCGCACGACGTGTTGACCATGGCGGACAACACCTTCGCCACGCCACTGAACCAGCGGCCGGCGGACTTCGGCATCGATCTGGTCTGGCACAGCGCGACCAAGTACCTCAACGGCCATGCGGACGTCTCCGCCGGAGTGCTGGCCGGGCCGGCCGAGATCCTGGACCGGATATGGGACGTGGGGCTGCTCACCGGTGCCACGCTCGGCCCGATCGACGCGTGGCTGCTGCTGCGCGGCATGCGCACCCTGCCGTTGCGGGTGCCGCGGCACAACGCCAACGGTCTGGCGCTCGCGGAGGCGCTGAGCGCGCATCCGGCGGTGGCGAAGGTGCACTACCCCGGTCTGGCGACCCACCCCCAACACAAGCTGGCCGCCGACCAGATGAGCGGTTTCGGCGGGGTGCTCGGCATCGAGTTCGCGGGAGGTTTCGAGATGGCCGACGCCTTCCTCGGCCGGCTGCGCTACCCCCGGCGCTCGGCCAGCCTCGGCGGCGTGGAGTCGCTGGCCGTGCATCCGGCGTCCATGTGGCGCGGAATGCTCAGCGAGGAACAGCTGGCCGAATCGGTGCCGTTGGGCCTGGTCCGGCTCGCCGCCGGCACGGAGGACACGGCGGACCTGGTCGCCGACGCGCTCGCCGCGGCCGACGCGGTGCTCACCACGACGTGATCCTCAACCGTCCGAAAGCATCTGTGAAGGAGTTCCCCCGATGAAGACCAAGACTCTGCTCACCGGCGGCACCGTGGTCAGCATGGACCCTGCCGTCGGCGATCTCGACCGCGGTGACGTGCTGATCGAGGACGGTGTGATCGTCGAGGTGGCCGCGCGCATCGACGCGCCGGACGCCGAGTTGATCGACGCCACCGACCGGATCGTCATGCCCGGCTTCGTCGACAACCACCGCCACTCCTGGCAGACCGCGTTCCGGGGCGTCGGCGCGGACTGGACGTTCCCCGAGTGGGCGCGGGCCATGCACGGCACGGTCAAGCCCCACTACCGGCCCGAGGACGTCTACGCGGGCACCCTCCTCGGCCGCCTGGAGGCCCTGCACTCCGGAGTGACCACGATGCTGGACTGGTACCACGTCGCTCATGGCCACGCGCACGAGGACGCCGCCGTCGCCGCGCTGCGGGACGCGCCGGGGCGGTCGATCTTCTGCCTCGGAGCGGGCTGGGGCACCGCCGACGACGTCGACGCCGACATCCGCCGCGTTCGCAACGACCTGCCCGGCGACGGTCCGGTCACCATGGCGCTGGGGCTGCGCGGCGCCGACGACACCGGCATGGACACCGTCGCCCGGGAGCTGAAGCTGGCGGCCGAACTCGGCCTGCGCACCAGCCTGCACGTCGACGGAGACGGCGCGAGCGGCGGCGACGGCACACGGCACCCGGTCGCCGATCTGCACGAGCACGGCCTGCTGCGGGACACCACCACGTTCGTGCACGCCAACGGGCTCGGCGACGAAGAGCTGCGCATGCTCGCCGACGCGGGGGCCTCGGTGTCGATCAGCCCGGACGTCGAACTGAAGATGGGCTTCGGCTGGCCGATGACCGGCCGGGTACTGGCCGCGGGCCTGCGCCCGACGCTGTCCGTCGACGACGTCCCGTCGGTCGGCGGCGACCTGTTCTCCACGATGCGTACGGCCCTCGCCGTGCAGCGCGGTCTGGACGGCGGCCTGCGCTGCCGGGACCTGCTGGAGTTCACCACCGTCGACGCCGCCCGCTCCTGCGGTCTGGACACCCGCACGGGCAGCCTCACCCCCGGCAAGGACGCCGACGTCATCCTGCTGCGCACCGACGACCTGACCGTCTTCCCGGTCACCGACCCGATCGGCACGATCGTCAGCGCCGGCCACCCCGGACTGGTCGACACCGTCCTCGTCGCCGGCCGCGTGGTCAAGCGCGACGGCGTCCTGGTGGGCGTGGACCTGCCGGCTTTCCGGACCCGGCTGCTCGACTCCCGCGACCGCGTCGCGGCCGCCGCCGGCATCCCCCTGGACGGTACGTGGCGCCCGTAACAACCTGAGAAAGATGAGAAATACGGTCGGAGGGGAACGATTCGCCCGCTCCCGCTCGTCCTCCACAGCAGCATGAACAGGACGATCAGGCGAACGTCCGTCTTCGTGCTGCTCCTGGTGTTCGCCCTGCTGGTCAGGGCGACCTGGGTGCAGTTCTACGACGGCCAGGCGCTCGCGGACGACAAGGACAACCGGCGCAACGCGATCGAGACGTACGCGGACCCGCTCGGGAACATCATCGTGGGCGGGGACTCGATCACCGGCTCCGCGCGGACCAAGGGCGGAGACCTCGCGTACAAGCGGACGTACAAGGACGGCTCGCTGTACGCGGCGGTGACGGGGTACGCCTCGCAGGCCTACGCGCCGACGCAGTTGGAGGGGATCTACCAGGATCTCCTCAACGGCACGGACACCCGGCTGAAGACCGTGATGGACACGGTCACCGGCCAGCGGGCCGCCCCGGGCAACGTGGTCACGACGATCGACCCGGACGTGCAGAAGGCCGCGTACGACGCGCTCGGCGACAAGAAGGGCGCCGCCGTCGCGATCGATCCGAAGACCGGAAAGATCCTGGCGGTCGTGTCGACACCGTCGTACGACCCGACCTCGCTGACCGATGCCAACACGGCCGGGACGGCGTGGAAGAAGCTGAACGCGGACCCGGACAAGCCACTGACCAACCGCGCGCTGCGGCAACCGCTGCCGCCCGGTTCGACGTTCAAGCTGGTCGTGGCGGCGGCCGCGCTGGAGGACGGTCTGTACCCGAACGTGGACACGAAGACCGACAGCGAGGATCCGTACACGCTGCCGGGCACGACCAGGGTCCTGGCGAACGAGAACACGTCCGCGCCCTGCGAGAACGCCACCATCCGCACCGCGCTGCGCTACTCCTGCAACAACGTCTTCGCGAAGATGGCCGTCGATCTCGGCCAGGACAAACTGCGGGCGATGGCCGAGAAGTTCGGCTTCAACGACGACCAACTGGACGTCCCCGTACGGGCGTACACCAGCGTCTACCCCTCCGACATGGACAAGTCGTCCACGGCCCTGACGGGCATCGGCCAGTTCGACGTGACGGCGACGCCGCTCCAGATGGCCATGGTGTCGGCCGCGATCGCCAACGGCGGCAAGCTCGTCTCGCCGCACATGGTCTCGCAGATCACCGACAGCGGCGGTGACGTGCTGGAGAACTACGACGACAGCACCGATACGAAGCAGATCGTCAGCTCCACCACCGCCGAGCAGCTGCAGTCGGCGATGCAGACGGTCGTCGAGGACGGCACGGGGACGAACGCGCGGATCGACGGCGTCACCGTGGGCGGCAAGACGGGCACGGCCCAGCACGGCGAGAACAACAGCCAGACGCCGTACGCCTGGTTCACCTCGTACGGCAAGTCCGACTCGGGCGGCAAGGAGGTCGCCGTGGCGGTCGTCGTCGAGCAGTCCGACGCGGCCCGCTCGGAGGTCAGCGGAAACGGGCTCGCCGCCCCCGTGGCCAAGGCCGTGATGGAGGCGGCGCTCAAGAACTGACCTGCCCGTAGGGCTGCTTCACGCCGACCGGCGCTACTTCACGCCCAGGATCTGCTCCACCGGATCGATCGCGAAGTACACCAGGAACAGGGCCGAGACGCCCCACAGCAGCCAGTGCACCTCCTTGGCCTTGCCGAGGACCGCCTTGATGAGGACGTAGGCGAGGAAGCCCGCGCCGATGCCGTCCGTGATGGAGTACGTGAACGGCATCGCGGCGATGGTCAGGAACGCCGGGATGGCGATCTCGTACTTGTCCCAGTCGATGTGCTTGACGTGGGTCATCATCAGGAAGCCCACGGCGATCAGCGCGGGGGCCGCGGCCTGCAGCGGGACGATCGTGAGCAGCGGTGTGAGGAAGAGCGCGAGACCGAACAGGCCGCCGGTGATCAGGTTGGCGAAGCCGGTGCGGGCGCCCTCGCCGACGCCGGCCGCGGACTCGATGTAGGCGGTGTTGGAGGACGCGGAGCCGAGGCCGCCGGCCACCGCCGCCGCGCCGTCGATGAACAGCACGCGCCCGATGCCGGGCACCTTGCCGTCGTCGTCGAGCAGTCCGGCCTCCGCGCTGATGCCGACGATCGTGCCCATGGCGTCGAAGAAGTCCGACAGGACCAGGGTGAAGACGAGCAGGACGGCGGTGATGACGCCGGCCTGCGCGAAGCCGCCGAACAGGCTGAAGTGACCGACGAGTCCGAAGTCGGGGGTGTCGACGATCTTGTCGGGGACCTTGGGTGTGGTCAGGCCCCAACTCTTGATGTCGGCGATCTCGTTGATGATGATCGCGACGATCGTCATGGTGACGATGCTGATCAGGATCGCGCCCTTCACCTTGCGCGCGATGAGCGCGATGGTGAGCAGCACGCCCACGCAGAACACCAGCACCGGCCAGCCGGTGAGCCGGCCGACCGCGCCCAACTGCACCGGCACGGTGGTGTTCGCGGCGTCCGGGATCCGGCTGACGAACCCGGCGTCGACGAAGCCGATGAAGGCGATGAACAGGCCGATGCCGACACCGATGGCCTGCTTGAGCTGTTGCGGGATGGCGTTCATGATCGCCTCGCGCAGCCCGGTGAGGACCAGGACGCAGATCAGGATGCCTTCGAGGACGACGAGGCCCATCGCGTCGTCCCAGCTCATCAGCGGGGCCAACTGGAAGGCGACGACGGCGTTGAGGCCGAGTCCGGCGGCGATGGCGAGCGGGAGGTTGCCGCCGACGCCCATGATGATCGTCATCACACAGGCCACCAGGGCGGTGGCGGTGACCAGTTGACCGGTGTCGAGCTGGTGGCCGAACTTGTCCTTCGCGCTGCCGAGGATGATCGGGTTGAGGACGAGGATGTAGGCCATCGTGAAGAAGGTGGCGAAACCGCCGCGAACCTCGCGGCCGAAGCTGGATCCCCGTTCGGAGATCCGGAAGTACCTGTCGACGCTGTTCCCGGGTGGTGGTGCGGCACTCGGCCGGTCGGCCACCTGCTGCGCTTCGGACATGGCGGAACTCCTCGTTGCCTGATGATCTGTGTGCGGATGCTGGCTGGATTGTTCCCGCGTCCCACCTGTTACAGGTTTTCTCCGTGTTACGGAATCAAAGTTGCGCAAGTGGCGTCATGGAAGCGGTTACCATCGCGTGTCAGCGCCATGACACACGAAGATCGTCAGGGTATACACCGCCAGAAGAGGTCACCGTGGGGACAGTCGTCGACGACGCGGCCTCCGCGGAGTTCCACGCCTTCTTCGAACGGCACTACGCCGAATTCGCCCGTCTGGCCCACCTGTTGACCGGCGAGGCCGACGCCGCCGACGATCTCGCGGCGGACGCGCTGCTCGCCCTGTGGCACCGCTGGGACCGGGTCCGCGCCGCCGACCACCCGGTGGCGTACGCCCGTGGGGTCGTCGCCAACCTGGCCAGGTCCCGGATCCGCGGCGCGGTGCGCGAGCGCCGGCGGATCTCCCTGTTCTGGTCGCAGCGCGCGGAACAGACCGAGAACCCCGATGTGGCCGGCGTCGTCGATGTCCAGGAGGCGCTGCGCAGACTGCCGTTCCGCAAGCGGGCGTGCGTGGTGCTGCGGCACGCGTTCGACCTCTCGGAGAAGGACACCGCGCTCGCGCTCGGGGTGTCCGTGGGTACGGTGAAGAGCCAGACGTCCAAGGGGATGGCCGAGCTGCAGCGACTGCTGGGCGCGCGGGACGTGCCACAGAAGGTGCAGGCGGCGATGGTGCGCGGCGGCGAGAGCGGAGGACGGGCGCGATGAGGCAGCGGGACGTGCACGACGAGCTGCGCGCCCGGCTGCACGAGGCGGCCGAGGCGCACGAGCCGGACCGGGCGGGCATGCTGGCCCGGATCGAGCGGGGCATGAGCGAGCGGGACCGCCCGGGCCACCGGTCGACCCGCCCGCCGGTGTGGAGTTGGGCGCGGGTGGTGGGCGCGACGGCCGCGGTGGCCGGCCTGCTGGCGGTCGGCGGGTACGCGGTGGCGTCCGCGGTGAAGGACGACGCCGCTCCGCAGCAGCGGGAGACGGTCACGGTCTCGCCGACGCCCACGCCGTCGCCCGACGCCACGAGCCGGGTGCCCGTGCCGCCGGTGAAGCAGACGCCGAGCGGGCCGTCGCAGTCGCACCGGGCGAGCGGTACCCCTTCTCCCACGCCCACTTCCTCCTCCCCCGTGCTGCCGGACACGGCCGGCGAGAGCGACGGCCCGGTGCGGTCGGACGGCTCGGTGGACCCGCACAGCAACGACTTCTGGGCGCAGAGCGACATCACGCTCAGGACCTCCGCGCAACTGACCTCGCTCACCGTGCGGTTGAAGGTCGCGCAGACCGGTGGGGTGTCGACGACGGGTTCCTGGCGGTCGCTGCCGGAACAGGACTTCACCGTGACGGTCGCCGAGCGGGGCGGCTTCCTCGTCTACACCTGGGTGCTCAAGGAGGGGCGTACGGTCCCCAAGGGCGAGTGGGTGTTCGCCGGGCAGTACAACCACGAGCGCGGCGACCGTGATGCGAAGGACGACGCTTACACGGTCGAGGGCACGGCCTCGGGCCAACTGCGGTCCGTGGGCGGCGACTTCGCGAGTCATTCGAGTGATGAGGGCGACTCGTGAGAACTTCCGGGAACGACGCAACCTTTGACAGGTTCTGGGCATCTGATAACACGTAGACACGCACAACTGAGCGAATCTGCTACATCCCTCGCCCATAAGAGGGACAGTGGACCTGCTGACCTGAGCCCCCCTCGGTCAGCAGCAGAGCGCCCCGCCGGTGACGACCGGCGGGGCGCTCGACCTTTCCGGGGTGTCTCGCCGCACCGAAAGCAACCGAAACTTTCGCCGCCCCGCTTCCCCCGTCTACCGATTGACGTGCTGTTTCCCACTGGTGACACTCCCAGGGCGCGCAACACCCAACAGAAACCCCCACACTCAGACAGGATTGCCGATGCGTCCCAGAGCCGTGGTCGTCGCCTGCCTCACCCTCCTGCTCGCCCTGTTCACCGCGCCGCCCGGCAGCGCCCACTCAGGAGCCCCGTCCGTGAACCACCCCAAGTACGCCGGCTACCTCTTCGCCTACTTCACCGGCGAGGGCACCGCCGACGGCGAACAGATCCGCTACGCCCTCAGCCGGGGCAACGACCCCCTTCACTGGCGCGAGTTGAACCAGGGCAAGCCGGTCCTGACCTCGACGATCGGCGAGAAGGGCCTGCGCGACCCGTTCGTGATCCGCTCCCCCAAGGGCGACAAGTTCTTCCTGATCGCCACCGACCTGCGCATGTACCAGAGCAGCAGCGGCAGTTGGGACGACGTCCAGCGGCACGGCAGCAAGTCGATCATGATCTGGGAGTCCACCGACCTGGTCCACTGGACCGACCAGCGCCTGGTGAAGGTGGCCCCGGACAGCGCGGGCAACACCTGGGCGCCGGAGGCCTATTGGGACGACTCGCTCGGTGCGTACGTCGTCTTCTGGGCGTCGAAGCTGTACGCCGACGACGACCCCGGGCACACGGGGTCGACGTACAACAAGATGCTCTACGCGACCACGAAGGACTTCCGCACCTTCAGCGAGCCGAAGGTCTGGGACGACCCCGGTTACTCGGTGATCGACTCGACGGTCGTGAAGTACAGGGACACCTACTACCGCTACACCAAGGACGAGCGCGATCCGTCCTCCAGCTCGCCCTGCTCGAAGTTCATCACCGGCGAGAAGTCGACGAGCCTGACCTCGACCTCGTACGACTTCGTCGCCGACTGCATCGGCAGCGGTGCGATCGACCGCGGTGAGGGTCCGACGGTGTTCAAGTCCAACACCGAGAAGAAGTGGTACCTGTTCATCGACGAGTACGGCGGTCGCGGGTACGTCCCCTTCGAGACCACCGACCTCGACTCCGGCAACTGGACGCCGTCCACCGACTACCAGTTGCCCGCGAGTCCCCGGCACGGCACGGTGCTTCCGGTGACGCGGAAGGAGTACGACCGGCTGCTCGCCGCCTACCCGAGCACGCCGACGTCGATCGTGGACGCGACGGCCAAGGGCCAGAAGGGCTACGCCGTCGTCACCGAGAGCGCCTCGAAGGTCGTGCTGCCGATGCGGCCCGGCGCCGAACTCGGTCGCCTCGCGCCGGAGTTCGCCGTCGGCGAGGGCGCGCGGATCAGCCCCAGGTCCGGCACCCGGCGCGACTTCCGGGGGCCGCAGCGGTACACGGTGACGGCCGCCGACGGCACGAGCCGGGTCTGGACGGTGGAGGCGGTGCCGACCAGGAGCCCGTCCCTGCCGGGCTTCAACGCCGACCCCGATGTGCACTATCTCGACGGCCAGTACTGGATCTACCCGACGACGGACGGCAACCAGGGCTGGAGCAGCACGAGTTTCAAGGCGTACTCGTCGCGGGACCTGGTCCACTGGAAGGACCACGGGGTCATCCTCGACCTCGGCCCGGACGTGTCGTGGGCGGACAAGTACGCGTGGGCGCCGGCGATCGCCGAGCGTGACGGCACGTACTACTTCTACTTCTGCGCCGAGCAGCAGATCGGGGTCGCGGTCGCCGACTCACCGGCGGGCCCGTTCAAGGACGCGCTGGGCAAACCCCTGGTGGCCAAGGGCGGTTCGCTGAGCGGCCAGATGATCGACCCGGCCGTCTTCACGGACGACGACGGGACGTCGTATCTCTACTGGGGCAACGGCCACGGATACGTGGTCCCGCTGAACGCCGACATGACGTCGTACGACCCGGCAAAGGTGAAGGACATCACCACGGACAACTTCCGCGAGGGCTCCTTCGTGGTGAAGCGCAAGGGCACGTACTACTTCATGTGGTCCGAGGACGACACCCGCAGCGAGAACTACCACGTGGCCTACGCGACGGGACCGTCCCCGCTCGGCCCGTGGACCAAGCGGGGGACGATCCTGTCGAAGCGACCCGAGTACGGCATCCTCGGCACCGGTCACCACTCGGTGGTGAACGCCCCCGGCACGGACGACTGGTACATCGTCTACCACCGGTTCGGCATCAACGGGCCAGGGAAGGCGGGCGGCGACGGTATGCACCGGGAGACCACGATCGACCGTCTGGAGTTCGCCCCGGACGGGACGATCAAGCCGGTGGTGCCGACCCTGGAGTCGGTCCGGCCGGTGCGCCCGGTCGACCGACCCGCGGCTGACCTCAGCTGACGAAGTACGTCGGGTTCGGGATCTTGTACGTCTTGTCGGCGTAGCCGCCGTCGAGGTCCGAGTACTGGTCGCCGAAGTTGGCGACGATCTCGTACCCGAGGTCCTTCTCGATGTGCTTGCGGGTGCCGGACTTGTACTGCACGGTGGTGCAGGTCCAGGCACCCGGCGTGGCACAACCGCTCAGGTACGACGGCGGGTTGGCCGTGTTCTTGAGGAACATGTGGTCGGCGTCGAGGTTCACATCGGCGCCGATCTTCTTCAGGTTGTCGACGGCCGCGGTGCGCTGCGCCTCGCTCAGACCCGAGTTGTAGAAGACCTCGACGCCCTTGGACTTCGCGTACGTCACCAGCTCCGCGCTGCCGAAGACGCCCGGGCGGTCGGCCTTGTTGACGTAGGCGGCCCAAGTGGCGGAGTTGTAGGTGTAGTTGTACCGCTTCTCGTAGTCCAGGCTGAGCAGCAGCGTGTCGTCGATGTCGAAGACGACCGCGGGCTTCTCGCCCTTGTGGTGCGCCTTGTGGGCGGCCTGGTCGATGTACTTCCTCGCGGCCGAGTCGATCCGCGCCAGATCCTTGGCGTACGGGCTGGTCGCGGACGCCTGGTAGACGCCGTTCGCGTCGGCCGTGGTGCCGTAGTAGGCGTCGATGTCCTTCACCAGGAGCCCGATGTTGTAGGGCTCGTGGGTGGAGTTGGCCGTGGACTGTCCGGCCGTGGCGGCACCGGCTCCGTAGAGGCCGGCGCCGGCGAGGGCACAGGCGGCGGCGAGGGCCGCGAAACGCAGTGGCTTATGCATGACAGGTAGTTCTACGCGCGTCACCCGTACGGGCGCGAGACCCGTCGGGTAAAAAACGGGTCAAGCACCCCCAGGCGGCTCAATTCATGGTCGCGCCGATGGTCGTGCTGCCCGTGGTGAGGAAGGTCGTCGCGGGCAGCGTGCCGCTCGAACCGCGGGCGTTGTACGTGCTCGACGCGTCCGTGGAGACGAACGCCGGCGTACCGATCCCGCTGTCCCAGTTGTTGCCGGCCGAGGTGACCGAGGAACCCTTGCTCACCGCGCCCCCGCCGTTGCTCACGGCGAGGTTCCTGCCGAGCTTGGCGGCGCTGGTGGCGAAGTAGTAGCCCCACTTGCTGTTGGCGTACGCCGTCGTCCGGTTGATGACGAGCGCGCCGGTGTTGGAGTTCTCGGTGAACCCGTTGCCCGCGTTGCCCCAAGCCGCCGAGTTGTTGACGACGTGCGCGACGACCTCGCCGTCGCCGCCCAGCTTGTAGCCGTTGCCGTCCCCCGCGAAGGCCGAGTCGGACCAGCGGTTGTAGCCGTTGCCGAAGGACCAGGTGTGCTCGACGGTGACCGGGGTGGAGAAGGACCAGAAGTCGATCCCGTCGTCCGAGTTGTTGTAGAGGCGGGCCCCGGTGACCAGGTTCCCGCTCCCCGACCCGAACTTGATGGCGACGCCGTCCGCGTTCTCGCCATGAGTGGCGGCGTCGTAGTTGCCGTACGAGTCGAGGTTCTTGACGGTGTTGTTCACGGTCCCGTCTCCGGTGAGCGTGAAGCCGGAGTCGCCGCCGTTGACGGTCTTGACGTTGTTCCAGTTGGTACCGGTGCAGGACTGGCAGACGACCGCGCTGTCCGGGGAGTTCTGGAAGGTGAGGTTGGAGACGTTCCAGTAGTCGGCGGTCAGCTTGAAGATCCACGATCCGGACGGCAGCGACGAGCCGTCGATCTTCACGGTCTCCGAACCGTACGCGGTGAGCGTGACCGGCGCGGACGACGTGCCGTTCGTCGTGGACTGGAGGGTGGCCGTCGGGTAGTACGTGCCGCCGCGCACCTGAATCACCGTGCCGGCGCCGGCACTTGAGATGGCGGCGGTCAGCTCGGCGGTCGTGTCGACGACGACCGTGGCCGCGTGGGCCTGGGTGGGGAGCACGGCGAGCCCTGCGCCCACGGCGAGGGCCGTGCCGAGGGTGAGAGCGGTACGACGAGACATAGGAGTGCGGTCCTTTCGTCGTTCTGTCGCGGACGAGGGGGTGTCGGGGGTGGGGATTTCAGGGACGCCAGTCACCGAGGTAGGCCTCCGGGGTGTGCAACCTGGCCTCGGTGCGGGTGAGTTGGGGCCGGTTCTCGGCAACGGTGATGGTCGAGCCCGGCCCGGTGTTGCGGTACTCGTGGAAGCGCATGGACTGCCAGGGGTAGGCGTCGCGCATGTTGGTGTACGGGGCCACGGCGTCGATGCCGGGCCCGATCCGGGTGTCCCGGACGACCAGGGACGGCCAGGCGGTCGTCTCGTACGACGGCACCCAGGGCCGCGCCAGCTTGTACGCGGCGTCCTCGGCGCCGGAGGTGATCCGGGAGCGGACGGCGAGGATGCCGTGCGGGTTGGCCCGGGCGGTGGAGGGAGCGAAGACCATGCCCTTGGGGGTGAAGGTCACCTCTCGCTGGAGGGTGTGGAAGTGACACTCCTCGAACACCGCCGTCGCCCGCCCGAAGACGAAGTCGACGTCTCCCTCGATGTAACACCGGTGGAAGTACTGCCGGTCGAAGACGTCCAGTGCGCTCGTGTCGACGAAGAGCGTGTCCTGGTGGGCCAGGAGCCGGACGTTCTCGAAGCGCGTGCGGTCGCCGTAGGTGCAGGCGGCCACCGCCTGGGTCCCGGTGATCTCGGGATGGTCGGCGCGCAGCCAGTCGTTTGCGATCGTCAGATCCCGGACGGTCAGCCCGGGGGCGGCCGAGGTGAAGGTGGCGGAGCCGGCGGTGCCGTAGGTCGTGCCGTCGGGCTTCGGGGTGCCGTTGGCGTGGTCGAAGACGATGACGGCGTCGCGGGGGTCGCGGGTGGCACCGCGAAGGGTCAACTCCCGTTTGTCGACAGGCACGTTGATCACTTCGCGGTACGTCCCCGGATGCACGACGATCGTCCGTCCCGGCCCGTCCACCGCGTCGACGGCCGCCTGGACGGAGTCTCCGGGACGGACGTGCAGGATCCGGCGGGCGGAGTTCGAAGAGGCGGCGGCGCGGACGGGGGCGGCGAGCGCGTGGCCGGTGCCGGCACCCACCCCCGCACCGACACCCGCCACACCACCGGCGATGGCCGTCAGCAGAGTGCGTCGGCGCATCTCAGCAGCCCTCCCGCCAGGGCGTCCAGTCGCCCAGATAGGCCTCGCGGGTCGCCGACGCGGCCTCGGCGGGGGCGAGTTGGGGCCGGTTCGCGGGGACGGTGATCCGGGCGCCGGGGCCGGTGTTGCGGTACTCGGCGAAGCGCTGGCTCTGCCACGGGTAGGCGTCCGACATGTTGGTGTAGGGCGCGACCGCGTCGATGCCGGGGCCGAGGTGGGTGTCCCGGACGATGAGCATCGGCCGGGCCGAGGTGTCGGAACTGGGCACCCAGGGGCGGGCCAACTTGTAGGCGGCGGAAGGGGCTTCACTGCTGACCCGCCCTCGCGTCACCAGGTAGCCGTGCGGGTTGGCGACCGCGGTGGAGGGCGCGAAGACGAAGCCGTACGGTGCCGAGGCGAGGTCGGTGCGGTTCAGGGTCCGGAAGTGGCAGTCCTCGTAGACCGCGGTGGCCCGCCCGAAGACGAAGTCGACGTCGCCCTCGGCATGGCAGTGCGCGTAGTACTGGCGGGCGAAGGTGCCGAGCGCGAGCGTGTCGGCGTACAGGGTGTCCTGGTGGCCGAGGAAGCGGCAGCGGGTGAACGAACTCCGGTCGCCCTGCACCTTGATGGCCACCGCCTGCGTCGCGGTGATCTCGGGGTGGTCGGCGCGCAGCCAGTCGTTGGCGAAGGTGATCCAGCGGGCGGTGAACCCGTCGGCCTGGACGGTCGTGGTGGCCGAGCCGGTGGTCCCGTAGGTGCCGCCGCCCGGCTTGGGGGTGCCGGCCGCGTTGTCGTGGACGATCACGACGTCCCGGGGGTCCTCCGAGGCGCCAATCCAGGTGGCCTCGGTACGGGTGACGTCGACGGCGACCGTCTCCCGGTAGGTGCCGGGGGCGATGACGAGGGTCCGGCCGCTGCCGGTCGCCGCGGTCACCGCGGCCTGGACGGTGGTGTGGTCGCCGCGGCCGAGCGGGTCGACGTACAGGGTCTCCGGGGTGAGGCGGCGGTCGGGGGAGCCGAACCGGCCGAAGGGGCGGGGCCGGCCGGTGACCGCGTGTGCGGGCACAGCGACGAGGCCGGCTCCGATGCCGACGGCGCCGGCGATGAACCGCCTTCTCGGCAGGGGGCGTTGGTGAGGCGAGGGCATTCGGGTGCTCCTTCGCGGTACTGAGTGACGTCGAGGGGGTGCTGAGCCGTGCCTGGGAGTGACCGGGGCGGAGCAGGGCGCGCCGCCCCGGCCGGTGGCCGTACGAAGGTCCGATCAGCCCAGGCGTCCCGAACCGGCGCCGCAGTCGACGATGCGCGGCACGGCCCTGGCCGGGTCGACCTTCGTCCGCAGGGTCGGCGTCCAACCCGCCCCGGACTCCAGGACCTCGGCGGGGATCTCGGCGTTGTGGACGGTGATCAGGTCCGTTTTCACGCCGTTGACGTAGTTGTCGTCGGCGGTCAGCGGCGAGACGTTCCACCGCTTCAGGATCTTGCCCGCGCTGACGCCTTCGGCCAGCGTGAACGCGTTGTGCTCGGCGACGAGTCGGGACTCCTTGCCGATGCCGAAGCTGTAGGAGTAGCCGGCGTTCGCGACGAAGTGGTTGTTGTAGGAGTCCACTTGGCCGAACCGGACGCGGGGCGCGCGCTCGACGATGTTCGAGAACAGGTTGTGATGGAAGGTGACCTTGAGATGTCCCCGGTCACCGACGGCCGTCGACTCGCTGTCACTGTTGCCCACGAGGATCGTCTTGTCGTGGTCCTCGAAGACGTTCCAGGAAGCGGTGACGTAGTCGGCACCCCGGACGACGTCGAGTTCACCGTCGTGCTGTTCGTAGATGCGGCCGTAGTAGGACGGCAGGGTGCTGTCCGGGTGGTCGCCGTCGGTGAAGGTGTTGTGGTCCATCCAGACATGCGTCGAGCCGTAGATCACCGCGCTGTCGTACTCGGAGTTCCAGTTGCCGTCGGCGGTGTCGGTCGGATCCCACTGCGGGAAGCAGTCGAGGGGGCTCTCGAAGCTCAGGTTGCGGACGATGACGTTGTCGACGCCCTTGATCTGCAGGCTGGCACCGCTGAAACCGGCGTTACCGCCGATGCCGACGATGGTGGTGTTGGCCGGCACGGACGCCTTGATGTAGGCGTCCTGGTTCGCGGCGGAGGCACGGCGCAGACCCTCGGGGCTGTCGTCGGCCTCACCGTCCAGGTTCTTGTCGCGACCCCAGACGGCAGGATCGTACGTCGCCAGGTACCCGGCGAAGTCGTACCCCGCGGCCTCGAACGAGGCACAGCTCGGCCCGTCGGCGTCGATGACGCCCTTCACCTTGATGATCTTCGGCGCGCTGCCGGCGGCGGCGAGCGCGGCCTTGAAGCCGTCCCAGTCGCGGACGGTGTAGACGTGCGCGGCATCGGCGGCGGCACCACCGGTGGTGCCGGTGCCCGCGGCGGCCCAGCCGTCGTTCGCGGGCAGCACCTGCCGGTCGAGGGCGGGCCGGTAGGCGGCCTGGGCCGTCCCGGTCCCGGTCCCGGTGACGGCGAGCACGAGAGCCGTGCAGCCCACGGCCGCGATCATGACGCGTGCATGACATCTCACTATATGCATCGTTCAGGTCTCCTCAGCTATGCGGGTGGCCAGGTGATCCAGGAGGTGGGGATGTCCTCGTCCAGCCGGACGACATCACGCCGGGCCAGCACTCGGGTACGCACCAACTCCCGCGCCACGAGCCGCGCCACGGCGATGGCCCCCGGCGGATTGAAGTGCGTGTTGTCCTGCTCGGTGTCGGTCCAGTTGAAGTAGGCCTTCGTCGCCTCGACCCCGAGCGCCTGCCAGAGCGCGAGCGACAGCGCCTCGATGTCGAGCTGAGCGACCCGTTCCGCGACGGCGAGCGCACGCATGGCCGCCGGATACTCGCCGTGGGTCGGCAGGGCATTGCCGCCGGCGTCAAACCGGCGTCGCTCGACGGGAGTTGCGAGAACCGGCCGGGCACCTTTGGCTCTGGCGCCCTCGATGTAGAGCCGCAGATAGTCCTGATACGTGGACCACGGCTCGGTGTAGCGGGTGGGATCGTCACTCTTCTCGTCGTTGTGCGCAAACTGCACGAGCAGGAAGTCCCCAGGCCGAATCAGCCCAAGAATCACATCAAGCCGACCCTCATCGACAAAACTCTTCGAACTACGCCCGTTCACGGCGTGATTGGCAACGGTCAGCCCTTTCCGTACAAAGAACGGAAGCGCCATTCCCCACCCGGTCTCTGGCGCGGCATCGGCATATTTCTGAGCGGCGGTGGAATCACCGGCGATATAGAGAGTCCGCCCCCGCTGCGGCCGCCGCCCCACGAGAGGAACGGCACCAAGAGCGGCGACGCCAAGCTGTCTACGGCTAACTACCAAACCCGTCCACCTTCCCGACCCCAGGGGCGCGGGGAACTGCGCGACCAGCCACAACGGACCCGCAGTCCCCCACAGACCGAAACCACCCACACCCTCAGTGGTTCTTCTTCCAATCCACCTGCGCCGCGTTCAACTGCTCGGCCAACGTGTCCAGAAACTCCTTCGCCGTCATCTTCCCGAGCAACACCTTCTGATAGTTCGGCTCGTTGTCGGCCTTGGAGATCGTGTTCCAGTCCGGCAGGTAGTACGGCAGCTGCACAATCTTCGTGCCGTCGCCGTTCAACGCCTCCGCCGCCAGCTTCGTAGGCTCCGCCGACTGGATCCACGCATCCTGCGCGGCCTCCGTGTTGGCCGGTATCTGCCCCGCCGACTTGTTGAACTTGGAGTTCTCCTCGTGCGAGAGGGCGAACTCGACGAACTTCCAGGAAGCCGCCTTGTTCTTGCTGGACTTGAACACGCTCAGCCCGTCGACGGGGTTGGAGATCTGCACCCGACTGCCGTCGTCCTGCGTCGGGTTGGGCAGGCCTCGGAACTTCCCCGCGCCCAGCGCCTTCAAGTGGTCCTGGTACGAACCGAGGTTGTGGCTCAGCATTCCGATCGTGCCGCTGTCCCACTGCGCGACCATCTTGGTGAAGTCGTTGTTGACGTCGGCGGACGGCGTGTCCTTCTTGTACAGCGCGACGTACTTCTCCAACGCGGCAACGTTCCTGGGGTCATTGACCGTCGTCCTGTCGCCGTTCCAGAACGAGGTGATCCCGCTCTGGCCGTACGCCGCGTCCAGGGCCGGCGCGATGGAGCCCTCGCCGCCGCGAATGGTGAACCCGAACTCGTTCTTGCCCTTGTCCGTGAGCTTGTCGGCGGCCGCGTAGAAGTTCGACCAGGTCGTCGGCGCCTCCAGCCCGGCGTTCTCGAACAGGTCGGTCCGGTACCACAGCGTGCCGTTGTTGGACGAGGTCGGGATCTGGTAGAGCTTGTCGCCGCCGCCCGCGGCCCGGCTGCCGTCCACCAGGTTCTGGCTCAGCTTGCCCTTGAGCGGGCTCTTCGCCAGCCGGCTGTCCAGCGGCTCCAGGGCGCCCTGCACGGCGACCTCGGCGAGCATCGCGGTGCCCACGCCGCCGACGTCGGGCAGACCGCCGCCCTGGATGGCGGTGTCGTACTTGGACTGGGCGCTGGCGGCGGGGATCCCGACGTACTTGACCTTGATGTCGGGGTTCTTCTTCTCGAAGTCGGCGATGATCTCCTTCCAGATGTCGGTGCGGACACCGCCGTTGTTGTCCCAGAAGGTGATCTCGCCCTTGCCTGAGCCCTCGTCGCCCTTGTCCCCCGCGCTCCCGCTGCCGTCGTCGCCACAGGCGGTGGCGGTCAGCGCGAGCACGGAACCCAGGGCGACGGCGACGGCGAGGCGCCTGCTTCTGCGGATGCTGATCTTCATCGGTCGGCTCTCTTCTTGAGGGGGTCGAGGTCTGGGCAAGCGCTTGCCATGGAGGTACTGCGTCATTGCGGCTCCCAACAGGACTACGGGTGCGGTGAGTTACAAGGAGTCGATGCCGAAGTGCGCGAAGGTTGCCGCACCGGCGTGGCCGCCGCCGGTGGGCGCGAGGGCGAAGAGGCCCAACAGGGCGCCGCCCCAGCCCCAGGGGGTGGCGGCGAACACGGGACCGGAGGGATGCGGGCCCGCGCCGATGTCGTAGAAGAACCGGCAGCGGGCGCCCGCGCCGATCTCGATCCGCAGCCGCACGCGTCCCTCCGGCGCGAGCCGGGCGTGAGCGGCGTCGCGCTCCCTCTCGGCGACCTCCTCGGCGAACCGGTGCACGACATGGACCGCGCCGTCCTCGCCCCGCTGGAGCCCGATCCAGCCGAACGCGTCGCCGAGCACCGCGAGTCCCGCTCGCGCGCCCGACTCCTCGCTGTGCAGGCGCAGTTCGACCTCGGCGGCGGACGGCGTGCCGGGCAGCCGTTGGGTGAGCAGGTTCGGCAGCCTGCGTAAGTCGTGCGCGTCGGCCGTGCGCACGCAGGCCAGCCGCAGGCCGTCGCCGGAGTGCTGCGTGGCCCACCCGGGCTGCGGGTTGGCGGTCCACTGCCACTGCCGGCCGAAGCGACCGCCGGGGAAGTCGTCGTCGGTGGCGGGGGCGGCGGGTGGTTGAGGCGGGAGATCGGGGAGCGTGTGTACGGCGATGGGCGCGCCGTCGTCCCCCAGCACCGGCCAGCCGTCCTCCCCCCACCGCATCGGCTGGAGGTGCACGACACGCCCGTAGGCGCCCCGCTGTTGGAAGTGCAGGAACCAGTCCTCGCCGGACGGCGTGCGCACCCAGCCGCCCTGGTGCGGGCCGTTGACGTCGGTGTCCCGCTGCTCCAGGACGACCTTCGCCTCGTACGGTCCGAAGAAGTCGCGGGCACGGAGGGCGCCCTGCCAGCCGGTCTCCACTCCCCCGGCGGGGGCAAGGATCCAGAACCAGCCGTCGTGCCGGTGGAGCTTGGGGCCTTCGAGGGTGAACCAGCCGGGGATCCGGTCGCCGTCGACGATCACCTTTCCCTCGTCGAGGAGTTCGGTGCCGTCGGGGTGCATACGGTGGCCGGTGAGGCGGTTCTTGATGCCCGAGCGGGACTTGGCCCAGGCGTGCACGAGGTATGCCTCGCCGGTCTCCTCGTCCCACAGCGGGCAGGGGTCGATGAGTCCGCGGCCCGCCTTCAGGAGGTGGGGGCGGGTCCAAGGGCCCCTGATCTCAGGGGTGTTGATCTGGAAGATGCCGTGATCGGGATCGCCCCAGAAGATCCAGAAGCGGTCCTGGTGGTGTCGGAGGGAGGGCGCCCAGACCCCGCCGTCCGGTCGTGGTGTCCTGAACTCCCCGGCGGGCTGGAGGCGTTCGAGGGCGTGGCCGATCAGCGTCCAGTTGACGAGGTCGCCGGAGTGCAGAAGGGGCAGTCCGGGGACGCGGCCGAAGCTGGACGCGGTGAGGTAGAAGTCGTCGCCGACGCGGATGACGTCGGGGTCGGACCAGTCGGCGTTCAGGACGGGGTTGGTGTACGTCTCCGAGGTCATCGGCTCACCGCCTTGCGGACCAGCGCGGCGGCATCGGCCCGGTCCGGGCGGCCGTCGGCGACGACGGTGACGACCCGGCGTACGACGGTCTCGCCGGAGGGGACCGGCAGCCGGTCGGTGTGCGCCAACGACGAGCCGACGCCTGGGTATTCGGCCGCGCGGACGAACCACGGGTCGCGGCGGGTCCGCTCGGTGGCTCCGGCGAAGATCAGCGTCCAGCCCGCCCCCGCCAGGGCGAGCCAGTCGGCGCGCGTGCCGTGGACCTCCGGCTCGCCCTCGCGGTCGGCGGTGAAGACGTCCGGGGCGGTGGACTCCTTGCGGGCCCGCCAGAAGAAGCCGCCGTAGGCCGCGCCGGGGCGGCCGTTGGTGGCGGGGCTGCCGATCGACAGCGGGCCCGGGGTGACGTTGGTGAG
This sequence comes from Streptomyces sp. NPDC092369, assembly GCF_044755245.1. Taxonomy (NCBI): domain Bacteria; kingdom Bacillati; phylum Actinomycetota; class Actinomycetes; order Kitasatosporales; family Streptomycetaceae; genus Streptomyces; species Streptomyces sp. NPDC092369. The sequence continues at coordinate 129,804 of NZ_JBIVQP010000002.1, forward strand.
GGAGAAGGTGAAGTCCAACGCCCAGGCGGTGTCGGTGAGTTCGACCGCGGCGACGGTTCGGCGCTCGCGCAGTAACTCGACGCCTCCGGCGATCCAGCGCAGTTCCTCGACGAAGCCGTCGGGGTCGTGGAGCTGGAAGGAGGCGTGGCGCTGGGCGCCGTGGTTGGCCGGCTCGGTCGGGCCGCGGTCGCGGACGTAGGTACGGCCGCCCCAGAAGTTGTGCCCCTCGACGTCGGGAACGGCGACACCGACGCCGAGGTGGTGGAGGTGGTCCGCGGGGCTCAGTTCGGTGACCGCCGTGCCGGCCAGGGTGGTGACGGGGTGCAGACAAGGGCGCGGGGCAAGGCCGGCCGGCAGTTCGGGGCGGGTGACGTAGCGGCCGACCGGGCGGCCCGCGACGCGCAGGACCAGGGGGTCGTCGGTCGTCATGTGCTCACCTCTTTCGGTGGCGCCCAGGAGGCGCCCAGCTCGGAGTAGAGGGCGAGGGAGTCGGCCGAGGCGGCGACCAGGCCGTCGATGCCGCGCACCACCCGGCGCTCCTCGTCGGGCAGGAAGTACCAGGCATCAGAGGGGAGTTGAGCCGGGTCGGCGGCCAGTCGGATCGCTTCAACGACCTTCATGAAGGCGCCCGTCGCATCCGGTGCGACCAGCAGGGCGGCGCCGGTGGTGAGGTGGTCGACCAGGTTCTCCAACAGGTCGGTGCTGCCGTACTCGCTCTCCCGCGGACCGTGGTCGGCCCGCTGCACCAGCACCCGGTCGAGCTTGTACCAGTAGGTGATCCGGCCGCTGTCGCCGTGCACCACGACGTACGGCTCCCCCGACTCCTCGGCGCACAGGGTCGCGGCGACGGTGACCGGACCGTGCGCGGTGTTCACGCGGACGCACGACGTGTCGTCGGACTCGATGTCGTTGGCGCGCAGCAGTTCGGTCTCGATGCCGGTGACGTCCTCGGCGCGGGTGGTGCCGAGCAGGGCGAGCCCGGTGGCGACGGCGTGCGCGAGGGGGTTGGTGAGCACCCCGTCCACCACGTCGACGCCGTTCAGGCGGCGCTTCCCGGCCCAGGGAGCCCGCCGGTAGTACGACTCCGCGCGTGCCCAGGCACCGGCCCCGCCGACGCCCACGACCTCCCCGATCGCGCCCTCCGCGAGCAGCTTGCGGATCGCGGGCACGGCGTGCGAGCCCAGCGACTGGAAGCCGATCTGGCAGGCCACACCGGCCGCGGCGACCCCGTCGGCCATCCGCCGGAACTCGGCGTACGAGGGCGCGGGCGGCTTCTCCAGGAGCAGGTGCACGCCCCGCTCGGCCGCGATCAGGGCCAGGTCGGTGTGGGTCGGGATCGGCGTGCAGATCACGGCGAGTCGGGCGCCGGTGGAGTCGAGCAGAGCGGCGAAGTCGGCGGACTGCTCGGGCAGTTCGCCCCCGAACCCGCCCCCGAGCTCCTCCTCGGTCAGCGGTGTCAGCTCGCAGATCCCCACGAGTCGTACGAGCCCCTTGTCCTGGAGCCTGCGGATGTTCTCGACGTGCCAGCGGCCGTGGCCGCGCGCACCCGCGAGAACGACGGGAACGGGAATGCTGCTCATGGGATTCTCCCTGCGCTGTCGATCTTTGCGTGCAGGGTAAGTCGTCGGCTCATCCCTTCACCGCCCCCGCGCTGAAGCCGGTGATCAGCCACTTCTGGATGAAGGCGAACACGATCACGACGGGTACGGCCGCGATGATGCCGCCCGCGGCGAGCGCGCCGAGGTCGACGCTGTCCGCGCTCATCAGGGTGTTGAGCCCGACCGGAATCGTCTGCTTGCCCTGGTCGGAGAGGAACATCAGGGCGAACAGGAAGTGGTTCCAGGCGTGCACGAAGGCGAAGGAGCCGACGGCGATCAACCCGGGCCGCAGCAGCGGGAGTACGACGATCCGGAAGGCGGTGAAGCGGTTGCAGCCGTCGACCCAGGCGGCCTCCTCCAGGGAGTAGGGCACGTTCCGGATGAACCCGCTGATGAGGATCATCGACAGCGGCAGCTGGAAGACGGTCTCCGCGATGACCACGCTGGACAGCGAGTTGATCATCCGCAGGTTGGCGAAGATCTCGAAGAGCGGGACAAGGAGCAGGGCGCCCGGCACGAACTGCGTGCACAGCAGCGCGAGCATGAAGGTCCGCTTGATCCGGAAGTCGAACCGGGCGAGGGCGTAGCCGCCGGCGAGGGCGACCAGGGTCGTCATCACCAGCGTGGAGACGCCCACCAGCACGCTGTTCTGGAAGTAGGTGCCGAACGCCCGCTCGTTCCAGACCTTTTCGAAGTGCTCGAAGGTCATCGGCCACGACACCAGGGAGGTCGAGCCGGCCGGGCGCAGGGCGAAGAGGAGGATCCAGTAGAACGGGATCAGAGTGAAGACCAGGTAGATCGACAAGGGGACGTAGATCTGCCAGCGGGGTGCCTCGTCCCAGGCGCGGCGGCGGCCACGCGGGCCGACCGGCGGGGGCTCCACACGCTCGGGAGCGGGTGCGATCTCGGTGATCACTTCTGGCCACCTCCGAACTTGCTCAGCCGCAGATAGACGATCGAGCAGAAGAGCAGGATCACGAACGCGACCGTGGTCAGGGCCGAGGCGTAGCCGAAGTTGTGGGCGTCCACGCTGGTGTTGGCGATGTAGAGCGGCAGGGTCGTGGTCTCGCCGGCCGGTCCGCCGCCGGTGAGGGTGTACAGCAGGTCGACGTTGTTGAACTCCCACACCGCGCGCAGCAGCGTCGACAGCACGATGGCGTCCTTGAGGTGGGGCAGCGTGATGTGCCAGAACTGCTGGAGGCGGCGCGCCCCGTCGACCTCGGCGGCCTCGTACAGGTCCTTCGAGACGGACTGGAGGTCGGCGAGGATGAGGATCGCGAAGAAGGGCACCCCGCGCCACAGGTCGGCGACCACGGCTGCCGGGAAGACCGTCGAGGTGTCCGAGAGCCAACTCGTGCCGTAGGAGCCGATGCCCAGGTCCGCGAGGTAACGGGTCACTCCTGTCTGGGAGTTGTAGAGCAGCACCCAGATCGCGGAGGTCAGCACGCCGGAGACGGCCCACGGGGAGAACACCAGCGCGCGGCCGACGGCCCGCCCGACGAAGGTCTGGTTGACGATCAGCGCCAGCGCCAGGCCGAAGAGCAGTTGGAGTCCCACCTCGACGACGACCCATTTGGCGCTGAAGGTCAGGGTGTCCCAGAACTGCGGGTCGTCGGTGAAGGCGTGCACGAAGTTGTCGAGGCCCGCGTAGCCGTTGCGCCACGGCTTGGTGGGGTTGTAGTTCTGCAGGCTGTAGTAGAAGACGCTGATCACCGGGTAGGCGATGAAGCCCAGCATCAGCAGCGCGGCCGGGGCGATCAGCAGGTAGGGCAGCCTGCGGGGCGTGGCGGAGGCACGGCGTCGCCGGGGTGGCCCGGGCGGTTTCGCCACGGCTGCGGCTTGGGCCATGACTGTTCTCCGTTCCAGTGGGGCGGGTGCAGCGGGTACAGGAAGCGCTTGCTCGACGGGCATGCGAAACGGGCGTGCGGGAGATGGGGTGCTCAACCGGCGTACGGGTCCGGCACCTGGCCCGGCCGGGCCAGGAACTCGAAGTCGCAGCCGGTGTCGGCCTGGGTGATCTGCTCGTTGTAGAGCGCGCCGTAGCCGCGCTCGTAACGGGTCGGCGGCGGTGTCCAGTCCGCCCGGCGCCGCGCCAACTCCTCGTCGTCCACATGGAGATGGAGGGTGCGTGCCTCGACATCGAGGGTGATCGGATCCCCGGTGCGGACCAGCGCCAGCGGCCCGCCGACGTACGACTCGGGCGCCACGTGCAGCACGCAGGCGCCGTAACTCGTGCCGCTCATGCGGGCGTCGGAGATCCGGACCATGTCCCGGACACCCTGCTTGAGCAGATGGTCGGGGATCGGCAGCATGCCGTACTCGGGCATACCGGGGCCGCCCTTGGGACCTGAGCCGCGCAGCACGAGCACGCTGTCGGCGGTGATGCCCAACTCCGGGTCGTTGATGGTGCGTTGCAGGGTGCGGTAGTCGTCGAAGACGACCGCGGGACCGGTGTGCTTGAGCAGGTGCGGTTCGGCGGCGATGTGCTTGATGACGGCGCCGTCCGGGCAGAGGTTGCCCCGCAGCACGGCCACCCCGCCCTCGCTCGCGACCGGGTTGTCGCGCGGCCGGATGACGTCGTCGTCGTGCACCCGGGCGCCTTCCAACTGCTCGCGCAGGGTGTCGTACGAGACCGTCGGCCGGTCCAGGTGGAGCAGGTCCGGGATGCGGGAGAGGAAGCCGGGCAGCCCGCCGGCGAAGTGGAAGTCCTCCATGAGGTACGTCCGTCCGCCGGGCCGTACGTTGGCCAGCACCGGCACCGTGCGGGCGACGCGGTCGAAGTCGTCGAGGGTGAGCCGGACGCCGGACCGGCCCGCCATCGCGATCAGATGGATCACGGCGTTGGTGGAGCCGCCGAGGCCGAGCACGGTGGTGACGGCGTCCGCGTAGGCGTCCCGGGTGAGGATGTCGCTCAACTTCCGGTCCCGGTGGACCAGTTCGACGATACGGAGGCCCGCGGCGGCGGCCATCCGGTCGTGCCCGGAGTCGACGGCCGGGATGCTGGACGCGCCCGGGACCGTGACGCCGAGCGCCTCGGCGGCGGCGGTGAGCGTGGACGCCGTACCCATCGTCATGCAGTGCCCGGGCGAACGGGCCAGGCCGCTCTCCAGTTCGCTCAGCTCGCAGTCGCCGATGAGGCCTGCGCGCTTGTCGTCCCAGTACTTCCACATGTCGGTGCCGGAGCCGAGGACTTCGCCCCGCCAGTGGCCGGGGAGCATGGGCCCCGCGGGCACGAAGACGGCGGGCAGGTCGACGGAGGCGGCGCCCATGAGGAGGGCGGGCGTGGACTTGTCGCAGCCGCCCATCAGGACGGCGCCGTCGACCGGGTAGGACCGCAGCAGTTCCTCGGTCTCCATCGCGAGGAGGTTGCGGTAGAGCATCGGGGTCGGCTTCTGGAAGGTCTCGCTGAGGGTGGAGACCGGGAACTCCAGCGGGAATCCGCCGGCTTGCCACACCCCGCGCTTCACGGCCTGCGCGCGGTCGCGGAGATGGACGTGGCAGGGGTTGATGTCCGACCAGGTGTTGAGGATCGCGATGACGGGCTTGCCGAGGTGCTCCTCGGGGAGGTAGCCGAGTTGGCGGGTGCGGGCGCGGTGGCTGAAGGAACGCAGGCCGTCGGTGCCGTACCACTGATGGCTTCTGAGGTCCTGCGGCGACTTGGTAAGCGGTGTGCTGACGGGCGCGTTCATATCGACCACCCGGCGGCTATCGCGGCGACCTCGGGGCGCTCGCTCTCGGGCAGGGGTTTGCTGGGAGGCCGTACGTCACGGCGGCACAGGCCGAGGGACGCAAGCGCTTCCTTGACGATCGTGACGTTGTTGGCGGAGCCGTTCTCCGCACGCAGTTCCTCGAACCGGCGGATCTGCTCCCACACCTTCATCGCCCCTGGGTAGTCCCCTGATCGAAGCGCTTCGATCATGTTCAGCGAAACGGCCGGGGCGACGTTCACGAGCCCGGAGGTGAAGCCGGTGGCGCCCGCCGAGAAGTAGGAGGGCGCGTACGGTTCGGCGAGACCGGCCACCCACACGAAGCGTTCGAGTCCCGCGTCCCGGGCGAAGGCGGCGAAGCGGGCCGCGTCCGGGACGGCGTACTTGACGCCGATGACGTTCGGGCAGTGGTCGGCGAGTTCGGCGAGGCGGGCGCCGGGCAGCTGGGCGTTGCGGATGTACGGGACGACGCCCAGGTCGGGCACGGCCTCGGCGATGGCGCGGTGGTAGTCGACCCAGCCGCCCTGGGAGACGTACGGGTGGACGGGCTGGTGGACCATCACCATGTGGGCGCCGCGGTCCCGGGCGTGCCGCGCGGAGGCGATGGCGGTGGGGACGTCGTGGCCGACGCCGACGAGGATCGCGGCCCGTGCGCCCGCCTCGTCGAGGGTCGACTCCGTGACGAGCTGCCGCTCTTGAGGGGACAGGGCGTAGAACTCACCGGTGTTCCCGTTGGGCGTGAGGATACGGACCCCGCCGTCGAGCAGGCGGCGCAGCAGGGCCCGGTGGGCGTCCTGGTCGACGGTGCCGTCCTCGGCGAAGGGGGTCACCGGGATCGCCACGACGTCGGCGAGGGCCGCCCGTTGGATCTCGAACGCCGCCGTCATGCCCGACCGCCCTCTCCCCGGAACTCCGACTCGGCGTCGGGGAAGGCCCGTTGCACGAACGACTCGATGTGGGCGTGCAGCGCGGTCGCCGCGGCGTCCGCGTCACCGTCGAGGGCGAGCCGCAGGATCTCCCGGTGTTCGCCGGCCTCCCGTTCCCAGGAGGGCGAGGCGGCCCAGGCGACCGCCGAGACGAGGGCGGCCTGGTCGCGGACCTCGTCGAGCATCCGGCCGAGCAGCGGGTTGCCGCACGGCAGGTACAGGGCGCGGTGGAACTCCCGGTTGGCGAGGGAGCGTTCGGCGGTGTCGGTGGCCTCGTCGGCGCGGGTCAGGGCGTCGCGCGCTGCGTCCAGGGAGGCACCGAGCCGTACGGCCCGCCGGAGCGCCTCGGGTTCGAGCAGCAGCCGTACGTCGTACACCTCACGCGCCATGTCCGCGTCCACCATGCGCACCGTGACGCCCTTGTACTGGTTCATCACGACGAGCCCGGTACCGGCCAGGGTCTTGAGCGCCTCGCGCACGGGGGTCTTGGACACCCCGAACGACGCGGCCAGCTCCGTCTCGACCAGGGCCTGACCCGGCGTCAACTGCCCGGTGAGGATGCGGCGTTTGATCTCCTCCAGCACGTACTGCGTGCGGGACGGGATCGGGATGGGCACAGAGGTCATGCGCGCCTCTCGGATCTCACATATCGCGTCTCATATATGACGTACGAAGTACGACGCGTTGAAGCTAGGAGCGGCCAGATGTTTCGTCAATGCTTCGGACAAAGGAAGTCGGGATCGCCGGGCTACCCTGCCTCGACCACATCTCGGAGGGGAGGGCGGAAATGACCTTCGCGCCGTTGCCCGGTCGGCCGCGCGGCCACCGTTCGGCGTTCCATCCGCAACTGGCCGAACTGGCCCGGCTCGTCGACGTCGAACTCCCCGTTCCGATGTCCTACGAGCGGGAGTGGCGCGGGCAGGCGCGGTCAGCTTTCCGGAAGGCCCTGCGCGCCGCGGATACCTTGCCGGAGCAGCTCTTCGACCCGCTGGTACGCACCGCGATCCTCGACCCGGACCCCAGCCACAACCGGATGTTCGTCGAACCCGCCATCACGGCGTTCGGCCGTCGGCGGGTACTGACGGCACTGATCGCGTACTTGCGAACGGGAACGAATCCGGAGCGTGCCGGAGCGGCCCGCGCGTGGTACTGGGCATGGGCGCCGGTGAGGCCCCGCGCCGGGCAGATGCACGTGCCGGCGTCCGAGCTCCGTGCTGACCCCGACGCACTGGCCGACCTCAGCGCCACGTGGCGCGAGGCCGCACTGCGCGAGTTCATCTCGAACGAGGACCTCGACGTGCGCCGCTGCATCCTCCCCCTGCTCTCGCTCACCCCCGCCTCGTATCCCGCCGACCTGCACGACCTGGTGGCCGAGGCGGTGCACATCGCCCGCACGCACCCCGACGAGTACCTGCGCCACCGGGTGGAGATCCAGGTCAGGGACTAGTGCTTCTCCGGCGACCTCGCAGCACCACCGGATCCGGCCGACGTGCTCTCGTCCGCCGTCAGCGCGGCAAGTCGCGCCCGCACCGCCCGTCGGTGTCGCCGTACGCCCAACGGCCGTGACCACGCATCCGGTTGAGCCCTGCGGTCAGCGCTCCCACCCCGGGTCCCGTCCGCTCAGACCCACCGCGCGGTCCAGCAGGGGCGCGTCCGCCGGTACCGGGACCACCGGGCCGAAGATGCCGCCGCCGCGGCTCGGGTCCTCGGCGGCGGCGAGCAGGAAGTCGTGCGCGACCCGGAGCGCGGCCGGGTCGGGCTCGTAGGGCTGACCGGTGGCGCGGGCCAGGTCCCAGCCGTGGATGACCAGTTCGTCGACGGCGACGGCACCGGCGATCTCGCCCGGCAGGTCCAGGCCGCCCGTGCGGGTCATGCCGGTCCACGCGGCCGGATCGCGCCAGGCGTCGGCGAGTTCGTCGAGCGCCTTGGGCAACTCCTCGCGCCAGCCGGGCCCGATGTCCGGCACGGCGTCGTTCGGGTTGGTGTCGGTCGTGGCGCCCAGTTCCTTGCGACCGGCGTCGCGGAAGGCGACGGACAGCCCGGCGACGTGCCCCAGGAGGTTGCGCACGGCACTCTCCGGACAGGGCGTCCGGTCCGCCAGCTGTCCGTCGGTGATGCCGTCGGCGAGCCGGGCGATCACGCGGGCCTGCGGTCCGAGGTCGAGGGGGAGGTCGGTCATGGGCTGCTCCTCACGGTTCACCGGCGATCCACGCGTGGCTCTCGGCGCCCGCTTCGCGGATCTCTTCGTGGGGTGGACCGGTCCCGCCCCCGAAACTCATCGGGCCCCACGCCACCACTCGCGCGGATAGGGCACTTGCCCGATCCCGCCGCCGGCTCCTTAGACCCACGATGGCCAGGCATGACGACATCGAGATGGACGGCGGCTCGGGTCCTGCGGGACCGCTCCGCGGGGCTGTACCTGGCCGGGGTCGTGGTCTCCGGGTTCGGTACCTCCGCGCTGTGGCTGGTGTCGGGCGTGTGGGTCAAGGAGCTGACCGGCTCGGACGGACTGGCCGCGCTCTGCCTGGTCGCGATGTGGCTGCCCACCCTCGCCGGCCCCCTGCTCGGCACGCTCGCCGACCGCACCCGCCGCAAACCCCTGCTGATCGGCGCGAACCTCCTCCTGGCCGCCCTCCTGCCCACCCTTTTCGCCGTCGACTCCCCCGGCCGCCTGTGGCTGCTCTACACGGTCCTCTTCGTCTACGGCGCCACAGGCGTCGTCCACGACGCGGCCGAGTCGGCACTCGTCGCGGCCGCGGTCCCACCGTCCCTGCTCGGCGACTTCAACGGCCTGCGCATGACGGCGAACGAGGGCATGAAGCTGGTCGCCCCACTGGCCGGCGCGGGCCTGTTCGCGGTGTACGGCGGCCCTGCCGTCGCCCTCCTCGACGCGCTCACGTTCGTCCTGGCCGCGGGCGTGTACGCACGCGTGCCGGTCCGCGAGGACAAGCCCCGCCGCCCCAGCGCCGACTGGCGCGAGCGCACGGCAGAGGGCACCCGCCACCTCTGGACGCACCTCAGGCTGCGCCCGCTGGTCCTGGCGGGCGGCGCCACGATGTTCTGCGCGGGCCTCGGCGGGTCACTCCTCTACGCCGTCATCGACGACCTCGGCCGGCCGCCCTCCTACGCCGGTGTCCTGTACGCCGTCCAGGGCGCCGGCTCGGTCGCCGTGGGGCTGGCCGGCGGGCCGCTCATGCGCCGGCTCGGCGAGCGCCGGTTCGCGGTGGCCGGCATCGCCCTCACAGGGCTCGCGGTGGCGGCCCGGGCGGTCCCGGCCGACGCGGTGGTCCTGGCGAGCAGCGCGGCGAGCGGGGCGGGGCTGCCCTGCGTGCTGATCGCCGCGCTGACCCTCGTACAGCGCGAGACACCGGACGCCCTGCTGGGCCGCACGACCGCGACCGCCAACACCCTGATGTTCACGCCGAACGTGCTCGGGCTGGCGCTGGGCGCGGCCCTGGTCGAAGTGACCGACCACCGGATGGTGCTGGCGATCCTTGGCGTGGCGCTGCTGACGACGGCCGGCTGTCTGACTCGCACCCGACGGACACCGAAGGCGCCCCTTTCAGATCACCTTCCGACGTCGACAACCACCTGACTCACGACCCGGCGAGCACCGACCGCACGGCCTCCAGGTCACCGTCCGACCCCAACCCCGCGTGATACAGCCGCAGTTCCGTAGCCCCCAGCTCACGCGCGCGTGCCGCGTCGGAGGCGAGCTTCCCCGGACTGCCGCCCATCCCCGACACGACGGTGAAGTTCGCGGCGATCACCGCGTCCTCGCGGCCCTGCTCGGCGAACGGGGTCAGCAGGCCCGTGCCGCCCGCGCAGGGCACGACCACGCCGTCGGTGACCGAGAGAATGTGCGCGGGGTCGACGCCCACGTTCGCGCCGACGTGGTACGTCACCGGGTCGGCGTGCAGCAGGACCTGGAAGCCGTCGGGAGCGGCGGCGCGGACCGCCTCGACCGCCGTCTCCTGGAGCGTGCGGGCCCGTTCGTCGCGCCACGCGCGCGTGGCCACCGCCTTCTCCTCGCCGAGCAGCTTCTCGACGCCCGTCCAGCCTCCGTCGTCCGGCGCACCCCGCCACAGCGGCTCCAGTGACTCCCGTACCGCAGCGGCCAGTTCGTCGGCGTCCAGGCCGCCCCGATCGCCGTAGCCCTCCCGGCACGTGGGGCAGAAGCAGAGCGACATCAGGTACTGGCCGGCGTCGCCGAGGCCGACCCCGGCGGTCTTGTCGTGGGCGTGCAGGTGCTGGAGGCCGTACCAGCCGAGGGATTCGAGTTCGGTGCCGTGCGCGCCGGGCCGGACGGCCGCCTCGGCGGCCAGGTGGACGAGGTACGCGCGCGTGGCGGGCTGGGCGATGCAGGGGGCCCAGGGGTAGCGGTCGCCGTAGGCGTTGACGACCGAGGTGTCCGGATGGTCCGCGCCCAGGCGGGAGTTGTGCGCGAGGACGACCCAGGTGTGCACTTCCAGGCCGGCGTCCGCGAGGGCGGTGGCGGCCTCGCCGTACGCGTCTCCTGGCGCCCAGTCGCCGGCCGGGTACGGCCGCAACTCCCGTCCCTGCCAGCGGTCGTCGGTCGGGTACAGCACGGCCGCGTGTTCCGCGGTGACGATGCGGTGGCGCGGGTGGCGTGGGGTCAGCGCGCGCGTGGAGTGGTACGCGGAGGCCAGCGTCGCCTGCCGTACCCCGAGCCCGGCGATGAACTCGGCGGCCTGCGGGTCCCCGTTGACGTCCCAGGGGTAGACGAACGCCGACGCCTTCACATGTCCTCCTCGACGAGCGCGTACCCGCGCTCGATCAGCTGGGCGAGCTGCTTCACATGTTCCTCCGCCGGTTCGTGCAGCGGCGGGCGGACCTCCCCCACGTCGAGCCCGCGCATCCGGACCCCGGCCTTGACCAGCGAGACGGCGTAACCGCGGCCCTGGGCACGCAGTTCGACGAACGGCCGGTAGAAGCCGTCGAGGAGGCGGTTGGCGGTGGCGTCATCGCCCGAGGCGAGCGCCTGATGGAAGGCGAGGGCGATCTCGGGGACGAAGCAGAAGACGGCGGAGGAGTAGAGCGTGATGCCGATGCCCCGGTAGGCGAGCTGGGTCTGTTCGGCGGTCGGCAGTCCGTTGAAGTAGAGGAATTCGCCGGGCACTTCGGTGCGTACGGTGCTCACGATCCGCTGCATGAGGTCGAGGTCGCCGAGCCCGTCCTTGAAGCCGATGATCCCGTCCGTACGGGCCAGTTCGACCACCGAGTCGGGCGTGAACACGGCGTTGTCGCGCTGGTAGACGATCACCGGCAGTTCGGTGGCGGCGGCCACCTCCCGGTAGTGCCGCAGCAGCCCCTCCTGCCCGGCGACCACGAGGTAGGGCGGCATGGCGAGCAGCCCGTCCGCGCCGGCCCCGGCCGCGAGACGCGCGTAGCGGACGGCGAGGGCGGTGCCGTACCCGGCGCCCGCGACGACCGGCACGCGCCTGTCCGTCGCCTCGACGGCGGCCCGTACGCAGGCCTCGAACTCCTCGGGTGTCAGCGCGTGGAACTCGCCGGTGCCGCAGCAGGCGAAGACGGCCGCGGCCCCCGCCTCGACCCCGCGCCGCACGTGCGCGCGGTACACGTCGAGGTCGACCGAGCCGTCCGGTCCGTAGGCGGTGACGGGGAAGAACAGCGGCCCGCTGGGGATGCTGAGTCGAGCGGCGAGAGGGGCTGGCGTCACGGGCTCTCCCTGGGACAGGCGCGTACGTTCTTCTGATCGATGTCTACATCCCTGAACATCGTCACACTATGGAGCCTGCTCCGGGCCGGTCAAGCGCGCAACCGGGCAACACGGGAACGGGAAAGAGGCAGAAAGAGAGTGGATTCGCCGACTCCGCGCAACACTTGACGAAGCACGTGAGCGATCCTTAGCGTGTCCATGAATGTGAATGCCGTCCATACATGCGCCCGAGGAGATCCGAGGATGCCCGCTCCCCGCACCGTTCTGCTGACCGGCGCCGCCGGCGGACTAGGCACCCTGATGCGGGAGCTGCTCCCGGCCTACGGCTACGAACTGCGCCCGCTCGACGTGCGCCCCGTCGAGGGCGCGCCGGACGCGATCACCGCGGACCTCGCCGACACGGTGGCCCTGCGCGAGGCGGTGCGGGGCGTCGACGCGATCATCCACCTCGCGGGGATCTCCCTGGAAGCCCCCTTCGAGAAGATCCTCAAGGCGAACATCGAGGGGACCTACAACCTGTACGAGGCCGCGCGGGCGGAGGGCGTGGAGCGGGTCGTCTTCGCCTCCTCCAACCACGCGGTGGGCTTCACCCCGCGCCCCGAGGGCGAGGCGCCGCACGAACCGGGCGCGCTGATCCCGATCGACACCCCGCGCCGCCCGGACACCTTCTACGGTCTGTCCAAGTCCTTCGGCGAGGATCTCGCGCAGCTCTACTGGGACCGGCACGGCCTGGAGACGGTGTCGGTGCGCATCGGCTCCTGCTTCCCCGAGCCGTCCAGCGTGCGCATGCTGTCGGTGTGGATGAGCCCGGCCGACGGCGCCCGGCTCTTCCACGCGGCCCTCACCGCGGAGAACGTCGGACACACCGTCGTCTACGGGTCCTCCGCCAACACCCGCCTGTGGTGGGACCTTTCGACCGCGCGGGCGCTGGGCTACGACCCGCAGGACGACTCGGAGCCGTACGCGGAGAAGCTGATCGCCGAACAGGGCGATCTGGACCCGGAGAACGAGGCGCACGCCTACCTGGGCGGCCACTTCGTCAACGACCCGCCGATCTGGCCCTATTGAGCACCCATGAGCACCCGCGTCAGACGAGCCCGTGCCGGCGCAGGAACGCGTCGGCCAGGCCGTCGGTGAACGCCTCGCCGATCGGCTCGTCACTCACCAGCACGCGGTAGTAGAGCGGACCCACGAGCCGGCCCGTCTCCGCCTCGATGTCGAGGTCGGCGGGCAACAGGCCCGCGTCCAGGGCGCGTTGCAGCACCTCCTGATCGCGGAGGCGCTGCGGGCCCAAGCACCTGGAACGGAAGTCGCGGGCGAACGCCGGATCCAGCTGGGCCTGCGCGATCAGCGCCCGGAAGACAGCGCCGGGGTCCGACTCGCCCAGGAACCAGGCCAGTTGGCGCAGGTAGTCACGCAGGTCGCGGGCGAGGTCGCCGGTGTGGGGCGGGGTCAGATCCTCGACGGCATCCTGGAGCAGCGCGTCCATGAGGATGTCCGTCTTGGCGCTCCACCACCGGTAGAGGGTCTGCTTGGCCACCCCGGCCCGTGCCGCGATGCCCTCCATCGTGACGCCCGCGAAGCCCTTCTCGACCAGCAGGTCGTCGGCCGCCTCCAGCACCGCCCGCCGGGCCTCCTCGCTGCGCCCGTGCCGGTTGCCGTGGTGCCGCCGCCCGGGCCCGCCGGTGCCGCCCGCCTCATCGGCGCGCGCAACAGACGCCATCTCGCCTCCTTCGCCCTGGCGATTCCCCACCCCATCGGCCGATCGCCCCGCTGAGGATATTCCCTCTAGAGTTGACGCAACGTTGCGTCTACTCTAGCGCCCATGACACCGACGAACTCCACGACACCCACATCCACCCACTCCCTCGCCGACCCCCGCGTCACGGCCGTCCTCGACCGCCTCTTCGAGGGCGCCGAGCGGGACGGCACCACCGCCGCCCGTATGGACGAGGCCCTCCCCGACGATTTCGGGTCCCTGTCGCCCCAGCAGCAGGCCGACGCGGCGGCCGGCATCTACATGCCGATCTCCGCCGCGGCCGGCACGCTGCTCTACAGCCTGGTCAGGGCCGTGCGTCCGGCCACGGTGGTCGAGTTCGGCATGTCCTTCGGGATCTCCACGCTGTATCTGGCCGCGGCCGTCCGGGACAACGGCACCGGGCGCGTCGTGACCACGGAGCTCAGCGCGGACAAGATCGCCGCGGCCCGCGCGACCTTCGCCGAGGCGGGCCTGGACGACCTGATCACCGTGCTGCCGGGCGACGCCCGCCACACCCTCGGCGCCCTGGACGCTCCCCCGGACCTCCTGCTGCTGGACGGCTGGAAGGACCTGTGCCTGCCCGTTCTGCGCCTGCTGGAGCCGCGCCTGCGCCCCGGCACGCTGGTCGTGGCCGACGATGTCGACCTGCCGAACCTGCGCCCGTATCTCGACCACGTACGTGATCCGGCGAACGGCTACGAGAGCGTCACGTTTCCCGTCGAGGACGGCATGGAGATCAGCTGCCGGCTCTGACCGGCGGCGCGAAAAGGACCCTCTTCGCTGGCGGGCGGGCACCGAACGGGCCCGCCCGCCGGGGCGTTCGGGCAGTCGGCGTGCCCGTTCCCACGCCCTCGGCGGCTGCCGCGCAGGTCCGAGGCGGGCACTCCGCCCGGTAAACGGGCACACACGGGCAGCATCGGACCCGCAACAGACCTGGTCAGTGCCGGACTGCCGCTGTACAACTTCCTCCAAGGGCCGCACCGGGCCCGAACGGGCAAAGGCGCGCGTGGAGAGCAGGTGTCGGCCATGGAAGCGAGAACGGCGGAAGAACGCCAGCGGGAGATCGTGCGGGCCGCGCGTGCCGGCGGATCCGTCGACGTCACCGCGCTCGCCGCCGAGCTGGGCGTGGCCAAGGAGACCGTACGACGGGATCTGCGCGCCCTTGAGGACCACGGTCTGGTCCGCCGTACGCACGGCGGGGCGTATCCCGTGGAGAGCGCCGGGTTCGAGACGACGCTCGCCTTCCGCGCCACCAGTCACGTACCCGAGAAGCGCCGGATCGCGGCCGCCGCGGCCGAGCTGCTCGGGGACGCCGAGACCGTCTTCGTCGACGAGGGCTTCACCCCCCAGCTCATCGCCGAGGCACTGCCCAGGGACCGGCCGCTGACCGTGGTCACCGCGTCCCTGCCGGTCGCGGGCGTGCTCGCCGAGTCGGAGAACACCTCGGTCCTGCTGCTCGGCGGCCGGGTGCGGCACGGCACCCTCGCCACCGTCGACCACTGGACCACCAAGATGCTGGCCGGATTCGTCATCGACCTGGCCTACATCGGCGCCAACGGCATCTCCCGCGAACACGGCCTGACCACGCCCGACCCCGCGGTCAGCGAGGTCAAGGCGCAGGCCATCCGCGCCTCCCGCCGCACGGTCTTCGCGGGCGTGCACACCAAGTTCGGGGCGGTCAGCTTCTGCCGGTTCGCGGAGATCGGCGCACTGGAGACGATCGTCACGAGCACGCTGCTCCCGTCGGCCGAGGCCCACCGCTATTCACTGCTCGGGCCACAGGTCATCCGCGTCTGAAAGCCCCCACCGAAGTCCCCCACCGGTCAGTCACCAGTCAGTCCGAAAGTCCAACTGACACACCTGAGGGCACATCCATGCCCTGATGAACCCTCTTTCTCCCCATACGTCCAGGAGCGATCCATGCGAACCCAGAGCCGACGACGGCCCGCGCGAGCCACGCTCGCCATGGCCGCCGCAGGGACGCTGCTCGCCCCGCTGCTCTCCGGCTGTTGGGTCGGGGCAGGCGGGTCCGGTTCCGGCGGCAACTCCGTCAATGTCCTGATGGTCAACAACCCGCAGATGGTGGAGCTGCAGAAACTCACCGCCTCGCACTTCACCAAGGAGACCGGCATCAAGGTGAACTTCACCGTGCTGCCGGAGAACGACGTCCGCGACAAGATCAGCCAGGACTTCGCCAACCAGGCCGGCCAGTACGACGTGGCGACGCTGAGCAACTACGAGATCCCGATCTACGCCAAGAACGGCTGGCTGCACGAGATGAACTCGTACGTGGCCAAGGACCCCGGCTACGACGAGCAGGACGTCCTCAAGCCGATGCGCCTGTCGCTCACGGCCGACGACGGCAAGCTCTACGGCCAGCCCTTCTACGGCGAGTCGTCCTTCCTGATGTACCGCAAGGACGTGTTCGCCAAGGAGGGGCTGACCATGCCGGCCCACCCCACCTGGACCCAGATCGCCGACCTGGCCGCGAAGGTGGACGGCGCCGAGCCCGACATGAAGGGCATCTGCCTGCGCGGACTGCCCGGTTGGGGCGAGGTGATGGCTCCGCTCACCACGGTCGTGAACACCTTCGGCGGCACCTGGTTCACCAAGGACTGGAAGGCGCAGCTGAACTCCCCCGCCTTCGAGAAGGCGACGAAGTTCTATGTCGACCTCGTCCGCAAGCACGGTGAGTCCGGCGCGGCCCAGTCCGGCTTCGCCGAGTGCCTGAACAACATGACCCAGGGCAAGGTCGCCATGTGGTACGACGCCACCAGCGCGGCCGGCTCCCTGGAGGCCGCGGACTCCCCCGTCAAGGGCAAGCTCGGCTACGCCCCCGCGCCGGTCGAGAAGACCGACTCCTCCGGCTGGCTCTACACCTGGGCCTGGGGCATCCAGAAGGCCTCCCGCAACCCCGACAAGGCCTGGAAGTTCGTCTCCTGGGCGTCCAGCAAGCAGTACGAGGAACTGGTCGGCGAGACCAGCGGCTGGCCCAACGTGCCCGCCGGCAAGCGTGCTTCGACGTACGCGAACGCCGACTACCGCAAGTCCGCCGCCTCCTTCCAGGAGATGACCAAGGAGGCCATCGAGGGCGCCAAGCCCGATGATCCGGGGGTGCAGCCGCGCCCCGCGCCCGGCATCCAGTTCGTCGGCATCCCCGAGTTCACCGACCTCGGCACCAAGGTCTCCCAGGAGATCAGCGCGGCCATCGCCGGACGCCAGTCCGTCGACTCGGCCCTGAAGAAGGCCCAGAAACTCGCCGAGAAGATCTCGAAGGAGTACGAGGGGCGATGAGCGCAACGACAACGGCCCCCCTGGCCGCAACTCCCGTACGCACCACCCACCAACCGCCCGCCCGGCTGCGCGCCTGGGCCACCCGGGCCCCACTGCTGCCCGCCCTGGTCTTCATGATCGTGGTGACCCAGCTGCCGTTCGTGGCGACCCTGGTCATCTCGTTCTTCGACTGGAACGCGCTGTACCCGGACGCCCGCAAGTTCACCGGCGTCGACAACTATCAGGAGGTGCTGACCGACCCGGACCTGCGCCACTCGGTGTGGACGACGGTCCTGCTGACTGTCGCGGTCGTGCTGGTCAGCCTGATCCTCGGGCTGCTGCTCGCACTGCTCCTCGACCGCAAGTTCCGCGGCCGGGGCTTCGTCCGCACGCTGCTGATCGCGCCCTTCCTGGTCGTCCCGGTGGCCGCCGCGCTGCTGTGGAAGCACGTGCTCTACAACCCCGAATACGGGCTCCTGAACGGCCTGTTGCACTACGTCGGCGGGCCGCAGCCGGACTGGATCTCCAACACCCCGCTGCTGGCCGTGGAGGCCTCGCTGGTCTGGCAGTGGACGCCGTTCATGATGCTGATCCTGCTGGCCGGCCTGCAGAGCCGGGACAACGAGCAGATGGAGGCGGCCCGGGTCGACGGCGCGAGCGACTGGCAGGTCTTCCGCTATCTGACGCTGCCGCACCTGCGCCGCTACCTCGAACTCGGCGCGCTGCTGGGCTCGATCTACATCGTGCAGAACTTCGACGCGGTCTTCACCATCACGTCCGGCGGCCTGGGCACCGCCAACCTGCCCTACACCGTCTACCAGACCTTCTACCAGGCCCACGAGAACGGCCTCGCCTCGGCCGCCGGTGTCCTGGTGGTCATCGGTTCGATCATCATCGCGACCTTCGCGCTGCGTGTCGTGTCGTCGCTGTTCCGCGAGGAGGTGTCCCGCGCATGAGTTCCGTCGCCGTACGAACCCCCGCCCGCCGCAAGGGAGTCGGGCTCGGCCTGGTCGCCTGGGTGCTCGGCATCGTCTTCTTCCTGCCCATCGCCTGGATGGCGCTGACGTCCTTCCACTCGGAGACGGACGCGGCGAAGAACCCGCCCGCCTTCGGCGCCTCGCTCACCCTGGACGGCTACCGCGACTTCTTCGGCACCGGCGGCGGCGCGAGCCCCTGGCCGGCGCTGGCCAACTCGGTCGTGGCGTCGGTGGCGTCGACGCTCTTCGTCCTGGTGCTCGCGCTCCCGGCGGCGTACGCGCTGTCGCTGCGGCCGGTGAAGAAGTGGACCGACGTCCTGTTCTTCTTCCTGTCGACCAAGATGCTGCCGGTGGTGGCGGGTCTGCTGCCGATCTACCTGTTCGCCAAGAACACCGACATGCTGGACAACATCTGGCTGCTGGTCATCCTCTACACGTCGATGAACCTGCCGATCGCGGTGTGGATGATGCAGTCGTTCCTGGCCGAGGTCCCGGTCGCGGTGATCGAGGCCGCGCGCGTGGACGGTGCCCGGCTGCCGACGATCCTCACGCGCGTGGTGGCGCCGATCGCCCTGCCGGGCATCGCGGCGACGGCCCTGATCTGCTTCATCTTCAGCTGGAACGAACTCCTCTTCGCCCGAGTCCTCACGGGGGTGGTGGCGGAGACCGCGCCCGTCTTCCTGACCGGCTTCATCACCAGCCAGGGCCTGTTCCTGGCGAAGGTGTGCGCCGCGTCGCTCGTGATCTCCCTGCCGGTGCTCGCCGCGGGGTTCGCCGCCCAGGACAAGCTGGTCCAGGGCCTGTCGCTGGGAGCCGTCAAATGAAGGCCGCCGTCATCGAGTCCGTGGGCCGCGCCGTCGTCACCGAGGTCCCCGACCCGACACCCGGCCCGCGCGAGGTCGTCGTGGAGGTCGCCGCGTGCGGCCTCTGCGGTACCGATCTGCACATCCTCCAGGGCGAGTTCGCGCCCAAGCTGCCGATCGTGCCGGGCCACGAGTTCGCCGGCCAGGTGGTCGGGGTCGGCACCCAGGTCACCGAGCTCGCGATCGGCGACCGGGTCGCGGTCGACCCCTCGCTCTACTGCCACGAGTGCCGTTACTGCCGCGACGGACACAACAACCTGTGCGAGCGGTGGGCCGCGATCGGCGTCACCACGGCGGGCGGCGCCGCCCAGTTCGCGGTGGCGCCCGTCGCGAACTGCGTGAAGCTGCCCGAGCACGTGCGCACCCAGGACGCGGCTCTGGTGGAGCCCCTGTCGTGCGCGGTGCGCGGCTATGACGTCCTCAAGTCGCGCCTGGGCGCACACGTGTTGATCTACGGCTCCGGGACCATGGGCCTGATGATGCTGGAGCTCGCCAAGCGGACCGGCGCGGCCAGTGTCGACGTCGTGGACCTGAACGCGGCCCGCCTGGAGACGGCCGTACGCCTCGGGGTGTCGGGGTCGGCGGCGAACCCGGACGAGCTGGACCGGCCGCAGGGCTGGGACGTCGTGATCGACGCCACGGGCAACGCGGCGGCCATCCAGGACGGCCTGGACCGGGTGTCCAAGGCGGGCACGTTCCTGCAGTTCGGCGTCGCCGACTACGCGACGCGCGTGACCATCGACCCGTACCGCATCTACAACCAGGAGATCACGATCACGGGTTCGATGGCCGTGCTCCACAGCTTCGAGCGGGCGGCGGAGCTGTTCGCCAACGGGGTCCTGGATCCGGAGATCTTCATCAGTGACCGGATCCCGCTGGAGCGGTATCCGCAGGCGCTGGAGCAGTTCGCGGCGGGGGTGGGGCGCAAGATCGTCGTCGTCCCGTAGGGGCCGGTAAAGGACCTGGTGAGGGATCCGAGCCGGGATTTTCGGGGATCGGGCGGATTGGCCGCTTGGTAAGGGAACAGTAAAGCGGCCTCGCTCGTTCTCCGGGCATGACAGCTATGACCCCCGGCTCGAACATCCCTCTCTCCGCCGCCCGCGTCGCGGTGGACGTCGCCGCCCCGGTGCGGCTCGACGTTTCGGGCCTGCTGCTCACCGCCGACGGCAAGGTGCGCTCGGACGACGACTTCATCTTCTACAACCAGCCGACGGGACCGGGTGTGACGTACCGGTCGGGCGGCGGTACGGCACCGGACGCGATCGTCGTCGACACGGCGGCGGTCCCGCCCGGCATCGAGAAGATCGTGGTCACCGCCAGCCCGGACGCCCAGGGCCAGACCTTCCAGGGCATCGAGCCGACGGCCACGATCCGCGGCGCGGACGACAACAGCGTGCTGGCCACGTTCACGCCCCCGCAGCTCGGCAGCGAGACGGCACTGGTGATCGTGGAGATCTACCTGCGCAACGGCGCGTGGAAGGCCCGCGCGGTCGGCCAGGGCTACGCCAACGGCCTCGCCGGCATCGCCACCGACTTCGGCGTCTCGGTGGAGGAGCCGGCCCCGGCGCCGGCCGCCCCGCCGCAGCCGACGCCCACGCTCCAGACGCCGGTGGCCCCGCCGGCCCCGTCGCTGTCCCGCACCCCGCCGCCCCCGGCCGCGCCGCCCGCCGCCGCGGCCCCCGCGCCGGGCACCGGGAAGATCAATCTCGACAAGGGCCGCGTCAGCCTCCAGAAGAACCAGACGGTCTCCCTGGTCAAGGGCGGTCGCCCACTGCTCTCGCAGGTCAAGATGGGCCTCGGCTGGGAGCCGGCCTACCGAGGCAAGGACATCGACCTCGACGCCTCGGTCATCGCCTACGGCCCGCAGCGCAACCACATCGACAGCTGCTACTTCGGCAAGCTGTCGATCCTGAACGGCGCGATCAAGCACTCCGGCGACAACCTCACGGGCGAGGGCGGTGGCGACGACGAGGTGATCGTGGTCGACCTCGGCCGCATCCCCCAGGAGGTCAGCGGCCTGGTCTTCACGGTCAACTCCTTCACCGGCCAGAAGTTCACCGAGGTCGCCAAGGCCTACTGCCGTCTGATCGACGCCGCCACCGGCGAGGAGCTCGTCCGCTTCGACCTCACCAACGCCGAGGCCCAGACGGGCGTCATGATGGCGAAGCTGGTCCGCCAGTTCTCCGGCGAGTGGGACATGACGGCGATGGGCAACTTCGTGAAGTCGCGCACGGTACGCGGGATGGTGAAGCCGGCGGCGCAGTCGCTGTAGGCGGCCCTACGATCGCTGCGGGCGCCCCTTCCGAGGGGCGCCCGGCGTTTCAGTCCCCGGCCGAGGGCCGCAGCCCGTCCGTCAGCAGCGACAGATACCGGCGGATGAACTTCCCCTGGCCGTCGGCCAGTTCGGAAGCCGTGGACACGCCGTGGGCCAGCCGCAGGATCTCGATCGGCTCGACGTCCTGACGCAGTGTTCCCTCCCGCTGGGCCGCCTCGACCAGCCGCTGCGCCGCGCTCTTCATCGAGCCCGCGCAGGCCGTCAACGCGGCCTGGCTGCCGTCCATGACCGCGGAGCCCAACAGGGCCTTCATGCCCCGCACTTGGATCATGCCAAGGCCGACCCAGTACAGCCACTCGACCAGCGCCTCGCCCGGCGGGAGTTCCTTCGCGATCTCGTCCGCGCGGGACGCGAGCGCCTCGATCCGCTCGACGTAGGCAGCCTCAAGGAGCGCCTGCCGGGTCGGGAAGTGCCGGTACAGGGTCCCCGAGCCGACCCCCGCGCGCTTGGCGATGTCGTCGAGCGACGCGTTCTCCCCGCGCTCGGCGAAAGCCTCGGCCGCCACCTTCAGCAGCCTGTCGTAGTTGCGCCGAGCGTCCGCACGCATGGGCCTGACCTGCGTCATCCAGATACTCCTTGCGAACCGGGGACTCTCTCCGTATCTTACCGGGTACTAAACGGAGACAGTCCCCGCTTATCACTGTGTCTGCGCCGGGCAGTCCGTGCTGCCCGGAACGCTATTGCGCCACGCCCGGGGACACCAGACAGGGAGCACCCCATGTCCACCCCGTCCACCACCACGTCCGCTCCACTCTCTTCGCCGCCCCGAGCCGCCCGGCCGGGTTCCGTCCTGCTCGTCGTGGTCACGGCCTACCTGATGGTCGGCGTCGACTCCACCGTCGTCAACGTCGCCCTCCCCGACATCCAGCGCGACCTCAACTTCAGTCCGACCGGACTGTCCTGGGTCCTCAACGCCTACACGCTGGCCTTCGGCGGGCTGCTGCTGCTCGGCGGGCGCGTCGGCGACATCCTCGGCCGGCGCCGGGCCCTCACCGTCGGCGCCCTGCTCTTCGCCCTCTCCTCCCTGCTCGGCGGGCTCGCCGGTGCCGGCGGCTGGCTGCTCGTGGCCCGCGCGGCCCAGGGCGTCGGGGCCGCGCTGATCGCGCCGAGCACCCTCGCGCTGATCACCACCAACTTCCCCGAGGGACCGCGCCGCCACCACGCCCTGAGCATCTACACCTCCATGGCGGCCACCGGCGCCTCCGTCGGCCTGGTGCTCGGCGGCGCGCTCACCACCTGGGCCTCCTGGCGCGGGTCCCTGCTGATCAACGTGCCCATCGGCATGGCCGTCGCCCTCGCCCTGCCCCGCTTCGTCGCCGAGACCCCGCGCCACGCGGGCCGGTTCGACGCGGCGGGCGCACTCACCGGCACGGCCGGGACGAGCTCACTGGTCTACGCGTTCATCCGGGTCTCGGAGAGCGGCTGGACCGACACCCAGGCGCTGCTCGGCTTCAGTACCTCGGCCGCCCTGCTCGCCGGCTTCGTGCTGATCGAGTCCCGCGCCGTCCAGCCGATCATGCCCCTGCGCCTGCTCGCCGACCGCAACCGCGCGGGCGGCTACGCGGGCGTCCTGCTGCTGCCCGCCGGCATGTTCGGCGCCTTCTACTTCCTCACCCTGATCGGCCAACAGGTCCTGGGATTCAGCCCGTTGCGCGCCGGGTTCGCCTTCTTGCCGATGACCGTGGTGATGTTCACGGTCGTGCGCTACGTGCCCCGCCTGCTGGCTCGCTTCGGCGCCAAGCCGGTGCTGCTGACCGGCATGACCCTGCTCGTCACGGCGAGCGCGTGGCTGTGGCGGCTGGAGCCCGGCGACGGATACGCCGCCGGACTGCTGGGCCCGCTGCTGCTGATCGGCCTGGGCGTCGGCCTCAGCTTCATGCCGCTCAACGCCACGATCCTGGCCCGCGTCGAGCCCCGCGAGGCCGGCGCCGCCTCCGGGCTGCTGCAGACCCTGCAGTGGCTCGGCGGCACCCTCGGACTCTCCGTCCTGGTCACGGTGTTCGGCACGGCGACCCGGCACGCCACCGGATCACCGGCCGACATCCTCACCCACGGCGCGGCCCGCGCGTTCGGCGTGGGCGCGCTGATCGCCCTGACCGCCTTGCTGGTGTCGGCGTTCGTGATCACCGGCAGAAAGGCCGAGGTGGCCGCGGAGGCTCCCTAGAACAGCGCGCTGTACGCGTTCAGCGCGGGCTGTCCGCCCAGGTGGGCGTAGAGCACGGTGGAGTCCCGGTCGATCTCTCCGCGCGCGACGAGGTCGACCATCCCGGCCATCGACTTTCCCTCGTACACGGGGTCGGTGACCATGCCCTCGGTGCGGGCCGCGAGGCGCATCGCCTCCAGGGTGGTCTCGTCCGGGATGCCGTAGATCCCGGCGTGGTAGCGGTCGTCGAGTTCGACGTCGTCGATGGTCAACTCGCGCTCGACCCCGATCAGTTGGCCCGTCCGCTGGGCGATGCGGGCCACCTGCTCGCGGGTCTCGGCGGGCTTGGCCGAGGCGTCGATGCCGAGCACGCGACGCTCGCGCCCGCCGGCCTCCTCGATCGCCCGGCACCCGGCGACCATGCCGGCCTGGGTGGAACCGGTCACCGAGCACACCACCACGGTGTCGAAGAAGACGCCCAGCTCCCGCTCCTGCTCGGCGACTTCGTGGGCCCAGTTGGCGAAACCGAGGCCGCCGAGCGGGTGGTCGGAGGCGCCGGCCGGGATGGCGTAGGGCGTGCCGCCGGACTCCTCGACCTCGCGCAGCGCCTGCTCCCAGCTCTCCTTGAAGCCGATACCGAACCCGGCCTTCACCAGTCGTACGTCCGCACCGGCCAGACGGCTGATCAGGATGTTGCCCACCTTGTCGTAGACGGAGTCGGGCCACTCCACCCAGCTCTCCTGTATCAGCACGCACTTGAGCCCGGCGCGGGCGGCGCAGGCGGCGACCTGACGGGTGTGGTTGGACTGCACCCCGCCGATCGAGACAAGGGTGTCGCAGCCCTTGGCGATCGCGTCGGCGACCAGGTACTCCAGCTTGCGGGTCTTGTTCCCGCCGTACGCCACACCGGAGTTGCAGTCCTCGCGCTTGGCCCACAGGGAGGCGCCGCCGAGGTGGGCGGTGAGGCGCTCCAGCGGGTGCACCGGGGAGGGACCGAAGAGGAGCGGGTAACGGTCGTACGAGGAGAGGGACATGCTGCCTCCGGGGTCAGGCGGGATCTACCGGGTCGGCCAGGTCGGCCAGCGTGTGCCAGATGGCGACCGTGACCCGGACCGCGCCCTCGGTGTCACCGTCGGCGCAGGCCTCGATCAGCCGCTCGTGCAGTCCGGCCGAACGACACGAGCCGCCCTCGCCGAAGCGCCGCCGCTCAAGGCGGCGGATGAGCGGGGTGTAGCGGGCGACGGTGGCGGCGGCGGCGCGATTGCCGCTCACCCGCACCAGGACGTCGTGCAGTTCGTCGTCGGCGCGCAGGGCCGCGTCCACGTCACCGCCGGTCACGGCGAGGGCGAACCGGCCGTTGGCCGCGCGCATCTCGTCAAGGTCCGCCGCCCGCAGGCGGGGTACGGCGACCCGGGTCACCAACTCGTGCATGGCGCCGACCACGGCGGCGGCGTCCCGCACCTCGGCGGCCACGACGGGCGTCACCCGCGTATAGCTCTGCGGCTTGCTCTCCAGCAGCCCTTCGTCCACCAGCCGCGAGAACGCCTCCCGCACCGGCGCCCGGGACAGCCCGAGCCGCTCGGCGAGATCGGCATCGCGCACCACGGTGCCGGGCTCGATCTCCCCGGCGACGATGGCGTCACGGATCACTTCGTAGGCGCGGTCCCTGAGGAGGGTGCGCGGAACGGGTCGTAGAGCCTCCATGCACTGAAATGTTAGATGTCAATCTTCCCGAGGGCAAGAGGGGCCTGGGGAGGGCAAGGGAGGGCAAGGGGAGGACATGGAAGTGGCCCGCACCCCCCGTATGAAGTGCGGGCCACGCTCGGGTGCTCAGGCCGTCCAGGGCCAGTCGGCGTCCTGGGCCGCTTCGAGCAGCGGAACCATCCGGAAGGCCGCGTCGCCGAGGCCCCCGAAGGTGTGCCGGTTCGCCTTGCCCGACGGGCCGTGGCCCGCCCGGTACCCGGCGAGGTTCCAGGTGTAGACCGGGACGTGCGCCGGTACCTGCCCGGTCGGGTCACCGTGCCGGTTGTAGGCGTACTGCTCGTCGGTGACGATCAGCACCCGGTCCTGCCCCCGGTAGTGCGCGCGGATCGCCGAGGTGGTGTCGGTGCCGCCCAGGCTGCCGAAGCGGTCCAGGATCTTCAGCACCGACTCGCCCCTGCGGAAGTCCAGCCTCCGGTTGCCGGTGCCGAACTCGACGAGATCCGCGTCCGCCGCCCGCAGCGCGAGCGCCGTACCGAAGATCGCCGCCGCGTCCGCACGGTTGAGCTCCGAACGGTCGGACAGCCGCGCCCACATCGAGCCCGAACGGTCCACAAGGACCAGCGTCCGGCCGGGCAGCGCGGGCACGTTGGCCAGCGAGTGGCCGAGCGCCCGCTCCAGCGGGTACGCCCAGCGCAGCGAGGGCGCGTGGCGGTACGCCGCCAGGTACCGGAAGGGGAACTGCCGCGAGCGCGCGACCTCCGCCGGGTCGCTGATCCGCGCGGCGACCCGCTCCGCGACCTCGTCGGACACACCGGCCTGGTCGAAGTTGCGCAGGTTGCGGACGAGCGCCATGGCGCCCATGGACGGAATGACCGCCTCCCAGGCCGCCTTGTCCATCGGGCCCTGGAGCCAGCCGGCCAGCGCCTCCCACGTCACCCCGGCCTCGGCGAGCCGCTCGGCCCCGCCCTCGGACATGACGACGGCACGCCGGTCCTCGACCGGCAGGCCCATCAGCTCGCGGTGCGCGACCAGCGTCCTGCTGGACGCGGGCGGCACCGCGGTGTCCGGGTGGTGCCGGCGGTCGAGGGCGTACCGGAACAGCTCGCCCTGCCACGGCTTGTCCGGGTCCGGGGCCGCGTGCACGAGGTTGAGGATGTCGCCGAAGCGGTAGCCCTTGGACGCGGTGTCGTACTTCAGCAGCGACGTGCCGCTGTAGAGCCGCTGTACGGCGTCGGCGATCCCGCGCTTGACGGGCTTCGGCACGGCTCGGCCGTACTGGGAGGTCCAGTACGCGAGCAGTTCGCCGGGCTCGTCGGGGCGGCGCACTACGGAGGCCACGACCTGACGGTTCGCCGGGCCGTCGGTGACGCCGGCGTCGAGGCGTGCCTTGACGTACTCGGCGGCGCCCACGATCGAGGCGGTACGCAGGTTGCCCTCGCCGCGCAGCCAGCCGAGCAGGCCCGCGGTCCAGGCCGGGTCCTCGACGGCGAGCCGGCGCACGAGTCGCGCGTAGCGGTCGTCGCGGTCGGTGCCGGTCTCGTAAAAGGTCTGCTGGGACACGAAGTTGGCGATCGCGAGCAGAAAGAGCTCGGAGCGCGCGTCCCGCTCACGGCCACGGCCGCCCTCGTAGGTGCGGAGCACCCGGCCGGTGGAGGTGACGCGGGATACGGGCTGCGCGCGGGCGGCCTTCCTGTTGAATCGAGACATGCTGAATTCCCCCGAAGTCACTGCGGTTTCGGAGGGAGTGCGCGGCAATGGTGGGCGCCCGAGATCGGAGTCGGCGACGGGACTTATCAACCAGCGCGTCTGCCGTTCCGCCACATCGGCCCTTGGCCGATGACGGGATTTGAACCCGCACCCGTATCGCTACGGACTGGATCCCTGAAGTATCCGCTGCCTGCGCACCGGGCACCCACCATGAGCTGCGCCTCCCGAGATCAAGTCGGCCGCGGTGTTGGATTCTTTTTCGAGAAGAAGTAACCGCGTCCTTCGCACCGGGAGGTGCGTGCTGTTGTGATCTCAGAGTAGGAGGCACAGCAGATGGTGGGCGAACGAATTAACTAGCCGCGCTTCTGCCGCTTCCAGGGTCCGGTGATCGCCAGCATGATGCCGGGCGTCTGGATGTTGGCGTACAGCGTCTTTCCGTCGGGCGAGAAGGTGACGCCGGTGAACTCGCTGTACTCGGGCTTCTCCGCGGTGCCGATGTTGAGTTCGTTGCGGGCGATCGGGTAGGTGCGGCCGCTGTCGGTCGCGCCGAACAGGTGCTGGACGCCCTCGCCGTCCTCGGCGATGACGAGGCCGCCGTACGGGGAGACGGTGATGTTGTCCGGGCCGTCGAAGTCGCCGTCCTTGGCGGGGTCCGGGTTGACGCCGATGAGCACCTTCAGCGTCAGGGTGCGGCGCTTGGGGTCGTAGAACCAGACGGCGCCGTCGTGCTGGACGGGGCTCTCGGTGCGGGCGTACGAGGAGACGATGTACGTGCCGCCGTCACCCCACCACATGCCCTCCAGCTTGCGGGCGCGGGTGACCTCGCCGGCGGCGAACTGCTTGCGCACGGAGGTGGTCCTGGCGTCGCGGTCGGGGACGTCGACCCAGTCGACGCCGTAGACCGTGCCGATCTTCGTGGCGCGGGAGAGGTCGTCGATGAACGTGCCGCCGGAGTCGAAGCACTTGAAGGCCTGGAGCGCGCCCGCGTCGTCGGTGAGGGTGCGCAGCTTGCCGCGGCCGTGGTGGAAGTGCTCGGGCGGGGTCCAGCGGTAGAGGAGGCCGTTCGGGTTGGACGCATCCTCGGTCAGGTAGAGGTGGCCGCGCTTGGGGTCGACGACGACGGCCTCGTGGGCGTAGCGGCCAAGTGCCTTGATCGGCTTGGGGTTTCTGTTGGCCCGCCGGTCGGCGGGGTCGACCTCGAAGACGTAACCGTGGTCCTTGGTGAAGCCGTTGGTGCCGGTCTTGTCCTCGGTCTCCTCGCAGGTGAGCCAGGTGTCCCAAGGGGTGTTGCCGCCCGCGCAGTTGGTGGCGGTGCCGGCGATGCCGACCCACTCGGCGACATGGCCGCCGGGGCGGACCTCGACGACCGTGCAGCCGCCGGCCGCGGCCGGGTCGTAGACCAGTCCGTCGATGAGCGGGACCGGGTGCGGCCACTGGGCGCGGGGGCCGGCCAGTTCGTGGTTGTTGACCAGGAGGGTGGTGCCGCGAGGGCCGTCGAAGGTGGACGTGCCGTCGTGGTTGGAGGGCGTGAACTCGCCGGACTCCAGCGTGGTCCGGCCGCTGTAGGTGATGACGCGGTACTTGAAGCCGGCGGGCAGCGCGAGCAGGCCCTTGGGGTCGGCGATCAACGCTCCGTAGCCGACTCCGCCGTGCCCGTGGCCGTGTCCGTTCGCCGACACTCCCTCCGCGTCCTCGACGTCCGTGGACGCGAGGGCGTTCGGTGCCGTGGCCAGCGCGCCGACGGTGCCGGCGAGCGCGACACCGGCACCGGTGACCGCGGATTTGGTGGCGAAGTCCCTGCGACTGAGCGACATGGTGTCTCCTGTGACGGTGAGTATGCCGTGGAGGGTGGCGGACCTCGGGTCGGCGCCACGCTCCCGGCCACGGCTGAACAGGAGTTGAACACCGGGCGTCTGCGCGGAACACGCTTCCATGACTCCGTACGCACCGGCCCACGGGCGTCAAAAATCCTTGCCGTCCAGCTCGCCCTGGTCTCCCCGTCGTCCTGCTCGGCGGACTGAGGCGTCAGCCCGCTTCTCTCAGCCCGTTGGGGGTCCCCCCTCTGGGGGAGTTTGAGGACGAGGCCGTTCAGGCCGAAGCGGGGGTCTGGGGGCGCAGCCCCCAGTGGGGTCGAAGGGGCAACGCCCCTGGGGATGGGACGGGTAGGGGCGGCGGGGGCGAGAAACGCCCCGTCAATCCCCCCGCTGCGACCGCGCCTTGAACGCCGCCCGCTTCGCTTCCTTCGCGATCCGCTTGTCCGGATGCAGCCGCCCCATCGCCTCCAGCACATCGGCCGTGGCGGGATGCTCCACCCGCCAGGCCGCCGCGAAGAACCCACCGTGCTGCGCGGCCAACCCCTGCACCAGGGCCTGGAGTTCGTCCGAGTTCCCCTCCGCGGCCAGCTGCGCGGCAATCGTGTCGATCGTCAGCCAGAAGATCATCGCCTCGGACGGGGCAGGCACATCCGCCGCCCCGTGCTCCGCCAGCCAGACCCGGGCAAGCCCCCCGAGCTCCGGATCGTCGAGCACCTCCCGCAGCGCGGGCCCGGCCTCGATCCCCACCAACGACAACGCCTGCTGACAGCGCAGCCGCCGCAGCGGCGCACCGGCGTCCAGTCCACGCGCCGCGGCCAGCAGCTCCCGCGCCGCGCCCAGCGGTTCACGCCGGGCCAGCCACTGCTCGGTCTCCGCCTGTGCGGCACCCTGCGGAAACGTCGCCGTCCCGTCGAGCAGCGCGTCGGCCCCCTTGTCCGCGAGGTCCCCGACCGCGGGCGCCTCAAGACCGGCCTCAAGCAGCCGAGCCCGCAGCCCGAACAGCCCGAGCGGGGTGAGCCGCACCATCCCGTACCGGGAGACGTCGATGTCGTCGACGGGCGCCGCGGGCTCCTCGTCGGCGTCTGCCATCAGCGCCTCGTCGACCGGCTGGTACTCGATCAGGCCGACCGGCTCAAGGACCCGGAACTGGTCGTCCAGCCGCATCATCGCGTCGGACACCTGCTCCAGCACGTCGTTGGTGGGCTCCCCCATGTCGCTGGGCACGATCATCGAGGCGGCCAGCGCCGGCAGCGGCACCGGGGAGTCGCCGGGGCCCTCCTCGCTGACCGTCAGGAGATAGAGGTTGCCGAGCACGCCGTCGAGGAAGTCGGCCTCCGCCTCCGGGTCCCATTCGAGGCGCGAGAAGTCGACCTCGCCGCTCTCGTCGAGCGCGTCCTCCAGGCCCTCCAGGTCGGGCACGCTCGCGTCGGCCAGCACGGTGTCCAGCGCGCCGAGCCACACCCCGAGCACGTCCTGCGGCGAGCCGCCGGTGAGCAGCGCCAGGTCCGCGCCGGCGGCGACGGTGCCCTCCTCCTCGTCGACGATCTCGACGAGCCCGGTGTCGACGGCCACCCGCCAGGCCTCGCTCGCGTCGGCCGCCGCGTCGTCGCCGGTCAGCCCGAGGGCCTCGGCGGCGGTGGGCAGTTGCTCGTCGACGAGTCCGCCCCCGGCGTCGACCCTGGTGTCCGCACCGGCCCAGCGGGCCAGCCGGGCGGCCCGGCCGAGCAGCGGCGTGGACAACGCGGCCCGCGCCAGCTCCGCTTCGGGAGACAACCGCACCGGCGGCAGGGGGGAGCTGTCTGACATCGGCTGCTTCTCCTAGGGGGCGTGTCGTACCACTCGATCGCTCAGCCTAGACGGATTTCGACCCATGCCGCCCGGTTCATCTCCCCGTCGGCCGCTGTACATGGCTGAATCCTTGACAACCCATATGAGCAGGCAGGAGATTGACGCGCGTAGAAATCTGCTGGACACCTGTTCACTGTATTTTCTACGCGCGTCGCCACCGCCCCACCGGTCGCGGCCCCAGGCGTTCCAGCACCACCCTCGTCCCGGCGCCCACGCATGTCCCCGGAGGGATCACGTTGCCGAGCAAGTCTTCCGCGCGCCTCGCCGCGCTCACCGTCGCCGCCGTATGTTCCGCGGCGTCCACCGTCGCCCTGACCTCGCCCGCACACGCCGACGGCCTGCGCGTCCACGACGTCCAGGGCACCACCCGGACCTCCCCGTACGCCGGCCAGAAGGTCACCGACGTGCCCGGCATAGTCACCGGCACGCGCACGTACGGTTCCTCCAAAGGCTTCTGGCTGCAGGACCCGACCCCGGACGACAACCCGGCCACCAGTGAAGGCGTGTTCGTCTTCACCAGCTCCACGCCGAAGGTCGCCGTCGGTGACTCCGTCACGGTCACCGGCACGGTCTCCGAGTACGTGCCGGGCGGCACTTCGACCGGAAACCAGTCGTTGACCGAGCTCACCAAGCCCACCGTCACCACCCTCTCCACGGGCAACGCGGTCCCGGCCCCGACGGTGATCGACTCGAAGTCGGTGCCGCGCCGGTACACCCCGGCGGGCGACACCGCCGCGAACGGCTCGCTGGCCGGCCTGACCCTCCAGCCCAAGAAGTACGCCCTGGACTACTACGAGTCCCTTGAGGGCATGAACGTCCAGGTCAGGAACGCCCGCGTGGTCACCGCCACCGACCCGTACGCCGAGCTGTGGGTCACGGTGAAGCCGCACGAGAACCCGACCCGCCGCGGCGGCACGCTCTACGGCTCCTACGACTCGCAGAACACCGGCCGGCTGCAGATCCAGTCGCTGGGCGCGGTCGCCGACTTCCCGGTGGCGAACGTCGGCGACACGCTGGCCGGCACCACGACCGGTCCGCTGGACTTCAACCAGTTCGGCGGCTACACGCTGGTCGCGAGCGAGCTGGGCACGCTCAAGAGCGGTGGCCTCAAGCGCGAGACGACGCAGAAGCAGTCGCGGGACGAGCTGGCGGTCGCGACGTACAACGTCGAGAACCTCGACCCGACCGACGCCACCTTCGACGCGCACGCCGCCGCGATCGTGAACAACCTGAAGTCGCCCGACATCGTGTCCCTGGAGGAGATCCAGGACAACAACGGCGCGAAGGACGACGGCACGGTCGCCGCCGACGTGACGGTGAACAAGCTGATCGACGCGATCGTCGCGGCCGGCGGCCCCACGTACCAGTGGCGCTCCATCGACCCGACCAACGACACCGACGGCGGCGAGCCGGGCGGCAACATCCGCCAGGTGTTCCTCTTCAACCCGGAGCGGGTCTCCTTCACCGACCGCGCGGGCGGCGACGCCACCACGGCGGTCGGGGTCACGAAGGTGCACGGCAAGGCGGCCCTGACGGCCTCCCCGGGCCGGGTCGACCCGACGAACGAGGCCTGGACCACCAGCCGCAAGCCGCTGGCCGGCGAGTTCGTCTTCCGCGGGAAGACGGTCTTCGTGATCGCCAACCACCTCAACTCCAAGGGCGGCGACTACGGGTTGACCTCGCAGTACCAGCCGGTGCCGCGCAGCTCGGAGGTCCAGCGCCACAAGCAGGCGACCCTGGTCAACGCGTTCGTGAAGTCGATCCTCGACGTCCAGAAGAACGCCGACGTCATCGCACTCGGCGACATCAACGACTTCGAGTTCTCCGGCACCGCGCAGATCCTGGAGGGTGACGGCGAGCTCTGGTCGGCGATCAAGTCGCTGCCCAGGAGCGAGCGTTACACCTACGACTACCAGGGCAACCAGCAGGTCCTGGACCAGATCCTGATCAGCCCGTCGATCCGGCGGGACTGCGACTTCGAGTACGACAGCGTGCACATCAACTCGGAGTTCAACGACCAGATCAGCGACCACGACCCGCAGGTGCTGCGCTTCCGCCCGTGACGCCGCAGTCGTAACTCCCTTTTGGCCAGGGCTGGTTGACCTAGCCGAACACGCTGTTCAGCCAGCCCTGCCACTCGGCCTCGCACTCCTTGATGGGCGAGCCCGGCGTGAAGTCGTGCAGCGAGATGCCGACCGGGTAACCCCAGTGGTTGCGCCCGAAGATGCGGGTGAGCCCCCGGTCGGTGCGCAGCCCGATGAAGTACGCGTTGCGGAAGTCGACGACGGCCTCGAACTCGTCGGGCCCGCTGACCGTCACCCGCGCGCCGGCTGCCACGTCGTCCGCGAGACCCAGCGCCCTTCCCACGGCGGCCAGCGCGTCCGGAGCCTTCGACGCCTCGGGCCCGTCGAAGGTCGCGAAGGCGGCAGGCCTGGGCGCGAAGTGGGTCAGGTACTCGCGCAGGGTGTGCAGATAGAAGTCGGTGTGCCTGGCGGCACCGTCGTACTGGTTGTCCCAGTCGTCGACGAAGATCCCGCTGTGCACGTACCGCACCCAGGCCCGGCGTCCCTCGTCGCGGGCCTCGATGGTGTAGTCGAGCTGGTTCATCGTCTGCTCGGCGATGCCGTCGACGTTCTCGACCCGGTTGGTGTAGCGGTGGGGCGGGTCCCAGGCGGTGACGGTGGAGCCGAAGGGCCCCGTGCCGCCGACCTTGGGCTCCGGCGGCTCCATCGGCCACAGATAGCCGTCGGTGCCGGTGGTGACGGCGTCCCACACCTGCTGCGGGGTGGCGTCGACCTCGAACTCGCGGGCGATCTCGAACTCTTTGGGCATGATCTACTCCAACTCGGTCTGCTTGAGGGTGGGGTGGACGGCCACCACGATCCGGTGGTCCCGGCCGCCGTCGACGCCCGGAGCGTCGTACTTGCGGATCAGGCCGGTTACTCCGGCCGTCAACTCCTCGATGAACGCGGCCCGTTCGGCGGCCGAGGCGAAGCGCACCTCACCGTCCAGCGCGTAGGTGGCGAGCCCCTTGCGGGCCTTCGCCGCGCCGGTGATCAGCGCGCCGACGTCCCGCACGAGACGGGCGCCGACCGCGAGCAGCCAGCGCGCGGACAGCTGGTCCCGGAAGCGGTCCGGGTCGGGCTGCACGGCGGCGAGCGCGAGCGGTGAGATGACGTACGACGCGGCGGTCGCCCGCATCAGCCGCTCGGTGACGTTGCCCTTGCGGCGCTCGCCGGCCAGCTCGACCAGGCCGTGCCGCTCCAGGGCCTTGAGGTGGTAGTTCACCCTCTGCCGGGGCAGCCCGACCCGGCCGGCCAGCATGGCGGCCGACGCGGGGCCGACCGCCAGCTCGGCCAGCAGCCGGGCCCTTATGGGGTCCAGGGAGACGGCTGCGGCCTCGGGGTCTTCGATCACGGTGACGTCCAGCATGGATCCACCGTCTCACCGAAAACTTTTTTTGTCCAGGAGAGAGAAGTATTCGGTGAACGCTGCCGAGATCCTGCGGGAACCCGTCGTCGAGCGGCCGTCCGGTTCAGCCCGGCAGCAGGCCCAGGGCATGGTCGTACCGGCTGACCGTGCTGCTCTTCAGCCCCGGCCAGGTCTGCACACGCGTCCACAGCTCGCTCCCCGAGCCGATCCCGTCGCCCGGCGCGGCGAGGGCGTCGAGGTGGGCCTGGGCGCTCTCCCACTCGGCGTAGTTGAGGACGCGGGTGCCGTCGGTGGAGAGGTGGAAGTGGGCGGAGATGCCGCCGGGGTGCGGGACGGGCTCGCTCGCCAGCGCCTCCGCGACGGCGTCCACCCAGGCGCGCTGCCGTTCGGGGTCGGGCCCCTCGAACTCGATGTCCACGATCACCACGCACCCGGGGACGCGCCCGCCCCGGTCGGCCGGGCCGAGGCTGCGGTAGTGCCGGTACCGGGTCAGACCCACCCGGTCGATGCCCGGTACGGCGGTGTCGATCTCGTCGACGCGCTCCTGCCGGTGCGTCTTGACGAAGGCCTCGTAGGCCGCCTCGCCCGTCCACTGCGAGTAGTGCAGGAGGGTGGAGGCGTCGTGGCCGGTGTAGACGTGGTAACCGAGCAGGTCGGCGGCCGGCCAGGGGCGGCGCTGCCAGGTGTCGGCGACCGCCTCGACGGTCTGCCGCTGGCGCAGGGGGGTGCCCACGCGCCAGGTGCTGAAGAAGGGGGCGCCGATACGGGGGTCGGCGAGGTCGGGGTGTGTGTCGGTGCGCTGTGTCATGCCGCAACTCTTCAATCTCGACCAAGGTTGAGGTCAAGCACGCACAGCACTACGGGGCTTGGCCCTCCTCCCCCGGCCCGCGCTCGCCGAGCCGCGCCAACTGCGTCTGGAACCAGTCGAGCCGCGCCTGCAACAGGGCTGCCTCCGCGGTGAGTTCGGGTACGCCGAGCCCTTCGACGCCGGTGAGTTCGGCCACCCGGCGGGCGCTCGCGCTGCCCGCGGCGACCCGCAGTCCCTCGCCGGCCAGCCGGGCGAAGGCGGCGAGCGAGACGGACGTACGGCCTCGGACGCAGCCCGCGCAGGACGGCGCGAGGGCCAGCCAGCCCGGGCGGCCGCGGCCCGCGTCGGCGAGGGCGGCGGCGACGGCGCCGCAGGAACACGGTCCGACCGTGGCCGTGCGCACGCGCTGACGGGCATAGCGGAAGCCGCGTTCGAAGCGGATGTAGGCGCCCAGCACGGTGACTTCGAGCAGGACGGCGCTGCGGTGCTCGGCGGTGCACAGCAGCCCCTCGGCCACCGTGCGGTCGTGCACGCAGTGGAAGCCGCAGTCGCAGCGGCGGTGCGGTGCCCGGTGCCGCAGGCCGTAGACGCAGGACGCGTCGGCCAGGACTCCGTACGGCAGCGCTCCGCCCAGCGACACACCGGTGAACCCGGCCCGGGTGCCGTCCTGGGACAGCACCGGGTGGGCGATCTTGTATCCGGTCGGCGGCTCCGTCGGGCGTTCCGCCGGAAGCCGCAGCCTCATCGGGCCGCGGGGGCCTCTTCGGGGGCCTTCAATTCCTTGATCTCCTCGGGGAGTTCGAGTCCGAGCTCCTCGGGTTCTCGGTCGTGCTCCTGCGGCCGCTCTGCCGCGATTCCGGTGGCGAGTGCCTTGCCGAGTTTCATGACGCCTCCATGGGCCGATGCCGATGACCGTCCAGACCATGGTGACCCATGGAGGGCGAAAGGGACACAGGGCCTGGCCTGTGCCCCGACCGATGCCACAGCGCAGCAGTTCTTACCAATACCTGGTAGAAGAATTAAGTAGAGCTTCACGATGGTCCCGCCGACACTACTCCCATGACGACCATCTCCGCCCGCCCCACCCCACCCTTCGGCCGTGCCCTCTGCGCGATGATCACGCCCTTCACCGAGGAGGGCGCGCTGGATCTCGACGGGACGCAGCGGCTCGCCGACCGTCTGGTGACCCATGGCTGCGACGGGCTGGTGCTCTCCGGGACGACGGGTGAGTCGCCGACGACCACGGACGCCGAGAAGTCGGCGCTGGTGACGGCGGTGCGGGAGGCGGTGGGTGAGCGGGCGTCGGTCGTGGCGGGGGTCGGCACCTTCGACACCCGGCACACCGTGGAGCTGGCCCGGGCGGCCGAAAAGGCGGGCGCGGACGGCCTGTTGGTGGTGAGCCCGTACTACAGCAGGCCTCCCCAGGACGCCCTGGAGGAGCACTTCCGCACGGTCGCGGACGCGACGGGGCTGCCGGTGGCCGTGTACGACATCCCGGCCCGCACCGGCACCAGGATCGAGCCGGACACGATGCTCCGTCTCGCCGAGCACCCCCGGATCGTCGCGGTCAAGGACTGCTCCTACGACTTCCTCGCCGCCCAGAAGGTGCTCGCCCGCACGGAGTTGGCGTACTACGCGGGCTGCGACGAGCACAATCTCGCGCTGTACGCGGTCGGCGGCGCGGGGTATGTCAGCACGGTCGCGAACGTGGTCCCGGCACAGCTCCGGGCGGTGATCGACGCGTTCGAGGCGGGCGACACCCCCGTGGCCGCCCGCCTCCAGCAACGCGCGACGCCGCTCATCGAGGCGATGATGGCGGCGGGACTGCCCGGCTCGGTCACCGCCAAGGCACTCCTGCGCGAACTCGGCCTGCCCGCGGGCCCGGTGCGTGCCCCGCTGCGGCCCGCCGGCCGCGAGGCGGTCGACGGGCTGCGGACGGCGTACGAGGAACTCGTGGGCGGCTGAGGCCGGTTGATCAGTGCGGTCCGCGCTGGGCGAAAACGGGCGTCCAGACGCTGTCGTCCTCCACGACGGTCGGTCGTGGACCACTGAGCGGTACGACCTTGTCACTGCCGACGGTGAGCAGCACGAGCGGTTGCCCGGGCGGGACGGCGCCGTCGGGCGCGCCCCAGGCGATGAGCTGCTTGTCGCCGACCCAGGCGAGTAGTTGCTGCCCCTGCACCTCGGTCCGCTCGCCGGTCCTGGTGTCGACCACCCAGGAGGAGTACTTCCACTTCTTGCCCGGGAAGTCGGTGGCGGCGAATCTGCCGCTCGGGGACAGCCCCGCCGGGATGCTCCACTTCCGATACCGTTCGTTCCTCGGTTCCGGGACCTCGGTGCCGGAGAGGTCGAAGTACTGTTCCTCGCCGTCGCCTTGGGCGACCCCGATCCAGACACGCGTTCCGTCGTTGCTGAACGCGAAGTGCTCCTCGGCGTCGAAGAGACTGTCGACGCGGGGCGGTGCCACCTCGCTCCAGGAGCCCTTGCCGGAGGCGACGTCGAGGACGTAGAAGCCGGTACGGTCCGACTGCGCCTTCCGCTCCCAGACATGGCCCTCCACGACCAGCTGGTCCGGATCGCCCGCGTACGTCGTCGCGACGAGCCTGCGCCCGTCGGGTGAGTAGGCGAGCGCGCCGACCCCGTGGTCCACCGGGATCCACCGCTCGACCTTGCCGGTGCTCAGGTCGAGCAGACCGATCCGCGAGGCCGGCAGGCCCCGTTCCAGGACGGCCGCGCTCCTCATGCCGGGGTCGACGGCGACGAAGGACCACTTGGGGGCCTTCACGTACCTGCCGGTCCGCTGGTCGAGCAGCCAGTAGGTGCGGACCGTGGAGCCGCTCGTGGCCGTCCGCTCGACGAACTTCGAGGTCGCGTAGGCGGCGAGCACCGTGTTCCCGGCAGAGATCTGGTCGCGCGGAGGCGACTGGTCGGGACGGGCCTTGATCTCGTCCGGCCGGAGGACACCCCCGGGACGAATGTCGTCGCCGCCTCCCGAGTCCAGCAGCGGTACCGCCACGGCGACGGCCACCACGGCGGCGGTGACGGCGGCGACCGTCGCGAACCGGCGGGCGCGGCGGCGGTGCTGCAGGGCGACCACTCGATCGGCCAACCCCGGTCCCGCCGAGGCCTGTTCGGCGGCCTGCTCACGCAGGGTGGCACGCAGGACTTCGTCGACGTTCACGGACGCACCTCCAAGGGCGAGTAATCACGGGACGGCGGCCGCTCGGCGTCGGCCAGGCCCAGGGCCGCCAACTCCGGTGCCAGGCTGCGCAGTCGGGCGAGCGAGCGGTGGGTGGTGGACCGTACGGTGCCCACCGAGCACCCGAGCAGCCGGGCCACGTCGGCCTCGGGCAGGTCCTCGAAGTAGCGCAGCACCAGCACGGTGCGCTGCCGCGCGGTCAACCGTCCCAGAGCCGTACGCATCACGACCCGCAACTCGGCGGCGGCCGCGGAGTCACCCGCCGCCCGTTCACCGCCCTCGGGCGGCTCGGCGACACTGACCTCGCTGCGGCCCCACTTCAGCCGCCAGCGACTGACCTGCTGCCGGTACAGGATCCGCCGTACATACGCTTCGGGTTCGTCGATCCGCTGCCACCTGCCCGCCGCCTTCACGAGCGCGTTCTGCAGTAGATCCTCACCCGCGTGCCGGTCGCCCCCGCACAGCAGCACGGCGGTCCTCAGCAGAGCCGGCGACCGGTTCTCCACGAACTCGCGAAAACCATCGAGCCCTTCGGCATCCATCGTCACCTTCTCTTCCCCCGGCGGCGCTCGTGCCCCGCCCCTGTACCCCTTGTGACGCGCGCGCCACCCCGCCGCTATGCCTGTCCGGCAACGAATTCTCCGGCGAGTTGCCAACCCCGGGCCGTACGTTGTCCTGCATGAGCCGCCCCCTGCTCTTCCTCGACGTCGACGGCCCCCTCAACCCCTACGCGGCACAGCCCGAACGACGCCCCGAGGGGTACACGACGCTGAGGGTGACCTTCCAGTCGCGCCGCCTCCGGGTCTGGCTGAACCCCGCCCACGGCGCCGCACTCCTCGCCCTGGACTACGACCTGTGCTGGGCGACCACGTGGATGGACACCGCGAACCGCTGGATAGGCCCGGTCGTCGGCCTGCCCGAGCTGCCGTACGTCGACTTCGGCGAGAGCCTGTTCGCCCACCGCCCCGACGGGGTGCACTGGAAGACGGAGGCGATCCTGGCGTACGCCGACGGCCGCCCGTTCGCCTGGGTGGACGACGAACAGAGCCCCGCGGACGACGAGTTCGTGGCCGCCAGGCATCCGGCGCCGGCGCTGCTGCATCACGTCGACCCGCGCATCGGCCTGCGCGAGCCGGACTTCACGGCGCTGGCGGCGTTCGCGGCGACGCGGCACGACTGACCGGCGCAGCACGACTGCCCGGCACGGCACCGGACCGCCGTAGACGCAGGAGCGCCCGGCCGTGGTGCCCGGCCGGGCGCTCACCCAACTGCCGTATCGCCGACGTCAGTTGTGGCTGTGCAGGATCTCGTTGAGCCCGCCCCACACCGCGTTGTTCGGGCGGGCCTCGACCGTGCCGGTGACGGAATTGCGGCGGAAGAGGATGTTGGAGGCACCGGAGAGTTCGCGGGCCTTGACGATCTGGCCGTCGGGCATCGTGACGCGGGTGCCGGCGGTGACGTAGAGGCCGGCCTCGACCACGCACTCGTCGCCGAGCGCGATGCCGACGCCCGCCTCCGCGCCGACCAGGCAGCGCTCGCCGATGGTGATGCGGACGTTGCCGCCGCCGGACAGCGTGCCCATCGTGGACGCGCCGCCGCCGATGTCCGAGCCGTCGCCGACCACGACACCGGCGGAGATACGGCCCTCGACCATCGACGTGCCGAGCGTGCCGGCGTTGAAGTTCACGAAGCCCTCGTGCATGACGGTGGTGCCGTCCGCGAGGTGCGCGCCGAGGCGGACCCGGTCGGCGTCGGCGATGCGGACGCCCTTGGGGGCCACGTAGTCCGTCATGCGCGGGAACTTGTCGATGGACGTCACCTGGAGGTGCAGCCCCTCGGCGCGGGCGTTGAGCCGCACCTTCTCGACGTCGTCCACGGCGACCGGGCCGAGCGAGGTCCAGGCGACGTTGGCGAGGAAGCCGAACATGCCGTCCAGGCTCTGGCCGTGCGGCTGGACCAGCCGGTGCGAGAGCAGGTGGAGGCGCAGGTAGACGTCGTGGGCGTCGATCGGCTTCGCGTCCAGGGAGGAGATGACGGTACGGACCGCGATCACCTCGACGCCACGCCGCGCGTCCGGCCCGACCGCTTTCGCCGCACCCGCGCCGAGCAGCTCCACGGCCCGCTCGGCCGACAGCCGCTCGGTGCCGGACGGTCCGGCCTCGGCGGCCAGTTCGGGCGCGGGGAACCAGGTGTCGAGAACAGTGCCGTCGGCGGCGATCGTGGCGAGGCCGGCGGCCACCGCCCCGGTGGTGCTGGGTGCAGTCGTGTCGGTCATGAGGGCAACCTAACCGGCGAGGGCCCGCGGAGGCGAACCAGCACCGCGGGTGTCTCAGGGTGCGAGCGCGAGGGCCTGTCTGACAATTCCCGTCCGCCGCGCGACGCCCCGCACGCACTCTCGCCGCCCGGACCTCAGTGCGCGCCCCCCATGTTGAGCACCACGACCCCGACGATGATCAGCGCGATCCCGGCGGCCTTGGTCGCCGTCATCCCCTCTCCCAGGAAGAGCATGCCGATGGTGGCGATGGCCGCGGTGCCGATCCCGGACCAGATCGCGTAGGCCGTGCCCACCGAGACGGTCTTGAGGGTCTGTGCGAGCAGCAGGAAGGACACGACGTACCCGAGGACGGTCAGCAGCGAGGGCAACAGCCTGCTGAAGCCCTCGCTGTACTTCATGGCGGTCGTGGCGCCCACCTCGGCGGCGATCGCCGCACCGAGCAACAGGTATCCCATGCGTACGAGCGTACGTACCGTTCCGCCGGCCCCCTGACCCTGCCCCGGGTCACGTCCGCGTCCCGGTCACGGCTTGCGGGCGAGACCCCCGTGTTCGCCGATGACCTTGGGCTCCGGGTCGGTGGTGTCCGGCCGCCACAGCGGGACGGAGACGACGCCGGGCTCCAGCAGCTCAAGGCCGTCGAAGTAGGCG
The DNA here is from genome assembly GCF_044755245.1 of Streptomyces sp. NPDC092369. Taxonomy (NCBI): domain Bacteria; kingdom Bacillati; phylum Actinomycetota; class Actinomycetes; order Kitasatosporales; family Streptomycetaceae; genus Streptomyces; species Streptomyces sp. NPDC092369. The sequence continues at coordinate 170,521 of NZ_JBIVQP010000002.1, forward strand.
GTGATCTCCTCGACGGTACGCAGGTTGTAGGGGACCGCGCCGCTCTCGTTGTACGCGTCCTGAGCCTGCTCGAAGGCCGGGTCGATGCCCGCCGAACCGTCGTTGATGGAGAGGTAACTGCCGGACGGCAGCGCGCTCATCAGGCTGGTGACGATCGAGAGTGCTTCCTTGTGCGTGGCGACGTGCCCGAGGATGTTGCTGAGGATCAGCGCGGTCGGCTGGGACAGGTCCAGCGTGCGCGCGGCGGCCTCCAGGATGCGGGGCGTGTCCGTCACGTTCGCGTCGATGTAGTCGGTGACGCCCTCGCGCGTCGAGTAGAGCAGCGCGTGCGCGTGGGCCAGGACCATCGGGTCGTTGTCGACGTACACGATCCGGGCCTCGGGCGCGATGCGCTGGGCGACCTGGTGGGTGTTGTCGGCGGTCGGCAGGCCGGTGCCGACGTCCAGGAACTGCCGGATGCCCGCCTCGGCGACCAGGTAGGTGATGTTGCGGGCCAGGAAGGCGCGGCTGCTGCGGGCGATGGTGACGATGCCGGGGAAGACGTCCGTGTAGGCGTCGCCGGCCATCTCGTCGACCGGGTAGTTGTCCTTGCCTCCCAGCCAGTAGTTCCAGATCCGTGCCGAGTGCGGCACGGACGTGTCGATCTTCTGCGGGTCCGCGGATCCGGGGGTGCTGGCCTGGTCGGTCATGGGAGGCGTTCCGTCTTTCGGGAGGGCGTGGGCCGTGGGCAGAGGCAGGAGCGGTGCTGTTCAGGTCAGGGCTGGTTCAAGGCACAACATATGCCGCAACAGGCCTGGCGTGTACAGCGGTTCACAACAGAGGGAGGTTCAATATTCATAGAAACCGCTCCCTGAAACGGTTCCCGGGCACCTCACGACTCCACTAGGGTTTCACCGGTCACTCACCTCACCCTCACACCCCCGGCCGCCGCCTTTGGCGCCGCTGGAGGAACAGCGCATGCCAGAAAACACACCCCGGCCCCCGCGGAACCAACCCTGGGAGAACGGCTGGGCCCCCGACACCTCACGGACGCCCGGCACCCGAAGACTCTGGCTGGCCGGCGTGCTGGCCCTGGCCACGGTCATCACCTGCGTGATGGCGATCGCCTTCATGAAGAAGGCGTCTGACGGACCGTCACATGCCGCGAGGTCGCCGGCCCCGTCCGCCAGCACCGCGACCGAACCGGGGCTGATCACCTTCGCCTCGCCCTCCGACACCGGCGCCTCGGCGCCCGGCGGGAAGGTCGGCCAGTCGACCGCGCGGACCACGCCCGCCGCACCCGCCTCCGCGTCCCCGGCCGGCGGCGCCAAGCCGTCCAAGTCACCGACGCACAAGGCGACTTCGTCCAGCAAGCCGAAACCCACAGGCACCTGGAAGTCCGTCCGCTCGGTCAACTACCCGGACCGCTACTGGCACGTGAGCGGCGACTACGTGAAGCTCGACCCGATCACCTCGGCCGCCGCCCGCAAGGACGCCACCTTCAAGCTGGTCAAGGGCCTTGCCAAGGCCGACTGTTACTCGTTCGCCACGGCCGACGGCACCTATCTGCGCCACCGCGACTTCGTGCTGCGCGCCGAGCGCAACGACGGCTCGGCCCTGTTCAAGCAGGACGCGACCTTCTGCCGCCGCGCTTCTTCGATCACCGGCGCGATCATGCTGGAGTCGGTGAACTACCCCGGCCGCTACCTGCGCCACCAGAACTTCCAGCTCGTCCTGGACAGCGAGTACGGTCACCAACGCTCGTCGTCGCAGTACCAGGCCGACTCGGCGTTCCTGCTGGTGGACGGGCTCGCCTGACACACCGAACAACGAGACGGCCACACCCCCTCGGGGTGTGGCCGTCTGCCGTGTCCGTGCCGGGTGCCGCGCTCAGACGTTGAACCCCAACGCCCGAAGCTGCTCGCGCCCGTCGTCCGTGATCTTGTCCGGACCCCACGGCGGCATCCAGACCCAGTTGATGCGCAGCTCGTTGACGAGGCCGTCCGTGGCGGACTTGGCCTGGTCCTCGATGACGTCGGTCAGCGGACAGGCCGCCGAGGTCAGGGTCATGTCGATGGTCGCGATGTTGGCGTCGTCGATGTGCACGCCGTAGATGAGGCCGAGATTGACGACGTCGATACCCAGTTCGGGGTCGACCACGTCGAGCAGGGCCTCGCGGACCTCCTCCTCGGAGGCGGGCTTGATCTCCATCGTCTCGCTCATGCGGTCTTCCTTTCGGCTTCGGCTCCGCCCAGGGCCTGGGCCGTCGCGTCCTTCCACGCCATCCAGCTCAGGAGGGCGCACTTCACCCGTGCCGGGTACTTGGAGACACCGGCGAACGCGATCGCGTCCTCCAGCACCTCCTCCATCTCGTCGTCGGGCTCGATGCGGCCCTTGGACTGCATCAGCTCCAGGAAGGTCTCCTGGATCCGCCGGGCCTCGGTCAGGTCCTTGCCGACCAGCAGGTCGTTGAGGACGGACGCGCTGGCCTGGCTGATCGAGCAGCCCTGACCCTCGTACGAGACGTCCTCGATGGTCGAGCCGTCGTACTTCACTCGGAGGGTGATCTCGTCGCCGCACGTCGGGTTCACGTGGTGCACCTCGGCGTCGCCATCCCGCAAGCCCCGCCCGTGCGGGTGCTTGTAGTGGTCCAGGATGACTTCCTGGTACATCGAATCCAGCTTCACGATTCCAGCCAGCCCCTCAGCCGAAGAAGTTCCGTACGTGCTCCAGTCCGTCGACCAGTGCGTCGATCTCGGCCGGCGTGGAGTACAGATAGAACGACGCTCGCGTGGTCGCAGGAATTCCGTACCGCAGGCAGACCGGCCGTGCGCAGTGGTGGCCGACCCGGACCGCGATGCCCTCCTCGTCGAGGACCTGGCCCACGTCGTGCGGGTGGATGTCGCCGAGCGTGAAGGAGATCGCCGCACCCCGCTCCTCGGCCGTCGTCGGGCCGATGATCTTCAGGTCCGGGACGTCCAGCAGGCGCTTGACCGCGTACTCCGTGAGCGCGTGCTCATGGGCGAGGATCTTGTCCATGCCGATCGCGGAGAGGTAGTCGATCGCCGCGCCCAGACCGACCGCCTGCGCGATCGGGGGCGTACCCGCCTCGAACTTGTGCGGGGCCGGGGCGTACGTCGACGAGTGCATCGACACCGTCTCGATCATCTCGCCGCCGCCGAGGAAGGGCGGCAGGTCCTCCAGGAGCTCCTGGCGGCCCCAGAGAACGCCGATGCCGGTCGGACCACACATCTTGTGGCCGGTGAAGGCCACGAAGTCGGCCTGCAGCGACTGCACGTCCAGCGGCATGTGCGGCGCGGCCTGCGAGGCGTCGATGCAGACCAGCGCGCCGACCTCCTGCGCACGGCGCACTATCGCCTCGACCGGGTTGACCGTGCCGAGGATGTTCGACACCAGCACGAAGGAGACGATCTTCGTCTTCTCGGTGATGATCTCGTTGATGTTCGACAGGTCGAGCCGGCCGTCGTCGGTCAGGCCGAACCACTTCAGCTTCGCGCCCGTGCGCTGCGAGAGCAGCTGCCACGGCACGATGTTGGAGTGGTGCTCCATCTCCGTGATGACGATCTCGGTCTCGTGGTCCACCCGGTAGGGCTCGTCGGCCCAGCCCAGCATGTTGGCCACGAGGTTGAGCGACTCGGAGGCGTTCTTGGTGAAGATCACCTCGTCGCGGGAGGGCGCGTTGATGAACTCGGCGACCTTGTCACGCGCGCCCTCGTACAGCGCCGTGGCCTCCTCGGCGAGCACATGCACACCGCGGTGGACGTTGGCGTTGTAGCGCTCGTAGTACTCGTTCAGGGCGTCGAGCACCTGGCGCGGCTTCTGCGAGGTCGCCGCGTTGTCCAGGTACACGAGCTTCTTACCGTCGTGGACCGTGCGGTCCAGGATGGGGAAGTCCTTGCGGATCGCCTCGTCGAGCAGCTGGGAAGTACCCGTGAGGAGGCCCGGCGTCTGTGTCACGCGGATACGCCACCCTTCGTGTAGACCTCGTAGCCCTCGTTCTCCAGCTTGTCGGCGAGCTCGGCGCCGCCGGACTCGACGATCCGGCCGCCGGAGAAGACGTGCACGAAGTCGGGCTTGATGTAGCGCAGGATGCGCGTGTAGTGCGTGATCAGCAGGGTGCCGACCTCGCCGGTCTCGCGGACCCGGTTGACGCCCTCGGAGACGACGCGCAGGGCGTCGACGTCCAGGCCGGAGTCGGTCTCGTCGAGGATCGCGATCTTCGGCTTGAGCAGCTCCAGCTGGAGGATCTCGTGGCGCTTCTTCTCACCGCCGGAGAAGCCCTCGTTCACGTTGCGCTCGGCGAAGGCGGGGTCCATGTGGAGCCGCTCCATGGTCTCCTTGACCTCCTTCACCCACGTCCGCAGTTTGGGGGCCTCGCCGCGGACGGCGGTGGCGGAGGTGCGCAGGAAGTTGGAGACGGAGACACCGGGGATCTCGACCGGGTACTGCATCGCCAGGAACAGGCCCGCGCGGGCGCGCTCGTCGACGGACATCTCCAGGACGTCCTCGCCGTCGAGGGTGACGGTGCCGCCGGTGATCGTGTACTTGGGGTGGCCCGCGAGCGAGTAGGCGAGCGTCGACTTGCCGGAGCCGTTCGGGCCCATGATGGCGTGCGTCTCGCCCTGCTTCACGGTGAGGTCGACGCCCTTGAGGATCTCCTTCGTGGCGTTGTCGGCCTCGACGGTGACGTGCAGGTCGTGGATTTCAAGCGTTGCCATGGGTTCCTCAGGACTCCTGGGTGAGGGAGGCGCGTACGTCAACGAAGACGCTGCCCCCTTCGATCTTTACGGGGTATACGGGGACGGGGCGCGTCGCGGGCAGGCCGGACGGTTTGCCGGTGCGGAGGTCGAACGCGGAGCCGTGCAGCCAGCACTCGATCTGACAGTCCTCCACCTCGCCCTCGGAGAGCGAGACGTTCGCGTGCGAGCAGATGTCGTTGATCGCGAACACCTCCCCCTCGGTCTTCACGACCGAGACCGGCGTGCCGTCGAGTTCCACCCGCTTGGGGGTGTCCTCCTCCAGCTCGCTCAGCCCGCAGGCGCGCAGGAACGTCGAAGAGGCGGTCATCAGAGCGACGCCTCCAGCTCCTCGTCGATCTTCTCCAGCAGCCGCGCCTCGATGTCGTCGACACCGATCTGCTGGACCAGCTCGGCGAAGAAGCCGCGGACGACCAGGCGCCGGGCCTCGTCGGCCGGGATGCCGCGGGCCATCAGGTAGAAGAGCTGCTCGTCGTCGAAGCGGCCGGTCGCCGAGGCGTGGCCCGCGCCGACGATCTCGCCGGTCTCGATCTCCAGGTTCGGCACCGAGTCGACCCGGGCGCCGTCCGTGAGAACCAGGTTGCGGTTCATCTCGTACGTGTCCGTGCCCTCGGCCGTGGCCTCGATGAGCACGTCACCGATCCACACCGCGTGGGCGCCCTCGCCCTGGAGCGCGCCCTTGTACATCGCGTTGGACTTGCAGTGCGGGGTGTTGTGGTCGACGAGGAGGCGGTGCTCCTGGTGCTGGCCGGAGTCGGTGAAGTACAGCCCGAACAGCTCGGCCTCGCCGCCGGTACCGGCATAGGCGACGCGCGGGTGCAGCCGTACGAGGTCGCCGCCGAAGGTGACGACGAACGACTTGAAGGTGGCGTCGCGGCCGATCAGCGCGTTGTGCTGGCCGACGTGCACCGCCTTGTCGTCCCAGTCCTGGACGGAGACGACGGTCAGCTTGGCGCCGTCCCCGAGGACGTAGTCGACGTTGGCGGCGAGCACCGCGTCACCGGTGTGGTCGATGATGACGACGGCCTCGGCGAAGGCTCCGAGCTCCACGACCTGCTGGCCGTAGGCGACCCCGCCCTCGCCGTGCACGGCGATCCGGATCGGCTCGGCGAGGACCGTCTCCTTGGGGACGGTGATCACGCCGGCCTGCTCGAACGCCGAGTACGCCTGGGCGGCGACGCGGTCCACGGGGGTGCCCGCCCTGCCGAGGCGCGCGTCGTCGCGGCCGACGGTCTCGACGGTGACGCCCTCGGGGGCCACCACGTCGACCTTGACGCCGGTGCCGGTGGCGACCGCGGTGCCGTCGTGCAGCCCGCGCAGCCGCTCCAGCGGCGTGAACCGCCACTCCTCCTCGCGGCCGTGGGGGACCGGGAAGTCCGCCACGTCGAAGGACGGGGGCGCGCTCATGCGCGTGGCGACGGTCGACTCGGCGGCCACCGCGATCGATCCGGCGGTGGTGGAGGACCCCACCGTGGAGTTCTGAGCCTCAGCCATGGCTGTCGTAGTGCTCGCTTTCTGATGTCAGGACGTGTGCGGGCCGGTGGCCGGGGTCAGCCGACCGAGCCTTCCATCTGCAGCTCGATCAACCGGTTGAGCTCGAGGGCGTACTCCATCGGCAGCTCCTTGGCGATCGGCTCGACGAAGCCGCGCACGATCATCGCCATCGCCTCGAACTCGCTCAGACCGCGGCTCATCAGGTAGAAGAGCTGGTCCTCGGAGACCTTGGAGACGGTCGCCTCGTGGCCCATGGACACGTCGTCCTCGCGGACGTCCACGTAGGGGTACGTGTCCGAGCGGGAGATCGTGTCGACGAGCAGCGCGTCACACAGCACGTTCGACTTGGAGCCGTGGGCGCCCTCGCCGATCTCGACGAGACCGCGGTAGGAGGTACGGCCGCCGCCGCGCGCCACCGACTTGGAGACGATGTTGGAGGAGGTGTTCGGCGCCATGTGGACCATCTTGGAGCCGGCGTCCTGGTGCTGGCCCTCGCCCGCGAAGGCGATGGAGAGGGTCTCGCCCTTGGCGTGCTCGCCCATCAGGTAGACGGCCGGGTACTTCATGGTGACCTTGGAGCCGATGTTGCCGTCGATCCACTCCATGGTCGCGCCCTCGTAGGCGACGGCGCGCTTGGTGACCAGGTTGTAGACGTTGTTCGACCAGTTCTGGATGGTCGTGTAGCGGCAGCGGGCGCCCTTCTTCACGATGATCTCGACCACCGCGGAGTGCAGGGAGTCCGACTTGTAGATCGGCGCCGTACAGCCCTCGACGTAGTGGACGTAGGCGTCCTCGTCGACGATGATCAGCGTCCGCTCGAACTGGCCCATGTTCTCCGTGTTGATGCGGAAGTAGGCCTGGAGCGGGATCTCGACGTGCACGCCCTTCGGCACGTAGATGAAGGAACCGCCGGACCATACGGCCGTGTTGAGCGACGCGAACTTGTTGTCGCCGACCGGGATGACGGTGCCGAAGTACTCCTTGAAGAGCTCCGGGTGCTCCTTCAGCGCGGTGTCGGTGTCCAGGAAGATGACGCCCTGCTCCTCCAGGTCCTCGCGGATCTGGTGGTAGACGACCTCGGACTCGTACTGGGCCGCGACGCCCGCGACGAGGCGCTGCTTCTCCGCCTCGGGGATGCCGAGCTTGTCGTACGTGTTCTTGATGTCCTCGGGCAGGTCCTCCCAGGACTCCGCCTGCTTCTCCGTGGAGCGCACGAAGTACTTGATGTTGTCGAAGTCGATGCCGGAGAGGTCGGAGCCCCAGTTCGGCATGGGCTTCTTCTCGAACAGGCGCAGGCCCTTGAGCCGGAGCTTGGTCATCCACTCCGGCTCGTTCTTCTTGCCGGAGATGTCCCGGACGACGTCCTCGTTGATGCCGCGCTTGGCGGAGGCACCGGCCACGTCGGAGTCGGCCCAGCCGTATTCGTACGTGCCCAGACCTTCAAGCTCGGGGTGGGCGGTCTCCTCGATGGGGAGCGTCATGCGGGGTTCCTCCCGGCGGTACGTGCAGATGCGTTATGGGTGATCTGGGAAATCTTGGGGATGAACGTCGTGCAGACGCCGTCGCCGTGCGCGATGGTCGCCAGTCGCTGGACGTGGGTTCCGAGCAGTTGGGAGAAGATCTCCGTCTCCGCCTCGCAGAGCTGTGGGAACTTCTCCGCGACGTGGGCCACCGGGCAGTGGTGCTGGCAGAGCTGCTCACCCTGTTGCGGGAGGGGCGCGCTGCGCGCCGTAGCAGCGTACCCGTCCGCGCTCAGCGCCCTGGCCAGGGCCTCGGTCCGCTCCTCGGGGGCGGCGGCCTCGATGGCCGCGCGGTAGGCGGCGGCCTGCTCGGCGATCCGCGCGCGGGCGAAGGCGACGACCGCCTCGTCCCCGCCGAACCGCTCCTGGATCCAGCGCAGGGCGTCCGCGGCCAGCTTGTCGTAGGACTGGTCGAAGGCGTCCCGGCCGCAGTCGGTGAGGGCGAAGACCTTCGCCGGACGTCCGCGGGTCCGTGCCCCGTACACCCGCTGCTCGCGGGCCTCGACGACGTCGTCGGCGACCAGGGCGTCCAGGTGGCGCCGCACGGCGGCCTGGGTCAGCCCGAGCCGCTCGGCGAGCGCGGCGACGGTCGACGGGCCGTGGTCCAGGATGGATCGCGCGACGCGGTTGCGGGTGGACCGCTCACCGGTCGCGAGCTCCTCCTGAGGGGCCCCCGTGGGGGTCTCCCGAGCCTCGCCGACGTTTTTCACAACGCCATTGTTGCGTAATTCCTCAGGACCGGGCAACCCACGTCCCGGCCGCCGGACGGTGCCCTGCGTCACTTAGGCATACCTAATCTGACCTGCGCAAACGATCTTTGATCGATCAGGCGCGGCCAATTCGGTGGCGCCGCGGGACGCCGTGCGCGACACTCCGGAACCATGGCGATACCCCCTCCGACCGGCCCACTTGTCACCCGCGACACAGTCGCCACACAGCTGCGGCTGCTGGGTGTCGAGACCGGCGAGACCCTCCTTCTGCACTCCTCCCTCAGCGCTCTCGGCTGGGTCTGCGGGGGTGCCGTGGCGGTCGTCCAAGGAATTCTCGACACGCTCGGTTCGAGCGGCACGCTGGCCGTCCCCACCCAGTCCGGCGACCTCTCGGACCCGGCGCTGTGGGGAAATCCGCCGGTGCCGGAGGAGTGGTGGGACGGCATCCGGGCCTCGATGCCCGACTACGACCCGCTGATCACGCCCTCGCGCGGGGTCGGCGTGATCCCGGAGACCGTACGGCGCTGGCCGGGCGCGTTGCGCAGCGCGCACCCCCAGACCTCGTTCGCGGCGCTCGGCCCGCAGGCCGCGCGGATCGTCGACGGACACGCGCCGGACTGCCGGCTCGGCGAGCGCAGCCCGCTGGCCCGCCTGGAAGAGCTGGACGCGCGCGTGCTGCTGCTCGGGGCCGGCTACGACGCGTGCACGAGCTTCCACCTGGCCGAGTACCGCATCCCGTCCCCGCTGGTCCCGGTCGGACGCCCGGCGCCGGGCGGGGGCTGGGAGACGGTGACCGAGGTGTCGATCAGCTCGGAGCGGTTCGACGAGCTGGGCCACGACTTCGAGCGGGACCGTCCCGTCGTACGGGGGAAGGTGGGCGCGGCCGACGCGCGGCTGTTCCCGGTCGCGGACGCGGTGGCGTACGCCGAGCGGTGGCTCGCGCTGCACCGGCCGCGCGAGGAGGAGCTGTCCGTGGGTGGAGATCCTGCACCCGCCCGTCCGGGGCGCGGACCGCGTACCTAGACTCGCCATCATGCGAAGTGAGCCCGTGGTCCAGGTTCAGGCCCTGGTGAAGCGGTACGGCAGCAAAACCGCTGTGGACGGCCTCGACCTGACGGCCCGGGCGGGCGTGACCGCCGTGCTCGGCCCGAACGGCGCGGGCAAGACGACCACGGTCGAGACCTGCGAGGGGTACCGCAGACCGGACTCCGGCACGGTGCGCGTCCTGGGCCTCGACCCGGTGCGTCAGGCCCGTGAGCTGCACCCCAGGATCGGCGTGATGCTGCAGTCCGGCGGGGTGTACTCGGGCGCGCGGGCCGACGAGATGCTGCGGCACGTGGCGAAGCTGCACGCCGATCCGCTGGACGTGGACGCCCTGATCGAGCGGCTCGGCCTCGGCGGCTGCGGCCGCACCACCTACCGTCGCCTCTCCGGCGGCCAGCAGCAGCGGCTCGCGCTCGCGATGGCGGTCGTGGGCCGCCCGGAGCTGGTGTTCCTGGACGAGCCGACCGCGGGCCTTGACCCGCAGGCCCGGCACGCGACCTGGGACCTGGTGCGCGACCTGCGCACGGACGGCGTCTCGGTCATCCTCACCACGCACTACATGGACGAGGCCGAGCAGCTCGCCGACGACGTGACGATCATCGACGCCGGCCGGGTCATCGCCCACGGCTCCCCCGAGGAGCTGTGCCGCGGTGGCGCCGAGAACACCCTGCGCTTCACCGGCCGCCCGGGCCTCGACGTCGGCTCCCTGCTCAAGGCCCTCCCCGCCGACTGCACGGCCGTCGAACTGACCCCGGGCTCCTACCGCGTCGGCGGCAAGGTCGACCCGCAGCTGCTCGCGACGGTGACGTCCTGGTGCGCGCAGCACGGAGTGATGCCGGACCGCATCTCGGTGGAGCGGCACACCCTCGAAGACGTCTTTCTGGAGCTGACCGGCAAGGAGCTGCGTTCGTGAGTGCCGGTACGTACACGCCGAGGCCCGGCGCCGCCCCGCTCCCCCGCATGATCGCGGCCCAGGCGGCCCTGGAAACCAAGATGCTGCTGCGCAACGGCGAGCAGCTGCTGCTCACCGTCGTGATCCCCACCCTCCTGCTGGTGCTGTTCAGCGCGGTGGACATCGTGGACACGGGCGCCGGCAAGTCCGTCGACTTCCTGACCCCCGGCATCCTGGCGCTCGCCGTGATGTCGACGGCGTTCACCGGCCAGGCCATCGCCACCGGCTTCGAGCGCCGCTACGGCGTCCTGAAGCGGCTGGCCTCCTCCCCGCTCCCGCGCTGGGGTCTGATGACCGCGAAGACGGCGTCGGTGCTGGTGACGGAGATCCTCCAGATCATCCTGCTGACGGTGATCGCCTTCGCGCTCGGCTGGTCCCCGCACGGCAACCCGGCGGCCGTCCTGCTCCTCCTGGTCCTGGGCACCGCGGCCTTCTCGGGCCTCGGCCTGCTGATGGCCGGCACCCTCAAGGCGGAGGCGACACTGGCCGCCGCCAACCTGGTCTTCCTGCTGCTGCTCGTGGGCGGCGGGGTGATCGTGCCGATGGACAAGTACCCGCAGGGCGCCCAGGACGTCCTGGGCCTGCTCCCCATCTCGGCCCTTTCGGACGGCCTGCGGGACGTGCTCCAGCACGGGGCGGGCATGCCGTGGGGCGACCTGGGGATCCTCGCGGTGTGGGCGGTCGTGGGACTCGCGGCGGCCGGCAGGTTCTTCCGCTGGGAGTGAGCACGGGCGTGAGCAAGGGAGTGAGCAGGAGCACGCGCCCCATCCCGGACCCTCGTGAATACGTGCACAAGCGGCGCCCTACGATGGTGCGCGTGCCGAACCTGACCCTCGCCGACGCTCTGTCCGCCGCGCGCAACCCCCTCGCCTTCATCGCCGCACGTTGGACGCCGACCCCTCGGACGGTCCGGCGGGCGGCCCTCGCCGCCCTCGTCATGTCGGTGGTGATCGTGGTCACCGGCGGCGCGGTGCGGCTGACCGGCTCCGGGCTCGGCTGCCCGACCTGGCCCAAGTGCACCGACGACTCGCTCACCACCACCGGCGCGATGGGCGTGCACGGCGTGATCGAGTTCGGCAACCGCATGCTGACCTACGTCCTGTGCGCGGCCGTCGGCTGGGCGATCATCGCCGCCCGCTCCGAGAAGCCCTACCGGCGCTCGCTGACCCGGCTCGGCTGGGCGCAGTTCTGGATCGTCATGAGCAACGCGATCCTCGGCGGCATCGTGGTGCTGGTCGGCCTCAACCCGTACACGGTCGCCGCGCACTTCCTGCTCTCCTCCGGCCTCATCGCGGTCGCCACGGTGATGTGGCAGCGCACCCGCGAGGGCGACGGTGAGCCCCGTCCACTGGTGGGTCAGCCGGTGCGGCAGATGGTGTGGTTCCTGGTCGCCGCCGCCGTGCTGCTGATCGCGGTGGGCACGGTGGTGACCGGCTCGGGGCCGCACGCGGGCGACTCCAGCGAGGTCGAGCGGATGCCGCTGGACTGGGAGACGGTCAGCAAGCTGCACGCGGTGCTGGCGTGGATCGTGGTCACGCTGACCTTCGCCCTGTGGTTCGTCCTCAAGGCGGTCGACGCCCCCCAGGGCCCACTGCACCGCACCCGCGACCTCTTCCTGGTCCTGCTCTCCCAGGGCGTCATCGGCTACGTCCAGTACTTCACCAACCTCCCCGAGTTCCTGGTCGGTCTGCACATGCTCGGCTCGGGCCTGGTGTGGATCGCGGTGCTGCGGGTGCTGCTGGCGATGCGGGAACGGCCGGACGCAGAGGTCGAGTTGCCGGATCAGGCGTACGCGGCCACCAGTCCGTCGATCGCCGGTCCCAGGTAGCTCCGGGTCAACTCGGCCCGCCGCAGCGCCCACTCCGCCGCGACCGGCACCGGCCGCTCCGCGTACCGCCGTCGCCTGATGTCCTCCACCACCTCGACGGGCGCCCCCAGTTCGGGCAGCAGGTCGAGCGCCTCGCGCTTGGTGATCAGCCGCCCGTCCCTCAGGGTGGCACTCGCGCGGGCGAAGGTCGTCATCCCTACGTCCACCCAGGGATCCTCGGTCCACTGGCGCGCCCGGTCCACGTTCGGCCGCCAGAATTCCCGCTGATCGCGCACGACGAAGTCGGCCAACTCCCGGTCCGACACCGGCGGAAGCAGGTCCGCGGGCGCGAGACCGTGCAGCACCCGCCCGAACGCGTGCAGTTCACGCCGCGTGACCGGGGTGACCGGGCGGCGCATCAACTGGTCGTGCGCCCAGGTGAGATGGGCACGGTCGGTGTCGGCCGTGGGCGCGGGCGTCAGATAGCTGCAGTGCAGCTTGACGGCCAGCGGTTCGGCCGCGCGCAGCCGGGGATGCAGCGTCGCGATCCGCCATACGGTGCCCAGGGCCGCGGGCCGGTCCAGGACCGCGATCAGGTCCAGGTCGCTGCGGCCCTCCTGGTAGTCGCCGCCCGCGAGGGATCCGTGCGCCCACACGGCGATGGGGCGCAGCGGGGTCAGGTCGTCGAGGAAACGGTCGAGCAGAGCGTCGGTCGTCGTCACCCCGACAGTCTGGACAGATCACCGCGGCGCGTACACCCCTTGCGCCCGCGCGCGTTACCGGCCGTGCGCCTGCGCTCACTCCAATCCGTACACCCGCCGCGCGTTCCCCGCCGCGACCATGCCCGCCACCCGCTGCGCGTCCGCCAGGGACCACGCCCCCTCGGCGACCCAGTCGCCCAGGACCCGGCCGAGGGCCTCGCGGAAGAGGCGGGCGGCCACGACGTGGAGTTCGGGCAGGCCGTGGGCGCCGCTGGAGAAGAGGATCTTGCCGAAGGGGGTCAGCTCCAGGATCTCGGCCAGGATCGTCGCGGCGCGGGCGCCGGTGCGCACGAGGGCGGCACCGGAGTCGGCGTACACGTGCGGGAAGACGCCGGCGAGGTGGGCGGCGTGGCGGTGGTAGGGGTAGCCGTGCAGGAGGACCAGGTCGGTACCGAGACCGGCCGTGGCGCGGACGAAGTCCGTCAGCAGCACCGGGTCCGTGCGGTCGATACGGGCCCCGGGCTCCCCCAGGCCCGCGTGCAGTTGGAGCGGGAGCCCCGAGGCGACGGCGATCCACAGCAGGTGGCGCAGCAGGACCGGATCGCTCAGCTCACCGCCGACCCGGCGTCCGGCCAGCCACCGTCCGGCCGCGCCCCGCACCTCGCCGGGACCGGGCGGCTCGGGCGCCAGCGCCAGTCCGTGCCGGAGGCCGGCGACGGAGGTGAAGGCGACCGCGTTCGCGGCGGCGCCGTGCACCGACTCGGCCAGGTTGGCCAGGAAGGACTCGACGGTGCCGGAGGTGTCGGCGACCTGCTCGGCGAGTAACTCCAGCCGGACGATCTCGCGGGCCTCGGCGGCCCCGGCCGAGGCCAGTTCGTCGGGGCAGGTGAGGTCGCCGGGCAGTCCGGTGTCGACCAGGTAGGTGGTGATGCCGCTGCCCCGCAGCAGTCTGCGGCCCGCTTCCAGCACGCCCAGTTCACGGCGCCGGGCGAGATAGCGGGCGGGCGGGCAGTGCGGTTCCAGATCGAGCAGCGGCGGACACCAGCGGCGTACGGCGAAGCCCGTCTGGGTGTCGAAGAGGGTCGTGCCGGGCGCGGGCGGGCCCTCGGTACGGGCGAGTTGGGCCTCGAAGGTACCCAGACCCAACTCTGTTCTGAGGACACCGTGGCAGTACTGGTCCACGAGGGACGGCGTTTCGATCATCCGGACTCCCCGTACTGGACCGTGCACTCCGTACAGGTCCTAACGGGTGAACCGGCTGCGAGGTGTTGCTAGGGCCTGTCTGACAATTCCCGTCTGCCGCGCGACGCCATGCACGCACTCTCGCCGCACCGGGCGCAGACCCAAGTACGTCCAGTACGAGGGCCCACGCCCGGCCCGCCGAGAGCACGCACCTGACGCCGCGCGGCCGCCCTACGGGCGACGACGGGAATTGTCAGACAGGCCCTGGACACACCCCGGGCGAATCGCCGAAGGATGTCAGCCGTTGCTCGGTCCGCCGACCTGGATGCCGGCCATGCGGGTCCACTCGTACGGACCCGTCCTCACCTTCGCCGCGAACTCGCCGTCGAAGGACTCGTGGACGGTGATGCCGGACTTCGCCACGGCCTGCTCGGCGAGCTCGTAGGAGGAGGCCACCAGGTCGCCCCAGCCGCCGTCCTCGCCGACCAGCACGATGCGGGCGCCGCGCTCGCCGATGTAGGCCACCTGGCCCTCGGCACCGCCGTGCGCCTTGGCGAAGGCGTCGATCCGCCTGGCGAGCTTCGCGACCTTGCGCTCGGCCTTCGCGTCGGTCTTCGCGTCCGCCTTCTGGGTGTCTTCCTGCTGCGTGTCTGCCATGGCCAGGATGCTACTCACCGGTAGATCGACTGGCGAGGGCAGGGCGCTGTGACGTACGTCGGAACAGGAGGGCGCGGGCGTCAGCGCAGGAAGGGGTCCACCGCGATCGCCACGAACAGCAGCGAGACGTAGGTGATGGACCAGTGGAACAGCCGCATCTCCTTGAGCTTGCCGCCCGTCACCTCGGCCTTCGCCCGGTTCTGCAGGCCGTGCGCCTCCCACAGCCACCAGCCGCCCGCCACCAGGGCGACGGACGTGTAGAACCAGCCCGTGTAGCCGAGGGGGGTCAGCAGCAGGGAGACGCCCACCATCACCCAGCTGTAGATGACGATCTGCTTGGCGACGACCTTGTTGGAGGCGACGACCGGCAGCATCGGCACGCCCACGCGCGCGTAGTCGTCCTTGACCTTCATGGACAGCGGCCAGTAGTGCGGCGGCGTCCAGAAGAACATGACGAGGAAGAGGATGACCGGCGCCCACGACATGGAGTTGGTGACCGCGGACCAGCCGATCAGCACCGGCATGCAGCCGGCGATGCCGCCCCACACGATGTTCTGCGAGGTACGGCGTTTGAGGATCATCGTGTAGACGACGACGTAGAAGAGGAGCGCCCCGAGGGAGAGCCAGGCCGACAGCCAGTTGACGGTCAGACCGAACAGGAGGGTGGAGCCGATCGCGAGCGAGATGCCGAAGGCGAGGCATTCGCGCGGGCTGACCATGCCGGTGACCAGTGGGCGCTGCGAGGTGCGGTCCATCAGGGCGTCGATGTCGCGGTCGATGTACATGTTCAGCGCGTTGGCGCCGCCCGCCGAGAGGTAGCCGCCGAGGCAGGTCAGCAGCACCAGGGTCAGATCGGGCACGCCCTGCTGGGCGAGGAACATCACCGGAACGGTGGTGATGAGCAGGAGCTCGATGATCCTCGGCTTGGTCAGCGCCACGAACGCCTTGACACGGGCCCCGAACGGCCGGTGACTCGGGCTCTGGCTCGCACCGAGCTCCCCCACTGCCTTAAGGGCGTGGGAGGTGCCCCCATCCGCTGGACGGGATTCGACGGCCGTCACGCACACCCCTACAGAGACATCCCAGCAAGCCTCCCCCGTGTGAAGTCCCGGTAAAGGCCCGCGCGTACCACGCCACTCTAGACGTTGCCCATACCCCGGAACTCGCGGGGGTCGGGTCGTGTTGGCAGGGGTCCCCCACCAGGAGCGCAGGGACCTCTCATCGGCCTTCCGGAAGATCGCACGACAGCTCGATTGAGCAGTCCGACGAACGGCTCCGTATTCAGTTGCCGAATGCGATCCGGACCAGTCGGGAGGCGGATCCTCGATAGTCCCGGCAGTCTGGAATGACTCGAAAAAATGCACGTTCTTACAGGGGTAGGCTCGACAACGGCCGGTGGGCGCCCCCGTGCACCGGCATTCGACTGCACCGGCATTCGACATGTGTGACATGTGGAGAGGAGCCCTGACTCAGGGTGAGCACCAAGCCGACCACAACAGACCTCGAGTGGACCGAGTTGGACCAGCGGGCCGTGGACACCGCCCGCGTCCTGGCCGCCGATGCCGTACAGAAGGTCGGCAACGGCCATCCTGGTACGGCGATGAGCCTGGCTCCTGCCGCGTACACCCTTTTCCAGAAGGTGATGCGGCACGACCCGGCCGACCCCCAGTGGGTCGGGCGCGACCGTTTCGTGCTGTCCGCCGGCCACTCGTCCCTGACCCTCTACACGCAGCTCTACCTGGCCGGCTTCGGCCTGGAGCTGAGCGACCTGGAGTCCTTCAGGACCTGGGGTTCGAAGACTCCCGGGCACCCGGAGTACGGCCACACCAAGGGTGTCGAGACGACGACCGGCCCGCTGGGCCAGGGTGTCGCCAACGCCGTGGGCATGGCCATGGCCGCCCGCTACGAGCGCGGCCTGTTCGACCCGGACGCGCCGCAGGGCGAGTCCCCCTTCGACCACTTCATCTACGCGATCGCCGGTGACGGCTGCCTCCAGGAGGGCATCTCCGCCGAGGCGTCCTCGATGGCCGGCCACCAGGAACTGGGCAACCTGATCCTGCTGTGGGACGACAACCACATCTCGATCGAGGGCGACACGGAGACGGCCGTCTCCGAGGACACCGTCAAGCGCTACGAGGCGTACGGCTGGCACGTCCAGCGTGTCGCCCCGAAGCCGGACGGCGACATCGACCCGCACGCGATCTACAACGCCATCGAGGCCGCGAAGAAGGTGACGAACAAGCCGTCGTTCATCGCGATGCGCTCGATCATCGCCTGGCCCGCGCCGAACGCGCAGAACACCGAGGCCGCGCACGGCTCGGCGCTCGGCGACGACGAGGTCGCGGCCACCAAGCGCGTCCTGGGCTTCGACCCGGAGAAGTCCTTCGACGTCTCCGACGAGGTCCTCAAGCACACCCGCCAGGCGCTGGAGCGGGGCCGCGAGGCGAAGGCCGCGTGGGAGCCGTCGTACCAGCAGTGGCGCACCGCCAACCCGGAGCGCGCGGCCGAGTACGACCGCATCGCCAAGGGTGAGCTGCCCACCGGCTGGGAGGAGAAGCTCCCGGTCTTCGAGACGGGCAAGGCTGTCGCCACCCGTGCCGCGTCCGGCAAGGTGCTCCAGGCGCTCGGTGCCGTGATCCCCGAGCTGTGGGGCGGCTCCGCCGACCTCGCCGGCTCGAACAACACGACCATCGACAAGAACAGTTCGTTCCTGCCGGCCGACAACCCGCTGCCGGAGGCGGACCCTTACGGGCGCACGATCCACTTCGGCATCCGCGAGCACTCGATGGCCGCCGAGATGAACGGCATCACCCTGCACGGCAACACCCGTGTCTACGGCGGTACGTTCCTCGTCTTCTCCGACTACATGCGCAACGCGGTACGGCTGTCGGCGCTGATGCACCTGCCGGTGACGTACGTGTGGACGCACGACTCCATCGGTCTGGGTGAGGACGGCCCGACCCACCAGCCGGTCGAGCACCTGGCCTCGCTGCGCGCCATCCCGGGCCTGAACGTGGTCCGCCCGGCCGACGCCAACGAGACGGTGATCGCCTGGCGCGAGGTGCTGCGCCGCTACACCAAGGTCTTCGGCGAGGGCGCCCCGCACGGCCTGGCGCTGACCCGCCAGGGTGTGCCGACGTACGACGCCAACGAGGACGCGGCCAAGGGCGGTTACGTCCTGTTCGAGGCCGAGGGCGGCGAGCCGGAGGTCATCCTGATCGCCACCGGTTCCGAGGTGCACGTCGCCGTCGAGGCGCGCGAGCAGCTCCAGGCGGACGGGGTGCCGACCCGGGTCGTGTCCATGCCCTGCGTGGAGTGGTTCGAGGACCAGGACCAGGGGTACCGGGACAGCGTGCTGCCGCCGAGCGTGCGCGCGCGGGTCTCGGTGGAGGCGGGCATCGGTCTCACCTGGCACCGGTTCGTCGGGGACGCCGGCCGCATCGTTTCCCTGGAGCACTTCGGTGCTTCGGCCGACGGCAAGGTGCTCTTCCAGGAGTTCGGGTTCACTGCCGAGAACGTGGCCGCCAAGGCCCGCGAGTCCATCGCCGCCGCCCAGCGCTGACGCCCACCCACGACACGTAGGAGATGTAATTCCATGACAGACGCACTCAAGCGCCTCTCCGAGGAGGGCGTCGCGATCTGGCTGGACGACCTGTCGCGCAAGCGGATCACGTCCGGCAACCTCGCGGAACTGATCGACCAGCAGCACGTCGTGGGCGTCACCACCAACCCGACGATCTTCCAGAAGGCGATCTCGTCGGGCGACGGCTACGACCAGCAGCTGTCGGACCTCGCCGCGCGCAAGGTCACCGTCGAAGAGGCCATCCGCATGATCACCACGGCGGACGTCCGCGACGCCGCCGACATCCTGCGCCCGGTCTTCGACGCCACCGACGGCCAGGACGGCCGCGTGTCGATCGAGGTCGACCCGCGCCTGGCGCACAACACCAAGGCGACCGTCGCCGAGGCCAAGCAGCTGGCCTGGCTGGTGGACCGCCCCAACACGCTGATCAAGATCCCGGCCACTCAGGCGGGTCTGCCGGCGATCACCGAGGTCATCGGCCTCGGCATCAGCGTGAACGTGACGCTGATCTTCTCGCTGGAGCGCTACCGCGCGGTCATGGACGCCTACCTGGCCGGCCTGGAGAAGGCCAAGGAGCGTGGCCTGGACCTGTCGAAGATCCACTCGGTGGCGTCCTTCTTCGTGTCCCGCGTGGACACCGAGATCGACAAGCGGCTCAACGCGCTGGGCACCGACGAGGCATTGGCGCTGCGCGGCAAGGCCGCCGTCGCCAACGCGCGTCTGGCCTACCAGGCGTACGAGGAGGTCTTCTCCACTCCTCGCTGGAGCACCCTGGAGAGCGCGGGCGCCAACAAGCAGCGTCCGCTGTGGGCCTCGACCGGTGTCAAGGACCCGGCCTACAAGCCGACCCTGTACGTCGACGACCTGGTGGCGCCGAACACGGTGAACACCATGCCGGAGGCGACCCTGCAGGCCACCGAGGAGCACGGCGAGATCACCGGCAACACGATCTCCGGCACGTACGTACAGGCCCGCGCCGACCTCGACGCCATCGAGAAGCTCGGGATCGCGTACGACGACGTGGTCCAGGTCCTGGAGGACGAGGGCGTCGAGAAGTTCGAGGCGTCCTGGACCGACCTGCTCGACTCGACCGAGGCGGAGCTCCAGCGCCTCGCCCCCTCGGAGGGCTGAGGCCTTGGCTCCTACTGCCGGTTCCGGAGCGAATCCGCTCCGTGACCCCGCCGACCGACGGCTCCCGCGTATCGCGGGGCCGTCGGGCCTGGTCATCTTCGGTGTCACGGGCGATTTGTCACGCAAAAAGCTCATGCCCGCCGTGTACGACCTCGCCAACCGAGGTCTGCTGCCGCCGGGCTTCTCCCTGGTCGGGTTCGCCCGCCGCGAGTGGCAGAACGAGGACTTCGCGCAGGAGGTCCACGACGCGGTCAAGGAGCACGCCCGCACCCCGTTCCGCGAGGAGGTCTGGCAGCAGCTCATCCAGGGGATGCGCTTCGTCCAGGGCACCTTCGACGACGACGAGGCCTTCGAACGACTGCGCGGCACCATCGAGGAGCTGGACAAGGCACAGGGCACGGGCGGCAACTTCGCCTTCTACCTGTCGGTGCCGCCGCGCTCCTTCCCGGTGGTCATCCAGCAGCTCAAGAAGCACGGTCTGGCCGACCAGACCGGTGGCTCCTGGCGGCGCGCGGTCATCGAGAAGCCCTTCGGCCACGACCTGAAGTCGGCCGAGGAGCTCAACGCGACCGTCGAGGACGTCTTCGCCCCCGACCAGGTCTTCCGCATCGACCACTACCTCGGCAAGGAGACCGTCCAGAACATCCTGGCGCTCCGCTTCGCCAACACGATGTTCGAGCCGATCTGGAACCGGTCCTTCGTGGACCACGTGCAGATCACCATGGCCGAGGACATCGGCATCGGCGGCCGGGCCGGCTACTACGACGGCATCGGCGCCGCCCGTGACGTCATCCAGAACCACCTGCTCCAGCTCATGGCCCTGACGGCCATGGAGGAGCCGGCCTCCTTCGACGCGGACGCGCTGGCCGCCGAGAAGACCAAGGTGCTCGGCGCGGTCAAGCTGCCGAAGGACCTGGGCCGGGACACCGTGCGCGGACAGTACGCGGCGGGCTGGCAGGGCGGCGAGAAGGCCGTCGGCTACCTCCAGGAAGACGGCATCGACCCCAAGTCGAAGACCGACACCTACGCGGCGATCAAGGTCGAGGTGGACAACCGTCGTTGGGCGGGCGTCCCCTTCTACCTGCGCACCGGCAAGCGGCTCGGTCGGCGCGTCACCGAGATCGCGGTGGTCTTCCAGCGCGCCCCGCACTCCCCCTTCGACCACACGGCGACGGAGGAGCTGGGCAAGAACGCGATCGTGATCCGCGTCCAGCCGGACGAGGGCGTCACGGTCCGCTTCGGCTCCAAGGTGCCGGGCACCTCGATGGAGATCCGGGACGTCTCCATGGACTTCGCGTACGGCGAGTCCTTCACGGAGTCCAGCCCCGAGGCGTACGAGCGCCTCATCCTCGACGTCCTGCTGGGCGACTCGAACCTCTTCCCGCGCACGGAGGAGGTCGAGCTGTCCTGGAAGATCCTCGACCCGATCGAGGAGTACTGGGACACCAACGGCAAGCCCGCCCAGTACCCGTCCGGGACCTGGGGCCCCGTCGAGGCGGACGAGATGCTCGAGCGAGACGGACGGAGCTGGCGCCGGCCATGAAGATAGACCTCACGGACACCACGGCCAGCAAGATCAACAAGGCGCTGGTGCAGGGCCGCCGGGCGATCGGCACACCGGCCGTCGGCATGGTGCTCACGCTGGTCATCGTCACGGACGAGGAGAACGCGTACGACGCCCTCAAGGCGGCGGGCGACGCCTCGCACGAGCACCCCTCGCGCACCCTGGTGGTCGTCAGGCGCGTCTCCCGTTCACCCCGCGACCGCACCGCGTCCCGCCTGGACGCCGAGGTCAGGGTGGGCGCGGACGCGGGCACCGGTGAGACGGTGATCCTGCGGCTGTACGGCGAAGTGGCGGGCCACGCCCAGTCGGTCGTCCTGCCGCTGCTGCTGCCGGACGCCCCGGTGGTGGTCTGGTGGCCGGTGAACGCGCCCCTCGATCCGGCGAGCGACCCCCTGGGCGCCCTCGCCCAGCGCCGGGTGACGGACACCTACGCCTCGGAGCAGCCGGTACGGGACCTCACGGCCCGCGCCGACACCTACACCCCGGGCGACACCGACCTCTCCTGGACCCGCATCACGCCCTGGCGCTCGATGCTGGCCGCCGCACTCGACCAGGTCGTCTGCGAGGTCGAGACGGTCGAGGTGGAGGGCGAGGAGTTCAACCCGAGCTGCGAGCTGCTGGCGATGTGGCTCGCCGACCGCCTCGACGTGCCGGTGAAGCGGTCGCTGTCGTCGGGCCCCGGTCTGACGGCGGTGCGCATGCACACCGACAGCGGGCCGATCGTGCTCGACCGGGCGGACGGCTCGCTGGCGACGCTCTCCATCCAGGGTCAGCCCGACCGTGCGGTGGCGCTCAAGCGCCGGGACACGGCCGAGCTGATCGCGGAGGAGCTGCGCCGGCTCGACCCGGACGACACCTACGCCTCGGCGCTGCGGTTCGGGGTGGACCGGCTCAACGCGCCCTCGGCGGTCGCCGTACTGCCCGCCGAGGAGGTGGAGTCGCCGGCCAAAGGAGCACGGGCCAAAGACGAAACCCCTGACGAGGGCGTTGCGGAAACTGCCGGGCCGGAAGCGGAAGCGGAGGCACCGGTGAAGAAGAAGGCGGCGGCGAAGTGAACACTCCGCAGCTGGTCGTGCACCGCGACAAGGAGCTGATGGCGCAGGCCGCAGCGGCCCGGCTCATCACGAAGATCGTGGACGCGCAGGCCTCCCGGGGCTATGCGTCCGTGGTGCTGACCGGTGGACGCAACGGCAACGGGCTGCTCGCGGCCCTCGCCGGCCAGCCCGCCCGGGACGCGGTCGACTGGGGTCGGCTCGACCTGTGGTGGGGCGACGAGCGGTTCCTGCCGCAGGGCGACCCGGAGCGGAACGACACGCAGGCCCGCGAGGCCCTGCTGGACTCCGTACCGCTGGATCCGAAGCGCGTGCACGCCATGCCCGCGTCCGACGGTCCGTACGGCGACGACGTCGAGGCGGCGGCCGAGGCCTACGCCGAGGAGCTGGCGCGGGCCGCGGGCCCGGAGAACCACGGCTCGGTGCCGACCTTCGACGTGCTGATGCTGGGCGTCGGTCCGGACACCCATGTGGCGTCCCTGTTCCCGGAGTTGCCGGCGGTGCGGGAGACGCAGCGCACGGTGGTCGGGGTGCACGGCGCGCCGAAGCCCCCGCCGACCCGGGTCTCGCTGACCCTGCCGGCCATCCGCGCGGCCCGTGAGGTGTGGCTGCTCGCGGCGGGCGAGGACAAGGCCGAGGCGGCGGCGATCGCGCTGTCCGGCGCGGGCGAGATCCAGGCCCCGGCGGCCGGCGCGTACGGGCGGGCCCGCACGCTGTGGCTCCTGGACGCGGCGGCGGCCTCGCAGCTGCCGCGGTCGCTGTATCCACCGGCGTCCCCGTGACCGGCGTCTGATCGACACGAGGCGGGGGGGGGGGGGGGGGGGGGAGGAGCCGCCCGCGCCCCCACAGAGGGGAGAAACAAACAAGAAGAAACGGAAGAGGCAAACTCCACACGCCCACCCCAACCCCCCAAA